>JACKEO010000023.1 GCA_020632955.1 Alphaproteobacteria bacterium
TCCTCGACGACATCGGCCTGCGGGTGGGCGACCGCATCACGCGCGAGCGCCTGCGCCGGGACGTCATCGCCGTGCACGGCACGGGCTTCTTCGAGGACGTGAAGGTGCTGCGCGACCTGCGCGACGACGGCACCGTGCGCCTCGTCTTCGAGGTGAAGGAGAAGCCCGCCGTCATCGACGTGCGCATCGACGGGTCGAAGAAGATCAAGGAGGAGGACCTCCGCGAGAAGATCGACGTGAAGTCCTTCGGCGTGCTCAACGAGAGCAAGGTGCAGCTGTCGGTGCAGCGCCTGCGCGACGCCTACGTCGAGAAGGGCTTCTACCTGGCGGAGATCACCCCCGAGATCGTGGAGCTGGGTCCCGGGCGCGTGGAGGTGGTCTTCCACATCGTCGAGAACCGCAAGGTGCTCATCCAGCGCATCGAGCTGGTGGGCAACGAGAACATCGCCGACGCCAAGCTCAAGAAGATGCTGCACCGCTTCGGCAGCGTGAGCGAGGCGGGTCCGCTGCCCTGGATCTTCACCAACCGCGGACGCTTCGACCGCTTCGCGGTGGAGGACAGCCAGGCGGTCGTCCAGCAGATCTACTTCGAGGAGGGCTACGTCGAGGTCACGGTGGACCCGCCCAAGGTCTACCTGTCGCCCGACAAGCGCTTCATCTACGTCAGCTACCACATCGACGAGGGCCCCCAGTACGACATCGGGGAGGTCTCGGCGACCGGCGACTTCCTGCCCGAGGAGGGCCTCGCCGAGGCCACGGTCCTCGAGGTGGCCGACGGCCGCAAGGTGGAGGACGTCCAGCAGGTCCAGTTCCGCGAGAGCGTGGGCAAGAAGGCCGCGCCGTGGATGCGCAAGCGCCGCAACGGGCCGAAGCTGGAGCCGGGCGAGACCTTCAAGCTGTCCACCCGCGAGCAGGTGCGCGGGGCCATCGAGCGCCTCTACAAGGACCGCGGCTACGCCACGGTGAACGTGCTCGCCCAGACCCTGCCCGATCCCGAGACGCGCACGGTCGACATCCGCTTCCTGGTGGACCGCGGCAGCCGCTACCGCATCGGGCGCATCGACATCGAGGGCAACGACCCCACCATCGACAAGGTGGTGCGCCGCGAGCTGCTCATCCGCGAGGGCGAGCTCTACCGGGGCAGCTTCCTCGAGGCCTCGCGCTTCCAGCTGATGCGGCGCGGCTGGTTCGAGACGGTGGAGATCCGCGAGGTGCCCTCGGGCGACGACGTCATGGACGTCAAGGTGCGGGTCAAGGAGAAGCCCACCGGCAGCTTCAGCCTGGGCGTGGGCTTCGGCACGGCCGAGGGCTTCTCGATCCAGGGCAGCGTCTCGAAGTCCAACATCTTCGGGCTCGGCTTCACCGTGAACGCCAGCGTGCAGTGGAGCCAGCGCCAGCAGAACATCAGCCTGCAGTTCGAGGACCCGTACTTCTTCGACTCGCGCTGGCGCCTGTCGGTGAGCGGCTACTGGATCGAGCGCAGCTTCCAGTTCAGCGAGTTCCGTCGCGGCGCCCGCGTGGGCATCGGCCGCTACCTCGACCGCCTCGACAACATCGTGCTCGAGCTGTCGTACGAGGTGCAGGACCTCGGCCTGCGCTCGCTCAACGCCAGCCAGCGTCGCCTGTTCGGCGGCCAGCTCTTCGAGAACGGCGTCACCTCCACGCTGGGCCTGTCGCTCATCGCCGATCTCCGGAACAACCGCATCTTCCCCACCCAGGGAATCTACGCGTCGGTGGCGGCGCAGCTGTCGGGCGGCTTCCGGGCGAACGACCAGATCGTGAGCCTGCTCGGCGGCGACTTCAACTTCGCCGAGATCGACGTCAACTTCCGCTTCTACCAGCCCCTCATCCCGAACTCCGACTGGCTGGTCTTCCGCTTCAACTCGACGCTGGGCTTCCTCTTCAGCACCGACGGCGACATCGTGCCGTTCAACCACCGCTTCGGTGCGGGCGGCATCAACAGCGTGCGCGGCTACCCCATCTTCTCGCTGGGCCCGCAGCTGCGCACCTCCTTCAGCGACGACCCCACGGGCGGCGACGGCGTCATCCGCATCCGCGGCACCCAGCTCTGGGTCAACAACCTCGAGATCGAGGCCCCCATCGTCCGCAGTGCCGGCCTGAAGGCGGTGGTCTTCTTCGACGCAGGCAACGCCTTCGGCGACGCCTACGGCAACGGCGGCATCGACCCCCTCAACCTGCGCACGAGCGTGGGCTTCGGCCTGCGCTGGCAGTCGCCCATCGGTCCGCTGCGCTTCGAGCTGGGCTTCCCCCTGGCGCCCCGGGAGGACGAGCGGCCCACGCTCTTCGACTTCTCGATCGGGTCGTTCTTCTGAGCCTTGGGGCGTCCTGGGGAGGAGACGACACGGAGGCACGGAGCGCGCGGAGGGGAGCACGGAGGGCGTGCTGGCGGGTGCCGACCGGGTGCCCGGGCGAGCAAGGGGGCGCCGTGGCAGCCTCCGTGGCGGAGGGCCTCGGCTTGCGCCTCGGCTCGGGGAGGCGGCCGACGTGGCGAGCCGCTGCGCAGCCGTGGATCTCCGTGCCGGCCTCCGTGCCCCCCCGTGCCTCCGTGTCGATGTCCGACCACCACGCTGTCGATGCCCGACCACGCTCCTCCCACACCGCTGAACGGTGGGAAGCCGCGAGGGACCTCCGGCGTTCCACCGTGCGGTCGCCGGTCGTCGGCGATAGAGCCCCGGCCCCACGGGGCCACCTGATCCGGCCCGTCCTCGCCTCGGAGTCCCTCATGCGCCGCAGCCTCGCCCTCCTGCTCGCCCTCGGTGCCGCCACGCCGGCCCTCGCCGCCGACGTGAAGCTCTGCGTCATCGACGCCCAGTCGGCGCTCAACGAGACGAACGAGGGCAAGGCCGCCCGCGATCGCCTCGAGGGCATGTACGCGAGCAAGAAGACCGAGATCGAGAAGATGCAGACCGAGCTCGAGAAGGAGCTGGGCGACTACGAGCAGCGCAAGATGATCCTGTCGGACGCCGCGAAGGCCGAGCAGGAGAAGGGCCTGATGGCCAAGCAGCAGAAGTACCAGCTCGCCGTGATGAACGCCGAGCAGGAGATGCAGCAGACCTACGGCCAGCTCCTCGCCGGCATGGAGGAGAAGCTGCTGAAGGTGGCCGAGGCCATGGGCGCCAAGCAGGGCTGCACGCTGCTCATCCCCAAGGAGACCACCATCTACGTGGGGGCCGGCGTCGTCGACCTCACGCAGCAGGTGATCAACGACCTGAACGGCGTGAAGTAGGGCGCTTCGCCGGGGCCCGGCACACCGGGTCCAGCGGACAGGCGGGGCAGATCCCGGCGTCGCGGTGACCACGGCAGGCGCCCGAGATGCCCAGGTGCGCCAGCGCGAAGTCGTAGCGCACGGGGTCGGCCGCATCGAAGGCGCGCAGCGAGGCGGTGACCTCCTCCGCGGTGCGCCAGCTCGCGTCGGGGCGCTGCGTGAGGCCCAGGAAGCGCGCCACGCGCCCCACGTGCACGTCCACCGGGACGAGGAGCTCGGCGGGCGCCATCACCGTCCACAGGCCCAGGTCGACCCCGTCGCCGGGCGGACGCACCATCCACCGCAGGAAGAGGTGCCAGCGCTTGCAGGCCGACCCGGTGGCGGGCGAGGCGAGCAGGTAGCGCAGGCCGCGGGGCAGGTCGTCGGGGGAGGCGAGCCCGCGCCCCTGGGCCTGGGCCGCCGTGAGGCACCCGGCGCGCAGCGTGTCGACGGCGCGCTGCAGGCGGTCGCGGACGGGGCCCGCGCCCGCGAACAGGGCCTCGAGGGTGCCGTGCTCGGCGAGCACGACGCGCAGGCCGGCCAGCAGCAGGGCCACGTCGTCGCCGCGGGTCCACCGGTAGACCAGATCGAGGAAGGGGGCCGCATGCTCCGGCGTGAAGCCGTCGACGAAGGCCCGAGGCCCCCCTCCGGCGTCCAGGGCGTCGAACAGGCGCTCGAGCACCGGCAGGAAGAGGTCGACGCGCCCGTACGCGAAGCCTGCGGCGAGGAGGCCCGCGATCTCCGCGTCCCGAGGGTCGGCGTAGCGGTGGACGAAGCGCACCGGGTCGCGCAGCCGGCGGGTGGCGCCGTCGGTGTGGGCGACCAGCGCGTCCAGGTAGACGTGGAGGGGGGAGGGTGGCATGGGAGCACCGGCCTGACCCGTCCGGGGCCACCTGTCCCGTCCGAGGTGTGCGTGCGTCACCCGATCTCCGGCTGCGATCTGCGCGTGCGTCCCCACCTCGTGTGCCCGGCCTGCCGTGGAGAGCTGCGCGACGTGGAGGACGGTCTGGCCTGTCCTGCCTGCGCCCTGCGCTACCCGGTGGTGGACGGCGTGCCGTGGATGATCGCCGAGGAGGCCGGAGCGTGGTCGGAGGGCCCGCCGGGCGTGGCTGCGACCGGGGACCCCCGTTAGAGCGCGCACCCACGTGGAGGGCGCATGAGCAGCCCATCGGCGGGCGGGGTGCCGGCGCTCGGGCAGCCCAGGGACGAGCGCTTCGCGGGCCGTCACGTGCTGTCGGTCAAGCAGTTCGACCGGGCCGATCTGGAGCGGGTGTTCCGGGTGGCGCACGACATGAAGGTGATGGTGGGCCTCGTGGGCACCACCGATCTCCTGAAGGGCAAGGTGCTCGCCAACCTCTTCTACGAGCCCTCCACGCGCACCGCTTCGAGCTTCATCGCGGCGATGGAGCGCCTGGGCGGCAGCGTCATCGCGATCAACGAGGTGAAGTTCTCCTCGGTGTCGAAGGGCGAGACGCTGGAGGACACCGTGCGGGTGCTCGAGAGCTACGCCGACCTGGTGGTGCTGCGGCACCCCGAGGTGGGCGCGGCGGCGCGGGCGGCCGCCGTGGCCCGCAAGCCCATCCTCAATGCCGGCGACGGCGTGGGCGAGCACCCCACCCAGGCCCTGCTCGACCTGTTCACCATCCGTGAGGAGCTCGGCCGCCTCGACGGCGTGGAGCTGGCCCTGGTGGGCGACCTGCGCCACGGCCGCACCGTGCACAGCCTCGCGCGCCTCGCCCGGTGGTTCGACATCCGCCTCCGCCTGGTCTCGCCGTCCTCCCTGGCCATGCCCGCCGAGGTCCTCGACGACCTGCGCGAGGGAGGCGTCACCTTCACGGAGCACCGCGACCTCGACGAGGTGCTGGGCAGCGTGGACGTGCTGTACGTCACGCGGGTGCAGCAGGAGCGCTTCGCCGACCCCGCCGACTACCAGGCCGTGAAGGGCGCCTACGTGATCACGCCGGCGGTGCTGGAGCGCTTCTCGCCGCGGGGCATCGTGATGCACCCGCTGCCCCGGGTGGACGAGATCGACCCCGCCTGCGACGCCGACCCCCGCGCCGCCTACTTCCGCCAGATCGCCATGGGCATGTACGTGCGCATGGCCCTGCTGGCCCTCGTGATGGGGCGGGCGTGAGCGGCTTCGTCGCCAGGCTCGAGGCGCGGTGTCGTGCCACCGACAGCCTGCTGTGCGTGGGCATCGACCCGCACCCCCAGGATCTGCCCGAGCCCACGGCGTCGGCGGCCCGGTCCTTCGGCCTGCGGATCGTGGAGGCCACCTCCGGCGTCGCCGCGGCCTTCAAGCCCAACGCCGCCTTCTTCGAGGCCCTGGGCCCCGACGGCGTGCAGGCGCTGGCCGACATCATCGCCGCGGTGCCCGACGAGGTGCCGGTCATCCTCGACGTGAAGCGCGGCGACATCGCGTCCACGGCGCAGGCCTACGCGCGCTCGGCCTACGAGGTGCTCGGCGCCGACGCCGTCACGCTCAACGCCTACATGGGCGTCGACGCGGTGGCCCCCTTCGTGGACGATCCCGCGCGCGGTGCCTTCGTGCTCTGCCGCACGTCCAACCCCTCGGCCGGCGAGCTGCAGGACCGGGTGCTGGGCGACGGCCGGCGCGTGTACGAGGCGGTGGCCGATCTGGCGGCGGGCTGGGGCGAGGGCGGCAACGTCGGCCTCGTGGTGGGCGCCACGGTGCCGGGCGAGCTCGCCGCCGTGCGGGCGCGCAGCCCCCAGGCGTGGATCCTCGCGCCGGGGGTGGGGGCGCAGGGCGGCGACCTGGAGGCCACGCTGGCGGCCGGGCTGCGCGCCGACGGGCTGGGCCTGCTGGTGAACAGCTCCCGAGGCATCGCGCGGGCGGCCGATCCGGCCGCGGCGGCCTCGGCCCTGGCGGCGCAGATCCGGGAGGCGCGTGCGGCCCTCCCGTCGCCGAGTCCCGCGCTCGATCCGCTGGCCGCGGGCCTGCTGCGCCTGGGGTGCGTGCGCTTCGGCCGGTTCACGCTGAAGAGCGGCCTGTCGTCGCCCATCTACCTGGATCTCCGGCGGCTCGTGGGCGACCCCGCCTTCCTCGCTGCCGTGGCCGAGGGCTACGCCGGCTTGCTCGCGGGCGTGCCCCACGACCTGCTGGCGGGCCTGCCCACCGCGGGCCTCCCGCTGGGCACGGCCGTGTCGCTGCGCACGGGCGTGCCGCAGGTCTACCCGCGGTCCACCGTGAAGGCCCACGGCACCCGTCAGGCGGTGGAGGGCATCCACGCCGAGGGGCAGCGGGTGGTGATGATCGACGACCTGGCCACCCGCGGCACCAGCGCGCTGGAGGCGGCCGAGACGCTGCGCGCAGCGGGTCTGGTGGTGGAGGACCTGGTGGTGCTCGTCGACCGCGAGAGCGGTGCGGGCGAGGCCCTCGCGGCCCAGGGCATCCGGCTGCACGCGGTCACCACGATCACCTCGCTCCTCGAGGCCTGGGAGGCCGCCGGCGCCGTGGCGCCCGCCCAGGTGGCCGAGGTCCGCGCCTTCCTCGCGTCCACGGTGACGCCATGATGGATGCGGCCCTCCAGGCGGCCCTGCTCACGCTCGAGCCCGAGCGGGCGCACGCCGTGGCCCTGCAGCTGCTGGCCACCGCAGGCGCCACCGAGCCCGGCCGCCGCGCCCTGCGCTTCCTCTACGGCCCCGCGCAGGAGCGCGGCGTGGAGCTGGCGGGCCTGCGCTTCCCGAACCGGGTGGGGCTGGCCGCCGGGTACGACAAGGACGCTCGCGCCTGGAAGGCCTTCGCGGCGCTGGGCTGCGGCCACGTCGAGGTGGGCACGGTGACCCCGCGGCCCCAGCCCGGCAACCCGCACCCCCGGGTCTTCCGCCTGCGCGACCAGCGCGCGGTCATCAACCGGATGGGCTTCCCCAGCCAGGGCGCCCGGGTGGTGCGGGCGCGGCTCGACGCCGATCGCCCCTACGGCACCGTGCTGGGCGTCAACATCGGCAAGAACAAGGACACGCCGCTGGAGGAGGCCTCCCGCGACTACGTCGAGCTGGTGGAGGTCTTCGGCGACGTGGCCGACTACCTCACCGTGAACGTGTCCTCGCCGAACACGCCGCAGCTCCGGGAGCTGCAACGGGGGCCGGCGCTGCGCGCGCTGCTCGCCGAGGTGGTGCGGGCGCGCGACGCCGAGGTGGCGCGACGGGGGCGCGCGCTGCCGGTCTTCGTGAAGCTCGCCCCGGACCTCGACGACGCCGACCTCGACGACGCCCTGGGCGCGGTGGACGACTCCGGCCTCGACGGCATCGTCGCCACGAACACCACGATCTCCCGCGAGGGGGTCACCGGGCGCCTCGCGCAGGAGACGGGGGGCCTGTCGGGCGCGCCGCTCACGCAGCGGGCCCTGACGCTGATCCGCACCATCCGGGCGCGCGCGCGGGCCGATCTGCCGCTCATCGGTGTGGGCGGCATCATGACCACCGAGGACGCCCGGGCGCGCCTCGATGCCGGGGCCGACCTGGTGCAGGTCTACACGGGCCTCGTCTACCGGGGTGCCGGCTTCGTCCGCGCGGTGGCCGAGGAGACCTGAGCGGTCCCCGCTCCCGGTCAGGGTGCGGGCTCCGGCGCGGGGGGGGCCTCGTCCAGCTGCTGGAAGGCTGCACCCAGCTCGGGGGGCGCGTCGCCGGTGCGCTGGAGCGGCACGCCCTGCACCACCATGCGCCAGGATCCCTCGACCTCGTAGGGCGCCTCGTCCACCGTCCAGGTGGTGGTGAGCGAGGCGAAGCCCACCTCGATGCCGTGCTCCCAGCTGCGCGCCGGGGCCATGACCGACGAGGTCTGGCCGTCCTGGACGTGGTCGATGGAGACGAAGCCGTCGGCGCTGATCTGTACCGTGAGGCCAGGGCCCTCCCAGGTGCCCACCCAGGACGGCGAGGGGGGAGGCACCGCCGTCATGTCCAGGCCGTCGACGAGCCCGCTGCAGCCGAGGATCGCCAGCACGCCCAGGGACGCCAGGAGCCACCGGAGCCACCGCATGATCACCTCCTGCCGCCGCCGGTATCCGCTCGGGGTCGGTGTGCACGTGGTCGCGGGATAGGCGGGGCGCGATGCTCGCCTGGCTGCTCCTCCTCGGTCCGTGGGCGCTCGCGCAGGATGGCCTGTCGCGCGACGCGATCGTGCGCGCGGCTCGGGGGGGCGATCTGGCGTCGCTGCTCGCGGGCCCCTTCGAGGACGCCGATCTGCCCCTCGTGGCCCGGGAGCTGGGGCGCCTCGGGGATCCCCGCGCGTCGGAGCGCCTGGCCCTGCTGGCGGGCCTGTCCGACCCCGAGGTGCGGGAGGCGGCCCTCGGTGGGCTGGCCACCACCCCTGGCAGCGCACCGGCCCTGCGCGCGCTGGTGCCGGTGGTGGAGGCGCCCGGGCAGCGTGCCACCCTGTGGTGGGCCCTCGGGCGTCAGGGCGACACGCGGGACGTGGGCCCGCTGGCCGACGCCCTGGGACGACCGTGGCCGGAGGGGGCGGCGGCGGCGGTGGGCCTCGGTCTGCTCGCGCGGCGCGGGGTGGCCCTCGATGGCCTCGCGGAGCGCCTCGTCGCCCGGCTCACGGCCCCCGACCCCCGCACGCTGCAGGCGGTGGCCTGGACGCTGGCCCAGGCGCGTCCCGTCCTCGATGCCCGTCAGCTGGCGCAGGTGCGGCGTGCGCAGGGCAGGGCACCTCATGCCGCCACCGTGGCCTGGCTGGAGGAGGTGCTGACGGGGACAGCGGCCCCGCCCGCGCTGCGTACCGTGCAGGCGGACCTTCCCGTCGCGGCGGCGTGTGCGGCCCCTGCGAGCCTCCCCTCCGTGGCCACGGTGCGCACCAGCCTGGGGCCCGTGCGCGTGCTCCTGGAGCCCTCCTGGGCACCCTGCGGCGTGGAGGCGTGGACGGCCACCGGGCCCGGCGGTGTCGATGTCGGCACGCCGTCGCCCGCAGCGCCGATCGTCGCCGACACGGACGCACCCGAGCGCGTGCCGGCCTACGCCGAGGTGGACGCCCGTCCGATGGAGGAGGGCTGCCTCGCGCTGGACCCTGCCGATCCGGGGCGCTGGAGCCTCCTGGTGGCGCCGGCTCCGGAGCTCGCGGGGTCGTGGGTGCGCCTCGGACGGGTGATCGAGGGGCTGGACCTGGTGCGCCGCCTCGACGGTGACGCGCGCATCCTCGCGGTGGAACCGGAGCACGGGGGAGCCACGCCATGAGCTGGGAGGACGCCACCCTGCCGGCCGCGGCGCGGGCCGAGGCCCTGGTGCAGGCGGCACGGGGTCGCAAGGACCTCAAGCGGCTGGGTGCGTGGCTGGAGAGCCACGGCGACGAGGCGCTGCGCCAGGCGCTGGTGGACCGTGCCGCGCGCCTGGGCGTGGAGCTGCCGGAGGAGGCGCTCGGGTGGCCCGGCAAGCGCCTGCTGCGGCGCGCGCTGGCCCGGGAGGTGGAGGCCCAGGTGCGCACCACGCCCGTGGCCCGCGACGAGGACTTCACCTGCCGCTGGTGCGGCAAGGACGTGCCCCGCGCCGGGCGCACCGCACGGGATCACTGTCCTTTCTGCCTGAAGTCGGTGCACGTGGACGACCGGGTGCCCGGCGACCGCGCGAGCACCTGCCAGGGGCGCCTCGACCCCATGGACGTGATCGTGCAGGGCACCGAGATCGTCATCGTCTACCGCTGCACCCGCTGCGGCGCGTCGAAGCGCAACCGCGCCGTGCTCGACGTGGAGGTCCCCGACGACTGGGAGGCGCTGGTGAGGCTGTCGAGCGGCGTGCTCGGGTGAGCCCGGGCCTGCACCTGCGCGTGGCCGAGGGCATCGTCGCGCGCGCCCTGTGGCCCGCGGGGGCGCGGGTGGCCGTCGCGGTGAGCGGGGGTCTCGACTCCGTGGTGCTGCTCGACCTGCTCGTGCGCACGCGCGGCGTCCACCGCGGCGCGCTGCACGTGGCCACCTTCGACCACGGCACGCGCCCGGGCTCGTCGGCCGACGCGGACTTCGTGGCGGGTCTGGCCGAGGCGCTCGAGCTGCCGCTGCGGCGGGGACGCGAGGCGCTGGGCGAGGGGGCCTCCGAGGACGCCTGCCGCCGTGCCCGCCACGCCTTCCTCGACGGGCTCGACGTGGACGTGGTGGCGCTGGCGCACCACGCCGACGATCAGGCCGAGACCTCGCTGCTGGGCCTGCTGCGGGGGGGCGGCACGCGCGCGCTGGCCGGCATGGCGTGGCGGCGGGGGCGCCTGGTGCGGCCGCTGCTGGGCGTGCGTCGGGCGGAGCTGGAGGCCTGGGCGGCCCACGCGGGCCTGGTCTGGCGGGAGGATCCCACGAACGCCTCGCCCCGCTACCTGCGCAACCGGGTGCGCGGGGAGCTGCTGCCGCTGCTGGAGGCGCTGCGGCCCGGGGCGACCGAGGCGCTCGCGCGGGGCGCGGGCCACGCGGCGGCCGACGCGGACCTGCTGGAGGCGCTGGCGGCCGCGCAGGAGGACTACGCCGACGAGAGCTGGGCGCGCGCGTGGGTGGCGTCCGCGCCGGAGGCCCTGGTGCGGCGCGCCCTGGCGGCGCGTCTGGGGGAGGTGGACTCGGCCCGGCTGGACGCGATGCTGGCCGCGGCGCGGCGCGGGCGGGGGACGGTGGAGGTGTCGCCAAGGGTCAGCGTGGTGGTCGACGGCGCGCGGGTGCGTATCGTGGGGGCTCCGGCGCTCCCGACCGAGGGGGCCCCGGGGTCGCAGTCGGGCTAGAACACCCTGCCGTGCGCCGCACTCGCGGCATCCGGCGAGCCGCCGAGGTCAGGAGCGCATGAACAAGTCCACCCGGACCAGCTTCTTCGTCTTCGCTGTGGTGCTGCTGATGGTGGCGGCCTTCGTGGTCATCTCGCCCCGTCAGGAGCGCGCCACGGACGTCGGCTACTCCGACTTCGTCGAGGACGTGAAGGCGAGCCGGGTCAAGGAGGTCGTGGTCAAGGGCCAGGCCGTCCGGTACACCACGGTCACCGACGGCCGCCGCGAGACCACCTCGCCCACCGAGCAGGCGCCGATGCTCGCGCTGCTCGACGAGTACGAGGTGCCCCGCAAGTTCGAGGAGGCGGGCGACGAGGATCTCGTCTGGAACCTGCTCTTCGGCGTGCTGCCCCTCGTCGTCGTGGTGCTGCTCTTCTTCTGGTTCATGCGGAACCTGCAGGGCACGAACGGCCGCGCGATGAACTTCGGGAAGTCGCGGGCCAAGCTGCAGACCGAGGGCAGCCGCCGCTTCACCTTCGAGGACGTCGCCGGCATCGACGAGGTGAAGGACGAGCTCGAGGAGATCATCGACTTCCTCAAGGACCCGCGGAAGTTCACGCGCCTCGGCGGTCGCATCCCCAAGGGCGTGCTGCTCATGGGTCCCCCGGGCACCGGCAAGACCCTGCTGGCCCGTGCGGTGGCCGGCGAGGCCGGCGTGCCCTTCTTCTCGATCTCCGGGTCGGACTTCGTCGAGATGTTCGTGGGCGTGGGCGCCAGCCGGGTCCGCGACCTCTTCGAGCAGGGCAAGAAGCAGGCGCCCTGCATCATCTTCATCGACGAGATCGACGCGGTGGGCCGCCAGCGCGGCGCGGGCATGGGCGGTGGTCACGACGAACGCGAGCAGACGCTCAACCAGCTGCTGGTCGAGATGGACGGCTTCGAGGGCACCGAGGGCGTGATCATCATCGCGGCCACGAACCGGCCCGACGTGCTGGATCCGGCGCTGCTGCGTCCCGGCCGCTTCGATCGCCGCATCGTGGTGCCCAACCCCGACGTGAAGGGGCGCCAGCGCATCCTCGAGATCCACACCCGGCGCATCCCGATGGGCGACGACGTGCAGCTCGGCGTCATCGCCAAGGGCACCCCCGGCTTCTCGGGCGCCGACCTCGAGAACCTCTGCAACGAGGCCGCCCTGCTCGCCGCCCGCATGGACAAGAAGCAGGTCGACATGGGCGATCTGCTCGAGGCCCGCGAGAAGATCGTCATGGGCCCCGAGCGCCGCAGCCTGGTGATGCCCGACGAGGAGCGCCGGTCCACGGCCTACCACGAGGCCGGCCACGCGCTCATCGCCCACCTCCTGCCCGGGCACGACCCGGTCCAGAAGATCACCATCGTGCCCCGCGGGCGCGCGCTGGGCGTCACCTGGACGCTGCCCAGCGAGGACCGCCTGTCGATGACCCGCCAGGGCATGTACAAGCAGCTGTCGATGATGATGGGCGGGCGCGCGGCCGAGGAGGTGGCGCTCCACGAGATCACCGGCGGGGCGAGCAACGACCTGCTCAAGGCCACGCGCATCGCCCGCCACATGGTGTGCAACCTCGGCATGAGCGACGAGCTCGGCCCGGTGAACTGGGGCGACGACGACGGCGAGCCCTTCCTCGGCCGCACCTTCGCGCGCTCGCCGCACTACTCCGAGGCCACCGCTCGCCGGATCGACGAGGAGGTGAAGAAGATCCTCGACCAGGCCTACGCGGCGGCCCGCACGATCCTCACGCACAACCTCCACGTGCTGCACCGCGTGGCCCAGAGCCTCATCGAGCGGGAGTCGCTCGACCACGAGGAGTTCTCGGCGCTGGTGGACGAGGCGGGGCCGGTGGTGCCGGCCGACGACCTGGGCTGGATGGGCGTCTAGGTGGGCCCGGCGATGGCGCCGCACCCGATCCTCGGGGCGGCCTCACGCCGGCTCGGCCCGCGCGGCCCGCGGGTGGTGGGGGTGGTGAACGTCACCCCCGACTCCTTCAGCGACGGCGGGCGCTACCTCGATCCGCAGGTCGCCATCGCGCACGGCGTGGCCCTGGTGGAGGAGGGGGCGGACTGGCTGGACGTGGGCGGCGAGTCCACCCGGCCCGGGGCGCAGGCGCCCGGCGTGCAGGAGGAGCAGGACCGCGTGCTGCCGGTGCTGGAGGGGCTCGCGCGCGCCGTGCCGGACGTGGTGTGCTCCGTCGACACCCGACGCGGTGCCGTGGCCCGCGCGGCGCTCGCGGCAGGCGCGGGCGTGGTGAACGACGTGTCGGGCGGCCGGGATCCCGACCTGCTCGCCGCGGGCGCCGAGGCCGGCGCGGTGGTGGTGCTCGGCCACCTGCGCGGCACGCCCGACACCATGCAGGCCGACACCCGCTTCGGGGACCTGACGGCGGAGGTGCTCGGCGAGCTGCTGGCGTCGGTGGCCGCGGCCGAGCGCGCCGGCGTGCCGCGCCACCACCTGGTCGCCGACCCCGGGCTGGGCTTCGGCAAGGCGCCGCGCGACAACCCGCGGCTCTTCGGGCTGGTGCCCCGCCTGCAGGCCGAGGGGCTGGCCGTGATGATCGGGGCCTCGCGCAAGCGCTTCGTGGGCGAGCTCACCGGGCAGGCCGATCCCGCCCTGCGGGTGCATGGCAGCCTGGGCGCCGCCGTGGCGGCGATGGTGCGTGGCGCGGACTTCCTCAGGGTGCATGATGTGCGGGCCACGATAGACGCACTCCGCGTGGCCCGAGCGTGCCTGGATGGAGAGCTGGCGGACGTGGCTGAGTGAGACGCCGCTGGGCACGGCAACCTTCGTCGACTGGCTCGACGTCCTGCTGCTGGCCGCGCTGCTGTATGCCGTCATCCGCGTGCTCCGTGGCACGCGGGCCCTGCAGAGCCTGTTGGGCCTCGGCGTGGCCGGCTTCGTCTACCTGGCGGCCCAGGCGGCGGGCCTCACCACGCTGAAGTGGGTGCTCGACGGGCTGCTGGTCTACGCCGTGCTCGTGGTGATCATCCTCTTCCAGGAGGACATCCGGCGGGTGCTGGTGCAGGCGGGCAACACCATCTTCGCCGGGTCGGCCGCCCAGGGCCTCGCCGACGCCAACCTCCGCGAGGAGGTGATCAAGGCGATGTTCGCGCTGGCCAACCGCAAGATCGGCGCGCTGGTGGCGCTGGAGCGCGCGGCCTCGCTGGAGCCGTACGCCGAGGGCGCCCACCCGGTGGACGCGGTGGTCACCACCGAGCTGCTCCAGTCGCTCTTCCACCCCTCCAGCCCGGTGCACGACGGCGCCATCGTGGTGCGCGAGGGCCGGGTGTCGAAGGCCGGCGTCTTCCTGCCCATCTCGCTCACCAAGGATCTGCCGAAGGTGTACGGCACGCGGCACCGCGCGGCCATCGGCCTCACGGAGCGCACCGACGCCATCTGCCTGCTCGTGAGCGAGGAGCGCGGCACGGTGGCGGTGGTCTCCGACGGGCGCGTGGAGCCGGTGAGCGACCCGAACGACCTGCGGCAGAAGCTCGAGGAGGTGCTGGGACGCACCGTGGCCTCGCCCGCGCCGGAGGTGGTCCGTGCCTGAGCGCGTACGCCTCGTCCTCCGGGCCCTGGTCGACGACCCGTTCACCAAGCTGGCGGCGCTGCTGCTGGCCTTCGCCGCGTGGCTGTGGGTCCAGTACCAGGAGACCGACAAGGGGCTGGTGCGCGTGGGCCTGGAGTTTCGCCTGCCCGACGGCCTCGTCACCCTCGACGACCCGACGCTGTGGAAGGTGGCGCAGGTGGAGGGGCCGCGCGTGGCCGTGCGCCGCGCGCGCAACGCCACGGCCTCCATCACCGTGGACCTGACGACCGAGACGCTGGGGCCGGTGGTGCGGGTGCTCGACCCGGGCCAGGTGGAGGGGCTCCCCGGCGGTGTGCGCGTGGAGGGCTTCACCGACGAGGGGGAGGTGCGGGTCACGCTGGACGAGGTGCTGCGGCGCCGCGTGGCCGTGCTGCCGCAGTTCGTGGGGCGGCCGGCCGAGCACCACCAGCTGGGACGCACCCTGCTCGAGCCCGACGTGGTGGAGGTGGAGGGCGCGCGCAGCCGGGTGGAGGGCGTGGTGGACGTGCGCACCGTGCCCATCGACGTGTCCGGGTGGACGGAGGACACGCGCCTGGCGGTGCAGCTCGACCTGCCGCGGGGCATCCGTCCCGTGGAACCCTGGAAGGGCACCGCGCAGGTGGCCGTGGCCTCGCTGCTCACCGTGCAGCGCTTCGACGAGGTGCGCGTGGTGGTGCCCGCGCCCGGCTGGGAGCCCGGCGACGGCTTCGACCGCATCTCGGTGCAGCTGAGGGGGCCGCGCGACGCGGTGCGCCAGATCCCGCCGCAGCAGGTGCTGGCGGTGGTGGAGCTGCCCGATCCGCCCCAGGGCGAGGTCTACACCGTGGCCTTCGAGGCCGAGGTGGCGCCGCGGTACACGCTGGTCTTCCCGCGGTCGCCGGGCATCGAGGTGGCGGTGGAGCCGCCCCCCCTGCAGGTGGTGCGGCGGTGAGGTTCGGCACCGACGGGATCCGCGGTCCCGCCGGATCGTGGCCCCTCGATGCGGCGGGCGCAGCCCGGGTGGGCCACGCCGCGGCACGATACGCGCGGGCGGGCGGGGGCACCACGGTCCTGGTGGGGCGCGACACCCGCCCCAGCGGACCCGGACTCGTCGACGGCGTGGTCCGTGGCATCCAGGCCGTGCCCGGCGTGCGCGCGGTGGACGCGGGGGTGGTGCCCACGGGCGGGCTCGCCGAGGCGGTGGCGGCGCAGGGCGAGGGCGCCGTGGGCGTGATGGTCACCGCGTCGCACAACCCCGCGAGCGACAACGGCTTCAAGGTGCTGCTCGAGGGTGGCCGCAAGCCGGAGGACGACGAGCTGGCGACCCTGGAGGCCCTGCTGGCGCTGGAGGTGCCCCCTGCCGTGCACCACGGGCGGGAGCGTCTCGACGCCGTGGCGGCCTACGTGCGGCGCGTGGGGGAGGTGGGCCTGCAGGGCGTCGACCTCCGCGGACGCCGCATCGCCGTCGACCTCGCGCATGGTGCGGCGACGGCGGCGTGGCCCGCGCTGCAGGCCGTGCTCGCCGGCGTGGAGCTCGTGGGCCGCGGCCTCGGAGACGGGCGCATCAACGACGGCGTGGGCAGCGAGCACCCCGAGGGCCTCGCCGCGCTGGTGCGTGCCGAGCGGTGCGACGCGGGCCTCGCCGTCGACGGCGATGGCGATCGCTGCCTCCTCGTGGACGAGCGGGGCGAGATCGTGCCCGGCGACGCCCTCATCGGCCTGCTCGCCGCCGGCCTCGGCGTGCAGCGGCTGGCCGTGAGCGTGATGTCGAGCCTGGCGCTGGAGGCCGCCCTGCCGGGCGTGGAGGTGCTGCGCACCCCGGTGGGCGACCGCCACCTGGCCGAGGCCATCCGCACCCGGGGGGCCACGCTGGGCGGCGAGGAGAGCGGGCACGTGCTGTTCGCGGACGCCCTGGTGGGCGGAGACGGCCTGGTGACCGGCCTGCGGGCCCTGGGCGTGGCCTGGCGTCGCGCGTCCACGCTGTCGGCGGCCGTGGTGCCGTTCGCGCCGTGGCCCCGACGGCTCACGAAGGTGCGCGTGGCGGCCCGCCTGCCGCTGGCCGAGGTGGGGGCCGTGCAGGCCGCGGAGGCGGTGGCGCGGGCGCGCGTGGGCCCGGGGCGCACCTTCCTGCGCTACTCCGGGACCGAGCCCGTCCTCCGCGTGCTGGTGGAGGGGCCCGACCCGCAGGCCGTGGACGCCGCGAGCACCGCGCTCACGGCGGCCTGCCAGGAGGCGCTCGGATGATCCCCGTGTGGAGCCGGGCAGGGGCGCGGGCGGCAGACCGCGAGGCCAGCGAGGGGCTCGGGCTGCCGAGCTGGGGCCTCATGGAGGTGGCGAGCCGCGGCCTCGCCGAGGTGGTGCGCGCCCACCCGGGATCCGAGCGCGGCGTGGTGGTGGTGTGCGGTCCGGGGAACAACGGCGGCGACGGCTTCGGCTGCGCGCGCTGGCTGCACCGGGCGGGCGTGCCCGTGGCCACCCTGGCGGCCGTGCCCACGCACACCGGGGATGCCGGCCTGGCCCGCGAGGCCGCGCGGCGCGCGGGGGTGCCCGAGGTGCAGACCCTGGGGGAGGCCGGGCTGCTGGTCGACGCGCTGTTCGGCACGGGCCTCACGCGCCCGGTGGAGGGCGAGCTTGCGGAGCTCCTCGCCGCCATGGAGGCCCACGGGGCGCCGGTGGTCGCGGCCGACCTGCCCTCGGGCCTGGATGCCGACACCGGGCAGGTCCACGGACGCTCGCTCCACGCCGCCACCACGGTCTCCTTCGGCGGCGGAAAGCAGGGCCTGTACGCCGGAGAAGGTCCCCGGAGGTCAGGTCGCGTCGAGGTGGTGGACCTGGGGCTCGATCCGGCGCTGCGGCAGGCCGAGGTGGCGGATGCGGGCGCGCTCGCCGCGCTGTGGCCGGTGCGCGCGGTCGACACCTTCAAGACGCGCCAGGGGCGCCTCCTGATCATCGCCGGGTCGTCCCGCATGGCGGGGGCGGCCATGCTCTGCGCCCACGGCGCCCTGGCCGGCGGCGCGGGCCTCATCACCCTGATGGCGCCCGAGCGCGCGTGGCCGCGGCTCACGGCGCTGCGGCCCGAGATCATGCTGGTGTCGGGGGGGCCCGAGGACGTCTGGGATGGGCGACCGGGGCTCGGGCTGGACTCCAACGCGATCGCCATCGGGCCGGGTCTGGGGAGCGGCATGTACCCCTCCGACCACACGCGGAAGAAGCTGCTCGAGCTCGACGCGATGTGGGAGCGGCCGATGGTGGTCGACGCCGACGCGCTGGCGGCCGTGGGGACCTCGGTGGGCCCGCGCGTCCTCACCCCCCACCCGGGCGAGGCCGCCCGACGCCTGGGCTGCACCACCGCCGAGATCGAGGCCGACCGCTTCGCGGCGGTCCGTCGCCTCGCCGGTGGCCAGACGGTGGGCCTCCTCAAGGGACCGCGCACCCTCGTGGCGCGCGCGGAGGGGCCGGTGTCGATCAACCCCACGGGCAACCCGGTGCTGGCCAGCGGGGGCACCGGGGACGTGCTCACGGGCGTGATCGGCGCGCTGCTCGCCCAGGGGGTGGACCCCTGGGACGCCGCGCGGCTGGGCGCCTGGGTGCACGGGCTGGCCGGCGACCTCCTCGCGGCGCGGCGCAGCCAGGGCTGGGGTGCCGCCGACGTGGCCGCAGCGATCCCCGACGCGGTGGAGGCGCTGCGTCGGGCCTGACCAGCGGCCTCCCGCTTCCTTGACGGGGCGCGATGCCCACGGGAGGGAGGGCCCATGCGCGTGCTGCACACCACCTCCGTCGACGAGACCCGCGCCCTCGGGGCCGCCCTGGGGCGGCTCGCCCTTCCGGGCACCGTGGTGGCGCTCGTGGGCGACCTCGGTGCGGGCAAGACGGCCTTCGCCCAGGGGGTGGGCGAGGGCCTCGGGCTGGCCCACGGGGTGCAGTCGCCCACCTTCGTGCTGGTCGACGAGCACCATGGCGGGCGCCTGCCGCTCGTGCACGCGGATCTCTACCGGCTGGAGGAGGCAGGCCAGCTCGAGCAGCTCGGCCTCGAGGAGCGGCTGGAGGCCGGCGATGCGGTGGGTCTCGTGGAGTGGGCCGATCGCTTCCCCCACGTGCTGCCCGCCGATCATCTGGAGGTGCGGCTGGTCCACGACGGAGCGCGGCGCCGCCTCGAGATCGAGGCCACCGGCCCGTGGCATGCACGCCTGGCGGAGCGGCTCGGTGCCTGAGGTGCGCCTGCGGCCGCCGCGCGAGCCGGCCTCGGAGCGGGGCCTGCTCGGGCTCGCCTTCCTCGCCGTGCTCACGGGGGCTGCGCTGCTCACGCGTCCCCTGTGGACCCCACGGCCGGCGCCGGGCCTGCTCGTGGAGGTGCAGGGCGAGGTGGCCGCGCCCGGGGCCTACCTCGTCGATCCGCCCACCCTGGCGGCGGCGGTGGAGGCGGCGGGTGGCCTGTCCGACGGCGTGCCCGACACGCCGCTGGAGCCCGGGGATGCCGTGCTCGTCGGCTTCGGCGGGGTGCGCGTGGTGCCGGCCGGCGATCCGCTGCTGGTCGCGGTGCCCGTGGACGTGAACGTCCACGGGGTGGACGCCCTGGCGGCGGTGCCGGGCCTGTCGCTGCGCCTGGCCGAGGCCATCGTCGCGGGCCGCGCCGGCGAGCCCTACTTCGAGCTCGACGACCTCGCGCGGGTGCCTGGGCTCGACGCCGACGCCATCGATCTCGTGGCCCCCTTCCTCACGGTGGGGGTGGTGGGTCCCCGGCCGCCGGTCGACGTGAACGTGGCCACGGCCCGCCAGCTGGAGCGCCTGCCGGGCATCGGTCCCACCCTGGCCGCGCGCATCGTGGAGGACCGGGGGGCGCGGGGCCCCTTCGCCACGCTGGCTGCGCTGCGTCGCGTGCGGGGGGTGGGCGACCGCACCCTGGAGGCCCTCGAGGGCCGGGCGGTGGCGCGGTGAGCGTCTACCTCGACCACAACGCCACCTGGCCCGTGCTGCCCGAGGTGGCGGCGCTCGTGGGCCGCTGGCTGTCCGTGCCCGCGAACCCGTCGTCGGCGCACCGGGCCGGGCAGGCGGCGGCGTCGGCGGTGGAGGAGGCCCGCGCGCAGGTCGCGGCCCTGGTGGGGGCAGATCCGGCGGGCGTGGTCTTCACCTCGGGCGCCACCGAGGCCCTGCACCTCGGGCTGCGGGGGGCGCTGGCGCGCGGCGGCGGACTGGCGCTCACCACGGTGGAGCACCCTGCGGTGCATGCCGTGGCCGACGCCGTGGAGGCCGAGGGCCGGGCCGTGCACCGCCTGCCCGTCGACGCCGACGGGCGATGGGCCGGCGGGGCGCTGCCCGCGGGGGTGGGCGTGCTCGCCGTGCAGGCGGCCAACCACGAGACGGGGGTGCTGCAGGATCCCTCCGTCGTCCACGCCGCCGCCGACGCGGCCGGGGCGTGGCTGCTGGTGGACGCCGCCCAGGCGGCGGGCCGCGTGCCCGTGGTCGCCTCGCGCGCCGACGGCGTCGTGCTCTCGGCGCACAAGCTGGGCGGCCCCGTGGGGGTGGGCGCCCTGGTGCTGCGCGATCCGGGCCCGTTCCCCGCGCTGTTCGGCGGCACCCAGGAGCGCGGACGGCGGGGCGGCACCGTGCCCACGGCCCTGGTGGCGGGCATGGGCCTGGCAGCCGCCCTGGCGGCCCGGGAGCGCGAGGGGCGGGTCCGCACCTGGGCGGCGCGCCAGGAACGGCTGGAGGGCGCCCTGGTGGCCCTGGGGGGCCACGTTGTGGGTCGTGGCGTGCCTCGGCTCGCGAACACCACGCTGGTCACCTTCGACGGCCTGCGGGGCGACACGCTGGTGCAGGCCCTGGATCTGCGCGGGGTGCAGGCCAGCGCGGGGGCGGCCTGCGCCTCGGGCAGCCGGCTGCCGTCGCGCACGCTCCGGGCGCTGGGGCATCCGTGGCCCGAGGGGGCCCTGCGGCTGTCGCAGGGTCCGGGCACCACCGACGACGAGGTCGACCGCCTGCTCGCGGTGTTGCCCGAGGTGCTGCGGGGGGTGAGGGAAGCGGCAGCGTGGGAGGCCTGATGGCACGACTGGGTGGGGAGCTCGACGAGACCTGGCGCGTGGCGGCGCCGCTGGACGTGGTGCGGGCCCAGGTCCACGATCTCGAGCGCCACCGCACGGCCGTGGCCGAGGCCGAGCGCGTGGATCGCCCGGCCGACGACGTGCTGCGCTTCGTCCTCACCGAGCAGCGCCACGGTCCCTACGCCATCCAGCCCGACTACACCGTCCGCTACCGCGTCGACGGCGACGATCTGGCCTGGGAGACCCTCGAGGGGAACTTCGACAGCCGCGGGCGCGCGAGCCTGTCGGCCGCGGGCGGCGTCACCCTGGTGCGCTGGCAGCACGCCATCGGCTTCGACCTGCCGGTCCCCGGGCTCGTGGCGGCGGGCCTGCGTCCGGTGGTGAACCGCCTGATGGTGCCGGGCATCCGGCGCTACGCCGACGGGGTGCTGCTCGGGCTCCCTCGGGCCTGATCGGTCGGGCCTCACCGCAGGGCGCAGTCCAGCCAGGCGAGGAAGCGGGCCTGCTCGGCGGGGTCCGGTCCGCCCGCCGGCGGCATGAGCGGCGGCGTGGCCTGCAGCTGCTCGCGCACCGGGTCGGCCCATCGGAGCAGGTCGTCCTCGGTCTCGAGGTCGACGGACTCGGGGGCGTCCTGGCGCAGCCGGGGTCCCAGCGCGCGGGCGTGGCAGGGGGCGCACCAGGTGCGCGCGAAGGGCCCGCCCACGGTCTGCCAGTCGAGCAGGGCGCAGGCATCGGGTGCCGTGTCGGCGGCGGTGGTGTCGTCGTCCGCGGCCCCGTCGCCCGCGGGCTGGCCGCAGCCGACCAGCGTGAGCATCAGCAGCCGCCTCACGCCGTGAGTCCCCCGAGCGGCGTGAGCCCCCCGAACCAGCGGCCGGGGTCGGCGTCGAGCAGCGACAGCAGGCCTGCCGCCAGGTGGTCGTAGCGGAGCACCGTGCCCGAGGGGGAGGGCAGGCCGGTGCGCAGGTCGACGGGCACGGCGTCCAGCCGGGCGTCCGTGCCGCCGAGCACCCGTCCGCCGGCCAGCCCGCCCCCGAGCAGCAGGGCGCTGGTGACCGGCCAGTGGTCCTTGCCGCCCGCCTCGTTGCGGCGCGGCGTGCGCGTCATCTCGGAGAGCACCACCACGGTGGTGCGGTCGAGGCGGCCCTCCTGCTGCAGGCGGGCCATCAGCGCGTCGAGCCCGGCGAAGAGGTCCTCGTGGAGCGCGTGCTGCTCCGCGTTGTCGTCGTGGGTGTCCCAGGAGGCGCCGGAGTCCACGAGCACCGTGCGCGACAGGCCCCCCTGCAGCAGGTCGGCGGCGAGGCCGAGGCGGGCTGCCAGCGAGCTGCCCGCGGAGGCGAGGGACTGGGCGAGGGTGGGGCCCGCCTCCCGGAGCTGGCTCGCGCGCGTGCGGGCGATGGCGGCGTCATCGAGACGCCAGGTGGCGCCGGCGCCGGCTGCACGCCGGACCTCCTGGCGCGCCGCCCGATCCGCCAGCCACGCGTCGATCGCGGGACGGTCCTGCGCGTGGGCCACGTAGCGGGGGTAGGGCGTGCCGTCGGGCCCGAACAGCGCCTGGCTGCGGTCGAGCAGGAAGCGGAGCTGGTTGCGGGCCCCCGACTGGCCGGTGAGCGCCGCGAGCTCGCCCGTGTAGCCGGCGCCCGCGAGGTCCATGTAGGGCAGGGGGACGCTGCCTGCGCGGGCCGCCCCCACCATGGCCGCCACGTCGGGGCGTCCGTCGGAGGGGGTGCCGGTGAGCACCCGGGCGCGGCAGGCGTCGTGGGAGATCGAGCCCACCCAGAGCCCGCGCACCAGCACCGCGCGGTGGGCCCAGCGGGCGAAGAAGTCGCCGGTGACGGGTCGCTTGTGGGCGTTGGTGCCCACCACCAGCTCGCCGAAGGTGGAGGTGGCCTCCACGTCCTCGGGCTCGCTCGCCTCCTCGTCCAGCTCGGGGCCGTCCACGAAGGGCGAGCCGGGCTTGGGGTCGAGCACGTAGCTCACGTCCCAGCCGCCGTTCGCGAGCACCACCACGAGGTCCTGGTCGGCGCCGGCTGCGTGGGCCCGCGCGGTCCACAGGCCGCCGAGACCCAGGCCGCCCATCGCGCCGAGGCCGCCCAGCAGGGCACGCCGGGTGGGGTGCAGGGCCATCAGTGGATCCCCAGCCGCGGCGCCTGGAGCAGGGCCGAGAGCGTGGCACGCCAGGCCACGCGGGTGTCGCCGGTGCGCGCACGCACGGTGGACCACAGCGTCCAGGTGGCGTCGATGGCCTCGTCGTCGGGGGGCACCACCTCGGCCAGCACGCCGGCGTGCAGCTCCACCAGCTGGGCGCGCACGGTGGCCTCGTCCTCCGTGGCGCGATCCACCAGGCCCAGCAGCGCGCCGTCGACCTGGGCCAGGTCCCGGGCGACGACGTGGGCGGCGGCCTCCTCGGCGAGGGCCTCCGCGAAGAGGAGCTTGAGCGGGGTGGGGGTGTGGGTGGGCGACAGCACCCGGGCGCCGTCGGTGCCGCCGGTGATCGCCCGGAAGCCGAAGGTGGCGTCGGTGGCCACGTCGGTGATGCCCTGGCAGAACAGGTCGAGTCCGGGCAGCCGGCAGCGGAACAGGTCCACGTCCACCTCGAAGGCGAAGCCGGTGAGCTGGGCGATGGTGGCCGCGTGCTGCCACGGGCGCACCACGAGCGGACCGGGGATGCGGTCCGCCACCTCGGGTCGCGACGCGTCGAGCGCGCGGAAGTCGGGGTGCAGGGCCACCGCGCGCACCAGCGCCCTGTAGTCGAGACCGCTCGCCTCGAAGTCCTGCTGCAGCGGGGCCACCACCTCGAAGGGGACCTCGTCGAGCGGGACCTGGGCGGCGTACGACCAGAGCCGCTGCACGGCGCAGCGCGCGAAGCGGGGATCGGCCGCGAGGGCCGCGCCCACGTCCCCGAGGGTGGCGCTGGCCTGGCCGTAGTAGCCAGGACCCCGCAGCTGCAGCAGCTTGCGCCCCAGCTCGTAGGCCGGTCGCACGGGGTTGAAGGGGTAGCAGAGCTCCAGGAAGGGCTGGCGACAGCCGCCCAGGTAGGCCACGCCCACCGCGGCCGGCGTGTACTCGGGGTGCACGGTCCACAGGTGCGCCGCCAGCGGGTCGAGGGCCTGGTGGCAGCCCACGCACTCGGGGCGGTGGTCGAGGGCCTCCGCCACCGCGTCCTCGTCCGCCAGATCCACGTCGCCGGTGATCGGCACGTCGCGGCCGAGGAAGCTCTCGCACAGCAGCGCGTCGGCCACGAGCTCGGCGCGGCCGCGGTGGTGGTTGCTGCCCGCGGAGCGGTGGCGGGCCCAGAGGGCGTTCGTGGACAGGATGCCCGCGGCGGGGCGGCCGTCGGTCCAGCCCACCACCTGCACGTCGGGCCCCTGGGGGTCGTAGGTGTGGTGGGACCAGATCTGGGCGGCGCGACGGTCGAGGACGGTGCGGTCGCTCGTCACGATGGCGCTGTACGGCTGGCCCGAGGTCACCACGTGCTCGATGA
The DNA here is from genome assembly GCA_020632955.1 of Alphaproteobacteria bacterium. Lineage (GTDB taxonomy): Bacteria > Myxococcota_A > UBA796 > UBA796 > JACKEO01. Next base: position 24,047 of record JACKEO010000023.1, read on the forward strand.
GGGCCAGCGGCTCCTCCGCCAGCGCGGCGCCCATCTGCTGCAGCGTGGCCTTCGCGACCGGGCCGGCCGGCGGGTAGACGAGATCGATGGACCGCATGTGCAGGGCGTCGTCGTGCACCGCCCGCACGGTGCGGCCGAAGCCGGGCTCCTGGAGCCAGCGGTCCACCAGGGCGGGAAGGCGGTCCGGATCGGCCCGCACGGCGCGGATCTCCTGCACGCTCGGACGCACGCCGCGCACCAGCACCGAGGCGCGCACCGCCTGGTCCTCGATGGGCAGGTAGGTGCGGGGGTCGACCGCGTCGGCGAGCGAGGCGTCGGGCCCGGTGTCGGCGGAGGGCTCCCCGTCGGGTGGCGCGCAGGCGAGCAGCGTCAGCAGCAGCGCCGGTGCCCGCATCGTCGACCTCCCGTGGGGATCCTACTTCACGAGCCCCGAGGACCGCAGGGCCTCGTGGGGCGCGCAGCCCTTGGCCCAGTACTGCACGCCGTCAGGGTCGACGCCGGCGAAGACCATCGCGAACGACGTGGCGAGGGCGGAGATGGCGCGCTTGCGCGTGGCGTCGTCGAAGCCGCCGCCCTGGCCGGGGAGCTGCAGCCCGCAGGTGGTGTTGCAGACCCAGTCGGAGGGGTTCTCGAAGTCGCAGTGGTTGGCGCTGGGGATGCGCAGCACGCCCCCCCGGGGGGCCGCGCCGTACACCGCGATGCCGTTGGCGTTGGAGTTGCAGGCGGTGGAGCGGCCGTGGATGCCCCACACGGGCACGTCGGTGAGGGCGGGGGCCGTCTTCTTGCCGAGGTTGGCGTTGTCGACGAGGTCGAGCCCCAGCACGCCGGCCGTGGCCGTGGACGTGGCGCCCGCCACCACCGAGGCCAGGCCCCCCGCCGAGTGGCCGAGGAACAGCACGGGACGGCCCGGCGCCACCTCGTCGACCAGGCCCGCGAGGTCCTTGCCGTTGCGCTCGTGGTCGGTGTCGAGGATGGTGGCGTGGCAGAGGCTGGGCACCCACACCTCGAAGCCCCACGACGCCAGGTGCTCCGCCCAGCCGATCATCTGGTCGGCGGCGCGCTGGAAGCCGTGCGAGAGCACGATGGCGGTGGGGTGGGGGGTGGCGTTCTTCGGACGCAGGCGTCGCCACTCCATGGTGCACGACCCTACCGGGGAGCTGCCGTTCGCACGCTCGACCGCGAGGCTGCCGGCCTTGGTGAGATCCGGGATGCTGCCGTCGCCGCCTGCGGGGTTGCAGGGGTCGGCCCCGAGTCCAGAGTCGATGCCGGGGGCCGTGTCGAGCACGGCGGTCTCCCCGTCGGTGTCGGCCGGGCTGTCGACCGGATCCGTGTCGACCGAGGAGGCGTCGGTGTCGGGGGCGTCCTTGTCGAGCCCCTCCACCGTGAGCGCGCCGGCCTCGCAGGCGGCCAGACCCAGCAGCAGCGACAGCGACAGACGGCGCACGCGACCTCCTTGCAGCGGTGCAGAGCATAGCCGCGCCGGAACCGGTCCGCTCAGTCCGACGAGGCCCATGCCGCGCGGATCTCCGTCCACCGTGCGGCCAGCCGCGTCGCGGCGGTGGGGTCCAGCGCATCCAGCCACCGGCCGCCGTGGCGGATCACGGCGTCGGCGGTGGGGACGTCGCCGTCGGCGTGCACCGCCTCGGCCAGCAGGAGGGTGGCCGCCGCCAGCGCCTCGGCGTCGCCCGCGCGGCGCGCCACGTCCTGGGCGGTGCGGGCCAGGTCGAGGGTGTCGGCGAGGTGACCCAGGTGGCGGCGCAGCCCGGTGAGCGCCACGAGCAGGGCCGGCGGATCCGCGGGCTCGGGCCGGGCCAGCGCGGCGCACACGAGCGACACCGCCAGCTCCACGTCGTCCTGCACGTCGAGCGCGCCCCGCGCCTGGTGCACGGCGACGGCGAGGGGGCGCCAGGCCGCTGCAGCCGGATCGTCGGCGAGCACGGCCTCGGCGAACGGGCGGGCCACGTCCTCCACGGCCGTGGAGGGCAGGGCGGTCTGCCGGGTGGCGTCCCGCAGCGCGAGGTGCACCCGGAGGGGGTCGCCCAGGTGGGCCGCCGCGAGGGCCCGCAGCCACGCCACGGCCGCGCCCCGCTGGCCCGCAAGCTCCGCCAGGCTGGCGTCGGCGTCGCCTGCGGCGAGGGCCTCGCGGGCGCGGTGGAGGTGGTCGTCGGTCACGGGACCCTCGGGAGCGGGAGGGTCTATCCGGTGGGGCGGATCGCGCGGGGATCCCGTCGCCACGGGGGCCGTCACAGGGCGTCGCACACGTGCTGCGGCACCGGCACCGGACCGTGCCGTGGCGCCACCGGGGCCGGCGATAGCTCGCGGCCAGGATCGGGAGGAGCCATGGCCGTGCGGGATCGGGCGTTCCAGCGGGTGTTCGCGAGCACCTTCGTCTACAACCTGCTGTTCGAGGACGCGGAGGTGGACGAGCGCCACCTCGGCGTGGACGAGGACAGCACGGTGCTCGGCATCTCGGGTGCGGGCTGCGGCCTGGCGGGCATGGTGTCGCGGCGGCCCCGCAGCATCGACGCCGTGGACATCAACCCCCACCACCTGGCGCTGGCCGCGCTGAAGGTCGAGGCCGCGCGCAGGGTGCAGACCTACGACACCTTCTACGACCTGCTGGGGCGCGGCTGGAGTCCCGAGCCCGAGCGCGTGGTGCGCGACGTGGTGCAGGGGCTGCCCCGTGCCCACCAGCGCTACTGGCGCACCCACCACGTGCGCTTCCGGCGCAGCCTCTACCACACCGGGCTGACGGCAAAGATGCTGGCGGCGGTCCGCCAGCGGGCGGGCCTGTCGGCCGACTGGGTCCGCGAGGTCTCGCCCCTGCCCGAGGCCGACCGGGTGCGGGCCGTCGAGGACAAGCTCCAGCCCCTGCGCGCCAGCCTGCCCGCCCGGTGCGTGCTCCAGTCCCCCCTGCAGCTGCTCGCCCTGGGCATCAACTTCGCGCAGCGCGACACCCTCGTCGACACCGAGCGCCAGCAGATGGTGGACTACTTCGTGACCCACCTGTCGCGGCTGGCGCGCACCCACGTGCCCACGAACTGGTTCGCCTGGTTCGGCGCCGCCGGGCAGTTCAACCACGCCGAGCCCGACGGGGTGCCGCCCTACCTGCGTCGCACCCGGTGGGAGACGAGCGTGGGGGCGCCGACGCGCCTGGGCCTGCACAACCGCAACCTCTTCGACGTGCTCGGCGAGGCGGGTCCGCGCACCTGGTCGCACTACACGCTGTGCGACGCGGTGGACTGGATGCCGCCCGAGGTGCAGCGGCGGCTCTTCGAGGAGATCCGTCGCACCGCCCGCGACGGTGCCGTGGTGCTCTTCCGGTCGGTGGGCGAGGTGGACCTCGTGGCGCAGGCCGGCATGTCGCGCTGGTTCGAGCGCCTGCCCGGCACCGAGGGCGCCGCGGCCGAGGACCGCTCCTGCCAGTACCGGCAGGTGGCCTTCTTCCGGGTGACCGCGTGAGCGCCGCGACGCCGCTGGACCCGGCGGCCCACCGCGACTTCCTCAACCGCACCTACGGGTGGACCCGGTCGATCTACGATCTGACCCGCAAGCACTACCTCTTCGGCCGCGACACGGTCCTCGAGGCCCTGCTGCGGGAGCCCTGGGAGGGGCTGGTGGAGGTGGGGCCGGGCACCGGGCGCAACCTCGCCATCCTCCGCGCCCGACGGCCCAAGGCGCGCCTCGGCGGCGTGGAGGCCTGCGACGAGATGCTGGAGCACGCGCAGGCGCGCCTCCCGGAGGTGCGCTTCGTGCACGGCTTCGCCGAGACGGCCTCCTACGCCGGGCTGCTGGGCCTGCCCGCCGACCGGGTCCTGTTCAGCTACTGCCTGTCGATGGTGCAGGACCCGGGGGCAGCCCTCGACCGCGCGCTGGACCAGGTGGCGCCGGGGGGCGAGGTGGTGGTGGTGGACTTCGCCGACCTGGGCGGGCTCCCGTGGCCGCTCGCGGGGCTCCTGCGGGCCTGGCTCGCGGCCTTCCACGTGGTGCCGCTGGACGAGGCGCTGCTCGATGCACGCGGCGCCACGGTGTCGCATGGTCCTGGCCGCTACTGGCTCCAGGCGCGGCTGCGTCGACCGGGCTGAGCGCGCGTGCGGGTGGCGATGCCCGGGCGGGCAGGGCACCATGGCCGCACGGAGCGCCCATGATCCTGTCGCTGTGGCTGGTGGCCTGCACCCAGCAGGTGGACGTGTCGGACCCGGAGCGCGCCCCCGTGGCGGTGGTGCTCTCGCCGTCGGAGGGCAGCGAGATCCCCAGCGGTCCCGCCACCTTCCTCGGGCAGGTGGAGGACGCCGAGACGCCCGCGGAGCAGCTCTTCGCCACCTGGTCCCTCGCGCCGGCCGACGGGGTCTTCCGCGACGTCTGCAAGGGCTTCGCCGACGCGGAGGGCATGGTGCAGTGCACCACCGACGTCGCCCCCGAGGACGCGCGCCTGCGACTGCAGGTGGTGGACCGCGCGGGCTACCGCGACCAGGTGCTGCTCGATCTGGCGGTGCGCGCCGTGGCGGCGCCGGTGGTCACGCTCACCGAGCCCAGCACCCTGCGCCGCGCGTGGCGCAACCTGCCCATCCGCGTGCGCGCCACCGTGACCGACGCCGACCACGACCCCGGCGAGCTGGTGGCCAGCTGGATCAGCGACCTCGACGGTCCGGTGGAGGGCCCCACCACGGTGGCGGGCGACGGCAGCCTCACGGGGGCGCTCCGCCTCACGGAGGGCCAGCACCGGCTCACGCTGGCGGTCACCGACCCCGACGGCGAGCGGGGGGCCGCCACCGTGCAGCTCGCGGTGGGCGGCGACAACCTGCCGCCTACGCTGCGCATCGACGCCCCGGTGGCCGCTGCCGTGGTCGCGCTGGGCAGTCCTGTGCCGTTCAAGGCCTGGGTGCGCGACGACGAGGCCCCCGACGAGACGGTGGCGGTGGTGGTCACGAGCCAGCTCGACGGCGTGGTGGCCGAGGTGCCCGTCGCCGGGCCGGGGTTCGCCGAGGCCGCGCTCGCGGGCCTCACGCTCGGGGCCCACACGCTCACGGTCACGGCCACCGACGTGGACGACCAGGTGGCCACCGCCACGGTGGCGATCGTGGTGGGCCAGGCCCCCACGATCGACGTGGTGTGCCCCGTGGCGGGCACCACCGACGCCGTGGGCGAGCCCATCGACGTGGTGGTCGACCTCGCCGACGAACGCTCCGGCCCGGGCAAGCTCCAGCTGTTCGTCGACATCGACGGCAGCCGGCAGACCACCATCTACAAGCCGGACGTCGACGGGCGCGCCTTCACGCGCGTGAGCCTCGCGCCGGGCACCCACACCCTCGCGTTCACGGTGCAGGACGAGGACGCGTTGCAGACCTCGGTCTCCGTGGACGTCACGGTGGGCGGCACGCCCAACCAGACCTGTCCGGCCATGGACGCCATCCTCGGCGGTGCCTCGGGCGGTTAGCCCGGCTCCACCACGAGGTGGCCGTGTCGCTGCTCCCTTCGCACCCCCACGACTTCCCCCGCTGCTGGACGGTCTCCCGCCTCCTGGGGCTGTGCGTGCAGCGCCTCTTCGGCTGGCGCACGGAGGGGGGGCCGCCGCCCGTGTCGAAGGCCGTGCTCATCGCGGCGCCCCACACCTCGAACTGGGACTTCTTCCACGCGCTCATGGCGGGCTGGGTCTTCGGCCTGTCCTTCCAGTGGCTCGGCAAGGACGCGCTCTTCGAGGGACCGCTGGGGCCGCTGCTGCGCTTCCTCGGCGGCGTGGCGGTGGATCGCAGCGCACCCCACGGCCTGGTGGAGGAGGTGGCGCGCCGCTTCCGGGCGTCCGATCGCCTGCTGCTCATGGTGCCGGCCGAGGGCACCCGCTCCTTCCGTCCCTACTGGAAGAGCGGCTTCTACCAGATCGCCAGCCAGGCCGAGGTGCCCATCATCCTGGGCTGGCTGGACTACCGGCACAGGGTGGCCGGGCTGGGCCCCGCCATCCTCCCCACCGGCGACGTACGCGCCGACATGGACCGCATCCGGGCTTTCTACGCCGACAAGACCGGGAAGTTCCCCGAGCGCTTCGGCACCGTGCGCCTGCGGCAGGAGGACGAGGCGCCCGAGGCGGCGGCGTCAGCGCCGGAGCAGGGCCTGTCCGGCGAGGATCAGCGCGGCGACGAGCACACCGGCTGAGGCGTGCCCCAGCAGCAGGTGCGTGGGCTCCACGTGGTGGCACTGGAGCAGGCCGCCCGCGAAGCCGAAGGCCCCCCCCGTGGCGGCCGCGCCGGCCACCCGCCAGCGGGAGGGCGCGTCGCTGCGGTCGAGGAAGAGCACCGCCAGCGCGCCCGCGAGGGCGGCGATCAGGCCGGTGGCGCCGCAGGCCAGGTGACCCACCGCGGGCACGGGCGCGACGTCGCCGGGGATGGCAGGCACCAGGGCGAGGAGGGCCGGCGCACCGAGCAGCAGCACGCCGAGCAGGCCGGCCGTGGGCAGCGGGCGGCTGTGCAGGCCGCGCAGGGCCAGGGCGGCGCTGGCGATGCCCACGGCCACCAGCGCCAGGCCGAAGGCCAGCGTGCGCAGCAGCTCGCCGGCGGTCAGGTCCATCCGCAGGCCGTGCTGCACCGCCACCACGGTGACCGCGATGGCGGCGGCCGCGGCCGCGAGGCCCGTGCGCTGCGGCGTGGGCAGCTCGCGGAGCCGGTCGCGCACGTTCGGGGGCCGATCGAGCGTGTCGGCCGCCACGGCGGCGAACAGCGCGTCGAGGGTCGCGGGCGCGCTGGGGGGCAGCGTGTCGCGACGGTCGTCGGGCAGCGGTCGTGGCTCGTGGGTCTCGGGCATCGCAGGCGTTCTATGGTGGGGGGAGGGCGGGGGTTACCCCTCGCCGAGGAGGCTCCGGAGCTTCTCGTAGCCGCGGTGGGCACGCACCTTCACCGCCGCGTGGGAGGCGCCGACGATCTCGGCCACCTCGGGGAAGGACAGGCCCTCGTACCAGTGCAGCAGGATCACCTCCCGCTGGCTGTCGGGGAGCTGGAGGAGGGCACGGCGCACCAGGCGGTCCGCGGCGGTGGAGGTGTCGGGGCCCACGGCGGGCTCCCGGTGCAGCTCGGGGTCGAGCTGGGCCTCGGGCTTGCGCGACAGCCGCCGGAAGTGCTCCCGGCGCACGTTCATCGCGATGGCGAAGAGCCAGGGGCGGAAGCGCCCGTCGAGGCGGAAGTCCTTCCGGGCGCGGTGCACGTGGAGGAAGGTGGTCTGCAGCAGGTCGCGGGCGTGGGGCTCGGAGAGTCCGGCGCGGCGGAAGGTGCCGAGCACGCGGTCGGCGTACCGCTGGAAGAGGGCCTCGAAGGCGGCGCGGTCGTCCTGCGTGACGTAGGCCGTCATCAAGGCTTCGTCGGTTCGCCCGTCCATCGCCCCGCCCAGGAGGCCACGAGCTAACGCCGGGTCCCGCGATAGGCTCGCGCAGCCGTGGAGGTGGCGTGCTTCGGATGCTGGTGGTCGCCGTGTGTGTGGCGGCCCTCACAGCCTGCGGGTGGGGCAAGGGCCCCAAGCAGCGCGGACGACGCGACGTCCGTCCCTTCGACCAGCCGGGCGCCCTGCGCCTGCTGCCCGGCCAGGTGCCCGAGGGCTCGCCGAAGCTGCCCGCCGAGCTGGTCGACAAGCCGGTGCGCGCCGACCTGCCCGACGACCAGCCGGGCCTCGTGGTGCTCGTCGTGATGGACACCGTGCGCGCCGACCACACCAGCCTCTGCGCCTACCACCGCCCCACCACGCCCACGCTGGAGGCGATGGCGGTGCAGCCGCACACGGCCCACACCTGCGCCGCCTACGCCCCGGCCACCTGGACGCTGCCCACGCACGCCTCGCTGTTCACCGGGCAGGCGCCGGAGGATCACGGCCTGCTGGGGCGTGGCATCGCCCTGCCCGACGAGGCCACCACCCTGGCCGAGCGCTTCGCGGAGCGCGGCTACCAGACCGCGCTCGTGTCGGCGAACCCCATCCTCAAGGCGCCCACCGGCCTGCACCAGGGCTTCCACCACACCGAGGTGGCGCCGGGGATGATCAGCGCCCTGCGCGGCCCCAGGGGCTTCGCGGGGGCCCTTCGCGGCGTGCTCGCCCGCCTGGACGCCACCCGTCCGCTCTTCCTCGTGGTGAACCTCTACGACGCGCACGATCCCTACCCGCCGATCCCGCGCGACCTCGGGTGGGTGCACCCGCAGCCGTCGATGAGCTTCCGGGAGCAGGTGAAGGTGCCCGACCCCACCTACCTGGCCTTCCGCAGCGGCGAGCTGGCGGGGGAGCCGCGCGCGCGCTGGCTGCGGCGGCTCACCGACGGCTACGACCACGGCATCCTGCTGGCCGACCAGGGGCTCACCCGGGTGGTGAAGCTGCTGCTGAAGCAGGGCTGGTCGAAGCACGGCGTGCGCATGGTCGTCACCAGCGACCACGGCGAGAACCTGGGCGAGCACGACCGCCTGCGGCACGACGGCCCCCCCTTCGAGACGGTGGCCCGCGTGCCGGTGCTCGTGTACGACGACACCCGGCCCGCCCTGCAGCTCCCCGAGCCCCTGTCCCTGGTGGACCTGCACGACGTCGTGCTCGACGGCCGGCTGCCCGAGGTGCCGGGCGCCGTGCGGTCGTCGTCGGTGGACTACGGACCCGGGGCCGACGCCTGGTTCGAGGACAGCGTGGCCCTGTGGCCCGCGACGGACCGCAAGTGGATGAGCCGGCCCGAGGCCCGCGTGCAGGTGGATCTGGCGGAGGACCCCGGTGAGCTGCAGCCTGCCGCCGCGCCGCCGGAGGCCGTGGACGCCCTCACGGCGGCCGAGACGCGGCTGCAGGAGGCCAAGGTCAAGGCGGCGGCCGAGGCGCGTCAGAGTGCTGAGGTGGGCGCCCTGCTGGAGGAGCTCGGCTACGCCGAGTGACCGTGGCGGGGGGTCAGCCCTTGCCGGGCGGCAGGGTGCCGTCGAGCGCCATCTTCATCCACGCCTCCTCGCAGGCGCGGATGTCGTCGGCCGAGAGCGGCTCGGTGCGCGGCTTGACCTCGAAGCGGCCCGGCCCCCAGCGGATGTTGGGGCGGTAGCAGGCGATGTAGCCGGGGGGCGGACGCCGATCGTGGGCCATCCACCGGAACTGGTCCTCGGGCACGGGGTTGCGCGCGATGACGCGGTCGTTGAGGCCCATGCGGTCGAGGATGGCCACGTACGGCATGTTCCAGCTCGCGATGCCCACGCTGCCCAGGGCGATCACCGGGTAGCGCCGCGTGAGCTCGGCCTCCTCCGTCCACAGCTCGGGGCCCGCCACCGACAGGCTGGCCTCGCGCTCCGGGAAGTTCTTCTGGTGGTGCAGCCGGAACATGCGGTGGGACTGGTGCGAGATGCGCGTGGTGTGGCGGCACAGCCAGCGCTCCGCGAGGTCGTGCAGGCTGGCGTACCAGGACAGCGGCGGGGGGAAGAGCGGGGCCACGTCGAGCTGGAGCTTCGGGATGCGCTGCTTCGTCTCCACCTGGCGCATCTGGATCCAGTCGGGCCAGGTGATCCACCAGGTGCCCACCAGCGCCGTGGCCGACAGCGCGAGCACGGCGCGACGGCTGGCCGCCACGCGCACCACCGCCCACGGCCAGATCACCCAGGCCACCTCCACCCAGTGCAGCCAGATGCGGTACTCGAAGTGGTCTCCGCCCACGCGCACCACGTAGTAGGCGGCGTGCGCCACGAGGGCGCCCAGGGCCAGCCAGGTGGGGGCGTGGGCCCACCACGCCTCGAGGCGGCGGGCGTCCTCACGGTGCCGCCAGCCCAGCACGCCCAGCACCACCAGCCAGATCCACCACGTGTACTCGAGCAGGAAGACGGCCAGGTAGGTGAAGCCGGCCTCGGGCCACGGGCGCACGTGCTTGGCGTAGTAGGTGTTCGGCAGCCAGAAGCCGTAGGTGGCGTGGCGCCAGAGCAGGTGGGCCACCGGCAGGGCGAAGGGCAGCAGCGCCAGGGCGTCGGTGCGCCGCCAGCCGCTGCGCAGGCGCTCCGCCGCCACGATCACCGGCGTGGCGACCAGGAAGAGCAGCCCGTCGGGTCGCGTGAGCGTGATGAGGCTCACGAGCAGGGTGCCCACCACCGGCCAGGCCGCGCCCCTCGACCCGAAGACGGCCCAGAACACCCAGCCGATCAGCAGGGCGTCGTACATCGAGGTCTCGAGCCCCGACGAGGTCCACGCCAGCCAGGTGGTGTTCGTGACGCAGCCCAGGAGCGACAGCCCCACGAGGCCGGGGCGGAGCCCCTCGTGGGCCTCGGGCAGCGGCAGCCGGCGCACCGCCTCGGCCACCAGACCCAGGCGCAGCAGCGAGAAGCCCAGGTCCACCCAGGTGGCGGTCACCGTGGGATCGAGGCCCGTGAGCGACCACAGGCCGTCGAGCAGCACGATCCAGAGGAAGGAGGTGTAGCCCTCCACCGGCGTGAAGGGCGGGGGGTTCCAGACGTAGCCCCAGCCCGCCCGCCGGTTCGAGATGTAGCGGAAGGCGATGTAGGCGTCGTCGCACTGGTACCAGAAGAGCAGCCAGCCCCCCACGGCGAGCGCGGAGGCGGCGAGCAGCAGCAGCCAGAACCAGGGGGGACGGCGGGGCACGGGGGCGGGTCTCGCGGCGGGGGCGCAACCTCACGCGCCCGCGCCGGGCGGGCCACCCCGTCGCGCGACGGAGCCCCCGGGTCGGATAGGACGGGGGGCGTGGCGAGGAGCGTGGGTGCGCACGACAGGGCCGTGGCTGCTGGGGACGTTCCTCGGGTGCACCGCGCCCGGGGCCGGCCCGGACGGTGACGACACCGACACGGTCGCCGACACCGAGACGGCCGACACCGGAACCCCCGACACGGGGCGCGACGGCCCCCCGAACCTGCTCGTGGTGCTGCTCGACGACGTGGGGCTCGACCAGGTGCGCATCTTCGGCTGGCCCGACGCGCCGGAGCTGCCCACGCTCGAGGCGCTGGCGGCCGAGGGCGTGAGCTTCGACCGCGCCTTCACCGCCCCCACCTGCTCTCCCAGCCGCGCCCTGCTGCTCACCGGCCGGTACGGGCGCCGCACCGGCATCGGGCGCACGGTGGTGGCGAAGGAGGAGGTGCCGGGCCTGCCGCGCGACGAGGTGGGCATCGCCTCGGTGCTCGCCGCCGCTCCCACGCCCTACGCCACGGCCGCCGTGGGCAAGTGGCACCTGTCCACCTTCACGGAGCCCGACGGCCTCAGCCATCCCGCCGCCCTGGGCTTCGACCGCTGGTCCATCGCCATGGGCAACCTCGGCGGCGAGACGGCCACCGGCGAGGCCACCCAGGGCTACCTGCAGTGGGAGCGCGACCGCGACGGCACCCTGGAGGTGGTGGACGGCTACGCCACGAGCGTGCAGGTGGACGACGCCCTGGCGATGAGCGCCGAGCTGCCGGAGCCCTGGTTCGTCTGGCTGGCCTTCAGCGCGCCCCACGCGCCCTTCCACCCGCCGCCCACCGAGCTGCAGGACGACACGCCCGTGGGCCTCTTCGCCCCGCCGCGCGCGAAGTACCGGGCGATGCTGCAGGCCGCCGACACCGAGCTGGGCCGCCTGCTCGACGGGCTGGGTCCGCAGCGCGCGCGCACCACGGTGGTGGTGATCGGCGACAACGGCACGCCGGGCGACGTGGTGCGGCGCCCGCTCGATCCGCTCCGCGCCAAGGACTCGCTGTACGACCTGGGCACCCGTGTGCCCATCGTGGTGGCCGGGCCGGGCGTGCCCGGGCGCGGGGTGGCCCACGGTCTCGTCCACGCGGTGGACCTCTTCCCCACGCTCGCGGCCCTGGGCGGTGCCGTGGCGGGGGAGGGGCCCTGGCCCGCCGTGCTCGACGGCACCTCCTTCGCGCCCCTGCTCGAGGACCCCGCCCTCCCGGCGCGCGAGCTCATCTACACCGAGCGCTTCGCCCCGAACGGCCGCGCGCTGACCACCCGGAACGACGACGCCCGCGCCGTGCGCGACGCCTCCTGGCGCCTGATCCGCGACGCCGACGGCGACCACCTCTTCGCGGTGGGCGACGACGACCTCGACGACGGCCCCGACCTGCTGGCGGACGCGCCCGATGCGGACGCGCTGGCCGCGGCGGCGCGGCTGGGCGCGGCGCTGGACGGGCTGGAGGGGGAGCTGGGGCCGTGAGGCCGCTGCGGCCGCCGAGCCGCGCGGCCGTGTGTCGGAGGGGGACCGGGGCGTCCGTCGCCATGGTTCGCCTGGTGGGTGATGACGTCATACGATGACGTCATGCGCACCATCGTCGAACTCCCCGAGGACCAGCTCCGCGCGCTCGACGCGTGGAGCCGGGCACGTGGCATCAGCCGGGCCGAAGCCGTGCGTCGCGCGGTGGCCCACCTGCTGCAGGACGCGACGCAGGTGCGTGCGGCAGCCGACGCCGCCTTCGGACTCTGGCGCGATCGAGAGGTGGACGGGCTGGCCGAACAGGAGCGCCTGCGTGCCGAGTGGGACGATCGATGAGGGTGCTGCTCGACTCCTGCATCCTGATCGACTTCCTGTCCGGCCGCGCGGCGGCCCGTGCGTACCTCGCCGAGCTCGACGGCGCGGCCATCAGCCTCGTCACCTGGATGGAGGTCGTGGTGGGTGCGACGACCGCGGAGGAGGAGGCGGTCGTGCGGACCTTCCTGTCCGGGTTCGTCCTCCTGCCGGTCGAGGGCGAGGTCGCCGAGGAGGCGGTGGCGCTTCGTCGCGCGAAGCGGCTGAAGCTCCCCGACGCCATCATCCTCGCCTCGGCGCGGGTCCACGGCCTCGTGCTGGCCACGCGGAACACGAAGGACTTCGACGCGACCGACGCGGGCGTGCTCGTGCCCTACGAGGTCTGAGGTCCGGACCACGGCACCAGGGGCTCCCGCTACCGCTCGAGCTGGGCGGGGTCGCGCACGATGACGAACTCCACGCGACGGTTCTGCGCGCGTCCCTCCGCCGTGCCGTTGGGCGCCACCGGGAAGCGCTCGCCGAAGCCGGTGGCGAGCAGGCGGGCAGGGGAGATGCCGGCGTCGATCAGGTACTGCCGCACGGCCAGCGCGCGACGCTCCGACAGGTCCTCGTTGTAGGTGTCGGAGCCCTGGCTGTCGGTGTGGCCCTCCACCCGCACCCGCTCGATCTGCGGGTACTGCACGAGGATCGACACCACGGCGTCGAGCACCCGGAAGGACTCGGGACGGATGCGGGCCTCGGCGGTGAAGAAGAGGATGGTCTCGGTGATCTCGATGCGCTCGTCGGTGAGGCGGGCCATCGCCTCGTCGGGGCAGCCGTCGCTGTCGTCCACGCCGTTGATGACCTCGGGCTCCATCGGGCAGGCGTCCACCTGGTCGGGGATGCCGTCCCCGTCGGCGTCGAAGTCGGGGCAGCCGTCCTCGTCCTGGAAGCCGTCGAGGTCCTCGGGGTCCATCGGGCAGCGGTCGACCAGGTCGGGCCGGCCGTCGCCGTCGTTGTCGGGGTCCGGGCAGCCGTCGAGGTCCTGGAAGCCGTCGAGATCCTCGGGCACGGTGGGACAGACGTCGATCTCGTCGAGGATGCCGTCGCCGTCCTGGTCGAGGTCGGCCTCCGGGCAGCCGTCGGTGTCCTGCTTGCCGTCGAAGTCCTCGGGGTTGTCGGGGCAGGCGTCGGTGACGTCGGGAATGCCGTCGCGGTCGTTGTCGGTGTCGGGGCAGCCGTCGTCGTCCTCCCAGCCGTCGACGTCCTCGGGCTGGTCGGGGCAGAGGTCGACCGTGTCGGGCAGGCCGTCGCCGTCGTTGTCGAGGTCGGGGCAGCCGTCGTCGTCCTCGAAGCCGTCGAGGTCCTCCGGATCGATGGGGCAGCCATCGTCGGGATCGAGGAGGCCGTCGCGGTCGTTGTCGGTGTCGGGGCAGCCGTCGGTGTCCTGGAAGTCGTCGAGGTCCTCGGGCACGTCGGGGCAGTCGTCCACCGCGTTGGGGATGCCGTCCCCGTCGCGGTCGGGATCGGCCATCGGCACGTAGCCCAGGCCCAGGAAGCCGCGGACGTTGGGCGTGCCGGGCGCCGCCGTGAGGCCCGCGCCGCCGCCCAGCAGGAAGGTGAAGCCGCTGGGGATGTTCACCAGCAGGTTGGCGTTGGCCTCGAGCGGGGTGTGCAGGGCGGTGACCGTGGGCTGCGCCGGGATGTCGCCGCGCAGCGTCCACAGCACGCCCGAGCCCGCGAGCTCGAGGTTCAGGCGCAGCACCTGCGGGATCACCTGGAAGCCGAGGCCGGCGCCGAAGGGGATCTCGTCGTCGACCGCCAGCCAGGGGCTGATGCGGTCGCTGCCCACCTTGGCCATGTACCCGACGTGTGCCGCCATGTGGACGGGGCCCACGTTGCCCGACAGGGCCAGGCGGGCGCCGAAGGCCACGGTGCCGTCGGTGAGGAAGTAGCGGCGGGTGCCCGCGGGGGCCTTCACGAAGGGGATGATGGCCACGCCCGCGCCCTTCGACTCGGGGTTCGCGGTGAAGACCAGCTCCAGGTAGGGGTCGCCGATGGCCCAGGGGGAGCCGCGCTGCTCGTCGGTGAAGGCCTCGAGGCCGGGGCGCGCCTGCACCACCTGCACCACGGGCATGCCCACCACGACGTCCAGCCAGTCGAGCGCGCCCACCGCCAGCCGCAGGTGCGCCGCGCCCAGGTGCGACAGGGCGTCCTCCTGGGCGATGAGCTCGTCCTCCACCCGCCGGCTCCGCATCAGCGGGCGGTGGGCGTAGGTGAAGAGGATCTCGGCGCTGACCTTCTTCTGCTCGAGCTGGCGGGCGGTGTAGACCGTGGCGAAGCCCGAGGCCGTGCCGCTGGGCTCGAAGCGCTGCAGGTCGAGACCCGGCGTGAGGTCCTGGGCCTGCGCGGCGGGGCCGAGGGCGAGGAGCGGCGCGACGGCGGCCAGCGCCGCGAGCGTCAGGCCGGCCCGGGGGGATCGAACCCGCCTCCGACGCGCAGCGAGCGCGACGAGGAGGAACAGGCCCGCGGCCGCCGGGCCGCCGGGGAGGTGGCCGCAGGTCACCGTGCGCGCACCCGTCGGGTAGACGTCGGCCTCGGGGTAGCTGTCCCAGGGCTCGGCGTCGGTGTCGTCCGCCGGGTCGGTGTCGGCCGGCGTGCCGCCGGTGTCCTGCGCGAGGACCGTGCCGGGCCCGAGCAGGCCCAGCACGACGAGCAGGGCAAGGAGTCCTCGGACCATGGAGCGCTCCGCGACAGTCCATCTCTGCGCCGGTCGTACCACGAAGCTCCCGGGAGACGCACCGCCGGGGTGGCCGGTGCGGGCCTGACGGGGATCCGCCTCAGCCCTCGGCGTACATCGCCTCGATCACGTCTGCGAAGTGCTGATCGACCACACGCCGCTTGATCTTGAGCGTGGGGGTGAGCTCGCCGTCGGCGATCGTGAGGTCGCGGGGCAGCACCGAGAACTTCCGGACGTGCTCCACGCGGGCGAAGCGCGGGTTGACCTCTGCGTCGACGCCGGCCTGCAGCGCGGCGATGAGCTCGGGCCGGGCGTGGATGCCGTCGGTGGGCAGGCCGTGCTCCTGGGCGAAGGCCTGCGTGGCCTCGGGGTCGAGGGTGAGCAGCGCCGACAGGAACTTGCGCCGGTCTCCGATCACCACGGCCTGGCTCACCAGCGGCAGGTTCTTCAGCGCCGCCTCGATGTTCTTCGGGGCGATGTTCTTGCCGCCCGCGGTGATGAGGATCTCCTTCTTCCGCCCCGTGATCGACAGGAAGCCGTCGGCGTCGATGCTGCCGAGGTCGCCCGAGTGCAGCCAGCCGTCGATGAGCGTCTCGGCGGTGGCGGCGGGCTCCTTGAGGTAGCCGGCGAAGACGTTTCCGCCGCGCAGGCAGATCTCGCCGTCGTCGGCGATGCGGACCTCGGTGCCGGGGATGGCAGGCCCCACCGTGCCGAACTTCGTCTGGCCGGGCCGGTTGAAGGTGGTGGGGCCCGTGCCCTCGGACTGGCCGTAGACCTCGTGGATCACGATGTCGAGACCGGCGAAGAACTCGAGGACCTCCTTGGCGATGGGGGCCGCGCCGCTGATGCCGAAGCGGGCGGCGTCGAGGCCGAGCGCGGCCTTCACCTTCGAGAACACGAGGCGGTCGGCCAGCCGGTACTGCAGCGCCAGCAGCCCACCGGGCGTGCCGCCGGCGTTGCGCACGTCGACGGCCTTGCGGCCGATGCCCGTGGCCCAGGTGGCGATCACGGCCTTGGCGCCCGTGGCCTGGGCCATGCGCGCCGTGAGCCCTGCGTGCATCTTCTCCCACACGCGCGGCACGCCGAAGAGGATGGTGGGTCGTGCCGCCTGCAGGTCGCGCAGCAGGGTCTCCATGCTCTCGGCGTACCAGATCGTGAGGCCCGACGAGATGGGACCGTGCACCGTGAACATCTGCTCGGCGATGTGCGACAGCGGCAGGTACGAGATCATCCGGTCGGACGCGGTGGCCCCCACCATGTCGACGGCCACGTCGGCGGTGTGCGTGAGGTTGTGGTGCGTGAGCATCACGGCCTTGGGCGGCCCGGTGGTGCCCGAGGTGTAGATCAGCGTGCCCACGGCGTCGGGCTGCAGCGCGTCGAGCCGCGCGTCCACGTCGGCGTCGGGCACGCTGGACCCGAGGCTCACGAAGTCCTCCCAGGCGAGCGCGAGCGGGTCGTCGCTCTGCACGCCCTTCATGAGCACCACGCGCTCCAGCTTCGGGAGCTGGTCCTTCGTCTCCTGGAGCTTGGCGAGCTGGCCCAGGTCCTCCACGAGCACCACCCGGGCGTCGCAGTGCCCCACGATGTAGGCCACCTCCTCGGGCGAGCAGGTGGTGTAGATGCCGGCGGGCATGGCGCCCACGGTCATCGCGGCCACGTCGACGATCACCCACTCGGGCCGGTTGTAGCCGAGCATGCAGACGCCTTCGCCGGGCTCCACGCCGAGGGCGAGCAGGCTCTTGGCCGCGGCCTGCACCTCGGCGGCGTAGGC
Source organism: Alphaproteobacteria bacterium (assembly GCA_020632955.1). Classification (GTDB taxonomy): domain Bacteria; phylum Myxococcota_A; class UBA796; order UBA796; genus JACKEO01. Next base: position 40,958 of record JACKEO010000023.1, read on the forward strand.
GGCCCAGGTCGTGGCCGACCAGGATCCGTCGGGTTGCCGCACCTGGTAGGCCGGGTGCTGGGCGTCGACGCGCGCGCGCTCGCGCAGGCGGCGGGGGATCGTGTCGTGGGTCAAGGCTCCCTCCCGGAGAAACTCGGGCGCATGGTAATACGCGTTCGGAACGACAGAGCGGCGGATCGACGGGGGGGCCGCGCAGCGCGTGTCCGGACGCGGCCGAGACGGATCCGGCGCGAGGGGCGCACACGCTGAGGTAGACCGGTCGCGGACGCGGAGGTCGTGTGCGGGGCTGGTGGATGCTGGTGGGACTCGTCCTGTCGGGCCCGGCGTCGGCCCAGGACGACTTCCGGCTGGACGCGGTGCTCGTGGCCCCCTTCGTGGCGACCCCGTCCGAGCTCGGGGAGGACGCGGCCCTGCTGCGCGCCCGCGTCGAGGAGGCCCTGTCCGTCGACAACGTGCTCGTGCCCCTCGCCGACGTGCCCGACATGCCGGGCGGCACCCCTGCCGATCTGTACGTGCTCGCCTGTCCCGACGCGCAGTACGACGGGTGCGCCTTCGCGCTGGGGGAGCACGCCGGCGCCGACTGGGTGGTGGGCGGCGAGGTGCGTCCCGTGGTGGGCGCGCTGTCGCTCACGCTGCGCTTCGTGGAGGTCTCGTCGGCGCGGGTGCTCCTCGTCACCGAGCTGGAGGTGGAGGACCCTCGCGACGGCGTCGTGGGCGAGCAGGCGGCCGGACTCCTCGCCGCGGTGCTGTCGGGTGCCATCGAGCTCGTGGACCTGCGCATCGACCGGAGCACGGTGGTCCGCGCCGAGGCCATGGACGACCAGGAGCTGGAGGAGGCCGCGCAGGAGCTGGACGCCCTCGAGGACGAGCTGGGCGAGGCGGAGCGGGACGACCGTCGCCGCGGCCGGCGGGAGCGGCTCACCCTGGCCGACCTGGCGGCCTACGAGGGGCGCGACGACGCCACGCCGTGGGACGATCTGGGGCTGACCAAGGCCCAGTACGTGCGCATGCGGAACGACGGCGTGGACCTGCCCACCTTCCGGCGCAGGCTGCGGGGGCGGATGGGCGAGCTGCGGGTGGGGGGCACCGCCTTCACCCTGGGCACCGGTCCCTGGACCCAGGTCTCGGAGACCTGGTACGCGCGCAACGCGCTCACCCTGGAGCTCGCCGACCAGATCGTGGTGGAGGACCTGGACGAGGGCTTCTGGCGCGCCTGGGAGATCGACGTGGGCTTCGGCGTGCTGCCCTGGCTCGACGTGGGCGGCTTCTTCGGGCCGCAGCTCATCACGTGGCGCGGCCGGGTGCAGCCCGCGGTGGAGGGGGAGGAGCTCCGCCTGCGGGAGCCCGTGGAGCAGGTGGCCACCACCTGGCACGCCGGCGGTCGGGTGCAGGTGGCGCCGGGCCCGGCGTGGCCGGCGCGCCCCGTGGTCGGGGTGGGGGTGCGGTGGTGGTCGGGGCGTCCGCGCAGCGACTTCCTCGTGGCGCCCGACGGCGTGGTGGAGGTGCAGAAGCCCTGGCTGCTCTTCCTCGAGGTCACCGCCGGCGCCGAGGTCGACATCGATCGCTGGCTGCAGCTCTGGGCGCGTGCCGATCTGGACTTCCCGCTGGCGGGCGCGCCGGCCTCCGAGGTGCGCCGCGGCGGCGCGCTGCTGCCGGGCGCCCCGTCGGCTCGTTCCGGCGACGAGCCGCTGGCCGTGGGGGCCTCCCTCGGCTTCACCTTCCGGATCCGCCTCCGGCCGAAGTGGACCCCGTCGCCGCGGCGCGTCGAGTGAGCCGCGCCAGGGGGCGCTCCGGCGATGGTAGAACGGGGCCTCGCTCCGGAGCTCCCATGCGCACGCTGCGCAGCGCCTCCCTCCTCCTGGTCGCCGGCTGCGTCGAGCCGGTGATCTCCACCTTCAACGAGCCGCCGGTGGTGGTCATCCAGCAGCCGCAGGAGGACCTCACGGTGCCCCTCGGCACCACCGTGGAGCTGGTGGGCAAGGTGGCCGACGACGGTCCCCTGAAGCAGATCCTGGCCCAGTGGCTCGACAACGGCACCGACGTGCTGGCCTCGGACCTGAAGCCCGACGCGGAGGGGCTCGTCACCCTGTCGGTGGCGGACCTGGGGGAAGGGGCCCACGCGCTGATGCTGCGCGCGGTGGACCTGGAGGGGCTGTTCGGCGACGCCACGATCACCGTGACGGTGGAGAAGGTGGTGGAGGCGCCCACGCTGGTGATCGTGCGCCCCACCGACGCCGACCGGGGCCAGCAGAAGGCGCCGTTCACCTTCGAGGCGCGGGTCGCCGACGCCCAGGATCCGCCCGAGGTGCTCGGCGTGGAGGTGGCCAGCGACAAGGACGGGGTGCTCTGCACCACCACCGCCGACGAGCAGGGCTCCGCGGTCTGCCAGGGCACGCCGCAGACCGCGGGCAGCCACCAGCTCACCTTCCGGGTGCGCGACACCGACGACCACGTCACCGAGCGCATCACGGTCCTGCAGGTGGACCCCCTGCGCGCCGAGCCGGTGATCACGATCACGGCACCTGCCCAGAACGCCCTGGTCCGCATGGGCGAGGCCAGCGCGATGGAGGCCACGGTCGCCGATCTGCAGGACCCCGCCGAGGCCCTGTCGGTAGCGGTGGCGAGCGATCGCGACGGACCGCTGTGCACCGCCCGCCCCGATGCCACCGGGGAGGCCGCCTGCTTCGGCGTGGTCACGAGCGCCGGCGCCCACGTCCTCACCTTCACGGTCACCGACACCGAGGCCCACACCGCCAGCGCCACCCGCCTCGTGTCGGCCATCGACCCGCGCGACGTGGACGACGACGGCGACGGCGAGACCGAGAACGAGGGCGACTGCGACGACGCCGACGCCACCGTGTGGTCGGGCGCGGTGGAGCAGCCCGACGGCCTCGACGAGGACTGCGACGGCGTGGCCGACGAGGGCACCGTGCGCTTCGACGACGACGGGGACGGCTTCTGCGAGTCGCTCGTGGTGTGCACCGACGGCAGCCGCACCGGCGACTGCGACGACACCGCACCCCTGGTGCACCCCGACGCCACCGAGAGCTGCCTCACCCCCTGGGACGACGACTGCGACACCTCGCTCGACGCCGAGGACGCCACCGGTTGCACCGCCTGGTTCGAGGACGTGGACGGGGACCGCTTCGGCGACCCCGAGGCGCCTCGCTGCACCTGCGTGGTGCCGGCCTCGGGATCCCTGAACGACGACGACTGCGACGACAGCCTCGCGGCGGTGAACCCCGGGCAGGCGGAGCTGCCCAACGGGCGCGACGACGACTGCGACACCGTGGCCGACGAGGGCACCGACCGCTTCGACGACGACAAGGACGGGTACTGCGAGTCGCTGGTGGCGTGCACCGACGGCGCGATGCCGGGCGACTGCAACGACGCGGCGCCGGGTGTGAACCCGGGCGCGGCCGAGATCTGCACCACCTCCTACGAGGAGGACTGCGGCGCCGATCTGTACGAGGAGGGCGCCCCGGGCTGCACCCCCTGGTTCATCGACGCCGACGGCGACCGCTACGGCGATCCCGCGCGCGGTCACTGCACCTGCGACGTGCCCCTGGGTGCGGTGGGCAACGACAAGGACTGCGACGACACCTCCGACGCCGTCTTCCCGGGCGCGCTGGAGCTGCCGAACGGCGTGGACGACGACTGCGACACGGTGGCCGACGAGGGCACCGACCGCTTCGACGACGACAAGGACGGGTACTGCGAGTCGCTGGTGGCGTGCACCGACGGCGCGCTGCCCGGCGACTGCAACGACGCGGCGCCGGCCGTGAACCCGGGCGCCACCGAGACCTGCGCCACCCCCTGGGACGACGACTGCGACGTGGCCACCGACGAGGAGGGCGCCACGGGCTGCACCACCTGGTACCTCGACGGCGACGGCGACCGGTTCGGGCGCATGGGCAGCCCGGCGCACTGCACCTGCGTCGTGCCCTTCAACGGGGTGGCCAACGACCTGGACTGCAACGACGACGCCCCGGCGATCCACCCGGCCATGAGCGACATCGCCAACGGACTCGACGACAACTGCAACGGCAACGCCGACGAGGGCACCACCCGCTACGACAACGACGGCGACGGCTACTGCGCCGCCAGCTCGTGCACGCCGCAGCCCGACGGCCGCACCTTCCTGCCCGACGACTGCAACGACGGCCGCACCGACATCCACCCGGGCGCGGCGGAGGTCTGCAACAACGGCGTGGACGACAACTGCCTCGGAGGCCAGGACGAGGGCGAGGACGGTCCCGGCTGCCTGGACTGGTGGGCCGACAACGACAACGACGGCTACGGCGCAGGCCCCGGACGGTGCTTCTGCCAGGCCACGGGCGTGTACAAGCGGCGCAACGCGAACGACTGCTACGACGCCAACCCGAACGCCTACCCGGGTCAGCAGCAGTGGTTCACCTCGGATCGCGGGGACGGGTCGTACGACTACGACTGCGACACGAAGGAGACGCCCGAGCTCGAGGACGAGTACCAGTGCGAGTGCGTGGTCACGATCGACTTCGGGATCTTCAAGCTCCCGTTCACGATCGACGACTTCGAGTCGGGCTGGCGCGACACCCCCGACTGCGGCGCCCAGGGCACCTGGTACCACAGCTGCCGCTACGCCCAGATCGAGGTGGAGGACACCGGCGGGTTCGGCTTCGACTTCTGCATCCCGGGGCTGGGCGAGACGGCCTCCACCCAGGTGCTGCGCCAGGGCTGCCGGTAGTGCAGTCCGGCGCGCGGGACCTGCCTGCGCGGTGGTAGAAGAGGGGCGGTCTTCCGGAGGATCCATGCGCCTGGCGAGGTGCGCCCCCCTGCTGCTCTCCCTGACGGCGTGCGTGGAGCCCGTGATCTCCACGTTCAACGAGCCGCCCTTCGTGGTGATCCAGCAGCCGCAGGAGGACATCACCGTCACGCTCGGCACCACGGTGGAGCTGGTGGGCAAGGTGGCCGACGACGGGCCGGTCGGGAAGGTGGTGGCCCAGTGGCTCGACAACGGCAGCGAGGAGCTGGCCACCGACCTGCGTCCGGATCCGCAGGGCCTGGTGACCCTGTCGGTGGCGGACCTGGCGGAGGGGGCCCACGCGATCATGCTGCGCGCGGTCGACCCCGAGGGGCTGTTCGGCGACGCCACGGTCACGGTCACGGTGCAGCGCGTGGTGGAGGCCCCGAGCCTCACCGTGGTGCGCCCCACCGACAGCGACCGCGGCCGGCAGGCCTCGCCCTTCACCTTCGAGGCCACGGTCTCCGACGCCCAGGATCCGCCCGAGCGGCTGGTGGTGGAGGTGCAGAGCGCGCTCGACGGCATCCTCTGCACCACGCCCGCCGACGAGCAGGGCACGGCGATCTGCCAGGGCACGCCGCGCACCGCGGGCAGCCACGAGCTCACCTTCACGGTGCGGGACACCGAGGACCACGTCACCCAGCGCAAGGCGGTGCTGCTGGTGGACCCGCTGCGGCAGGAGCCCACCATCACGGTGACGGCGCCGGCCCAGAACGCCGTGGTGCGGCTGGGCGTGGCCACCCCGCTCGAGGCCACGGTGGCCGATCAGCAGGACGCCCCGGAGTCGCTCACGGTCACGGCCGAGAGCGATGTCGACGGGCCGCTCTGCACCCTGCGCGCCGACGCCACCGGCGCGGCCGCCTGCTTCGGGATCCTCGCCACGGCGGGCTCCCAGACGCTCACCTTCACGGTCACCGACCGCGACGGGAACAGCGCGTCGGCCTTCCGGCTCGTCACGGGCATCGACCCGCGGGACATCGACGACGACGGCGACGGCGAGACCGAGAACCAGGGCGACTGCGACGACGCCGACGCGAAGGTCTCGTCGGGCGCCACCGAGCTGCCCAACGGCCGCGACGACAACTGCGACGGCAAGGCCGACGAGGGCACCGACCGCTACGACGACGACGGCGACGGCCACTGCGAGTCGCTCGTGTCGTGCACCGACGGCTCGCTGCCCGGCGACTGCGACGACACCGCCCCCGCGGTGAACCCGGGTGCCACCGAGACCTGCGCCACCCCCTGGGACGACGACTGCGACACGCAGACCGAGGACGAGGACGCGGTGGGCTGCACCGAGTGGTACCTCGACGCCGACGGCGACCGCTTCGGCACCGACGCCAGCCGCCACTGCACCTGCACGGTGCCCTTCAACGGCGTGCCGAACGGCGGCGACTGCAACGACGCGGCGCCGGCCATCCACCCGGCGATGAGCGACATCGCCAACGGCCTCGACGACAACTGCAACGGCAACGCCGACGAGGGCACCACCCGCTACGACAACGACGGCGACGGCTACTGCGCGGCCAGCTCGTGCACGCCGCAGCCCGACGGCCGCACCTTCCTGCCCGACGACTGCAACGACGGCCGCACCGACATCCACCCGGGCGCGGCGGAGGTCTGCAACAACGGCGTGGACGACAACTGCGCCGGGGGCCAGGACGAGGGCGAGGACGGTCCCGGCTGCCTGGACTGGTGGGCCGACAACGACAACGACGGGTACGGCGCGGGCGCCAGCCGCTGCTTCTGCGACGCCACGGGCGTGTACAAGCGGCGCAACGCGAACGACTGCTACGACGCCAACCCGAACGCCTACCCGGGTCAGCAGCAGTGGTTCACCTCGGATCGCGGGGACGGGTCGTTCGACTACAACTGCGACACGAAGGAGACGCCCGAGCTCGAGGACGAGTACCAGTGCGCCTGCAAGGTGCGTCTCGACATCGGCCCCATCAGCATCCCGTTCACCATCGACCCCTTCGAGGCCGGCTGGCAGGACGTCCCGGACTGCGGCGACCAGGGCACCTGGTACCGGAGCTGCGAGTTCGCCACGATCGACGTGGAGGACACCGCCGGCGTGGGCTTCGAGTTCTGCATCCCCGGCCTGTCGGAGGACGCCCGCACCGAGATCCGCCGGCTGGGCTGCAAGTAGCGCGCGCCTGCGCCGCGGATCAGGCCGCGGTCACGGCTTCTTCGTGGCCGAGGCCTGGAGCAGCAGGCGCGTGATCGCGTCGGCGTCGAGGCCGGTGCGCGCGCGCAGGATCTTCACGGCGTCCGCCAGGCCCTCGCGACGCACCAGCGCGGCCACCTCGTCGGGGGACGGCATGCCCACCTCGGCCGACGACGCGGGGGGAGGGGCCTGCGTGCGGCGCGCAGGGGCGGGGATGGGCTCGTCGTCCTGCGGGGCCACGGGCACCGCGGCAGCGGCCTTGCGGGGCCTGGACGGCTTCCTGGGGGCGGTGGCGTCCGGGGGGGGCGGCGGCGTGCGGCGGCGTGGCGCGGAGGGCGGCGCCTTCGCCACCACGGGCTCGTCGCCGTCCTCGTCGGCCTCCTCCCGCCGCGACGACGTGACCCGCAGCGCGTCGGTGGGGCCACCGAAGGGACCCTCGGGCCACCGCGCCGACGGCCACGCGAGCTGGTCGACGTAGGGCCGATCGGCGCGCGCGCTGGGCCACGAGAGCTTGTCGGGCCCGAGGTCGAGCGGCGCGAACACCCGGGTGGGGGTGGTGTCGATCTGCAGGTCGCGGTGATCGGCGCCGGCGCGGGACCGCGGGCGCCGGAGCCGCACGTCGGCCGCGCGGGAGAGCAGGGGCAGGCCCAGCGTGACCACGCCGAGGAAGCCCACCACCAGCACGATCGTGAGCATCAGCACCGTGGCGACGTCGGGCATCGACCCTCCCCGACATCAGGTATGCCGCCGACGCGCCGCCTGCGTGCCGCGCGGGTGCTAGGGAGGCGCCGGGCGGAGGGAAGGGTCATGGACGCATCGTGGTGGGGCTGGGACGGAGGGCTCACGCTGCTCGCTCCTACGGTGGCCATCGTGGTGGCATTGCTCAGCCGCCGCGTGGTGGCCTCGCTCGCCGCGGGCGTGGCGGTGGGCGCGGTGGTGGCCGCCCAGGGGCGCCTGCTGCCGCCCGGGGCGGACTGCTTCGCCGCGGCCGCCGCGGGCGAGGCGCCCCCCGACGCCGGGGCGCTCTGCGGTGCCTTCGGCTACGCCGGCCAGGCGGTGCTCTCCACCGACAACCTCACCATCTCGGTCTTCACCCTGCTCGTGGCGGCGATGGTGGGCGTGATGGTGGACGGGGGCGCGATGCGCACCCTGGTGGCGGCGATGGAGGCACGCGCGCGCGGTCCGCGCGCCACGATGCTGGCGAGCTGGCTGTCGGGCCTGGTGGTCTTCTTCGACGACTACGCCAACTGCGTGGTGGTGGGGCACGCGATGGCGCCGGTGTGCGACCGGCAGGGCGTGAGCCGGGCCAAGCTCGCGTACATCGTGGACTCCACGGCGGCCCCGGTGGCCTCCCTGGCGCTGGTGGGCACCTGGGTGGGCTTCGAGGTGGGCCTGCTCGAGGACGCGCTGGTGCAGGCCGGCCAGCCCGCCGGCGGGGGCTTCGGCCTCTTCCTGTCGGGCCTGGCCAACCGCTACTACAGCCTCTACGCGCTGGCGCTCGTGGGCCTGGTGGCCTGGACGGGGCGTGACCTGGGTCCGATGCTCACCGCTGAGCGGCGGGCCCGCGCGGCGGCGGTGGCCACCGAGCCCGATCCGGCGCCTCCCCGGGGCGCGGTGGTGGCCGCGGCCGTGCCCGTGCTGCTGCTGGTGGGCGTGACCCTGGGCGCCATGGTGCGCTCGGGCATCGCCGCGCTGGAGGTGCCGGTGGCCGAGGCGCCGCTGTACGCCGTCCTCGCCGACGCCGACGCCTACGGCTCGATGCTGTGGGGAGGCGTGGCGGGGCTGGCCGCGGCCGTGCTGCTGGCCCTGCGCGCGCCCGGGCTGGGTCCGCAGCGCGTGGTGGGGGCGTCGCTCCGCGGCATGCGCACGGTGGCCGCCGCCCTGGTGGTGCTCTACACCGCGTGGACCCTGGGCAACGCCATCGGCGACACGGGCGCCCGGGACTTCCTCCTGGGCCAGCTCGGGCCCACGCTGCCCTCGTGGGTGCTGCCCAGCGCGGTCTTCGTGCTGTCGTCGCTCGTGGCCTTCGCCACGGGCACCTCCTTCGGCACGATGTCCATCCTCGTGCCGCTGGCCGTGCCGCTGGCCGTGGGCATGGAGGGGGGCAGCGCGCTGCTCACCGCGGCCACCGCCTCGGCCGTGCTCTCGGGGTCGTGCCTGGGCGACCACGCCTCGCCGATCTCCGACACCACCGTGCTGTCGGCGGTGGGCTCGGGCTGCGACCTCGTGGAGCACGTGCAGACGCAGGTGCCCTACGCCCTCCTGGCGGGCGCTGTCGCCCTGCTGCTCGGCTACCTGCCCGCGGGCCTGGGCGTGCCGCCGTGGCTGCTGCTGCCGCCCGGCCTGGTGGCCCTGTACGCCACCCTGCGGTGGGTGGGTGAGGAGGCCTAGCCCCTACCGGTGCCGGGCCCGCTCGGGCATGCGGCCCCCGCCCAGGTCGTCCCAGTAGCGGTCGAGCGCGGCCTTCACCTTGCCCGACAGGAAGAGGGCGCCGAGGATGTTGGGGAAGGCCATGCCGAGGATCATGAGGTCGGAGAAGCCCACCACGTTGCCCAGCTCGAGCAGCGGCGCGAGGGCCACCACGCAGACGAAGAGGATGCGGTAGGGCAGCACCCACCGGTCGCCGAGGAGGAACTGGGTGGCGCGGTCGCCGTAGTAGCTCCACGAGATCATGGTGGAGAAGGCGAAGAGCAGCACGGCCAGGGTGAGCACCACGGGGAACCACTCGAAGACGGTGCGGAAGGACTCCGAGGTGAGCAGCACCCCGTCCATCCCCGTCTCCTGGTACTTGCCCGTGACCACCACCACGAGCGCGGTCATCGTGCACACGACGATGGTGTCGATGAAGGGCTCGAGCAGGGCCACCACGCCCTCGCGCACCGGCTGGTCGGTGCTCGCGGCGGAGTGGGCGATGGAGGCCGAGCCCACGCCGGCCTCGTTGCTGAAGGCAGCGCGCTGGAAGCCGATCACCATCACCCCGAGCGCCCCGCCGTAGGCCGCGTCGGGCGAGAAGGCCGAGCCCACGATCTGGGCGAAGGCCGCGGGCACCTGGCCGGCGTGCATCACGAGCACGGCGATGGCGGCGAGCACGTAGACGCCCACCATGAAGGGCACCACCATCGAGGCGGCGAAGCCGATGCGCTTGATGCCCCCGAGGATGACGAGGGCCACCACCCCGGCGAGGAGCACGCCGTAGACGAAGGGGTAGTCCTGGAGCACGGGCACCTGCTCGGCCACGGCCACGTAGGACTGCTGCGCCTGGAACATGTTGCCCCCGCCCAGGCTGCCGCCCACGCAGAGGATGGCGAACAGGTAGGCGAGCACGGTGCCCAGCGGCGCCATGCCCCGCTCGGCGAGGCCGTCGCGCAGGTAGTACATCGGGCCGCCCGACACGATGCCGTCGGGGCTCACGCGACGGTACATCTGGGCCAGCGTCACCTCGACGAACTTCGAGGACATGCCCAGGAAGCCGGCCACCCACAGCCAGAAGACGGCGCCGGGGCCGCCCTGGCTGATGGCGATGGCCACGCCGGCGATGTTGCCCAGGCCCACCGTGGCCGACAGGGCGCTCGACAGCGCCTGGAAGTGGCTGATCTCGCCGGGGTCGTCGGGGTTGTCGTAGGCACCGGCCGTCACCCGGATCGCGTGGGCGAAGCCGCGCAGGTTCACGAAGGACATGCGCAGGGTGAAGGTGATGGCGCCCATCACCAGCCAGGCCACGACGAAGGGCAGCCGCACGCCCGTGTCGGGGTCGTCCCAGAAGGCGAGATCGAAGAAGAGCACCGCCGCCAGCGGCTCCACGACCCAGCTGCCGAAGAAGCCGTCGATGCGGGCCTGCCAGCTCGTCGCCGCCTCGTCCGCCGCGGCGGCCGTGCCTGCCCAGGCCAGCGCCATGGCCACCAGCGCCCCGATCCGTCCGCGCATCGTGTCCCCTCCGTCCCTCGGGAAGGGCCTGTCTAGCAGAAGCGGAGGGGCACGCGCGACCCTGGCCCGCCCGGGCCGGGCCTCAGGTGCGACCGAAGCCCACCCGCCGGAGGCCCCCGGCCGTCTTCGTCCAGTCCTTCTCGACCTTCACGAAGAGCTCGAGGTGCACCTTGGCGTCGAGCAGGCGCTCCAGGTCCTTGCGCGCCAGGGTGCCGATGCGCTTGATCATCTCGCCGCCGCGGCCGATCACGATGGCCTTCTGGGGCGGCCGCTCCACGATCACCGCCGCGTGGATGCGGATGAGGCCACGGGTGTCGCGCTCGGACTCGTCGAAGACCTCGATCTCCACGGCCGTGGAGTAGGGGATCTCCTGCTCGGTGAGGTGGAAGACCTTCTCGCGCACCAGCTCGGCGGCGAGGAAGCGCTCGCTCACCTGGGTCCACGTGTCGGCGTCGTACAGCGCGGGACCCACGGGCAGGGCGGTGCGGATCTCGGCGAGCAGATCGGACAGGCCGTCGCCCGTGAGCGCCGACAACGGCACGGCGGCGTGCAGGGGCAGGCGCTGGCGCACGGCCTCGATCACGGGGAGGACCGTGGGCGGGGGCACCACGTCGAGCTTGTTCGCCACGAGGATCACGGGCGTGCCCGCCTGCTCGAGGATGCGCACGATCGCGTCGGCGGCACCGTCGAGCAGCTCGCCGCCCTGCGCCACGCGCGGTGCGAGCAGGGTCATGTCCTCGATCCAGCACACCACGTCGGCGTCGGCGACGGCGTCGGTGGCCCGCTGCACCATCGCCTTGTTCAGCTCGGTCCAGGCCTTGTGGATGCCCGGCGTGTCGAGGAGGACCGCCTGCATCACCGCGTCGGTGTGGATGCCCACCACCCGGTCGCGGGTGGTCTGCGGCTTGGACGAGGTGATCGCGAGCTTGCTGCCCAGGATCTGGTTGAGCAGCGTGGACTTGCCGGCGTTGGGACGCCCGATCAGCGCGACGAGCCCGGCACGGAAGGGTGCGGCGTCGGCAGGGTCGGGGGCGGTCGGCTCGGTCACGCGGTCTCCTCGTGGACGTGGATGCGCCAGGTGCCCCGCGCGAGCGCCGGATCCTCCGCCACCTGGAGCGCGGCGAGGCCGAGCTCGGCCCGGAGGGTGCGCACGTTGGCGTGCAGGGCGCCGCGGGTGCGGGTCTGGTCGGCCGGAGCGCAGGTGACCGTGACCACCGCGCCGCGGGGCGTGCCCACGAGCATCGCCCGTAACCGGTCGAGGGTGCGCCGCGCCTCGACCAGCTCGCGGAAGCCCGGGTGTGCCGGACCGGCCACGGCGCGCCCGAAGCCGTCGGGACCGGGCTGCAGGCCCACGCGCACCACGTCCACCCCGGCCGCCTCGAGCACGTCGAGCTGGGCATGGCAGACCGTCAGCGCCTCGGCGAGCGACAGCGCGGTGTAGCGCCGGCGGGCGTGGAGCTCGCGCAGGGCCGAGCCGTCGAGGACCAGGACGGGGTGCAGGCGCGCGAAGCTCCACTGCGTCGCCGCGATGCGCGCGTCCTCCACGGCGTCGTCGTGGTCCTGTTCCGGCAGCCCCGGCGCGAGCACGCCGCCCACCGACAGGCCCATCGCGCGCAGCCCTGCCGCCTGCTCCGCGAGGAAGGCGGCCCGGTAGCGGCGGCCGACCGCGCGCAGGGCCGGGCCGTGGAAGGAGAGCGCGTCGAGCTCCACGTGCGTCACGCCCGCCCGGCGCAGCCGCTCCGCCTCGGCGCGCGGCAGGAGATCGGGCCGCACGCGGACGCGGCAGGGGTGGGGCGCGGCGGCGCGGAGCTGCGCGTCGGAGGGGGGCGCGCCGCCGAAGAAGCGCACCTCCACCGGCGCGTCGTCCTCCCCCGCGGTGGAGGCCACCAGCGCCTCCACCCAGGCGGGGTCGCGGGGTGTGGGCGGCGGGCAGAGCAGGCAGCGAGGCCCGTCCGGGCAGCAGCCGAGGACCACGGGGGCGATGCGCCGGGGGATCAGGGCGCCTCCGCGCGGCGGCCGCGACGGTCGAGGATGGCCAGCGCCAGCGAGGCCGCCTCCTTCATCGCGGCCTTCTTCGTGCGGCCCTCCCCGGTGGCCAGGGCCTCCTCCGCGAGGCTCACGGTGGCCGTGAACGTGAGCGCGTGCGCCGGGCCCACGGCGTCGAAGGCGTAGTCGGGGGTGATGCCCCAGCGGCCCTGCGTGAGCTCCTGGAGGCGGTTCACCGCGTTCTTCACGGCGTCGGCGGCGTGCTCGGTGCGCAGGCCCTCGACGTGGGGCACCAGCCAGCGATCGACCACCGCCTGGCAGGTGGTGTAGCCGGCCTCGGTGAGCAGGGCGCCGAGGAGGGCCTCGACGACGTCGCCGAGGATGCGTGCCTCCACCGTGGCCTTCGCCGCCTCGCTGCCGCCGAGGCGCAGCAGGGGACCCAGGCCCATCGCGCGGCCCACGCGGCCCAGGGCCTTGGTGGCCACCACCCGCTGGCGCAGGTCGGTGAGGTCGCCCTCGGGGACGTCGGGGTAGAGCTCCACCAGGCGGCGCGTGACGCAGAGGCCCACCACCGCGTCGCCCAGGAACTCCAGGCGCTGGTAGTCGGGCCCGCCGTGCTCGTGGGCCCAGCTGGGGTGCGTGAGCGCGCGCAGCAGCAGCGCACCGTCGGTGAAGCGGTGGCCGGTCAGCGCCTCGATGCGGTCGAGCAGCTCGGGGGAGGCGGTGCTCACGCGAGCGCCTCGCGGATCCAGCCACCGCCGAGCACGCGGTCGCCCTGGTAGAAGACCGCTGCCTGCCCGGGGGCCACGGCCTCCACGGGCGCCTCGAAGCGCACGCGGGCGGTGGCCTCGTCGGCCTCGACGCGCGCGGCGTGCAGGGCGCCGCGGTGGCGGATGCGCACCTGCACGGGCTCGTGGGGCGGCCCGTGGAGCCAGTGGACCCCGTCGGCCACCAGACCGCCACGGGCGAGGCCGGCCCGTGGGGCCACCACCACCTCACGCCGCTCGGCGTCGATGCGGGTGACGTAGTGGGGCTCCGACGTGGCGAGGCCCAGCCCCCGACGCTGCCCCACCGTGAAGCGGAAGTAGCCGTCGTGCCGGCCCAGCTCGCGCCCCTGCTCGTCGACGATGGCGCCGGCGCCGTCGAGCTGGTCACGGCTGCGGCGCACCAGCGCGGCGTGGTCGTGGTCGGGCAGGAAGCACACGTCCATGCTCTCGGGCTTGTCGGCCACGGGCAGGCCGAGCCGGGCGGCGTGCGCGCGCACCTCGTCCTTGCCGAGCGCCCCCAGGGGGAAGCGGGTGCGGGCCAGCGCCTCCCGTCGCAGCGGGAAGAGGAAGTAGGACTGATCCTTGTCGGCGTCGGCCGCGGCGTGGAGCGAGGGCGCGCCGTCCACCTCGTCGATGCGCGCGTAGTGGCCGGTGGCGAGCGCCTCGGCGCCCAGGGCCAGCGCCCGCCCCAGCAGCACGCGGAACTTGAGCACGCCGTTGCAGTCCACGCAGGGGTTCGGCGTGCGACCCGCCACGTAGGCGTCGACGAAGGGATCGAGGACCGCCCGCCGGAAGGCGTCGCGCAGGTCGAGGACGTAGAAGGGGATCTGCAGCGCGCTGGCCACGCTGCGGGCGTCGAGCGCGTCGTCGAGGCCGCAGCAGGCACCCGCCGTGGCCACGGCGGCGCCCTCGTCGTGCAGGCGGAGGTGGATGCCCACGACCTCGTGGCCCTGCTCCACGAGCAGGGCGGCGGCGGTGGAGCTGTCCACACCTCCGGACAGGGCGACGACGACGCGGGCCACGGGATCCTCCGCCCGCTGCCTAACCCGACCCGGCGGCCCGCCCCGCCCCCGGAGCGTGAAGGGCCTGACGCCCTCCGGTGTTACCTCGCGACCCGTCGGAGGCCTCCGTGGTGCTCGCGTCCGCCTTGCTGTTCGCCGCCGCGCTCGCGGCCGATCCCGCCGTGGGCTTCCGGCACGGCGGCAGCGCGGTGTTCGCCGAGGCCACGCTGCCCGACCGCTGGGACCCCGCGGACTGCTGGGACGTGGCCACGCCGGGGTGGTCGAACAGCTCGCCCGTGGTGGTGGGCGACCTGGTCTGCACGCTGTCGGAGCCCACCACGCTGTCCTGCCACGACCGCGCCACCGGGCGGCTTCGCTGGCAGGCGACGAACGACCACGTCGACACCCTCGCGGGGGAGGAGCGCGCGGCCTGGGTGGCCCGGCTGGCCGCCGCGCCCGCCCGCGTGGAGCAGGCCCAGGCCCTGCAGCGCGCCTACAGCGAGGCGCGGCGGGAGGCCCGTCGGGCGCCCGAGGACCCCGCCATCGCGGCGCGGCTCGAGGAGCTCGGCGCGTCGCTCGCCCAGGCGCGCGCCGCCGTCGACGACGATCGCGCCTACCTCACGCCGCCGGACCGCGAGGTCATCGGTTACACCACGCACTCGCCGGTGAGCGACGGCGAGCGCATCTACGTGCAGCTCGGCCACGGCGTGGTGAGCGCCTTCGCGCTCGACGGCACGCGGGTGTGGTCGGTGTGGCTGGGGCCCGCGCCGGAGGCGATGCGCGGCTACCACACCGGGTCGGCCGCCTCGCCCCTGCTGGTGGAGGGCAGGCTCGTGGTGGGGCACCGCCGCCTCGTCGCCCTCGACCCGGCCACGGGGGCCGTGCAGTGGGAGGGCCCGCCCTTCACCGACTTCGGCACGCCGGCGGCCGGGCGGGTGGGGGACCTGGCCTTCGTCGCCACCCCAGCGGGCGAGGTGGTGGACCTGTCGGACGGCACGGTGCTGGCGAAGGGCCTCGACGCCCCCTGGTACGTGGGTCCGCAGGTGGACGGCGACGTGATCACCTGGGTGGGGGGCACCAACCAGCACCAGTCCACCGCCACCGCACCGGCGCACGCCAGCGCGCACCGCGTGGTGGTGGATCGTGCGCGGCGGGTGAGCGTGCAGCCCCTGTGGCGCACCGACATCCAGAGCACCGACCCCTTCTTCGTCAGCCCGGTGGCGTGGCAGGGGTCGCTGTACAGCATCGACGCCAGCGCCCAGGTCTGGCGCATCGACGCGCGGGACGGCGCCGTGGTGGCCTTCGCGAAGGCTCCGGTGGGGCCCGCCTACAGCAGCCCGGTGGTGGTGGGCGGCCAGCTGCTGCTGGGAGGCGAGGACGGCGCGGTGGCGGTGATGGACCCGGAGACGGGTGCGGTGCTCGCGCGCCACGTGCTGCCCATGACCCGGGCCACCGCGGTGCCCGTGGGCGGACGGGTCTACGTGCGCGCCCTGGAGCGCCTGCTGTGCGTGGGGACCCGGTGAGCGCCGGGCGCCTCGATGGCGGCGGGTGCGGCGTGGCGATAGCCGGGGGCCCCCTCCTGTGCGGTGCCTCCGCCCCGCGGCCTCGGGCCCCAGGACCGTCATGACCCTGCCCGTCGTCGCCGTCGTCGGTCGCCCCAACGTGGGGAAGTCCACGCTCTTCAACCGCCTCGTGGGGTTCAAGAAGGCCGTCGTGCACGATCGCCCCGGCGTCACCCGTGACCGGCTCTACGAGGAGACCGACCTCGACGGGCGCAAGGTGCTGCTCATCGACACCGGCGGCCTCGAGCCCGAGCCCGACACCGACCTGCTGCACGCGATGCGCCAGCAGTCCCTGGTGGCCGTGCAGGAGGCCGACGTCATCGTGTTCGTGGTGGACGCCCAGGCCGGCTTCACGCCTGCCGACATGGAGGTCATGGCGCTGCTGCGGCGCACCGACACCCCCGTGCTGCTGGTGGTGAACAAGGTCGACGGTCCGCGGCACGAGGCCCTGGTGGCCGACTTCTACCAGGTGGGCGTGCCCGAGCTGCACGCGGTGAGCGCCGAGCACGGGCGCGGCATCTACGAGCTGGCCGAGGCGGTGGCGGCCCACCTCCCGCCGGCGCCCGAGGAGCCGGAGCTCGACGAGGCCGAGGCGCTCGACGCCGAGGGCGGTCCCGTCCGCATCGCGGTCATCGGTCGCCCGAACATCGGCAAGTCCACGCTGATCAACAAGCTGCTGGGCGAGGACCGCCACCTGGTCTTCGACGAGCCCGGCACCACCATGGATCCCGTGGACTCGGCGCTGCTCGTGGGCGACAAGCGCTACGTGCTCGTCGACACCGCGGGCGTGCGCAAGCGCGGCGCCATCGACGACTACCTCGAGCGCTTCGTCAGCCTGCGGTCGATCAAGGCCATCGAGCGCTGCCACGTCAGCCTGCTGATGATCGACGGCACCGAGGGGCCCACCGAGCAGGACGCCAAGCTGGCCCAGCTCGTGGTCGACCGCGGCCGCGCCCTGGCCATCCTGGTCAACAAGTGGGATCTGGCCAAGGACCTCGACCAGGTCGACAGCTACCGCATGGACGACGAGCTGAAGCTGCGGCTGCCCCACGCCACCTGGGCGCCCCACCTCTTCGTCAGCGCGAAGACGGGCAAGGGGGTCCACCGCATCCTGCCGATGGTCGACCGGATGTACGAGCAGTTCGACAAGCGCATCCCCACGGCCCAGCTCAACCGCTTCCTCGAGAGCGCCATCGCGGCCTACGCGCCCCCCCAGAAGCACCACCACCCGGTGCGCATCCACTACATGACCCAGGCGCGCGTGCGGCCGCCCACCTTCGTGGCGTGGGCCAACACGCCCGACGGCGTCACCGTGGCCTACCAGCGCTACCTGCAGAACCGGCTGCGCGAGAACTTCGGCTTCGAGGGCACGCCCGTGAAGCTGCACATCCGCGCCCGTCGCAAGCCCGGCGAGGACAAGGGGTGATCCGCATCCTGGCCGACGCCGTCGTCGACCGCATCGCGGCCGGCGAGGTGGTGGAGCGGCCGGCCAGCGTGCTCAAGGAGCTGGTCGAGAACGCGCTGGACGCGGGGGCGACGCGGCTCGACGTGGCCCTGGGGGACGGCGGCGCGGCCCTGGTGCGCGTGCGCGACGACGGCATGGGCATGAGCGCCGACGACGCCCTGCTGTGCATCGAGCGGCACGCCACGAGCAAGATCAGCGATGCGGGCGACCTCGTGGGGGTGCGCACCTTCGGCTTCCGCGGGGAGGCGCTGCCCAGCATCGCCAGCGTGAGCCGCTTCCGGCTCACCACGCGGCGGGCCCAGGACGAGGCGGGCACCGAGGTACGGGTGGACGGCGGATCGCTGGTGCACGTGGGTCCGGTGGCCTGTCCGCCGGGCACCGAGGTGGAGGTGCGCTCGCTCTTCCACCACGTGCCGGCGCGTCGCAAGTTCCTGCGGACACGGCAGACCGAGCTGGCCCACTGCACCGAGCAGCTCGTGCGGCAGGTGATCTGGCGTCCCGGCGTGGACGTGCGGGCGGTGCACGACGGGCGCGAGGTGCTGCGCTCCCCGGCGTCGGACGACCTGCAGGCGCGGGTGCGTGATCTCCTCGGTGCGGACGCCGACGCCCTGGTGCCCGTGGACGCCAGCCTCGGCGGCATCCGGGTGCACGGGCTCGTGTCGCCCGTGGGGGTGCACCGGCCGTCGAGCGCCGGGGCCACCTACACCTTCGTGCGGGGGCGCTTCGTGCGCGACCCCGTGGTGCGGCGGGGGCTCACGGAGGCCTACCGGGGCGTGGTGCCGGCCGGTCGCTTCCCGCTCGTGGTGCTCGACGTGGACCTGGAGGGCGACGAGGTGGACGTGAACGTCCACCCGGCCAAGACCGAGGTGCGGTTCCGGCGTCCCGCGCAGGTGATCCAGGCCGTGCAGGAGGCGTTGGACGAGGCGCTCAGGGCGCGTCGGATCGCGCCGGTGCGCGGGGTGCCGCTGGCGGCCGAACCGGCCGGGGACCTGTTCGCGCCCGAGGTGCCGGACGTGCCGGTGCGGCCCCCCGCCATGCCGCCGCCGCTGCCCGCGGTCACGCCGTCCCCGGCGGCGTGGACGGCACCCCCTGCGGCGCGTCCCCCCGCGCCGGCGCCTGCGACGACGGCTGCGCCCGCTCCCATGCCCGTGCCCGTCCCGGCGCCCACGGCTGCGCCCGCCGGCCCCACGGTGCGTGCGGTCGTGGACGGCGTGGCCCTCGCGGTGGAGGGCGACGCGCTCTGGGTGGTGGACCTCGTCGCGCTGGCCCGGACGGTGGCGGCCCACACGCTCGCCGCCCAGCGGGCTGCCGGCGAGGTGGCCAGCCGGGCGCTCCTCGTGCCGGCGAGGGTCACCCTGCCGCGCGCCGAGGCGTCGCTGCTCGTGCGGGAGGCCGACGCCCTGGCCGCCGTGGGCGTGGAGCTCACCGCCTTCGGTCCGGGGGAGCTCGCCGTGCTCGCGTTGCCGGATGCCTGGACCGGCGGCGAGCCCCAGGCGCTGCTGGAGGCCGCGGCGCGGGCACTCGGGCGGGGCGACGACCTCGTCGACGCCGTGGTCGCCTCGCTCGTGCCCGCGCCGCGCACCGCCGACCAGGCCCAGCAGCTGCTGGACCGGGGCCGCGCCGCGCTGGGCGAGGGGAGCGAGCCCCCCTGGCGGGTCTACGCGGGCGCTGCGCTGCACGGGCTGGTCCGTGGCGGCTGACCCTCCGCGCGTGCTCGTCGTCGCGGGCCCCACGGCCGCCGGCAAGACGGCCGCAGCGATCGCGGCCGCCACGGCGGTGGGCGGCGTGGTGGTCGGCGCCGACGCCATGCAGGTCTACCGGGGCATGGACATCGGCACGGCGAAGGCGACGCCCGAGGAGCGCGCCGGCATCGTGCACGAGGGCCTCGACCTGGTCGATCCCGACGCCCCCTTCGACGTGGAGGCCTGGCTCGCCCTCGCCGACGCGGTGATCGCGCGGGGCCAGCCCGTGATCGTGGCGGGCGGCACGGGCCTGTACCTGCACGCCCTGCGCCGCGGACTCGTGACCACGCCGGCGGTGGATCCCGTGCTCCGTGCCGAGCTGGAGGCCGAGCCGCACCTCCACGCCCTGCTGGGCGCCGTGGACCCGGCCCTCGCGGCCCGCCTCCACCCCCACGACCGCGTGCGCCTGATCCGCGGCGTGGAGGTCTTCCGGCAGACGGGCGAGCGCCTCTCCGATCTGCAGGCCGCGCACGCCGGCCAGCCCGACCGCGTGGCGGTCACCGGTGTCTTCCTCGACCGCCCCGACCTCGACACCCGCATCGACGCCCGCGTCGAGCAGATGATCGCCCAGGGCTACGTCGACGAGGTGCGCGCCCTCCTCGACGCCGGCTTCGCCCCCACGCTCAGGCCGATGCGCTCCCTCGGCTACCGCCACCTCGCCGACCACCTCCTCCACGACCTGCCCCTCGACGAGGCCGTCCGCCGCACCCAGCGCGACACCCGCCGTTTCGCCCGCAAGCAGCGCACCTGGCAGAACACCCTGCAGCTCCAGCCGGCGCGCGGGGGCGAGGTCGAGGCCGTCGTGGGGATGGCGCGGGGGGTGTTTCCGTAGGGGGGATCCGGCAGCCGCCACAGAGGCACAGAGGGCGCAGAGGGGTGCACAGAGCCTGGAGCGTGCGGCGGGCACGATCCTCTGCGGCAGGACGGCGTTGTGCTCTGTGGCTCAGGGGGTGTCGGGGCGGGTCGGAGGAGGGGTGGGCGGCCGCTTGCGCGGCCGCTCGGGGGCGCGGGGTGGGGAGGCCGGTGGCAGGGGGTGCGGGTGGCGCCAAGGGGAGGGGACGGGACCACCGACGGTGCCCGGACGGGGAGGGCGAGATGACGGAACGCTCGGCGGGCTGGAGGGGCTGGGGACGGGGCGTGGCGCTGGGGGCGCTGGTCTGGGGGGCGGCGGCGTCGCCGCCGGCGGAGGCGCTGTCCTGCGCGCTGCCGGAGGCGAGCCTGGAGCTCGAGCTGGTGGAGTTGGAGGTCTTCCCGGATGCCGCCGAGATGCCTGATCTGGGCAGGGCCCTGGAGGCGGCGCCGTGCGTGGACCTGGTCGTGCGGGACGAGGGCGGGGCGTCGTGGGCGTCCCTGGAGGAGGTCCCATGTGGCGCCTGACCTCGGTGGCGTCGCTGCTCGCCGCGGTGGCCGGATGTGCGTGGACCCCGCCGAAGTGCCCGCGCGCGCCGGTGATCGGGAACGGCACGTACGTCCTGGCTGGATTCCCGGCCTCGACGCCTTCGAGGACCAGGCGGACCCCGGGGACGAGGCCTTCGCCTCGGCCGAGGTCAACCTGGGCGCGCGGCGCGTCGTCGTCGAGACCGTCCTGCTCGACGGCACCATCCTCCGCGCCACCTACCGCATCCTCGGCCCCCCCTGACCGGGCCCGGGCGAGCGGCCGCGCAAGCGGCCGCCCACGCCTCCAGCGACCGATCCCGCCGACCGGGCGGCCGCGCAAGCGGCCGCCCACCCTCCGACCCGCCCCGACACCCCCTGAGCCACAGAGCACAACGCCGTCCTGCCACAGAGGATCGTGCCCGCCGCAAGCTCCAGGCTCTGTGCACCCCTCTGCGCCCTCTGTGCCTCTGTGGCGGCTGCCGAACCCACCCCCGCTCCCCACCCGTGACCACCCCCTCCGACCTCGATAGTCCACCCCCCACCCGTGGGAGCACCCGTGGACGTCGTCCTCGACTTCGAACGCCCGATCGTGGAGCTGCGCAAGCGCATCGAGCAGCTGCGCGCGCTGCACGACGGCGACGAGGTGAACCTCCAGGCCAGCATCGACCAGCTGGAGCTCCAGCTCGAGCAGCTCCAGGCGCGCACCTTCTCGCGGCTCACGGCGTGGCAGCGCACGCAGATCGCGCGCCATCCGGGGCGGCCGTTCACGCTGGACTACCTGGCGGGGCTGTGCACCGAGTTCACCGAGCTGCACGGTGATCGCGCGGGCTACGACGACCACGCGATCGTCGCCGGGATGGCGCGCTTCCGGGGGCGCCCGGTGGCCGTGGTCGGGCACCAGAAGGGCCGCAAGACCAAGGAGAACATCTACCGGAACTTCGGGATGGCCCGTCCCCAGGGCTACCGGAAGGCGCTCCGGGTGATGAAGCTGGCCGACGACTTCGGGCTGCCGGTGCTCACCTTCGTCGACACGCCGGGCGCCTACCCGGGGGTCGAAGCCGAGGCGAACGGGCAGGCGGAGGCCATCGCCCGGTCGATCCTCGAGATGAGCCGGCTCACGGTGCCCGTGGTGTGCGTGGTCACGGGGGAGGGCGGCTCGGGCGGTGCGCTGGCGCTCGCCACGGCGAACCGGGTGCTCATGCTCGAGAACAGCATCTACTCGGTGATCTCGCCCGAGGGCTGCGCGGCCATCCTGTGGCGCGACAAGGCCGAGGCGCCTCGCGCCAGCGCGGCCCTGCGCGTCACGGCCCGCGACTGCCTCGAGCTTGGCGTGGTGGACGAGGTGGTGCCCGAGCCCTACGGCGGGGCCCATCGTCACCGCCAGGTGGTGCTCGACGCGGTGGGCGAGGCCATCGGCCGGCACCTCGACGAGCTCGAGGGCCTCGAGCCGGCCGCCCTGCGCACCGATCGCCACGATCGCTTCCGTCGCATCGGCCGCTTCCTGGACGTGGCGTGACGGAGATCGCGCCTGCAGGTCCGGTACGCGGCACGGTCGAGGTCCCCGGCGACAAGTCCATCAGCCACCGGGCGCTGCTGCTCAATGCGCTGGCCACGGGCTCGGCCCGGGTCCGTGGGCTGCTGCGGGGCGAGGACGTGCTGCGCTCGCTGGCGGCGGTGCGCGCGCTCGGCGTGCAGGTGGACGACGACGGCACCGAGCTGGTGGTGCACGGCACCGGAAAGCTCGTGGAGCCCGACGACGTGATCGACTGCGGCAACTCCGGCACCACCACCCGCCTGCTGGTGGGCATCCTCGCGGCCGAGCCCTTCTTCTCGGTGCTCACGGGCGACGGGAGCCTCCGCGGCCGTCCGATGGGCCGCGTGGTCGCGCCGCTCCGGTCGCTCGGCGCGCGCATCGACGGCCGAGGGGACGGCACGCGCTGCCCGCTGGCCATCCGCGGGGGGGGCCTCCGACGCGGGGACCACGTGCTGCCGGTGGCCTCCGCCCAGGTGAAGACGGCGCTGCTGCTCGCCGGGCGGCGTGAGGGCGCGAGCGTGCGTGAGCCTGGCGTGAGCCGCGATCACACCGAGCGGATGCTGGCGCGCATGGGCGCCGGGCTCACGGTGCACGACGGCGGGACCCACCTGGTGCTCGAGCCGGTCGAACGCCTCGATCCTCTCGACGTCGACGTGCCTCGCGACCTGTCGAGCGCCGCCTTCTGGCTCGTCGCGGCCTCCATCCTGCCGGGCTCCTCGCTCCGGCTGCCGCGCGTGCTGGTCAACCCGACCCGCGCGGGGGTGATCGACGCGCTGCAGGCCATGGGCGCGGCCGTGCAGGTCCGTCCGATCGAGGCGGCCGGAGCCGAGCCGGTGGCCGACCTCGAGGTGACCGCCGCGCCGCTGCGGGGCACGCGCATCGCCGGCGACCTGGCGCTGCGCTGTCTCGACGAGCTGCCGGTGCTCGCCGTGGCCGCGGCCTTCGCCGACGGCGACACCGAGATCCGCGACGCCGAGGAGCTGCGGGTCAAGGAGTCCGACCGCATCGCGCGCGTGTGCGTCGGCCTGCGGGCGCTGGGCGTCGAGGTGGAGGAACTCCCCGACGGCATGATCGTGCGCGGCGGCCGCCCCACGGGCCCTGCGCGCATCGACGCCCGCGGCGACCACCGCCTGGCGATGGCCTTCGCCGTGGCGGGGTGCGCCGCGCCCGGCGGCGTGCGCATCGACGGCAGCGAGGGGGTGGCCACCAGCTACCCGGGCTTCTGGACCGACCTCTCCCGCCTGCGTGCCTGAGGGTGGGCAGGTGAGGGGCTGGGGCCGGTGGGTGGGACCGCTCCTCTGGGGGATGGCGGTGGCCGTGGAGCTGGTGCTCGTGGTGCGCGCCTGCGGCGGCCGCTTCGTGTACCTGCTCGACGATCCCTACATCCACCTGGCCCTCGCCGAGAACCTCGCGTCGGGCCACCACGGCGTGAACCTGGGGGAGGCGTCCTCGCCGTCCTCCTCGCTGATCTGGCCGTGGCTGCTGGTGCCCTTCGTCCACACGGGGCTCGCGGAGCTGGCGCCGCTGTGCCTCAACCTCCTCGCGGGAGTGGCGGTGTGGCTGGGCGTCGACCGGGTGGGGTCGCGCCTCATCGACCCGACGTCGCCCTCGCGAGAGGCGTGGCGGGCGGCGCTGGGGGTGGCGGTGCTCGTGCTGGGCAACCTCACCGTGCTGCCGCTGCTGGGCATGGAGCACACGCTGCACGTGGCCCTCGGCGTGTGGGTGCTCGTGGGACTGGCCGAGGAAGGTGACACGGGCCGGGTGCCGCCGTGGCTGGTCGCGGCGCTCGTGCTGGAGCCGTGGGTCCGGTACGAGGGCGTGGGCGTGCTCGTGGCGGGCGCGGGCTGGCTGGCCTGGCGGGGGCACCGTGGCGCGGCCTTCGTGGCCGGCCTGCTCGGGCTGGGCGGCCTCGTCGCCTACAGCGCGGTGCTGCTGGGGCTGGGCCTCGACGCCCTGCCCACCTCCGTGCACGTCAAGGCGGGCTTCGCCGAGCGGGGCCTCCTGGGCGTGGTCAAGCGCCTGGTGAACAGCCTCGTGGAGCAGCACGGGGGCGGCGTGCCGCTGGGGGGTGCCCTGATCGCCGGCGCGTTGGCGCTGCGACACCGGGTGCCCGAGGCGCGCTGGCTCGTGGTGCCCGCCACGGTGGGGGTGGGTCACTACCTGGTGGGCCGCTACGGCTGGTACGGCCGCTACGAGATCTATGCGACGCTCTTCGTGGGGCTCGGGGTGGCCCTCGGGATCGCCAGGCTCGATCCGGGACTCACGCGCCGGGTGCCGCTGCCCGCGCTCGGCGTGGGCCTCTGGGTGCTGCTGGCGGGCTTCGGTGCCGGCTACGTCGACCACGCCCTGCACGCGCCCGACGCGGCGCGGAACATCCACCGGAACCAGGCCCAGCTCCACCGCTTCGTGGTGGACCACCTCCGTGGCCCCGTGGCGGTGAACGATCTCGGGTGGGTCTCGTGGCGCAACGAGGCGTACGTGCTCGACCTGTGGGGGCTGGCGTCCCGGGAGGCCTACCTCGCCCGGGTCACGGCGCAGGACCCCGCCTGGATGGCCGCGCTCGCCGACCGCCACGACGTGCCCGTGGCCTTCCTCTTCGCCACCTGGTTCCCCGAGGTGCCGTCCGACTGGACCCACCTCGGTGCCCTCGTCGACGAGGGGCGGGTGGAGGTGGTGCCCGAGGGGCGCGTGGAGATCTGGGCCACCCGCCGCGGGGCGGCCGACGCGCTCCGTCCGCTGCTCACGGCCTGGGCCGAGGGGCTGCCTCCGGGGGCGCACCTCGAGCTCGACGCGCCGTGAGCGCGCGGCTCACGGCACCAGGGCAGAGGCCACGGCGGGCGCCACCACATCCACCCACAGCGCGTAGCCTTCCGGGGTGAGGTGGCAGCGGTCGGTGAACAGGGTCTCGCCCGGCACGCCGTGGGGCTCGGCGGCGCGCACCGCCTCGGCCACGTCCGCCAGCGTGGCACCGCGTGAGGCCGCGAGCCCACGCAGCACCGCGTCCTCCAGCGGACCGCTCTGCAGGCGCTGCGTGGTGGAGGCGAGGGCCTCCTCGGCCAGCGCCATGCCCTCGTCGAGGCGTCCCGCCCGGTAGGCCGCCTCGATGCGCTCGGGGAAGGGCGAGTCCGGGTCCAGCAGCAGGGGACGCCGCAGGTTCGTGGCCACCGTGGCGATGACGACGCGCACGCCCGCTGCCTGGGCCTCGTCCACGATCGTGGTGAGGTTGTCGCGGTAGCGCTGGACCTGCTCGGGAAGCGTGGTGGGCAGGTCGGCCGGGGGCAGGGGGGGCAGGGCGCGGCGCGACGGCGCCACGGTGCCGGGACGCGGCGCGGCCGCCTCCACGTCGGCCAGCGCCTTCGCGGTGGCTGCCTGGCGCCGGCCGGACAGCGCGGCGGTCCACGCCCGGGTGAGCAGGCGGGCCACGGCCACGTGCACCAGCGGCCCCGGCGTGAGCATCCGGAGCACGGTGGCCTCCGCCTGCTCGTTGTGGCCGGTGTAGAGCACCAGCACGTCGGGCTCGAAGGCCAGCAGCTCGCGTCCCACGTGGAGCACGCCGCGGCTGCCCTGGGCGTTGCCGCCGCCGTTGAGCACCTCCACGGCCCGGCCGTCGCCCAGGGCCGCGGCCACCGCCGCCTGCAGGCGATCCTGGAAGGCGTGGAGCCGGAAGACGTTCGACCCGCCGAGCAGGGCCACACGCACCGTGCCCGGGGGCTTGGCCCGGGCGAAGCGCTGGTCGGGGTAGACCCAGGTGGCGCGGTCCAGGCGCAGGCGCAGATCGGGCGCGGTACGCACCCACGCGGGGTCGCCCGGCACGGGCTCGAAGACGCGGACCTCGGTGACGTCGCGCATCGTCTCGACCGTCGGCAGCAGGCGCTCGAGGCCTCGCGCCCCCAGCTCCAGCAGCAGCAGCGCACACAGGCCCATCAGGAGGCGTGCGGCGAGCGACGGGGCGTTCGGGGACGTGGCGCGCACGGGTCGGGCGGTAGCGCAGGCCTCCGGGGCGGGCAAGGAGGGTGGGGGTGGACTGGACGGCGCCTGTGGTCAAGCTGCTGTGCCTGCTCGTGGGGCTGCTCGGGCTGGGGCTCGCGGCCCGGGGTCGCCAGGCGGGGCCGGTGCTCGCGCTGCTCTCCACGGTGGCCACGCTGCTGCTCGCCGAGCTCGCCGCGATGGCGGTGCTGGCCTGGGAGGGCCCTCCGCCGCCGCAGGTGGGGGCCACGCCCTCGCCGCCCACCACCCAGGGGATCGAGGCGCTGGCGGACCTGCCCGTGCGCGAGGTGCTCACCTGGACGCCGCAGCGACGCCCGGCGCGGCGTCCCGGCGTGGCGCGCGTGCTCCTCGTGGGCGACAGCTTCGCCGCGGGGGAGGGGGTCGGTCCCGGCGAGGACCTCGGCAGCGCGCTGGAGCGGGCCTGGCGGGACGCGGGTCCCGTGGAGGTGATCCACCGCACGCGGCCGGGCCTCGACTTCTGGACCGAGCGCCTCTGG
>JACKEO010000024.1 GCA_020632955.1 Alphaproteobacteria bacterium
GTCGTCACCCTGCCGGCCACCGAGGACGCCGACGGCGACGGGCGGGTCGAGATGTCGATCACCTTCGACGTCGACGCGCGCATGACCCGCTGGTTCTCGTGGGGCGCGGGCGTGGACTGGTCGGTCACCGTGATGGAACTCGTGGCGACGTCGCACCGCGCCGAGCTGGACCCGTTCGGCGTCCCGACGGGCAAGTACACCTTGCTCGGCGACCGCGGCTTCGGACCGCTCTACACCTCGGGCCAGGCCTACCAGCTCGTCAGCAAGCAGACGACCGAGGACTGGCTGCTGCAGGGCTTCGCGGCGATGCCGCCGGTGACGGGCTCGATCCAGATCAGCGGGGGTCCCTGATCCGGGCGTGGCCGGAGGGGCTGCTCCTGTCCTGGGGCGGCCGGATCCGGCGTCGCTACAGCCCCTTCGCCGACAACAGCGCCGCCGCCTTCAGGTTGCCGATCGCGGTGGCGTACAGGGACGGGCTCTGCTTCGCCTTGAACTTCGCGCAGGTGAAGCCCGCGAAGTCGCCGCCGCCGCCGTACTGCTTGATCGTGAAGTCGGGGTTGAACTTCCACGCCATCTTCTCGGCGATCGCCTGCACGAGCTCGAGGTCGTCGCGCTCCACGGCCCAGTAGATCGGCGTCTTGTTGCGGATCTCGGTGAGGCACTTGAGCATCGAGAACCGGGTGTCGAGGACCGAGATGCCGCTCGAGCCGATCTGCACGCTCGCGCCTCGCTCCAGCAGCAGGCGGGCGACGTCGGTGCGTCCGGACATGATGGCGATGATCAGCGGGGTGTACCCGTCGCCGCCCCAGTTGGTGTTCCCGCGGTAGTCCGGGTTCATGGTGACGCCGAGGGCGGCCGTCTCCACGGCGACGTCGAGCTCCGCCCCCTTGTCGAGGATGGCGGTGACCAGCTCGACGTCGGCGAACTCCGCCGCGACGGCCAGCGGCCAGGTCTCCAGCGTGCGGCCTCCCAGCTCCGACGCGGCGCGCGAGACCGCGTCGGCCCCCTGGGCCAGCATCGCCTTCGACAGGCCCAGCTTGTGCAGGCGCAGGGCGACGAGGAAGGCGCTCACCCCGTCCGCACGCCGGCTGTCGACGTCGGCCCCGGCCCCCACGAGCAGGTCGAGCATCTGCGCCGGGCTGCCGTTGCGATCCTCGGGGAGGTCCCGGTACCAGTCCGGCACCTTCAACCCGAAGCCGGCCACCGCGTCCGCGCCCTTGGCGAAGGCCTCCCGCCGCTCCTGGGCGGTCATGCTGAAGGCGGCGAGCTTGTGCACCAGGCCCCCGTCGGTGCGTGCGGCCTTCGCATCGGCCCCGTGGGCCAGCAGACTCGCGAGGCAGGGCACGCAGTTGGTCTGCTGGACGGCCTGCTCCAGCGCGGTGACCTCGAGCACCTTTGTCTGCGCCGCGGCGGACTCCCACGCCGCGATCATCGCCTTGTTCGCCGACTTGCCCTTCTCCCGCTCCTTCGCGGCGAGCACCCTCAGATGCCGGCTCGGATCGATCGTGCCCACCTTGTCGGGCTCGGCGCCGGCCTCGAGCAGCAGGTCGAGGACCTCGGTCGCGTAGTTGTTCGCGGCCTGGATCACGGCCGGGTAGCTCCCGCCGTTCGGATCGCAGCCGGCGGCGAGGAGCGCCCTGGTGGCGTCCACGCAGAAGAAGGAGGAGGCCAGGGCGTTCTGGCCGTTGTCGTCCAGGGCGTTGACGTCGGCGCCGGCCGCGAGCGCCGCCTGGACGCCGGCCTCGTCGCACTGGCGTGCCGCGGTGAAGAGGTCGGACTGCGCGTCGGCGTGGGCCGCGAGCGGGACGGCCGTGGCGAGCAGGGACGCGAGCAGGAGTGCAGATCGACGTGCGCGGTTCATGGCCGGGATCCTCCCCGATGCCGGTGTGCGGCGTCGGGACTGTACCGCAGGTCCGTCGGTGGAGGCCGCGGATGGCGTGCGGTCCGGCGACCCTCCTGCTTGGGCTCCGGCCCTCCCGCGCTACACCACCTTCCACCAGGGTGTCGCGACGATGCCCTCCTCCATGCGGAACGTCGCGTCGCCGCCGTGCAGCAGCAGGCAGCCGACGACGGCGTCGCCGTACTCCTCCCGGAACGCCCGGAGGTGTCTGGCGTCGCGCATCGTCGGCCGTGTGGTGGCCTTGATCTCGAGGGCGATGAGGCGGTCCCGATCCTCGATGACGGCGTCCGCCTCCTGTCCCGAAGCGGTGCGCCAGTGGAGGATCTGTGGGCGAGACCCCGGCTGGGCATCGGCCCACGCGAGGAGGTCGTGGACGACCAGGTTCTCGAGGTGTGCACCTGTCGGCTCGCCCCCGCCGAGATGGAGCGCCAGCCCGGCGTCCGCCCAGTACAGCTTGGGTGCCTTGATGAGCCGCTTGGTGCGATTCACCGCGTAGGGCTCCAGGCGGACCAGCAGGTGCGACGTCTCGAGCAGGCCGAGGTGACGCTGGACCGTCGAGGCCGGCAGGCCGACGTCGCGGCCCAGCTCAGCTGCGTTGAGCAACGCGCCCGTCCGGAGCGCCGCAGCGCGCATCAGGCGTCGGAAGTCGGGAAGACTCTGCACGTTCGACAGGTCGCGGAGGTCGCGCTCCAGGTAGGTGCGCACGTAGCCTTCGAACCAGGTCGCCCTGGCGGCGTCCGACGGCAGCTCCAGGGCCGGGACAGGGAAGCCTCCGCGTCGTACGAGCGCCGTCCAGTCCTCCGCGGGTGCCGCGTCGTCGACGAGGAGGGACGGCCAGCGCGCGACGTCCTCGGCGAGCAGCTCGCCCCACAGACCTGCTCGGCCGAGACCGAGCTGCTCGCGACGGGTCAGCGGGTGCAGGGCGCGGTAGGCCGCCCTCCCGGCGAGGGAGTCGGCCGCCGCTTCCATCCGCAGCAGGTTCGCCGACCCCGTGAGCAGGAAGCGACCGCGCCGCCTCGGGCGGTCCTGATCGACGAGCGACTTCACCGCGAGGAGGAGGTCAGGCTCCCGCTGGACCTCGTCCACGGTCATCGTCGGGAAGCGCCGGAGGAGGTCGGCGGGCGCATCGGCCGCCTGCTGGCGCACACCGAGGTCGTCGAGCGTCAGGTACGGGCGCTCCGCGAAGGGGTGGCCTTCCTGCGCCAGCGTGCTCTTGCCGGTCTGGCGAGCGCCGGAGAGCACGACGACGGGAAAGGTGCCGAGGTCTGCCGAGAGCGTCGAGCTGACGAGCCGGGGACGGTAGGGCGGAGGCATGGGAGGGTGATATCCAAGCACTTCATGGGTGACAATCAACCATGACATGGTGGATTGTCAGAACTCTACTCCACGTACCCCACCGCCCGCAGCGCCTCCCCCAGCCCCTTCCGCTCCGGCACCCCCTCCGCCCGCACGGCCTCCACCCGCTCCGCCAGCGCCCGCAGCGGCGCCACCATCGCATCCCCCTCCAGCGCCTCCATCCCGGCGATCTCGCGGGGGTCCCGCGCCAGGTCGGTGACCACCACGCGGCCGTCGGCCACCACGCCCTTGCGGGTGCCCTCCCAGAGGGCGCCGCCCACCACGCCCACCTCCACGTTGCCGGGGTTGTCGCTCACGGCGGTGACGGGGAGGTCGGGGAGGCGACCGTCGCGGAGCAGGGCGTGCACGGCCCGGCCGGCGAGGGGCTCGGGCAGGGCGGGCAGCGGGCGTCGGCTGTCCCAGGCCACCACGGGCACGCGCTCCACCTCCTCCCAGAGGAAGCCGCCGTGGCGCAGCAGGCGGTGCTCGCCCAGGAGCTCGCCGTGGTCGGAGGTGACCACCACCCGGGCGTCGGCCAGGCGACCGCGGGCCTGCAGGGCGTCGAGCACCGCGCCGAGGTTGGCGTCGGCGGCGTGGATGCCGGCGTCGTAGCCGTCGCGCACCGACAGCAGGAAGGCCTCCTCGGTGTCGGGGTGCAGCGTGCCGCCGATGAAGCCGCGGAAGGTGGACGTGATGCGGCCGTTGAGGTCGACGAGCATCACCGCGGGCGCGCGGCCGCCCCAGGGCAGGCTGCCGTCGGTGCCCGGGTAGGGGTCGTGGGCGTCGTAGAGGTTCACCACCAGCAGCAGCGGACGCTCGGCGTCCACCGCGTCGAGCACCTCGGCCAGCACCGGCGGGAAGCGCTCGCCCCGCAGCTCCAGCGGACGCGCCGCCACGCGCACCTGCTCGAAGCCCTGCAGCAGGCCCCCGTCCTGGGCGAGCACCGGGTTCGCGCTCACCAGGGCGGTCTGGTAGCCGGCGGCGGCCAGCTCCTCGGGCAGCGTGACGGCCTCCTCGGCCAGCGGTCGCACGGCCATCCACGGCGAGACCTTCGTGCCCTCGCTGGTCCACACGGCGCCGTGCTCCTCCACCGGCGCGCCCGTGAGCAGGCTCGCGTGGCTGGGGTGGGTCCACGGGGCAGGGGAGTAGGCCCGGCAGGCGTGCACCGCGCCACGGCGGGCCGCGAGGGCGTCGAGGCGGGGCGTGGTGGGGCGGTCGTGCCCGCAGAGGCTGGTGTGGTCGGCGCGCACCGTGTCCATCACCACCAGCACCACCGTCTGCGGCGGGCCTGGCGGAGACGGGGTCGAGCAGGCCCCGAGCAGGGCGACGAGCCAGGCGAACATGGGCTCAGCCCACCAGGGGCAGCAGGCCGGTGAAGCACACCACCAGGGGACCGAGGACGGCCAGGGTGGTGACCGCGGCGCGCTGCGAGGGCGCCAGCGCTTCGTCGGCGGACGCGTCCGCGCGGTCGCCCACGGCCACGCCCACCACCACGAGCAGCGCCGCCAGCAGCACCACGCCAGCGGTGGCCACCTGCTCCACCCACGGCTCGGGCACGGCCTGCTCCAGGCCCAGCATGGCGAGCAGGAGCGCCGTGCCGCCCAGCAGGATGCCCACGGCCAGCCGTGCCGCGCCCTCGCGCAGCGGCGCTGCGCCCAGGGCGAGCCCGAGCACCGCCAGGGTGCCCACCACCGCGCCCGGCAGGCGCGACCAGGGGGCCGCCGTCCACCACGACAGGGTGGGCGCCAGGGCCACGCCCCAGGCCGCGGCGAGCACCCAGGCCAGCACCACGCCCACCGGCGCGGGCAGGCCGCCGGCGAGGCGCGGAGCCAGCGCCCCCAGGCAGAGCAGCAACGGCACCGCGGCGAGGCTGGGCAGCGTGCTCGTGGCGCCCGCGGCGGTGAGCCCGGCGGCGACGCCCACCACGGCCGCGACGGAGGCGAGGAGCGCGAGGAGCAGGGGCACGGGCAGGCGGGTGGGCATGTGCACAGCCTATCGTCGTGGCCGTGCCGGGGCCGGGCCTGGGGCGGCGGCCTGTGGTACCACGAGGTCCTCCGGAGGTGTGGTGGACAAGGTCGACCTCGTCGTCGCGGGCACCGGCTTCGCGTCCTCCTTCTTCCTCCACCGCTTCCTGCAGGACGCCGGCGACGTCCGCGTCCGGGTGCTCGAGGCCGGGCCCCGCGTCCCCCACGGCGAGCTCGTGGCGCACGCCCGCCGCAAGGTGCGCCGCACCATCGAGCGCTACGTCCGCCCCGGTCCCTTCCCCAACGACCGCTACGTCAACCGCACCCCGCACAAGCCGTGGCTGTTCACCACCGCCTTCGGGGGCGGGTCGAACTGCTGGTGGGCCTGCACGCCGCGCATGCTGCCCGAGGACTTCGCGCTCGCCTCCACGTGGGGCCAGGGCGTGGACTGGCCGGTGTCGTACGACGAGCTCGAGCCCTGGTACGCCGAGGCCGAGGCGCTGATGGCCGTGTCGGGTCCGCCCGATGGACCCTTCCCGCGGTCCACGCCCTACCCGCAGCCCCCCCACCTGCTCACGCCCGCCGACCGCGTGCTCAAGGAGGCCCACCCGCGGGGCTTCTTCGTGCAGCCCACCGCGCGCGCGCGCCTGGCGGTGGGGCGCCGGCCGGCCTGCTGCGGCAACGCCCACTGCGACCTCTGCCCCATCGACGCCAAGTTCACGATCGAGAACTCCCTGGCGGCGGTCTACGACGACCCGCGGGTGCAGCTCGACCTCGGCTGCGCGGTGCAGGCCGTGGAGGTGGAAGGGGGCCGGGCCACCGGGGTGCGCTTCCTGCGTGGCGGCCGCGAGGAGCGCCTGGGCGCCGACCTCGTGGTGCTCGGCACCAACGCCATCTTCAACCCCCACATCCTGCTGCGCTCGGGCCTGGACGACGGCGTGGTGGGGCGGGGGCTGCAGGAGCAGGTGGGCGTCACCGCCACGGTCTTCCTTGACGGCGTCGACCACTTCGGCGGGTCCACGGCCATCACCGGTCACGGCTACACCTCCTACGCCGGGGCGCATCGCCGGGAGCGCGCCGCCTGCCTCATCGAGACCTCCAACCGCGCGCGCCTGCGCCTGGAGCCCGGGAAGTGGCGGCAGTGGATGCTGCTCACGCTGATCTACGAGGACTTGCGTCGCGACGACAACCGCGTCACCGTGAGCGCCGACGACCCCACCCGCCCCGAGGTGGTGTACCGGGGGCCCAGCGACTACGCGCGCGCCGGCACCGCCCAGGCCCTGCAGGACGTGGAGACGCTGGTGGCCCCGCTGCCGGTGGAGCGCATCGAGGTGCACGGCGAGCGCGACACCGAGGCCCACGTGATGGGCACCCACGTGATGGGCGACGACCCCGCCACCAGCGTCACCGACAGCTACGGCCGCCACCACCGGGCCCAGGGCCTGGTGGTGCTGGGCTCCGGCAGCTTCCCCACGGCCGCCCCCGCCAACCCCACGCTCACCCTGTCGGCGCTGGCCCTGCGTGCCGCCGACCGCCTCGTGGGGTCCACCGCATGAGCGACCTGGCCCGGCGCGACCTGCTGCTCCTGGGCGTGTCGGCCGCCGGCCTCGCGCTGGTGGGGCGCGCCCTCGAGACCCGCTGGCTGTCGCACGACGACCTCGTGGACCTCGTGCTCGCCACGCTGCCGTCGTTGACGATCCCGCGCGCCGAGGTGGAGCGCTACGTCGACGACCTCCTCGCGGCCTTCGAGCGGCCCACCGTGGAGGAGCTGCAGAAGGTGGAGCGCTTCCTGCGCGTGGTGCCCTACTCCCACGAGCCGGGCATCGCGGAGCGCTTCCTGCTGTCGTCGGACTTCTTCCAGCAGGGGGCCGACCCGTCGCGGCCGGTCCGCTACCTCGCGCTGAACGACCCCTACCTCACACCCTGCCTGCAGCCCTTCCCCGCGCCCGGGTAGCGCTCAGGGGTCCACCGTGGCCTTCGCGTCGCGGAGCGCGCCGTAGGTGTCGACGATCACGAGGCCCAGCGGCTCACCCTGGGTGGCCTGGAAGACCGTGGGCTCGCCCTGCTCCACGTGCACCAGCACGCCCTCGCGCAGGGCCTTGCCGGCCACGCTGCCCTCGCCCCCGAAGACGTAGGCGAACAGCGGGCTGTGCAGGTTGGCGGGCACCTCCAGGCGGTCGCGCACCATCGCCACCAGCAGGCGTCCCCCGAGGGCCGGCAGGCGCCGCAGCTCCAGGGGACGGTCCAGCGTGCGGAAGGTGGCCAGATCGGCCGTGGGGTCGAAGGTGAACGGGGTCTCGCCCGTCTGCAGGCGGGGGTCGTCGGGGTGGACGTAGAGGTTCCCGCCGAACTGCGGCGTGGCGAAGACCAGCGCGGCCAGGGTGCGGTCGAGGTGGGGGTTCTCGAACTCGTGGGCGCAGGCCGGCGGCGACCACACCAGCGCGTGCTCCTCGAAGGTGCCCTCGCCCGCGCCGGGGTTGCCGTGCCCGCCCCACACGTGCCGCACCACCGCCGTGCCGCCCACCACGATCGTGACCTCCTCGGCCTTCTCGTGGATGTGCAGGGGCGTGGTCTGGCCGAAGCCCATGGTGTGCAGGTGCACGCTGGAGCTGCCGTCGGGCGACTCGAAGAGCGCGCGGATGACGTCCACGGCGCCCTTCGCCACCGCCTCGTCGGCGTCGGCGCGCGCCTGCTGCAGGTCGACGGTCCACACCTCGCCGTACGCGCCGTGGTCGCTCACGGGCGACATGCGCCCCACCCGCCAGGCGAGCCAGCCCAGCAGCAGCAGCACGCCGATCAGCGCGAGGCGGTAGAAGGCGAGGGCCCTGCGGGTGCTCTGCAGCTCCGCGGCCAGGTCGTCGGTCACCCGGACTCCGCGCTCAGTTCAGGGGCTTGACGGTGGGGCAGCTGGCCGTGGCGGGCACCACGGTGCCCTCCACCACCACGGTGCCGCGGTTGCCCCGGCCTGCCAGCGTGTCGGCAGCGCTCTGGAACCAGTCCTGCAGGGCCCACCTCGCGTCGTCGAGCGCCCGTAGCAGGAAGCCGCCGCCCGCGCCCCACTGGGCCTGGGTGGAGCTGATGCTCACGCAGCCCTGCACTGCGTCCTCCACCACCAGCTCGAAGGCCTGGCCGGGCACGCGGGTGGTGACGCTCGACAGCTCGAGCACCGCCTGCCCCTCGCCGCCCGCGCGCACGCGCAGGCCCGCCCCGCCCGACGGGGCGATCAGCTGGGAGCTGGTCACCGAGACGTGCTGCAGGTCGGCGGCGGTGGTGCGGACGTCGGCGATCCGTGGGGCGCTCCCGCCCTCCACGACGCTGCGTGCCACCCGCAGGGTGAAGACGCCCTGGCCGTCGCCGTCCACCTGCACGGCGTGCCCGCTGCCCGGGCCCACGGCCGCGTCCTCGAGGTCCACCCGCAGCGGGCCGTCGCCGTCGTGGTGCACCACCACGCCCAGCGCCTCGCGCAGCACCGTGCCGCCCTCCACCTCCACGTGGGTGGTGCCGAGGGCCTCCGAGCTCACCTCCACCGCGCGCGAGGCCTGGCCGCGGGCGTCGAGCACCGAGTCGCCGGTGACGTCGACCCGGGCCGTGGTGCCCGGCGTGCCCACGCCCCGCACCACCCGCAGGGCCGTGGCCTCGGCCTGGGGGCCCGCCTCGAGCGTCACCGCGTCGAGGCTGACCGTGCCGCCGCCGTGGAGCTCCAGGCACACCGCGCAGCCGTCGGACCGGGCCGTGAGGCGCTGCACGGTCACCAGGGCGACCTCCTCCACCTCGAGGCCTGCCGCCTCGCCGTCCAGCGTGACGTCCTGCAGGAGGGCGCGCTCCACCGCGGCGAGCCGCAACGCAGGGGCCGCGCCCTGGTTCACCACGTCGAGGTCGCGGAGGGTGACGGCGAGGTGGGGCGTGAAGAAGCGCATGGGCCCGCGCACCTTGCTGGGGGCAGGGCGGTCGCCGGGCGCGTCGAGCGTGAAGGTGCTCGCCTTGTGGACCTCCACGTCGACCACGAGGGTGCCGTCGTCGCTGCCGCCGGTGAGACGGGCGAGCGCCATCGTGGCGCGCTCCACGTCGAGCAGCATCAGCGGCCCGTCCTCCACCTCCAGGCTGCCCCGCTCGGGGTCGAGCACGGTGAGGCGGGGACCCTCCACCTCGAGGGCGGGACCATCCACGGCGTGCAGGTCGAGGTGCTCGAAGATCACGTCGCCCTCCGCGCGGGTGATCGACACGGCGGCGCCGCCGGAGCGGGTGGCCTCCACGCGGGCGAGCTGCACGTCGAGCTGGCCGCCCTCGAGGCGCAGGGCGGCGCGGTCACGGACACGCAGGCCGCCGTCCAGCTCCAGCCAGCCCACGTCGCGGGTGGCGATGCCGCCGCCGCCGTCCACGTCCACCCGCTGGATCTGCAGGAGGTCGCCGAAGGAGCCCTGGTAGTCCACGGCCATGCCGTCGGCGGTGATCACCAGGTCGCGGAGGCTGGCCCCGGCGATCATGCCACCCGGACCGAGCACGCCGATCTCGGACCCGGCGATGCGCAGGTCGGCCACGAGCACGTCGTCGGCGAGCACCACGGTGGCGCCCTGCGTGGCCGCCAGCGTGGGCGGGTCGTCGGCCGGGCGCCCGACCACCACCATGCCGGGCTG
Source organism: Alphaproteobacteria bacterium (assembly GCA_020632955.1). GTDB lineage: Bacteria > Myxococcota_A > UBA796 > UBA796 > JACKEO01. Next base: position 9,834 of record JACKEO010000024.1, read on the forward strand.
CAGCGGCAGGTGGTCGTAGGCCTCGGCGGGACCCTCGGTGTTGAGGATCACGGTGGAGTCGCCGGGACCCACCAGGGGGCTGGTGCGCCACGCGGCGAGCCCGTCGAAGGGGTAGGCCTGGCGCCCGTCGCCCCCGGGCGGCGCCGAGCGGTCGACGTACCAGGTGAGCGGACCCACCACGCGCACCTGCACCTCGGCGGGCACCGGCGGGCCGTCCCACGCGAGGCGGTAGCGGAAGGTGTCGACGCCCAGGAAGCCCAGCGGGGGCACGTAGGTGTAGCTGCCGTCGGCGCGCAGCGTGGCCTCGCCGCCGGCAGCGGTGGGCACCACCTCCTCGATGACGTCGAGGCTGTCGCCGTCCACCCAGCCGTCGTTCGCGGTGAGGCCGGAGCCCTCGATGGTGACGTGCCCGGCCGTGGACCCGATGTCGTCGGCGCGCGGGTGGGGCGGGTCGAGCACGCTCTGCACGTGCACCACCACCTCGTGGTGGACCACCGGACCCTGCGGATCGGCGATCTCGAGGACGAGGACCTCGGTGCCGTGGGCGTTCGGCAGGGGCTGGAGCGACAGCTCCACGTGATCGACGTCGCGCCGCGTGAGCCCGGCCCCGCGGGGGCCGAAGACCGGCTCGCCGCGCTCCACCAGGGTGATGCGGAGCGCCTCGGGGCGGTTGTCGGCGTCCTGCAGCAGGAAGCTCACCTCGGCCGTGGTGTCCTCGTCGAGGGTGACGAAGCCTGGACCCGTCACCACGGGCGGGTCGGGCACCGCGCGGATCTGCACGTACGTACTGGCCACCACCGAGCTGCGGCCGTCGCTCACGGTGACCTCGAGGCGGCTGTTGCCGCTGACCTCCGCGGCGGGCCGCAGCGGGATCCGCCACGCCCCGTCGACGAAGACGGCCGTGGGCGTGGTCTCGCGGAAGAGCGAGGGCTTGCCGTGCACGCCGTACACCTGGAGCTGGTCCAGCGGCGTGTCGGGGTCGGCGACCTCGAGCACCACGTCCACGCCGAGGCTGTCCTCGTCCATGTGGGTCTCGGGCGCCAGCGTGAGCGTGGGCGGATCGTCGATGGGGCGCACGGTGACGGTGAGCGCCGCGAAGGTGCTGCGATCGCCGTCGCTCACCGTGACCACCACCCGCGAGGACCCCGAGGCGTCGGGCACCAGGGCGATCTGCAGCTCGAAGTCCTCCGTGACCCGCGTCTGCACGGGGTCGAGCAGCGTGGAGTCCTCCACCTCCACCGTGTAGATCAGCGCGTCGAGCGGCGTGAGATCGTCGGCGATGTAGAGCGGCAGGCGGAGCGGGGGCGCGTCCTCGTAGAGCAGGACGTCGTTCGGGCGCGCGATGCTCGGCGCGCGGTTCAGGCGCGCGTCGCCGTCGTCGGGCGGGAGGGTGTCGAGGGTGTCGGACGGGCCCTCGGCGACGTCGTCGGGGTCACCCGAAGGGCCCGGTCCGCCCGCGGGGAGGCAGCCGGACACGCACAGGGCAGCGATGGTGAGCCGTGCACGCCACTGCAGCACGTCGACCTCCCGCCTGGGACACCTGCGCGACGATACCGCAGTTCGGCACGATCCGCGCGTCCCTGCCGGACCGGGACACTTCGTGGCGGAAGCCCGCACGGACGGTCACTCCGCGGCGAGCGCCTCCTCGGCGGCGCGGAAGATGGCGTCGATGCCGGACTGGGCCGTCAGCCGCGCCGCCGCCTCGGGCACCAGCGGGGTCTCGACGTCGTAGTACAGCGAGATGAAGCGCACGAGGCCATCGTCGTCGGGTATCCACGCTTCCACCGAGTACTGCTGGTGGAGGGTGTCGATGCCCCCGGTGGCCCGCTCGGGCACCCAGGATCGGGCCACGTAGGCCCACCGCGGAGCCGTGGCGTCGGGGTCCACCACGTCCATGTCCACCCAGCGGAAGTCCTTGCGCAGCACGAAGGGGATCACCACCACCGCGCTCTTGCGGACGAGGTCGTTCGAGGTGCGCAGGGCGCAGTCGCGGTCCAGCCAGCAGCCGCGACCCTCCCGGAAGGTGCGCTCGTAGTGGTCGGGTGCGTTGGGCTCGAGGGGACGCTGGTCGTCCCGGAGCTGGAGCGCGGCGTGGCGCGCGGGCGGGAAGGCCGAGCGGGCCGCCACGAACATGGTCTGCGCCGTGCTCGGGTCGGTGTCGGGCGGTCGGGTCACGTCGGCCACGTCCTCGGCCGTGAGCGGGGGCAGGGTGAGGGAGCGCGCCTCGGTCGGGCCCTCGAGGTCGAGGTCGGTGCGCAGCGTCTCCTCCGCGGCGCGCAGCGCGAAGGCCAGGTCGGTCTCGCTGGGCTGGTCGAAGGCACGGAACAGGAAGGCCGTGGCCTCGTCGAAGGCGGGCGGGGAGGGGGGCGGTGGCTCGCAGGCCGCGAGCGCGAGGACGAGCGCCGGGAGCATGGAGGCAGCCTACCTCCAGAGGGAAGCGGTGCGCTGCGGCCTGCGCGCCGGATCAGTCGGCGTGGGCCTCGGGCGGAGGCAGGGGCACCTCGCGGATCGCACCCCGGGCCAGCGCGGCGTCGATCGCGGGGTGCGGGCGCGCGTACCAGGCGAGCAGGTTGCACTCCTCCGACACCGGGATCGCGAGCCCGCGGAGCTCGAAGGGCACGTCGGGATGCCCCAGCTCGTCCCCCAGGCAGTCGTAGAAGATCTCCGACAGCAGCAGGTGGACCCCCTGCTGGTCCAGGAACTCGGCGCTCACGCGCAGGCGGTGCCCCGCCTGTTCCGCGAAGGGCAGGGCGGTGGGCAGGCCGTGCTTGCTGTTGAGCAGGAGCTGGTCGGTGGTGGGCAGGCGGCTGGCGTAGGGGATGGCGCCGGCGGCGGTCAGGGCCACGTGCACGTCGTCCGGCGAGCCGGTGTGGAAGAGCTCGCCCAGCACCTCGCCCGTGCGCAGCCAGCCGGTGTCGGGGTCGTCGACGAAACGGGAGAGGAGGGCCTGGGTCTCCACGCCGTTCAGGCGCAGCCAGAGGTGGTTGTAGAGGGTGCCGTGCCACAGGGCGGCCACCGCCCCCACGGTGGCCAGCAGCCGCACGCCGAGCACGTCGCCGCGGCGGCCGAGCTGGATGGCCAGCCACGCGTAGACGAAGGCGATCACGGTCACGAGGAAGCGGAACTCCATGAAGTCGCCGCCGATGTAGAGCACCCAGAGCAGCTTGGTGGCGGCCGGCGCCAGCAGCAGCAGGTCGGTGACCGGGGCGCCGCGCAACCGTGCGAGCAGGCCGCCCACCATCAGCAGGCCCACCCACTCCGCGAGCAGGTAGGCCGCGAGGTAGCCGAGGCCCTGGGGCACCACCCAGCCCGACGAGGTCTTGGCGTAGAAGGAGGTGGGGAGGGGCTGGCCGTAGGTGGCCTGGGCCCAGGCGAGGAGCGCCAGCACCGTAGCGGTGGGGATCGCGGTGGCCAGGAGGAGCCCGGCGGGACGCCGCGCGCGCACCGCGACCACGGTGAGGTGCAGGTACAGGGGCAGCAGCACCACCGCCGTGCCGAGGCGGGTGAGGAGGGCGGCGGCGGCCAGCACGCCGGCGAGGGTGCCGGTGCGCCACGAGGGCTCGGGCCGGTGCAGGCCCGCGGCCCAGGTGCCCACGACGAAGGCCGTGGCGAGGGAGGTCTCCATCCCCGCGCTCGCGTAGGCGGCCACGGTGTAGTGCAGGCCCACGGCGAGCACCGCGGCCAGCGGGGCCTCCCCCGCGCGATCCCCCAGGCGGTCGCGCACCAGCACGGCCACGCCGGCGAGGAGCCCGACGTAGCCGGCCACCGTGAGCAGGGCCGAGCCGAGCCGCTCGGGCAGGCCCAGCGCGAACATGCCGCCCATGAGCAGGGTGTAGAGGAAGCTGGTGAAGCCGTACTCGTCGGAGCCGGGCTCCCACACCAGGCCGTGGCCCTCGGCGAGGTTCCGCGCGTAGCGGAAGGTGATGAAGGCGTCGTCCTGGATGAACCAGGACCAGCCCACCCACACGGGGAGCAGCAGCAGGCCCGCGGCGAGGGGGGAGCGGAACGGGACGCGGGCGGCGGGATCCATGGATGGGGCTCCGGGCGCCGCGCTCCTATCCGATCCCCCTGCGTCCACCCTGCGGATCGCCCTGCGCGCGGGGCGGACGAGCGGCTACAACCCCCCCGCCGCCTGGATGCCCATGCCCGTCGACCCCACCGAACCCCTCAAGGCCGCGCTGCGGGGCCTGCGCCAGCTCAAGGAGCGGGTGGCGGTGCTGGAGGGCGGGGGCGCGGGCGCACCGGTGGCGATCGTGGGCATGGCCTGCCGTTTTCCCGGGGGCGCCCACGATCCCGACGCCTTCTTCGCGGATCGGCTCGCCGGGCGCGACGTGGTGGGGCCGATCCCCGACGATCGCTTCGACACGCAGGGGATCGTGGCCCCGCGGGGCGGCTTCCTCGACGACGTGCTCGGCTTCGACGCGGCGGCCTTCCGCACCTCGCCCCGCGAGGCCCGCGCGATGGATCCGCAGCAGCGGCTGCTGCTGGAGGTGGCCTGGGAGGCGCTCGAGGACGCTGCCGTGCTCGGCGAGGTCGAGGGGTCGCGCACCGGCGTGTACGTGGGCCTGTCGCTCGTGGACTGGGCGGAACGCACCCTGCGGCGTGCCGACGGAGCGGTGCCCGAGGTGCACGACGCCACGGGGGTGCTCCCCTCCGTGGCCGCCGGGCGCATCGCCCACCACCTCGGGCTCACGGGACCGGCGCTCGCGGTCGACACGGCCTGCTCCAGCTCGCTGGTGGCCGTGCACCTCGCCGCGCAGGCCCTGCGGGACGGCGACTGCGAGCTGGCGCTGGCCGGCGGCGTGAACCTGCTGCTCGCCCCCGACGCCAGCCGCGCCTTCTCGGCGATGGGGGCGCTGTCGCCCACGGGGGCCTGCCACACCTTCGACGCGCGGGCCGACGGCTACGTGCGGTCGGAGGGCGTGGGCGTGGCGGCGCTCGCGCGGCTCGACGTCGCGCGTGCCCGCGGCCTGCGCGTGCTCGGCGTCCTCCGGGGCTCGGCCGTGGGCCACGACGGCCTGAGCGCGGGCCTCACCGTGCCGAGCGGGCCCGCCCAGGAGGCGGTGATCCGGCGCGCGCTCGCCCGTGCCGAGGTGGCGCCCGAGGCGGTGGGCTTCGTCGAGACCCACGGCACGGGCACCCCGCTGGGCGACCCCATCGAGGTGGGCGCGCTCGCCCGGGTGTACGGCGCAGGCCCCGGTCCGGTGCGGCTGGGCGCCGTGAAGTCGCAGATCGGCCACGCCGAGACGGCGGCCGGCGTCGCGGGCCTCCTCGTCGCCGTGCAGGCGCTGCGCACCCGGTGCGTGCCGGGGCTGCCCGACCTCGGTGAGGTGAACCCGCGCCTTCCCCTCGACGGCACCGGCCTCGTGCTCCCCCGGCAGGGCGAGAGCTGGGACGGGGGCGTGGCGGCGGTGAGCAGCTTCGGGCTGTCGGGCACCCACGCCCACCTGGTGCTCACGGGGCCCGAGGAGGCGGCGCAGACGGCGGCCGACGGCCCCCGCGCGCTGGTCCTGTCCGCCCGCGACGCCGACGCGCTGGCGGTGGTGGTCGAGGCGGCACGGGCGCGGCTCGCCGAGGTGTCGCTGGAGGACGCCGCCTGGACGGCCGCGGCGGGGCGCGCGGCGCTGCCCTGGCGGGTGGCGGTGGTGGCCGAGGACGCGGCCTCGGCGGCGGAGGCGCTGGGCGCGGCGTCCTTCACCGGTCCCGTGGCCCGCACCGAGGTGGTGCTGGTGGTGGGCGAGGAGGCGGTGGACCCGTCCGCCTGGCTGGCCGACCCCGATGTGCAGCTGGCCCTGGAGGGCGCGGGGCTGGAGACCGACGCCGTGCGCGCGCAGGCCACCGCCGCCACGCGCATGGCGGCGCGCTGGGTGGTGGCGCGGGCGGTGGACGAGGTGGTGCCCGCCGGCACGGTGGTGGGCTGCGGCGAGGGGGCGTGGGCGGCGGCGGTCCTCGTTGGTGCAGTGGGGCTCGCGGAGGCCGTCGCCGGCGTCGAGGCCGGCGCGCCCGTGCCCACCGGGGGCCACCGCGCGCTCTCGTTCGTGGACGCGCAGGACGAGGGGGTGGGCGTGCCCGGGGCGCTGGCGATCGGGGTGGGGCGCGCCGCGGGCGTGGTCCTCGACGCGTCCACGCTCCCCCGGGATCGCGCCGACCTGCTGGCGAGCCTCTGGCTCCGCGGCGCCCACGTCCGCTGGCCCCAGGCGTGGCGCGCCCGCCGCGTCGCCTGGCCGCGCACGCCCTGGCGGCACGAGGTCTTCGACCTGCCGGACCCGCGCCGACGTCCCTCGCGGGTGGCGGCGCGCACCCTCCAGTGGACCGAGGCCTCCCTGGAGCCGCGGGCGCGCACCTGGCGTCCGGTCACGGCGGGGCGGCGTGGCAAGGCCGTCGCGGCGATGCTGTCGCAGGCCGACGACGGACTGCCGCTGGATCTGTCGGCCCTCGACAAGGCCGACGTCGCCGCCACGCTCGGGCGGGCCGTCGCCGCGCGTGCTGCCGGCCAGGCCTTCGCCGTGGTGGTGCCGGAGGGGTCGGACGGGGCCGCCGTGGCCGCCGCCTGCCGTGCCTTCGCCGCCGAGGCGCCCGCCGCCTGGGCGGGCCTGGTGGAGGTGGCGGGCGCGCCGGCCGCGAGGATCGCCGAGGCGCTCGAGCGGCTGGACGGTCGCGACCTGAGGGTGGGGGAGACGCTGGAGACCGCCCGGTGGGTGGCCGCCGCCGCACCCGAGGGGCGCTGGGCACCGGCCGAGGGCACCTGGTGGATCACGGGGGGCACCGGAGGGCTGGGGCGGGCGCTCGCCGCGCGGCTCGCCGACCGCGGGGTGGGCCACCTGGTGCTGCTGGCGCGCCGTCCGCCCGGTGAGGCGGCCGTCGCGGCGATCGAGGCGCTCCGTGCCCGCGGGGTGCGCGTGGACGTGGTGGAGGCCGACGTCACCGACGAGGGGGCCCTGGCCGCGGCCGTGGCGGCGCATGGCGCGCCGGTGGGCGTGGTGCACGCGGCGGGACAGGTCGACGACCGTCCGGTGGACCAGGTCGATGCGGCGGCGATCGATGCGGCGGCACGCCCGAAGGCGGGGGGGCTGCGCACCCTGCTGTCGGCCCTGCCCGTGGCCTCGCTGGACCGCCTGGTGGTGGTGGGCAGCGCCACCGACCCCCTGGGCGTGCCCGGGCAGGCCGCCTACGCCGCGGCGGATGCGCGCATGCTGGCCGACGCCACCAAGGCGCGCGGCATCTGGCCGCAGGTGATCGGCGTGCGCCTGGGGCCCGTGGACGTGGGCATGGGGGCGGCCACCACGGGGCTCGCCACCCTCGGGGCCACGCCCATGCCGGTGGCCCGTGCCCTCGACGCGCTGGAGGGCGCGCTCGCCGCCGACGCCCACGGCGTGGCCCTGCTCGACCTCGACGCGGAGCGCTGGGCCACGGCGGTGCCGGGCCGCAGCGGGCCCCTGCTCGGACAGGTGGTGGTCTCCGCGCCGCCGCCCACGGTGGACGTGGAGACCGCCGTGCGGGCGGCCGTGGCCCGTGCCCTCGGCGTGGACGATCCTGCAGCGCTCGACGCGTCCACGGGGTTCTTCGACCTCGGCCTCGACTCGATGACCGCCACGGCGCTCGCGGCGGACCTCGCGGTGCGCCTGCGTCGACCGGTGCCGCCCACGGCCGCCTTCGACCACCCCTCGGTGCAGGCCCTGGTGGCCTGGGCCCGGGGCGCGCCTGCCGTGGCCGCGCCGAGGCCCGCCGCGGAGGCCGACACCGCCGTGGCCGTGGTGGGCTTCGCGTGTCGCTTCCCCGGCGGCGTCGCCTCGCCCGAGGACCTGTGGGCGCTGCTGCTGGGCGACGACGACCCCCTCGGGCCGGTGCCCGCCGACCGGTGGGACGCCGAGGCGGTCTTCGATCCCCAGCCCGGCACGCCGGGGCGGAGCTACGTCCGGGACGGCGGCTTCGTGGACGACGTGCTCGGCTTCGACGCCGAGGCCTTCGGGATCGGCGTGGCCGAGGCGGAGCTCCTCGACCCCCAGCAGCGGCTGCTGCTCGAGGTGGGCACCGAGGCGTTGGAGCGCGCCGCCGTGCCGGTGGCCGGCCTGCGAGGCCAGGCGGTGGGCGTCTTCGTGGGTGCAGGGCCCAGCGACTACGCGCTGCGGGTGCGTGCGGCGGGCCGCGCCGACGAGGTCTACGCGGGCACGGGCTCGGAGCCGAGCTTCGCCGCGGGGCGGCTGGCCTACCACCTGGGCGTCGAGGGGCCGGTGGTGGGGCTCGACACGGCGTGCAGCTCGGCGCTGGTGGCCGTGGACCTCGCCGCGCGGGCGCTGCGGGAGGGCAGCTGCCGGCTCGCCCTGGCGGCCGGCGTGCAGCTGCAGCTCGCGCCCGACCGCACCGTGCAGCTGTGCCAGCTGCGCGCCCTGTCGCCCACGGGTCGCTGCCACAGCTTCGACGCCCGCGCCGACGGCTACGTGCGCGCCGAGGGCTGCGGCGTGGTGGTGCTGGAGCGCCTCGACGACGCGCGGCGCCTGGGCCACCCCGTGCTGGCGGTGATCCGCGCCTCGGGCGTGGGGCACGACGGCGCCGGTGCGGGGCTCACGGTGCCCCATGGGGCGGCGCAGGCCCGGCTGCTCGGCGACGTGGTGGCCCGCGCCGGGGTCGCCCCGGCCGACGTCGGCTTCCTCGAGACCCATGGCACCGGGACAGTGCTGGGCGACCCGGTGGAGCTGGGCGCCGTGGTGGCGGCCTACGGCGATCGGCCGGCCGACCGGCCGTTGAGGCTGGGAGCGGTGAAGAGCCACCTCGGCCACACCGAGGCGGCCGCGGGCATGGCGGGCCTGGGGGCTGCCCTGCTGGCGCTCGAGCACGGCGTGTTCCCGGGGGTGCGTCACCTCGGTCGTCCCAACCCGGCGCTGCCGGCGGGCCCCTACGAGCTGTCGGCCTTCCCGCGGCCCTGGACGGGCGACGGTCCGCGCCTCGCCGCCGTCTCCAGCTTCGGGCTGTCGGGCACCAACGCCCACCTCGTGCTGCAGGCGGGCGAGCCGGTGGCCGCCGGGGCGCCCGGCGCGCGCACCGAGCACCCCCTCCTGCTCTCGGCGGCCCACCCCGAGGCGGTGGTGGCGCTGGCGGCCCGTGTGGCCGAGGTGCTCGATGCCGGCGCGCCGCTGGCCGACGTCGCGTACACCCTCGCGGTGGGGCGGAGCCCGCGGGCCTGGCGGGCCGGCGTGGTGGCCGGTACCGGTCACCGTGCGGCCGCTGCCCTGCGCGCGCTCACGGTGGAGGCGGTCCGCAAGGCCGCCTCCGACGCCCCGGAGCCCGGGGGCGACGGCCTGGCGGAGCTGGTGGCCGCCTGGGTCGCGGGGGCCGAGGTGGACGTGGCCGCCTGGTGGGCCGGCGAGGATCGGCGCCTTCGGGTGCTGCCGCCCACGCCCTGGGTGCACCGGCAGCTCGGCCTCGGACCCGTCGACGCGGGTTCCCGGTCGGCGCGCGCTCCGGACGGCGCACGCGCTGCGCGGCCCCGGCTGGCGCCCGACACCGACCTCGAGCAGCTGGTGCGCGAGGTGGTGGCCGGGATTCTCGGGGACGTGGCGCCGGGGTCGCTCGACGCCTCCCGCGGGCTGGTGGACCAGGGCCTCGACTCCCTCGGCGCGGTGCAGCTCGCCCGGGAGCTCGCGGCACGCACCGGGCAGGAGGTGCCCGACACCGTGGTCTTCGACGAGGGGACCATCGAGGGCATCGTCGCGCGGCTCGCGGGGAGCGTGGCGCCGGCGCCCCTGGCGTCCGGGGCGCACGCGCAGGCCGATCCCGTCGTGATCGTGGGGATGGCCTGCCGCCTGCCCGGGGGGGCCGACGATCCCGAGGGCCTGTGGGCCCTGCTCACCGGGGACGGCGACGGGATCGTGCCCGTGCCGGCCGACCGCTGGGACGCCGACGCGCTGCACGACCCCACGCCCGGCACGCCCGGGCGCACCCCCACCCGCCGCGGCGGCTTCCTCGAGGACGTGGCGGGCTTCGAGCCCCTCGCATTCGGCATCGCCCCCCGGGAGGCCCGCTTCCTCGACCCCCAGCAGCGCCTGCTGCTGGAGGTGGCCTGGGAGGCGCTGGAGGACGCCGGCGTCGCGCCCGACCGCCTGCGCACCTCGGCCACCGCGGTGATCCTGGGCATCGGCGGGCAGGGCTGGCTGCGCCGGGTGGCGCCCCTCGTGGAGGACGCCCAGACCGAGGGGTGGGCGGGCCTGGGCAACGACCCGGCCTTCGCCGCGGGTCGCATCGCCCACCTGCTCGGGGCCCGCGGGCCGGCCCTGGTGCTCGACACGGCCTGCTCCACCTCGCTCGTGGCGCTGCATCTGGGCGCGCGGGCGCTGCGGGACGGCGAGGCGGACCTGGCCCTGGTGGGCGGCGTGCGCCTGCAGCTCGACCCCGACGACACCGTCCGGCTGTCGGCGCTGCGCGCCCTGTCGCCCACCGACCGCAGCCGGCCCTTCGACGCCGCCGCCGACGGCTTCGTCCGCGCCGACGGCTGCGCGGTGCTGGTGCTCGAGCGGCTGTCGCAGGCGCGGGCGCGAGGGCACCGCGTGCTCGCCGAGGTGGTGGGCTCGGCCGTGGGCCACGACGGACCCTCCAGCGGGCTCACCGCGCCGTCCGGTGCTGCGCAGCGCGCCGTGATCCGCGCGGCGCTCGCCGACGCGGGCCTCGCCCCGGCCGACGTCGACGCGGTGGAGACCCACGGCACGGGCACCCCGCTGGGCGATCCCATCGAGGCGGGTGCGCTCGCCGAGGTCTTCGCCGACAGGGATCGTCCGCTGCGCCTCGGTGCCCTCAAGGCGCGCACCGGGCACGCCGAGCTGGCGGCGGGCGCGGCAGGCGTGGTCGCGGCCGTGCTGGCGCTGCGCCACGAGACCTGGCCGGGCATCGGGGGGCTCCAGACGCCCAACCCCGCGCTGCCCGCCTCGCCGGACCTGGCGCTGTCGGCGCGCGCCACGCCGTGGCCTGCCGACCACCGCCGGGTGGTGGGCGTGAGCGCCTTCGGGCTGTCGGGCACCAACGCCCACGTGCTGCTCGCCGACCCGCCCGTGCCGCCCCCGTCCGCACCCGAGCCCGCGGGGCCGGAGCTCCTGGTGGTGTCGGCCACCACCGAGGCGGGCCTGGAGGAGGCGGGTCAGCTGCTGGCGCGCACCCTCGCCCGCACCCGGCCCGTGCTCGCGGACGTGGCGTGGACGCTGGCCACCGGGCGTGCCCGACGCCCGTGGCGCCGAGCGGTGCAGGCGGCGGATCTGGACGCGGCCATCGCGGACCTGCGACGGGGCGGCGCGGGCGTGCACCTGCCCGCGGGGGCTGCGGGGCCCGACGTGGCCTGGGTCTTCACCGGGCAGGGCGCGCAGCACGTGGGCATGGGCCTCGCGCTCGACGGGGTGCTGCCGGCCTTCACCGAGGTGTGGTCCACCTGCGATGCCCTGATGCGCGACCTGCGGGGGGTGGGCCTGCGCGAGGTGGTGGCGGCGCAGGACGGTCGCCTCGACCGCACGGCGTGGACCCAGCCGGCGCTCTACGCGCTGCAGGTCGCCCTCGCTGCCCAGTGGCGCGCCCTCGGCGTGCGCCCGGCGGTGGTGCTCGGTCACTCGGTGGGCGAGCTCGCGGCCGCCACCGTGGCCGGGCTCTGGAGCGTCGAGGACGGCCTGCGCGTGGCCGAGGCGCGGGGCCGGCTGATGGACGCCCTGCCCGAGGGCGGCGCCATGGTGGCCGTGCGCGCGGCCGAGGGGGCGGTGCGGGGCCTGTGCGGTCCCCACGTGGAGCTCGCCGCGCTCAACGCGCCCGACGAGGTGGTGCTGTCGGGCCACGCCGAGGCGGTGGACGCGGCGGTGGCGAAGCTGGCGGCGCAGGGCGTGTCGGTGGCGCGCCTCCCCGTCTCCCATGCCTTCCACAGCGCGGCCGTGGACCCGATGCTCGACGAGCTGGAGGACCTCGTGGCCGGCCTCCCCAGGTCGGTGCCGTCGATCCCGCTGGTGTCGGCGGTCACGGGCCGGGTGGAGGGGGAGGGGCTGCGCGCGCCGCGGTACTGGCGGCGTCAGGCGCGCGAGGCGGTGCGCTTCGCCGCGGCGGTGCGGGCCGTGCCCTCGGTGGGTGCCTGGCTGGAGCTCGGTCCGCAGCCGGTGCTGCTGGGCCTCGCGGGGCGCACGCTGGGCACCCTGCCCGCGGCGGTGCCCTCGCTGCAGCGCGGACGGCCGGATCGGGAGGTGCTCCAGCAGGCGGTGGCGGCGCTGCTGGCCCAGGGTGTCGACGTCGATCCGGCCGCGCTGCACGCCCCGGGTCGCCGCACGGTGTCGCTGCCGTCCACCCGATGGCGGCGGGAGCGGCTGTGGGTGGAGGCGACGAGGGCCTCGGCGCCCACGCTGGTGGAGCGCTTCGACCCGGTGGAGCCCCGCGCACGTCGGGGCACGTGGTGGGTGGGCGGCAGCGGGCCCGATCGCATGGCGGCGGTGCTCGGGGCCATCCTCGTGCGGCACGACGCGCTGCCCGAGGGCACGCCCGACGGGGTGCTCTGGCGTGTGGGCTTCGGCAACGAGGGCCTGGGCCTGGCCCTGCGGGGGCTGCTCGCGGTGCTGGACGCGCTGACGGGGCGGGGGGCCGTCGACGTGCCGGTGCACGTGGCCGTCCCCGCGTCGCGTCGTGCGCTGGCGCGTGCCGTGGCGGCGCTGCTGCGGGTGGTGGCCTGGGAGCGTCCGGGCCTCGCCGGGGCCACGGTGGAGCTGGGGCCGGAGGCCGGGAACGCCTGGGTGGGCGCCCTGGGGCTCGAGGAGGACGTGGTCCGCGTGGACCAGGGTCGGCTCACGGCGCGCCGGCTGGTGGCGGTGCAGGCCTCGGCCCCACGCTGGACCCGGGGGGCCGTGCTGGTCACCGGGGGGACGGGCGCCGTGGGGCGCGCCATCGCGCAGCGCGCGCTCGATGGCGGCGCGCAGGCGGTGGTGCTGCTCGCCCGCACGCCGCGCTCGGTGGACGTGGACGTGCCCGCCGGGGCCGTGCTGGAGGTCGTGGCGGGCGACGTGGCCACGGACCGTGGGGTGGCGGCGGCGCTCGACGCCGTGGCGCGCACCGGCGTGCCGCTGCGGGCCGTGGTGCACGCCGCCGGCGTGCTGCGCGACACCCCGCTCGCCGAGCTCGCGCCCTCCACCCTGCAGGAGACGCTGGCGCCCAAGGCCACGGGGGTCACCCGCCTCGTGGACGCGCTGCGCGCGCGCGGCCTGCTCGACGAGCTGGAGGCCCTGGTGCTGGCCTCGTCCGCCACGGCCTGGCTGGGGGCGCCGGGACAGGGCGCCTACGCGGTGGCGAACGGCTGGCTCGACGGCACGGCCGAGAGCCTGCGCGCCGAGGGCGTGCCCGCCACGTCGGTGGCCTGGGGTCCCTGGACCGTGGGCATGGCGGCGGAGCACGGCGAGGCGATGGCGCTGCGCGGGGCGCGGCCGATGCCGCCGGAGCGTGCCGTGGAGGCCCTCCTCGTGCGCTCCGAGCCCCTGGTGGCGGTGGTGGAGGGGGACTGGGGACGCCTGCGCGAGCACCTCGCGCGCGGGCGCCGCGCGGCGCTGCTCGACGCGCTGACGCCGGTCGCGCCGCCGACCGTGGGCACCGCGCTGGTGCCGGTCACCTCGCCCGCGGGCGCCTCGGCCCTCTCGGTGCGCGAGCTGGAGCAGCTGGCACGCCGGGTGGTGGGCGAGGTGCTGGGCATCGACGATCCGGCGCGGCTCGCCGCCGACGCGGGCCTGGCGGAGCTCGGCCTGGACTCGCTGAGCGCGGTGCAGGTGGCGCAGCGCCTGGGAGAGCACCTCGGCCGGAGCCTGCCGGCCACCCTGGCCTTCGACCACCCGTCGCTCGCGCGGCTCGCACGCTTCCTGGCGGGGGCGTCGGCGTCGCCCGCGGTGGCCGCCGCCGGGGCGACGGCTGCGGGGGGGCCCGTGGCCATCGTGGGGCTCGCCTGTCGCTTCCCCGGCGCGCCCGACGCGGACGCCTTCTGGCGTGTGCTCGTGGAGGGCCGCTGCACGGTGGGCGAGGCCCCCGACGATCGCTGGCCTCATCCGGAGCGCTGGTTCGACCCCACGGGCACCGTGCCCGGCCGCAGCCCCACGAAGGCGGGCGCCTTCCTCGACGACATCGCCGGCTTCGACCCGCTCGCCTTCCGCATCGCGCCCCGGGCCGCCGAGGCGATGGACCCCCAGCAGCGGCTGGTGCTGGAGGTGGTGCACGAGGCCCTGGCCGACGCCGCGATCCTCCCCGACGCCCTGCGCGATCGGCGGGTGGCGGTGATGGTGGGCATCGGCGGCAGCGAGTACGGCCAGCGCTTCCAGCACCCCACGGGCGGACCCCACGACGCCCACGCCGGCGTGGGCAACGACGCCTCGCTGGCGGCGGGGCGCGTGGCGCACGGCCTCGGCACCCGGGGGCCCGCCGTCAGCCTCGACACCGCCTGCTCCTCGTCGCTGGTGGCGCTGCACCTGGCGCGGCGCGCGCTGCTCGACGGCGAGGCCGAGCTGGCGGTGGTGGCCGGCGTGAACCTGCTCGTCGTGCCCGAGAGCCACGCGCGGCTGGCGGCACTGGGGGCCCTGTCGCCCACGGGGCTGTGCCGCACCTTCGACGCCGCCGCCGACGGCTACGTGCGCGGGGAGGGCGCGGGGGCGGTGATCCTGGCGCCTCTCGAGGTGGCGCGGGCGCGGGGGCTGCGCGTCCATGCCGTGCTGCGGGGCTCGGCGGTCGGGCACGACGGCGCCAGCAGCGGCCTCACCGTGCCCAGCGGTCCGGCGCAGACCGAGGTGCTGCGCGCCGCCTGGGCGAGCGCGGGCATCGGTCCCGACGACCTCGGCTTCGTGGAGGTGCACGGCACGGGGACGCCGCTGGGCGATCCCATCGAGGCGGCCGCGCTGGGCGAGGCCCTGGAGGGCCGGACCACGCCGCTGCCGGTGGGCTCGGTGAAGACCAACCTCGGGCACCTGGAGGTGGCGGCGGGCATGGCCGGCCTCCTCAAGGTGGTGCTGGCCCTGCGGCACGGCCAGGTGCCCGCCCACCTGCACCTGCGGGAGGCGAACCCCCGCATCCCCGACGACCTGCCCCTGGTGGTGCCCACCTCCACCCAGCCCTGGTCGGGTCCCCGGGTGGCGGGCGTGAGCGCCTTCGGGCTGTCGGGCACCAACGCCCACGTGGTGATCGAGGGCGTGGACGCGACGAGGTGGCACCGCCGCCCGGTGCGCGAGGGGGCGTGGGCGCTGCCGCTGGCCGCACACCACCGCCGCCGCGCCCTCGCGGGGCTCGTCGAGGGCGTGGCGCTCACCCTCGCTGGGCACGGCGCGGCTCGCGGACGCGGCGTGGACGGCGGCGGTCGGCCGGTGCGGCGGGCCACCATCGTCGCGTGGTGGTGGCCGACGACGCGGGCGGAGGCGGCGCACGCGCTGCGGGCACCGCCCGACAAGCGGCTCGCGGGCGAGGCGGCCCGCCGAGGTGCCGCCGGTGGTGGGGCTCTTCCCCGTGTCGGCGGGCGACGTGCGGGGCCTGGGCACCACGCTGGCGCAGTGGCCGCTGCTCGCCGAGGCCGTGGCCGAGGTGGACGCCGCGCTGGCACGCGCGGGAGGCCCGGGCCTGCGCGCGGCGGTCCGCGGTGCGGTCGATCCCGTGGCGCACGACGAGCTGCTCACCTTCGCGGTGCAGGTGGCCCCTCGCCCGTGCGTGGGCACGTGCCGGCGTGGGCTTCGATGGCGTCGCGGGGCAGGGGATGGGCGAGGTGGCGGCCGCCTGCGTGGCGGGGGTGTGGTCGCTGGAGGACGCGGCGCTGTACGCGGTGGCCCGTCATCGGGCGCTCGCGGAGGCGCCGCGGGCGCGCGCCGTGGCCTTCCGGGCGGAGGCGGACGCGGTGCGCGAGCTGCTTGCGGGGGGCCGAGGATGCCTGGCTCGTCGCCGAGCTCGCCCCGGGGGAGCTCGTGGTGGGCGGGCAGCGCGGCGGGCTGGATCGCGTGCTGGCGCACCCTCGGTGAGCCACGTGGTGGAGCTGGGTGCCGTGGCCACCTCGCCGTCGGCGCGTCGCCGCGCCGCGAAGGCCCTCCAGGGCGCGCTGGGCCTGCTCTCGCCGCCGCGGCTCCGCATGGCGGTGGGTCACCTGGGCAAGGTGGACGCCGACGAGCTCGCCACGCCGGCGGGGGTGGACCCGTCAGCTGCTGGAGCCCTGTCGCCTCGGCGCGGCGCTCCGCAGCGTGGTGGACGGCCCGAGCGTGGTGGTGGAGCTGTCGGTGCGCCCCGTGCTGGCCGGCGTGGCGCGGCGGGCGCTCGGGTCCCCCACCCACCGTGTGCTCTCGGCCCACGTGGCGGATCAGGGGCCGCGGTCGGCGCTGGAGGCCCTGGGCGAGGCCTGGGTGGCCGGCGTGGACGTGGACTGGGAGGCCGTGCTCGCGGGCGGCGGGGCCACCCGCATCGATCTGCCGCAGGCGCCGTGGCAGCGGCGACGCTGCTGGGTGGACGAGCGCGCCGAGGCCGAGCCCCCGGAGCTGGAGCCGGACCCGGTCACGCCGTCGCGAACCGCGGTCGGACGGTGGGCGTGGCCGGTGGCGCTGCTGGCGGGCACGGCCGCAGGCTGGTGGCTCCGGGGCTGCTGACGGCGACCGCCCTGCGACGGGATTGCACCGAGTTGGTGGCGGGAATCACGCAGTCCGATTTGATCGGAGGTGCGTGGGCGGCTAACGTGCGCCGGCCGCTCGACCGGTGTCGAGCCTGTCCGTTTCCCTGGAGCACCCGATGATTCCCTCCCTCCGCCCCCGCCGGCACTCGCTCGTCCTCGCTGCCGCGCTCGCCACCGCCTGCGGTGCCGGTGCCGACAAGGACGGCGACACCGACAGCGACGGCACCACGAACACGGGTCCCACGGGCGATGTGAGCGACTTCTTCGAGGTCTCCAGCATCCTCTTCCAGGCGAACTTCGCCATCGACGGCGACGGCAAGGTCGCGGCCTACAAGGTCAACGGCTCCAACGGCGTCTCCGACAACCCCCCCTTCATCCGCGTGCTGCTCGTGAACAGCGCCGGCACCGACGCCTGCGCCCTCGAGTACGTGGCCACGGGCTTCGACACCGCCGCGGCGATGAACATCCTGAGCGACTCGGGCGACAGCGGCGACTCGGGCGACAGCGGTGACTCGGGCGACAGCGGCGACTCGGGCGACAGCGGCGGGCGACAGCGGCGACTCGGGCAACTCGGGTGACAGCGGCGACTCGGGCGACTCGGGCGACAGCGGCGACTCGGGCGACAGCGGCGACTCCGCGGGCGACAGCGGCGACTCCGCGGGCGACTCGGGTGATTCCGCGGGCGACAGCGGCGACTCGGGCGACAGCGGCGACACCGACACCGGCGACACCGGCACCGGCGACGCGGCGCTCGACACCTGGCTGGCCGACAACCTGCAGATCCACGGCTTCGTGATCAAGCAGGGCAACTTCGAGGGCTTCGGCCCCTACAACATCTCCAGCGGCCAGCCCTGCACGCTCGACGAGGACGTGTTCTCCGCCGATCCGATCGCCGGCTTCCTGGCCTTCAGCGGCAACGCCGGCCAGTTCCGCGTGGGCATCGGCGGCGCGCTCGACGACGACGGCAACACCGTGGTCAGCAACTACGCCGGCCAGAACAACTACCCGCCCGCGGCCAACTGGTTCGGCGGCAAGTTCCAGACCCCCTTCCGCTACGGCACCGAGGGCGGTGGCTCCACCGACCTGTCCAGCGCGGCGGTCTACGGTCGCGTGCTCGGCGAGGACATGACCGTGTCCGACTCGGCGGCGGTCCTGGATCCGAAGGACTTCCCCTCGGGCGGCCCGCTGCCCCGCGGCATCTACACCATCGTCCCGGCGGTGGGCCTCACCCTCAACCCGTAGGGTCGGGCCCGGGGGCGCACCTGCGCTCCCTCGTCTCCGGAGCCCCGTCGCAGCTGCGGCGGGGCTTCGTCGTTCTGGGGTATGGATCCCCGCCTCACCGAGGTCCAGCCATGGCGTCCGCGTCCGCTTCCCGTGCGCTCCTCCTCCTCCTCGTCTCCGGGTGCCGCATCGGCCTCGACAAGGACTCCCTGGACTTCGGCCCCGACCGCGTCGACGACACGGACGTCGACGGGACGGTCAACACGGGTGCCACGGGTGACGTCCGCCGCACCTTCGAGGTCTCGAGCATCCTCTTCCAGGCGAACTTCGCCATCGACGGGGAAGGCCAGGTCGCGGCCTACAAGGTCGATGGCGCGAACGGCGTCTCCGACAACCCTCCCTTCATTCGCGTGCTGCTCGTGGACCGCGCGGGCACGGAGGCCTGCGCGCTCGAGTACGTCACGAAGGGCTTTGGTGCAGATGGCGTCGACACGGGCGAGGTCGCGCGCGACGCGGCCTTCGACGACTGGCGCTACGACAACACGCTGATCCACGGCTTCCTGGTCAAGCAGGGCAACTTCGAGGGCTTCGGCCCCTACAACATCTCCAGCGGCCAGCCCTGCACGCTCGACGAGGACGTGTTCTCGGCCGATCCGATCGCCGGCTTCCTGGCCTTCAGCGGCAACGCCGGCCAGTTCCGCGTGGGCATCGGCGGCGCGCTCGACGACGACGGCAACACCGTGGTCAGCAACTACGCCGGCCAGAACAACTACCCGCCCGCGGCCAACTGGTTCGGCGGCAGGTTCCAGACCCCCTTCCGCTACGGCACCGAGGGCGGTGGCTCCACCGACCAGTCCAGCGCGGCGGTCTACGGTCGCGTGCTCGGCGAGGACATGACCGTGTCCGACGCGGCGGCGGTCCTGGATCCGGGCACGTTCCCCCAGGGCGGCCCGCTGCCCCGCGGCATCTACACCATCGTGCCGGCGGTGGGGCTCACGCTGAACCCCTAGAGTGGTGCCTCGCCGTCCGGCGTCCGCGCCCTCGTCGCTCCGAGGCCCCCGCATGCCGTCCTCGACCCTGTCCGCTGTCGTCCGCACCGCCTTCGTCGCACTGTCCTGCGCATGCGGTGTCGGGGCCGGCGGGGACACCCAGGACTCCGGTCGGGCGGGGCCCGGCGTGGATCGGGAGACCGCGCTCGCCTGCGACACCTGCCCCGAGCTGCCACCTTCGCCCTTCGTCCCCGTGTCCGGGTTCCTCTTCCAGGCGAGCCTCGCGGTGGACGCCACGGGGCAGGTGGCCGCCTACACGGTGGAGGGGCCGGACGGTCCCGAGGTCGTCCGGCCCTTCGTCCGCGTCCTGCTGGTGGACGATCGGGCCGCCCACGTGTGCGCCCTCGAGTACATGGCCACGCGGTTCGGCGCCGAGGTCGCGGGCGTCGGCGACACGGACGCGACGCTGGACCCGTGGCTGGACGCGAACGGTCGGCGGCACGGCTTCGTCCTCGAGGCGGGCGGTTTCGACGGTTCGGGCCCGACCGACGTGCGGACCGGGCAGCCGTGCGCACTCGACCCGGCGATCTTCTCCGAGGACCCCGTCGCGGGCTTCCTGGGTCTCGAGGGCGCGGCCGGGCGCTTCCGGGTGGGCATCGGCGGGGCGCTCGACGGTGACGCCGAGGCGGTGGTGGCGGCCTACGCGGGGCAGAGCGGCTACCCGGCCGCCGTCAGCTGGTTCGGCGGCAGCTTCCAGCTGCCGTTCCGGTACACGGGCGTCGACGGGGGAGCCACCGACCAGTCCAGCGCGGCCGTGCACGGTCGCATGCTCGGCGACGACATGATCGCCCGCCCGGACGCCCCGGTGCTCGCGCCGGAGGACTTCGCGCCGGGTGAGCCGCTCCCGCGCGGCGTCTACACCGTCGTGCCGTCCGTGACCCTCCGCGTGGGGCCGTAGCCCGGGGGTCCCTCCGGCAGCCCTGGATCCAGGCCGCGGACCCCGCGCGCACGGCCCGGGATAGGATGCGGCGTCTCCGGAGATCCGTCGATGACCGTTCGCACGCTCCCGCTCGTCGTCCGCGGGCTCTGCCTGGTGGGGGTGATCTCCTGCCGGCTGGGGAGCGACGCCGACACGGTCGACACCGACCCCACCGGGTCCACCGACGACAGCGAGGCGCACTCCGGCGTGGAGACCGACGTCGACTCCGACACCGACGACGGGGTGGTGCGGGACCCCTGCGGCGAGCCGGGGGCGCCTGTCCTCGAGGTGGGCACCGGCGAGGAGACCTTCGAGGCGCTCACCGAGGGCCAGGATCTGGCGATGGTCCACGGTGCGCAGGGCGGGTGGCACCTGCCGGTGGCGGTGCGCGCGGCCCACGTCCCCCAGTTCGTGCGCCTCACCTACCGCGTGGTGGATCTGGGGACGGGGGTCACGATCACCTCCCAGGACCCGCTGGCGCTCAACGTGGCGCTCGTGCCGGAGGTGCTGGGCTCCTGGGCGTGCAGCGGGGAGTACCCGAACCTCTTCGCCTACCTGGACTTCTCCACGCTGGGCGCCTCCGACACCGACGCCGACCCGTGGATGTCGCTGGATGGCCGGCGGGTGCGCCTGGAGGCCTCCATCGCCTCGTCCGCCGGGGACGCGCTGGCCTCGGCCGCGGTCGAGGTCGTCGCGCGCCCCGATCCCTGCGACCCGGATCCGCCTGCGCCCGCCTGCCCTTGATCAGGCGCCGGCGGCGCGCCCGGCGAGGTGATCCGCCAGCACCGCGGCCACGTCGTCCCGCACCGCCACCCCGTCCCGCACGGCGGTGAAGTGCCCGCCGGGGAAGGTGCGATGGACGAACGGGCCCGTGGTGACCTCCGCCCAGGGCGCCATGCTGTCGGGGGGGTGTGCCGGGTCCGTTGCGCCTCCGTAGGCCACCACCGGACACGCGAGCGTGCGGTCCGTCGGGGCCTGCCAGGTGTCGAGGAGCTGGAAGTCCGCCCGCATCGTGGGCAGGAAGGTGCGCAGCAGGCCCGGTTGGGCGCGGAGCACGGCGGGCAGGGCACCGTAGAGGCGCTCCGTCTCGGCCACGAGCTGGTCGGTGGGCAGGGCGAAGAGGGGGGGGTGGTGTGCGGCGGTGCCCGGGGCGCGCCGCGCCGACACGAAGAGCAGGGCGGGCGGCGTGCCGGCCTGGGCACCTGCGCGGGCCAGCTCGTAGGCGATGGCGGCACCCATCGAGTGGCCGAACACCGCCCAGGGCACCTCGCCGAGGCGCGGGAGGAGCTCGGCGGACAGATCGCGCACCAGCGGACCCATCGCGGTGTAGGCGCGCTCGGCCATGCGGCGCTCCCGCCCCGGGAGCTGCACGGGCAGCACCGACACCCCGGCGGGCATCGCCTCGGGCCACCGCTGGTAGATGCCCGTGCCGCCGCCGGCGAAGGGCACGGCGAGCAGGCGCAGGCGCGCGGGACGGTCCAGGGCGTCGGGCAGCAGCCAGCGGGACATGGCGCGGGGTCTCCCAGGCGGGCCGGGGCGCTCTAGCACGCCAGCACCCCTCGACGGCGTCGCGCGCCGTCGGTAGGTTGGCCGCCCGGCCCGGAGCCCGTCATCTCCGTCGATCCCCGCACCACCCGCCACCTCGCGGTCCTCCGCGCCGCCCTGGATGCGCTCGCCACGCTGCGCGAGGATCGGCCCGACCCGGCCCGGGTTCGGCAGACCCTCGCCGTGCTCGATCCGGCCCTGGCCGGCGACGCCCTGGATCCGGCGGACTTCGTGGAGACCACGGGCCTGCCGTCGGCGGCCTGGCTCGAGCGTGCGGCGACGGCGCGTGCCGCCGCCCTGGCCCACCCCGAGGAGGCGGCGCTGCCCGACGACGCCCTGGTGGCGGCCACGGGCCTCGCGCCCGAGCTGGGCCAGCGCCTGATCCGCCGGCGCGCCTTCCTGCGTCGCCTGCGGCGGTCCCCGGTCTTCCCCGCGCCCGAGGCCACCTGCGCCTACGGGGTCGACGGCATCTGGCTGGCCTGGGACGGCGTGCACGACGACGGCCGGTGGGGTCGCGTGCGGACGCGCCGCACGCAGCCGGCCGCGCCGCCCGACGCCACCTGGCTGTCCTGCAGCCTCGCGGAGCTGGAGGCACGCGCCGAAGGGCCGGTGCGTCGCTGCCTGCTCGGACCCGTGTGGCGCGACGAGGCGGGCGCGGTGCGCGGTCTGCACGCCACGGTCGAGGCGAGCGGGGAGCCCGTCCAGCGGCGGCTGGCGGTGGATCGCGATCTCGCCGACGGGCTGGCGGTCGACGGCCTCGTGGTGCCCTTCACGCTGCCTCCCTGACCCGGGTCGCGCCGCGCGTGCCGCGTGCTACGATCCCCGACCGGTCAGCGGAGGCCTCCATGACGGTCCAGACGCGTCGCAGCTTCCTCGGTCACCTCGGTGCCGCCGCGGGCGTCGGCCTGCTCGCCCCCCTGGATCTCGCCCACGCGGGCAGCATGGTCTCCGCCAGCGCCGACGAGGCCTACCTGCGCCGCATCCTGCGCGGTCTCGACGTGGGTGCGCCCTTCTTCGCCGACTGGCACCTCGTCGAGGCCTACCCGCCGATGGCGGGCGGCGTGGTGCTCGTCCTCGCGCAGGGCACCGAGGCCACGCCGGTGCGGGTGGACGTGGTGCGGCGGGCCGAGCCCGTGCGGGCCCCCGCGGCCACCGATCACCTCGAGCTGTACGCCATGGACGGCGGCGGCGGCGTGCGCGTGATGCCCGAGGATCTGGTCGAGGCCATGCAGGCCCTCGCCGACCACCTCGAGGACAACGCCGCCCAGGGCCACCTGGCCACGCGGCTGCTCACCCACGGCGAGCGCCTCCGCCGCTACCCCGCCTTCATGGAGCGGGCCGCCTGCGAGCTGGCGCCGGTGCCGCCCGAGGGTGCGGCGGGCTGATCGCGCGCGCACGGAGGCCACGTCGTCGAGACGGTGACAGGATCCGGTGGTATCGTCGCCCGTCTGTGTGGAGGACGACGTGCGTCTCGTGATCCCGATGGTGATGCTCGCTGGGTGCATCGTGACCGCACCGGTCACCAAGCTGGGTGATGGGGACGACGACACCGACCAGGGCTACGTCCCCGGCAACGGGTCGAACAACGGCGGGGGCAACGGCCAGCCCGACACCTTCGACCCGGGCGACCTCGGCGGGGGAGGCACGGTGGTGCCCCCCGGGAACGGGGGCGCGAACGGCGGGGCGTCCAACGGCGGCACGAACGGCACGCCCACCGACACCTTCGACACCGCGGTGCCCCCCGGGGGCTACTTCCAGCCCGTGGGCCTCTTCTTCCGGGCCTTCTTCGCGGTGGACGGCAGCGGGGACGTGGCCCCGTACCAGTACCCGTCGGGCGGCTCCTCGATCCCCATCGATCCGGAGCTCGACCTCTACTTCTACGACGCCGCCAACCGCTTCTGCGTGCTGGTCTACCTGGTGGACTCCGGTCCCGGGACGTCGACGTGGCCGGGCGGAGGCGACACCGATCTGCAGGCGTGGCTCAACGCCAACGACCAGCTCGCCGGCTTCGCCGTCCGCGCGGGGGAGTACACGCCGTTCGGCCCGGTCGACGGCACCACGGGCGCGCCGTGCACGCTCGACCCGGCGCTCTTCACCGCCGACCCCCACACCGCCTTCCTCCCCGGCACCACGCCCTACTACGTGGGGGCGGGCGGGCAGCTCGGCACGGGCAACGCGCAGCAGCTCGCGCAGAGCCTCGCGGGCAACAACGGGTGGCCCGCGCTCGACCGCTGGTACGGGGGTGACTTCTCGTCGGCCTTCAGCTGGAACACCTCGTCGGGTGCGCCGGCCTACGTCTCCGACGCGGGGGCCTTCGGCGAGGAGCTTCCTGCCTCGATGATCCCCGCGCAGGTCCCCGTGTACCTGGCGGCGTCGAGCATCCCCTCCGGTGGGCCGCTGCCGCGGTCGGTGCAGTTCGTCTATCCGTCGGTGGGTCTCACCTTCGGCACGCCGTGACGTCGGCCGTCTGCCTGCTCGGGTACGTCGCCTGGACCCTGTTGCTGGTGGGGATCACGCTGGCGCTGCGGGTGCGGCTGGTGCTCTCGGGGCGGCCCGCGAACACCTTCCAGCCCGATGGGGAGGACGTCTCGCCCTTCGCCGCGCGCCTGTCCCGTGCGCATCTGAACTGCCTCGAGAACCTCCCCCTGGTGGCCGTGGTCGTGCTCCTCGGCCTCGTCACCGACCACGCGGCGATCACCGACCCGCTCGCGCCCTGGCTCCTCGGAGCCCGCGTGGCCCAGAGCAGCGTGCACCTGGCGTCGACGAGCCCGCCGGCCGTGCAGGCCCGCTTCGGCTTCCTGGTGGCCCAGCACGGCATCCTGGTGGTGTGGCTGGTCAGCCTGGGCGGGGCGCTGACAGGCTGATCGGGCAGCCCTCGGGTCCCCAGTCGCCCACCACCTCCACCTCGGGGTGGAGCCACACGCCCGCGTGCGCGAACACGCGCGCCTGCACCTCCGCGACGAGGCTGGCGAGGTCGCGGGCCGTGGCGCCGCCCGTGTTCACCAGGAAGTTGGCGTGCTTGGGGCTGACCTGCGCGCCGCCCACCGAGAGGCCCTTGAGGCCGGCGGCCTCGATGAGGCGCCCCGCCGCGTCGCCGGGCGGGTTGCGGAAGGTGGACCCGCAGGACGGCTGGTCGAGCGGCTGGGTGGCCTTGCGACGTGCGAGGAAGTCCCGCATGGCGACAGCGCTCCGTTCGGCGTCCCCGTCCGTGCGGAGGGCCGCGCGGGCCACGATGGCGCCCGGCGGCAGGTGGCAGGTGCGGTAGGCGAGGCCCAGGGCCCCGGCCTCCAGGCGCTCGACGGCGCCGCCCCGGTGCACGATCTCCACCCACAGCAGGCGATCGCCCACCTCGCCGAGCGAGGTGCCCGCGTTCATGCGCACGGCCCCGCCCACGGTGCCCGGGATGCCCGCCAGCCCCTCCAGCCCCGCCCATCCGGCGCGCGAGGCGCGCGCAAGCAGGGCCACCAGGCGGAGCCCCGCCCCGGCCACCACCACGTCGTCCTCGACCTCGGTGTCGGCCAACGCGCCGCCCAGCGGCACCACCAGCCCGCGCACGCCGGCGTCGGCCACGAGGAGGTTGCTGCCCGCGCCCAGCGGCAGCACCGGCAGGGCATGGGCCGCGGCCACCCGCTGCACGGCCTGGAGGGCGGCCGTGTCGTGCGCGAGGACCAGGCCGTCGGCAGGGCCGCCCACGCGCCACGAGACGCGACGCCCCAGGGGCGCGTCGACCTCGACGTGGAGGCCCGCGCGGGCGAGGGCCAGGGTGACGGCTTCGGCGAGCGGCACGGCGGGCGGATAACCTCCGGGACTGCCCCGACGCCCGGGAGAGGCCCTGTGGACACCGTGAACCCCGTGGACGTCATCGGGGCGGGGCGCGTGGGCGCGGCGCTCACCCGTCGCGCCACCGCGCTCGGCGTGGCCGGCCAGCTCGTCACGCGCACCGCCGGCTGGGAGGCCCTGGCCCACCACCCCGGACGACCGCTCCTCGTGGCCACGCGCAACGACGACCTGGACGGGGTGCTGGTGCGTCTGCCGCCGAGCCGACGCGCCGACCTGGTCTTCCTGCAGAACGGCATGCTGCGTCCGTGGTTGGGGGCGAACGGCCTCGAGGGCGCGGGCAGGCTGCTGCTGTACGCGGCCGTCGCCTCCCGGGAAGCCGAGCCCGTGCCGGGTCCCGACCCCAGCCCGGTCACTGGTGCGCACGCCCACGCCGTCGCGGCCTGGCTCACCCACCTCGGGGTGCCCGCCGCGGTGGTCGCCCCCGAGGACTTCGCGTCGGCCGAGCTCGAGAAGCTGGTGTGGAACGTGGCCTTCGGCGTGATCTGCCAGGCGCGCGGCGTCACGGTCGACCAGGTGTGCGCCCTGCACGCCGGCCTGCTGCGCGTGCTGGTGGGCGAGCTGGTGGGCGTGGCCGCGCCGGCCCTCGACGTCGAGGTGGAGCCGGAGGCGCTGCTGCGGCGGCTCTGCGCCTACAGCCAGGCCATCGCCGGCTACCGGGCCGCGGTGAAGGAGTGGCCCTGGCGCGACGGCTGGTTCGTGCAGGAGGCGCGGCGCCGCGGGCAGACGCTCGCCATGCACCGCTCGCTGCTCGACGACGCGGGCGTCTCCACGCGGCGCTGACGCCCCGGGGCGCAGCGTGCGCGACGGCGGCCGAGGAGGGTCAGCGCGTGGTGGGCGACCGGCGCCGACGCAGCCCGAGGAGCAGTCCGACGCCGGCGAGCCACGGCCAGCCCGCGCCACCCTGGTCGCACCCGCAGGCCGCCAGGAGCTCCTCGTCCGGGTAGAGCAGCACGAAGTCGTCGGCGCTGCCGGAGTCGCCGTTGCCGTCGGGGAAGGTGACGCCGGAGCTGCCGCCGTTGTTGCTGCCGCCGTTCCCGCCGCTGTTGCTGCCGCCGTTCCCGCCGTTGCCGCTGCCGGAGTCGCCGCCCGCCAGGCCGGTGTCGCCGGTGTCGACGCTGGTGTCGCTGCCCGTGTCGCCCGTGTCGGCGGGGGGCGGCGGCGGGGTGGGGTCGCACACGTCGCCGATGCCGTCGGCGTCGAGATCCACCTGGCCCGGGTTGGCCTTGTCGACGCAGTTGTCGGTGTCGTCGCCCACGCCGTCGTTGTCGGAGTCGAGGAGCGAGGCCGTGACCTCGTCGAAGAAGGCGGGCTGCGAGCTCGCGAACCAGCCCGGGTCCTCCACGCCGTTGGCGTAGGCGTACACGCCCGCCTTGCCGGGGGGCAGCGGGGTGCCGTCGAGGCGCTGCAGCACCTGCTTGCCGTCGTAGTGCACGGTGAGGATGCCGCCCTGGCGATCGAGCCGAAGGTTCTTGGGCGTGTCGCCCAGGCCGCCCACGTCGGCGCGGCCCAGCTCGGTGAGGTTGCCGCCCTCCACGCGCACCAGGATGACGCGGGCCCGGCGGTTCACCCGCCCCACGTTCGGGGGGACGCGATCCTCGGTGTGGAAGGCCAGGTAGAAGTGCTTGCCCTTGTCGACCGACAGCGCGACGCCCGCGCAGTTGTCGCCCTGGTTCCCCACCATCACGTCGATGCTGCCGTCGCGGAAGGCGGGGCCGCGGGCGAGCCAGTTGTCGGCCGGGTTGCCCTTGTTCCAGTCGTCGTTGATGAGCCAGGTGGCCTCACGCGTGGTGCGCGGCGACAGGCGCTCGCCCTGGGTGGTGCCCACCCACTTGTCGTCCTTGAATCCGTGCTCCCACCCGTCGGTGCCGGAGACGTCGGCGTCGTTGGCCCAGGTTCCCTGGGACCACAGCTCGATGTCGCCCGCGTGGGCGAGGCCGGAGAGCAGGGCGAGGACGGCGAGGCTCATGCATCACTCCATCCGCACAGGATGGACGGCAGCGCGGCGATCGTCAAGGAGGGAAGGGGGTGCTGACGAGGGCTTCACCGGTCGCCGCCGGCACCCCGAGAGCCCGTCAGGTACCGGAGAAGGAGACGTCCTCGAAGACCAGCGACGGCGTGATGGTGGAGCTGTACGTCCACGGGTCGTCGGCCAGCTCGGTGAGCTGGTGGAAGAAGGTGAGCACGTTGCCCGCCACGTTCATCTCCGACAGGCGGGCCGTGGGCACGCCGCGCTCGAGCAGGCGCCCGCGGATGCCGAAGCTGAAGTCGCCGGTGAGCGGGTTGGCGTTGCCCCCCAGGAAGCCGGTGACGAGGATGGCGCGGTCGTGCTCGGCGGCGATCTGCGTCCACGGCCGCGTGCCGGCGGGCAGCACCCAGTTGGACCGGCTGCCCGTGGTGGGCTCCCAGCCCAGGCGACGGGCGTAGTAGACCGACACGTAGAAGCTCTGGAGCACGCCGTCCTGCACGATGGTGCGCGGACGTGCCACGAGCAGGTCCTCGTCCCACGGCGTGGAGCCGAGCCCGCGCGGGATGGTGGGGTCGTCGAGGATGGTGAGCGCGGCGCTGCCGATGGGCTGGCCGAGCTTGTCGGCCAGGCAGCTGCGGCCGTGGTGGATGGCGCCGCCCGACAGCGGGCCCAGCAGGGTGCCGAGGATGCGCCCGGCCACGCGGTTCTGCAGCACGAGCGGGTAGCGGCCGCTGGCGATGGGGCCGGAGCCCACGGCGTCGCGGGCGCGCTCGGTGGCCTCGGTGGCGATGCGCTCGAGGTCGGGGAGATCGGACAGGTAGCGGGCCGCGTAGTGGGCGTGGCCCTCGGGTCGCCGCCCGCCCTCGTCGGCCAGCGTGACCGACGCACCCTGGGCGAACCAGGCGCCCTCGGACGCGTCGGCGAAGCCGTGGCTGGTGACCTGCACCGCGCGACCCGACCCGTCGGAGACCCCGACGGTGGCCGAGACGAAGTCGTCGCCGCGCCGCGCGAGCACCGCCTGCTCCAGGGCCTCCGCGCGCTCCGCGCGGTCGCCGGCCGTCCAGGTGCGCCAGCGCGGGTCGAAGGGGTCGAGGTGCTCCTCGGTGGCGCCGCGGCCGCAGAGCTCGCGGGGCGGCAGGGCGCGGTCGGGGTCGGGCTCCAGGAGCCGCGTGGCCGCCACCGCCCGGGCCAGGAAGGCCTCGAGGGCGTCGGGTCGCAGGTCGGAGGTGCCGTGGCTCGACCAGCGGTCGTCCACCAGCAGCGACAGCGACAGGCGCCGGGTGCTCGACTCGCTGGCCTGCTCCACCTTCTCGTCGCGGCGGCTGATCTCGGTGTGGCTGCCCTCCTGGACGGCCACCGAGACCTCCTGGGCGCCGTGCCGCCGGGCGTGCGCCACCACCTGCTCCGCGAGGTCCATCAGGGCGTCGCTCATCGGCCACCTCCCACCGACAGCTTCGCCACCCGCACGGTGGGCATCCCCTGGCTCACGGGCACGCCCTGGCCGTCCTTGCCGCAGGTCCAGCCGCCCTCGTCGATCTCGAGGTCGTTGCCCACCATGTCGATGGTGGCGAGCACCTTGGGGCCGTTGCCCACGAGGTTCACGTCCTTGATGGGGCGCGTGAGCCTGCCGTCCTCGATGAGGTACCCGAAGGTCACGTAGAAGGCGAAGTCGCCGCCGCCGATCTGCACCTGCCCGTTGCTGAAGGTCTCGCAGTAGATGCCCTGCTTCGTCGACGCGATGATCTCGGCGGGGTCGTGGGGACCGGCCTCCATGTAGGTGCACCGCATGCGGGGGAGCACCGGGTGGCGGAAGCTCTCGCGGCGACCCGAGCCCGTGGGCGTGACGCCGTAGTGCCGCGCGCTGATGCCGTCGTGCAGGTAGCCCTTGAGCACGCCGCCCTCGACGAGCACGGTGCGCTCGGTGGCGTTGCCCTCGTCGTCGATGTTCAGCGCGCCGCGGGCACCGGGCAGCGTGGCGTCGTCGACCACGGTGACCTCGGGGGTGGCGACGGCCTGGCCCACCTTGTCGGCGAAGATCGAGATGCCCTTGCGGTTGAAGTCGGCCTCGAGGCCGTGGCCGATGGCCTCGTGCAGCAGGATGCCGCTGGAGCCGGCCGCCATCACCACGGGCAGCTCGCCGGCGGGGGGACTCCCGGCCTCGAGGGCGCGCAGGGCGCGATGCACCGACTGGCTCACCAGCCGCTCCTGACGGCCCGCGTCGTACAGCTCCAGCCCGGTGCGCCCGGCCACGTTGTACGACCCGGACTCCTTCTTGTCGCCGTCCTCCACGGTGACGCTCACGAAGGCGCGCGTCATCGGGCGCAGGTCGGTGACCCGCAGGCCGTCGGCCCGCGCGATGAGCACCCGCGACTCGCCGTCGGCCAGGTTCACCTGCACCTTGCGCACCCGCGGGTCGGCGGCGAAGGCGCCCTCCTCCCAGTGGCGGATCAGGGGGATGCGCTCGGCGATCTCCACGTCGGTCCAGCTGCGCGACAGGGGGTAGAGGTTGCGCGCCACCGCGCGGACGCCCACCGGGGTGGGCCTGGAGGCGCCGCTGTGGCGGGCGATCTCCGACGCCGTGGCGGCGGCCCGCAGCACGGCCTCCAGCGACAGGTCCTCGGTGTAGGCGTAGCCGACCTGGTCGCCGATCACGACGCGCACGCCCACGCCCAGGTCGACACTGGTGTGCACCCGGTTGACGATGCGGTCGGCCAGGCCGATGGACGTGGACGTGCTGTGCTGCACGAAGAGCTCGGCAGCGTCGGCGCCGTGGGCGGTGGCGGCCTCCAGGGCCGCCCCGAGCAGGGCCTCGTCCACCCCGAGGGCGGCGAAGTGGGCGGCGACGGGATCGGACGTGGGCATGGGACCTCGGCGGGGCGAAGGGAAGCCGTACCCCGCCCGCGCGGCTGGCTCACGGACTGCGTGCGTGCCATGACGCGGGCGGGAGGTGTCGTGCGCAGGTGGTGGCTCGCCGTGGGCGGGATCGTGCTGGGGATCGTGGGCGGCACGGCGGCCTTCGCGCTGCGTGCGCCGGCCCCGCCGCCCCCCGGCGGCTTCGTCGCGCAGACCTTCGAGGAGCTGGACCCGTCGGCGGTGTGGGTGCGGCTCGAGGGCACGGCCCACTACGAGGCGCGGCTCACCCAGCGCGAGCCGGCCTCGCTGCTCGCCCCGGAGCGCACCCGGTACGTCTTCGGCTTCTTCCCGGTGAACGACACCTCCGACCGGGAGATCCCGGTGCTGGTGCGCACCAGCCGTCCGCCCGAGCGCCTCGTGAGCTTCGAGACGATGACCGTGGAGGGCCACCTGCACCCCATCACGCGCCGCGACCTGCCCCCCGAGGCCGAGACGATGTTCGGCGAGCGGTCGGGGTACTTCTTCGCCGACCGCGTGCTGCTGCTGGACGCGGTGCGGGTGGTGTCGGAGGACGGGACGTTCGAGGAGCCGTGAGGGGGGGCGCGAGCACCTCGCCGGCACGTTCCGCCGACATCATCTCGTGGATCTCCAGCTGGAGGAGGGGCGCGCCCGCGACCGACCTTGGCCGGCCGTCGCCCGCCATGCGACGGAGGAGCACGTTCCCGTCCGAGCCCGGACGCCCGTCACCCCCCGTCCCCGAGGCCGAGGCATGTGGCCCCGCACCTGGACCCCCCTCGCGCTGCTGTCCCTCGGTGCCTGCGTCGGGCCGGTCGTCGACGACCCCCGCTGCGCACCACCCGACACGGACCTCGGCGAGGAGGTCGTCTGCGGCGAGGTCGACGTGTACTTCCGGCCGCGCGCGGACGACGACCTCGGGGGCTGCACCCGCTTCCGCGGCTCCATCACCGTGGCCGATGCCTTCGGCGACGAGCTGGCTCCGCTCGACACCCTGCGCCGGGTCGACGGCGAACTCACGATCTTCCGGAACCACGGGCTCACGGACCTGCGCGCGCTCGGTCGGCTCGAGCAGGTGGGCGGCGCGCTCACGGTGCGTCTCGACGACAGCGACGGCGCCTTCCGCTCGCTGGCGGGCCTTGAGCGGCTGCGGGAGGTCGGCGCGCTCGACGTCGACGGCAATCCGTGGCTCGCGTCCCTGGACGGCCTGTCGTGCCTGGAGGTGGTGCACGGACCCGTGCACTTCCGGGAGAACCCCCTGCTTCCCCGGGAGGAGATCGACGCGCTGCTCGCTCACGTGGAGGTGGAGGGGGAGGTGACGGTGGAGTGAACGAACGCCCGCGGATCACGGGCGCGGGAGCGTCGTCGTCGCGGGTCCTGGGGGCCGAGGGCCGAGCCCAGGCCGTGGTGGCCCCGCGTCGAGACGGTCATTCGGGCTCTAGGACGCCGAGACGCGCTCCTCGTGCGTCGCCCGCACCCGGAACGCCACCGACGTCCCGTCTGCGAGCGCACCGGCCTGCTCCGCCGCCCACGCCCGGAGGCGCGCGTCGATCTCCGGGTCGCCCCTCGGCGCGGGTGGCGCAGCGAGGCCGAGCGTCGCGGCGAGCGGCCTCAACACCTCGCTGACCTTCGCGGCTTCGACGCGTCGCACCGTGGCGGGCCGCCGCTCGATTCCCGCCAGCGAGAGCAAGGCGATCACGAGGCGCATCACGGCGTCCCAATGTGGCCAGCCCACCTCCTCGACGTGCAGGAGCCGCGTCCATGCCTCGCCGCAGTCCAGCTGGAAGGTCCGCGCGTTCCCGTCGGCCAGCTCCCGGGCGAGCCCGGCATCCGCCAGCTCGGAGAGCACGCGTGCGACGTTGCGCTTGCTGTAGCCGAGCGTGTCGAGGTCCGACGCCGTGGTCCACACCGCGGTGCGTCCGAGCAGCTCCGCCACCACGTCGGCCCGGGCACCCACGCCGGCGAGGGCGCGCACCCGGAGCCGGGCGAGGGAAGGCCGGGTCGTCGGTAGCGCCGGTGGCCTGGGGTCCGGGGCGCGGGGCCAGGGGACGTCTTCGGGCGCGGTCGGCCAGCGCGCGCCGGACGACACTGCGAGCGTGGCCGCGAGCTGCCCGAAGGCGCCTCGCACCTCGGGCGTCGCCCGACGGAGGAGGCCCTGGAGGCGGCTGACGGAGATCCGGTCGGCGTGGGCGGCGCACCATCGATGCACTTCGTCGCGAAGCCTCGCGTCGCCCTCCGCGATCCATGGCGAGGCGACGATCAGGGGCTCGGGATCGATCGCGACGTGCTCGTGCCTGCGCGTGAGCCCGGGCACGCCGAGCTCCGTCCAGAGGCTCCACAGCAGGTCGATGGCGTGCAGCTGGAGGTCGCTACCCACGGGGCACCTCCGACACGCCGAAGAGGCCGAGCACGGGCGTGAGCTGCACGTCGCGGAACGCCTCCGAGGCGTCGTGCGTCCGGCACCATCGCGCCGCCGAGACGAGCTCGTCCGGTGTCGGCGCCAACGCCTGGAGGTCCTGGAGATGCTTGCCGTGATGCGGCCAGTGGTCCGCGGCGGCGTACAGCTTGAACGCGACCTGGTCGACGCGCGATGCGACGTGTACCGTCAGCGCCCCGAAACTCTCGACGGTCGTCCGATCGGTGAACCCCTGGGGCAGTCCGAAGGTCAACAGGTCGGCGGGGCCAGCATTCAGCCAGTCCTCGGGCAGATCGAGGGCGAGGGCGACGTCTCGCACGGCCTCGGCGAGCTCGGGCGGGAAGGGAGAGGCGCGGACGAGCGCGCCGTCGTGCGCGAGCGCCACGACGTCGAGATCCTTCGTGGAGCGGTGGACGAGGCCGACGAGCAGGAGGGCTCCTCCGCCGATGACGACGATGTGGCACGCCGTCCCGCGATCCTCCAGGATCGCGCCGAGCGTCTCCAGGGCATCGCGCAGGCTGTTCGGGTCGAGCGGCATGTCGGGAAGATAATCGTCTCGAATCGAGACATCCATTGTCCCGATCGCGACAGGACGCCCTCGTGTGGGACCCGGTCCCCCCGCGCCGCTCGCTCCCGCACCCGAGCGGTCAGCGCCGGAACACGCCCTTGCCCGCGTACACGGCACCCGTGCCCAGCTCGGCCTCGATGCGCAGCAGCTGGTTGTACTTCGCGACGCGGTCGGTGCGCGCGGGGGCGCCGGTCTTGATCTGCCCGCAGCCGGTGGCCACGGCGAGGTCGGCGATGGTGACGTCCTCGGTCTCGCCGGAGCGGTGGGACATCACGGCGCGGAAGCCGGCGCGGTGGGCGAGGTCGACGGCCTCGAGGGTCTCGGTGAGGGTGCCGATCTGGTTCACCTTCACGAGGATGGCGTTGGCGCTGCGCTCGTCGATGCCGCGCTGCAGGCGGGCGGTGTTGGTGACGAAGAGATCGTCGCCCACGAGCTGCACGCGGTGGCCCAGGCCGGCGGTGAGCGCGGCCCAGCCGGCCCAGTCGTCCTCGGCCAGGCCGTCCTCGATGCTCACCAGCGGGAAGGCGTCGGCGAGCTCGGCGTAGAAGCCCACCATCTCCTCTGCCGACAGGGTGCGGCCCTCGCCCGCGAGGTGGTAGGCGCCGTCGCGGTAGAGCTCGCTGGCGGCCACGTCGAGGGCCAGCACGATGTCGTCGCCCAGCGTGTAGCCGGCCTTGGCCACCGCCTCGGCGATCACCTCGAGGGCGGCGCGGTTGCTGGGCAGGTCCGGCGCGAAGCCGCCCTCGTCGCCCACCGCGGTGGACAGGCCCTTCTTCTTCAGGACCGCCTTGAGGTGGTGGTAGACCTCGGTGCCCATGCGCAGGGCCTCGGCGAAGGTGGGCGCGCCCACCGGGCAGATCATGAACTCCTGGATGTCGACGTTGTTGTCGGCGTGGGCGCCGCCGTTGAGGATGTTCATCAGCGGCACGGGGAGCACGCGCGCCAGCGGGCCGCCCACGTAGCGGTACAGCGGCAGGCCCGAGTAGTCGGCGGCCGCCTTGGCCACGGCGAGCGAGGCGCCGAGGATGGCGTTGGCGCCCAGGCTGGACTTGTTCGGCGTGCCGTCGAGCTCCACCAGCACCTGGTCGATGCGGGCCTGGTCGCGCACGTCGCGGCCGATGAGCTGGTCGGCGATGGGGCCCTCGACGTGCTCCACGGCCTTGGTGACGCCCTTGCCCATCCAGCGGTCGCCGCCGTCGCGCAGCTCCACGGCCTCGTGCTCGCCGGTGGAGGCACCCGAGGGCACCGCGGCGCGGCCCACGGCCCCGCTGTCGGTGCGGATCTCGACCTCCACCGTGGGGTTGCCTCGCGAGTCGAGGATGGCGCGACCGGTCACGGAGAAGATCGTGGGCATGGGGCCTCCCGGGAGGTCGCCGCGGTTATCGACTCCGTCCGGCGTCGTCGACCGTACGGGGGGAGGACGACCCCCGGGAGGAAGACCCGGGGTGCCCAGGTGTCCTCTCCCCGGAGTCCGCATGCTCGGCCTGCTCCTCGCCACCGCCCTCGCGGCGCCGTCCGCCTTCGACCACGCCTACGCCAAGCTCGACGCCTTCTACGAGGGCGCGGTCACGCCGCAGGGCGTGGACTACACCGTGCTCGGATCGCGCCGCACGCTGCTCGAGGGCGCGCTGTCGGAGATCGCCCAGGCCGACACGGCCGGCTTCGACGACGCCCAGAAGCTCGCGCTCGTGGTGAACGCCTACAACGCCTACACGGTGCAGCTGATCCTCGATCACCCCGGCGTGCGGTCCATCCGGGATCTCGACGGCGGCAACCCGTGGAAGAAGCGCACCTTCCGGGTGGCGGGGCAGGATCTCACCCTCGACCAGATGGAGCACGAGCACGCCCGCAAGCTGGCCGACGGTCGGGTGCACGCGGTGATCAACTGCGCCAGCCGAGGCTGCCCGCCGCTGCCCCCCGATCCGCTGGTGCCGCAGGGGCTGGATGCCCAGCTGGACGCGGCGGCGCGGCGCTGGGTGGGCGCGAACGCCTACGGCGTGGTGAGCGGCACGCTCTTCCTGTCGCGCATCTTCGAGTGGTACGCGCCCGACTTCGTGCGCTGGCGCACCGACGACGTCCCGGGCGCCGACGATCGCCAGGACGCCGCGCTGGGCTTCCTCCGCGCCTTCGGACTGGAGCGCATCCCCGCCCACCAGGACGTGGCCTGGCGCGCCTACGACTGGTCGCTCAACGCCGCCCCGGCCCGCTGAGCGCGGGGTCGGGGACCGGCCGTCCACCGCCGGGATACCTGCGCTGCCCACCCTGCGACCGACCGCGACGGACCGCGCCGCATGACCTTCTGCAACCCCTTCGACGAGGCGCTCGCCCGCTCCGGCCTCGCCGCGGTCTTCCTGCTGGACCGGGAGGGCCTGCTGCGCTTCGACGCCACCTGGACGCGGGACGCCTGGGGCCGTGAGCCCGGGCCTCACGCCGCGGGCGAGGGGTGGCTGCTCTTCCGCGACCACCAGACGGGCTTCGTGACCCTGGCGCTGGTGACCTCGCCCACGCTGGTGCCGTCGTGGCCCCGGGCCGACGTGCGTCGCTTCGGCACCCAGGCGGAGGCCGAGGCGGCGAGGGCCGCCTTCGGGGTGCCTCCGGTGACGCGGGAGCCGTGGTGAGCCTGCTGCCGTGGGTGCTCGCGGGGCTCGCGGCCGCCCAGCCCGTGGCCGAGGGCGACACCGACGTGCCCGAGCCCGAGGTGCCCTCCGTGGAGGCGGTGCAGTCTGCGCCCGTCGAGGAGGACGTGGACTTCACCGTGATCGTCACGAGCCGGGAGCGTCTGCTCCGGGCCCGCGAGATGGTGCTCGAGCAGGCGCGGGCCGCCGGGTACGTGCGTGAGGTCCGCCGCGACGGTCGCACCATCCTGCGGCACGACGACCCCTGGAAGGGCGAGCTCGTGCTCCACGACGACGGGGAGCTGGAGTTCAAGCGGCAGCCGGTGCGCTTCGAGCCCGTGCTCGGCAAGGGGCCCGCGGCCTGGATCACCTGCGTGATCCCGCTGCTCTGCCTCCGGGCGGGTGGGCAGACGGTGGGCAAGCGCAAGCTCGGCCACGACCGTCGCGCGGCCCTGGCCGCCGTGATGCCCGAGGTGCGTGACTACACCGACGCCATCGCCGACTACGCCATCGACGCGAAGGTGGACGAGCTGCCCGATCAGCTCGCGGCGCTGTGGGAGCGGGGCGTGCCGCTGGACGACGGGCCGCGGCTCGAGAGCTGGGAGGCCCGCCGCGAGGCGCTCTTCCGCTTCTGGGACAGCCGCACCGACACCGAGTGGGGTGCGCGGGTGCAGGCGGCCATCGCCTCCTTCGTGCGCGCCGAGGTGCAGACCGGGCCGCACCCGTACACGGCCGAGGAGCTGGACCGCTTCGATCGGGAACGCAGGAGCCTCCGTCCCTTCGACGTGGTGAGGCGTGCCCCGCCGCCCGACCCCGAGCTGGATCCGTGAGTGCCGTGGGTCGGGGGGCCGTGGGCGCGTGGGTGGCGCTCGCGCGGCCGCGGCTGCTGATCCCCGTGCTGGCGCTCGTGGGGCTGGGCTTCGGCTGGGCCCACTGGGACCGGGCGCTGCCGCTGACGGGGGGAGGGGCCCTGCTGCGGGTGCTGGGCGCGTGGACCCTGCTGCACGCCGGCACCCTGTGGCTGAACGCCGAGCTGGATCGCGACGAGGGCGAGGTGCTCGGGGGCAGGGCGGTGCCGGTGCCCCCCGGCACGAGCGCGCTCGGGTTCCTGGCCCTCGCGCTGGGCGTGGGCGTCGCGGTCTGGGCCGGCGCCCTCGCGGCGGGCGCAGCGCTGCTGTCGGCGCTGCTGGCCGTGGCCTACAGCCACCCGCGGCTGGCCTGGAAGGGGCACCCCGTCGGCGGTCCGGCGGTGAACCTGCTCGGCTACGGCCTGCTCACCCCGCTCGCCGGGTGGAGCGTGGTGGGGGTGGCGCCCGATCTGCGCACGCTCGCGGTGCTGCCCGTGGTCCTCGCGGGGATCGGCGGGTGCTACCTGACGGCCCAGGCCTTCCAGGGCGCCGAGGACCGGGCGCGCGGCTACCGCACCCTCGTGGCCACCCACGGGGCGGGCGTGGTGCTGGCCGGGGCCCGCGGGGCCTTCGCCGCCGGCTGGCTGGGGCTGGCCGCGCTCTGTCTCCTGGGCTGGCTGCCGGCGCCGTTGCTGCTGGCCCTGCCGGGGGGCCTCGCGGTGGACGCGGCGCTGGCCCGGTGGGCGCGCGCGGGGGGCGGCACCGTCGAGGACGCCGCCGTGGTGGGGCGCCGCCTCGCCTGGTCCACCCTCGCCGTGCTGCTGCTCGCCACGGGGGCGCACGTGGTGTCGAGCCTGTCCGGGGGGCCTCCGGCCGGCCTCGCCACGTCGGCAGGGCTGCCGCCGGACCGGCCGGTGGTGCCGGCGTGGCGCCTGATGCGCGCCCACCGGGCAGGGGAGGGGCTGACGCCATAGGAACGGTGCCTAGACTGGGCCATCCCGGAGGTCCCCATGTCCGCCCTGCTCCTCACCCTCGTGCTCGCCTGCGGGGCCGACGCCCCCGAGGCCACGGTCACCCCGCAGTCCCAGGAGGCCGAGCCCACGGCCCTCGTCAAGCGGGAGGACGTCGACGTCGACGGCCTGGCCGCGGCGCTGGAGCAGGGGGCGATCCTCATCGACGTGCGCACGCAGGCCGAGTGGGACGGGGGCCACGTGCCCGGCGCCCGCCACCTGCCGCTCGACGAGCTGCGTCCCGACCACCCCGCGCTCGACGGCGTGGCCTTCGAGACCCCGGTCTACGTGATCTGCGCGTCGGGCGGGCGCTCCTCGCGCGCCGCCGACAGCCTCGCCGGGGCCGGCCGTCACGCCATCAACGTGAAGGGCGGCACGAACGGCTGGGTCGCCTCCGGGCGTCCCGTCCAGTGAGCCAGGCGCGGGTGGGGCTGCTCACGCTCGAGCCCCTGGAAGGGCTCGAGGACGTGCTCGGCGAGGGCATCACGCTCGTGCCCGGCGCCGTCACGCCGGCGGGCGTGGCGAGCACCGACGTGGCGGCGTGGATCGTCCACACGCCGGGCCTGCCCCCGCCCGTGCTGCAGGCCGCCCGCGACAGCGAGGTGCCCGCCGTCTTCCTCGTGGACCGCGCCGAGGCCCGCGGGTGGCTGCGCACCCTGCGCAAGGGCACCCACGACGTGTGCTGGCTGCCCGCCGACCTGCAGGAGGTGAGGGCCCGCACCCTCGGCCTGCTCGCGCGGCGCAGCTCGTGGAGCCACGTGGCCGGGTCCCTCTGCCGTGAGCTGGCCCACGACCTGCGCGGTCCGCTGCAGGCCCTGGCCTTCACGGTGGAGGCCCTGCGCACCGATCAGGCCGTGGCCGAGGGCTTCGAGGAGGACGTCGACGCGCTGCTCGAGGCCTCCGACAAGGCCGACCTGGTGCTCGACGGCGTCGCGAACCTCGGGCGTCGTGCGCGCGAGGTGGGTGCGGATGCCCCCACGGTGGAGATCACCCAGCTGCTCCGTGAGGCCGCCCGTCGACGCGCCTTCGGCGACGCCGTGGTGGTGGACGCGGGCGAGGCCCTGCAGGTGCGCGGCCACGCCGATGCCCTCGGGAGCGCCCTGCAGGACGTGCTCTGCGTGGCGTGGATCCGCTCGGCCGGTCGCCGCCAGGTGCGCGTGAGCTGCCTGCGCTTCGGCGACGAGGGCGTGGTCACCGTGCAGGCGCGTGCCTACGCGGCGCTGCTCGACCACCACCAGGCCCTCCTGTCGCGGGAGCGGCCCATCCTGCTGCGCCGCGAGCGGGTGCCGCTGCCCCTCGCCGGGCTCGCCTACGCGCGCGAGGTGGCCGTGTCGTGCGGCGGCGCGCTGTCGGTGGACCGCGTGGACTCCGACCTGCGCATCGAGGTGCGCCTGCCGCTGGCCTGATCGGCGCGGGCCGCGGCTCCTGCCACCCTGGCGTCAGCAGGCGATCCGGGCCGAAACCCATCGGCCCGCCCTGGCATTATGCGGTGGGCGGGAGGCGGTGTGCGCGCGATGACCGAGCCGGGTGCGGAGCTGGCGGCGCGTGCGGCGCGCTGTGCCCAGGTGCGCGCCACCACCGTGGCGCTGCTCGACGGCCTCGAGCCCGAGGACGCCCAGCTCCAGTCCGAGCCCGACGTGAGCCCGCCCAAGTGGCACCTGGCCCACACCACCTGGTTCTTCGAGACCTTCGTGCTGGCGCCCTTCCTGCCGGGCCACCAGCCGGTGGACCCCCGGTGGGCCTACGCCTTCAACAGCTACTACGAGGCCTGCGGTCCCCGACATGCGCGCGCGGCCCGCGGCCTGCTGTCGCGCCCGCTGCTGCGGGAGGTGCTCGCGTGGCGTGAGGCGGTGGACGAGGCGCTCCTCACGCTGCTCTCGGGTCCCGTCGACGACGAGGTGCTCCGGCGGGTGGAGCTGGGCCTGCACCACGAGCAGCAGCACCAGGAGCTGCTCGTGATGGACGCCAAGGCCAACGCCTTCGCCCAGCCGCTGCGGCCCACCTGGCGTCCGCGCACGCTGCCCAGGGCGTCGGCGCCGCCGCTCGCCTGGTGTGACCACCCCGGCGGCCTGGCCACGGTGGGTCACGGCGGCGAGGGCTTCGCCTTCGACAACGAGGAGCCCCGTCACCGGGTGCTGCTCCCGCCCTTCGCGCTCGCGAACCGGTGCGTCACCAACGGGGAGTGGGCGGCCTTCGTCGCCGACGGGGGCTACCGCACGCCGGGTCCCTGGCTGTCGGACGGCTGGGCGTGGGTGCAGCAGCAGGGCATCGAGGCGCCCCGCTACTGGCTGCGCGACGGCGAGGGCGGCTGGCTCGAGCACACGGTCCACGGCACCGTGCCGCTGGATCCCGACGCACCCGTGGTGCACGTGAGCGGCTACGAGGCCGAGGCCTTCGCCACGTGGGCCGAGGCACGCCTGCCCACCGAGCAGGAGTGGGAGGCCTGGGGTCCGCGGGAGGCCGAGGGTGAGGGGCGCTTCCTCGACGACGGTCTCTGGCACCCCGCGGCGGCCACGCCCGGCGAGGGGCTGCGCCAGCGCTTCGGCGACGTCTGGACCTGGACCCGCAGCGCCTATGGGCCCTACCCCGGCTACCGCCCCGCACCGGGTGCGCTGGGCGAGTACAACGGCAAGTTCATGTCGTCGCAGTGGGTGCTGCGGGGGGGCTGCTGCGCCACCCCCCGCGACCACGTGCGCGTGAGCTACCGGAACTTCTTCCATCCGCACCAGCGGTGGGCCTTCTCAGGGGTCCGCCTCGCCCGGGACACCCCATGAACGCGCTGCGTCAGGCCATGCTCCAGGAGGTGCTGCAAGGCCTCTCCGACCACCCACGCCACCTGCCGCCGAAGCTGTTCTACGACGCGCTGGGGAGCCGGCTCTTCGACGCCATCACCCTCACGCCCGAGTACTACCCCACGCGCTGCGAGCTCGAGATCCTGCGAGCGCAGGCGCCCGGGCTCGCGGCGCGGCTCTCGGGCGCGCTGCTGGTGGAGCTGGGCGCAGGCACGGCCACGAAGGTGGGGCTGCTGCTCGACCAGGCGCGCGATCTCGCGGGGTACGTGCCCATCGACATCGACGGCCACACCCTCGACCTGGCCGCGCGCGCCCTGCGGCGTCGTCACCCCTGGCTCGACGTGAGGCCGGTGGTGGCCGACCTCACGGAGGGGCTCGACCTGCCCGACCGGGAGGGGGACGGTCCCCTCGTCGTGTTCTATCCGGGCTCGTCCATCGGGAACTTCGACCGCGACGACGCCTGCGCGCTGCTCGCCGGGGTGGGGGAGGGGCTGCGCCCGGGCGACGGCCTGCTCATCGGCTTCGACCTCGACAAGGATCCGGAGGTGCTCGAGCGCGCCTACGACGACGCGGCCGGGGTCACCGCGGCCTTCAACCGCAACCTCCTGGCCCGGCTCAACCGCGAGCTCGGAGCCGACTTCGACGTGGCCTCCTTCGCCCACGAGGCGGCCTACGACCGGGCGCAGGGTCGCATCGACATGCACCTGCGGGCCACGCGCGCCCACACGGTGCGGATCGATGGTCATCGCTTCTCCCTCGCCGAGGGCGATCGCATCCACACCGAGAGCTCCTGGAAGTACACGCGGGCCTCCTTCGCCGCGCTGGCCGCCGACGCGGGCTGGCGTGAGGAGCAGGTGTGGACCGACCGCCGCGGCTGGTTCGCCGTGGGCTGGTACGGACGCGCGTGAGCCCTGCCTGGGGGCCAGCGTGGCGGGCGGCGCTGCGCTACGTCGCGCTGGTGTTCGCCGCCGGCTTCGTGCTCGGCACCGTGAGGACCCTGGTGCTGGTGCCGCGCCTGGGCGAGACCGCCGCCGTGCTGCTGGAGCTGCCCGTGATGCTCACGGTGTCATGGGCGGTCTGTGCGCGGGCGGTGCGCCGTGAGGGCGTGAGCCCCGCGCATCGCGTGAGGCTGGCCATGGGGTCGCTGGCGCTGGTGCTGCTCCTCCTCGCGGAGGTGGCGCTCGGCCTCACGCTGTTCGGGCGCACCGGGGCCGAGGTGCTCGCGGGCTTCGGCACCGTGCCGGGAGGGATCGGGCTGGCGGGGCAGGTGGCCTTCGGGCTGGTGCCGCTCCTGCAGGGCCTGCGCGAGACGGGCGGGTCGGCGTGAGCGACCAGGGCGTCACCGACCGGCTCGGGCTGCT
The DNA here is from genome assembly GCA_020632955.1 of Alphaproteobacteria bacterium. Taxonomy (GTDB): domain Bacteria; phylum Myxococcota_A; class UBA796; order UBA796; genus JACKEO01. Next base: position 51,467 of record JACKEO010000024.1, read on the forward strand.
GCTCGCCTCCGGCGCGGCCTTCGGGTTCGCCTTCAAGGCGATCCTCGTGAAGCTCGCCTACCCGTACGGCGTGGACGCCGTGGCGCTGCTGGCGTTGCGGATGCTGCTGTCGCTTCCCTTCTACGTGGTGGTGGGGCTGCGGCCCCGGCCCGACGCGGCGCCCTGGACGCGGCAGGATGCCTGGAAGGTCGGGGCGCTGGGCCTGGTGGGCTACTACGGGGCCTCCCTCTTCGACTTCCAGGGCCTGCAGTACGTCTCGGCGGGTCTCGAGCGGCTCGTGCTCTTCACCTACCCCACGCTCACGGTGCTGCTGGGGGTGGTGCTGCTGGGGCGTGGGTGGACCTGGCGTCAGGCGCTGGGGCTGGGGCTCACGTGGGTGGGCATCGGCGCGGCGGTGGCCCACGACATGCGCGCCGCGGGCACCGTGGCCGACACCCTGCAGGGGCTGGGGCTCGTGCTGCTCTCGGCGGTCTGCTACGCGGGCTACCTGCTGGGCGCGGCGCCGATGATCGCCCGCCTGGGGAGCCGCCGCTTCACGGCGTCGGTGATGCTCGTCTCCACTGCCGCGGTGCTGGTGCACCACGGCCTCACGGCGCCGCTGGGCGACCTGCTCCAGCCCGCGCCGGTGTGGGGGCTGGCGCTGGCGATGGCCCTCTTCTCCACGGTGCTGCCCACCTTCATGCTGTCGGCGGCCATCCAGCGGATCGGGTCGGAGCGGGCAGCCACCGTGGGGTCGCTGGGGCCCATCCTCACGATCGGCCTGGGGGCGCTGCTGCTGGGTGAGCCGCTGTCGTGGGTGCAGGGCGTGGGCGCCGCGCTGGTGCTGGGGGGCGTCACCCTGGCCTCGCGGCCTTCGGGCGTGGTGCCTGCCCAGGGCTCACCTCCGCTGCGGTGACCGTGAGGAGAAGGTTCACGGTGGCTCACGGTGGCGTGGTCAGAAGCCTCGACCGCGCTCCATGGCCTCGCGCAGGGCGTCGAGTCCCTCCTCGCCGAAGCGCGTGGTGACCTCCTTCTCGAAGGCCTCGCGGGCGGCGTCGGCCTCGGCCTGCAGCTTGGGCACGTCCACCTCGCCCTCGTGCATCTGGCGCCAGCGTTCGCCGCGCTGCTCGAGGTAGCCCGAGACGAGCGCACGCAGGCCCTCGGCCTCGGCGGCCGACAGGTCGAGCTCGTCGCCGACCGCCTCCACCGCGCGTTCCGTGCGGTAGGCCATCATCTGCTGGAAGCGGCTGCGCATCTGCTCCCGCTCCTGGGCCTCACGCTGGGCCACCACGTCGTCGATGGCGGCGCGGCCCTGCTCGGACCAGAGGTGGTCGTCGAGGGCGGCGGCGGGTGCTCCGTGGGGGGCCGCCTGGGTGGCGGCGGCATGGCCCGAGGGGGGAGGCGGGGCGAAGCCCGGGGCGGGGGGGACGCTCCGCGCGGGCTTGGGGGCGGGCTCGGCGCGGGCGACCGTGGCCTGCGGTGGCGCGGGCCGTGCGGCGAGCTCGTCCTCCAGCGCCGACACCCGCAGGTGCAGGGCGCCCACGCCCGCGAGGGCGCCGACGAGGAGGGCGGTCTGGACCCAGGCGAGACGGTCGGCCACGGGGCGCTCCGGAGGGGGGTGGGGGCACGTACCCCGGTGTGGGGCGCCGAGGAGCTTGCCCACCACGAACGTCGGACTTCCGCGAGCATCGTGGGACGCGGGTTAGCTTGGAGGCAGAGCGTCGTGCTCGCGTGGAGGCCGCCATGGCCGACATCTATGGGGGCCAGGCTGCCGCGGGCCTGCCTCGCTACCTGCTGTCGGATGCAGCACGCATCGTCGACGTGCCTCGGGCCACCGTGCATTCGTGGGTGAATGGGCGCGCTGGCGCCGGTGGGGATCGGGGTGCGCTCATCGCGCCGGCGAGTCCGCGCGCGCTGTCCTTCACGAACCTCGTGGAGCTGCACGTGCTCCGTGCCATGCGGCGCGTGCACAGGGTGTCCATGGCGAACGTGCGCGACGCGCTCGCCACCCTCGCCCAGCGGATCCCCGATCCCCATCCGCTCGCCACCCAGGACTTCCTCACGGACGGTCAGGACCTCTTCATCGAGGCGCTCGGCCGGCTCGAGAAGCTCTCGAACACCCAGCAGCTGGGCATGCACGAACACCTGAGGCTGCACCTGGATCGCATCGAGCGCGACGAGGTCGGGCTCGCCCGAAGGCTGTACCCCTTCATGGGCGACGAGCGGAGCATCGTCGTCGATCCGCGGATCTCCTTCGGCCGTCCCGTGATCGAGGGCACGGGCGTGCCGATCGAGAACGTGGCCGAGCGGTTCGATGCGGGCGAGTCCGAGGCGGAGCTGTCGGCGGACTTCGGCCTCTCGCTCGAGCAGATCCGGCAGGCGCTCCGCGCGGCGGCCCGAGACGCTGCGTGACCCTGGCGTGGCCGGTGTTCCTGGATCGCTGCGTCGGGGGCCGGCTGATGCGCGCACGTCTCGCCGAGTCTGGGTGGGACGTGCTCTCGCACGATGAGGTCTTCGTCCACACGGCTGCCGATCCGGACTGGATCGCGACCGTGGCGGCAGCGGGTCGGGTGATCGTCACGCGCGACAAGAACATCCGGAGGAAGCCCGAGAACCTCCGTGCCTTCCTTCGCGCGGGCGCCCGGGTCGTCTTCGTGGTGTTCCAGGGGCCGCGTCGGGCCTACGAGGACGCCCTCCTGAAGGGTGCCCGGGCGCTCCAGGTGCTGCTCGACACCCGGGAGCCGCCTCTCGCGGTGGCGCTCCATCGGAGTGGACGCCTGGAACTGCTGGTGCTTCCGGACGCTGCTGCGGAAGCGTGAGTCGTCGCACGCGCTCGCGCTCCGTCACGCCGGCCGGATCTCCTCCCACCGCACCCGCTCCAGCGGGTCCACGAGCCGTCGCATCACCAGCAGGCACAGCAGGATGGTGGCGCCCGCGGTGGCCGACGCGATCATGAACATGATGAGGATCTGCCAGGCCACGGCGTCGAGGGGGTCTGCGCCGGCGAGGATCTGGCCGGTCATCATCCCGGGCAGGCTCACGAGGCCCACGATGGTCATCGTGTTGAGCATCGGGATCATGCCCGTGCGGACGGCCTCGGCGAGCCACGGACGCACGGCGTCGCGCACCGGCTGCCCCAGCGTGAGCCGGGCCTCCACCACGTCGCGGGCGTCGAGGAGCGACGAGAGCAGGCGGTCGAGGGCCAGCGCCACGCCCGTGAGGCCGTTGCCGAGCACCATGCCCAGGAGCGGGATGACGTAGCGGGGGGCGTACCAGTGCTCCACCTGCAGGACGAGCTCGGTGGTGGAGAAGGTCACCGTGCTGGCGGCGACCACGAGCGCCAGGAGGGCGTCCAGCTGCACGCCGCGCACCCGGTGCCTAGCCCGCTGCACGGCGGCGCGCGCCGCGGCGAGGAGCATCACGCTGAGCACCGGCAGCACGAGGTACCAGCGGTCGAGCGCGAAGACCTGCTGCAGCACCAGGCCGAGCACCGACAGCTGCACCACCGTGCGCGCGGCGGCCACGGCGAGGCGCCCCTCCAGGCCCAGCCGCAGCAGCACGCTCACCACCGCCGGCAGCAGCAGGAGCAGGGCCGACAGCGCGAGGTCGGCCGGGCCGAGGTCGACCGGGCTCACGCCGCCCTCCCGGCGGGCAGCGTCACGGTGCGGGAGGCCAGGCGGGTGCGCTGGGCGGCGTCGTGGCTCACCCAGAGGGCGGCGCCGCCCTCGCGCACGTGGGCGGCGACGAGGGCCTCCACGGCGTCGCGTCGCGCGGGGTCGAGGGCGGCGGTGGGCTCGTCGAGCAGGAGCACCTCCGGGCGGCCGACGAGGCCTCGCAGGAGCGCGAGCCGCTGCTGCTCTCCGCCCGAGAGGCGCGCGGTGGGCGTGTCGTCCGTGAGGTCCGTGAGGCCGAGGTCCTCACGCAGGGCGTCCACGGCCTGCGGCGGGAGCGGCGAGGGCGCGAGGGAGCGCGCGAGGGCCAGCTCCTCGCCCACGGTGGGCGTGAGCATCGCGGGCCGCTGGGGGATCCACCGCACGGCCTGTCGGAAGGCGAGCACCGTGGTGGGGTCCACCTCCTCCCCACGCCAGCGCACGAGACCGCGGGCGCGTGGCTCGAGCAGCACCAGGCAGCGGAGCAGGGTGGACTTCCCCGCACCCGATGGACCCTCGAGGCCCACCAGCTCGCCCGCGTGGAGCGTGAGGTCCACGTCGTGGAGGACCTCACGCCCCGCCGGCGTGGACCAGGCCACGCCGCGCGCGTCGA
>JACKEO010000025.1 GCA_020632955.1 Alphaproteobacteria bacterium
CAGGCCCGCCCCCGCCCCACCGGACGGCGTCGCCACCACCCGGGACATCCCATCACCCCGCCCGGCACCAGCACCGACCCCGCGACTACAGGATCCCGCGCAGCCGATCGACGTCGTCCGCATCCCCCATCACCACCAGCGTCTGCCCCGCCGCCAACCTGTGCTCCGCCCCGGGGTTGAACACGTAGCTCCCGTCCGCCTCCGCCACGGCGATCACCAGCAGCTCGGTGCGCTCGCGGATGCGCGACTCCCGCAGCGTGCGCCCCTGCAGGGCGGTGCCGGCGGGCAGGGTCACCGACTCGATGCGGATGCCGCGGTCGCGGTCGCGCAGCATCACGTCGAGGAACTGCACCACGCTGGGGCGGATCATCTCGGACGCCAGGCGCATGCCGCCGATGAAGTTGGGCGACACGATGGCGTCGGCGCCGGCGCGGCGGAGCTTGCGCTCGGCGCTGCCCTCCACGGCGCGGGCCACGATGCGCAGGCGGTCGTTGAGGCTGCGGGCGCTGATGGTGACGAAGAGGTTGTCGCGGTCGTCGCGCAGGGCGGTGAGCACGCCGCGGGCGCGGGTGACGCCGGCCTCGCGCAGCACGGCGTCGTCGGTGGCGTCGCCCTCGATGTGGACGAAGTCCTCGCCGTACTCGTCCGACAGCTCGGCCAGGCGCTCGGTGTCGCTGTCGATGGCCACGTAGGGCGTGCGCGTGGCGATGAGCTCGCCGATGACGTGCCGGCCGGTGGTGCCGCAGCCGCACACGATGACGTGGTCGGTGCAGGCGTCGATGCGGGTGTTCATCCGTCGCCTCTCCATCAGGCCGCGGAGGTCGCCCTCCACCACCAGCGCCGTGAGCATGGACACGAAGTACAGCAGCGCACCCGTGCCGGACAGGATCAGGGCCAGGGTCCACGGGCGCGCCCACGGCACGTCGGCCATGTCGGACAGGGTCTCGCCGTAGCCCACGGTCGAGATCGTGATCACGGTCATGTAGAGCGCGTCGAACCACGACCACCGGCCGCGGCCGAGCAGGTGGAAGCCCGTGGTGCCCACCACCACCACGAGCATCACGAGCGTGAAGGCCACCCACAGGCGACCCGCCGACCGTGCGAACTGCTGATCCTGGCGAACGCCCTTCACCCGCGACCGCCTAGAGCGTGTCGCCGGTCTCGCCCCCGAGGCCGCCGCCGCAGGTGCAGCTCACGGGGTCGGCCGCTGCGTCGAAGGTGTACCCGGAGCTGCCCTGGTTCGTGCAGCAGGTGGCGCACACCGCGGCGTTGGCGCTGCTGGCGCAGGAGGCCTGGGCGTTGCCTCCGTCCTTGGGGTTGGAGTTCGCGAAGGCGCAGGCGCTGAGGGCCAGCGCGAGGGCGAGGGAACGCATCGGGGCTCCTGCCCGGTGACCGACCCTCGGGGGGCCTGCGCGGGCCGGGCCAGGGTAGCAGACGGAGCCCCGTGTGCCCGGTGCCGTGGGGAACGCGGGCGAACAAAGGTTGAGTCGCGCGCGCGAGGGCGCCCTCGGGGCCCCGGCGGCGGTAGGCTGGCGCGGTCCCCCACGTGCCCGGTCCATGTCCCTCGACGACCTCGTCCCGTCGCTGCTGCGCGCCCAGCCCGTCGGGTCCCCGGCGGACGAGGCGGCCTTCGACGTCTACCGGCGAGCGGTCACCAAGCAGTTCGGCATCCTGGGGTCGGTGGTGATGCTGGTGGCCACGCTGGGCTGGTGGCCCCTGGACGCCTGGGTGCTGCCCCAGGGGGCCGACGCGGCGGCCTTCGCGCGCATGCGGCTGCACGCGGCGGGCGTGGAGGTGGTGGCGCTGGGCGTGATGGCGGCGATCCCCGCCACCAGCCGGGCCGTGCTGCCCGCGGCGGTGCTGCTCTACGCAGCCCTGCTCGGGTCGATGGGGGAGGCCCTCGGCCACGCGGGCACCCCGGAGGCGCCCGAGGCGGCCCTGCCCTGGCTCGCGGACGCGTGGATCGGCATCCTGCCCCTGGCCTTCGTGCCGCTGCGCCTGGGGTGGCGGGTGCCGGGCACGCTGCTCGTGGCGGCGGCCCTGGGTGGCGGCTTCTTCGCGGCGCGGCCTGGCAACGTGGACCTGCCGGGCGCCTGGGCGCAGGTGAGCTTCGGGCTGTTCGCGGTGCTCTTCAGCCTGGTGGTGGGCGAGGGCCTGCTGCGGCTGACCCGGCGGGGCTTCTTCGAGCGGCTGGCGCTCGACCGCGCGAAGTCGGAGCTGGAGGGGCTCACGGCCTCGCTGAGCGACCAGGTGGCAGAGCGCACGCGCACCCTGCAGGCGCTCACCCACCACCTCGACCGCGCGCAGGAGGCCGAGCGACGCCGGCTCGCCCACGACCTGCACGACGACCTGGGCCAGCAGCTCACGGCCATGCGCTACACCGTGGCGAGGCTGGCCGGACGGCTGGAGGCCGGCGAGGACGCGGGCGCGCTGGTGGCCGACCTCGAGGCGCTGCTCTCGGGCACCACGCGGTCCACGCGCGGCGTGGTGACCCGGCTGCGGCCGCGCATCCTCGACGACCTGGGCCTGGTGCCGGCCCTGGAGTGGCTCTGCGAGGACGTGCAGGAGCGCACCCGCGTGGCCTGCGCGCTCGACGCCCCGCCGGAGGGAGGGCCGCTGGACGGCCTCGCCGCGGGCGTGCAGCTCGCCCTGTTCCGCCTGGTGCAGGAGGCCACCACCAACGCGCTCAAGCACGCGGCGCCGGCCCACCTGGAGGTGGGGGTGGGGCTCGACGGGGGCACCGTGCGCGTGTGGGTGCGGGACGACGGCGCGGGCTTCGATCCGGCCACCGCCACCTCGGGCTTCGGCCTGCTCGGGCTGCGTGAGCGGCTGCGGGGCCTGGGCGGCACCTTCGCCGTGCGCTCCGCGCCGGGCGCCGGCACCACCGTGGAGGCCAGCGTGCCCCTTCCCCGCGTCGCCCCGGAGGGTCCGTGACCCGCGTCTTCCTCGCCGACGACCACGCCATGGTGCGCGTGGGCCTGCGCCACGTGCTGCAGGAGCTCGCCGACATCGAGGTGGTGGGCGAGGCCGAGAACGGCCGCCAGGTGCTCAACGCGCCGGAGCTGGCCCGCTGCGACGTGCTGATCCTCGACCTGTCGCTGCCCGTGGTGGCGGGCACGGAGGTGCTGCGCCGGGTGCGGTCGATGTACCCGGACCTCGCCGTGGTGGTGCACTCCATGCACCCCGAGTCCCAGTTCCGGCGCCGCGCGCTGCAGGCCGGGGCCGTGGCCTACGTGTCGAAGGAGGCCCCGCCCGCCGAGCTGCTCGCGGCGGTGGAGCGTGCGGCGCACGGCCCGCTCGGGGTGACGATCGAGCCCGAGACCGAGGCGCCGCGCCCCCACACGCAGCTCACCGCGCGGGAGCACGAGGTCTTCCTGCTCATCCTCATGGGACGCCAGGTGGCCGACATCGCCGCGGAGCTCGACGTGCACTCCTGCACCGTGAGCAACCACCTCGCGCGCATCCGCAGCAAGCTCGGCGTGTCGACCACGGCCGAGATGGTGCACTACGCCTATGGGGAGGGACTGCTGGAGGTGCCGCCGGCGCCGCCGACGGAGGGGTGACCCTCACCCCACCTGCCGCACCTCCCACCGCGGCAACGCCAGCTCCAGCCCTCTCTCCTTCAGGTCGGTGGCGATGCGCACCAGCACCGCCTGCTGGCGGTCGGCGTGCTCCACGAAGTCGGGCGTGAGCGCGAAGTAGACGAGCTCGTAGACGAAGGCGCCGGGGTCGAGGCGCACCAGGTGGCAGCGGTCGAAGCGCACGCCCTCGACGGCCTCCACCGCGGCCCGCGGCACGGCGGCGGCCTCCGCCAGGCGCTCGGGCGGCGTGTCAGGCGACAGGCGCAGCTCGTGCACCACGCGGCGCTCCTCCATGCGGAGGAAGTTGCGCACCCGGGACCCGAGGAGGTCGGCGTTGCCGAAGATGAGCTGCTCGCCCGACAGGGCGCGCACCCGGGTGCTCTTCAGGCCGATGCGCTCCACCGTGCCGAGGTCGTCGCCCACCTTGATGAAGTGGCCCACCTCGAAGGGCTGGTCGACCACGATCGACAGCGAGGCGAAGAGGTCGCCGAGGATGTTCTGCACCGCCAGCGCGATGGCCACGCCGCCCACGCCCAGGCCGGCGAGCACCGCCGTGACCTCCACGCCCAGCGTCTCGAGCATCGCGAGCACCGCGAAGCTCCACACGCCCAGCTGCACCACGAGGCCCACCGCACCCGGCAGGCGCTGCGACTCCTCCTCGATCGACAGCACCGCGGGCTCGGCCGTGCGGTCGAGCAGGCGTCGCCCGCCGCTCTCGACGGCCCACGACAGCACGTCGGCGGTCCACAGGCCGAGCTGCCAGATCAGGGCCAGCGTGACGCCGGTGTCGAGGGTGCCGGTGGCGCCGTCGGGGAGCACGAGCAGGCGCGCGGCCACGTCGAGGGCGATCGCGGCGGGGAGCAGGCGGCCGGTGCGCCGCGCCAGGCGTCCGAGGTGGTCGCGCAGGGGCGACGGGTCCATCCACCGGTCCACCATCGCGCCCACCGCCTTCGCGGTGCGGCGGAGCAGCACGTAGACGGCCACCAGCACCACCGCGGCGAGCGCGGCGTCGCGCGGGGGGTTGCCCAGGAGCAGGGCGTCCAGCGACAGGGCGGGCAGGCTGAGGTCCACGGCGTCCTCCGGGGGTCCGGGAGGGGGGTGGGGCGTCGGGGCCGCGCGCGCAAGGCGCGAGGACGTCAATGCCCGTCACGCGCCCGGGGACGGGGCGGCTCAGGTCTCGGCGGGCAGGGTGGTCAGCGCCACCTGCTCGAGCTCGCCCAGGGCCTGCAGCAGGCCGGTGGTCTCACGGGCCAGGGCGGCCGCACCCACCGCGTCGAGGTGGCCCACGTCGGCCTGGGCCAACGTGGCGAGGCTGCCGTGCACGGGGCCCCACGACGCCACCAGCTCCTCGGTGTCGGGGGCGCGCGCCAGCAGGCTCGCGGAGGCCGTCCACGACTGGGCGAGGCCCCCCACGGCGCGCAGGCCGGCCACCAGCTCGGCGGTGACGTCGAGGCCGTGCCGCTGCATCTCGGTGAGGGTGACGAGCACGGCGAGGGTGGCGCGCACCTGGCCCTGCTCGAATCCGAAGGCCAGCGCGGCGTTCGTGGGCACGGCCAGGTCGAGGTGCTGGCGGAAGCCGCGCAGGATGCCCGTGACCCAGGCCTGCCAGGCGTCGGGCAGGGCGGGGGCGGGGGGCACGTCGAGGCCGTGGGCGCGGGCGAGCTGGTCGGCGGTGCGCACCAGCGACGCGGCGTAGGCCTGCTCCTCGCGCAGGGCGGCGACGAGGCGCGCCCGGTAGGCGGCCACCTGGGCGTCGGGGTGGCTGGCCAGGCTGGCGGCCCGGATCACGCGCTGGAAGTAGGCCCCGGCCCAGGTCGCGTGGTGGGCGACGAGGAAGAGGGCCCGCGGGGACCAGGGCTCGAGGTCGACGGCCGGCATGGGCACCCCGGGGGTCAGGCCGGGGGCTTGTACTCGGACTGGTCACCCTGGTCGACGTGCTTGCCGTGGGGCCAGATCGGCAGGACGTCGCTGCCGTCGTCGGCCAGGCAGCCGAGCCAGCCGAAGGGGTCCTCCAGGCGGGTGACGATGGCCTCGATGCCGTAGTTGGCGTTGTGGCCGTCGTCGATGCGCTCGTCGAAGCTGAAGCGCAGGGGCAGGATGCGGGCGGCCACGGGCTTGCCGTCCTCGACGATCACCCGGTCCTCCACCTTGCCGATCATCAGGAAGAGCGGGCAGGTGCCGTACTCGTAGAGGTGGTGGTAGCCGGGACCCATGCCCACCGAGCCGAGGTTCGCCACGAACATCGAGGTGAACATGCCGTCGCCCTGGATGAACCAGGAGGGCACGAGGCCGTAGTAGTCGAGCACCCGGATGAGCCCCACGGCCGAGCGGAGGAAGGGCCGCGGCAGCAGGTTGAGGATGTCGAACTCCTTGTCGGCGGCCGTCTTCTTGCCGGAGCGCTCCTCGCCCACCTTGGCGTTGATGCGGTCGACCAGCTCCCGGAAGGTCTCGCCCTCGCGGAGGTCGAGCTTCACCGCGGCCAGGTAGGCCTTGCGGTTGAGCTTCTGCCGCTTCATCGAGAAGGTGACCCACACGCCCTTGCGGCGGTAGAGCCGGCGGCCCGCCACGAACTGGTTCATGCGGGGGTTGTCGCCGAAGGCGCCGAGCACGGCGGCCACGGTGGCGTGGGTCATGTTCGCGCCGAGCTTGTCCTTGGCCTGCTCGAGGTAGGCCTCGAGCTTCTCGGCCCGCACGGCGCGGTCGAAGTAGACCACCGACTCGTTCCGGCCCGGCATCGCGTAGGCCAGCATGCGTCGGTACGGTGGCAGGTTCTCGACGAGCTCGCCGTCGGAGCGCTTCGTGCGCCGCTCCAGCAGCAGCCATCCGGCGATGAGCGCCAGCCCCCACCAGAACCAGTTCCGTGGCATCCCGTCCTCCCGCGTGGTGTCGGCGTCTAACCGCTGGCGGGTCGCGGGGAAGAGCGGCGGTGCGGTGCAGCGGAACACCGGCGCGTTAGGCCGCGCGCCCCGCGTGCAGGAGGCTGCCGTGACCGACGCCGATCCCGAGCTCGACATCGTCACCCTCACCGATGAGGAGGGCAACGACCGCGACTTCGCCATCCTCGCGGTGTTCCCGGTGGGCGACGACGGCCAGTTCGCCCTGCTCGCCCCGGTCGACGAGCTCGACTCCGGCGAGCCCGATCTCGACCTCTACGCCTTCCGCTACCTGGAGGACGACGACGGCGTCGACCTCGAGGCCGTGGAGGACGAGGACCTGCTGGACCGCATCTTCGCCGAGGCCGACCGCGTCCTGTTCGAGGACGAGGAGGACGAGGACGAGGATGGGGACGACCTGCTCTCCTAGGTCCGGGCGATGACGCCGGGCCAGCTCGACGTGCTCGCCTCGCTGCTCCCGCCGTTGGCGGAGGTGGCGCGGACGGGTGCGGTGGTCGGCGCCGTGGTGGGCCTGGTGCTGGCCCTGCTGCTCTTCGTGCTGCAGCGGGCCCGCGGCTGGCTGGCCCAGGCCGCTCTCGGGCGCGGGCTGGCGGCGACGTGGCTCGTGGGTGCGGGGCTCCTCTGGGGCGCCGGCGCCGGCGCGTCGCTGGCCGTCGCCGTGTCGGCGGCTCCCACGCTGGCGGGCAGCGACGTGGGCCAGGGCGTGCTGCGCGACCTCGGGGGCCAGGGCGCCGACGTGGTGGCGGGCACGGTGGTGCTGGCCGCGTCGCGGGGCATGGTGACGCTTCCCGGGGATGCGCCGCCGGCGGTGGAGCAGCTGGAGGCCTACCGCGCCGGGTGGGAGATCCCGGTGGCGGCGGTGCGGGGCACGGCCGACGCGCTGGGTCCGGCGCTGGCGGGTCCCGACGGTGCAGCCCTCGGGGCCGACCTCGTGGCGGCGCTGCCCCTCACGGTGGACGAGACCTGGCGACCCGCGGTGCGCGACGGCGTGGCCACCGCCGTGGCCCAGGCGCGGGCGGGCGAGGACCCGTCGGGCGTGGATCCCACGGTGGGCGAGGCCTGGTCGCGGCTGGAGGAGGCGGCAGCCCAGGGTGGGGACCCGGCGGCGCTGGGGCGCACGGAGCTCGCGGAGCTGCTCGCCGAGCGGGTGATCGTGCCGGTGCTCGCGCGGCTGGTGCAGGGTCCGGCGCTGGTGGCGGCGATGGCCTTCCTGGCGCTCTTCCTGCTCGCGTCCCTGGTGCCCGCGGGGGTGACGAGGATCGTGCAGGCCCTCAGGCGCCCGCCGTCGGACGGATCCGCCTGAGGCGCGCCTCGGCCTCGCCTCGGGCCCCCGCGATGGCGCGGGCGAGGCTGGCCTGGCCCTGGGCGCGCACCAGGTCGTGGTCGCCGCGGGTGGCGAAGCGCGTGGGATCCCAGCCGAAGTAGGTCTCGTGCAGGGCGTCGGCGGCGAAGCGCATCGCCAGCTCGGTGGCGATGCGCTGCACGCTGGGCACCAGCGCCCCCCAGGCGCCGTCGGGCAGGGTGTCGCCCACCTCGGCGGCGTAGCCGGCCAGCGCCGCCTCGAGGACGTCGAGGTCGAAGCGCGCCTCGGCCACGTCCTCGCCCGCGGTGCCGCACCAGCTGCGCAGCGCGTCGCCCAGCTCGCTGCCCAGGGTGTCGCGGGCCAGCGTGTCGAGGTCGATGAGGGCGTGGGCGCGGGGCCCCAGGAAGCGCAGGTTGCTCACCTTGAGGTCGCCGTGGATGTGGCGCAGGGGCAGCGGCGGCAGCTCGGCCTGCAGCCCGGCCCAGCCCGCGCGCAGCTCGTCGGCGAGCCGGGCCACGGCGTCGTGGTGGCGGTGGGTGGGGTGGGCGGCCAGCGCCTCGTCGAGCAGGCGCGCGTGCCGGGCGGTGTCGTGGGGACCGGGGCGCACGTGGCGGTAGGTCCAGTCCAGGTCGTCGACGGCGCGGTGGAAGCGCCCCACCAGCGCGCCCGCCTCGCGGGCCTCGTCGAGGTGGGCGACCCGGTGCAGCGTGCGGTCGCCCACGTGGGTGAGCACGCGGAGCACCCGGCCGTCGTCCTCGTGCCACAGCCCGCCCGCGCGGGTGCGCACCAGCCGCGGCGTGGGCAGCCCCTTCGCGGCGAGGTGGGCGGTGACGGCCTCGATGTCCTCGTGCACCGTGGGCTGGAAGATGCGGGTGTTGAGCTCCTGCAGCACCCCCACGGGACCCTGGGCGCCGTGCACCAGCCAGGTGGGGTTGATGAGGCCGTCGTGGACGGGCACGACCTGCACGGGCCCCGGCCAGGACCAGGCCGCGAGGGCGGAGGGGGGGAGGGGGTCGACCATCGCCCCTGGCTACCCCGCGCGGCGGCCGTGGGCCGGGGTCGCACGTTAGGGCAGCGCGAGGCCTGGAGGTCGGGTGCAGGTGCGCGGCGCGGTGGCGGTGGTCGGGGGCCTGCTCCTCGCCGCGGGCGCGGCCTGGCTGCTGTCGCCCTCGGTCGACACGGGCCCCGAGGTGGGCGACCTCGACCTGCCCGCGGTGCCCGTCCGCCCGGCGCGACGCGCGTCCGAGGCCCTGCCCCCCCTCGACCCGCCGCCCGCCCCCACGCGGGCGATGTTGCCCCCGTCCCCCGACCTCACCACCGAGGGCGTCGACCCGGCCTGGGCGCCCGGCCGCGGCCGCACCGAGGACCCCTACGCGGCCGTGCAGCGCCTCGTGGGCGGCAGCGAGCCCACCGAGCCCACGGCCGACCTCAAGGCCCAGCTCCGCATCCAGACCCACCAGCGCGTGGGCCTCTACGAGCGCATGTTCTACGCCGCCCACCTCGCCATCCCCGAGGGCCCCGAGGCCACCGAGGCGCGTGAGATCCTCGACGACGCCCTCGACGAGATGCGCGACCTCGCCGAGCGCGCCAACGCCGAGGAGCTCCCCTGGCGCGACACGGTGGCCGAGATGGTCCGCGTGAGGAACGCCGCCGGCCGCCGCGTCGCCGACCTCGTCGACGACGACGTGGCCGCGAAGGTCCGCCAGCGCATGGGCATCGTGGACGAGGAGGAGCCCTAGCGTCGCGGCACGGGCGGCGAGGTCGGCCCGGGACGAGCCGGCCACACGGGCCGCGCCCCTCCGGCCCCTGCGGCGGGGCAACCCGCCGCCCACGCGGCACCGACCCCCCACCACGCCCTCGATCCATCCGCCCAGCCACCCGACCCGGCGAATCGCCCCGCCCCGCCCCCTCTGTGCCGGCCTCCGTGCCCTCTGTGCCTCTGTGGCGGCTGGCCTCACCCGCCACCACGAGACACAGAGAATGCGTCCCGCGAACCGCCCTACGCAGGCCCCGACACCCGACGCTCCCCGAGGCGCGCAGGGTCCTCGCCGCCGGGTCGATCCGGTCGTCCGTTCCAGACCCAGGCGCCGCCCCCGCGCTCCTTGGCCTGGTACATCGCGCGGTCGGCGCGGCTGAGGAGCTCGGCGGCGCTGAGCGCGCCGGGCTGGCCGGCGGCGACGCCCACGCTGCCTGTGAGGTGGAGGTGGCCGCCGATGCGGGGGCCGTCGGCGTCGAGCAGGGCGCCGGCGAGCTGGGTGGCGAGCCGGCTGCCGTCCTCGCAGCTCGCCAGGCCGCGGAAGAGCACGGTGAACTCGTCGCCGCCCATGCGGGCCACCAGGTCGGTGCCGCGCACCTGCTCGCGGATGCGGGCGGCCACGAGGCGCAGGATGTCGTCGCCCACGGCGTGGCCGTGCTGGTCGTTCACGCGCTTGAAGCCGTCGAGGTCCACGTAGGCCACGGCCACGGCAGGGGCGGCGGGCCGCCCCGGCGCCAGCGCGTCCTGCAGGGCGTCGAGGAAGACCGTGCGGTTCGCCAGGCCGGTGAGCGGATCTCGCTGCGCCTGCGCTTCCAGGCGCTGCTCGCGCTCCTTCCGCTCGGTGACGTCGCGGGCGATCCCGTACAGCGAACGTCCGCCGTCGGGGGAGGCGGGCACGCGCCACGACAGCCAGCGCCAGCGACCCTCGGCGTCGCGCACCCGGTGCTCGAGGTCCACCACGGCCTCGCCGTCCCACACCCGCCGCAGGGCGGTCTCCACCAGCGCCTGCTCGTCGGGGTGCACCCGGTCGAGGAAGGCGCGGGAGGTGGTGCGCTCGCCGCCGAGGAAGCGGGCGAAGGCCGGGTTGCCGCGCACCGCCCGGCCGTCGCGGGTGGCGTGGAAGAGCAGGTCCACGGACTCCTCGAAGAGCCGGTCGAGCTGCTGACGCGTGACCACCAGCTCGGTGAGGTCCGTGGCCGAGCCCAGCCAGGTGGTGCGGCCGTCGGCGTCGGTGACCGCCCGGGCGGCGGTGCGCAGGTGCACGGCAGACCCGTCGGGCGTGCGCAGGCGGAAGTCCTCCTGGAAGTCCTCGCCGCGCTGGGTGGCGGCCTGCCACGCGGCGGCCACCCGCCGGAGATCGTCGGGGTGGATGGCGCGGCCGAGGCCTTCGTCGGCCTGGCGTCCCACGGACGCGAGCAGGGCCTCTCCGGCGGCGTTGGCGTGGATCACGCGACCCTGGTCGTCCACCTCGAAGATGGGTGCTGGCGCCAGCGCGAGCAGGGCCTCCTGGCGCGCCTCGCTGGCAGCCAGCCGGCGCTCCACGTCGGACGGCGCGGAGGGGGTCCCTCCGGCCTGCTGCCGCTGCCGTGCTGGTGGGCGCGCCACCCGTGCCATCCGCTCCCCGGCGTCGTGAGCCGCAGGGCACATCGGCACGGCGCCGGCGGTCCTGCAGTCCGGATCGATCAGCGTGCGTCGGCGCCCGGTGGCAGCGGAGGGAGTCGCTGCCCCATCGTGGCGGCCGTCCGTGCCAGATCGCCCACGATGGCCGGGTCGCGGGCGAAGGTCTCGCGCACCGTGGCCTCGTACCAGGCGAGGTCGGCGGGCTGCTCGGCGTGCCACTGGGCGCGGCCCGCGTCGAGGTCGGCGAGGTGGGCGGCCACGTTGTCGGGCGTCACGCGCACCCCGAAGCGCGGGTCCCAGGCCGTGGCGTCGCCGGGCTCGGGGAAGAGGCGGTCCAACGTGAGCTCGCCCAGCAGCATGGACTGGTGGGTGATGTCGACGAACCAGGGGTTCGAGGGCTCGTCGGGCGCGAGCGGCAGCTTGGTGCGGGCGGGGGGGTGGTAGGTGGCGAAGTCCCACAGCTCCAGCCCGCGCGCGGCGGCCTCCTGCACCAGCCAGAGGCGCCACTGCTTGTGCTGCCGCCACATGCCGGCGGTGTCGTAGAGCTCGAACTCCATGGCGTGCATCGCGGGCAGCACCAGGGTGACCTGCATGCCGCGGGCCTCGGCCTCGTCGAGCACCTCGCGCAGCAGGTCCAGGGTGAGGTCGGGGCCCTCGAAGGCGCGCAGGATGCGGGGCAGGCCCAGCGTGACGCGCACCGTGCGGCGGTTGCGCTGCACGTCGGGCAGGCGCGCCGGCGGGGGGTCGAAGAAGGGGGTGCGCACCCCGAGCGTGGCGAAGCTGTCCTCCAGCGCCGACAGGCTGGTGAGCGACCACAGGGCGAAGGTGGTGGGGGTGCGGGCGGTGTTGAAGCGCGACTGGGCGTAGTCGTGCATCATCCCGCGGCCGTCGTGGAAGAGTGCCATGTCGGCCAGCAGGATCATGCGCTCGGCCGGCGACTCGCGGGCCACGAAGCGGGCCACCTCGCGCAGCTCGCGCATGCTCGTGCCGCCCAGCGAGCCGTTGCAGAGACGCTGGCCCAGGCGGTCGATCGGGCGCGTGCCGAAGCCGTACACGCCGCGGGACGAGCCGATGATCACCACGTCGCAGGACGGGTCGGCCATGCGCTCGGCGGCGGAGATGCGCGACCAGGTCACCTCGGGCAGGCCCGCGGTGGGCATGCCCTGGCGACGGGTGATGCCGTAGGGGTCCACCCAGGCGTTGAAGGCCGCGAGCACGGCGGTGAGCAGCAGGGCCGTGGCGAGCAGCACGGCCAGGTGGCGGCGGTGGGGGCGCAGGTCCTGGGTCATCAGAAGGCCCAGTAGACGAAGGCGTCGGCGCGCTCGAGGGCGGGGACGCAGAGGAAGAGCAGCACGCCCAGCACCACGGCCCAGGCCACGGTGGGCTTCCAGGTGAGCCGGGGCCGCCAGCGCACGGCGTCGTTCGCCTGGGCGAGCACCGGCTCGAAGCGCTCCAGCCACCGCTGGCTGGTGGGGGCGAGCTGCGTGAGCGCGAACACGCCGAGCAGGGTCCAGACCAGCCAGGTGGGGAGGTGGCCGAGGCCCGCGGAGGTGTGGCCCACCATCGCCAGGTGCACGGTGGTGGCGTCGGCGAAGGTCTCGGCGCGGAAGTAGACGTACGAGCCCACCAGCGCCGCGAGGGTGACGGCGCGGCAGGCCAGGCGTCCGGCGGGCGAGGTGACCGGGCCCCCGCGGGCCGCGCGCCAGGCGTGGTTCACCAGGAGGAAGACGCCGTTGATGCCGCCCCAGGCCACGAAGGTCCAGCTGGCGCCGTGCCACAGGCCGCCGAGCAGCATCGTGACCATCAGGTTGGCGTAGCGGCGCACCTGCCCCTGACGGTTCCCGCCCAGCGGGATGTACAGGTAGTCCCGCAGGAAGCGCGACAGGGTGATGTGCCAGCGCTCCCAGAAGTCCACGATGGACTCCGAGCGGTAGGGCGCGTCGAAGTTCACGGGCAGGCGGATGCCGAAGAGGCGCGCCAGGCCCGTGGCCATGTCGGAGTACCCGGAGAAGTCGAAGTAGACCTGGAAGAAGAAGGCCAGGATGCCGGCCCAGGCCGCGAGCACCGAGACGGGCTCGCCCGCGTGCACCTGGCCGAAGACCGCGTCGGCCACGGGGGCCAGGGTGTCGGCGATCCACACCTTCTTCGCGAGGCCCAGCACGAAGAGCGTGAAGCCCACGCTCCGATCCGACCAGTCCACCGGGCGCGCGGCCCGCACCTGGGGGAGGATCTCGCCGTGGTGCACGATGGGGCCGGCGATGAGCTGCGGGAAGAAGGCGACGAAGACCACGTAGTCGAGCAGGTCGTGGTCGCGGGTGCGGCCGCGGCGGGCGTCCACCAGGTAGGCGATCTGCTGGAAGGTGAAGAAGCTGATCGCCAGGGGCAGCGCCACCTGGGGCAGGCCGAGGTCGAGGCCGGTGAGCGCCTCCACCGTCTGGTCGAGGAAGCCCGCGTACTTGAACCAGCCCAGCACCACGAGGTTGGCCGTGACCCCCGCCGTGAGCCAGCCGCGCCGCACGCCCGCCGCGCGCCCCTCGTCGGCCACCACCTTCCCGACGCCGAAGTTGAAGGCCATCGAGGCCAGCAGCAGGCCCAGGTAGGGCACGTACCACCAGGCGTAGAACACCAGGCTCGCCAGGGTGACCCAGACCCAGGCCGCACGGGGGCCCACCCACTGCCGGAGCAGGTGGTGACCCGCCAGGCAGAGGGGGAGGAAGAAGAAGAGGAAGTCGTAGGAGTTGAACAGCACGACGCCGGCTCCTACCCTGGGCGCGCGGCGGTGCCCCTCGCGCCCCCGCGGGAGGGCCCACCATGCCCCGCACCCTGCTCCTGTCGCTGTGTCTCGCGTGCGCCGCCCCCGACGCCGGCAAGGGCGACACCGACAGCACCGCCGACACGGTCGAGACGGCCGTGCCCGGCCTCGCCACCCGCTGGGCCGCGCGCCCCCTGCTCACCGCCCCGGCGCCGGTGCTCCCCACCTCGGTGGAGAGCTGCGGCGTGGTGCAGGCCACCCGCTGCGTGGACGGCCAGCCCCAGGTGTGCGCGGCCACCGACGCGGCCGGCGCGCCCGCCGCGGCCTCGCTGCCGCGCCAGCGCGCCTGGGTGCTCGACCGCCAGCTCGACCTCTTCTTCCGTCGTGACGCCTCGGTGCTCACCTTCGAGACCGACGTGGCCATGGACCCGGGCACACCCGAGGCCGTGTGGGCGGCGCCCGAGCACTTCACCGAGTGGGCCGACCACGGCGACGCCGCCTACCACATGGGCCACCTCACCTGGGCGGCGGCCCTGCGGTACGCACTCACGGGGTCGGAGGCCGACTACGCCCGGATGGTGGACCACGTGGAGCGCCAGCTCGTGAACTGGCGCGTGAGCGGCGCGCGCGGGTCGATGGTGCGTGCGCCCTTCGGGATGCTCGACCCGGGCGTGGACGTGCCCCAGGGCCACCCCGAGCTGGGCCTCCACGACCACAAGGAGCGCACCAACCACGTGATCTACACGCTGACCGACGACGCGCTGGCCCACCTGCCCGACCACTACGACGGCCCGCTCGAGGTGGACGGCCAGACCCTTCAGGTCACGGGCACGGCGGAGGGCTCGCCCTCGCTCGACGCCTACAGCGGCGCGCTGCTGGGCCTGCTGCACGCCCACGACCTGCTGCGCCCCGAGGACGCCGGCCTCGCCGAGGAGATCGCCGACGACGTGGTCTGCCACCTCCACCGCTACCGCCGCCTCCGCATCTCCAACCTGCAGGCCGCCGAGGGCATCCGCCTGGCCCTGTCGAGCCTGCTGGGCACGGGCACCTACGCCGCCGAGGAGGGCGAGCTCGACCTGTCGGGGATCGACGTGATCCACGGCTACGTGATGGACGCCGTGCCGCCCGACGGGGTGCCCGACGGCACCTACGAGCGCGGCTGCCGGGAGGGGCCGCCTCGCACGGTGGACCCCGAGCTCGACCTGGACGCCAGCGAGCCCGGCTTCATCTTCACCCTGCTCGACCTCGTGCGCCGGATGCAGGGCCTGGGCGACCACCCCATCGACTTCGTCTACTTCACGAACCTGCGCGCCGGGGACGCGCTGTACGTGCTGGACCTGGCCGTGCAGGCCTGGTGGCTCACCGGCGACGAGGCCTACCTGGAGCTCATCGAGGAGGACCTGGTGGCCGAGCAGGGCCTGCTCGACGTGCTGCCCACCCTCGACCACTTCCGCCTGCCCGACTTCTGCGGGGACTGGATCGGCAACGACCTCGTGCACCCCATCGCGCGCATGATCCTCGACCGCCTGGAGGACCACGACCAGCCCGTGGCCCGCGCGGTGGTCGAGACGATGACCGAGTCGTACCGCTTCGGGGTGCTCGAGACCCAGGGCAACAGCTTCTTCCAGCTCACCTACGCCGCCTACGCCGACCCCCTCCTCGACCCCACGCTCGACGAGACCACCGCCGCCGCCCTGGCCGACGTGGCCGGGTACGTCCCCGAGCCCGACCACCCCTTCGACCCCAAGCGCGCCCGCACCCGCGACTGGACCGACAGCGGCCTGCCCTGGGTGCAGCCCCGCGAGCCCAGCGCCGACGACCTGGTCACCTGCACCCAGGACGTGGAGGTGCTGGGCATCACCATCGCGGCCCCGGGCCTCGTCGACACCGTGCTCAACACCACCCCCGTCCCCGCCGGCTACCGCACGAAGGAGACGGAGATCTGGCACTTCAACCCCTTCCGCCTGCGCCGCGGCTTCGGCAACAGCGGTCGCGGCCACGAGCTGTTCACCGACTACACGCTGCCCTACTGGATGGCGGCGGTGGACGGCCGGTGGGAGGCCGAGGCCGTGGGTCTGGCGTGGCAGCCGGGCGGGGAGGGGTGTGGGGGGTAGGCCCCCCCTACTTCGCGAAGATCGCGGCGTACTTCTTCCCCTTCGCGTAGTTCTGCACCACCTCCAGGTCCCAGCCGTTCGCCAGGTAGAAGTTCACCCAGGCCTGGTACTCGGGCTCGCTCATGCCCCAGTGGACCATGCGGGTGTCGCCGGTCTGCCGGTAGATCGCCGACAGGTAGGTGCCGCCCGCCATCTCCATGACGTTGACGTCCACCGGCAGCCAGCCGTCGTCGGCGAGGTCGTTGGTGAGGTCCTCGAAGGCCTGGCTGCCCAGCAGGCCGTGGTGGAGGAACTGGCCGTCGCCCGGGTCGAAGAGGGCGGCGATGCGGTCGGTGGACCCCTCGCGGTAGCCGAAGAACTCGACGAGGTCGTAGCCGTCGTCCACCAGGTCCTCGAAGGTGTCGACGTAGTCGGGGATCGTGAGCCGCCCGAAGCTCGACCAGTCGTCGATCGTGTCGGGGCGGAAGGTGCCGTTGTGGCGGGGCACGCCCGACCCGTCGAGGGTGACCGAGCGCTCGGTGAGCTTGAAGTCGGGGGCGCCCGTGAGGATCTGCCACTGATCCACGAAGTCGCCGTAGGGCATGTAGTCGTACAGGTACCAGCCGGGGGCGAAGCCCGTCTTGAACGTGCCCGCGGCCTGCACGGTGCCGCTGCTGGTGCGCTGCACGGTGAAGGTGGTGGGCGAGCGGCCCATCTGCCCGTAGTAGTAGAGGTAGAAGTTCACCACGCCCAGGTCCACCCCGTGGAAGTAGGGGTAGAACGGCGCGAACAGGCGGTCGTAGCGGGTGTTGTCCACGAGGTCGTAGCAGCCCGACTCCTGCTGGTCGTAGACGCCGTAGGGATCGACGTAGAGCCACTCTCCGCCCGTCCAGGTGGGGTGCTGCACGGCCATCATGAAGTGCAGGTGGTTGTTGCCGTTCACGGGGTCCGTGATGTTGCCGCTGGTGTCGAGACCGGCCCCCTGGCCTCCAGGGCCCGTGGCCCCCGACCAGCCGATCTGCTCGAGCACGCCCACCGGGTCGTCCACGTCCACCAGGATGGCGTGCTCGTCCTTGCCCCACCAGCGGTCGTCCGGCGCCATGTCGGCGAAGAGCAGGTACTTGTCGCGCGAGTTCTTCGGGTCGCCCTTCGGCGTGGTGCGGGACTTCGCCATCGCGATGTCGTTCGCCTGGCCGTTGCGCAGGTGGAAGTAGAAGCTGCGGTAGCGGAAGTCGTTGATGCCGGGGTGCTCGATCACCACGACGTTGCCGTGCCAGGCGTCCCAGTACTTGGCGACCACGACCCCCGGCGCCACGGACCGCACCCGCATCGACGGGTCGTCGCCCTCGTCGATGTCGGTGCCGAAGTCCAGCGAGCCGTGGGGGTCGCGGTCGACGTCGTTGTAGATCCAGCCGTGCCACAGCGAGACGTTGTCGTCGGTGAAGGGCAGGTAGATCGGGATCTGGGCGTAGACCTCGCGCAGCGCCTTGTCGGCGTCGGCCTCGCTCGCGTACAGGTCGAGCGGGTCGTAGTACTTCTGCGTGACCCCGCTGCCGTCCTCGCCCTCGGTGAGCGTGTAGGAGCAGCAGTCGATCATCAGGTCGGGCGGCACGCAGTCCTGGCGCCCCTCGGGGAACGGCCAGTTGCTGTTGTACCCGGTCTGCACGTAGCCGAGGGACAGCTCGCCTCCGAGGGCGCTGCTCCACGGCACGCGCCCGGTGCCGGGGACGCGGGCGAGCGACAGGCCCACCGGCGCCGGGCGGTCCTCGAGCAGGTCGTCGACCACGGGGTGACGGGTGCTTCCCGGCGCCAGGGCGAGGAGGTTCGCGTTCACGGCCACGGGCGGGTCCTGGCGGTCGCGGACCGCGCGCGCCGTGAAGATCTCGCTCGCGAGCTCGGCGCCCGCGGCGCGGCCGGGACCGGGCTCCGGCTCGGCGCAGGTGGAGCCGCCGTCGCCGAAGGGCACCCAGCGGTAGCTGCCGCTGCCGCCCACGGAGCCGGCCACCACCGTGCCCTCCACCACGCCGTGACGCACCTGCACGCGGGCCTCGGGCGCGAGCACGGCGCCGCGGAAGGTGAGCGACGTGAGCTCCACGGACCGCTGCGTGGGGAAGTTCCAGAGCAGCTCGCCGGTGGGCAGGCCGCCGAGGTCGAGGCCGAAGCGGCCGGCGTCCACGTCGCCGCCCACCACGTTGACGATCACGCGGGCGGTGGGGGCCACGGCCAGGCGCACGCTGCGTGCGCGGTCCAGGTCGGAGGCCTGCAGCGTGAAGACCTCCATGTCGGGGTCGCTGCCCTCGAGCCACACGCCGCCCCACCAGCTCGTGCGGGTGGTGCCCGTGGCCGGCAGCCCGGCGTAGCTGGCCGACAGGGTGCGCAGGTGCGAGGCCGCGGCGTCGAAGTCCACGGGCGTGGCGAAGACCGGGGCGCCGCCGTCGGCGTAGCCCACGCCCCGCTCGGTGAGCGAGCCGCTGAAGGCGACGTTGCCGTGGACCGTGCCGTACGTGAGCGTGGCGTCGGAGGTCACCACGGCGTCGCCCCCGGGGTCTTCCGCCCCCACCGAGAAGGCGCGCAGGGTCACGGACCGCGCGGCGGCCACCTTGCCCCCGATCGACCGTGGACCGGCCACGTCGTCGAGCGAGAAGACGTTGTAGAGCCCGGCGATGCCCAGGCCGTCCTCGGTGGGCACGCGCTCGCAGGGCTCGCAGGTGACCGTGCAGGTGGGGTCGCCGTCGCAGGCCTCGGGTGGGTCCTGGATGATGCCGTCGCCGCAATAGGTGCAGTCGGGTCGGCACCAGAACTCGCCGTCGCAGGTCTCGTCGGGCTGGTTCACGAGGCCGTCGCCGCACACGGGCTGGGGCACGTCGTCGGGGCAGTCGAGGAAGGGGGCATGACGGAAGGAGGCCGTGGCCTCGAGCTCGGCGGCGAAGAGGCCGCCCTCGAGGCTGCCGTGGCGCAGCGTGGCCGACGCCCCGGGGGCGAGCACGCTGCCGCGCCAGCCCACGCCCCGCAGTGACAGGCGCCTTGCCTCGGGCAGGTTGAAGAGCACCTCGGACGGCGTGGCGGTGCCCAGGTCGATGCCCGCGCCGCTCACCGCCAGCTCGGGTCCGCGCACGTTGATCACCGCGCGCGCGCCCGCGGGCACGTCGAGGCGCAGGTACCGGAGGCCCGCGAGCGCGGCGCCGTCCACCTCGAAGACGTTCAGGCCGGGGTCGACCCCCACGAGGAAGGCCACGCCCCAGGGCAGCACCGTGGTGACGCCGTGCGCGGGGGTGGCGGCCCAGGTGGCGGAGGCCGCGCCCACGGCGACGAAGGTGCTGGCCAGGTCGACCGGGGGCGGGCTGCCCAGGCTGCCCGCCACCTGCACGCTCGCCGGCACGCTGGCCGACGTGCGGTACCAGGCATCGCCGAGCACCTGGCCGTTCGCGAGCTCGAGGACGTCGCCCACGAGCACGGTGCCGCCGGGATCCTGGGCGCCCACCGAGAAGCCGTCGAGGTGGACGGTGCCTCCCGACGCGAGCGGTCCTCCCACGCTCGGCGGACCCGTGACGTCCCCCCGGACGAAGACGTTGAACCGCTGCGCGTCGCCGAGTCCGCCCGCGCAGGAGGCGGCCTCCGCGGCCACAGGAAGGACGGCGACGCCAAGGGCGACGAGCGCCCCGACCACGTGATGCATGGTGTTCCCCAGGTCCGGAGCGCGCCCCCGTGCGCGCCCTCCCCGGCCGGAGTGTACCAGACGGGTACCGGATGGGGGGTCAGCGGGCCGCGTCGACCCGCACGGTGGTGTCGTCCACGAGGTGCACGAGGACCTGCCAGAGCCCCTCGAGGTCGCGTGCGGTGGCGAGGTCCACGCCGTCGAGGATCGTGGCGAGGCGGCGGGTGACCGTGACCGCGACGCGGTCGGTGCCCAGGGCGCCGAGGTCGATCGGGGTGCTGCGGCCCTGGGGCCACGCGCTCGTCCAGGCCAGGGTGCCGGCCCGGTCGCCCTTGCGCCAGCTGCCCTCCACCACCAGGGAGTGGCCGGCGTGCGGCGACCCGGGGGGCGCGTCGGCGACGACCCAGTGGGCGCCACAGTAGGCCTCGCCGCCCGGGTGGGTGGTGCCGAGCGTGACCGGCGACGGGTCCAGGGCGTCGACCGCGCGCGTGGCCACGAGCGAGGAGGGGTCGTCGGAGGCCGGGTGGGCGGCCCAGGCGGTGGCCACGGGCCATCCCAGCAGCGCGGTGCTGCGGTCGACGCACGGCACCAGCGAGACCGTGTGCTCCACCACGAGGAGCCGCGTGAGCCGCACCTCGTAGCCGAGGTCGGTGTGGAGCACGCGCGCGCCCTCCTCCAGCGTGGTGCCCGCCGGGTCCCAGACCACGGTGTACTGCACCTCGCGGACGCCGGACGGCGGCGTGCCGCAGGCGCCCAGCAGGAGGAGGGGCAGCAGGGCCTTCACGGGGCGCCGCCGGGCGGAGGAGGCCTGCCGCCCGGCCCGCCGCCACCCGGTCCTCCACCGCCGCCGCCCCCGTCGTCGCCGGCGTTCTCGGCCGGGGTGCCCGCGTAGCAGCCGAGGATGTACGGGAAGGTGGCGGTGGCGTGGTAGCGGTAGGTGCCGTCGGGCCCCACGCGGCCGTTGCAGCGGTCGAGCACCGTGGGGTCGCTGCTCGCCTCGTAGGTGTGGGCGTCCCACGCGTAGGTGGTGGGGTCGCCGGTCTGCTTCCAGCCGCTCCGGAAGGTCACCACCTGGGAGCATCTGACGTCGAGGCAGCTCTGCGGACCGTGGATCGGGGAAGCTGGTCCAGCCCAGCGCCGAGGATGGGGCTGGGGCTCGGTGGTGGCGGGCTCGGCAGGGTTCACGGCGATGTGGCCACGCGGCCTGGGTGAGGCAAAGGCGCCAGCGCGTGGTAGTGGTATGGCCGTGACCCAGGCAGGGGGTCCATGATGCCGTTGTAGACGGGTCGCCGTAGGACGGGGGAAGGCGCCTGCCGGGCCCGGAACCAGGGCTGCCTGTTCACCGCGAAGCCGGCGAGGCCCAGCAGCGGGATGTCGGTGGCGGCGAGCGGCGGGCTTCGTGATCTCCTATGGAAGTCCTGCTGCGAGCGCAACTGGCGTCATCTCGAGCGAAGCGTGTACGGATCATCCTGCTGATCGACGACGAAGCTGTCGCCGTCGCACCAGCCCGCCAGCTCGGGCTTCGCGTAGCTGGCCCCGCGCGCCGGGCGCGTCCGACAGGTCGAGCAGCGTCTGCGCTCTGCGTGCACTGCGTGTCGGTCTTGCCGGCGGCTGGCTTCGTGCCGGTGTCGGCTGTCTCTGCCGTGTCGGCACCCACCGACGAGGTGTCCCGCGATGTGTCGCCCTGTCCAGCGTCGCTGCCCTCACAGGCGACGAGCAGCAGCACCAGCGATCGCGGCCGGCGTTCTCTCTCCAGGCAGCGGGCCACCCTCACCTGGCCCTGCCCCCACGAACATCGCACACCCTGACCGCGCCCGCCCTGTGCCCGCATCTCTCACCCTCCGTGCCTCCGCTCCCAGAAGGTGATCCGGCGGACGGTGAGGGCTCGACCGGGGCGGTATCGGCCTGCGGCGCGCCTGGCCCACCACGACCCGGACGCACCCCACTGCCGTCCCGCGCCGCGCGCAGGAGGAGGGGAAATCCATTACCGCAGGTGCAAATGGGGGGCCTCGGCATCCCGAGATCGGCGGCAAAACTGCGGCCCCGGGGCGTCCTGGGCGCAGTGCCACGGCCATGGCGCTCGGCGACGCGCCGCCCCGGTCGACCTCTCACCCCCGCTGACGACCACCGCCCTTCATACATGGACATGCTGCACGTGAACGCCAGCCTGCCTCGGCAGGCGCCGTGACGTCGACCGCCACCTCCTCGCCCACCGGCAGCGCGTGCTTGACGCCCGTGTCGGGGAAGACGACCTCGCCGCCGCAGTTGTTCGCCGAGGTTTAACACGGAGGCGTAGGGGCTCGCCGGGCAAAATTCTGATGGCGGCCGGCGTGCAGCCGTGCCGTCCACGAGCACGTCGATGCGGCGGGCGTCGCCCTTTTCGCGGCCTGGGCGGCGCTTCCTGACGGCGGGCGGGCGTCGGCGTGGGGCGTCGGCGCGTCGCCGCCGCAGCCGATCAGGGGACAGGAGCACCGTGAGGGTGCAGGGGATATGACGACCTCCGCGACACACCCGCAGGCCGGCTGTGCGCGACGAGGTTCAATGCGCGGGGCTGCGTGCGGCCTGAGGCCCGGCTGCGCGGCTGCCCCAGTTTACCTGGCCTGCGGGCACCACGAGCTGGACCGCGGCAGGCGTGCGCGGGCAGTCCATACGGGCGGGGCGCGGTCGCAGCTCCAGCGAAGGCAGGCTGACAACGTGAGCGGACGTCGGCGGAAGCCTACGGCCTCCCACGACGCCGAGCGTGGCCGTGGGGCTCGCCGGGGAGCAGGCCGTAGAGCAGGAAGGACTGCCTGTCGCGACCGCCGGTCGGACGCGGAGAGCGCCACGCCGGGGTAAAACTGGTGGGGGTCGGTGCCGTAAGCCTGAAGACCACCGACACCAGCCCCAGGGCGCTGGCCTGCAGGCGCCGTCGCCCAAGTGCAGGGAAGTCAGACGGCCAGGTTGGCTCTGGCGCCATCGCGGCCACATCGAGGACCGGGTCGCGCAGGTGGAGCCGCCAGCCGGCCGCGGGGAGGTGGCCGTACGCGGCGGTGCCCGCGGTGCCCACGCCGCGCCCGAGAGGCGTCGAAGGTGTCGACAGCACGGGGATCCTCGTCGGCCCGCGTCGAGATCCGGATGTGGGCGCACGGGCTCGACAGCACAGGCCGCGAGCACGCCTGGCGCGGCGAACCGTCGCATGGCGTCTCCTCAACCTCCCTGTCTAACCGCGATCCTGCCGGACTGTCACCCGAACGGGCGATCCGCGAGCACCGGCCCGGCCGCCAGACGGCCTGACTGCAGCGCGCCCCTGGAGCGAGGCGTGGGCCGTGGCGTCGCCCGCCGCGTACAGGCTGTCGGGGTCGCCGCGGCACCCGGGGACCTGCGGCCTGATGTCGGCAAAGGCCTCGGCGATCCGGTCCACCTGGGCAGTTGCCAGTTAGTGGTGCACCTGCGCGCCGAACTACCCGGCGAGCTGGGCGCGCGCACTGCATGGTCGAGGGCGTCGTCGTCGCGAGGTAACTGGCGGATGCTCGTGGCACCCACGAGGTGGGCGCCCGGCGGGGCGTACGTGGGGGCTTACGCCGCTTTACCACGGCGAGGTGGAAGTTCATCAATCCGCTGCGGTCGCCGTCCAGCACGAGCAGCGGGCCGTCGACCGGCGAGCGGGTGGCGGCGTACTACACCGTGGTGCATGACCGCGGTGCACCGCGGGGCTGAGGTGAGGCGGGCGGCGGCGGGCTCTGGTCGACCGCGAGCACCACGGCGGGCGCGTGAACACTGTGCCGTCTCGGGCGAGGCGGACCTGGTCGGCGGCCACCTTCGTCACGGCAGCGCCCATGCGGAGGGTGCCTGGGGGGCGGGCCTGCGGCGAGCTGGTGGGCACTGCACCGATGCTGCGGGCGGGCAGGGCGGCGGGGGCTGCGCGAGAACCAGCGCAGCGACAGGGCCAGCAGGCGTGAGGACGGGCCAGGTCGGGTCAGGAAGAAGGCGCCGTTGAGGAAGGGGCGCGCCAGAAGGCGTCGACGAAGGCGTGGCTGAAGCCGAAGCGTCGCAGCGCGCCGGTGGACGTGGTGGCGGGGGCCCGGCGGGCGTCTCGGAGCCGGCGCGGGCCCAGGCGCGGGCGGCCAGCACGCCGGAGCTTGTCGCCCAGGGCGGTTTTACGGGCCCACCAGCGTGCGGAGTCCGCCCACCGGATCGCGCAGCGGTCGGCCACGCGCGATGGAAGCGGCCGTCGCGTCGCACCAGGGCGCTGGGCCTGAAGGGGCGCAGGTCGAGGGCGCTGAGGTCGAGGGTGGCGCGCACGTCGGGCGCGGCGGGCAGCAGTACATGGAAGCCGCGGTCGAGGCGGAAGCCGTCCACTCACGTCGGTGCGCACGCGTCCGCCGGGGCGTCGGCGGCGTGCCGAGCACCAGGCAGCTGCGTCCGCTGGCGGCCACCAGGCGACGGGCCGCGGCGAGGCCTGCGGCACCTGCGCTGACCACGAGCGAATATCGGGCATCGCCCTCCGACCGCGTGCGTCGCAGCCTGGGGCCGTTCCGGGGTCGATGGTGTCGCGCCGGCGACGCGATAGCTGCAGGCGGAGGTCCGGAGTGATGGGTCCTGGAGGTCCCGGCAGCGCGGTTCCGGAGGCGCTGCCTATGGGGTGCGACTTCGCCTTCGCCGCGCTTCGTCGACGAGCGGAGCGGAGCTGCTGGAGCGTGCGCGACGACGTGGTGACTGCTGGCGCGCGCGCGCGCGACGTCGGCGCGATGATCACCGTCCACCGCGGGCGGGTTAATACACTGCCACTTCCGACCTGTCGGCTGCGGGCCTGCGGGAGGCGGCGGCGCGGGCGGCGCACTGGGGCCGACCAGGTGGCGGGCCTGATGGTCTTCGACCCGCGCACGGTGGCTGGCGTTGCCGCTGCGGGGCACGGCCGGATCGCGCACCGAGCGTCCCCGGGAGGCGGTGCCGGTGGCCGATCTGCCCGCGCCTGGTCGGCGTGCGCGGCCCCTCCGCGTGGACGACCGTGCGGTGGTGCGCCTGCCCCGGTGCTGTCGGTGCTCTCCGACGCGGTTCACCACCTCCGACGGGGCGCGAGGTGGTGCAGCAGACGCGTGGTGTCGCCCGGAGCTCGAGGCCTACGCCCACGCCGACGGGCGCACCCAGCCGCACCCCTCGGCGGCCTGCGCGGCGCCAGCGCCCAGGGCGGGGCCGAGGTGCTCGACCGCTTCGCCTTCGACGCCGAGGCCGACCGGGTGGGTCGCCAGGCCGTGGAGCTGGCGGAGGCGCTGCCCTGCCCGGCGGGACGCATGCACGTGCTGGGTTGGCGTGCCCACCAGATGATGCTCCAGATCCACGAGTCCATCGGGCACCCTGAGCCTGAACGGCATCCTCGGCGACGAGCGCAACTACGCGGCACCAGCTTCGTCACGCCTGGAGATGTTCGGCAGCTACCGCTACGGCAGCGAGGCTGCCTGACGTCACCTTCGATCCGCGGTTTCGAGCAGTAGCTCGCCCTACGCCTACGACGACGAGGGGCCGGCGGCGGAGCGGTGAAGGTGATCGACCAGGCGTGCTGCGCGGCCTGGTGGCGTGATCTCGCAGGGCGCGATTTGGGATCGTTTCCGGGTGCAGTGGCAGCGCGGCCAGCTGGAACCGTCTCGCCCATCGACCGCATGGCCAACCTGAACGTGGAGCCCGCAGCAGCTTCGCTGACGCCTCGTGGGCTCGGTGGAGCGCGCGGCGTGGATGGAGACCAACAGCTCTGGCTGGTCCATCGACGACAGCCGCAACAAGTTCCAGTTCGGCGGAGTACGCGCGGGAGATCGTGACGCGGGCGGCTGGGCTGCGGTGCGCGACGCGAGCTACCGCGGCGGAGCGTTACCTCTGGCGCAGCTCTGCGGCGTGGGCGACGCCTCCACCCTGCAGGTGCTGGGTACGCCCTACTGCGGCAAGGGCGAGCCCAACCAGCTCATCCGGGTGGGCCACGCCTCGCCGGCCTGCCTGTTCGCCGACGTCGACGTGATCGGGGGTGCGGCATGAGCTGGATCGCCCACGCCGAGGCGCTGGCCGACCACGTGGAGGGCCAGTGCGCGGGCGACCGCCGCTTCGCCTTCTGGGTGCAGGCGGAGGACACCGACTTCGTGCGGTTCACCCGCGGCCGGGTGCGCCAGCCGGGCACGGTGCGGCAGGCCTCCGCCACGCTGCGCTGGGTGGTGGGGGACCGCCACGCCGAGGCCGAGGTCACGCTGTCGGGTGATCGGGCCGAGGACGTGCGGCGCCTCGATCGGCTGGTGGGCGAGCTCGACGCCCTCGTCCCCCGCCTGCCCCCCGACCCCCACCTGATGCTCCCCGACGGGGTGGAGCACACCGTCGAGGACGACGGCGGCACGGCACCCGACGCCGCCCAGGTGGTGCAGGACGTGGTGGAGGCGGCCGGCGAGGCCGACCTCGTGGGGATCTACGCCGGCGGCGCGGTGCACCGCGTCTTCCGCAACGAGCTCGGCCAGCGCAACCGCTTCACGCGGCACGGCTTCCTGCTCGACTGGTGCCTGGTGCACAGCCGCGACAAGGCCACGCAGGCCCGTCTCGGAGCCGACGTGTGGTCGCGCGAGGCCCTCGAGGCGGAGATGCGGGCCGCCCGGGAGGACCTCGAGGCCCTCGCGCGTCCGCCGGTCACCCTGGCGCCGGGGCGCTACCGCGCGTGGCTGGGGCCCCGCGCCCTCGCCGAGCTGCTGGGGCTGGTGGGCATGGACGCCTTCAGCGCCAAGGCCCTCCACGAGAAGCGCAGCCCCCTGGCCGCGCTGGCCGACGGTCGGCAGCAGCTCGATCCGCGGGTCCACCTCGCCGAGGACCTGCTGGGCGGCACCGCCCCCCGCTTCGGCAAGGAGGGCTTCGTGATGCCCGAGCGGGTGGACCTGGTGCAGGCCGGCCGGCACGCGGGCGCCCTGGTGAGCCCACGCGCCGCGCGCGAGCTCGGGCTCGACACCACGGGGGCCGGCGTGTGGGAGCAGCCCGTGGCCCTGGCCCTGGCTGCGGGCGACCTGCCCACCTCCGAGGCGCGCGCCGCCCTGGGCACGGGCCTGTGGATCCCCGATCTCTGGTACGTCAACCACGCCGACCGCAACGCGGCGCGGCTCACCGGCATGACCCGCTTCGCCACGCTCTGGGTGGAGGACGGCGAGGTGGTGGGCCCGGTGGAGCCCATGCGCTTCGACGACACGCTGTACGGTCTGCTGGGCGACCGCCTGGAGCGGCTCGGCCAGGAGCAGGTGCTGCTCCCGAGCACGTCCACCTACGGCAGCCGCTCCACGGACTCCGTGCGCACCCCGGGCGTGCTGGTGGCAGGCCTCGAGCTGACGCTCTGAGATGGCCGATCGCCGTGTCCGGATCCTCCTGGCGGCGGTCGTCGCGGGCGCGGTGCTCGCGGGGGCGTGGGGGCTGCGCGCGGGGGGCTCGGGCGAGGCCGACGCCGCGGTGCGCTCCTTCCTCGTGCCCTACGAGGCCCGCCTGCGCGCCGGCGAGGAGGAGGCCGCGTGGCGGGAGCTCACCTCGGAGCGCTACCGGGCCCACACCCCGCTGCTCGTGTACCGCACGGGGCAGGCGCGGAACCGGGAGGAGCTGGGGCCGGTGCGACGACTGATCCCGGCGCAGCAGGAAGGCGGCGCGGTCGCGGGTCCCGACGGGCGCGTGGTGCTGCGGCTGCCCGTGGCCTGGGAGGGTCGCGAGGCGACCGCGCACGCGCTCTTCGACCTCGTGCGCGAGCAGGATCGCTGGGTGCTGGAGCGCACCTGGGCGGTCACCCCGGGCGGGCTTGCCGCGCAGCGGGTGTACTGATGGCCTCGTGGCGTGACGTGCTCGTGGTGTGCCTGGCGGCCCTCTTCGGCGCCCTGAGCGTGCTCGCCGTGCGCGCGTGGCTCCAGGAGCCGCGTCTCGCCGCGGTCGACCCGGTGCGCCGCGAGGCGGTGGAGGTGCCGACCGCGCTCGAGGGACCCTCCCCGGCCGAGCGGGGTCGTCACCTCGTGGACCACGTGCTGGCCTGCGGGGCCTGCCACGGCGACGGGCTGGGGGGCGCGCTCGTGGAGGGTCCAGGGGGCACGCGCATCTGGGCGCCGGACCTCACGGCCACGGGGGCCGGTGCCCGCTACGACGAGGCCGCCTGGCGGCGCGTGCTCACCGAGGGCATCGGGCTGGGCGGGTTGCCGCTGCGCGCGATGCCGGTGGGCCGCTGGTCGACGCTGGCCTCCGACGACCTCGACGCGGTGGTCCGTCACCTCCGCACGCTGCCCGGGCCGGGGCGGCCCACGCCCCGCGACGTCTCCGGCGCCGGATGGGGGTGGTGGGCCACCGAGGACCCGGGGCTGGAGGTGTCCCCACGACGGGCGCCCGACGTGCGGCACGGGGCCTACCTGGCGGCGCTCGGGGGCTGCCTCGACTGCCACGGCGTCGACCTGCGCGGCGGGCCGGCGCGGGTGGGCACGGCCGTGGCGCCGGCGCTGGTCGGCGACGTGGGCACGCCGTGGTCGGGTGCCGATTTCGCCGCGGCCGTGCTGCGCGGCGAGGGACGCGCGGGCACCCGCCTGGGCCCGTCGATGCCGTGGCGCTTCTTCGCGGGGCTGCACGACACCGAGGTGGACGCGCTCTGGGCCTTCGTGCGGGCGCTCGACGCCGGTGAGGTCGCCGTCGCACCGCCCCCGCGCGGCGCGCCCCGCGCCCCGTAGCGGCGATCGTGCCGTCCCGGACGGGATCCTCGGCCGGACGATCGTGTTGTGCAGCACGAGGGGGACACGGTTTTCTCCTGCTTGCTCGGTCGTTTTCGATCGAAGTTGTTCGTCCCCGGGCCCGTGGACCCCTGAGATCCCGTCCGCGACGGTCCTCCCGGGCTTGTCGGGGGATCGAAAGCTGCTAGTCTCTGGGAGTCTCGCGACCCGCTCCACGCCGGGGAGAGCCGCGGGCCCACCACCGCCCCTCCGGGGGCCCAGTCGGAGGACGACCATGAACAAGACCGAGTTCGCGCAGAAGCTCGCCAAGAAGGCCGGGCTGTCCCAGGCGAAGGCGCTCGAGATCGTCGACATCATCTTCAGCGCCAAGAAGGGCGAGGGGATCCTGGCGGTCGAGCTCGACGCCGGCCGCAAGGTCACCATCCCGGGCTTCGGCACCTTCGGCAGCAAGAAGCGCGCCGCCCGCACGGGCCGCAACCCCTCCACCGGCGCGGTGATCCCCATCGCCGCGAAGAAGTACGTCTTCTTCAAGCCGGGCAAGACCCTGCGCGAGCGCGTCTCCGACTGATGCGCCAGCGCGCGTGCGTCGCTCTCGGGCGGCGCACGCGGTGCGGGCCGCTCCGGCGGCCTGCACGCCCCCGGAAGGCCACCCACCGTGACGGTGTGGTGGCCTTTCGTCGTTTCGGGCGGGTGGGTCCGCGCAGCGCGCGCGGGCGACGTTAGGCGGGGAGGTCCGGAGGCGCCGTGGACCCCAGCCCCACCGAGGTGCTCGCCCAGGCGCTCGTCGACGTCGGCAGCCGGCTGCACCGCGCCGGGCTGCTGCCGGCCACGAGCGGCAACCTCTCGGTGCGCCGCGACCCGGACTGCGTGCTGCTCACGGCCTCGGGCCTCGACAAGGGCCGCCTGCGTCCCTCCGACCTGCTGGGGTTCACGCCCGAGGGCGAGGCGCTGGGCCGGATGCTGCCCCGCCCCCGCGACGGCGCCGCGCTGCGGCCGTCGGCCGAGACGGCGCTGCACCTGCAGCTCTACCGGCGCGACCCGTCGGTGGGCGCCGTGCTGCACGTGCACGGCGAGGCGGCCACGGTGCTGTCGATGGTGGCCGAGGGCGACACGCTCGTCCTCACGGGCTTCGAGCTCCTCAAGGCGCTGCGTGGCGTCACGCACCACGACGCGCAGGTCGCGCTGCCGATCCTCGACAACGACCAGGACATGGAGGCCCTCGCCGCGCAGGTGGAGGCCCGGCTCGACGCGGCGCCCGGGGTGCCCGGCTACCTGCTGCGTGGGCACGGGCTCTACACCTGGGGGGCCGACCTGGCCGAGGCCGAGCGACACGTGGAGGCCCTGGACTTCCTGTTTCGCTGTAAGCTGCGCCTGCGCCAGGAGGGGTGGCGGTGAGCAGGCTGTCGATCCATGCCGTGGCCGATCCCGGTCGCGTCGTCGCCGAGTCCGTGGACGGCGACGAGATCGCCCGGAAGCTGGGCGGCATCGGCGTGCGCTTCGAGCGCTGGGCCACGCGCAGCCTGCCCCCGTCGGCCGAGCCCGACGCCATCCTCGCCCGGTACGCCAAGGACGTGCGGCGTCTCCAGGCCGAGGGGGGCTACACCGCGGCCGACGTCATCCGCCTGCGCCCCGACAGCCCCGACGGACGGGCCCTGCGCGACCGCTTCCTCGCGGAGCACACCCACGCCGAGGACGAGGTGCGCTTCTTCGTGGAGGGTCAGGGGCTCTTCTTCCTCCACACCCGCGGCCACGTCTACCGGGTGCTCTGCGAGGCGGGCGACCTGCTGTCGGTGCCGGCGCTGATGACGCACTGGTTCGACACCGGGCCCGAGCCCCACCTCACGGCCATCCGCCTGTTCTCCAACCCGCGCGGCTGGATCGCCGACTACACCGGCTCCGACATCGCGGAGCGCTTCCCCCTGCTGTCGTGAGTCCCGTCCGCGTGGTGCTCACCGACATCGAGGGGACGACGAGCGCGATCACCTTCGTGCACGAGGTGCTCTTCCCGTACGCGCGGGCGCGTCTGCCCTCGTGGGTGGAGGCCCACGCCCACGAGCCCCGGGTGCAGGCGGTGCTCGACGCCGTGCGCGCGGAGGCGGGCACACCCGAGGCCGGCCGGGACGAGGTGGTGACCACGCTGCTCGGGTGGATCGACGTCGACCGCAAGGCCACGCCGCTCAAGACGCTGCAGGGCTGGGTCTGGGAGGAGGGCTACCGCGACGGCGCCTACCGGGCGCACGTGTACGCCGACGCCGTGGAGGGCCTGCGCCGCTGGCACCGTGCCGGGCTGCGCCTGGCGGTCTACTCGTCGGGGTCGGTGCACGCGCAGCAGCTCTTCTTCGGCCACAGCGAGGCCGGCGACCTGCGAGCGCTCTTCTCTGCCTGGTTCGACACCTCCACCGGGCCCAAGCGCGACCCCTCCAGCTACGCGGCGATCGCCCATGCGCTCGCGGAGGCGCCTGCCGCGATCCTCTTCCTGTCGGACGTGGGGGAGGAGCTGGACGCGGCCCGCGCGGCGGGGCTGCGCACCACGTGGGTCGTGCGGCGGGGTGCGCTGCCGACCTCGAGCCACCCGGTGGTGCGCACCTTCGACGGGGTCCACCCGTGAGGACCGCCCGGGGCGGGACCGCCTCAGGAGCGGCGCCGCACGCCCGATGCGGGGAGAGCGTGCTAGGGTGGCGCGCTCCGAGGTGGTCCGTGCGTTCGCTCTGGGTGCTGGCGCTGGGTGTGGGCTGCGGGGTGGCGGAGCCGCCGGC
The DNA here is from genome assembly GCA_020632955.1 of Alphaproteobacteria bacterium. GTDB lineage: Bacteria > Myxococcota_A > UBA796 > UBA796 > JACKEO01. The sequence continues at coordinate 31,092 of JACKEO010000025.1, forward strand.
CGCCGAGGACTCCACCGTCCTCGACACGGGCACGCCCGACCCGCAGGCGGGCCTGGTGGACCCGGGGCGCGTGGCCCTGCGACGGCTGACGCGCGGCGAGCTGGAGCGCACGGTGCGCGACCTGCTGGGCTTCGAGCCCGGCATCCTCGACGGCTTCCCGGTGGACGACGCCACCGACGGCTTCGACGTGGTGGGCGAGGGCCTCGCGGTGTCGCCCCTGCACGTGGAGCTCTACGAGCGCACGGCCGCGAAGATCGCCACGTGGATCCTCGACCGTCCCCTCCAGGCGCCGCTCGACGTGCGGCAGGAGCTGGAGGACGGCACCTTCTCGATCGCGGCGGCCTACGGCGGCGTGCGCGGCACCCACGTGGCGCTGTGGTCGGAGGGCGAGCTCACGGGCCAGCTCACCTTCCCGGCCGATGGCACCTACCGGGTCACCCTGGAGGCCTGGGCCGACCAGGCCGGCGACGCGCTGCCCATGGTGGGCATCGGCGTGGGCTTCGGCACGCCCGAGGTGGTGGAGATCGACGCCACCTCGTCGGCCTCGCCCGGCCGCTACGCGGTGGAGGTGGAGCTGCCGCGGGGACGTCACGCGGTCACCCTGGGCTTCCTCAACGACTTCCTCGACGGCGACGCCGATCGCAACGTCTACCTGGACGCGCTGCGCATCGAGGGCCCGCTGGACTTCGAGGTGGTCACCAACCCGGCGCGCGACCGGTGGATCACCTGCGAGCCCGACGCCCCGCCCTCCGGCATGGACGCCCGGGCCTGCGTGGCCTCCATCGTCGAGGCGCTGGCCACCACCGCCTGGCGCCGCCCGCTGGAGCCCGGCGAGCTCGACGACCTGCTCGCGGTGGTCGACGAGGTGCTCGCCGCGGGCGACCCCGCCAGCTGGGGCCTGGAGTTCGCGCTGCGGGCGATCTTCGCCAGCCCGCACTTCGTCTTCCACGTGGAGCCGCCGCCGCCGGTGGAGGGCGAGGCGCTCGTGCCCGACCACGTGCTCGCCAGCCGCCTGTCCTACCTGCTGTGGTCCAGCCTGCCCGACGCCGAGCTGCGCGCCCTGGCCGACGCCGGCACCCTGCACCGGCGCGACGTGCTGGCCGCCCAGGTCGACCGCATGCTGTCGGACCCGCGTGCCAGCGCCCTGGCCGAGGACTTCGCCGGCCAGTGGCTGATGATCCGCGCGGTGGACGACCCCACGCCCGACTTCTTCACCTACCCGCTCTTCAACGAGGGCACGCGCGCCTCGATGAAGGGCGCGATGCTGCGGCTGTTCGAGGACTTCGTGTTCGAGGACGAGCCGCTCACCCGCCTGCTCGACGGCGAGTGGACCTACGTGGACCGGGCGCTGGCCGACATCTACAAGCTGCCGCCCTTCGGCTTCGACGACGAGCTCGAGCGCTTCGACCTGGGCGACGAGGGCCGCCGCGGCTGGCTCACGCAGCCGGGCCTGCTCATGGCCACGTCCTACCCCACGCGCACCTCGCCGGTGAAGCGCGGGGTGTGGGTGATGTCGGAGCTGCTCTGCGAGACCCCCGAGGCGCCGCCGCCCGGCGTGGAGGGCTTCCCCGAGGCCACCGAGACGGCGGCCACCGTGCGCCAGCGCCTCGAGGCCCACCGCAGCAAGCCCCAGTGCGCCGTGTGCCACGACGACTTCGACCCGCTCGGCCTGGCCTTCGAGCACTACGACGGCATCGGCAAGTTCCGCGAGGCCGACGCCGGCGAGCCGGTGGACGCCTCGGGCGAGCTGCCCGACGGCACCGTGGTGGGCGGCGTGGAGGACCTGGCGGCGGTGCTCGCCGAGGACGAGCGCTTCGCCCGCTGCGCGGTGCGCAAGGCCTTCACCTACGCCCACCGCCGCGCCCCCGTGCCGGCCGACGAGCCCTACCTCGACGAGGTCCTCGCCCGGTCGCAGGCCGAGGGCTTCTCGCTGCAGGCCGTGCTCACGGCGCTGGTCACCAGCCGCACCTTCCGCATGCACGGAGCCACGCGATGACCTGGTCCCGCCGTGCCGTCCTGCGCAGTGCCGCCGCGTCGATCGCGCTGCCCTTCCTGCCGTCGCTGCTGCCGCGGGCCCTGGCGGCGAGCACCCCCGCCACGCGCCTGCTCTGGGTCTTCGTGCCCAACGGCATGCGCATGGAGCACTGGCGTCCCACCGGCGAGGGCGCCGACTTCACGCTCGGCCGCACCATGGCGGGCCTGGAGCCGGTGAAGGACGACATCCTCGTGATCTCCGGGCTCGACCTCGCGGCCGGTCGCGGCGATCGCCCGGGTGACCACGCCCGGTGCGCGGGCACCTTCCTCACCTGCACCCCGGTGAGCCACGACGAGGTGCTGAACGGCGTCAGCGTCGACCAGGTGGCGGCGGCCCGGGTGGGCGTGTCCACCAGCTTCCGCTCGCTGGAGCTCGGCTCCGAGAAGGGCGGCAGCGTCGGCTTCTGCGACAACGGCTACTCCTGCGCCTACGTGCAGAACGTGTCGTGGCAGTCGCCCACCACGCCGATGCCCAAGCAGACCGACGCGCGGGTGGTCTTCGACCGGCTGTTCGCGGGGGCCGACGCGGGGCTGACGCCCGAGGAGCAGGTGCGTCGCGCGCGCTACCGCAGCTCGGTGCTCGACCACGTGGGCGACCAGGCCGCCGCGCTGCAGCCGCGCCTCGCGGTGGAGGACCAGCACCGGCTCGACGAGTACCTCACCGGCGTGCGGGAGCTGGAGCGCCGGGTGGGCGGCCTCGATGCCTGCGGGCCCGACTACGAGCCGCCCGACACCGTGGAGCTGCGCGACCACCCCGACGTGATGCTCGATCTGGCGGTGGCGGCCCTGGCCTGCGGCCACACCCACCTCGTCAGCTACATGCTGGCGAACGCCGGGTCCAACCGCACCTACAGCTTCCTGCCCGGCGTCAGCGGGGCCCACCACCAGGTCTCGCACCACCAGAGCAAGGCGTCGAACCTCGACCAGCTCACCGAGATCGACCGCTGGGAGACCGACCGCTTCGCGCGGCTGGTGCAGCGCATGAAGGACACCCCGCTGGGGAACGGGTCGTTGCTGGACCACAGCATCGTGGTGTTCGGCAGCGGCATCTCCGACGGCAACCGCCACAACCACGACGACCTGCCCATCGTGGTGGCCGGGCGTGGCGGCGGGGCCGTGCAGCCCGGCCGTCACCTGGTGGTGCCCGACCGCACCCCTCTGGCCAACCTCTACACGTCCATGCTCCACGCGGTGGGCGTGCAGAGCGAGGGCTTCGCCGACGCCACCGGGCCCCTCGAGGGGCTCGCCGGCGCGTAGCGTTCCCGTCTACCTGCGGGCCTCGACCGGGCCCAGGCGGGCGACGAAGCGGAGCTGCAGCGCGAGGAGGGAGCGCTCGGCGCCCAGCAGGGGCAGGCGCACGCCCAGGTCGAAGCCGAAGCGCCGCCCGTCGCCGAAGCGGAGCGCGGGCGAGACCGCCAGGTGGTCGAGGGTGGCGGTGCGCAGCAGGGAGGCGTCGACGTCCACCGCGAGGCCGAAGACCGTGACCGGCCGCACCTCCACGCCCGCATCGACCGTGACGCCGGCGTGGGGATCGGCCGGGCCGCCTGCCGACGCGGTGAGCTGCCCGCCCACGCCCTCGTGCACGCGCACCATCGGGTGGACCTGCTGCACGCTGGTGACCCAGAGGTCGAGGCCGAAGGGGCGGCCCTGCTGGTAGAGCGGCGTGGCCGTGGGCACCACGAGCGCCGTGCGCACGCCCACCGCCACCACGTCGTCGAGGTCGCGCCCCCAGGCCACGCCCAGCGACAGGTCGCCGAGGCCCAGGGTGGTGGACGACAGCGAGGCGATGCCCAGATCGAGGCGCACGGCGTCGAGGCGGCCCGTGATCTCCACCTCGGGGTGGGCGGCCCAGCTGCCGTCGAGCGCGAGGCCGCCGGTGACGTAGCCGTAGAAGTTGGCGGTGTCGGCGGTGAGGTCGCCGAAGACCGTGGCCCCCACCTCGGTGCGCGGGCAGGTGCGGCGCGGCATGCCGAGGCCCCCGCTCGCCAGGCCCGCCGTGGCCGGCCCCACCACGAAGCCGTCGCCGGCCTCGGCGCAGGGCCCCGCCCACGCCGCCGTGCCCCAGGCCAGCAGCAGGGCGATCACGGGGCCCACCCGCCGCCGTCGCGGTCGAGCAGGAAGGGGTTGGTGAAGGCGCTCGGCAGGCCGCCGGGCACCACCACCGAGAAGGCGTGGCCGGGCTCGCCGCGGGCGGGCGGCGTGGGCTCCACCAGGGGTCCGACGTCCTCGAGGCAGTCGCCCTCGGGCTCCTCCTCCAGGCCGTCGACGTCGCGCCAGTCCACCTTCCCGTCGCCGTTGGTGTCGCCGGTGTCGGGCACGCCATTGCAGTCCAGGTCGCCCAGCGGCACGAGCGGCGTGCCCGCCTCCACCACGATCCAGGTGTCGCCCGCGCCCAGCAGCAGGTCGGCCAGGGGCAGCTTCACGTCGAGGTAGGGGTGCACGGCCGTGGAGGGCAGGCCCGTGGGCTGCGGAAGGTCGGACAGGGTGCGCACCACGCGCCCCCCCACCACGATGCGCACCTCCGCCACCGGCACCCACGCCAGGGCCTGCACCTTCACGTGGAGCACGGCGTCGGCGGCGGGCGCCACGGGCGTGAGGCTCGGCTCGAGCGCCTGGCCGCCGGACTCGAGCGTGGCCTCGATCACCGGCCCGTTCGTGCCGATCATCCGGCCGTCGCGCACCGCGGCGAGGAAGGCGGGCTCGGCGTACGGAGCGCCCGCCCGCACGAGCGTGCGGGGGAAGCCCACCACGTTCTCGGTGAGCGAGTGGGTGTCGCTGTTGGCCGTGCCCCCGCGCGCCAGCCCCTGCTGCAGCAGGTAGAACCAGATGGCACGGTACTGCTGGTAGAGGTGGTTGGACGAGCCGTTCATCACCTCCTGCACGTGGTAGTCGGCGTTGCCGTGCCGGGCGCCCTCGGGGCGGTGCAGGAAGAGGGACTGCCCGGAGCCGTCGTAGGTGGGCGGCAGCGGCTTGGTGAGGTCGAGGCCGATGGCCTCCCCCCAGGCGTAGTCGCGGCCGAAGGCGAAGCCGCCCCAGGGGTGGTTGAGCTGGGCGATGCCCGTGGACGGGTCCCAGCGGGCGGCCTCGGCGCGGTCGAAGAGCTGGCCGGGCTGCACCAGCTCGTCCCAGGGAGCGCCGCGCCAGGGGCCGCGGGGGTCGTAGGGCAGCGGGAAGAGGTTCCAGTGGCCGAAGACCTTGGGGAAGGCGGCGTCGGCGTACAGGTCGAAGAGGATGTGGCCCGTGGCCTCGGTGCCCGTGAGGAAGACGGGGCCGCCGTCGTAGAAGGCGGGGTTGGCCACCACGTCGTGCTCGGTGCTCGCCACCACATCGAGATCGGCCGCGCGCAGGGCCATGCGCTGATCCAGCGCGGGGAAGGCGCTGTCGAAGCTGGACATGCCGTGCACGTGGAAGTCGGCCGACAGCCAGCCGTCGGGCAGGATCGCGTCGCCCGGGGGGACCTCGACCGCCACGTCGACCGATTGACCGGCGTCGAGGCGCACGTCGAGCTGCTCGAAGAGGCCCGAGAAGGGGCCGCGCACCGCGAACAGGTCGTAGGTGCCGGCCGGCACGAGGACCTCGGTGGGGGCGCTGCCGTCCACGAGGACGCGATCGCAGGCGGGCGAGGGGCCGTGCGGGTGGCCGAGCAGGGGGGCGCAGGTCTCGGCGCCGCCGAGGAAGCGGGCCTCCAGGGCGTCGCGCTCCACCTCGTCGCGGGGGCGCACGAAGAGCAGCACGTCCTCGCCCCGGGGGGACGTGAGCCGCAGGCGCCCCACCGCCGGCACGTCGAGGGCGGGCACCGCCACGTCGGCCTGGCCGGCCTCGACCTGGACGCTCGCCACGGGCAGCCCGAAGGCCTGGACCTCCAGCGTGTAGGTGCGGCCCGCGGGCACGCGCGCCGACCAGCTGCCGTCGGCCTCGGGCACCACCTCGGTCCACGGCGTGCGCTCCGACGGGTCGGCGCCTTCCGCCCCCTCGGCGATCTGCAGCAGCGCGCGGGCCGGCCAGCCGAAGGTGGGCGTGCCCGACGCGTCCTGCAGCGTGCCCGAGAGCGTGACCCAGGGCTCGTCGAAGAGCTGACGACGGGCCTCCAGCGCCTCGTCGGCCACGCTGGCCACGTCGGGTCCGCCGCCCACCACGAGGAAGCGCTCGTAGACCTCCCAGTCGCCGGGCGCGAGCACACGCGTGGGGGCGCCCACGGCGCTCACGACGATGGAGTGGAAGCCGTCCTGGTCGGGCCGGTTGCAGGCCACCGAGCCATAGGCGCTGCCGGGGGCGGGGAAGCCGCCGGTGACCAGGAAGGGCGTGTCGACCAGCACCGCGCTCACGTTCGTGAGGCCGAAGGAGGGCTGGTCGAAGCCGCGGCCGGGCACGGGCGTGAAGGGGAACTGGCCGCGGTCGCCGTGGTACCAGCCGTCCGACAACAGCACGGTGAGCACGTCGGTGCCGCCGTGGAAGAGCTCGGTGCGGATGCGCAGGCCGGGCTCGCAGGGCCGGATCTCGTAGCGCGTGGCGATGCGCATGCCGGGGCGGCCGTCGAGCTCGCCCGAGACGATGACGGCCTTCACCGGCCCGTCCTCGACGATCTCGAGGTGGGTGTAGCGGGCCACGTCGTCGGGCAGCAGGCCCACGGTCTGGGTGATCTGCCGCAGGGTGTCGGGGCTGCCGCCGCGCACCGACAGGTCGAGCAGGCCGCCGCCGGTGGTGGCCAGGTAGTGGGGGTGGTCGAGCGCGTCGATGACCGCCACGATGCGGTCGTTGGCGAGCAGGACGTCGCCGGGCGCGCCGAGGGCGGCAGGCCCGCCGGGCACCTCCGACGGGTCGGTGAGGACGCGGACCTCGGTGCTGCCGGCGTCGCAGGTGTAGGCCAGCGCCTCGCACGGGCTGGGGATCACGCACCCGTCGGCACCGCCCGTGCACGCGACGTCGCGGCAGGCAGCGGGGACGAGGAGCAGCAGGGGAGCGAGGAGGCGCGCGGGTTGCACACCCCTTCATCGCACGGTCGGCGCGTGACGGGAAGGTGTCGGGGCTGCGACCGCGATCAGGGCAGCGCCACCGGGGGGGTGTCGGGCGACACGCCATCGCCCGGACCGGCGCCCGCAGGCGCGCTCACCCGCGCCAGGACGCGGCCGCCCGTCGGCAGCGCGGCGCTGCGCACGCGCACCCGCCACCGCCACCCCACCGGGCCCTCCGCGTCGGGCACGCCCGGCGCCTCGGCCTGCCAGAGGAGGCCGTTGCGCTCTGCGTCGCTGAGGGCGGCGCCCGCCACCTGCAGCGGCTTCGGTCCGCTCCCGTCGTCGTGGAGGATGGTCACCCAGGCCGGGCCCTGGTGGTCGGTGAGGCGGGTGGCCGTGGCGGGCAGCCAGCCGTTCCACGACACCGTGAACACGTGGTCCAGGCCGTCGAGGTGCACCTGCAGGGCCGGGCGGCGTCCGCGGGTGGTGCCGGGCCGGCGCGGGCCGGGCAGGGCCAGCACGTTCTTCCGCTCCTGGGTGCGCAGGGTGAGCTTGCCGGCCAGCACGTCCTGGCCCTTCGTCACCATCTGGCCCACCCAGGTGGTGAGCCAGTGCTCGGTGTTGCGCCCCCACACCGTGGAGGAGCCCTCGTAGTGCTGGGCCCAGTACTCGGGCTCGGTGGTGAGGTAGTGCAGGTAGTCGCCGCAGAGGCTGGCCACGACCACCTTCGACGGGGCGGCGGGCAGGGCGGCGCGGGCGATCGCGCGCTTGAAGAAGGTGGTACACTCCCCGGGCAGCCCCACCACCACGTGGTCGCCCACCGTGAGCGTGCGCAGCGGGATGGTGGGCGCCAGCACGTCGAGGGCGGGGTTGGTGGCGCTCACCCCGGCGTTCGCCTTGGGCCACTGCGCCGGCCTGGTGCTGCCCCGGACGTAGTCCGACATCTTGCGGCCGGGCACGGCGAAGCCCTCGTGGTTCGTGGGCAGCTGGGGACCGCGACCCAGCTCCGACCCGCCCATCGTGGGGTTCCCGATGCGGGCCCGCGCGGCGAGCGGCCGTCCGGTGCCGCCCGTGGTGTGCACGCTGTGCTCCGTGTAGACCGCGGTGAGGCGCAGGTCGGCCCGCGCGCTGGCGTGGGCGGCGCGGCAGGCCGTCTCGAGGCCCCTGCCGAGGGCGGTGCCCAGGTCGTCCAGCCAGCCGAGCACCGTCTCCAGCTCGGCGCTCGGGCCGCCGAGACCGGGCTCCCGCGCCCGTTCGCGGAGGTCCACCACGTCGGCGAAGTCCACGCCGGGGGGGGCGGGGTCCACGTCGCCCTCCGATCCGGCGCACACCCCCAGGGGCACGCGGGGACCGAGATCGACGAGGGCGTCACGGGCGCGTTCGGCCGCCACACCCAGCAGGTCGGGCGAGCAGAGGTCCACCTTCGCCGGGAGCATCGCGGCGTGCATCCCGAAGGTGGCCCAGCCGCCGATCGGCGTGCCCGACGGGGTGCGCGCCCACACCACCTGCACGCGCGGATCGAGGAGCTGCCGGTCGTCGGGCAGGGCGGGCACGACCTCGCCGGTGAAGGCCTGGAGGGCCTGCACGCACGCACCCTGGTGCGGTGCCGCCTTGCCGAGGTCCCGCGCGTTCTGCTGGGCGGCCGGCAGGCTGCGGTTGCGCGAGATGCTCCAGCAGGCGGCGCTGCCCACCCCGACGTGCGCCGGCTCCAGGCGCGCGCAGGCCATGGTGATCCCGTCGGCGAGCTGGGCTGCAGTGCGACGCAGCAGGGGCCCGTACAACCCCTTGATGCGGGGGCCCACGCTGAGCACGTCGGTGGTGTTCGTGTCGTAGAAGGTGGCGCCGTACATGCAGCCGGGGCCGCTGTGGGTGTGGCTGCCGGTGAGCCAGAGGCGGCCCACGTCGATGCCGGTGGTCTTCCGCACGCGCGTGGCCACCTCCTCGGTCAGCGCGCGCAGCCCGCCGTGCAGGTCGGCGGCGATCAGGGCCACCCGGGTGCCGTGCCCGTCGTCGAGCACCAGCACGTGGGCCCGCAGGCGCCCGTGGTGCCCGCGCATCTGGCTGCGCACGGCCCAGCCGGAGCGAGGCTCGCCCAAGGGCGGCGTGAGGTCGACCACGGCGGCGCCGGCGCGCAGGCCGAGGCCGGTGGACACGGGCGTGCGGACGTCCCGGTCCTTGTAGAACAGATCGCGTGGCGGCACGGGTCCCCCCTGGACGGACCTCGCGACGCTAGCACGCGGGATGTGGCGGAGGACTCCCCCGCCCGGGGGGCCGGGTGGCCGTGGCGGGCGCCCGGCGACCGCCTACCTGCCGCCGTCCTTGCACGTGTCCGGGTCGGCGCCGCCCAGCAGGATCGCGAAGTTGGTGAAGTGCGAGGTGGTGCCGCAGTACAGACCGTCGTCGGTGGCGTCGAGGCACGGGTCCTCGCAGCGCCACACCGGCGGCGACACCGACGCGTCGAGGTAGCCGAGGCAGGCGGGCTCGTCGCTCCGCTTGCCCTGCAGGCACACGGTGGCCGGGTGGGCGAAGGTCAGACCGTGCGGACCGAACTCGTACACCCCCGACAGGCGAGGGGTGTCGACCACCGGACGCGCCACGGGATCCACCCGCACCACCAGGTCCTTCGGCAGCGCCAGCGGCGGGATCGACACGAGGGCCGCCGCGTCGGCCGACCGCACGACGCCGCCCACCTTCCACGACAGCGCGCCGTCGTCCTCGTCCTTGCAGGTGCCGCCGCCGCCGCCGCCGAGCAGCACGGCGAAGCTGGTGAAGTGGGAGGTGGTGCCGCACACCTTGTCGCCCGCCTTCTCCAGGCAAGGGTCCTCGCAGGTCCAGGCAGGCGGATCGGTGGACTCGTCGAGGAAGCCCAGGCAGGCGTCGGAGGCGTCCTTGCCGCCCACGTCGAGGCACACCGTGGCCGGGGCCTGGAAGACCTGCCCGTCGGGCCCGAAGTCGTAGACGCCCGAGAGCGCGGCGTGGGTCACCGGGGGGCGCTCCACCCGCTCGACCGTGAGCGCGGTCTGCTTCGTCACCGCGCCCGGAGGCACCGACACGAAGGCCAGGCCGTCGTCGGAGGAGGCACGCCCGCCCTCGGGGCCCACCACCGGACCGTGGCACTCGAGAAGCGCGATGGCCTCGTCGAGGAGCTCGTCCCAGCGGGCGACGAGCGCGTCGAGCTCGCTGTCGCAGGTGGCGAGCTCGTCCAGGCAGGTGGCGCGCTCCACCTCGCAGACGGCCATGCCGCCGGCACGGGCGTGGGAGGGCGGCGCGGCGTGGGCGGCCAGGGGCAGGATGGCGAGGAGCAGCAGGGCGCGGGTCATCGGGGGGTCCTCCGCGGACACGGGGCGGGAGTGTACCGTGCGCCCGCCGACGCGACAGGGCCCGAGTGCTACGTCGCCGCGGGAGGGGACCCACGTGCAACCCGTCCGGCGCACGCCGTGCTGACCACCCTGGCCATCGCGAACTACCGGTCGCTCCGCGACCTGGTGCTGCCGCTCGGGCGCCTGAACGTGGTCACGGGTGCGAACGGCACGGGCAAGTCGAGCCTGTACCGCGCGCTGCGCCTGCTCGCGGACGCGGCCCATGGTGACGTGGTGGGGTCGCTCGCCCGGGAGGGGGGCCTGGCCTCCACGCTGTGGGCGGGACCCGAGACCCTGTCACGGGCGATGCTGAGCGGAGAGCACCCGGTGCAGGGCGGTCCGCGCAAGGGGCCCGTGCGCCTGCAGCTCGGCTTCTCCACCGACGAGCTCAGCTACGCCGTGGACCTGGGGCTTCCACCGCCCCAGCGGCCGCCCAGCGCCTTCCAGCTCGACCCGGAGATCAAGCGGGAGTCCATCTGGGCGGGCGGCACCTTCCACCCCGCGGGGGTGCTCGTCGACCGCCGCAACCACGTGGTGAGCGTGCGCGGGGACCACGGCCTCGACGTGTTCCGGTCCGATCTCGACGGCTTCCGCAGCCTGTTCACCGAGGTGGCCGACCCCGTGCGGGTGCCGGAGGTCTCGCTGCTGCGCGAGACGGTGCGGTCGTGGCGCTTCTACGACCACTTCCGCTCGGACGCCGGATCGCCCGCGCGCCGCGCGCAGGTGGGCACGCGCACCACGGCGCTGAGCCACGACGGCGGCGACCTCGCCGCGGCGCTGCAGACCATCGTGGAGATCGGCGACGTCGAGGCGCTGCACGAGGCCGTGTCGGACGCCTTCCCGGGCGGCCGCGTGGAGGTGGTGGCCCGCGACGGGTGGTTCGAGGTGGAGATGGTCCAGCACGGCCTGCTCCGGCCCCTGCGGGCGGCGGAGCTGTCGGACGGCACGCTGCGCTACCTCATGTGGATCGCGGCGCTGCTCACCCCGCGTCCGCCGGCGCTGCTGGTGCTCAACGAGCCCGAGACCAGCCTGCATCCCGACCTGCTCCCGGCGCTGGCGCGGCTGGTGGGCCGCGTGGCGTCGCGCAGCCAGGTGTGGGTGGTCACGCACGCGCGGGCGCTGGCCGAGGCCCTGGCCGACCAGCCGGGCCACGTGGGCTTCGAGCTGATGAAGGAGTTCGGGCAGACCGAGGTGATGGGCGCCCACGCGCTCGAGGTGCCCGCGTGGCGGTGGCCGTCGCGGGGGTGAGCCCGGACTTCCCACGGGCGCGCCGCATCGCCTACCATGCCGCGCCTCGCGCCCCCGACGCCCATGCGCCCCGCCCGCTCCCTGTGCTGTCTCCTCCTCGCGCTCCCCGGCTGCCTGCTCGGCGTGGATCAGTCGGTCCCGGACCCGACGCTCGTCGGGGACCCGGTGGTGGTGTCGCCGGCCCCGGGTCCCGACGGCGTCGTGCGCGCCCGTGCTGGCACCGAGGTGGTGGTGGTGGTCCAGACCCGGAACCGCCTCGACCTGGCCGCCAGCGAGCTGACGCTCGGAGGGCGTGCGCTCGCCTGCGTCGAGGAGGGGCCCGACGTGCCGACCTACCGGTGCTCCGCCACCCTGGACGGCTCGGAGGCGGAGGGAGGGGTGCGCCTGCGGGGCGAGCTGTCGGATGGCCGGCGGTCGGTGACCGACGCCTCCCTGGAGCTGATGGTCTTCGACTTCACGCCGCCCGTGGCGAGCTGCATCCTCGCGCCCCGGGTGGCGGCCGCCACCTCGGAGGTCACGCTGGAGGTGGTGACGAGCGAGGCGCTGCAGGGCGGCGCGCCCACGGTGTCGTCCACCACGCCGGGCGTGGTCGTCGAGACGCTGGAGGTGGGGGAGACCTCCTTCCGGTACGGGATCACCGGGCCCGTGGGCGTCGACGTCGAGGCCTACGTGCTCACGGTCGAGGGGGCCGATCTGGCGGGCAATCCCGCGCAGGGCGACGGCCTCTGCGATCCCGCCTCGCTCACCGGCACCTGGTACGGCGTCGGGCTGGTGCTGGACGGCGAGCCGCTGGTCACGGCCACCGACGGGATGGAGATCGACGACCTGCTCACCGCCACGGTGGGCAGCGTGGTGTCGGTGACGCTGCCGCTGGTGGGCGAGGTGGACCGCGCCCGCAGCGTGGTGTCGTTGTCGGGCCTGGTGCTGGCGCCGACGCCCGACGCGCCGACCACCTGGTCGACGACCCTGGCGGCGGGTGTGGGCGACGGGCCGAAGGACCTCGACGCGCGCCTCTTCGACGTGGCGGGGAACCCGCTCCAGGTCCAGCGGTCGCGCGTGGTGCGCTTCGACACCACCCCGCCCCAGGTGGCCACGGCGGTGCTGCGGCGGTCGCCCGCCTTCGCCCCGGCCTCGGCGGATCTGGACCTGGTGGCCTTCTCCGCGCACGATCCGGTGACCGGGGGCCCGGTCTCGGGCGTGCTGGAGGTCACGTCCACCGAGGTGCTCGGCGCCGACCCCACGCTCATCGCGCAGGGCGGGGAGGCCCTGACCTTCCGCCGGGAGCTGCGCGGCGAGCGCACGGTGGCCTGGCACGTCGACGCCATCCCGGCGGGCCTCTCCACCGAGGTGGCCTTCTCGGTGGTGCTGGCCGACCGGCTCGGCAACGAGAGCACGGCACTGCCGCTCGGGGTGGGGATGCGGGTGGACGGCGACGCGCCTGCACCCCCCGACACGCAGACCGCCGGGCGGATCACCGTCCACCGGGTGCCGTGGGGGGCGATCGCGACCGGGGGCGCACCGGCCTTCTGGGTGGAGGGCTCCGCCGGTGCCGTGCCCGCGGACCACTTCGTGCAGGCGCGCGTGGAGGGGCAGGTCCTCGGCATCGTGCAGGCCGAGGCCGACGGCTCCTTCGCCCCGATCGAGCTGCCCGCCGACGTGGTGGACGTGGGCGTGACCACGGTGGACGAGGCCGGCAACGTCTCGCCGCGCGCCCCCGTGCGCGACGGCGTGTGGGTGGCGGGCCTCGGCGGTCGGGTCGCAGGGCGCCCCGCGAGCAACCCGCACGTGCTCCGGGCGGCGACCGCCGCCAGCCAGGGCCTGCCGGCGATGGACGAGGTGGCGCGTGCCGTGGACGCCGCCACCGTGGGACCGCGGATCGAGCACGCGGGTCAGGCGCGGTGGCGCGAGGTCGGGCCCTCGGCCGACGTCCCCACCGCGCGGGCCACCCTCGGGCTCGTCGCCGACGTGGCGCGGCAGGAGCTCGTGCTGTTCGGCGGCCAGGGAGGAGCCGGCGGGTTCGCCACCACCGACGACACCTTCACCTGGGACGGCGCGCGGTGGTTCGAGGTGGCGCAGGGGCTCTCGGGCCCCGCGCCGATGAGCCCGAGCTCCATGGCCTGGGACGGGCAGCGCCAGCAGGTGATCCTGTTCAGCGGGCGGCTCGACACCGACGCCCTGTGGGCCTGGGAGGGTCGCCAGTGGGTGCGTGTGGGCGTCCAGGGCGACCGCCCGTCGGCGCGTCAGGGTGCGGCGATGGCCTGGGATCCCGTGCGGCGTCGGGTGGTGATGTTCGGCGGCGCGGACGCCTCCGGCATGCTGGACGAGACCTGGACCTGGGACGGGGTGGCCTGGGAGGCGCACGCGACCGTCGACGCACCGTCTCCGCGCGGGAGCGCGACGATGGCGTGGGACGGCCGGACGGAGCGCGTGATCCTGTTCGGCGGCCTGATCGCGGGCACGCCCTTCGGCGACACGTGGGCGTGGGACGGCGAGGCCTGGTCCCCGGTGGAGGTCGCCACGGCGCCCTCGGCGCGCCGCCTGCCGGGCATGGTGTGGGACGAGGACCGCGAGGAGCTCCTCCTCTTCGGGGGCTGGGGTCCCAGCGACCAGCGGCTCGCCGACACCTGGGTGCTCGAGGAGGGCACGTGGACGCGGCGCACCCCCGCGACCTCGCCTCCGTCCCGGTTGGAGGTGGCGCTGGCCTATGACCCGGTCCGGCGCCAGCCCGTGTTCTTCGGCGGGCGCCAGGGCGGGGGGACCTGGCTCGGCGACATGTGGGCGTGGGACGGGTCCACCTGGGAACCCGTCGAGCCCTCCGCCGGCGACCTCGGGACCCGCTGGCCCACCGCGGGCGCCTGGGATGCCGCGCGCGAGGAGGCGGTGCTGTTCGGGGGCCACGGCAGCAACGCCACCACGTGGACCTTCGACGGCGCCACCTGGTCGGACCACCCGGCATCCGGCGCCCTGGGGACGAGCTGGCCGGAGCCGCGGTTCAGCCACGCGATGGCCTACGACCCGGTGCGGAAGGTCGTGGTGCTGCACGGTGGCAAGGCGGTGGAGGGGGAGCCCACCACCCAGCGCTACGGCGGCACCTGGACGTGGGACGGCACCACCTGGACGCGGCGCACCGCCGAGGACGTCGGCCCCGGGAGGCGCTCGAACCACGTGATGACCTGGGACCCGGTGCGCCAGGGCGTGCTGCTCTTCGGGGGCAAGGACACCTCGCAGCGCACGCTGGCCGACACCTGGCTGTGGACGGGGACCAGCTGGACGAACGTGACGCCGTCGGGCACGAACCCGCCGGCCCGCGAGGAGCCCGTGTTCGGCACGGATCTGGCGCGGCAGCAGGTGGTGCTCGCCTCGGGCTTCGTCAACGGGCTCCCTTCGGGGGAGACCACGTCCGACACCTGGGTGTGGAACGGGAGCGCCTGGACGGCGTTGACCACAGCACCCTTCCCGGTCCGGAGGTGGCGGTGGGGCACCTACTGGGACACCGCGAACGAGGAGGTGGTCGGCTTCTGCGCCGTCGGCGTCGTGGACGGGGTGGCGCGCTCCTTTGTGGCCTTCGACGGCACGGCCTGGCGCGTGGTGGACGACATCCCCACCGACGGACCCACCCCGCGCCAGGGCGCGATGGCCGTGTGGGACGAGGCCCGCCAGGCCGTGGTGGTGGCGGGCGGGTACGACGGCTCCCTGGTGGAGGACGCCTGGGTCCTCGACAGCGACCCGGACGGCAGGCCCGAGCAGCGGCTCGACGTGGACTGGTCGTCCGCGCGCGTGCCTGGGTCCGACATCCGGCGGATCGACGTGGCCTGGTCGGCGGGCGGCGACGGGCTGCAGGGATCGGTGCCCGAGGGCGGCGTGCGGCTGCGCGCCTGGCTCGACGGACGGTGGCGGGATGTCGCGGCCCACGACGCGCCCGCCGACGCGCCGCAGCCCCTGTGCTGGACGCTGGTGCGCGACGGCCCGCTGCCCGGTTCCGCGTGCGCCGAGCTGGCCCTGGAGCGCGGACCCGAGCGCATGCTCGTCGGCACCGACGCGATCCGGCTGCACCTGTCGGCGGTCCCCGTCGGGACGAATGGATCCCGCGGGGACGGCCAGCCTCCGTACGCGCGCCTCGTGACCGACACGGTCGAGGTCACGGTGCGCTACCGCCTCACGGTGGAGTAGGGCGCATCGGGGGGGCGACACCCTGCGCCCCACCGGAGGCACGCGATGACGGACGAGGTGCTTCCCCTGGACGCCCTCCCCTCGGTCGAGGGCGAGCTGCTCCGCTCCCCCCTCCTGGAGGGCCACCTCGGCGCCGCCGGCTTCGCCGAGGTGGGCGCGCTCGTGCTGACGCTCCCGTTGATCCGGTCGCCGTCGGACTTCCACGACACCGTGGTGCTGCACGTGCCCCTCTGGCGGTCGGCCGACGGCACGGTGCTGGCCGAGGTGGAGCGCCGCCACCTGGTCGACACGCTGGAGCTGTGGTCGGTGCTGGGGGACGGTGCCATCGTCCGCACCGTCTGGGCCTCGCGTCCGGGGGGGCCCGAGTACTTCTGGCTCGACCACGACCCGCGGCAGGCGCCGCCCGAGCGCTCCACCTGGCCGATGGGCGGCCTGAGCACCCAGGCCGCGACGCCCGCCCCTGCGGATCTGGAGGCGTGGAGCCACTGGTCGCGCCGCGTGGACGACCTGCCCGCCGACGGCGTGCTGGAGGCCCACCTCGCCATCGTGCAGGCCCTGGCCGCGACGCGCGGTGCGCCTGTGGTGCTGCCGCCCGGGTGCGTGCCGGCGCTCAACCAGCGCCACGCCCGCATCACCACGGCCCTCACGTCGGCAGGCGGCTCGGGTGCCGTGGCCACGATGGCGCTGCTCACGGTGGTGCAGGTGGTCGCCGTGGGCGTGCTGCTCTTCGTCACCAGCGCGCAGCTCGACGGGCTCCCGGCCGACGACACGACCGCGACCGTGGTGGCGCTGATGCCGCTGGTGGGCGGCTCGCTGGGGCTCGCGCTGGGCATGCGCGCCCTGCGCGGCGGCTGGCGCGGGTCTGCGGCGACGCGGACCACCACCGCCCTCCAGGTGCTGGCGGCCGTGGGGCTGCTGGCGGCGGCAGCGGCCTTCGAGCCCGCGGCGGTGCTCCCGCTGGCGGCCTGGACGGGGGTCGGGCTGGTGTTCAGCGCCGCGATCGCACGCTTCGTGGTGCCGTGGGTCTCGGACCGGGTGGCGGCCCGACGGATGGCGGCGCGGGTGCCCGAGCCGCCGGTGCCGCCGGAGCGGCTGCTGGCCCCGGTGCCGCCGCCGGCCGCCCGGCGCGTGGGGTGAGGCCTCACAGGTGGCGCAGGGCCTCCATCGGCTCCATCCGCGCGGCGCGTGACGCCGGCCACCAGCCGAACACCACGCCCACCATCGCCGAGAAGCCCACCGACAGCAGCACGATCCGCGGGTCCACCACCACGGGGACCTCGAGCACGGTGGCGCCGATCGCCGTGCCCCCGATGCCCACGATCACCCCCAGCACGCCGCCGAAGACCGCCAGCACGGCGGCCTCGACGAGGAACTGGAGGCGCACGTCGGAGGGCAGCGCGCCGACCGCCAGGCGGATGCCGATCTCCCGGGTGCGCTCGGTCACCGACACCAGCATGATGTTCATGATGCCGATGCCGCCCACGAGCAGGCTCACGCCGGCCACCGCCGCGAGGAAGGTGGTGAGCACCGTGGTGATCGAGCCCAGCATCTCGGCGAGCTCGCGGGTGTCGCGCACGCTGAAGTCCACCGCGCTGTCGCTGGTGACGTGCCGCCGCTGGCGCATGAGGGCGTCCACGTCGCGGGCCACGGCGGACATGTGCTCCGGGTCGTCGGCCGACACGAGGATCTGGCTCACGGCCGTCGACCCCACCACCCGGCGCTGCACGGCCCGGATGGGCAGCAGCACCAGGTCGTCCTGATCCATGCCGAAGGTGTTCTCGCCCTCGGGCGTGAGCACGCCGATCACGGTGCAGGTGAGCGCCCCCAGGCGCAGCTCGGCGCCGAGGGGATCGGCCGTGCCGAGCACCTCCTCCACCACCGTGGGTCCGAGCACGCACACCGGCGCGCCCCCCCGGTCCTCGGCGTCGGTGAACACCCGACCCGCCGCCAGCTCGCGCCCGAGCACGCCAAGCCACGCGGCGGTGGTGCCCTGCAGGCCCGTGTCCCAGGTGCGCCCGCCGAAGGCGGCCTGCGCCTCCGCGGCCACCACGGGCGCCACGGCCTCCACGTGCCGCACCTGACGGCCGATGGCATCCGCGTCGGCCAGGTCGAGGGGCTCGGCCGGCAGGCTCGCACGGGGACCGCGCCGCACCCCGGCCTCCACGAACAGCAGGTTCACGCCCAGGCTCGACAGGTCCTGCTCGATCGCGGCGGTGGCCCCCTGGCCGAGGCCCACCATCGCGATGACGGCGGCCACGCCGATGAGCACCCCGAGCGAGGTGAGCGCGGTGCGGCTCGCGTTGCGGGCGAGCTGGGTGATCGCGAGCCGCAGGGCGTCCAGCCACAGCCTCATGCGGCCCCCCCGGCGCCAGCCACCGCCTCGTCGGCCTCGATGCGCCCGTCGCGGAAGCGCACGATGCGCTGGCCGAAGGCCGCCATGTCGTCCTCGTGGGTGACCATCACCACGGTGATCCCCCGGTCGGCGTGCAGCCGGGTCAGCAGCTCCATCACCTCCAGGCTGGTGGCCGTGTCGAGGTTGCCCGTGGGCTCGTCGGCCAGGAGGAGGTCGGGTGCCACCACGAGGGCCCGGGCGATGGCCACGCGCTGCTGCTGGCCGCCCGACAGCTCGTCCGGACGGTGGTGGGACCGCCCGCCCAGGCCCACGTCCTCCAGCGCCTGGAGCGCCCGCTCGCGGCGCTCCCGCACCGGCAGTCCGCGGTAGCCCAGCGGCAGCTCCACGTTCTCGAGCGCGGTGGACCGCGGCAGCAGGTTGAAGCCCTGGAACACGAAGCCCATCCAGTGCCGGCGGAGCAGGGCGCGCTCCTTGGGCCCCAGCGTGGTCACCTCCACCCCACGGAAGCGGTAGGAGCCCGCCGTGGGCACGTCGAGGCAGCCCAGGGTGTTCAGCGCGGTGGACTTGCCCGATCCCGACGGCCCCATGAACGACAGGAAGGCGCCCCGGGGCACGTCGAGGTCGATGCCGTCGAGCGCGCGCACGAGCGAGTCGCCGTGGCCGTAGTGACGGGCCACGCCGCGCAGCCTGAGGAGGGGCTCGTCGCTCACGTGCCCCGCCCCGCGAGCACCACGGGCCGGTCCAGCATCACGGCCCCGTCCACCGCGGCGCGCACGCCGTCGGTGCCGAGCACCCGCACCGGCACCGGGACGAGCTCGCCGTCGACGAGCTGCCACACCGTGGGGCCGTCGCCCCCCGCATGGCGCGGACGGTCGTGCGGTCCGAAGCCCCCCTCGCGCGGCGCGAAACGCAGCGCCTCGGCGGGCACGAGCACGGCGTCCGACAGGCGACCCACCTCGATCTCGGCCGTGGCCGTGAGCCCCGGACGCAGCAGGCCCTCCCGGTTGTCCACCTCGAGCTCGGTCGCGTAGCTCACCACCCGCTTGTCGAGCTCGGGGGCCAGGTCCACCGAGGTGACCACCGCCGAGAAGACGTGGTCGGGCCACGCGGTGACCGTGAAGGTGGCGGGCTGGCCGACCGTCACCCGCGCCACGTCGGCCTCGTCCACCGACACCACGGCCTCCAGCGTCATGAGGTCGGAGGCGATCTCGAAGAGCGGCACCGACTGCAGCGCCGAGACCACCATCTGCCCGGGATCGACGAGGCGCCGCACCACCACGCCGTCGATGGGGGCCAGGATCTCCGTCTTGCGCAGCTCCTCCTCGGCGCGTGCCAGCGTGGCCTCGGCCGACGCCACCGCCGCGTCCGCCGCGGCCACCGCCGCGCGCTGCGCCTGCTCCTGGAGCGTGGCGGTGCGCACGTCGTCGGGGGCGAGCGCGCGCGCGGCCGCCAGGGTCTCGGCCTGCTCCCGCTCGTGGCGGGCCAGCGCCAGCGCCGCACGGGCCTGCTGGCGCTGGGCCTCGGCCTGGGCGCGCTGGGCCTCGGCCTGGGCCACCGCCTGCCGGGGCGTGGTGTCGTCGAGCCGGGCGAGCACCGCGCCGGCCTCCACCACGGCGTTCGCGTCCACCAGCACCTCGGCCACGCGCCCCGACAGCTCGCTGCCCACCTCCACGCTGTGCTGGGCGGCGATCGGGCCCACCGCGGTCACCCGCTGGACGAGGTCGCCCCGCTCCGCGCGTGCGGTGTCCCACCCGTCGGCGGCGTCGGTGTGGGGCCAGAAGGCCCACCCAAGCGCCACGAGGCCCAGCACGGCCGCCAGCACGCCCGCCGCGAGCTTGCCGCCTCGTCCCTTGGCCTTCGCCAGGATCCGCACGACCTCGGGGTCGGCCCCGTCGCTGCTCCCGTCCGCACGCCCGGCCATGCACGCCTCCTGGCTCGTGGAGAGACAAGCAGCGTGCCAGAGGCACCACCGCAGGGCGACGAGGCCGACCGCGCTCCGAGCGACCCTCGCGTCGCGTTAGGCCCCGCGGGCTGCCGAGGACTCCGCGGATGGCCGACGCGCCGGGCGACGCCGCCTCCTCTCCCGTTCCCGCTGCGCTGGGCGTGGTGGGGAGCGTCGTGGCCGCCGCGCTGGGCGCGCGGGAGGCCGTGCTCGGGCTGCTCCAGCTGCTGCTGCACGCGAACCAGATGACCTACTACGACCCGGGCCCCTGGGACGGACCCGTGCTGTTCTCGGTGGAGATCGTGGGCGGGTTGGCCGTGGCGGGGGTGGCGTCGTCGATCGTGGCGCGGCTGCTCCAGGACGGGGCGGTCGATGCCCGCGCGCGTCGGCTCCGGCGTCTCGCCGTGCCCGCGGCGCTGCTGCCGATCGGCCTGCTGGTGGCGTTGTCGTGGGCCCGGCACGGGTCGGGCTACTTCGCGATGGGGTTCGTGCCGCCCCGCAGCGACGGCGACTGGCCCTTCCCGGCGCACCACGTCTTCGAGATCGAGCGGCAGGGCTACCGGGGCACCGTGCACGCGAACGCCCACGGCCACCGCCGGTGTCGACCCGAGGAGGGCGAAGGCGACGGCGAGATCACCGTGACGTGGATCGGCGACTCCTTCGTGTTCGGGCAGGCGGTGGACGACGAGGCCACGCTCTGCTGGCGCTTCCGGGAGCACTTCGACGCGCAGGCGCCCGGGCGGTTCCGCTTCCGCAACCTGGGCCAGCAGGGGGCCAGCCTCCACTCCTACGTCGACACCCTCGCCTACGTGCACGACACCTACGGCACCGACCTGGTGGTGATGGGCCTGCTGCTGCCCAACGACGCGGAGGTGCTCGACACGAACGCGCAGCGCCGCGTGTCGCGCGCGTGGTGGTTCCGCCTGGGGGCGAGCATCCTCGATCCGCACGTGCTGTACGCGGCGATGCTGATGCACATCAAGGTGTGGCGCTCGGACTTCTTCGAGTGGGTGAGCATCGACGCCGCCCTGGAGGATCTGGACGAGGAGGCCCGCGACCGCCAGCTCCCGGTCCTCGTCTACATGTACGACAGCTACGACCGGAGCTTCGGGCGCGGCGGGCAGCTCACGGCCTACGCGGCGAGGGTGCAGGCGATGGCGGACGGCAATCCGTGGATCACCTTCGCGGGCCTGAAGAGCGAGCCGTACGAGGAGGGGCGCGTCATGCGCATCCCGGGCGACAGCCACCCCACGCCGGAGGGCCACGCCTGGATGGCCTCGCAGCTCCTCGTCGACTTCGAGCCGTGGGTCGAAGGCTGGGAGGCGCAGCGATGACCGCTCCGCTGCCGCTGCTGCTCGCCGCCGGCGCCCTCGCCGTGCTGGCGGTGGCCGAGCTCGGCACCGCCTGGATCGCCTGGACGCTGCTCGGGCCCGAGCGCGTGCTGCTCGCGGCGTCGGCGTGGACGCTGCGGGGTCTCGCCATGGGGGTGGCCGCGGTGCAGGTCGTGCGCTTGCGGCGGTGGTCGGGGTTCGTGCTCGGGTACCTGCTGCTGCTCTCGGTGGCGGCCCTGCCGTGGACGCCGCTCGTGC
>JACKEO010000026.1 GCA_020632955.1 Alphaproteobacteria bacterium
GGTGCGCACGGCCACGCTCGAGCCGAGGAAGGGCTCCAGCTGCCGCGCCCCGAGGACGCCGGTGGAGGGGATGCTGCCCGACAGCGGGAAGCGCAGCACGCCACGAGACCCGATGGCCGCCCCCACGGAGGCCAGCCGGGTGACCGTGACGCGAGACCAGCCGGTGGAGGTGGCCGCGATGACGGGCGGGACACGCACGCGCCCATCGGACACGGTGATGCCGCCCCCGTAGAGCGAGGCCGCGACGTAGGGCATGGCGGACAGCCCGGTGGCCTTCGACGGGATGTCGCGGCGTCCTACCAGCACGAAGCCATCGTCGGCGCCGAGGAAGGGCTCGGTGGTGGTGAGGATCGGACCGTTCGCCTGCGCGATGTAGAGGCGGGAGCCGGTGCGGATGACGTTGGTCTTCTTCGCCACGTCGAAGTCGTTGTAGCGCTCCGTGCGCACGAAGGGCCGGATCACCTCGCCGGTGCCCGGCGCGATGACCACCGACGCCGGGCGCGCCGTGGTGCCGGTGGTGAAGAAGGCGGGCGCGCGCGACCCGTCGAACTTCAGGTGTCCGACCCCCACCACGGACGCCCACACCTTGCCGTCGGGGTCGACGGTGAGCGGGTGGCGCGACTGGATGGTGCCCACCGGCGACGCGGAGAACAGCGCGGAGGTGGTCTGCTTCGAGGTCTGCCCGCCGAGGGGAAGGGCGTAGTCCACCACCCCCAGGCGGTTGGTGGAGGGACTCACCAGGTAGTGGAAGTGCAGGCCGTCCACGACCACCGCGTGCTCGAGGACCGAGGGCACCGTGCCCGTGAGGTCGTCGATGCGCCGCAGGCAGACGTTGTCGCCGTCGATGCAGCCGTCGTCCACGCGGGGGAGGTCGCAGGTGAAGCAGCGGTTCGGTGACACCACGAACACCACGCCCGTGGCCACCGTGGCCTCGTCGGTGATCTCGATGGTGACGTCGTGCGCCGTGGTGCCGACGGGCTCCACCCGTGCCCAGGCGCTGCCGTCGAAGGACCACACCTTGCAGTCGGCGTCGGGCACCTCGGGGAAGGCGTCGCGCAGCCCGTGGTCGACAGGCACCTGCACCGAGATGGGCGTCGACGGCGTGAGGCCGCCGAGCTCCACCGCGATCTGCGGGCCGATCGCCTCGGCCGTGGCCGGGAGCGGGGTGGGCTCCAGCACGCCGCGCACGCGCACCGTGGTGCCCACGGGCAGCGCGTCGGCAGGCACGTCCACCACGACGCCCCCGAAGCCCGTGCCCTCGGCCCCTTCGAGCCGGAGTCCCTCGGCCGTCACCTGCCCCTCGAGGATCTCGGGCGTCTCGACCACCTCGGATCCGTCCCCACACCCGGCCATCAGACCGAGCACGACCGCCATCGCCGACCGCATCCTCACCCCAGGGGGCCGGGTGTCGCCGCAGGGACCGCGGGCCGACAGACTGCCGCCCTGCGGCGTATCCGGTCGATCACGCGGCGGGCAGGGTGTGCGCTGTGCTCCGGCGCCCCGTCGACGCGTCACGCTGGCCGTCTCCCCACACGCCCGCTTGCCCCGGAGCGCTCCCCCGTGTATCCCTGAACGCCCGCCCACTAGAACACGTTCTACTTCATGCCCTTTCCCGCCTCCCTCGGCGTCATCGACTGCATGCTCCAGGTCCCGGGCACCGACACCCGGGCCTGGTACGACTTCATGCAGCCCCTCTTCCTCGACGAGGCCAGCCGCACCTACGCGAAGATGCCCGTCGAGTACATGTTCAAGAACGTGCCCGACCTGGAGCCCACGGCCGACCCCGTGGCCTACACGGTCGCGAAGATGGACGCCTTCGGCATCGACAAGGCGATGATCGGCGTGCAGCACGAGGTGAGCGTCGAGGCGATCCGGCGCTTCCCCACCCGCTTCTTCGGCTCCTGGCACGCCAACCCCAACCGCGGGATGGACGAGGTCCGGGCGATCCGCAAGGCGAAGGAGGAGCTGGGCATCAAGGCGGTGACCGCCTTCCCGTCGGGCACGATGCCGCAGGTGCCCATCGACGACGCGCGCTGGTACCCGATCTACGCGGCCTGCGTGGATCTCGACCTGCCCTTCTGCTGCACCGTGGGCGTGCCCGGTCCGCGCATCCCGATGGACCCCCAGAAGGTGGAGCGCATCGACCCGGTGTGCTGGTTCTTCCCCGAGCTGAAGTTCGTCATGCGGCACGGTGCGGAGCCGTGGACCGACCTCGCCGTGAAGCTGATGCTCAAGTACGAGAACCTCTTCTACATGACGAGCGCCTTCGCCCCACGGCACTACCCGCAGGCGATCGTCGACTACGCCAACACCCGCGGCGCCCACAAGATCCTGTACGCCGGCTACTGGCCCATGGGCCTGTCGCTGGAGCGGATCTTCGAGGAGCTGCCCCGGGTCCCCTTCCGCGACCACGTCTGGCCGCGCTTCCTGCGCGAGAACGCGCTGGAGGTCTTCCGCCCATGAACGCCATCGACCCCCAGGCCTCCCCCGAGGCCGTCCGCGCCCAGCTCCTCGCCAACCTCGAGGCCCTCAAGCCCACGCTGCGCGCCCGCACCGAGGCCGCCGAGGCCGCGCGCCGGCTCCCCGCGGCCACCATCGCCGACCTCCACCGGGCCGGCCTCTGGAAGGCCCTTCAGCCGGCGCGCTGGGGCGGCCTCGAGGTGCACCCCAACACCTTCTTCGACCTGGTGATCGAGCTCGGCGCCACCTGCCCGTCCACGGCCTGGGTGTACGGCGTGGTGGCCGTGCACGCCTGGCAGCTCGCCCTCTTCGACCCGAGGGCGCAGGAGGAGGTCTGGGGCGACGACCCCACGGCGCTCATCAGCTCGTCCTACGCCCCCACCGGCAAGGTGGAGAAGGTGGACGGCGGCTACCGGGTGAGCGGCCGCTGGAGCTTCTCGTCGGGCTGCGAGCACTGCGACTGGGCCTTCCTCGGCGGCTTCGTGCCCTCCAGCGGCGGCCCGCCCGACATGCGCACCTTCCTCATCCCGAAGTCGGACTACCGGATCGAGGACACCTGGAAGACCTTCGCGCTCAAGGGCACCGGCAGCCACGACGTGGTGGTGGACGACGCCTTCGTCCCCGAGCACCGCACCCACCGCATGAGCGACGGCTTCAAGTGCGACAACCCGGGGAATGCCTCGAACCCGGCGCCCCTGTACCGGCTGCCCTTCGGCCAGATCTTCGTGCGCTCGGTGTCCACCGGCGCGCTGGGCATGGCCCGCGGCGCCCTCGACTTCTACCGGGAGGTCACGGCGGTGAAGGTGGGGGCCAGCGACGGCAACCGGGCCGTGGAGAGCCCCGACGCCCAGCTCGCCGTGGCCCGCGCCGCGTCCACGCTGGATCAGCTGGTGCTCGTGCTGCACCGGAACATGGACGAGATGATGGCCTACGCCGAGCGCGGGGAGCGTCCGCCCCTCGACCAGCGGGTGGCCTGGCGGTGGCACTCCAGCGAGGCCGTGGCCAAGGCCGTGGAGGTGGTGGACGGCCTCTTCGAGCTGTGCGGCGGCCGGGCGCTGTTCACCGACAGCCCCATGCACCGCTTCTTCGTCGACGTGCACGCGGCCCGCGCCCACTACGCGAACCGCCCCGAGACCTCCGGCCGCAACTACGGCCGGGTGCAGCTCGGCCTGCCCACCCAGGACTACTTCCTCTAGGAGGTCGCGTGCAGCTCGGTCAGCTCGGCTTCGAGGTCGCCGACCTCGCGGCGTGGCGAGGCCTGCTCGGCGAGGTCCTCGGCCTGCAGGACGTGGGCGAGGGTCGCTGGCGCATGGACGACCACGCCTGGCGGATCGACCTGCGGGAGGGCCCGGCCGACGATCTGGCCTTCGTCTCCTGGGAGCTCGAGCCCGACGAGCTGGATGCCGCACTCGCCCGCCTCGAGGCCGCCGGGGTGGCCGTCGCTGCGGCGGATCCGGCCGAGCGCGGCGTGGCGCGCCGCTACACCCTCACCGACCCCGCCGGCATCCCCACCGAGCTCACCACCGGCAACCTCCGCGCCGCCGAGCCCTTCTCGAGCCCCGTGGTGCGGGGGGGCTTCGTGGCCGACGCGCTGGGCCTCGGCCACCTCGTGCTGAGCACCCGCGACAAGGACGAGAGCGTGCGCTTCTACGCCGAGCTCCTCGGCGCCCGCCTGTCGGACCACATCGTCACCACCTACTTCGGCCACGACGTCGACATCTCCTTCTTCCACGTGAACCGCCGCCACCACTCGGTGGCCTTCGGCGGTCCCCAGAAGCACCGCATCAACCACTTCATGCTGGAGGTGCGGTCGGTGGACGAGGTGGGGCTGGCCCTCGACCGCACCCTGCGGGCCGGCCTGCGCCTGAACCAGACGCTCGGCCGCCACCCGAACGATGGGATGATCAGCTTCTACGCGCGCACGCCCTCGGGCTTCCAGTTCGAGGTGGGCACCGGCGGACGCGAGGTGGACGACGCCACGTGGGCGCCCACCACCTACGGCGCCATCAGCACCTGGGGACACCACCCGCCGCAGCTCTTCGTCCCGAGGCCCAAGGCATGAACGCGCCCGCCACGATCTCCGAGGAGGCGCTGCCCACGGGCCGGTACGTCCAGGCGGGCGACGTGCGCCTGCACCTGCACGACGTGGGCCAGGGCGACCGCGTGGTGGTCTTCCTGCACGGCAGCGGACCCGGTGCCAGCGGGTGGTCGAACTTCGACGCCAACGCCCGGGTGCTCGCCGCGGCCGGCTTCCGCTGCCTGCTCCCCGACCTGCTGGGCTGGGGTCGCAGCGACAAGCCCACCGACCGGCCGTACACGATGGAGGTGATCGGCACGGCGCTCCTCGCCGCCCTCGACACCCTCGGCGTGCGCGAGGTCACGCTGGTGGGCAACAGCATGGGCGGCGCCCTGGCCATCTGGCTCGCGCGCCACCACGCGCAGCGCGTGGAGGCCCTGGTGCTCATGGCGCCGGGCGGCCTGGAGGACCGCGAGACCTACATGGGCATGAAGGGCATCCGCTCGCTCGCCCGCTGCCTCTACGGCCCCGAGGGCCTCACCCGCGAGGGCATGCACCTGCTCTTCGGCAAGCAGGTCTTCGACAGCGCGCTCACGCCCCACGACGTGATCGACCTGCGCTACGAGGTGGCCCGCACCCAGCCCCTGCACGTCTTCCAGAGCCTGGCGGTGCCGAACCAGGCCGACCACCTCGGCGAGATCACCTGCCCCGTGCTCACGCTGTGGGGCATGGACGACCAGTTCTGCCCGGTGTCGGGCGCCCGCACGATCGCCGAGCGGGTGCCGCGCGGCCGGGTGGTGCTCCTCGGGCGCTGCGGCCACTGGGTGATGGTGGAGCACCAGGCCGTCTTCGACCGCTACCTGCTGGACTTCCTCCGCCATGGCTGACGCCCGCCAGCGCGAGGCCTGGGGCGACGAGCTCCACGCGGCCCTCCTCGCCCGCACCGCGGTGGCCCCCCTCACCGAGCGCGATCCCGACGTCACCGTGGAGGACGCCTACCACGTGAGCCGGCGCATCCTGGCGCTGCGCGAGGCCCGAGGCGAGCGCCTGGTGGGCAAGAAGATCGGCGTCACGAGCCCGGCGGTGCAGCAGATGCTCGGGGTGTTCGAGCCCGACTTCGGCTACCTCACCGACGCGATGCACCGGCACGGCCAGGTGCCCGTGAGCACCGAGCTCATCCAGCCCCGCGCCGAGGGCGAGATCGCCTTCGTGCTCGCCCACGACCTGCAGGGTCCCGGGGTCACCCGTGCCCAGGCCCGCGCGGCCGTGGCCACCGCCCACCCCTGCTTCGAGATCGTCGACAGCCGCATCGAGGGCTGGCGCATCCGCATCCAGGACACCGTGGCCGACAACGCCTCCAGCGGGCAGTTCGTGCTCGGCGACGGGGTCCCGCTCGGCGACCTCGACCTCGACGCGGTCGAGATGGTGGTCCACAAGAACGGTGCCTTCCTCTCGCGGGGCCTGGGGTCGGCGGCCCTGGGGTCGCCCTTCGAGGCGGTGGCCTGGCTGGCGAACACCCTCGGCCGCTACGGCATCCCGCTGCGCGCGGGCGAGATCATCCTGTCGGGCAGCCTCGTGCCCCTCGAGCCCGTGGTGGCCGGGGATCGCATGCACGCCGACCTCGGCCCCCTGGGCACCCTCACCGTGGAGTTCACGTGACCCCCCTCGACGCCGGGCCCGGCGCGCGCGTGGGCGCGCTCATCCTCGGCCCGGGCAACATCGGCACCGACCTGCTCGCGAAGATGCTGCGCTCCCCCGTGCTCGAGCCACGCTGGATGGTGGGCGTGGTGGAGAGCTCTGACGGCCTGCGGCGCGCCCGGGAGGCGGGCCTGTCCACCACCCACGAGGGTCTGGAGGCCGCGCTCCCCCACCTCGCCGCCGACGGCGTGGCGGTGGCCTTCGACGCCACGAGCGCCAAGGTCCACCACCGCCACGCCGCCCTGCTCGCCGAGGCGGGCGTCCGCGTGGTCGACCTGACGCCCGCGGCCATCGGGCCCTACTGCATCCCGCCGGTGAACCTCGACCAGCACCTCGACGCGCCGAACGTGAACATGGTCACGTGCGGCGGGCAGGCCACCATCCCGATGGTGGCCGCCGTGAGCCGGGTGCAGCCCGTGGCCTACGGCGAGATCGTGGCCACCGTGAGCTCGCGTTCGGTGGGACCCGGCACCCGCGCGAACATCGACGAGTTCACGCGCACCACGCGCGCCGGCATCGAGCAGGTGGGCGGGGCCGCCCGCGGCAAGGCGATCATCATCATCAACCCCGCCGACCCGCCCATCATCATGCGCGACACCATCCACTGCCTCACCGTGGACGAGCCCGACGAGGCCGCGATCACCGCCTCGGTGCACGCCATGGTGGCCGAGGTGCAGCGCTACGTCCCCGGCTACACGCTCAAGAACGGGCCGGTCTTCGACGAGCGCCGGGTGAGCGTGTGGATCGAGGTGGCCGGCGCCGGCGACTACCTGCCCCCCTACGCGGGCAACCTCGACATCATGACCGCCGCGGCCCTGCGCACCGGCGAGCTCATCGCGCAGCGCGGGAGGGCCTCGTGACCCAGCGGGACGTCGTCATCCACGAGATGGCCCTGCGCGACGGGATGCACCCCAAGCGCCACCAGATCAGCGTCGACGAGATGGTGCGCATCGCCACCGCCCTGGATGCGGCGGGGGTGCCCTACCTCGAGGTCACCCACGGCGACGGCCTCGGTGGCGCTTCCGTCACCTACGGCTTCCCCGCGGCGTCGGACGCCGACTACCTGCGCGCGGTCGTGCCCCGCATGACCCAGGCGCGCATCTCGGCCCTCACGCTCCCCGGCATCGGCACCATCGACGAGCTCAAGGAGGCCGTGGACTGCGGGGTGGCCTGCCTGCGCGTGGCCACCCACTGCACCGAGGCCGACGTGGCCGGGCAGCACCTCGGCATGGCCCGCGATCTCGGCGTGGAGGCCGTGGGGTTCCTGATGATGGCCCACATGATCCCGCCGGAGGACCTCGCCGCGCAGGCCCGCATCCTCGAGGACTTCGGCGCCGAGGTGGTCTACTGCACCGACAGCGCGGGCTTCATGCTGCCCGCCGACGTGACGGCGCGCGTGCAGGCCCTGCGCGCCGCCCTCCGCCCCGAGACGAAGCTCGGCTTCCATGGCCACCACAACCTCGCCATGGGCGTGGCGAACAGCCTCGCGGCGCTGGAGGCGGGCGTCGACCGCATCGACAGCTCGGTGGCCGGGCTCGGCGCGGGCGCCGGCAACACCCCCACCGAGGTGCTCTGCGCGGTGCTCCAGCGCATGGGCGTGCGCACCGGCATCGACCTGTACCGGGTGATGGACGCCGCGGAGGACCTGGTGGTCCCGCTCATGGACCGTCCCGTCCGCATCGATCGCGATGCCCTCATCCTCGGGTACGCCGGTGTCTACAGCTCCTTCCTGCTGTTCGCGCAGCGCGCGGCCGAGCGCTACGGCGTCAGCTCTCGCGACATCCTCGTGCGCATGGGCGAGCTGCGCACAGTCGGCGGCCAGGAGGACCTGATCGAGGACGTCGCGATGCAGCTCGCGCGCGGCGGATGATCGCGGGCGAAACGGCCGGACACCACGACTGAACGGTGTTCGATCCTGACGGAACCTGGTCGTGGCCTCGCCGACACAGACGGGTCACATGGGAACCAGAGGCGGCCGCGATCCCCCCCTGTCGGCCGCCTCCGCCCGCGTCGCGTCAGCCAGGTCCTCCCCTCCCCCCCCTTGGTGGCCCGGCTGGCGTGTGCCCCCGAAGACCTTCGGGTCCAGGGTGGCGGCCCCGACGGTCCTCGCGACCGTCGGGGCACGCTGCGGCGTCTCCCGCGACCTGAGCGGTCAACGCGCTAGCGCCCCAGGTGCGGCGCGGCGGCGCCGAGCACGACGAGCAGGTCGCCCGTGCGGATCACGCGGTCTCCCGGAGGGTTCACCACCTTCTCGGTGCCCGAGTGCAGCGAGATGAGCGTGGCCTCGTGGGCCGACTGCAGCTCCTCGCGCACGGCGTGGACGGGACGCCCCGCCCAGCCGGCGGGCACGCGCACCGTGTGGAAGCTGTTGCCGTGGCTGTGGCTCAGGACCTCGTCGAGCACACGCGAGATGCCCGGGTTGCGTGCAGCGGTGCCGAGGATCATGCCTGCATACCAGTCGCCCACCACCACCTCCTCGATGTGGGCGTGCTCGAGGTGGGTGGCGGTGTCCTCGGAGGTGACCTCGGCGATCGTGTAGATGCGCGGCGCCATCTTCTCGATGGTGAGCGCCGCCAGCACGGTGCGCGCGTCGCGATCCTGATCGGACCGGTGGATCGTGTGGTCGGTGAGCAGGATCGCCTGCCGGGCCGCCGCGATCTGGGCACGCCGGAGCACGTCGGTGCGGGTCCAGTCGCCCTGCAGGTGGAAGAAGCGCTGGGGGTCGAGCACGTCCACCGGCAGGTCGGAGGGGCGCTCCCCCTCGGTGACGAGCACCACCGTGGAGGACGGGTCGCGGTGCGAGAAGAGCTCCCGCACCAGGGTGGGTCCCGAGCGGTTCCAGCCGCAGACCACCACGTGGTCGTAGACGTCCTCGAGATCGTGCTCCGTCATGCCGAGCTCCGTGGAGAGGCGGGCGGTCATCCAGGCCGACACGGTGCCGACGAAGACGCCGAAGAAGGACAGGCCGCCGAACATCAGGCCGAGGGTGACGAAGCGCCCCCCCACCGTGGTGGGCTCGCCACCGATGGGCTCGCCCGACAGCAGCATGTAGACCGCGAACCACAGCGCGCGGTCGGTGGCGTGCAGGGCGCCGGGTTCCACGCTCGACAGCAGGAAGGTGGCCACGAGCACGAGCGCCGTGGCCAGCGACCCGATGAGCGCGAGCTGGTGGGCCCCGTCGCGACCGCGCACGGCATGCCACCGCAGGCGGCGGTCGAGCAGCACGCCCGCCCGCACCAGCCGCAGCACGCGCAGCAGCCGGAAGAGGCGCGCCGGCCGTGCGAAGGGCAGCACCGCGAGGATGTCGATCCACCACGTGGCGAAGAAGCGCAGCTTCCGCGGCGCCACCCAGAAGCGCAGCAGCAGCTCCACCGCGAAGAGCCCGGTGAGCAGCTCGCCCGCGAGCGCCACGCCGGGCAGTCGCGGATCGTCGAGCGGGAGCGTGAGCTCCACGGCCAGCAGCACCACCGACACGAGCACGGCCAGCACGACGAGGGCGTCGGTGGTGGGCCTCGCGAGCCCGTCCCGCACGCGCTCCCGGAGGGTGGCGGCCTGGTCGCCCGGCAGCCTCGGAGTGGTGACGCCTGCGCCCATGCCCTCCCCGTGGCGACCGCGCGCGCGCATGCATAGCGTACGGCCACCCCAGGAGGCTGCATGCAGCGCGAAGAGGTCTTCGAGTCCCTCTGGCAGGACTTCACCCGGATCGCGCCCGCTGCCGCCACCATCCGCGCCGCGCTGGTGGACGCCGGCGAGGTGGTGATCAACGACCACGTGGCCTTCCGCACCTTCGATCGGGGCCCCCTGCGCCTCGACGCCCTGGAGCCCCACCTGCTGGGCCTCGGGTACACGCGCCTCGCTCCCTACGCCTTCGAGGGCAAGAAGCTGCGCGCCTGGGGCTACGTGCACGCCGACCCGCTCGCGCCGAAGGTCTTCCTGTCGGAGCTGGAGGTCGACCGCTGCTCACCGGGTCTGCAGGCCCTGGTGGACGAGCTGGTGGCCCAGGTCCCCGCCGATGCGGCCGACGACGTGGCCGTGCTCTGGTCGGGCCGGCCCTGGGCGCCGGTGGACCACGCCACCTGGGCGCAGGCCGCCGAGGAATCCGAGTACGCCGCCTGGCTCGCCGCGCTCGGCTACCACGCCAACCACTTCACCGTGTCGGTGAACCACCTCTCGCCCGCGCTGCACGGCATCGAGGCCGTGCTCGCCTTCGTCGAGCGCCTGGGCTTCGCGATCAACGAGAGCGGCGGTCGCGTGAAGGGCACGCCCGAGGTGCTGCTGGAGCAGGGCTCCACGCTGGCCGATCGCGTGCCGGTGGAGCTGGCCGACGGCGAGCGCCTGCTGCCCACCTGCTACTACGAGTTCGCGCTGCGCCATCCGCAGGCCGACGGCACGCTCTACCCGGGCTTCGTCGCCGCCAGCGCCGACCGCATCTTCGAGAGCACCCACGCCGGCTAGCCGGGATCCTCCCCGGCCCGGCGTCGGTAGAGCCGGAAGCCGTGCGCCTCCAGGTCCAGGTCGTAGCCGGTGCGCAGGAAGCGCTTGAAGGCCGGGAAGGTGTCGATGCGACGCCAGGTGCCGCTGGGCCAGGCCGCGTCGAAGAGCACGATCACGTCGGGCGGCTCGGCCTCGAGGGCCGCCGCGAAGGCCTCGCGCAGGCCCACGATGGTCGGGTCGTCGAGGTCGTGGAAGAAGAAGCAGTCGTAGACCCAGGGCAGGGCCTGCGCGTGCCGGGCCTGGAACAGCCCCTGCACGCCGCCCTGGGCCAGGTCCATCACCACCACGCGCTCGTCGGGCCGGAGCAGCTGCTCCAGCGCATCGGCGGCGGCGAGCTGCTCCCGGTCGATGCCGTCGTCGGCCACGACGCCCCAGCTGGTCAGGGCGAGGCAGAGCACCGCCCCGGCGGCGGTCAGCGGACCCACGGTGCGCCAGGGCACCCCCTCCCAGGCGCGCTCCGCCGCGAGCAGGCCCGCCGGGATGCAGAAGAAGGCCCAGGGCTCGAGGTGGTAGGTGTAGCCCTTGGTCTGCAGGACGAAGTGCAGGGCCCCGGCGACGAGGCCCACGCCGATCACCGCGGTGCGCGCGCGATCCTCACGCCACCCCACCCCCAGGTGCAGCAGCCCGAGCGGCAGCAGCGCGAAGGCGGGCGTCTCGCGCAGGCGCAGCAGCAGGGAGCCCAGGTCGAGCGCGCCCACGCGGCGGTACAGCGGCATGTAGGTGGTCCAGAAGGCCACCCCCTCCGAGAGCACCCCCCGCTGCGCCACCCAGGCGAGCACGCCCAGCCCCACGAGGAGCGCACCGCCGAGCAGTGCCGCCAGCGCAGGCCCCCGCGGGCGCTCGCGACCGCCGAAGGCACCGATCACGCAGGCGAGACCGAGCAGGAAGAAGACCGCCGTGGGCTTGGTGGCCACGCACCAGCCCAGCGCGAGCCCCGCGCCCCCCAGGCGCAGCCACGTCCGCCGACCGTCCGCCAGCCAGCCGGCCACGGCCGCCGCGGCGACCAGCGCGAGCACGCCCACGAAGAAGTCGCGCTGCCCCACGGCGAGGGCCCCGCGCGCCAGGTGCACCAGCGCCACCAGCACCCCCGCCAGCGCGCCCGCCGCCGTGCCCCGCGGACGGAGCAACGCGGCCGCCGCCGCCCCGCCCACCGCCATGCCCAGCACGTCCAGCAGTCGCCAGGCGAGCGCGCTGCCGCCGAAGAGGCGGTGCCAGGTGCCATGGAGCAGCCACGTGGCGGGCAGGTTCACGTCCACGAGGTCGACCCACGGACGATCGCCCTCGGCGATGCGCCAGCCCAGGTAGTGCATGAGCGCCGCGTCGTGGACCACCGGCCATCCGAGCGAGCGCGCGACGCCCGCCAGCACCACCAGCGCGCCCACGGCGGCGAGGGCGAGCAGCAGGGCGCGCACCTGGGTCCGACTCACGCCTGCCTCCCGTCCCGCAGGCCCACCACCAGGAAGGCCAGCGCCGAGCACCCCAGCCCCGCCAGGCCGATGGGCACGGGGGTCCCGGCGAGCGTGTCGTACCCGCCGGCGAGGTGCAGGGCCCACACCCCGGTGCCGGCACCCAGCGCGGCCAGGGCGGCGCGCTCGGACCGACCGGGCCACCAGAGGCCCCCGAGCAGCGGCACCAGCAGCCCCACGAGGCTGGCCTCGTAGGCGGTCTGCAGGAGGTCCCAGGCCGACTGGCCGAGCGA
The DNA here is from genome assembly GCA_020632955.1 of Alphaproteobacteria bacterium. GTDB lineage: Bacteria > Myxococcota_A > UBA796 > UBA796 > JACKEO01. The sequence goes on from JACKEO010000026.1 coordinate 12,369, forward strand.
GGCCAGCCCCAGCGCGGCCGCGGCCACGCCCCCCACGGCCCACCGGTAGCGGGCCACGTGCTCGGCGCCCCCACCCCGTCCCCAGAGGTTGTGGGCGATCACCGAGGCGGGCGCGAGGATGGCGCTGTCGAGCGTGGAGAGCACGGCGGAGATCACGGTCACCACGAGGACGACGGCCACGGCCGGGTGCAGCAGGTGGTGGGCCAGCGCCGGGAGGATGGCCTCGGTCACCGCCTCGGGGAGCAGCAGGTCCGCGGCGAGGCCGATGGCCAGCGGCACCGTGCCGATCGCCAGGTAGAGGCCCCCGGCCAGCAGGCAGGCCACCTGGGCCACCCGCTCCGAGCGGGCCGCGAAGATGCGCTGCGTGAGGTCCTGGCCGGGCAGGTTGCCCAGGGCGCCGGCCGCGAGGAGCGACAGCCACGGCAGCACCTCCCCCGCCTCGGGGAGCACCCGCGCCTTGGCCGCCGGGGTCTCGGCCACGAGCCGCGTCCAGCCCGCCACGATCCCCCCGTCCCCGAGCTCCGCCAGGGTGACCGCGCCCAGCACGAGCACGCCCACCACGACGAGCGCCATCTGCACCGCATCGGTCAGGGTCACCGCCCACATGCCGCCCACCAGCGTGTAGGCCACCCCGGCGACCGCCACGAGGGGCAGGGCCAGGCCGTGGGGCAGGCCGAGGTAGAGCTCCACCACCGTGGAGAGGGCGACGAGCTGGGCTGCGATCCAGCCGAGGTAGCCGGGCACCATCACCACCGCGGCCGCCACCTCGGCGCGCGTGCCGTAGGTGCGGGCGTAGAAGTCGGGCAGCGTGAGCAGCCGCATGCGCCAGAGCGGGCGGGCCAGCCAGAGCCCGGCGAGCACGAGACAGAGCCCGGCGCCGAAGGGATCGAGGGCCGCCGCGCGCAGGCCCTCGGCGCGGACCGCGTCGGTGGCGGCCAGCAGCGTGCCGGCGCCGAACCACGTGGCGAGCAGCGTGGGGGTGGCCAGGCCAAGGTCCAGGCGACGACCCGCCACGACGTAGCCCTCCACGTCGGCCGTCCGCTCGCGGACGAAGACGCCGAGCGCCAGCATCCCCACGAGGTACACCAGCAGCGCGAGCGCGACCGGCACCGCGAGCGCGTCCACCGACCCTCCCGAGGGCACCGGCGGGCGCCTATCGCGAGCCCCCGCCGCCCCCCACCTCCCGGAGCCCCGTGGACGCCGTCGAGCCCTTCGCGCTGGTGACCCTGGGCCTGCACCTGGCCCTGCTCGGCTGCGCGCTGGTGCTGGGGGTCGGGCGCGCGCGCGGCGGCGCGGCAGGCACGCTCGCCGGCCTGGTCGTGGCCACGGGTCTCCTCCCGTGGGCGCCCTGGATCGGGGCGCGGCTGCCGGTGGACTGGCTCAACCCCCTGCGGGAGGGCTTCACCCTCACCCACCTCGAGGTGCTCACCGGTCACCAGGCCCAGCAGGGACTCCTCGCGTCCCACGGCTGGCTGGTCTGGCTGCCCGGCGCGGACGACCTGCGCACGCTCGTGGGCCTGGACCTCGTCGCCCAGCTCGGCGCGCTGGCGCTGCTCGCCCCCACCCTCGTCCGCCTGTCGGGCAGCCGCCTCGCCGCGGCGGTGCTGCTGCTCGCCCATGGCCTCGTGTCCCCCACCACCCAGCTCATGGCCACCAGCGAGACCTCGGCCCCGCTCGTCGCGCTGTACACCGCCCTGGGGGCGCTCGCGGTGGTGGCGCCCCCGGGCGAGTCCCGCGTGCTGCGTGCCGCCGTGGTGTTGCTCGCCGGCACCTGCGCCGCCCTCGCCCGCCACGAGTGGGCGCTGGTGACGGTCGCCGGCCTCGTCGCCGTCGCCGCGCCCGCGAGCCCACGGTGGACCGCGCTCGTGGACCGCCTCGCCACCCGTCCCCGGGTGCTGCTCGGTGCGGCCCTCGTCTTCGTGCTCGCCTGCGTGACCTGGGTGCCGGTGTGGCTGCCCATCCTGCCCGGCCGCCCCTGGCTCGCCTGGGCCCTGCTGGCCGCACAGCCCACCAACCTGGCCTGGCTCGCGACGCCCGTGCTCCTGCTGCGCGACCTGCCCGCCGGCGTGGTGGCGCTGGCCCTGGTGGGCGCCGGCCTGTCGCTGCGCAGCCCGGGGCCCACCGGCGGCCTCGCGCTCCTCGTGCCCGGCCTCGTGGCGGCCTACCACGGCGCGGCGCACGGCATGTCGGTGCAGGACGCCCACCCGGCGAGCGGCGGCGAGCTGCTCCGGTACGTGGCCCACCTGCTCCCGCTCGTGCTCCTCGGCGCGGCGGCCGGCTGGCGGCGGGTGGGCGGCGGCCCGGGCTGGGCGGTGCTGTGCCTGATCCCCACCCTGCCCGGCGCCGTGGCCGTGGTGAACCCGGTCTTCCCTGAGGAGCTGGTGGGCACCTGGGGACGGGGCGTGCAGACCGACGCGGCGCGGGAGGTGCGGGCCCTGCAGGCGCGTCGCGACGTGGCGCCCGACTGCGCCGTGGTCACCTGGGGGCGCGCGTGGACCGGACCGGCGGACGAGCGCTGGGCCTGGGCCGCCCTCCTGCCGGGCCCTCGCACCACGACCTGGCCCGGACCTGCGGACGCGGACACCGACACCGTGCTCGCAGCGCTGCACGTCGACACCCCCTGCGTCGTCGCCTGGCAGGGACCCGATCTGGCGGCCGCCGACGTCCCGGCCCTGCCGCGCCTCGTCCAGTGGCCCGCGATCGCGCTGCAGACGCGGGCCCACGTCCCCTTCGTCCACCCCGAGCACGGCCTGCGCGCCGAGGGCTGGGTGGAGACCGGGTGGCGCGCGGTGCCGGGCCATCCGCCGGGCCCCCTCCCGCCGCCGCGCTGATCCCGTCTGCGGGTGCTACCCTGTCGCTTCGCGCGCGACGGGGCGACGGGACGTGGACCGCGCAGAGGCGGTGCCCCCCGCACGGAGGTGGCTGGTGAGAGGACTGTGGCTCCTGGGCCTGCTGGCGGCGTGCACGCCGAGCGAGGGCCCCACCAAGGTGCCCGGGGACGACACCGACGGCGTGGCGGACTCCGACGACACCGGCGACAGCGGCCCCGGCGACAGCGGACCGGGCGACTCGGGCTCCGACTCCGGCGACTCGGGTCCCGACACCGGAGACTCGGGCTCCGACACGGGCGACTCCGGTGCCGGGGACTCCGGGGCCGGCGACTCCGGAGCCGGCGCCGCCCCCACGGCCACCATCGTCGATCCCCCGTCGGGCAGCACGCTGCCCGCGGCCCCCAGCACCCGCCTCAGCGGCACCGTGGCCGACGCCGACGACGCGGCCACCTCGCTGCGGGTCACCTGGAGCGTCGACACCGTGGTCGTCTGTCCCGAGACCACCGCCTCGGCGGGCGGGAACACCACCTGCGACGTCGCGCTCACCGCGGGGGCGCACACCGTACGCCTCGACGTGGTCGATCCCTCCGCGCTGACGGGCGAGGCCACGATCCCGCTCACGGTGGCCCCCAACGCCCCGCCCACGGCCGTGGTGGTCACGCCGGCCAGCGGCGGCACCAGCGTCGACGCCGGCACGCCCGTCACCGTGCAGGTGCGCGCCACCGACGCCGAGGACGCCGCCGCCGACCTCGCGGTGTCGTGGTCCTCCTCCCTCGTGGGCGACGACCTCTCGGCCCTCTCCACCGTGCCGGACGGCGCCGATCTCGCGGGCGGCACCCTCGACCTGGCCAGCGGCACGCGCACCCTCACCGCCACCGTGCGCGATCGCCTGGGCGCCCAGGCCACCGCGGCGATCACCGTCACCGTGGGCCCCGGCAACCTCGCCCCCCGCTGCACCCTCGACAGCCCCAAGGACGACGCGGTCCTCCTCCTCGGCCAGGCGCTCGAGGTGGCGGGACGGGTCACGGATCTCGACGACGGGGCCAGCGCGCTGGCGGTGGAGATCCGCAGCGACAAGGACGGCCTGCTCGCCACGCCCACCCCCAGCGTCGCGGGCTCCGTCACCGCCTCGGTCACGGGCCTGTCGACGGGCGTCCACCTCATCACGATGGGCGCGCGCGATCCTGACGACGCCACCTGCAGCGACACCGCCACGATCCGCGTGGGCAACCCGCCCACCCTCGTGGTCACCGCCCCCGGCGACGGCGACGTCGTCGACCTGGGCGACGCGGTCCCCGTGGCCGTCGCCGTCACCGATCCCGACGGCGACGTCACCACCGTGGCGGTGGAGGTGCGCAGCGACCGCGACGGCCTCGTGGCCAGCGGCGCGCCCGACGCGGGCGGCAGCCTCGCCCTGTCGCTCACGAGCCTGTCGCGCGGCACCCACGCGCTCACCCTGTCGGCCACCGACAGCGACGCCTTCACCACCTCCGTGCCCCGCGCCCTGCGGGTGAACGGTCCTCCCGGCCTCGCGACGATCGAGGTGAGCCCGGCCTACCCGAAGACCACGGACACCCTCGCGGTGCAACGCACCGTCGACGCCGTCGACGCCGACGGCGACCCGGTCACCCACACCACGTGGTGGACCCGCGATCCCGACGTCACCGTGCAGGGCGCATCCGTGGACGCCGCCCAGACCACGAAGGGACAGACCTGGACCGCCCACGTGCGCGCGAACGACGGCCGGCTCGACGGCGCCGAGGCCGTCCAGGCGGTCACCGTCGCCAACACCCCGCCGGTGCTCACGAAGGTGTGGCTCGCGCCCGAGACGCCCCGCACGGGCGACGAGCTGCAGCTGGCCTGGACGGGCAGCGACGCCGACGACGACGCGCTGCTGCCGGGCAGCATCGTCTGGCGCGTGGACGGCACCGAGGTGGCCTTCGACACCACCCTGTTCGGACCGGTCACCCAGGGCACGAGCATCACGGTCACGCTGCAGCTCGACGACGGCGAGGCGCTCTCGGCGCCGCTGTCGGCCACGGTGAGCGTGGGCAACGCCGCGCCCGAGGTGGCCGGAGCCCACATCACGCCCCCGCAGCCCTCGGCCACCGACACGCTCACCTGCGTGGCCGACGACGTCTCCGACCCCGAGAACGACGCGGTGACGCTGTCCTACACGTGGGCGGTGGACGGCACGCCCACCGGCGACACCACCGCCACCGTCGACGCGTCGGGCCTGCCGCGCAAGGCGTCCATCACCTGCGGGATCACCCCCTTCGACGGCACCACGGAGGGTCTCACCACCTGGTCGGACCCCGTGTCGATCGACAACCGCCTGCCCGTGGTGCTCGACGCGCGCCTCGAGCCCGCGAACCCCACGGTGGGCGACACCGTGGCCGTCGTCGATGCCCGCGGCGACGACCCCGACGGCGACCCCGTCACGCTGGCCTACGCGTGGAAGGTGGGCGGCGTGCCCGCGGGCTCGGGCCCGTCCCTGGTGCTCGCGCCCTACGCCAAGGGCCAGCTCGTGCAGGTCTCGGTCACCGCGAGCGACGGCGCCGTCGGCCCGGCCACCTCGCTGGTCACCACCATCGCCAACACGCCGCCCGTGGCCACCGAGGTGGTGCTCTCCCCCGACGCCGTGTCCGAGGGCGACACCGTCACCGCCACGCCCTCGGGCACCGACGCCGACGACGACCGCCTGGACTGGACCTACACGTGGACCGTGGGCCCGACGGTGTTGCAGGACGGCCCGCTGGCCACCCTCGCGGCCCCCGCCCGCGGCAGCGTGCTCCGGGTCACCGTGTCGGCCTGGGACGGCGAGGCCGCGAGCGCCACGAAGCCGTGGGCGGAGATCACGGTGGGCAACGCCGTGCCCACCGTGGCCTCGGCCGAGGTGGGCCCGCCGGGGGCCACCGTGCTCGACGCGCTCACCTGCACGCCCGTGGGCTGGAGCGACGCCGACGGCGACCCCGAGGGCTACCGCTTCAGCTGGACCGTGGACGACGTGCCCCAGGTGGAGACCACCGACACCCTGCCCGCCGGCACGGCCGCGCGCGGCGACGTGGTGCGCTGCACCGTGGCGCCCGACGACGGCACCGACGTGGGCGCGCCCGTCACCTCCCCCCCGCTGATCGTCGACAACGCCCCGCCGTCGGTGCGCGCGGCCCACCTCGAGCCCGACGCGCCGAAGGTGGGCGACACGGTGGAGGTGGTCGTCGACACCACCCACGACCCCGACGGCGACACGGTCACGGTGGACGTGGCCTGGTTCGTCGACGACCAGCCGGCCGGCACGGGCAGCGCGCTCGAGCTGGCCGCCTGGCACAAGGGCCAGGTGGTCCGCGCCGTGCTCACGCCGCGCGACGACGCCGACAGCGGCCTCCCCTTCGATCTCGACACCGTCATCGCGAACACGCCGCCGGTGGCGCTCACCGTCGTGCTCGAGCCCTCCGATCCGGTCACGGGCGTCGACATCACCGCCGTGCCCACCGGCGACGACGCCGACAGCGACCACCTCACCTGGACCTACGTGTGGTCGGTGGACGGCACCGAGGCCCAGCGCGGCCCCGCCGACACCTTCGTGGGCACGCGCGGCGACGAGGTGAGCGTGGAGGCGTGGGCGTCGGACGGCGAGGCCACCTCGGGCAGCGTGCAGGCGGGGCCCGTCGAGGTGGGCAATGCGCCGCCCGTGCTCACCGAGGTGAAGCTGTCGCCCAGCGCCCCCACCGGGTCCAGCACGCTCACGTGCATCCCCGAGGGCTGGTACGACGCCGAGGGCGACACCCCGGACTACCGCTACGCGTGGACGATCGTGGACGGGTCTCCCGACGGCATCCCCGCGGACGTCACCACGGACACCTTCCCGGCCTCCCGCCTCGACGTGGGCGAGGCGGTGTGGTGCACGGTGACCCCCTTCGACGGTGAGGACGAGGGCGCGCCGGTCTCGTCCCCCACGGTGGCCCGGGTGAACGTGCCCCCGGTGATCACCCGGGCCCTGCTCACGCCCGAGGTGGTGCGCGCCGGCGACGTCGTCCAGGTCGACGGCCTGCTCACCGACGACGCCGATGGGGACACCGTCACCGTGAGCTACGCGTGGACGCTGGACGGCGAGCCCGTGGGCGACGACAGCTCCGAGCTGCCCCTCGACACCCTGCCGGCCTACCGGGGCGACGTGGTGCGCGTGGTGGTGACGCCCCACGACGGCCGCGAGGCGGGCACGCCCTGGGTGGGCGAGGTCACCCTCGCGAACACCCCGCCCGTGCTGCACGGCATCAGCTTCGATCCGAGCCCGCCCGCCACGCGCACCGAGGTCACGGCCCTGGTCGACGCCACCGATGCCGACCAGGAGGAGCTCACCATCACCTACCGCTGGCGGGTCAACGGCGGGCAGGTGCTCTACGGACCCTACGACACCCTCCAGGACTACCTGGTCACGGCGGGATCCACGGTCCGCGTGGAGGTGGTGGTCAGCGACGGCAGCCCCGACATCGCCACCGGCTTCCACCAGGAGGTCGTCGGCAACGCCCCCCCCACGCTGCTGGAGGTCTACCTCGCGCCCGAGGGCATCAAGACCCAGCAGGGCAACGCGCAGCTCACCTGCTCGGCCCGCGCGCTCGACCCGGAGCAGCAGACGCTCGTCTTCGTCTGGGACTGGTACATCAACGGCGAGTTCGTCTACCGCGGCGACGGCCAGGTCTGGCAGGCCTCGGGGCTCCAGCCCGACGACGAGGTGTACTGCATCGTCACGGTCACCGACCCGGGCGGCCTGTCCGACTCGCTCCAGTCCAACACGGCGAAGGTGGCCAACCGGCCTCCGCAGATCTCCCTGATGATCCTGGAGCCCGACTACTTCTTCTTCGACAGCGAGCCCTACCTGGTGTCGCCCTGCTTCGACCCCGACGGCGACAAGATCACGCGCACCTTCGAGTGGTTCATCGACGACGTGCTCGTGGCCACCGTGGTCGACGACGAGCACTACCCGGCGGACGGCGGCTACTTCGATCGGGGCAGCCTGGTGTGGGTCCACCTGTCGATCACCGACGGGCAGGAGGTCGTGGAGGCCTGGACCGAGCCGCGCCAGGTGCTGAACTACCTCCCCGAGTTCCGCACCTTCACCTTCGACCCCGCACGCGTGGTGCACTCCTTCGACCAGGCGCGGGTGCGGCTGCAGGCCGGCGACGAGGAGGGCGACAGCGTCGACGCCGAGCTCACCTGGTCGGTCAACGGCACCGAGGTGGCCACCCACGCGCTCACGAACGTCACCTCCACCCGGTACGACACCCTCGATCACCCCCTCGAGGTGGGCGACGTGGTGTCGGTGCACGCGTGGCTCACCGACAGCTACGGCGGACGCGCCCAGCAGACGATCCAGACCACCGTGGTGAACAACCCGCCCGAGCGCACGCCCGACCTCGACGTGCTGCCGGTGGACGACCAGGCCGCCGCCGACGCGACGGCCTACCGCTGCGATCCCGGCACCGACGTCGACCAGGACGGCGACCCGGTCACCTGGACCTTCTCCTGGGCGGTGGACGGCGTGGCCTGGCAGGGCAGCGCCACCACCACCGACCGCACCGGCGACACCCTCCCCACCTCCGCCTTCGCGCTCGGCAGCGTGCTGTCGTGCGCGGCGGTCCCCGACGACGGGCACGACGCCGGCGCCGCCTGGACCGCCTTCTCGGTCGCCGCGTCCGACCTCACCATCCCGCAGGGCGTCGACATCACGCAGACCCTCGGCACGGATCAGGGCGAGAGCGTGGTCTTCGTGCGCGACCTGCACCTGTCGGACGGCACGCTGGAGCTGCTGGGCAAGGTGACGCTCGTGGCCCACAGCCTCGTGGTGGACCACGCCGACGTGCTCGTCACGGCCGACGGCACGGGCGAGCTCCCCGACAGCGGTCCCGGTGCGCCCACGGGCCCCGGCGCCGGCGCCGGGCACGGCGCCGCCGGTGGGGCCGCCCCCGACGGCACCCCGGGCGGCGTGGCCTACGGGAGCAGCGCCTCGGTGGCCACGGTGGGCAGCGGCGGCGGCAGCGGCGCCGCGGACGGCGGAAGCGGCGGCGGCGCGCTCGAGGTGATCGCCCACCGCATCGCCGTCACCGCCGGCAGCGTGCGGGCGCGCGGCGAGGACGGCGCCTCCCTGCTCATCGCGCTCACCGACGGGGCGGGCGGCGGCGGCTCCGGCGGCACCGTGCGGCTGCGCACCTGCAGCACCCTCGAGGCCCGTCCGGGCAGCCTCGACGTCTCGGGCGGCGACGGCGGCGACGCCACGCTCGCGGCCCAGGTGGGCTCGGGCGGCGCGGGCGGACGCGTGAAGCTCGTCGCGCCGGTCACGGGCTGGATCACCGGCCCCACCGGACTCGACGTGAACGGCGGCGCGGCCGGCGTCTCGGGCGTGCCCCCCACCTCCGACGGGAAGAAGGGCGGCAACGGCACGTCCACCAAGACCACGGCGGTGTGCCCCTTCCTCGACGGCGACGTGCCGCCCACCGGGAGCACGTTGTAGAGCGCGGCGCCTACTCGTCCGCCGCGAGCTCCAGGTGCACGCCCTGGGGCAGCGTGGGGGCGAAGGCCTCGAGGCCCGCGCGCAGGCGCTCCTCGCCGGCGCGGTCGAGCGCGTACAGGCCCACCCGCCGATCGTCCTCCGCGTAGGCGGAGACGTCGACCACCAGGGTGCCCACCCGTCGCCACGCGCGGGGCAGGCGCGGGAACCAGTGGTCGAAGATCATCACCGCCTGCACGCCGCGGTCGCGGGCGAGGCGGTCCATCCACACCACACCGCCGTCCTCGAGGCGCGCGCGGAGCGCATCGGCGCTGGCGAGGCCCACGAGGTCGAGCACGTAGTGCTCGTTCTGCAGCGAGACCCAGCCGATGTCGTTCACCGCGACGGGGCCCTGCACCACCTCGGTGGCCAGCCGGTGCAGCTGCCCCTGCTGTCGCCAGATGTGCGCCGACGCCCAGGGCAGGTCCACCAGCAGCTTGCCGTTCACCACCGCGAGGATCAGGGCCACCAGCACCAGCGGGCGACGCTGTCCGGGCGTGCCCGCCTGCCGCCGCAGCGGCTCCCGGAAGGTCCACGCCGCCACGATCACCACGAGCACCGTGACGTAGCCGAGGTAGCGGTGGAACAGGCCCACCTGGGCGATGGCGGTGTGGCCCACCATGGCGGCCAGCGCCAGGGCCGGGAGCACCGCGTGCACGCGGCCCTGGCGCGCGCCCCACCAGGTGGCGAGGCCCGCGAGGAGGAGCGGCACCGCCACGGCCGGCAGGTAGATCTCGAGCAGGGCGCGGTCGAACATCGCGTTCTTCGACAGCACCGAGAACGGCAGCCAGAAGCCTGAGCGGGCGTGGAGCCACGCGCTGCTGCCCGCGAGCGTGGCCACCACGGCGGCGGCCACGAGGGCGCCTGCGGCGCGCTGCCCCCGCACCGCCCACCAGGCGGCAGCCAGGAGCACCACGCCCGTGTCCTCGAAGCGCACCAGCGGCAGCAGCACCGCCACCAGCACGGCCCACGGACGCGCCCGCCCGCCCGCGTCCACGTCGAGCAGCGCCACGGCCAGCCAGGCCGCCAGCGCCACCTGCAGGGTGTGCTCCATGCCGGTGAGCGTGAGCGGCACGAGGTTGCCCACCACCACCATCAGCAGCGCGAAGGCGACTGCGGCCCCCTGCTGCGAGGGGAAGACGCGCGTGGCCGCCGCCGCGAAGGCCGCGGTGGCGAGCAGGCCCGCGAGCAGGTTCAGCCCGAGCGGCCACCCCACAGCGCCGCCGAGCCACCAGCCGGGCACCAGCAGCCACGGCCAGAGCAGGCTGGAGGCCGGGGCCGAGAACTCGCCGGCGTTGATGCCGTGCTCGCCCTGCGCGAGGTGGCGGGCGAGCTCGAGGTGCACGTAGGGGTCGTCGAGCGTGTAGGCGAACACGCCGTCGTTCAGCGCCCACAGCGCCACCACCTCGAGCAGCACGCCGAGGAGGTAGACCGCGACCGCCGGACCCAGGACCCTCACGGCGACCGGATCAGTGGTGGTGGTGGCCGTCGGGGCCGTGCACGTGGCCGTGCGCGACCTCCTCCGGCAGGGCCTCGCGGATGCCGAGCACCTTCACCGCGAAGTGCAGGGTCTTGCCCGCCAGCGGGTGGTTGGCCGACACGGTGACCCGGGCGCCCTGGATCTTCTCGACCCAGAGCATCATCGCGGTGCCGTCGGCGTTCTCGGCGCGCAGCGGCATGCCCACCTGCAGGTCCATGTCCTTGGGGAAGGCGCTGCGGTGCACCGACTCCACCGCGTCGTCGCGGTAGATGCCGTAGCCCTCCTCGGGCGGCACCACGGCGGCGACCTCCTCGCCCACCTTGCGGCCGAGGAGCTGCTTCTCGAGCCCCGGCACGATGTTGGCGTGGCCGTGCAGGTAGTCGAAGGCCTGCCCCTGGCTGTCGTCGAGGACGGCGCCCTCGTCGTCGCGGAGCACGTAGGAGAAGCTCACGACCCTGTCGGGGCCGATGTCCAGGACCTCGCTCATCTCACCCTCCGTGCGGCGTGGGCGCCAGGACGGGGGCACGTAGCCGCGCGGCCGCCTCAGGGCACGGCAGGACCGTCGAGACGGGCCAGCGCGGCGTCGTAGCAGGCCGTCCAGGCCGGGTGCACGGCCTCGTGGAAGGCGTGGCGCACGAACCACGGGGGCTCCGACAGGTACGTGGTGAGCGTGACCTCGGTGCCTCCCTCGACGGCGCGCGCGGCCACGCGGGTGGTGAAGCCCTTCGGCCCGGCGTGCTCCCAGTCCACCCGGCGTCCGGACACCACGTCGGCCACCTGGAGCAGCAGGCGTCGGCGCAGCGGCCCGGGCACGTAGGTCACCCGGGCGGTGGCGCCCAGGCCGGCCGCCGGCACGCCCAGGGACCAGCCCCGCAGGCAGTCGCCGTCGAAGAGGCCCGCAGCGTAGGTGAGATCGGCGAAGGCGGCGGTCACCTCCTCGGGCGTCCGGCTCACCACCCGGCGCGCCACCACGTCGGCCGAGGGCGCGGACTCCTCCGCCCCGGCCGCGGTGGCGGGGAGCAGCACGGCGAGGGCGAGCGCAGCGGGGGCACGGGTCACGGGACCTCCTGGATCTGCGCTAACGCCCCGATCCCGTCGGGCCATCCGCACGGCCCCCTGGCGGGTGTCCGCGCCCGCGCGTCGGCGTGCGTCCCCGTGACGAGGGCGGATCGCGTGGATACCAGGGCGGCTCCTCGGCGCGGGAGGAACCGATGCAGCGCTTCCTCCGAGGGACCGTGGCCCTCCTCCTCCTCGGCCTGCTGGCCGGGCCGGCCCAGGCGAGGCCGCTGCACGCGCTGGACCTCGGCCTCGTCCGCATCGACGGTGCCGCCCTGGCCCCCGACAGCTTCGCGGGTCGGGTGGTGCTCTTCGTGAACGTGGCGAGCCTCTGCGCCTACACGCCGCAGTACGCCGAGCTCCAGGCCCTGCACGCGCGCTACGCCGACCGCGGGCTCGTGGTGGTGGGCGTGCCCTGCAACCAGTTCGGCGGCCAGGAGCCCGGCTCCGGCGCCGAGATCAAGGCCTTCTGCGAGTCGCGGTACGGGGTCACCTTCCCCCTGCTCGCCAAGCAGGAGGTCAACGGGCCCGCGCGCAGCCCGCTGTACCGGTGGCTCGTGGCGAGCGGCCCCGGCGAGGGACGCGACGTGGCGTGGAACTTCGAGAAGTTCCTGGTGGGACGCGACGGCGAGGTGGTGGCGCGCTTCGCCAGCGCGGTCGATCCCCAGGACGCCACGCTCAGGGCCGCGATCGAGCTCGCGCTCTCGGCCACGCCGCCCACGTGAGCCTCGCTGCCCGGCTGCGCACCGCCCTCGACGGACTCCGACGGCGGCGCCCCCTGCCGGTCTGGTACCACGAGGGCTACCGCCTCCCGCTGCCCGACGGACGGGAGGCCCTGGGCCTGGAGACGCGACGGGCCGACATGGCCCTGTGGGGCCTGCTCGGGGCGCGGAACCGCCGCCTGCTGGAGATCCACGAGCCGGGGCGCGCCTCCTTCGGCGAGCTCCAGCTGGTGCACGACGACGCCTGGCTGGAGCGGCTCACCCGGCCTCGCGATCTGGCGCAGGTCTTCGGCCTGGACCGGGAGGACTTCCCGGTGGGCCCGGTGCTCACCACCGTGCGGCTGGCCGTGCGCGGCACCGTGGCCGCCACCCGGCACGCCCTGGAGCGCGGCGGCCCCACGCTCAACCTGCTGGGCGGCTTCCACCACGCCTTCCCCGACCGGGGCACCGGCTTCTGCCCCGTGAACGATCTCGCCATCGCCCTGGCCGCCGCGCGGGCGGAGGGCTTCGACGGCGACGCCCTGGTCCTCGACCTCGACGCCCACCCCCCGGACGGCACCGCGGCCTGCCTCGAGCAGGACGAGCGCGCCTGGATCGGCTCGATCTCCGGCTCGGACTGGGGCCCGCTGCCTGGCGTGGACGAGACCGTGCTTCCCGGCGCCGACGACGCCACCTACCTGGCCGCGCTCCGCGACCTGCTCGGCCGCCTCCGACGCCCGCGACTGGCCTTCGTGCTCGCGGGCGGCGACGTGCTCGCCGGCGACCGCCTGGGCACGCTGAAGCTCACGCCGGCGGGCGTGCAGGAGCGCGACCGCCTGGTGGCCGCCTGGCTCGACGACCTGCCGTCGGTGTGGGTGCCCGCGGGCGGCTACCAGGCCGAGGCCTGGCGCGTGGTGGCGCGCACGGCCGGCGTGCTCATCGGGCGCGGCTTCCGTCCCGTCCCCGACGAGCTCGATCCCATCGCGAGCCACTTCGCCTACGTCTCGCGCAGCCTCGACGCCGCCACGCTGCACGGCGGAGAGCCGTGGATCACCCAGGAGGAGGTGGACGCGATGTTCGGCGCGCGCAGCGGCGCCCGCGACGGCCGCCTGCTCGGCTACTACACGGCCGACGGCATCGAGCACGCCCTGTGGGCCTACGGCTTCCTGCCGCTGCTGCACCGCCTGGGCTACCGCGCCTTCCAGGTGGAGATCTCCCGGGGCGCCTCGGGCGACCGCGCCCAGCTCACGGGCAGCGCCGGCGGCGAGCGTCACCTCCTCTGGGAGATCGTCGTCGATCGCGAGACGGTGGCCGGCCACCCGGTCCTCTTCCTCAACTGGATGACCATGCGGCACCCCCGTGGGGCCTTCGATCCCAGGCACCCGCGCCTCCCCGGGCAGGAGGTGCCGGGCCTCGGGCTCGCGGACGAGGCGATGGCCCTGCTCGTGCGCGTGTGCGGTCGCCTCGACCTCGACGGCATCCTGCTGCGCCCGGCCTGGCTGCACGTGGCGGCCATGGGCCACCCGCGCTTCCGCTTCGTGGATCCGGCCCACGAGGGCCGCTTCCAGGCGCTGCTGCGCGACCTGCACGACGTGCCCCTGCGCCAGCTCACCGAGGCCGCCGCCGCCGGACGGCTGACCTGCGACGGCGAGCCCTGGACCTGGCGTCCGGAGCCGATGGTGCTCTGGACCCGTCCCCACGCCGAGGACGAGGCCGCGGTGGCCACCACCCGCGACGCGACGCGCTTCACCCTCGCCCCGTGACGCGCGTCCGGCGGGGCAGGCCGATCAGGCGGGCGCGACCTGCCAGGCCACCGTCCCGCCCGCCCGCAGCGGCACCACCTCATCGGACCCGAAGGGGTAGGCCTGGGGCACGGACGTGGTGCGCCGCACCAGCCGCACCTGCGTCGTGGCGCGCGGCAGGCCGTAGAAGTCGGCGCCGAAGCCGCTCGCGAAGTCGGGCAGGCGCGCCAGGGCACCCGCCTGGTCGAAGGCCTCGGCGTACAGGGCCAGGGCGTGCGGCGCGGTGAAACAGCCCGCGCAACCGCACGCGGACTCCTTGGCGTGCCGCGGGTGGGGCGCGCTGTCGGTGCCCAGGAAGAAGCGCGGCGACCCCGAGATCGCCGCCTCCAGGAGGGCCTCGCGGTGCAGGCGACGCTTGAGCACCGGCAGGCAGTAGTGGTGGGGCTGCAGGCCGCCCACGAAGAGGTCGTTGCGATCGAGCAGCAGGTGCTGGGGGGTGATCGTGGCCGCCACGCGGTCGTGCCCGCTGTAGACGAAGCCCACGCCCTGCGCCGTGGTGACGTGCTCGAGCACCAGCCGCAGCCGCGGGAAGGTCTCGACGAGCCAGCTGCCGGTGCGCTCGAGGAAGACCGCCTCCCGGTCGAAGACGTCGACGTCGGGATCGACGACCTCGCCGTGCAGGCAGAGCACCAGGTCGACCTCCTCCATGGCGGCGAAGACGGGCGCGAGCCGACGCACGTCGGTGACCCCCGCGTCGGAGTGGGTGGTGGCGCCGGCCGGGTACAGCTTGGCCGCGAGCACCACCCCGCTCGCCTTCGCGCGGCGCACCTCGGCCGGCGTGGTGGCGTCGGTGAGGTAGAGCGCCGGGTAGGGCGTGAAGCCGGGGGGGGCCACGAGCCGGATGCGGTCGTGGTAGGCGCGCGCCGCCTCGGTGGTGGTGATGGGCGGCTTGAGGTTCGGCATCACCAGGGCGCGCCCGAAGACGGCGGCCGTGGCGGCCACGGCGTCGCGCAGCACCGGCCCGTCACGCAGGTGCAGGTGCCAGTCGTCGGGGCGCGGCAGGACGAGCTCGTTCACGTGGGGCTCCCTCCGAGGCGGCCCCTATCGTGGCGCCCTCGCCTCCGCGGCCTCGGCCAGGGCGCCACGCAGGCCCGTGGTGCGGACCGCGCGGCGGTCGAGGCCCGCGCGCAGCAGCTCGGGCCGCCCCACCACCGTGACCTGGGCACGAGCGCGCGTGATCGCCGTGTAGACGAGCTCGCGCGTGACCAGCACGTGGTCGGCGTCGGGCAGCACCAGCGTGACGTGCTCGACCTCGGAGCCCTGGGCCTTGTGGACGGTCATCGCGAAGCAGGGCTCGTGCGGGGGCAGGCGCGCGGGCAGCACGGCGCGCACGCCCGAGGGCGTGGCGAACCAGGCCCGCATCTGGCCCTGCGCGTCGCGGTCGAGCACCCCGAGGTCGCCGTTGAAGAGGTCGACGTCGTAGTCGTTCGCCGTGACGAGGATCGGCCGCCCGGCGACCAGGCCCTCCTCGTCGGGACGCCCCGAGGGCGCCTCCAGCCATCCTCGACGGCGCAGCGCCGCCTCCACCGCCCGGTTGAGCGCCTCGACGCCCGCCGGACCGCGACGCACGGCGCAGAGCACGCGGAAGGCGCCCAGGGCCGCCAGGCGTGCCGCGGGGTCGGCGGCCGTGGCGAGCGCCCGGTAGCCCAGCGCGAGCTCCTCGATGACCGCGGGGTCGCGTGCAGGGGGACCGGCGGGCACCACGGACCGAAGGGCCCCGCCCGCCCCCAGCAGCGCGGTGGCCGCGGGGCCGTCGCCCGCATGCAGCGCCCGCGCGAGCTGGCCCACGCCGCCCGCCTCGGCGAAGCGGCGGCTGCCCACGAGGTGCACCACGCCCTCGGCCACGGGCCCCTCGAGCCCCGGCGCGCACAGGTCGGCGAGCACCGCGCCGGCCCCCACGGCGGCGAGCTGGTCCGGGTCGCCCAGGAGCACGAGGCGGGCGCCGGGGCGCAGCGCGTCCACGAGCCGCGCCATCAGCGGCAGATCCACCATCGAGGCCTCGTCGACCACCACGACGTCGTCGGACCAGGGACGCCCCGCGTCGTGCGCCACTCGCGTGCCCCAGGCGTTGCGGCGCCCCAGCGCGCGGTGGATCGTGCTGGCGCGCACCGGCAGCGCGGCACGCACCCGCGCCCCGTGGGCGGGATCGAGGGACAGCCCCTCCACCTGCGCCGCCATGGACTCCGCGAGCCGGGCCGCCGCCTTGCCCGTGGGGGCGAGCAGGCGGATGCGCGGCAACGGCCTGCCGGCGCCGGCCGCCTGCTCGAGCAGCGCCGCCAACAGGCGCACCACGGTGGTGGTCTTGCCGGTGCCCGGACCGCCGGCGAGCACCGTGAGCGCCTGGCCCGCGGCCGCCCGCACCGCCTGCTGCTGCGCGGCGTTCTCGAAGCCGGTGAACAGCCGGGCGACGGACGCGTCCAGCAAGGTGGCGTCGAGCGGCGGCACGCCAGCGGTGGCCAGCCGGGTGAGTCCCTCCGCGAGCCGCCGCTCGTGGGCCGCGTAGCGGGCGAGGGCCACCTGGTGCCCCCGCAGCACCAGGGGCGGCACCGTGGGCTCGTCGGCCCTCCGGGACGTCACCCAGGGGCTCGCGGCCAGGCAGGAGATCCACGCGTCGAGCGACGGCCACGTCCACCCCTCGACCACCTGCCCTTCGCCGTCACGCAGGGGCGTGGCGACGCGCTGGGCGAGGTCGACGCAGGTGTCGCCCTCCCCCACCGCCCGGCTCGCGAGCGCCGCGGCCAGGGCCACGCGCTCGTCGGCTCCCTGGCGCAGGAGCACGCGCCCGAGGTGCAGATCGAGGGGCTCCAGCCCCCCGGCCGCCGCGAGGCGATCCAGCACGCTCACGCCGCACCCCCGAGCACGCGGTCGACCGCGTCGACCAGGGCCTCCGGGGGCCGCCACGAGAAGACCCCGCGGCTGGCGCCCGTGTGGGGGGTCATCCCGCGCACGAAGAGGTAGCGGATGCCGCCCACGTGGGCGTCGTAGGCGTGGCCGGGGCTCCGGCGACGCAGGTGGCGGTGCAGCGCCACCAGGTAGAGCGTGGCCTGCAGCACGTAGTCGTGCTCCACCATCGCCGCCTGCACCGCGGCCGGCTGGTAGTCGTCGAGCCGCGGCCCGAGGTGGTTCGTCTTGTAGTCCACCACGTACCAGCGGCCCTCGTGCCGGAAGACCAGGTCGACGAAGCCCGAGAGCGCGCCGTGGAGCGCGGCGAAGCCCAGCCGCGCGATGCGACCGGCGGCCTGCTCGGCGACCGGATCGCCGTGCCCGCGGAAGGCCGCGGCGAGCCGCTCGGGCGTGAGCGGCACGGCCCCGCCGGCGGGCAGCAGGAACTCCAGCTCGTCGAGGCGCTCGCCCCGCGCCACGCCACCCAGCGCCGGGGCGCCGTCGCCGAGCGGCGTGGCGCACACGTCGGACACCGACGCGAGCACCGCGGGCGCGAGGCCCTCGTCGAGGCCGTGCCGGCGCAGCTCGCGTCGCACCACCGCCACCGCCTCCTCGGCCCCGGGCCGGGCGAAGTCCAGGTGCTCCATCACCGCGTGGTAGGCCGTGCCCGCGCGGGCTCCGCGTGGCAGGGGATCGAGCGGCAGCCCCTCGCCGGACGTGGAGACGGGCGGCGCCTGCGGCAGCCCGGCGTCGCGGTCGTGCTCGGCCTCGTGCCGCGCCCGCACCAGCCCGCTGAAGCTGGACATGCGCACGTCGAGCCCGAAGGCGCGGGGGCAGGCCTCGGCAGACCGCACCGCCACGGGAGGGCGCGGCGGCCGGTAGCACACCGGGTCGGCGCCGGCGTCCACGTCCACCACCTCGATGCCCCCCGAGGACGCCTCGGCCAGCTCCTCGAGCCGGGCGCGGAGCGCGTCGTCGTCGAGACGTCGCAGGCGCTCGGCGTTCGCCCCCACCGGCGCCGCCTCGTCGTCGTGGTCGGCCGGGAACAGCAGGTGCGCCAGGGGCCCCTCCTCGTGACCCGGTCGACCGGGCCCGCCCGAGAAGCGGCCCACGCTCACCACGCAGAGGTGCCGCGCGCGGGTGAGCGCGACGTAGGCCAGACGCAGGCGCTCCGCCCGCCCCTCCCGCGCCGCCGCCTCCACGTGGGCCGGGTGGGCCTCGGGCTGCAGCTGGAGGCACAGGGCGTCGTCGCCGTCGTGGAAGCGCGGGAAGGCATCGGTGCGCGCCGGGCGCCACACCGACGGGCAGAAGACCACCGGGTACTCGAGGCCCTTGCTCACGTGCATGGTGACGATGCGCACCGCGGCGCCATCGGACTCCAGCCGCACCTCGGCGGGGCCCTGGTCGTCGGCGCGACCACCGCGCTGCGCGGCCAGCCAGGCGGCCACGCCCACCGGCCGGAGGTCGCCGTCCTGCTCGGCACCGTGGAGCAGCTCGGCGAGGTGGCGCAGGTTGGTGAGCCGCCGCTCCCCGCCGGGCGCCGCGAGCAGGCGGGTGGTGGCGTCGCGTCCGGCGTCGTCACGATGGCGCAGCAGCTCCTGGAACATGCGCGCGAAGCCCCGCGCATCCCAGGTCTCGCGCCAGCGCCGCAGGCGGGTGAGCTCCACCTGGAGCCGGGCCTCGTCGGCATCCAGCGCCACGAGGTCGGCTGCCGTGCGACCGAACAGCGGCGTGACGAGCGCGGCCCGCACCCGACGCGGATCGCCCGGATGCAGCAGGGCCTCGATCAGCGCCGCCACCTCGCCCGCCTCCTCGGTGCCGAAGACCCGCACGTTGCCGTAGCGCACGCAGGGGACGCCGCGCGCCTGCAGGGCGTCGTAGGTCTGGCTGGCCTCCCAGTGGGAGGAGACGAGGACCGCCACGTCGCCCGGCCCCAGCGGCCGGCCGCCCTCCTCGGGCAGGCTGGTGGGCGCCGACAGCAGCGCCGCGACGTCGTCGGCCACGGCGTCGGGCAGCTCCCCCACCCGCGGGCCCCCCCGGCCCTTCCCGGGGTGGAAGCGGAAGCGCAGCGGCGCGGGCGCGGCCCCCCCGATGCGCAGGCGCGGCCCGGGGTGCCGCGCCCCCACGGGCACGAAGGGGATGCGCGCCTCGCCGAAGGGCCGCCGGGGCCGCGAGAAGAGCAGGCCCACCGCCTCCACCAGCGCGCGATCGGACCGGAAGTTCGTGGCGAGATCCCACACCCGGGACTCGCCCCGCGCCTGGGCCTCGCGCTGCACCTCGTCGCGGGCGTCGAGGTAGGCGTACACGTCGGCGCCGCGGAAGGCGTAGATGGCCTGCTTCGGATCGCCGATGAGGTAGGCCGTGGCGTCGGGCCCGTCGTAGATCGACGCGAACACCGCGTACTGCACCGCGTCGGTGTCCTGGAACTCGTCGATGAGGGCCACAGGGTAGGCCTCGCGCAGCGTGGCGGCGAGCGCGGGCCCCGACCCCGGCCGACGCAGGGCGTCGCGCAGGTCGGTGATGAGGTCGTCGAAGAAGCGCACGTCGTCCTGGCGGCCCCGCGCGGCCAGCAGCCGGGGCCGAGCCTGCGCCGCGAGCGTGCGGCACAGGCGCACGCGCGCCTCCACGAAGCGGCCCTCGGGCCCGAGCCACGCCTCCCAGGCCTCGGCGAGCGTGGCGAGCGCGTCGATCACCGCCAGATCGGGCAGCGTCTCCGGACCGGCCCCCCCGGTGAGCTTCCCCTCCATCGCCTCGCGCGAGAAGAAGCCGAGCAGCGCGGCCAGATCGGCCACGTCGAGCGGGAGATCGGGCAGGTCGAAGGCGAGGTCGAGCCTGTCGCGCCGCGGCTCCACCCCGCGGGCACCGTACGTGCCGTTGTGCAGCCTGGGGTGCGCGATCAGGGCCGTGCACAGGGCCTCGCCCTCGCGCTTCCACGCGACGCGCGCCGCCTCGTAGGCCTCGCGGAGCGGACCGGCGTCGAGGAGCATCGGACCCGGCGCCACGTCGTCGGGCAGGAAGCGGGGCCCCGCGGCGCGCGTGGCCTCCCCCACGATCTTCAGCACCTCGGGCCACGCCAGCGCCCGCTGCATCCACGCGACGAGGTCCTTGTCGGCGTCGTGCAGGGCCGACGTCCAGAGATCCTGGGCCACCTCGGCCAGCCAGGGACCGGTGTCCTCGGCCAGCTCGAGGCCGAAGGGCACGCCCGAGACGAAGGCGTGGTCGCGCAGCACGCGCTGGCAGAAGCCGTGGATGGTGGTGATCGGCGCGAGGTCGAAGGACTCGAGCGCCGCCTGGAGCCTCCCGAGCGCGTCGGCGGGCGCGATCCCCAGCTCGGCCCAGCGCGCCACCAGCGCGACGAGCACGTCGTCAGCAGGCTCGCCCCCCAGGGCCGCCACCGCCTCGCGCAGGCGGCGCCGCACCCGGTCGCGGAGCTCGGCCGTGGCGGCGCGCGTGAAGGTGACGACGAGGATCTTCTCGATGGGCACACACCGCTCGACGACCAGCCGCACGACGAGGGTGGTGATCGTGAAGGTCTTGCCCGTGCCGGCGCTGGCCTCCACCACGTGGCGGCCCGACAGCGGCACCCGGATCGGGTCGAGCGGGGTCATGGCCGCCTCCCCAGCTCGAACAGCGGATCGAGCACGCGCGCGGCCACGTCGACCGCCTCGTCGACCAGCAGGCCATCGAGCCCGCCGAGCAGACGGGACCAGGCCGCGGCGCTGGCTGTGCGGTGCTCCCACCAGCCCTCGGCGGCCTTCGACAGCTTCCAGCGCATCGACGCGAAGGACTCCCCTGCCCTCACCCCCGCGAGCAGATCGCCCGACAGGCGCGGCAGGAAGGGCAGCGGACGAGCGTGCCCCTCCCGGTAGAGCGCCACGAGGTCACCCAGCGCAACGCGCGCGGCCTCGGGGTCGACGCGATCGAAGGCGACGAGCGCGCCGCCCTGCAGGCCCTTCGTGGTGTCGAAGGCGTAGAGCTCGCTCACGCGGGGACCGTCGAGCAGCTGGAGCGCGAGGTGGGGCACCCACACCTCGAGGCGCCGATCGAGCCGCTCGGGACCCACCTTCTGGTAGCGGACGGCCACCCGGGCGGGCGCGCGGAGGTCGTCGACCCGCCCCACCAGGCGCACTCCGCCCACCTCCACGTCGAGCACCGCTGACGGCAGGGTGGGTGCCTCGAGCCGGGGCCGGGCGGCCCGCGCCACCGCGCGTACCCGCCGACTCGCCTTGCGAAGCCACGCGTTCGCGAGCTGCCCGAGGGGCAGCAGGGCCTCGGCCCGGAGCTGGTCGGCCGCCTCCTCCCAGTCGAGCCCGGCGAGGCGCAGCTCGAGCAGCCGCTGGCCGGCGCCCAGGTCGTCGAGGACGCCCAGCTCCAGCGGCTCGCGCTCGGCGAGCGTGGCCAGCTCGTCGGCCGTGGCGATGCCCAGCCGCGTGGCGTGGAACCAGGCCACCGGATCGCGCAGGAAGGCGACGAGGTCGCCGAGCGCCACCTCCTCGAGCGCCGCCGGCGCCAGCGGCGCGCCGTCGAAGAAGGGTGGCGGCGGCCGGGCGCCCGCCACGAGCCCCGCGGCGCCCGCCGCCGCCGAGACGTCGAAGGTGACCAGCCGTGGCGCTCCCTCGGGCAGCACGTAGGCCGGACTGAAGGGCTGCAGCGGGTGGTGCACCACCAGCGCCTCGCGGGCTGGCGTGGACTGGCCCTGGGCGTCGGGCGGACCCTCCAGGCAGGCGTCGACCGCGTCGAGGAGGTCGGCGAGCACCACGCTGGGCGGCAGCGGCGCGTTGTCCTGCACGGAGTGCGACACGTAGGACAGCAGCAGCACGTCGCGCGCCGAGAGCAGCGCCTCCAGCACGAGGTAGCGGTCGTCGTGCCGCCGGGAGCGGTCGCCCAGGCGCGGGCGGCGCGGGTCGATGAGGTCGAAGTCGACGCGGGCGTCGGCGCGCGGGAAGTCGCCATCGGACAGCCCGAGCACGGCCACCACCCGTGCGGGCACCGAGCGCATCGGCAGCAGCTCGCAGACCGTGATCCCCCCGCGCAGGAAGGACCCCTGGCGACGCTCCTCGAGCAGGCGGGCCTCCAGCTCGCGCCGCAGCACCACCAGCGGCACCTCCCCCTCGAAGCCCGCCTCCGCCGCTTCCTCCGCCACGCCCAGCACCACCTCGCGCACCCGCTGGAGGTCGTCCTCCTCGTGGGCGCGCAGGAGCCGATCGAGCAGGCCGTCGAGCCAGGCGGCCCACCCGGCCGGCGTGCGGGCCTCGTGGCCCTCGTCGAGCGCCCGCTCCACCGCGTCGACCAGTTCCGCCAGCCGGCCGACGAGGGCCGCGGCGTCGCCCTCCACGTCGAGCACGGGCGCCACCCCACCGGTGGTGCGCTCGGCGGCCACGGCGTGGCCGAGCAGCAGGCGATCGAGCCCGAACCGCCAGGTGAAGGCCTCGACGTCGGGCTGGCCCTCGGCGCGCCGGTGGGCGGCGTCGCGCCCCCAGCGCACCCCGGCGAGGTCGAGCAGCGCCTCGACCTGGGTGACCTCGCCCTCGGCGATGCCGAAGCGCTCCCGCAGGGGGGCGTGGGCCAGCAGGTCGACCACCGCCGTGACCGGCAGGCGCGAGCCCACCAGCCGCAGGAGGTCGACGAGGCAGCGGGCCACCGCGTTGCCGCTGGCGAGCGGCCGGTCGGCCACCGTGTAGGGCAGGTGGAGGGGATCGTCGGGATCGATGCCGAAGACCGCGTCGACCAGGGGGCCGTGCACCGTGATGTCGGGCACCAGCACGAGCACGTCGCGGGGGCCGAGATCGGGACGCGCCGCGAACAGCGCCCACAGGCGGTCGCGGAGGACCTCCACCTCGCGCGCCGGCGAGTGGCAGCCGAGCACCTGGAGCGAGTCGTCGCCGGGCCGCAGCGCCACCCGCGCCACGGGGGCTCCGCCCTCGAGCATCCCGCGCTGCAACACGGCGAGCGCGTGCTCACCGTGGGGCGGCGCGTCGTGATCGCTGCCCTCGTAGTCGCCGCCCACGTCGGGCGCCTCGAGCATCGCCTGGAACTCCGACGCCACCCGGCCCAGCGATCGCAGGAGCGGATGCACGTCGGCACCGCCTGCCGGGCCCCTCCGCCGCGCATCGGCGATCCAGGCGGACGAGGGCGCCAGCACGAGGAGGTGGACGTCGGCCTGGCGAGCCAGCCGCCGCAGGACCCGCAGGTAGAGCGGCGGCAGCGTGCCGAGCCCGAAGAGCAGCAGGCGGCGCGGCAGCCCCTCGGGCAGCGCCTCCTGCAGCAGGGACGGCACCCGCGCCGCCGCGTGGCCCCTCCCCAGCCGCGCCTCGAGGCGCCGCCAGAGCTCGGCCTGCCAGCCCTCCTCGGGCGTCTGTTCGCCCTGGGCCCAGGCGAGCACGCGGTCGTCGCGGTGCACCGCGTAGCGGTCGAAGACCTCGGCCAGCCGCCGCGCGAGCTCCCACTGCCGCGCCACGTCGTGGCGGGCCTCCCCCAGCCAGTGGCGCACGGGCTCGAAGCCCGGCGCGTCGATCACCTCGGGCAGCAGCGCCAGCAGCGACCAGGCGAGCCGCTCCCGCTGCCACGCGTCGACCGGCGAGGGCGTGGCGGAGGCCGACGCCGGGGCGGCCGGGCGGAGCACCGCGTCCACCAGCTCGCGCGGCAGCCACCACCGCACGTTGGCCACCACGCCCCGACGCGCCGCCAGCTCGAGCTGCAGCCAGCGCGCCATGCCGCGGGAGGGCACCACGACGTGCTCGGGCTCCAGGGCCGGATCCACCCCGGGGACGGGCTGCGCCCACAGCGCCTCCACCACGTCGACCAGGCGCTCGACGCGGTTGCTGCGGTGGACGTGGAGTGCTCCCCCCGACACGAAGGCTCCCTCCCTGGAGGCGTCCCCAGGACGTAGCGGCGCGCCCGGTCGAAACCTGTCCGGCACCCTGTCCCGGCCGACCCGTGCTAATCGGTACGCGCCCACCCCCCGACGGGCGCCCCGCGATCACGCCCACCCCCAGGCGCTCGCACCATTCTCGCTCAAGCACGGCGCCTTCGTGCCGATGCCGCTCTGGTATCCTACCCCTCCCTGGGAGCGTCCGTGGCACGGTCCGGCGAGAACTCTGACCTCGAGCTGCTGAGGGCCATCGCCCACGCCCGGATGTACGTCACGTCCGGCCGCGGGCTGGAGTCGGTCGTCTTCGCGCTCGTGGAGAACCGGCTGGGTCGCGTGTCGCAGGTGCTCACCCCCGCGCTGTCGCAGATGTCGGAGGGCGAGGAGGCCGAGACGGCCGTCCGCACGGTGCTCGACCGCGAGCCCGACCCCAACGTGCGCGCCTTCCTGGCGGCGCTCATCGCCTCGGGCAAGCCGGGCATCATGCGCCTCGACGAGCTGTCGCAGACCCTGCACACCGAGCGCGAGTCCCGTGCCGAGATCTACGGCGCCCGCCTCACCGGCATCGTCGACATGACCGCGGCGCTCTTCGTGTTCTCGTTCGCGCCCACCATCCTCCGGGTGTTCACCTTCGTCCCGAAGAACGGCATCCTGCCCACGCTGCACCTGGGCTCCACCTTCGAGAACATCTTCTACGCGGTGCTCGCCGTGGTCATGACCGGGCTGCTCGCGATGGCGAGGGTCAAGTGATCAGCGGCCTCGAAGCAGGCATCGGGCCCCGGCAGCTCACGCGCGCCGCGCAGTGGATCTTCGGCATCCCGATCGTCTTCTCGTTCACGAACAGCCTGCTCGGCATCGGCCTGCCCGACCCGGTCATGTACCTCATGACCTACGTGCTCCCCGATCCGTGGCACTGCCGCTTCGTCCTGCTGCTCGTCGCCGCCGCCATCGAGATCAGCGACATGGCGCTGATGCAGGGCGAGAAGGACTACGAGACCCGCGTCCACGAGCTGGTGAAGTCCATCGGCGACCGCCTGCGCGCCGGTGCGGCCGTCGAGACGGCGGTGGCCGAGGCCTGCCGCGACACCGACGGCCCGAGCGAGGTCTTCGCCGACGCCATCGAGCGCTCCGACGCCATGCCCTTCGATCTGGCGTTGCGCGAGGCGGCCGACGAGTGCGGCTCCGCCTACCTGCAGGAGGTCTGCTACCTCATCGCCGAGGCCGTCCGTGCCGAGGGCGACATCGGTGGCGCCATCCGTCGCCTGGGCATGGAGCTCGAGCGGAACCACCAGTACCAGGAGAAGGTGAACGCGAAGATCGCGAACCCGCTCATGGTGCTCCGGGCCGTGGGCCTCTTCGCGGTGCCGCCGCTGTACGGCATCCTGCGCTGGTCGTTCAACAACTTCACGGGCGGCGGGCTCAAGCTCGAGCCGGGCGCCATGCTCTTCTTCCTGTACGGCGCGCTCGCCATCACCGTGTACGACGGCCTGATCTTCGGCCAGTGGGAGCGCCTGTTCGCGCGCATGCCGCTGGCCGTGGCCGCCGTGTACGTCGGCCTGCACACCCCGCACCTGATCGGCTCGCTCTTCTGAACAGGTGCAGCCCACGGCCCCCGGGCCGATTGGGAGCACCAGCGCCGCCAAGCTCACAGGCGCACGTCACGCTCGCCAGGCTCTCCGAGGGAGGTTCGTCGTGGGACTCATGGACTGGATCGTCAAGAAGGACGGAGGCGTCGCCGGCGCCGAGTCCGCCCCCACCGAGGTCCGCATCCACACGGGCGGCGGCGGCGGCCCCGGCATCTACGAGGTGCCCCGCGAGATCATCGCCCAGGGCGGCCGTGCCGTCCTCGACTTCCTCCTCGACGACGACCAGCTCGAGGAGCTGATGCACAACGGCAGCAACGAGCCGCTCCTGGTCTTCCACCAGGTCCACGGCATGTGCCGCGTGAACTACACGCTCGATCTCGAGAGCTGCCAGTCGTTCATCGACGAGATCATCACCGCCGCCGACGCGCGCCTCGACGAGTTCCAGCCGCTCTTCGACGGCAGCCTCCGCGACGGCAGCCGCGTGAACATCGCGGTGCCGCCGGTCACCCGCTCGGGCCCGTCGATCACGGTCCGCAAGTTCAAGAAGCGCGCGATCACCGTGCCCGAGATGATCCGCGGCAACACGATGTCGGCGGAGGCGGCGGCCTACCTCTGGCTGGCGATGGACGGCCTGGGCGCCAAGGCGGCCAACCTCCTCGTGGTCGGCGGCACCGGCTCCGGAAAGACCACGCTGCTCAACGCGCTGTCGTGGTTCGTGCCCAACCGCGACCGCATCGTCATCATCGAGGACACCCAGGAGCTGGTGGTCCCGCAGCCCAACGTCGTCCGCATGCTCACCTCCGAGAATGCGAACATGGACAAGCTGCTGATCAACTCGCTGCGCATGCGCCCCGACCGCATCCTCGTGGGCGAGGTCCGCGGGCCCGAGGCCCGCACCCTGTTCGGCGCGATGAACACCGGCCACGACGGCTGCATCGGCACCCTGCACGCCAACAGCGCCCGTGAGTCGCTGCACCGCGTGATGAACGCCCCGATGAGCGTGCCCCTGTCGCAGATCGTGGGCCTCGACCTCATCCTGGTGACCGAGCTGCGGCGCGGCGCCGGCGGCGCCAAGCGCATGGTGGTGGAGATCGCCGAGGTGAGCGGCCTCGCCGAGGACAGCGCCCGGCTCAACCAGCTCTTCGTGCGCGACCACATGACCGGCGAGCTCCGCGCCACAGGCATCCCCTCGCGCCTGCGCGCCGAGCTCTGCCGCTCCGCCGGCATCCGCTCCGACGAGTTCCAGGACATGGTGGAGAAGCGGGCCCGCGTGCTCGAGAAGATCGCCAGCCAGCGCGGCGATCTCGACACCGCCTTCCTCCGCGTGCTCGAGAACCCGCCCCGCTGACGCCGCGCCCCGTCCCCGCCGCTCCGCGCGTGCAATAGACTGCCGCGCGGCGCGTCCTGTCGGGTGACCGCACGGGCCGCGACGACGCGACACGCAGGGGGACGGGTGCAGCAGACCCAGCAGGTGGTGGCACGCCTGAGCGGCGTGACGCGGCGCTTCCGCGAGGTGGTCGCCGTCGAGGCGCTCGAGCTGGAGCTGCGGCCCGGCGAGGTGCTCGGGCTGCTGGGGCCGAACGGCTCGGGCAAGTCCACCACCCTGCGCATGCTGCTGGGGCTGCTGGCGCCGTCGGAGGGCACGGTCAGCCTGTTCGGCGGGCCTCCGAACCTGCAGGCCCGTCGGCGCGTGGGCTACCTCCCCGAGCAGCGCGGCCTGTACGAGGAGATGAAGGCCATCGACCAGCTCGTGTGGTTCGCCCGCCTGCACGGCGTGCCCGAGGCCGAGGCCGCCGACCGCGCCCGCGCCTTCCTCGAGCGGCTGGGCCTGGGCGACCGCGTGGACGGCAAGCTGTCGGAGTACAGCAAGGGCATGCAGCAGCGGGTGCAGCTCGGCGCCGCGCTCATCCACCAGCCCGAGCTGGTGATCCTCGACGAGCCCTTCAGCGGCCTCGACCCGGTGAGCCAGGACGTCTTCGCCGAGGTGGTGCTCGACGAGGCCGCCCGCGGCGCCGCCGTGCTGCTCTCCACCCACGACCTCCACCACGCCGAGCAGGTGTGCGACCGCGTGGTGGTGATGATCAAGGGCCACAAGGAGATCGACGAGCGGCTGGCCACCTTGCGGCGCCAGGCCGGCGAGGGCCGCGTGCGGCTGCGCGTCGACCCCGACAGCGCCTGGCTCCGGGTGCCCGAGGTGGTGGACGTGCGCCGGGTCGACAAGGGCGTGGAGGTGCGCCTGGCCGAGGGCGTGGCCCCGCGCTGGGTGCTCGACCGCGCGCTGGAGGCGGGGGTGCTGCCCGAGCGCTTCGAGGTGGCCGAGCCGAGCCTGCACGAGATCGTCGTCCGCCGCATCCGCGGATCCTGGGACGACGCCGGGGAGCCCACGTGAGCACGCTGCTGAACCTGCCCCGCGCGCTGCTGATCACCCGCCGCGAGGTGGTGACCACGGTGTTCACGCGCTCCTTCCTCCTGGGGAACCTGCTGCTGCCGCTGGTCTTCGTGCTCATGCCGGTGGTGATGGCCGGCCTGTTCGCGCTGCCCAGCCTGCTCGGCGCCGGCACCTCCCCGTGGGACCTCGGCGGGGACGACGAGCACCAGTCGCTCGCGGAGCGGGTGATGGAGGCCTCGGGCCTCGACGCGCCCTGGGCCCTGGCCGACCAGACGGGCCACCTGGGCGCGCCCCTGGGCGAGAAGCTCGGCTTCGGCGTGGAGGTGGTGCAGGTCACCGAGGCTGCGCAGCTCGAGGCGCTCGACGCGCGCGTGCGCAGCGGCGAGCTCGGGGGCTGGCTGCACCTCGACGCGCGCACGCTCGAGAGCGGCTGGATGGCGTGGCACGCCCCGGCCTCCGACCTCAAGCGCCACGTGCTGCCGCTGGTGCAGGAGGTGGTGCGCTGGGAGGTGGTGGCGCTGGAGCTCGGCCCCGGCGGCAGCGACCGCGTGGTCGCCCTCCGGCAGGGCGACATCGAGCAGGTGAAGGTGGCGCTCGACGACGACGACCCGATGGCCGACCGCCTGCTGGCGATGCTGGGCGGCAAGGCGGCCGGGCTGCTGGCCTTCCCGATGATGATGGGCCTCGTGTTCGTGCCGATGCTCGGCGCGGGCCGCGTGGTGAAGGAGCGCCAGCAGGGCCTGGTGGAGCTGCTCACCTGCGTGGCCTCCCCCGCCGAGGTGGTGGTGGGCAAGACGCTGGCGGCCCTCACCATCGCCACCTGCGCGCTCACGCTGTGGCTCGCCGTGCCCAGCGCGATCGGCCTCGTGGGGCTCGCCACCGCCGTGCCCGCCGGCACGCTCGCCCCCGGCCTGGCCAAGCTGGCCACGGTGCTGTCGCCCGCGTCCGTGCTCGTGTGGGGCGTGCTCTTCGCCACGAGCGCCTTCGGGCTGCTGCTCGTCACGGTGGCGG
This sequence comes from Alphaproteobacteria bacterium, assembly GCA_020632955.1. Lineage (GTDB taxonomy): Bacteria > Myxococcota_A > UBA796 > UBA796 > JACKEO01. The sequence goes on from JACKEO010000026.1 coordinate 41,520, forward strand.
CGGCCGTGGTGGGGTCCGACCAGACCAAGGGCGTCGGGATGCTGGGCATGCTGCCGATGTTCGCGCTCTACCCGATGATGGGCCTGATCCCCGCGCTCGAGGACGCTCCGCACACGGCCCTGGCCCAGGCCATGGCCTTCGTGCCGGTGCTCGGGGCCCCGGTGATGTGGATCCGCTGGTCGGCGGGCGCCGGCAGCCTGCTGCTGCCGGCCTCCATCGCGCTGTCGCTCACCGTGTGCGTGCTGGTGGCGGGGGCCGTCGTGTGGATCGGTCGGGCTGCCATGGTGCTGGGCGGGTGGCCTCGTTCACTGGCCGACCTGCGCACCGCGTGGATCACGGCCTGACCACCCGCGGGCTCACCCCTGCGTGGGCCTGCCCTCGTCGCCCTCGGAGGCCCCGCCGTCCTCCGGCGGCGCGGGGTCGGCGTCGGGGTCGTCGTCCTGCGGCGGATCGTCCGACAGCCGCTGGATGATCTGGGGCACCAGCCGCTCCGAGAAGCCCGCAGCGAACGACCAGAACATCAGCTTGGGCAGGTCGGCGGGGCCGAGGGGCACCGTGCCCAGGATCAGGCCGGCCACGTCGTCGCTGGTGGGCGGATCGCCGAAGGGCGGGACGTAGAAGCGCGGGAAGAGCTCGCCCGTCACCATGCCCGACAGGAAGACCACGTAGAGCACCAGCGCGAAGATGCCGCCGTAGATCGGGATGAGCAGGATCGAGAACCAGGACTCCGAGATCAGGAAGAGCTCGTCGTCGTCGATGTCCTTGAGCCGCTGCTGGATGCTGACGAAGCCGCCGAGGATGCCGCACTCGAAGGCCACCCAGCTCAGCATCAGCCGGTCGTACCAGCTGAAGGCCACGCTGAAGCTGCCCATCACGAGGAAGAGCGACACCGTGGCGAGCAGGATCAGCCGCCGCGTGATCACCAGCACGCGCCGGCGACGCTCCAGGTGGTCCATCCCGGGAACCGTCATCCTCCCCCCTCGCTCCCGCACGAGAGCACCGCCGGGGGCAGGCCGTCAACCCGCGGGAGGCCGCCGGGGACCTACTCCGCGGTGAGCGAGGCGCGGCTCACGGGCGCCAGGCGCGGCACACGGCAGCCGCTGTAGATGGGCGAGCTGGTGCCGTCGGACGTGCAGGACGCGGGCAGGGCCGGATCCACGCCGTTGCAGGTCTGCTCGTCCACGGCGAGGGCGAGATCGACGAGGCAGGCCGCCGCCGCCACGCCGTCGTAGGTGCAGTCCGGCGGCTCCGGGTACGCCTGGCTGCGCAGGAAGGCGTGGCACTCGCGCACGCCCACCGACCGGATCATCTCGTCGCTGGCGCACGAGGCGTAGAGGTCGCAGAAGCCGACCTCCCAGTCCACGATGAACTCGTCCTCGATCACGCCACCACAGCCCCCGGCCAGCAGGCTCGGCAGGGCGAGGAGGGAAGCGAGAGCTGCACCGCGCGCGCGCATCCGACCTCCGGGGGGCTGCGACCACCGGCGCGTCATGCCCCGCGTGGGGCCGCGGGTCAACGCCGAGGGCGGCGTCAGTAGCGCGCTTCCCACAGCCGCGTGGCGATCTTGCCGACGAACAGCGGGTCGAGACGCAGGTTGTTCTGCAGGGCGTCGAGCTCGCCGTCGTCGAGCCACACGCCGTGCTCACGGCACCAGTCGAGGTGGACCCCGTGGTGCTTCACCAGCTCCATGGTGGCGCCGCACACCGGGCAGGCCAGCCGCCGCTCGGGATCGACGGGGGGCTTGGACTCGCGCCGGAAGAGGTCCGACACCATCCAGGAGGGCTCCTCGTGCCGGAGCTTCTCGGTGATCAGGTAGAGCTCGCCCTTGTCGAGCCAGACGCCGTGGTCGCTGAGGTCGACCTCCACCCCGCCGATGCTGCTGCGGGTCATCGGCTTGCCGCTGATCGGACAGGTTCTCACGGTCCCTCCACCTGCGGCCGCAGCCTAACGCCAGCCCGCCGGGTCCGCTGCCCCACGGGCCTCCCACGACCGCGTCGTGGACGGCATCGCGAGGGGTCCGGACGGACCGCCCCGCGACGCCGGCACCGGCTCAGCCCAGGTTCGCGTTCGCGAAGTCCCAGTTCACCAGGCTCCACCAGGCCTCGACGTACTTGGGCCGCGCGTTGCGGTAGTCCACGTAGTAGGCGTGCTCCCACACGTCGCAGGTGAGGATCGGCGTGCTGGCGCCGGTGATCGGGGTGTCGGCGTTGGCCGTGGTGACGATGGCGAGGCCGCCCGAGGGCTCCTTCACCAGCCAGGCCCAGCCGCTGCCGAACTGGCCGCCGGCCGCCGCGGAGAACTTCTCCTTGAAGGCCGCGAACGACCCGAAGGAGGCGTCGATGGCCGCCGCGATGGCCCCGGTGGGGGCGCCGCCGCCCGACGGGCTCATCGAGTTCCAGTAGAAGGTGTGGTTCCACACCTGGGCCGCGTTGTTGAAGACGCCGCCGCTGGAGCTCTTCACGATCTGCTCGAGGGTCTTGCCCTGCAGGCCCGCGTCGGCCTCGACCGCCGCGTTGAGCTTGCTGACGTAGGCCGCGTGGTGCTTGCCGTGGTGGAAGTCCAGCGTCTCGGCCGAGATGTGCGGCGCGAGGGCGTCCTTGGGGTACGGCAGGGCGGGGAGCTCGAAGGCCATGGGATCCTCTGGGTCTCGGGGTCAGGACTTGGGCGCAGAGCCACAAGAGGGGGGCCGTAATCGATCGGCCCGGCCTCGCCACGCCGGGGCGCCGCCACGTCCGGTCACGCCGGCGTGGAGGCCTCGCCCTCGGCGCGCCGCAGGTGGCGCTCGGTGAGCTGACCACAGCCGGCGTCGATGTCGATGCCACGACGCACGCGCACGGTGGCCGGCACGCCGTGGCGCTGGAGCACGGCGACGAAGCGCGCCACCTGATCCGGGTCGGTGGGCAGGCCGTCGTAGGCCCCCGTGGGGTTCAGCGGGATGAGGTTGACGTGGCAGGACAGGCCGCGGAGCAGCGCCCCCAGGCGGGCCGCCGTCTGCTCGTCGTCGTTGCGCCCCGCGATGAGCGCCCACTCGAAGGTGATGCGGCGTCCGGTGCGGTCGACGTAGTGGCGACAGGCCTCCACCAGCTCGGCCAGCGGCCAGCGGCGGTTGATGGGCATGAGGCGGGAGCGCGCCGCGTCCTCCACCTCGTGCAGGCTGATGGCCAGGGTGACCTGCATGCCCTCCTCGGCGAAGCGCCGGATCTCGGGCACCAGCCCCACGGTGCTCACGGTGAGGTGGCGCGCACCGATGCCCAGGTCGGACTGGAGCCGTCGCAGGGCCGCCACGCTGGCGTCGTAGTTGTGGAAGGGCTCGCCCATGCCCATGAGCACCACGTTCGACAGCCGCTCTCCCACGGCGATCAGCTCGGTGGCGAAGCGCAGGGCCTGCTCCACGATCTCGGTGGACGACAGGTGGCGGCCGAAGCCCATCTGCCCCGTGGCGCAGAAGACGCAGCCCATCGCGCAGCCCGCCTGGGTGGAGATGCAGGCGGTGCGGCGCCCGTCGGCGTAGGGCATGAGCACGCTCTCCACGAGCCGGCCGTCGTGCAGGCGGTACAGCCGCCGCCGCGTGCCGTCGGCGCTCTGCTGCTCGTCCACCACCGTGAGCGTGCCCAGCGTGGCCTCGGCGGCGAGGCGCTCGCGCAGCACCTTCGGCAGGTCGGTCATCTCTGCCACGTCCCGCGCGCCCTTGTCGTACAGCCACGCGCGCACCTGCCGCGCGCGGAAGGCGGGCTCGCCCCACGAGCGCAGCAGCGCCTCCAGGTCGGCCTCGGACTGGGCGTACAGGTCGATCACGTCGCCTCCGAGCCGCTGCCTATCCCGGGGCCGCGGGGCCGTTCCGGGCTATCGTGACCGCCCGCACGCCCCTCCGAGGACGCCATGACGGCCGCGCCGCGCGTCAGCCTGCTCGTGCCCACGCGCAACCGCCGCACCTTCCTGCCGCGCCTGCTGCGGTACGTGCAGCGCCAGACCTGGCCCGCCGACCGCCTGGAGCTGGTGGTGGTGGACGACGGCACCGATCGCATCGACGACCTGCTCGTCGACCCGCCGGTGTCGCTGGTCTACGAGCACGTGGGCGACCGGGTGCCGCTGGGCAGCAAGCGCAACCGCCTCGTGGAGCTCGCCAGCGGCGACGTCCTCGTGCACTTCGACGACGACGACCACCACCCGGCCGACCGCGTGGCCCGCTCGGTGGCCTGCCTCGAGGAGACGGGCGCCGACGTGGTGGGCACCAGCCGCCTCGCCTTCTGGGACGTGGGCACCCGGGCCGTCCACGTCTACCCGCCCATCGGCCCCCGCCACGCCCACGCGGGCACGATGGCCTTCCGCCGGTCGTACTGGGAGGCCAACCGCTTCGCCCCCGACGCCACGGCCGAGGAGCGCCAGTTCCTGCGCTGCTTCGTGGCGAACCTCGCCCAGCTGCCCGGAGAGCCCTGGGAGACCGTGCTCTGCATCAGCCACGGCGACAACGCCCTGCCGAAGAACACGGCGCTGCCGCGGGCCTCGGTGGGCCTGGCCGACATCGTCCCCGACCCGGACGACCGCGCCTTCTACGAGTCGCTGCCCGACGAGGACTGGTAGCGGGTGATCCCCGACCGCACCGCCCACCTGGCCCTGCGCACCCCCGACGGCGCGGATCGGACGCCCCAGGAGGTGCACGACGCCGTGGAGGCCGCACGGGTGGCGGGCCGCCTCGACCTGCTCGTGGACGGACCCGAGCCCACCGCCAGCCGGGCCCTGCTCGGCGCGCTGCGCCAGGCGCGCGACGCGGGCCTGCGCCCGGTGGTGGTGACCGACGGCCGCGCCCTCGCCACGGCGCGACGCCTCGACGCCCTCCTCGAGGCGGGCTGCGTGGGGCTCAGGGTGGTGCTCCCCGCCCCCGACGACGCCGACCCCCACGCCACCGCCTGCCTCGACGCCCTGGGCGGCCACGCGCTGGACGGCGCGCTCCTCGTGCGCCTCGACGCCGCGGAGGCGGCACGGGTGCGCGCCTGGGTGGACCGCGCGGCGCGTCACGCGGTGCGCCTGCTGCTGGCGCCGGTGACCGAGGCGGCGGAGGGCCGGGCGGCCGTGCACGCCGGGCCCGCCGTGGTGCAGGCCGTCGATGCGGCGTGGCGGCACGCGGCGGAGGTGGGCGTCCTGCTCGAGGTGGAGGGCCTGTCGGTGGTGCCCGCGCCCGTGGAGGCCGACCTGCTGCCCCCCACAGTCGACCGCGCCTTCGTCGAGGCCTGGGACCGCGGGGTGCTCCCCCCCTCGGCGTCCACCGGCGTGCGCCTCGTGGGGCCCGCCCTGCCCGACGTGCTGGAGCGCAGCGGCAGCCTGCGGCAGACCGCCCTGGGCCTCGCTGCCGCTGGCGTAGGGGCGGTGGACCTCCCCGCCTGTCTCGGCGGACGCGACGCGGGCGAGCTGCCGCGGGCGCGCCAGCCCGGCTGCGCCCCCTGCCCCCGGGGCGACGTGTGTCCCGGCCCCCCCGAGGCCACGGCGGCGCTCGACGACACCCACCCGCCGCCCGCCTGGGAGGGCCTCGCCGGCGCGCGTCGCGTGGTGATCCTCGTCCCCTGGCACAACGACCAGCTGCTCGTGGCCTCCACCCTGCCCGCCCTGGCCGAGGCCCTGCGCGGCCGCGGGGTCGACGCCGAGGTGCGGGGCCCCTGGGACCTGCCCTTCCAGACCGACGACCTGCGGGCACGTCCCCAGGTGGGCGCAGCGCGCCGTGCCTGGTGGTTCGCCGTGCGCACGATCACCCGCGGCCCCGACCGCCTCGCCACCTACACCCCGCCGCCCGACCGCCTCGGCCACCCCTTCCGGTGGGCGGAGGACCCGGCGCGGGCGGCCGCGCTGGACGAGGCCTGGTGGCGCGAGCTCGACCTGTCGGACGCCGACGCGCTGATCGTGCCCGGCTGGACGGCGGCCCGGCGCGCCTGGGAGCACCCCACACGTCGGCCCGACGCCACGCTGGTGGTGGCCGACCTGCACATGCTCGAGGGCTGCGCAGCCTGGGCCGAGGCCCGGATGCCCGACGGGGGCGAGGCGAAGACGGGCGCCTGGTGGCCTGAGGGTCGCCTGCTCGTCCACGCCTGCTTCCCCCGGTTCCAGACGCTCTACCGCGGCCTCGGCGTGCCCCTGGAGCGCGTGGTCTGGCGGCCCTTCCCCGTGCACCTCGGCCACGTGCCGGCGGGTCCCGAGCCCGCCACCTGCGAGGCCATCCTCGCCGCCGGCCGCCACGCCCGCGACTTCGCCACGCTGCGCGCGGCGGTGGCGCAGGTGCAGGGGGCGCTGCACCCCGTGCGCGTCCACGCGGAGCCCGCCGACACCGGCCCTGCCGCCCCGGGCTGGGAACCGCTCGGGATGGCGGAGCTGCCGGACCTGGTGGACGCGATCCGCCAGTGCCGCTTCGTGGTGGTGCCCCTGCTGCCCGGGGTGGCCACGGCCGCCGGCATCTCCATCGCGGCCCTCGCGCTCGCGGCCGGACGGCCCGTGCTCGCCAGCCGCACCCCCGCGATGCTCGACCACGTCCGCCACGGCCACGACGGCCTCCTCGTCGAACCCGGAGACCCCCAGGCGCTCGCCGAGGCCCTGCGCGCCCTCGACACCGACGGGGCCCTGCTGGCCCGCCTGGCCGCGGGTGCCCGGGAGGCCGGTCGGCGTCTGTCGGTGGAGGCCTGGGCCAGCGAGCTGCTGCACGGCAGCGCCGGTCCCGCCCCGGTGCCCGCACCGGGCGCGAACGGCGGCACCCGCTACGCCTGGTGAGGCCGCGCCCACCGAGCCCGCGCCGCTTCCACCGTCTGCCGCGGACTCTCGTCGAGGGTGCAGACAGCGCGTGACGGCCCCCTGTCCGCGGAGGCGCCGCCCTCTGGTACAAGCCGGTCTGGGTGGGCCGGGAGGATGGGCATGCCGCGCTTCGAGATCCTGGAGTCCGAGCTGCAGAAGCTCGTGAAGGTCACGCTCGACGGCGACGGCGTGCGCGCGGAGGCCGGCGCCCTGCACTACTACCGGGGTCGCATCGACATGCAGGCGGGCGCGCCCAAGGCGCGGGGCTTCCTCACGTCGATGGCCACGGGCGAGGGCATGGTGCGCCCCGTGTACACGGGCAAGGGGGAGGTCTTCTTCGGGCCCCCCGTGTTCGGCGAGTTCGTCCTGCTCGAGCTGCGCGGCGAGACCTGGATCCTCGACCAGGGCGCCTTCGTGTGCAGCGACCTGTCGATCCAGGTGGACGTCGTGCGCAACAAGGGCAGCTCCGCGCTGCTCGGCGGCGAGGGCATGTTCCAGACGTCGGTGAGCGGCACGGGCACAGTGGTGGTCTTCTCGCCCGGTCGGGTGCAGCGGGTGGACCTGCGCGACGACCGCCTCGCGGTGGACGGCAGCTTCGCGGTCGCCCGCACCGGCGACGTGGCCTTCACCGTCGAACGCGCCGCGAAGTCCCTGGTGGGCAGCATGGCCTCGGGCGAGGGCCTGCTCTCGATCTTCGAGGGCACGGGCACGGTGCTGCTGGCGCCGGTGGCCAACCTCTACCAGGCGATCTCCGAGGTCTCGATCGCGGTGCCCGAGACCGCCATCAACCGCAAGAACGTGCGCTCCAGCGTGCTGCGCGTGGTGGTGGTCTTCGTGCTGCTCTTCGGCCTGCTCGCCTTCCTCTTCGCCACCTACGCGCTGCCACGTCTGTTCATGTGAGGTCCGGGTCCGCGTGCGTGGACCGCGAGGGGCGCGACGGATACCCAGCCGCCCCGTCGCGCCCGGGGCCGGGCGCCGACCGCACCCACGACCCCGCGGAGCGACCATGGCCGAGAAGCACTTCGGCGCGAAGAGCACCCTCCCCCTCCCCGACGGCTCCACCGCCGTCTACTTCCGCCTCGCCGCGCTCGAGGAGCAGGGGCTGTGCCAGGTCTCGCGCCTGCCCCTGTCGATCCGTGTGCTGCTCGAGGCCGCGCTGCGGAACCACGACGGCTTCCTCGTCACCGACGAGGACGTGGAGCACATCGCCGCCTGGTCGCCGGGCGCCGAGGCCCTCGAGATCCCCTTCATGCCCGCCCGCGTGGTGCTGCAGGACTTCACCGGCGTGCCCGCCGTGGTCGACATGGCGGCCCTGCGCAACGCCATGGTCCAGCTGGGCGGCGATCCGAAGAAGGTCAACCCGCTGGTGCCGGTCGACCTGGTGATCGACCACTCCGTGCAGGTGGACGTCTCGGGCCGCGACCCCGAGGCCCTGCAGAAGAACATGGCCATCGAGTACGAGCGCAACGGCGAGCGCTACGAGTTCCTCAAGTGGGGCCAGCGCAACCTGCGCCAGTTCCGCGCCGTGCCCCCGGGCCGCGGCATCGTCCACCAGGTGAACCTGGAGTGGATCGCCAGCGTGGCCGCGTCGGCCGAGGTCGACGGCGAGCGCGTGCTCTACCCCGACAGCGTGGTGGGCACCGACAGCCACACCACGATGATCAACGGCCTGGGCGTGCTGGGCTGGGGCGTGGGCGGCATCGAGGCCGAGGCCGTGATGCTGGGCCAGCCCATCTACATGCTGGCACCCGACGTGGTGGGCTTCGAGCTCACCGGCAAGCTGCGCGAGGGCGTCACCGCCACCGACATGACGCTGCGCATCGTGCAGATGCTCCGCGAGAAGAAGGTGGTGGAGAAGTTCGTCGAGTTCCACGGCTCGGGCCTCGCCGAGCTGTCGCTGGCCGACCGCGCCACCATCGCGAACATGGCCCCCGAGTACGGCGCCACCTGCGGCTTCTTCCCGGTGGACGCGCGCACCACCGAGTACCTCCGCCTCACCGGCCGCCCCGAGGCGCAGGTGCAGGCGGTGGAGGCCTACTACAAGGCCCAGGGGCTCTGGGTGGACGCCTCCAGCCCCACCCCCGAGTTCACCGACACCCTCACGCTCGACCTGGCCGACGTGGAGCCCGCGATGGCGGGTCCGAAGCGCCCGCAGGATCGCGTGGACCTGTCGGACCTGCAGACCCACTTCCGCGACAGCCTCACGGCCAAGCTGGGCCTGCACGGCCACGGCGTGGCCCCCGAGAAGGTGGGCACCACCACCCCGGTGCAGGGCGCGTCGTACTCGCTCAAGCACGGCAGCGTGGTGATCGCGGCGATCACGTCGTGCACCAACACGTCCAACCCCAGCGTGATGCTGGCGGCCGGACTGCTGGCCCGCAACGCCCGCAAGCGCGGCATCACCATCCAGCCCTGGGTCAAGCCCAGCCTGGCCCCCGGCAGCCGCGTGGTCACCGAGTACTACGAGAAGGCCGGCCTGCTCGACGACCTGGCGGGCATCGGCTTCAACCTCGTGGGCTACGGCTGCACCACCTGCATCGGCAACTCCGGCCCGCTCGACGCCCCCATCGAGCAGGCCATCGTCGACGGCAACCTGGTGGCGGGTGCGGTGCTCTCGGGCAACCGCAACTTCGAGGGCCGCGTCCACAACAACGTGAAGGCCGCCTACCTGGCGTCGCCTCCGCTGGTGGTGGCCTACGCCCTGGCCGGCACGCTCGACATCGACCTGCGCAACGACCCCATCGGCGTCGACGCCGACGGCCGCCCGGTGATGCTCGCCGAGATCTGGCCCTCCAACGAGGAGATCGAGGCCACCATCCGCAGCTCGCTCACGCCGGCCATGTTCCAGGCCAAGTACGCCGACGTGCTGGCCGAGCCCCGCTGGGACGCCATCCCGGTGGAGGAGAGCGAGCTCTACGACTGGAAGGACAGCTCCACCTACGTGCGGCTCCCCTCCTTCTTCGACGGCCTGTCGCCCGAGCCCGCGCCCATCGCCGCGATCACGGGCGCACGGGTGCTGCTCAAGCTCGGCGACTCGGTCACCACCGACCACATCAGCCCCGCCGGCGCCATCAAGGCCGACAGCCCGGCCGGCCGCTACCTGCAGGCCCGCGGCGTGCAGAAGGCCGACTTCAACTCCTACGGCAGCCGTCGCGGCAACCACGAGGTGATGATGCGGGGCACGTTCGCGAACGTGCGCATCCGCAACCAGGTGGCCCCCGGCACCGAGGGCGGCGTCACCACCCACTTCCCCACGGGCGAGGTGGTGGCGGTGTACGACGCGGCCGTCCGCTACCAGGAGGCCGGCACCCCGCTGGTGGTGCTCGGCGGCGAGATGTACGGCAGCGGCTCCTCCCGCGACTGGGCGGCCAAGGGCACCCTGCTGCTGGGCGTGAAGGCCGTGCTCTGCAAGAGCTTCGAGCGCATCCACCGGTCCAACCTGGTGGGCATGGGCGTGCTGCCGCTCTGCTTCAAGCCGGGCGAGGGCGCGGATGAGCTCGGCCTCGACGGCACGGAGGTCTTCGACCTCGTCGGCCTGTCGGACGACGTCAAGCCCCTGCAGGACCTCGAGGTGGTGGCCCGCAAGGCCGACGGCAGCGGCGAGACCCGCTTCACCGTCACCATGCGGCTCGATACCCCCGTGGAGGTCGAGTACTACCGCAACGGCGGCATCCTCCACACCGTGGTGCGCAAGCTCGCGAAGCAGGGATGACCTCGCTGCCCGACGCGCTGCAGGCCTTCCGCGACGGGGAGGTCGCGCGCGCCCGGGCGCTGCTCGACACGCTCGACGCGCAGGACGAGCTGGGACCCCACGGCCTGCTCCTCCTCGCGCTGGTGCAGCGCCGGGAGGAGGCGGGCACCGACGACCTGCTCACCGTGCAGCGCGCGGTGGACGCCGCCCCCGACGACGCCACCGTGCTCCTCCGCGCGGCCCGCACCGCGGGCTGGGGTGCCGGCTTCGGCCTGGGGGCGAGCCCGCGGTCCGCGGCCCACCCGCCGGACCTGGCGCTGGCCTCCGCGCTGGTGGAGCGCGCGCTGACGCTCGCCCCCGACGAGGTGGCGGCCTGGACCACCGCCTACGACGTGGCCGAGCGGCTGGGTCGGCAGCACGCCGCCCTGGACGCCCTCACCCGGGCCGTGGCCCTCGCCCCCGACGACGAGGACCTCCGCCTGCGCCTGGTGGACACCCTCATCGGCCTGCGCGACCCCGAGCAGGCCCTGGCCCACGCCCGCACAGGCACGGGCCCGGCGCTGCGCGACCGCACCGCGGAGCTGGCGGCGGAGCTGCAGACGCCCGACGCGGTGGAGGCCGCGCTCGCGGCCCACGCCAGCGCGCCCGATCGCTGGCCGCTCGCGGCCGCGCGGCTGGTGCGCGCAGGCGAC
>JACKEO010000027.1 GCA_020632955.1 Alphaproteobacteria bacterium
TCCGCGGGCGGCGTGGAGGCACGGGCGGTCCGATCCGACGCCGGCCGGGGCGGTGCGGAGGGCCCGTCCCGGGACCTGGAGGGCGCGCCAGGGTGAGCTCCACGGCCGTGCGGTCCGGCGCGCAGCCGAGCCTTTGCAGCGGGTGCGGGACGCGCCGGTCGTGTCGCGGTCGTGCTCGCCGGACGACGCTGTCGGGCATGTGGCGATGGGGGCGCGGGCGCCTCGCGATCCGCGCGGCTCCCCCGTCAGGGCTGCGCGGGCGCGACACCGCTGGATCCCGACGGGTGCTCGTGGGGGTGCCACGACCGGGGAGGCGCACGCGTGGCACCCGGGGTCGGCGCCGTCGGCATGCGTCGCGCGGTCCGATGCATGGGGGGCTTCGCTCCCGAATCGCCTGCGTCACCCGTCTCCAGGGCCCGGGTTCCGCTCGACCCGCGCTCCCGCGGGCGCTGTCGGCGCCCTGCCGGCCCTGGACCCGCGGGCCCCGTGGGCACGGTCGGTGCGCCCGGCCGACGTCGCGCGTCGGCCGGCCCGGGAGCGGGAGGACCCGGCGCCGCTCCTCGAGGCCGTGGGCCCTCCGGGCGCCGAGGCCGCCGATCCTGGCCGTCGGCCCCCACCTCCACCGCGCGGGGCCTGGTCCCCGGCCGTCGCGCAGGGCGAGGGTCCACACGTCGATCCGCGGGAACGCCACGCGTCGCACCCGCAGGCGGCGCGGGGCGGTGCATCGCCCGAGCCGGCCGCGGGGCTGGAGGCCGAGGTGCTGCGGCGGGTGCTGGAGGAGCTGGCGCTGCTGCGTGCCTGCTCCGACGGAGGCCGGGATGACGATGGCTGGTGGTAGGGCTCGCCTCACCATCGTCGATCTGGACGGCGGACGGGAGATCGTGGTCCAGCACGACCCACGTGAGCTCCGTCTCCGTGACGGCGCGACCTGGCATGCGCGCGGCCAGGTGGAGCGGCCGGGGCTCGAGTACGAGCGGGGGAGGCCCGCGACCCTGTCGCTCACGGTGGTGTTCGACGCCTCCCGGGTGGCCGAGGACGTGGACGATCTCGGGGTCCGAGATCTCCGCACACTGCTCGACCGCGTCGAGGTGGAGGAGGATGGCGCGACGGTCCGACGTCCACCGCACCTGCTGGTGCGCTGGGCGCGTTGGGAGCTCACGTGCGTGCTCACGGAGCTCGACGTCGCCTACCGGCTCTTCCGTGCCGACGGTCGGCCGGTCCGCGCCGAGGTGGCCCTCGAGTTCACCGAGCTGGAGGCGCCGGAGGCGACGGGCGAAGGCGCACCGCCTGCGCAGGCCCCAGCTGGGGGGGGGCGGCGAGCGCGGCCGCCCTGGGCGGTCGGGCCGCTCCCTCCCTGGCATGGGGAGGGGTGGTGACCACGCCGGTGGTCGACGTGCGCATCGACGGGCGCCCGCAGGGGCCGGGCGTTCGGACCGACCTCGTGGAGGTCGTCCTCGACGACCACCTGGAGCTGGTGGGGTCCGCGCGCCTGACCTGGGCGCTCGGGCGCGGCGTGGTGGTGCCCGAGCTCGGGACCGAGGTGGAGGTGGCCTGGGCGTCGGGGCCACGCTGGCGTGGGCGGGTCACGGCGTGGCGGCTGGTGGAAGGTCACGGTCCCGGCCGGCTGGTGGCCACGGCGCTGGACGCGCGGGCGCGGCTGCACGCGGAGGTCCGCAGTCGCGCCTTCGAGGAGGCGACCGACGGCCAGATCGCGGCGCGGGTGCTGCAGGAGGCGGGGGTGGAGGTCGGCGAGGTGGCGAGCACGGCGCCCACCCACCCCCACGTGCTGCAGCGGGGGGAGACGGACCTGGACTTCCTCCGTCGGCTGGCCGCGCGACACGGTCTGGCCGTGGTGTGTCGGGAGGGGCGCGTGGGCTGGACGCACCCGGATCCTGGCGTGGGTCCCGTGCAGGTCGACGGGGACAGGCTGGAGACCTTCGAGCTGGGGGTCGACGCGCAGGGCGTGCCCGCCGGCCTCCGGGTGCAGGGCTGGGATCCGCGCGCGGGGGAGCGTGTGGCGGGCGAGTCCTCGGCCGCGGACGTGGCGGCCACGGGAGGTGGTCGGCACGTGCTCGACGTGGTCCGCGAGCTGGGCCGGAGTGTGCGGGTGGTGGGCGACGCCGCGGTGGAGCACGCCGACCTCGCCCGCGCCGTCGCCGTGGCGGAGCTGGCCCGTCTCGCGCGGGGGGTGGTGCGCGGCGAGCTCCAGACCAGCCTGCTCCCGGACTGTCTGCCCGGAGGCGGCGTGCGGGTGCGGCGCCTGCGACCCGCGATGGACGTGGAGGGACTCATCGTCGGCGTGACGCACCGGTGGGGGCGCGGCGGGGCGACGAGCACCCGCGTGCGCTTCTGCAGCACCAGCCTTCCCCGTTGAGCCGTCGTTCGCCGGTGCGGAAGCCGTGAATGCTCCAAGGGCCCCAGGCTTCCGCGGCAGCGCGGGCGCCCGTGGCTACTCCCGATGCAGCCCCGGGGCAGGGGAGAGGAGGTGATCGTGCACGAGGCGCGTCGGGGCTGGGCCTGGCCGGTCCACATCGATCCCGCGACCGGCGGGCCTGCGCTGGACGAGGGGCCCGAGCGCGTGCGCCGCCATCTCCTGCGGCTGCTCACCACGCGGCCCGGCGAGCTCCTCGGCGTGCCGGCCTACGGATGCCGTGTCGGCGAGGTGCTGCATGCGCCCGCCTCGGCGGGCACCGCCGCGCGTGCGGCGCACCACGTGCGTGCGGCGGTGTCGCGGTGGGAACCGGGCGTCGTGGTCGAGGAGGTGCATGCCCAGGTCGAGGCCGACGGCGTGGTCCGCGTGGAGGTTCGCTACCGGCATCGGGCGTCGGGCGAGGAGGGCGTCGTCCTCCTCGGTGAGGGGGCGGAGCAGCCATGAAGGCGCCCACCCAGGCGGAGCTCGTGGCGCAGGCCCGAGCGTTGCTGCCCCGCTACTGCCCGGCCTGGACGGACCTCGGGGACGGCGACCCCGGCATGGCGCTGATCCACCTGTTCGCATGGCTCACGGCCGCGACGCTGGCACGCGTCGAGGAGGTGCCCGAGCGCGCTGCCCTCCACCTGCTCGGCGCACTCGGTGTTCCGCGGCAGACCGCGATCCCCGCGGAGGCATGGGTGGGGTTGGTGCTTCGGGGGGGCGAGCCGCTCACCGTGCCGCCCGGGCTGCGGCTCGTCACGGGCCGCGTGGCCGACGCCGAGCAGCTCGAGTTCCGCACCACGAACGCCGTGACCGTCTCGGAGGCTCGTCTGCAGCGCGTGCTCGTCGCCACGGTCTCCGAGGGAGGGGCTCGTGCCGTCGAACTCGACTGCCGGCCCTGCGACGGAGGGGGGCTGGCGCTCGCCGCACCGTGCAGTCCCTTCGAGGCATCGGGTGCGTCGGCCTCGCTCGCCGGCGTGCCGAGGGTCGAGGCCGTCTGGATCCACCATCCGCTCCTCGCCGCGTCCGGAGTGGGCGAGCTGGAGATCCTCGCCGCGGCGCGTCCCGAGCTGCCGGTGGCGGGACTGTTCCGATGGGACCGCCCGCAGGCCGACGGCGGAGCCATCCCCGTGGAGATCCGGGAGGCGCCGGACCTCGGCCTGCCCGACCGACGGCTCGTGCTCGACGGGATGGCGGAGGGCGTGCTGGGCCGGATTCCGGGCGAGCAGACGGAGCTTCCCCCGTCACGGCAGCGCGGGTGGATCCGGGGTGTCGTCGACCACGAGGCCTGGCTCGCCGAACGCATGCGGCGGGAGCTGGTGGCCACCTGGAGGGACGAGGTCGGGGCCGAGGCCCACACGCTCGTCGGCTGGAGGGTGCGCGGCTCGGGCACCACGCTGGAGCTCGAGCTGCCGGGCCTGCCCGCGCTTCGACACGGGTGGCGGCTGGGCCTCGCGCTGGTCGACCACGGGCTCGCCACCGGCGCCTCGGCGCACCTCCCGCTCGCCCGGTGGTCGATCCGGTCCGCCTCGGGATGGCAGCCCGTACCTCGCGAGCAGGTGCGGCTCGAGGGTGCGTGCATCATCCTCAGCGGGCCTCTGCCCGCGCCGTCTTCCGGGTGCTGGCACCTGCGTGCCCAGCGCGTGGAGGCGGTGGCGCTCGATCGGGTCCTCCCGGGGTTGCGGACCTGCCTCCGGTGGTCTCGCGAGGCGGCCACCCGGCTGGCCGAGGGCGCCGACCCTGCGGCCGCGGTGCCGCTCGACCCTCGCGCCGAGGCGTGGACGCCCTGGCAGGCAGGGCCCGGACTCCCCCTCCTCCCTGGCCAGCGCCTGTTCGTCGGGTCCGAGCTCCTCGGCCTCTCCGGCGTGGCTACCGAGCTCGTGCTCGAGCTTCGCGCGCCGCCGGTGCACGTGGTGCTCCGTGCCCTCGTGCACGGCGCTACGGGATGGGTGCCGGTGCGGTTCGAGGGCGTCGCGTCGCGACCGGCGCTCGCGACGCTCCCCTCGGTCGCGCTCGACGACGGGTGGCGCCGGCTGCGGCTCCGGCTCCCGCGCGGCGAGGCCCTCGCGACGATGCCGGCGCTCCTGGACGGCGCCGTGCTGCCGGTGCTCGCCCTGGCGCTCGACCTGGTCGACGACGAGGCGCGCGGGCCGGGCCATGCCTGGGAGGTCCGCGGCGTGCGCGTCGAGGTCGCGGGGGACGACCAGGCGGCCTCGGTGGTCACCTCGGTCGATGCGGACCTCGTGGTCCGCGCGTCCCTGCATGACGTGCCGTGCTGTTCCCGCGTGTGGGTGCGCGACGGCGACGGGCTCGTCGAGCGCCGACCCCAGGATGCGCACGTGGATCTGCAGGGCCCACCCCACGCGGCGGTGTACCTCGGCTTCCAGCCCCCGCTGCCGGCCGGGCCGGCGCACGCGCTCGGCGTCCTCGTCGACGGGGCCACGGTGCCTCCGACCGCGCCGCGCTGGGAGGTGCTCGGCGGCCGCACGGGCCGGTGGGAGCCGCTGGCGGTTCGCGACGGAGCGCAGGCCTGGGGAGGGACCGCCGCGGTGTCCTTCTCCCTGGAAGAGGGCGGCGTCGCCTGGATCCGGGCTGTCTGGCCCGGAGAGCGGCCGCCCACCCTCGGTCGGCTGTCCCATGTGCTGCCCGCCGCCGTGGCGGCGGTGAACGTCCACCAGGTGGAGGACGAGCGGGTGAGCGGACTGGGCGTGCCGGGGCAGGTGGTGCGACTGGCGCACCGGCCTGTGCACCCCGCGTCGATCCCGGAGGTCCTCGTGGCGTCCGACGACGGGGAGTCCGTGCGGTGGCGTCGCGTCCTGCCCGAAGAGCTCGCCTGCGCGCCGGCAGAGGCGCACGTGTTCGCCCTCGATCCGGTGCGCGGGGAGCTCTCCTTCGGCACCGGGGTCGCCGGGAGGGTGCTCCCCCTCGGCGCCCGCAACGTGCGCATCCCCCGGTACGCGGCGGTGCCGGGCGCCGTGGGGAACCTCCCGCCCGGGAGCCTGGTCCGTGTGGACCATCCGTCCGGTCGACTCGGCTGCGCCCAGGTGCTGCCGTCGCGAGGCGGCAGGGACGTCGAGTCCGATCGCGCGTGGCTCGCGCGGGCGCCCTCGGTGTGGGCCGCGAGCGATCGCGCCGTCACCTGCGGAGACGTGGAGGCGCTCGCCTGCGCTGCGGGACCCGAGGTGGCGGAGGCGTGGTGTGTTCCCGTTCCAGGTCCGGGGGGTGAGGTCCAGGTGGTGGTGCGACTCGCGGAGGTCGCGGGTGGTCTCGGGGCCGCACCGGCGGAGGCTGCCAGGGTGATCGCATCGGTGTCGGCCACGCTCGAGGCGCGCGCGTTGGTCGGGTCGCGCTTCTCGGTGCGCGCGTTGCGGCCTCGACCCGTCGGGATCAGGGCCGTCGCTCGGCCCCACGCCGGGATCGCGCTGGCCGACCTGGAGGCGCGCGCCCATGCGGCGTTGATGCGCGCGCTCGCGCGCGCTCGCGGTGCGGGTCGCCGTTGGGGCGGCTCGGTGGTCGGGCTGGAGCTGGCCGCGTGCCTGGCCCGCGTCGAGGGTGTGCGGCACGTCCGGGCGGTCGAGGTCCTCGATCCGGCCTCCGGCGGGGCCTCCGACAGCCTCGCGCTCGAGGACGACGAGGTGCCCAGCCTCGAGGGGTGGGCCGTGCGGTGGGAGGCGCCGTGACCGACGCCACGCTGCTGTGCACCCTCGTGGGGCTCAGGCCCCCGGCCCGCGAGGCGGTCCTCGCGGCGGCGCGCGACCTCCCCGCGGAGGTGGTGCTCCGGTGGTCGTCCGGGGCTCCCCCCGCACTCGATGGCCTGCTCGTGCGTGCCGAGGTCTTCCACGCGCACACCGCGGACCGCAGCGCGGTCTGGTGGCGGGACGACCGCGTGGTGGTGGACGGGCCACTGGCCACCACGCCGACCCTGCAGCCCGACGACCGTGTGGAGCTCGTCGCGGGCGCCGTGGGCCTCGCCACCTGGTTGCCGGACGCGCTGGCGGGCCGGGGGCCAGGAGGCTCGCGCGGCAGCGCCGGGCTCGATGCGGTGCTCGGCACGTTCGAGCACCTGCGGCGCGAGGTGGAGGATCGCGTGGACGCGTCGGTCTCGTGCCTCCACCCGCTGCGGTGTCGGGACGAGGACCTGGAGGGGCTGGAGGCCTGGGTGCGCGAGCGGCCGCCGCCCGGCGCCACCACGGCGGGGCGCAGAGCGGCCGTGGTCGCCAGGGCCGGCACCCGTGCGCGGACGGGCACGGCGTCCGCCCTGATCGAGCTCGTCCGGGCCCACACCGGTGTGGAGACGTCCCTCGATCCGCGCACGCCAGCCCCCGCGGTGTGGCTCGGACGCACGCGGCTTGCGACGCGCATCGCGGTCGAGGACCGGGTGCTGGCAGCGCAGGAGCCGGGATTCCTGGTCCCTCCGGCGTGGATCCCACGTCTCGTCCGTCTCCGGGTGCGCTCGGCGCCGAAGGCGGCGTCTTCGGGAGGCGAGACGAGTCGTGCCCGGGTCCGTCTGGTGGTCGAGCTCGTCGCTCGCGCGCGCCCGGCACACGTGCTGGTCGTCGTCACGGCCGGGGAGGCAGCGTGACCGGGAGCCCGTTGGTGTGCCTCCGCCCGTTCGACGGCATGTGCCTGACGGCGGGCGATCTGGCGGTGGAGCAGGAGTACCACCGCAGGTCCCTGGCCCGTCACGCACGGTGGTCGGTGGGCGAGGGGGTCGTCGCGGGGCTGGCGGTCGATGTCGAGGACCCTGGAGGGGCGGCACCCCGCGTACGCGTGGGGGCGGGCTTCGGCCTGCGGGCCGACGGCGTGGGCGTGGAGGTGTGCGACGGACTGTGGCTGGAGCTCGAGCCCCTCCCGCCGGATGGCGAGCACGGCGTGTGGGTGGTCGTGTCCGACGCGCCCGACCCGGCGAGCGAACGTCCCGTCCTCGACGGCCCGCTCGCCGCCCCCGCCCGGGCGGTGGAGTGCGTCGGGCTCGTGCTCGCGCCGTCGGAGGCCGTCCGGGAGGGCGTCCTCGTGGCGTTCGTACGGGTGCGGCTGGGGCGGGTCGTCCTGTTGCCCAGGCCCGTGCCTCGCGCGGTCGGGCGGCGGACGGTGGCCGTGTCGCCCCGGGAGGCGGTCATCGGGGCGTTGGCGACCGCGCTCACCGCGCTCCTCGAGGATCGTGCCCGAGACCTGCCCTCCGGCAGCGCGTCCGTGGCGCTCCTGCGCGCGCTCGCGGCCCTCGCGGCCGTGGAGGTGCGGCTCCTCGAGCCGGGCGCGTCCGATGCGGTGCTCCTCGCCCTTGGCGCGCACGCGGTGGCGAGCGCCCACGCCGCGCTCGGCTCGGACTCCGGTCGCCCTCTGCCTGCGCGAGGTCGCCACGTGCTCGCGGAGCTGGGTGCGCTGCGTGCCGCAGCCCCCGATCCCTGGTGTGCGTCGCCGGTGGCTGAGGCGTGGCTCGAGCGCGTGGGCGGGTTGGTGCCCGTGCTGCGTCGTGGCTGGCACGACGAGGCGGTGGGCTCGTGAGGCGCGGCGTGCGGGTGCAGGTGGTCGGTCGCGGGGTGGTGGTGCGGCGTCCGCCCGTGCAGGGCCGGGCCGACCAGCTCGCACGCGAGCTGTGCGGCGACGGCGCGGCGTGTTGGGTGGTGGCGGGTCGGGCGGTGCCTCCGGACGGGTGGGTCTCGCTCGAGGCCGGTGCCGAGGCGTGGCTCGTGCCGCGGGTCCAGGCAGCGCCTGCGCCGCCTGCGCTCCTCTCGCCCCCTGTCGGGGCGCGGGATGGTGTGCTCGCCGTCGGGCTCTGTACGGCGGCGTGGGCCACCGGTGCCCCCCTGCCGCCCGCATGGCTCGTCGGGGCCGCGGCGATGGCATGGGCCGTGTCGCACGTGCGCGCGCCGCGCGCGCTCGTGTCCCTCGCGCTCGGTCTTCCCGCGCTGGCCCTGGGCCTGTCGTCGCTGCGGGCCGAGGAGGTGGTGGAGTGCATCGCGGGCGGCGCGCTCGGCACCGCCATCGCAGCGGTCGCCGGCGTGGGCCCGTGGCCCGGGCCGCGCACGGAGGGAGGGTGACCGACCCGCCGTCCGCGCTCCTCCTACGGGTGGAGGGGGGCGCACCGCACCCGCTGCGCGTCCTGCCCGTCCGTGTGGGTCGCCGTCCCGGGAACGCCGGACTCGCGCTCGACGTGCCGGGGCTCGCCGAGGTGCACGTGGACCTCGCGCTGGAGGAGGGAGCGCTCGTGGTCACGCCGCTGGGGGGCGCGCCGGCCTGGCTGGGCGAGGCCGGCGAGGAGCGGGCGGTGGGGTCGACGCGGGTGGAGCTCCCGGCGGTGCTGTGGCTGGGCCTCGGAGGCCCCCGGCGGCTGCGCCTGGAGGTCTCGCGTGCGCCCGGCGCCGAGGTCCCGGGGCGGGAGGATGGACCGCCGCCCGCGGGGGCGTCTTCGGTGCTGTGGGGCGTCTGGGCCGTGCTGGGCTGGATCCTCGTCGCCGTTGCACACCTCGTGGCACCCTCGGCTGCTGGCCACGCGCTGGACGTGCGCCGGCGTCTGGACGGGGCATCCTGGGTCGACGACCAGCGGCTGGCGGCCGCGGTGGACCTCCGGGCGCGTGCGCTCGCGCAGCAGCCTGCCTTCCTCGCCCGCGTGGGCGCGGTCCGGTCCGACATGGCCTACGTGCTCACGGCCCTGCGCGACCAGGCCCTGCCCGAGGAGCTGGTGGCCGTTCCGCTCCTGGAGTCCTGCTACGAGGCGCGGGCGTGGTCTAGGTGCTGTGCCCGTGGCTGGTGGCAGCTCATGCCCGAGGTGGCGGCCCGTGCGCGGGAGGGGGGCCTGGTGCCCCGCCGCGTCGGGCTCGACATCCGAGGGTGTCGATGGCGGGAGGGCGGGGCGCCGCCGTTCACCCCGGCAGCTGGCGCGCGAACGCCGCCTGCGCAGGCCTGCGTCGCTGCGCCGTACGTGCGTGGGGGCGCCTGCGCGCTCGCGGAGTGCGAGGTGGACTTCCGCACCGACCCCGTGGCCTCCACGGAGGTCGCGATGGCCCTGCTCGCCGAGGCAGCCCGCGAGCCCGCCGTGCTGGCCACGGGGGCGGTCCTGCCGCTGGTCGTGGCCTCGCACCACGCGTGTCTGGACGATGCGCGCTTCGGGGTGGCCCGGGCGACCAACATCCGGCCCGCGGCGCTGCGTTGGCTCGCGACCGCACCGGCCCGGCCCGTGGACATCGTGGGGGCCTCCCTGGCGCCGGCTCCTGGCGAGGCGTCGGTCCTCGACGATCGCACGGCCCGCTACGTGGTGGAGGTGCTCGCGCGGGCGCACGTGGCCACCTGCCTGCTCGGGCGGGACGCAGCCGACACGCCCGCCTTCGCGTCCTGGGCGGCTGCCGCCGCGTCACCGGCCTGCCGCGCGTTGCACCTGCCCGATGCGGCCCGCATCGCCCGCACCCCGCCCCTCGACTGCCGCCCCCCTGGCCCCACCCCGTCCCCCCGAGTACCCGCTCCCCACCTCCGGGAGCCCCGCCATGCTCGACCCCGCCGCCTTCTCCCTCCTCCGCGTCGCCCGCCAGGGCGCCACGGCCACGCTGGAGCTGCACCACGGCAAGGCCAACGAGATCGGGTCGGCGGTGCTGGCCGAGCTCGAGCTCCTCGCGCGCTCGCTGCGCGACGACCCCGAGGTGCGCACGCTGATCTCCACCAGCCGGCGCACCACCTCCCGGGGCACGCCGATCTTCGTGGCAGGTGCCGACGTCACCGAGCGGGCCGGCTGGACGGAGGCGCGGGTGCTGGCCCACGTGGCCTGGCAGCGCGACGTGCTGCGGGCGCTGCGCGACGCGCCGGTCTTCCACGTGGCGGTGGTGGGGGGCGTGGCCTTCGGCTGGGGCACCGAGTTCCTGCTCACCGCCGACTACCGGATCGCCGCTCCCGGGGCGTCCTTCGCCCTGCCCGAGACGGGGCTGGGCATCGTGCCCGGCGCCTGCGGCACGGCCCTGCTGGTGGAGGAGCTGGGGGTGGCCCACACCCTGCGCCTGGGCATGACCGGCGAGCCCGTGGACCCGGCCGAGGCCCTGCGGATCGGGCTGGTGCAGGAGGTGGCGGCCGACCTCGACGCCGGCCTGGCGCGGGCCCAGGCCCTGGCCGACCGCGCCGCCACGCGCTCGCCCACGGCGGTGGCGGCCTTCAAGGCGGCGGTGCGTGGCGGGGTGGGCCAGTCCGAGGCGGCCCGGGTGGAGGCCGAGCAGGCCGCCTACGCCCTGTGCGTGGGCAGCGGGGAGGCGGCCATCGGGCGGGCCCACTTCGACGACGTGCGGGCGGGCCGGGTGCCGCCCTGGGGGCCGCGCACCGCGGGCTGACCCCTGCGATCCGCCACCCTGCGTGGCGTGCCGTGCCGGCCTGGGGCCGCGTTAGGGCAGGGGCCTCCGGAGGCGACATGGCCACGCGTCAGGCGATGTGGGAGAAGGTGGGTCCCCGCGTGGATCTGCTGGTGATCGGCGGCGGGGTCACCGGGTGTGGCATCGCGCGCGACGCGGCCCGGCGGGGCCTCGACGTGCTGGTGGTCGAGATGCACGATCTCGCCTTCGGCACCAGCTCCCGGTCGAGCAAGCTGGTGCACGGCGGCCTGCGCTACCTGGAGCAGGGCGAGCTGTCGCTGGTGTTCGAGGCGGTGAGCGAGCGGCGCATCCTGCTCGACATCGCGCCCCACCTCGTGCAGCCCCTGGGCTTCCTCTTCCCGGTGTTCAAGGGCAGCCGCCAGCCGCTCTGGATGATCAACACGGGGATGTGGCTGTACGACGGGCTGTCGCTCTTCCGGTCGCCCAAGCTGCACCGCACGCTCACGTCGGATGACGTGGGCCGCGAGGAGCCCCAGCTGCGCAACCAGGATCTGGTGGGGGCGCCGCTGTACTACGACTGCGCCACGGATGACGCGCGGCTCACCCTCGAGAACGCGCTGGACGCCACGCGGGCCGGGGCGGTGGTGGTGCCCCGCGCCAAGGTCACGGGCCTGGTGCACGGCGAGGGCGGCCGCATCACGGCCGTGCAGATCACCGACGTGCGCACGGGCGAGGTGAAGGTGGTGGAGGCCTCGGCCGTGGTGAACGCCACCGGCCCGTGGACGGATGCCACGGTCACGCTGGGGGCGGCCCCCGACAAGCCGCTGCTGCGCCCCACCAAGGGCGTGCACCTCGTGGTGGATCACCACCGCCTGCCGGTGCGCCACGCGGTGGTGTGCTTCCACCCCACCGACGGCCGCGTGCTCTTCGCCATCCCGTGGGGCGAGCAGACCTACGTGGGCACCACCGACACCGACTACTTCGGCGATCCGGCCGAGGTGGCCGCCACCCGCGAGGACGTCACCTACCTGTTGGAGGCGGCCAACGCCTACTTCCCCGAGGCCCACCTGGTGCCCGAGGACGTGCTGTCCACGTGGGCGGGGCTGCGGCCGCTGATGCGCCCGGTGTCGGGCGACGACGTCGACGAGTCGGCGGTGAGCCGCGAGCACCAGATCGTGGTGGGCCACGACGGGCTCATCACCATCGCCGGCGGCAAGCTCACCACCTACCGGCGCATGTCGGCCGAGGTGGTCGACACGGTGGTGAAGCTGCTGCGCCTGGCGCGCCGCCTGCCGCCCAGCCTGGTGGACCCCCACACCGATCGCGAGCCGCTGCCCGGCGCCGTGGGCTGGCCCGAGGACGACGACACCAGCCGCCTCGTGGCCCGCACCCGTGAGCTGTCGGGCGACGTGATCGCCGAGGCCAGCGCCCGTCACCTGGTGCGCTGCTACGGCACGCGCGCGCTGGATCTGGCCCGCCGCATCCGCACGGCCCCCGAGCTGGCGGCTCCCCTGGTGCCCGGCCGCCCCGAGGTGCTGGGGCAGGTGGACTGGTCGGTGCTGGAGGAGCTGGCGTCCGACGTCGACGACGTGCTGGTGCGCCGCACCCAGCTCTTCTACCGCGACGCCGACCAGGGCCTGGGCTGCGCGCAGGCGGTGGGGGAGCGCATCGGCGCCCTGCTGGGCTGGGACGAGGCCCGGGTGGCGCAGAGCGTGCAGGGCTACCGCGACGTGGTGGCCCTGGCGCGCCGCTGGCAGCAGGAGGAGGCCACCGCCGCCGCCGAGGCGCAGGCCGCGATCCCCACGCCCTGAGAGGGGCTGCTGCAACAGCACGCCGCAGGGGGGCGTGTGTTACGCAGCCGCCGTCTCCCGGGGTGCCCTCGGTGTTCTTCCTCTCCTTCGTCGCGGGTCTCGCGCTGCTGCTCGGCGGCGCGGAGCTGCTGGTGCGGGGGGGAGGGCGCATCGCGCTGGCGCTGCGGGTGCCGATCATCGTGGTGGCGCTCACGATCGTGGCCTTCGGCACGTCGATGCCCGAGATCTCCGTGAGCGTCACGGCGGCCGTGAAGGGCAGCGGCGACATGGCCCTGGGCAACGTGATCGGGTCGAACATCGCGAACATCGCGCTGGTGCTCGGCGCGGCCACGGTGATCATGCCCATCCACGTGGGCCGCGAGCTGATGCGGCGCGAGGTGCCCACGCTGGTGCTGATGCAGGTGTCGCTGCCGCTGATGCTGCTCGACGGCCTGCTGGGCCGCGTCGACGGCCTGATCCTCCTCGTCATGGGCCTGGTGTACACCCTGGTGCTGCTGCGCGACGCCCTGGCCGGCCGCGCCTCGCCCGACACCGACGAGGTGGAGGAGGGCGGCGACTACCTCACGAACATCGCGCTGCTGGTGCTGGGCGTGGCCCTGCTGCTGGCGGGCGGCCAGTTCTTCGTGGACGGGGCGTCGGGCATCGCCCGGGCGCTGGGCCTCGACGAGCGGGTGATCGGGCTCACCGTGGTGGCCCTGGGCACCAGCGCGCCCGAGCTGGTCACCGGCACGATGGCCGCCTACCGCGGCGAGAACGACATGGCGGTGGGCAACTCGCTGGGGTCCAACATCCTCAACGTGGCCCTGGCCCTGGCGGTGAGCGCCATGGTGCAGCCCATCCCGCTCCACCAGTCGGGCACGTGGGTGGATCTGGGCGTGGCCTTCCTGGTCACCGTGCTGCTCATCCCGATGATCCTGCGCGGGCGGGTGATCTCGCGGGTGGAGGGCGGGCTGCTCATCACGCTGTACGTGGTCTACGTGGTGGGGCTGGGGGCCTTCGGGGGCGGGTCGTGAGCGGCGGTCCGGCGCTGGCGGGGCGGCTCGGCACGCTGCAGGGCACCGTGTACTCGAACCTGGTGGCCCGCTTCGGCGCCCTGCAGGGCGACACCTTCCCGCTGCACGTGGGCGACACGTGGCTGCGTCCGCCCGAGGGCTGTCGCACCGAGGACGTGCACCACGCCGACGTGCCCGACGTGAACCGCTACACCCCCGTGCCGGGGTGGCCGCCGCTGCTCGAGGCCCTGCGCGCCCGGGTGGAGGCCCGCACCGGCGTGCCCGTGGGGCCCGAAGAGGTGCACGTGGCCCCCGGGGCCACGGCCGCCATCGCCCAGGCGGTGGGCGCGATGCTCGACCCGGGCGCCGAGCTGCTGATCCTGGCGCCGGCGTGGCCGCTGGTGGCCGGAGCCTGCCGGGCCTGGGGCGGCGTGCCGGTGCACGTGCCCTTCCTGGGGCAGGTGCAGGGCCCGGCCGACGTGGCGCCGCTGCTCGATCGCCACCGCACCCCGCGCACCGTGGGGCTGTACGTCAACACGCCCAACAACCCCACGGGGCAGGTGATCGACCGCGCCGTGCTCGAGGCGGTGGTGGCGTGGGCGCGGGCCCACGACCTGCGCATCCTGTCGGACGAGGTGTACGAGGACCTGCAGTTCGAGGGCACCCACACCTACGTGCGCAGCCTCGCGCCCGAGCGCACCGTGTCGGCCTGGAGCTTCTCGAAGGGCTTCGGCATGGCGGGCAACCGCTGCGGCTACGTGGCCGGCCCGGCCGACGTGGTGGGGGGCATCCGCAAGCTCGCCACCTACACCACCTACTGCGCCCCCTTCGTGGCCCAGGTGGCGGCGCTGCGCGCGCTGGGGCCGGTGGGGGAGGCCTGGGTGGCCGACGCGCGCCAGCGCTACGCCGAGCTGGGCGCCGCCTGCGCCGAGCGCCTGGGCGTGCCCGCTCCCGCCGGCGGCACCTTCCTCTTCCTCGACCTGCGCGCGCTGGGCTGCGCGGACGCGCCCGACCGCTTCCTCGAGCGCTGCGTGGAGCGGGGCGTGCTGCTGGCGCCTGGCACGGTGTTCGGGCCCTACCCGCACCACGTGCGGCTCTGCTTCACCGCGGTGGCGCCGGAGCGCACGCGGCGGGGCGTGGAGATCGTGGCGGAGCTGCTGGGCCGGTAGCGGCCCGGTCAGCAGAGGGTGCGGTGCTGCGCCAGCGGGATGGCGCGCCGCACCTCGGTCACCCGGTCGAGGTCGAGGGTGGCGAGTGCGAGGCCGGGGCCGTCGGACGCCATGCCCACCACGTGCCCCCAGGGGTCCACGATCATCGAGTGGCCCCACGACCGCCGCAGGCCCTTGTCGTCGTGCTCGCCGTGCTGGCCCGCCGCGATCACGTAGGCCTGGCACTCGATGGCGCGGGCGCGGAGCAGGGGCTCCCAGTGGTCCTTGCCGGTGTGGGCGGTGAAGGCCGCGGGCACCGTGAGGATGCGGGCGCCGCGTTCCACGAGCAGCCGGTAGATCTCGGGGAAGCGCAGGTCGTAGCAGATCGTCAGCCCCACCTCGCCGGCCGGGGTGGAGGCCACCACCAGCTCGGAGCCGGGCACCACGGTGTCGGACTCGCGGAAGCGGACCTCGGCCGACACGTCCACGTCGAAGAGGTGGATCTTGCGGTACACCCCGAGGATCGCGCCGTCGGGACCGAAGGTCACCGAGGTGTTGTGGCAGCGCCGGGGGTCGTCGGAGCGCTCGTTGAAGCTGCCGAGCACCAGCGTGATGCCCAGCTCCGCGGCCAGTCCGGCGAAGCGGCCCACCACCGGCCCGTCGAGCCCCGTGGCCAGCTCCACCTTCCGTGCGTGGGGGCCGAGGAAGTTCGTGTTCTCGGGCGTGACCACCAGGGTGGCGCCGTGGGCCGCGGCCCGACGGATCCCCTGCTCGGCGGCCTCCAGGCTCGCGGCCTCGTCCGAGGTGGACTGGAGCTGGACCGCAGCGGCGAGGATCACGGTGCCTCCGGGGCGAGGTCGCCGTGGGCTAGCGCGTCGTCTTCGCGGCAGCACCCGGGGGGACGCGCTAGGGTGGGGGATGGAGGACCCGGCGTGCCGCCTCAGCAGACCCAGGCATGGGAGGTCTCGCTCGACGGCGTCGAGGCACGCGCGGTGATCGCCGCCGACTGGTGGAGCGCGCTGGGCCAGGTGCTCCGCGACAGCGGGCGGCTCGATCGGCTCGCCCGGGTGGTGGCCCGCGTGCTGCCGTCGGGCGTGGTGGTGCAGATCGACGGCGAGAGCTGGACGGTGCGCCCCCACGCCGGCATCGGCACCGACGGCGGCGCCGACGTGGCGGCCGCCTGCCAGCGTGCGCTCACGGCGGCCCTGGAGCGGGTGCCCTGCGAGAGCGGGGCGGTGCTGCTGGCCGAGGGCCGCTTCCTGCGCTTCGTGGTGGCCTCGGGCCCCCACGGCGAGTCCCTGCGCGGCGTGCGCATCCAGTCCACCACCGGGGTGGCGGGCCACGTGGTGCAGACCCAGCGGTCGGCGGTGGTGCACGACGCCGAGCTCCACCCCCGTCACCACGCCGCCATCGACGAGCTCACCGGGTACAAGTCGCGCCACATCCTCGCGGTGCCGCTGGCCCACGGCGGCGTGGCGCTGGGGGTGCTCGAGCTCATCAACCCCACCGACGGCGGGCGCTTCTCGGCCGGGGTGGTGCGCCACGTCGAGCAGATCGCCCAGGTGCTCGGCGCCTGGCTGGCCCGGCGGGCCGTGGCCACCTGAGGCCTCGCGGGGGTCAGCGCAGCAGCGCCACCATCCCCGCCCCGAGCAGCAGCACCGCGCCCGCGCGCGGCGACAGCCGTGGCCCCAGCAGGAGCACGAGCACGCCGAGGCCGGCCACTCCCTGTCCCCACGGGCCGCCCACCGCCAGCAGCAGCCAGGGCAGCACGAGCCAGGGGGCGAGGCGCGCGAGCACCGGGTCGAGCACAGCGAGCAGCGCCGCGAGGGGCCAGAGCAGGCCCGCCTGGCCGGGCAGGTCGGAGGCCGCGGGCAGGGCGTCAGGCGCCAGCGAGGGCAGGGTGGCACCCACCGCGAAGCCCGCCACCGCCGCCACGCGGGCCCGACCGCCGTGCACCGACACCGCCCCCACGCTGCCCGCCAGCGCCACGCCCAGCGCCAGCGCCACGGTGACCGCGTCGTCGCGGCCCTCCCGCCAGGCCGCCACCGCGCTGCGGGCCCAGGCCTGCCGGGCGGGGCGCGGTCGGCCGTCCACCCGGGCGAAGGCGGTGGTCCAGGGGTCGTCGGGCAGCTCGAGGTCCACCTGGATCGCGCGCAGGCGCTCCGAGCGCAGCCAGCGGTTGTCGAGCCAGTGCACGCCGTCCGACCGCTCCTGGCGCAGGCTGGTGGCGTGCACCCTGGCCCCGGGGGGCACCGTGACCTGGTCGCGGAACCAGCACGGCGTCTCGGCGAGGTTGGCGTTGCCGATCGCCACGAGGTGGCGCCCGCGCAGGTCCACCGGCACCTCCCACACCACGCCGAGCACCCGGCCCTCGCCGTCCACCAGGTCGGGCATCGACCAGCGCTCCACCTCGGCCAGATCCAGCTCCTGGCCGTCCACCCGCACCGTGACGCCCCCCACGAGGTCCGACAGCACCACCTCGTCGGCGGGCACGGCGCCGCGCGCGAGCAGGTCGAGCAGCGCGAAGGGCACGTCGGCACGCAGGGTGACGGTGATCCGATCCGGGGCCAGACCTGCCTCAAGGGACTGTGCCGAGAACCGATTGCCGAAGGGGTGGGCGACCGCCTCCGTGGAGGACAGGTGCACCGCGATCATCATCCAGACCGCGCGGGAAGTTTTTCGCCTCCGCGCGTAGCTTCGGTGCGCGAGATCCTCGGCGGAAGCTTTGGTTTCTTGCGTGTTACGCACGTTGAGCGCTCTCGGGCGGCCGTGCTACGGTGCTTCCCGTGAGGCCAGAGGGCGACATGCGGCTCCGTCGAGGCAACTACGCGATCCTCTTCGTGCTGACCGTCACGGTCATGCTCTCGTACCTCGCGTTCTCGATCGACGGCGGTCGGATGCGCGTGGCGTACGTGCAGGCCGAGAACGCGTCGGAGGCGGCGGCCATCGCCGCCCTCGCCATCCTGCGCGATGGCGGCAGCGAGTCCGAGGCCCAGGATGCGGCCGACGAGGCGGCGGCCCAGGTGCGCCTGCAGCGCATCGGCAGCACCCGCGTGGGCGACAGCGACTGGTCCACGGTGGAGCTCACCTTCGGGGAGTGGGACTGGGGCCTGGCCACCGACGACATCGACACGCGCTGGTCCGGCGACGACACGATGGTGCAGGCGGTCACCGCCAACGTCAGCCTCGCGGGCGGCGCGCTCCCCACCATCTTCGCGCCCGCCATCGACATGGTGTCGCGCCAGGGCGGCGGCGCTGGCGCCGAGGATGTCGAGAGCTTCACGGTGGGCTCGGGTGTGCGGGCGGCCATGCGCCACCGCGACATCATCGTGGCCATCGACGTGAGCCACCTCAACCTGGCGAACATCGACAACATCCAGACGGGGCTCGCGGCCTTCGTCGCCCAGATGCAGGCCTTCGACATCCCCGAGGATCGCGTGGGCTTCGTGGCCTACGCGGGCAACTCCTGGGCCTACGACCTCGCCAACCCCTCCGGCGTGGCCGACGGCACCGCGGGCGAGTCCATCACGGGCTTCTTCGAGATCCGTGTCGACGGCGACAACATGATCGACATCGCGGGCAGCGTGGAGCCCTGCAACGTGGGCCCCGAGGCCTGGTTCTACGCCTACCGCCACCTCCCGCGCGCCAGCGACGCCGAGGTGGCCGGCAGCGCCTTCGACGCCATGCCCTTCGGGCTGCCCGCGCCGGCCGGCTACCACTTCCTCAGCAGCGTCGGCGGCTTCGTGCTCGACGACGACGGCGATGGCGGCACCAACCGGGACTTCTTCGAGGACCTGATCGAGCCCTTCGTCCCGCCCATCGACCTGGCGCTGCTCAAGGCGCAGTTCATCGGCTCGGCGAACAACCCGATCGCGCCCACCCACCTCCAGTGCTACCCGTGGCTGGCGATGGAGTTCTACTTCTCGACGAACGACCCGCGCACCTCCTCGGTGCTTCGTCCGCCGGGCAGCGCTCCCAGCCCCCTGGCCTGCCACGAGGGCAACTTCTTCGAGGGCTCGCCCGACAAGCTGGTCTCCGGCGCTCCCACGAGCGTCTTCAACGTCGACTGCACCGGCGTGGCCGGCGTGCCGCCGGGCCCCGTGCCGGGCGACCCCGACCCTTCGAACGCCCGCTACGTGCGGTCGGATGCCGTGGCCGCAGGCCTGTTCGCCCAGCTCGACCAGTCCTTCTTCCAGGCGGGCCACAACCCCGGCGCCGGTCTGCAGCGGGCCTTCGACCTGCTCAACGTGCGCACCACGTCGGGCGAGCCCACGGTGATCCTCATCGCGGGCAACGGCAGCGAGTGCGGTCCGAACGTCGACGCCTTCGACGCCAGCGCGCGCGCCTCCTGCGAGGGCCAGTTCGGCGGCGAGGCGGCGGCGGCCCGCGACGCGCTGGAGGCCATCGACGCCACCACGCACGTGGTCGCCCTGGCCACCACGGGCTCCGATGCCGACGTCGAGCTCTCGGCGCTGGTCACGGGCCGCGGCGCCTACGTCCGCGTCGACCCCGGCACCTCCTTCGATGCCGAGATGGTGCAGCTCGCTCGCGACGTCCGAATCCAGGTGGTGCGCTGATGCGAACGACGATCGACCGCCTCCTGCGGGCCTCCCGGCCTCGGCGCGCCCGGCGCGGCGCCGAGTTCGTGGAGTTCGCGATCATCTTCCCGATCTACCTGATCCTCTTCTTCGGGATCATGGAGTACTCCTGGTACTTCTACCAGCGGTCCGTGGCGATCGAGGCCGCCCGCGTGGGCTGCCGGGTGGCCACCCAGCTGGATCCCGACGTCGACGGCGCCACCGCCATCCAGGACGCCGCCACCGACGCGGCCCTCGAGGTGCTGGCGAACGACGGTGGCTTCGACTGCGGTGACGAGGGCGTGCACTCGTGCGCCGTGGCCATCGACACCACGAACATGATCCCCGGCTCCACGCCGCGCCGCCTCATCTGCGGCCTCAGCGTGAACTACGTCTCGCTCACCGGCTACCTGGGCTCCTCCGACGACGTCGGCGGGCCCGCCGGCGAGATCGCGTCCGACCGGTGGGGCGCCTCGGGCGGCATCCGCCTGATCCCCGAGTTCATCCAGGCGAACGCCACGTCCATCTTCGAGGAGGACGACTAGGATGCGCGCCCTGCTCCCCTTCCGGTCTCGTCGTCACCGCGCTCGCCGCGGTGCAGCCGCCGCCGAGTTCGCGCTCACGGCGCCGATCCTCGTGCTGCTCCTCCTCGGCACCATCGAGTACGGCAACTACTTCTCGCAGCTGTCGATGATGAACGGCATCGTGCGTGACGCCTGCCGCTTCGGGTCGAACCAGTCGCTCGAGGAAGACGCGGAAGACGCCGCCGAGGCCGCCGCCATCACCATGCTCAACGACGTGGGCATGGACTGCGGCGTGCTGTCGTGCACGATCACCGCCACCATCATCGACACCACCGAGCCCCCCACGCTGGAGCTGGTGGTCGACCTGCCCTACACCCAGATCACCGGCGTGCTCCCCGAGACGGGCCCGGTGAGCTTCCTGGGCCCGGGCCAGCTGCGCATGCGGGCCGCGTACCCGCATGTGGGCCCCTGACCTGATTTCGGCCTGCGCGCAGGCCGTGAGGCCCGATGTCGGACCGCGCGCGGTCCGTGGTGAGTCCGGACCGCGCGCGATCCGTCATGAGTCCGGACCGCGCGCGGTCCGTCATGAGTTCGGACCGCGCGCGGTCCGTCATGAGTCCGCCCCCTACCGGTCCAGCAGGTCGTACTTGTTGAGCTTGTAGCGGAGGGTGTTGCGCTCGACGCCGAGGAGCTTGCCGGCGAGGGTGCGGTCGCCGTTGGCGCGGCGCAGGGCCTCCACCAGGATGCGCTTCTCGACGCCCTCCAGGTAGGTGGCGAGCGAGAAGCCCTGCTCGAGGCGGGGCATGTTCAGCGAGGGGCGGCGCACCACCTCGAGCTGCAGGGCCTCGTTGCCCAGCACCACGGCACGCTCGGCCACGTTGAGCAGCTCGCGGATGTTGCCCGGCCACGCGTGGGCGCGGAGCGAGGCCTCCTGGTCGGGCAGGATGTCGGGGGGCACGCGCCCGTAGCGCTCGCCGAAGCGACGCAGGGCGGCGCGGAGCATGGGCACGATGTCCTCGACGCGCTCGCGCAGCGGCGGCACGCGGATGACGATCACCCCGAGCTGGTAGAAGAGCTCGGGCCGCAGCGTGCCCTGGGCGACCTGGGTGCGGGCGTCGGGCCCGGCGGTGGCCACCAGGCGCACGCCGTCGGGCTTGTGCTCCAGGCGACGCAGCAGGTCGCGCTGCAGGTCGTCGGGCAGGTCGTCGACGTTGGGCAGCACCACCGTGCCGCGGGAGGGCCAGCTGTCGAAGCGGGCCACGTCGAGGGTGGTGAAGGCGGCGTCGGGGTCGCGGCCGAGGCTGTGCAGCGTGTAGGCGGCGTGACCCCGGCCGGAGCCGATCTCGCCCTCGAGCCACACCGGCGACGGCACCCCGGCCACGCGGGTGAGGGTCTCGAGCAGCTCGCGGGAGGCGGGGGACTCGGCGAAGAAGCCGGTGCCCTCGTCCTCGTCCTCGTCCTCGCCGGGCAGCGGCACCATGGGCGCGCGCAGGTCGTCGAGGCGGGCGACGATCTGCTCGAGCGTGACCGGCTTGGTGAGGAAGTCGTGGGCGCCCAGCTGCATCGCCTCCACCGCCGTGTCGATGGCGCCGTAGGCGGTGAACACGATCACGTCGGGGGGGGGGCGCATCTGGCGCGCCGCGCGCAGCACCGACAGGCCGTCCACCGGC
Organism: Alphaproteobacteria bacterium; assembly: GCA_020632955.1. GTDB lineage: Bacteria > Myxococcota_A > UBA796 > UBA796 > JACKEO01. The sequence continues at coordinate 21,421 of JACKEO010000027.1, forward strand.
TCCATCTTCAGGTCGGTGAGGACCACGTCGAAGCTGACCTCGGCGAGGCGCTCGATCGCGGCGGCGCCGTCGTAGAGGGCCTCGGCCTCATCGCCGCGCTTGCCGAGCGCCCGGGCGAGGGCGTTGGCGCTCGAGCGGTTGTCATCCACCACCAGGATCCGCACGCTCGTCCTCCTCCTCGCCGGGGCCTCGCAGGGGCAGATGCGCTCGGAAGCGGGCGCCACCGAGGGGCGACCGTCCGTGCTCGACGTAACCGCCGTGGGCGGTGAGGACGCCCTGCACGAGCGTCAGCCCGAGTCCGGTGCCGCCGGGGCGGGTGGTGATCTCGGCCTGGTAGATGGCGTCGCCGAACTCCTCGGGCACGCCGGGGCCGTTGTCGTCCACCTGCACCACCAGGTCCTCGTCCTCCACCTGGGCCTGTACCTCCACGCGCCCGGTGTGCGACGGGGCGAAGGCCAGCGCGTTCACCACGAGGTTCTCGAGGGCGCGCGACAGCAGGGTGGGGTCCACCGACACCGTGATCGCCGGCACCGGCCCCTCCACCAGCTGGATGCCCCGGTGGCGGGCCTCGGCGAGGCGGAAGGCCACGATCTTGTGGAGGAGGTCGCGCAGGGAGGTGGGCCGACGCGTGATGCGCAGGGCCGGCCCCTCGCCGCCGCGCAGCATGCGCGACACCACGCGCTCGAGGATGCGCACCTCGCCCTGGATGCTGGATGCCAGCTCCTGACGCTCCTCGCGCTCCTCCTCGGCGGCGATGAGGCCCGCGAGGAGCTCGATGCTCTGCAGTGGGTTGCGGATCTCGTGGGCGACCACGCGGGCCATCTCCTGCACCACCTGGATCCGACCGGTGATCGCGTCCTCGCGGTCCTCGATGGCGCGCGTCACCGAGTTCAGGCGGGCCACGAGCTCGTCGAGCTCCGCGAGGCCCGTGGTCTGCACGCGGACGCCGCGCTCGCCGGTGCCCATGCGCTCGAGGCCCTCGCGGATGCGCGACAGGGGGGACAGCAGCTGCAGCACGCCGAAGGCGGTGCTGATGCCCACCATCGCGGCCAGGCCCACCACCAGGTAGCTGATGGTGCGCGTCTGGCGGTGGGTGACGGGGCTGGCGGCCACGGCGAGGCCCGTGCCCACGTCGTGGCAGGCCACGGCCCACCGACCGTCCTCGGCGGCCACGAAGCGCCCGGGCGCCTCGCCGGGCGGGCAGAGCACCGCGATCGACACGCCGCGGGGCAGCACGCCGTCGTGGAAGAGCTGCTCGCCGCCGGGGGAGGTGACCTCCACGCCGCCGGCGTCGAGGCTGCGCGCCAGCCCCGCCCGCAGGGGCAGGTTGCTGTCGTAGAGCACGGCCGTGGCGCGTGAGGCGGCCACCACCTCGGCCAGCACGCCGAGCTCCTCGGCGGCCGCCACGCGCTGCGAGAGGGGCACGATGGTGGGCAGCACCGCCATCGAGGCGAGGACGCCCGCGAGGGTGCCCAGGACGAGGGCAGCGGGGGCGCGACCCCGGACCGGGGTGGCCGAGCCGTCAGCCGCTGCCGGCACGCTCACATGCCGCCGCCGCCGCCGCCGCCGCCACCGCCGCCCACGCTACGCAGCGTGGCGTTGGCTTCCTCGGCGTCGCTGGTGGCCTCGTTGACGTTGAGGCGGATCTGGACCGCCTCGATGCCGTAGAGCGAGTAGCCGGCGTACTGCACGCTGGGACGCGTGAGATCGGCCTGCACCCGCAGGGTCTCCACGTAGGCGCGACCGAAGTCGTAGCCGAGGTGGAGCGGCGGCTTGCAGCTCGCCAGCACCGACACGGTCAGGAGGAAGAGGACTCGGGTCATGGCTCGGCTCCCTCTGGAGGGGAGGCCTCGGGACCGAGACGCGCGAGCGCCTCGGTCGCGGGGCCGTGATTCGGGGCGATCTCCAGCGCCTGCTGGTACTGGAGGATGGCACCCAGGGTCATGCCCTCGCGTTCGAGGGCCGCTCCCAGGTTGTAGCGCGCGTCGGCCTCGGTGCCGGTCGTGCGGAAGAGCTGCAGGGCGCGCGGTGCGTCGCCGGCGCACACGAGCGCCAGGGCGAGGTTGTTGCGGTAGCGCGCCACCGTGGAGTCCTTGGCCACCACGTCCTCGAGGTGCTCGATGGCCTCGGTGCAGCGGCTCTGGTTGATCAGCAGGTAGGCGAGGTTGTTGCGTGCCGAGGCGCGCTCGGGGTCGAGCTTCACGGAGCGCTCGAAGGCGTCGAGGGCGGGCTCGATCTCGCCGAGGTCGGTGCGCACCACGCCCAGGGCCTCCCAGGCCTCGGCCTCGCGCGGCCACTTGCGCACCACCTCCTCGAGCACCACCTTGGCCTCCGTGTGGGCGCCCTGCATGCTCAGCGCGCGACCCTGGATGGCGCGGAGCTCGGCGGTGTCGACGCCGTCCTCGCGCAGGCGCTGCACCATCTCGAGCGCCTCCACCGGCATCAGGTTGTCCATGTACCAGCGGGCCATGTCGCGCCAGGTCTGCTTGCGACCGTCCTCGGTCTGCCAGGCAGGCGTGGGCTCCACCTCGGGGCGCAGCTTCATGCCCGTGGCGCGGGCCCCGGCGCAGCCGGTGAGCACGACGACGAGCAGGGCGGCGGTGCGTGCGCTCACTCGGCCCCCTTCTCGACGAACATCCGGATGCCCGACGGGGCGAGCAGGATGGCGAAGAGCACGGGGAGGAAGAAGACGATCATGATGATCGTGAGCTTGGAGCCCACCTGGCCGGCGAGCTCCTCGGCGCGCGACATGCGCTTCTCGCGCGCCACCGCCGAGTAGATGCGCAGGCTGTCGGCCACCGAGGAGCCGAAGCGCTCGGCCTGGGCCAGCATGTTGACCAGCGACTTCACCTCGTCGAGGCCGGTGCGCTCCTCGAGGTGCTTCAGCGCGTGGAGGCGCTCGACGCCGGCGGCGATCTCGCTGTTCACCATGGTGAACTCGCGGGCGAGATCGGGCGCCACGCCCACCATCTCGCGGGCCACGCGCTTGAAGGCCTGGTCGAGACCCAGACCGGATTCCACAGACGACACGAGCAGGTCGAGCGCGTCGGGGAAGCTGCGGAGCAGCGAGGCCTGGCGGGTCTGCGCCTGGTTCGCGAGCATCACCATCGGCGCGTAGTACCCGACGGCCGCTGCGATGAGCATCGCGAAGAGGACGGCCTGGGTCTCCATGAACAGGGCCGCGGGGGCCACCACCACGGGCAGGAGCACGGCGCCCGCCACGCGCAGGCCGTTGTAGATGTCGAGCGCGCGCCGGTTGCGGTAGCCGGCCTGCTTGAGCTGCAGCCGGACCTTCTCGACCTCGGCGTTCGAGCCCTCGTCGTCGCTGGGCGCCGCGAGCTGGCCCAGGCGCGCGGCGATCTGCTCGAGGAGCGTGGCGTCGCGCGAGCCCGTGATGTCGGCCGGCCCCTTCACCTCGGAGGCCACCGTGAGCTGCTCGAGGCGGTCGGCGGCCGTCTGCACCGGGAACATCACGATGAACATCGAGAAGGCGACGAACATCGTCACCACGATGATCACGAAGGCGATGATCACGTGCATCAGGGTCATCTCAGGCCTCCACCTTCGACGAGGCCTGCATGATGAAGATGCCGATGGCGTACGACGAGATGGCGTAGACGATCACCATCTGGCCCACCGCCGTGTCGACCAGCGGCGTGAGGTAGGGCGCGTTCGCCATGACGATGAGGATGAGCACGCCGATGGGCATCAGGGCCAGCACGAGGCCCGAGGTGCGCGCCTCGGCCGTCATCGCCTTCACCTTGCCGTCGAAGGCGGCGCGCTGGCGGATGAGCTTCGAGATGCGGTTCACCGTCTCGATCATGTTGCCGCCCGTCTCGCGCTGGAGGAGCAGCGACGAGACGAGCAGGCGCAGCTCGAAGAGCGAGGGGTTGCGCACCAGCAGCTGCTCGAGGGCCTCGCGCCAGTCCTTGCCGAAGCGGACCTCGTCGGAGATGCGGCCGAACTCGGTGGCCACCGGGTCGCTCATCTCGTCCTGCACGAGGCGGAAGCAGTCCACCAGGCCGGCGCCGGCCTGCATCGCGCGCCCCATCATCTCGAGGGCGTCGGGCATCTGCTCCAGCAGGGCCTTGGCCCGCGCAGCGGCGCGTCGGCGCACCCACGCCAGGGGCACGTACCCGAGGAGCAGGGCGGGGGGCATGGCCTTGGGACCGACGGCCACGAAGGCCAGCGTGGTGGCGAGCAGCGAGGCGAAGGCCATGTACCCGACGAGCGTGGACACGGTGATGTCCATGCCGGCCTGCCGGATGGTGGCCTGCATCTCCTCGCCCTGCTTGCCCAGGCGCTCGAGCATGCCGTCGGCGGCCTGCTCCCGCAGCAGCGAGGCGAGCATCTCCTCGTCGGTCTGGTTGGGGTCGAAGCCGAGGCGATGGCGGATCTTCTCCTCGACCTCGTCCTTCTTGCCGCGCGTGTAGAAGTACACGCCCTGCACCGACAGGACGACGGTGGCGAAGACCATCACGAGCGCGATGACGATGACGGCGTTCGCGTTCATCGTCAGACCTCCATCTCGAACTCGAAGAGCTGCGGGCTCAGCTGGATGCCGTGGGAGGCCAATCGGGTCGCGAAGCGCGGCTTGATGCCCGTTGCCTTGAAGCGGCCCCGCACCTTGCCGTTCTTGTCGACCGTCTCCTGCTGGAAGACGAAGATGTCCTGCGTGGTGATGACGTCGCCCTCCATGCCCGTGACCTCGGTGATCGCGAGCACGCGGCGGGAGCCGTCCACGAGGCGGGACTGCTGGATGATGACGTCGAGGGCGCGGGCGATGGTCTCGCGGATGGCCTTCGGGGTCATGTTCGGCATGCCCAGCGACACCATGGTCTCGAAGCGGGCGAGCGCGTCCTTGGTGTTGTTCGCGTGCACCGTGGCCAGCGAGCCGTCGTGGCCCGTGTTCATGGCCGTGAGCATGTCGATGGCCTCGGCGCCGCGGATCTCGCCCAGGATGATGCGGTCGGGACGCATCCGGAGGCAGTTCTTCACCAGCTCGCGCTGGGTGACCTCGCCCTTGCCCTCGATGTTGGCCGGGCGGGTCTCGAGGCGCACGATGTGCGGCTGCTGGAGCTGCAGCTCGGCGGAGTCCTCGATGGTGATGATGCGCTCGTCGCTCGGGATGAAGGACGAGAGCACGTTGAGCAGCGTGGTCTTGCCCGAGCCGGTGCCGCCCGAGATGATCGAGTTCAGGCCCGACGACACGGCGCCCTTGAGCACCTCCATCATCGGGCGGGGGCAGGAGCCGAAGGCGATGAGGTCGTCGGCGGTGATGGGCACCGTGCCGAAGCGCCGGATGGACACGGCGGCGCCGTCGAGGGCCAGCGGCGGGATGATCGCGTTGAAGCGCGACCCGTCCTGCATGCGGGCGTCGACCATCGGGTTCTGCTCGTCGACGCGGCGGCCGACGGCCACGACGATGCGCTCGACGATCTGCATCAGGTGCTTGTTGTCGTCGAAGACGACGTTCGTCTTGATCAGCTTGCCCTTGCGGTCGACGAAGACGTTCTTCGGGCCGTTGATCAGGATGTCGGAGACGGCGGGGTCACGGACCAGGGGCTCGATGGGGCCCAGGCCCAGGACGTTGTCGAGGATCTCCTGCACCATCCGCTCGCGCTCGGGGCGCGACAGGGGCAGCTGGGCGCGCTCCACGCGCTCCGACAGCGACTCCCGCATGCGGTCGTAGAGCTCCTCCTTCGGGGTGTTGCTCACCTCCTCGAAGTCGAGCGAGTCCAGCAGCTCGTTGTGGAACCGCCGCTTGCTCTCCTCGTACTCGGGGGAGTTCTGCGACGGGCCCGACAGCGGCGAGGCGGCCGGCTTGCGCCGGTCTGCCCTCATCCGATCGAGCATGCGGTTGGATGCCATGGGTCGTCCGTCTGCCTCTGGGGTGCGCTACTTCTTCTTCTTGTTGCCGCCGCCGAACAGTCGGCCGAAGAGCCCCCCTCCGTCGTCGTTGTCGGGTGCCACGAGGTCTTCCGGATCCTCGGACAGCAGGCCGACCAGGCGGGCGAGCTCGGTGACGATCTCGGCCCGCGGGTGGACCTCGCGGATGAGCTTGCCCTCGTTCAGCGCGTGGTCGACGCGCCGGGCGTCCTCGGAGATCGAGCCCACCACGCGCACCTGGAGGTTCGACTCGATGGTCTCGCGGGTGAGGTAGGGCTGCTTGGGGACGCGGTTGAGGATGACGCTGATGCGCTTGCGGTCGACGCCCAGGGCGACGAGCGCCTTGATCTTGCGGTGGGCGTCGCGCACCGACACCACGTCGGGCGTGGTGACGAGCAGCACCTGGTCGGCCACGTTCAGGGCCACCGCCTCGGCCTCGCTGATGTGCGAGCCCACGTCGAGGATGATGTACTGGTAGCCCTGCGCCGCGGCGTTGATGATGTTGTACATGTCGTCGCCCGTGACTTCCTCGATCTTGTCGATGTCGTCGGGCTGACAGAGGAAGTGGACCTTGCTCGGGTGCACGAAGACCGTGCCCGTGAGCATGCGCTCGTCCACCTGGCTGGCGCGGGGGATCAGGTCGGCGAGGGTGTCCTTGGGGACGATGTCCATCGCGGGGGCGACGTCGCCCATGGAGAAGTCGGCGTCGATGCAGAGCACGCGGTGGATGGCGGCGAGCTCGGCGGCGAGGTGGGTGGCGATGAGCGTGCAGCCCACGCCGCCCTTGGCGCCCACCACGCCCACCACGAGGCCCTTGCCCTCGGCGTCCTCGGGACGGAAGGCGGCCGTCTGCACCGCGATGCGGAGCTGGTCGGCGTCGTCGGGCAGCACGATGAACTCGGCGTAGCCGGCGCGCATCGCCGAGAGGATGCGCTCGGCGTCACGGGCGCTCGCGAGCCCGATCAGCGCGATGCGGGGGTTCTCCTTCTTCACCAGCCGTGCGAACTCCACGGCCTGGCCGAGGTCCTGGTCGAGACCGACCAGCACCACGTCGGGCAGGGAGCGGAGGGCCAGGTCGACGCCCTCGCCGAAGTCCACGGCGCTGTTGGGCAGCACCGCCTCGGCGGAGAGCGTGTCGCGGATGATCTCCATGACCGGCTCGTCCACGTTGACGATGATGACCGTGGCCGAGGAGTGGGGATTGCCTTCGTGTCGCACGCGCGAGGTCTCCGAGGGTGGGGGGCGTGCCCCGGGCTGGCTTCAGCTCAGCGCTGCAGTCCGACCTCGCCGGTGGGCGCCGCCGTGCGGGAGCCCGCGCGACGGTCCGAGCCGAGCAGGTACAGGGCCAGATCGCTGGGGTTGTTGTTCTCGGTGGTGCCGAGGATGGCCGGCACCTCGCCGGGCGCCATCGGGCGCACCAGGCGCGGGGTGACGTAGATCAGGACCTCGGTCTCCTCACGCTCGTGGGCGACCGTGCGGAAGAGGGCGCCGATCACGGGGATGCGGCCCAGGCCGGGGAACTCGTCGCGCGTGAACTTGATGCGCTCGGCGAGCAGGCCCGCGATGGCGAAGGTCATGCCGCTCTTGAGGCGGACGTGGCCCTTCATCTGGCGGGTGGAGAAGCCGGGGACCGTGGTGCCGCGCACCGAGACACCGGCGGCGGGGTCGAGCTCCGACAGCTCGAGGTCGACCTGGATGTCGATGAGGTCGTTCGCCAGCACGGTGGGGATGAAGAGCATCCGGGTGCCGAAGGGGCGGTACTGCACGTTCACCGAGCCGTTCTGGCCCTGGATGATGACGGGCACCGTGCCGCCGGCGAGGAACTCGGCCTTCTGGCCCGAGAGCGACACCAGGGTGGGCTGGCTGATGTTCTTGGCCAGGCCGTGGTTGTCGAGGATGTTGAGGGCGCCGCCCACGTTGATGCCCTGGCCCACGAGGCCGTAGAGCGTGAAGCCGCTGCCCTGCACCGGGATGAGGCTGCTGGCGAAGGTGCCGAGCAGGGGCGCGGTGCGCGCGAAGTTGCCGGTGAGCAGGCCGACGCCCAGCTGCGGCGCGTTCCAGAAGGCGTTGATGCCCATCTGGCGCAGGCCGGAGCGGCTGACCTCGGCGTAGATGACCTCGAGCTGCACCTGGTGGTCGCCCTTGACGCTCATCAGGTTGACGAAGTCCTCGTCGTACATCTCGGCGATGAGGGTGACGCGCTCGAGCGTGTCGAGGTCGGGCACCACGCCCTCGACCACGATGTGGTCGCCCAGCGGGTAGACCTGGGGCGGACCCTGCGGCACCACGCTGTCGATGCGCCGCACGAGGTCGGACAGGTCCTGGTGCACGGTGATCTCGTAGATCATCGGCGGGACGTTGTCGCTGAACTGGATCACCAGGTCGGTGGTGCCGATCGACGAGCCCTGGATCTGCCACTTGGTGGGCGACCCGAGCTGGACGACGTCGGCGATGTCGGGGTTCGTGATGGAGATCGCGCGGGGGATCCTGGGCGTCTCGAGCACGATGCTCTTCCCGAGCTCGATGTCGAGCCAGTCACTGCGCTGCTCCTGGGCAAGGGCATCGCTGGACGGGAGGAAGCTGGCCGCACCGGCGAGCAGCGCGACGAGACAGGCCGCGTTCTTCAGCATGGACACGAACCTCGGACGGGGGGTGGCGGGAGGCGACGCGGTCATACCACGTCGGTGATCCTCGTCGTCACGGGGGTGAGGGGCTGGGCCCGGAGGGAGACGGCGGACGCTCACGGCGTCGCGTGGTCGAGCGAGGGGGGAGGGGCGGGGGGCGCCGAGGGACCGGGCGCCACGGCATCGGACCCGTCGGCGTTGCCGTCGTTGCTGTCGATGTTCGTGACGTCGATGTCGTTGCGCAGCGTGAGGGTGATCCGGCAGCTCGCGAAGGCGTGCTTGACCAGCTCGGCGTCGGGCGGGGTGAGCGCCACGGTGACGGTGGGGGAGACGCGGCCCTTGCCGCCCTTGCCCTTCACGTAGGTGGCGTCGGTCATGCGGTCGTTGACGGCCAGCACGCTCACCGACTGGAGCAGCGTGCGCACCTCGGGGGGCTTGGCCGCGGTGCACACCGCGATGATGTCGGTGAAGTTGCCGGGGTTGATGAAGCCCGACACCGCCGCCGCGTTGTTGATGGGCACCTGCATGGCGCGCATGCCGCGGGGGATGAGGGCCACGAAGCCCTGGCCGCCCTCGGCATCCGCCAGGCGCTCCTCGCGGATGAACTCGCCGGCCAGGATGCGCTCCATGGCCACGCGGCCCACGATCTCCTCGGCGCTCCGGTACACCTCGTCGGGCACGTAGGGCTCGGGCAGCTGGCGCGTGGCCAGGTGCTCGGGCTTGATCGTCCAGCCGGGCGGGATGTCGCTCGCCGCCACGACCACGTCGGAACGGGTCTGCGGGCGCTGCTTCTCCACCGTGTTCTTCTGGGCGTCGTAGATCACCCGGTAGATCAGCGCCGTGACGAGGATGGCGCCGGCGAGCGAGAGCACCAGGTACAGGACACCGCGATAGCGACCACCGGGCATGCTCACTCCTCCTGCTGCGGCGCTGCGTGGGGGAAGGATGGCGGGGGGACCGCAGGCAGCTGCCCGGCGCGAACCGGGCGGGGCCATCGTACACCAGCCACAGACCCGGGGGACATCGGGTCGGAACGCTTCGGCTTTACCACCAACCTCGTCGGTCGTGTCGAAGGGGCGATCCCTCGACCCGTCGTGGCACCAGCGCAGCCGTCGTCCACGAACAAGGAGGCTCCCGGGGCGGGCGGGGGTGCCGCGGGGCGACCCGCGAGCTTCCGCGCCCGTTCGGTACCCGTCGGAGCGCGTTGCTGCAAGGGCCGTGGGCGGGCGGTGCGCGCGAGCGTGCGCCCCCGGTACGGCGTACCGGGCGCGCGGGCGTGGCTGGGGCGCGCCCGGGGCGATCGCGGCACCCGGGTGGGACGACGAGGATCAGTGGACATCGGGATCCACGGGGCAGGTGGGGGTGGCGCGGGGAGGGTTCGCAAGGAGGCCGTGCGCCTCGAGATCCCCGACGACGGCGAGGCCCAGGGTGCAGGTGCGGGCGGCGTGGACCAGCCGCTCCGCCACCGACGGCGTGGCGACCACGGGAAGGGACGGGGTGGCCTCGTCGGTGCGGAGGTCGTGGACGGGCGCGTCGGGTGGCACCCACGCGGGGGTGACCACGGGTACGCGCTGTGCCAGCGTGGCGACCTGCACGCCGGTGGGCCCGGTGCACGCGGCGAGCACGTCGACGAGTGCCGGGGTGGTCTGCAGCGCCGCGGCCTGATCAGCGCGCACCGGCAGGCGCAGCAGGCGGGCGCGTCCCCAGGCGAGGGCCTGCTGGAGGCCGTCGTCGGGGTCGGCGAGGCGCTCCTCCCGCACCAGCTCTCCGGCGAGGATGCGCTCGGCCACCCGCCGGCCCACGAGCTCCTCCGCCGACCTGTACGCCTCGTCGGGCAGCCAGCCCTCGGGGAGCTCGTGCCGTGCCAGGTGATCGGTGGCGATCGTGGTGCCCGACGGCAGGTCGCGCGCGGCGCGCACCACGGTGACGTGGGCCGCGGCGCGGGGCGGGCCCGCGGGGGGCACCGCACAGCCGCACAGCACGCCGAGGACGACGGCCTGGCCCGCAGCGCCGGGGACGACCCCGCCCATCGCGCACCTCGACGCTCCGGTACCGGGCGCCAGGGGTGGGAGGGGCGCCGGCGGAACGTGTCCGTACGGTACCGCAATGAGTGCGGAAAAGCCACATGGTGAAGTGGAAAGATCCGAAGATCACCGCCGGGCGGTCGGAAGGCCCCCGTCGAGCGCCAGCGCCAGCCTGCCCGACAGCGCGTCCCGCAGGGCCCCGCCGAGGAGCGCGTCCCGCCAGGGCCCCAGCACGTCGGCCACGAGGGCGGGCGAGGGATCCAGCGCGAGCTCCCGGAGGCGGGCGGACGGCGCGACGAGGCGCGGGGCCAGGGCGTGGGCCGCTCCCTCCACGGCGGCCACCAGCTCGAGGAAGGCGAGGCGCTGGGCCTCGGCGCTGCCGGGTTCGATGGCCCGCGCCCCGTCGTCGGGTGCGCCGAGCGCGGCACGGATCACGCCGATGAGCTCGTCACCGTGGCGGTCGACCACCTTGTCGGACACCCGGCGGTGGGCCGCGAGCGCGTCGAGCGTGGTGGGCCGTGCCTTGGCGAGGTGGCGGATCACGGCGTCGCCCAGCACGAAGAAGGTGGGCCGATCGCGCCGGCAGGCCTCGGCCTCGCGCCAGTCCAGCAGGCGGCGGGCCACGCGCACCCCCTCCGCGTCGAGGCGCCCCTCGCCCACGATGCGCTGCCAGTCGGCGGCGCCGCCCTCGGGGGCCGTGGACTCGGCCCGGGCCTCGGCGCAGGCGGCCTCCAGCGCGTCGCGGCGACCCAGGCCCTCCGCGCGCGCGGCGAGGAGGTCCCACAGGGGAAGCAGCCAGGCCACGTCGAGGGCGGCGTAGGCGAGCTGCTCGGCCGGCAGGGGGCGCACGGACCAGTCCGCCATGCGGGGTCCCTTGTCGACCTCCACCTCCAGCCACGTGGCGGCCAGTCGGTCGAGGCCGTCGGGGAAGACCGGCGTGACGAGGCCAGCGGCCACCTGCGTGTCGTGCACCCGTGCGGCCACCCCGCCGAGCGCCCGCTCCAGCAGGCGCAGGTCCTGGGTGCCGCCGTGCACCACCCAGGTGGGGACGGCGCGCAGGGGCTCCGCCAGGCCCTCCAGCAGCGCGCGGTCGAGGGGGTCCACCACCCAGGTGGGGCCCGCGTCGGTGCGCAGCTGCACCAGGTACAGCCGCGGGACGTACCGGCTCTCGGCGTGGAACTCCGTGTCGACCGCCACCCGGGGGGCGTCGCGGAGCAGGGCCACGAGCTCCGGGAGATCGTGGCGGCGGGCCAGGCGGGGATCGGTCACGGCTGCTGGGTCCTCACGCCGGGCTCGGCGGCCGTGTGCTTCCAGCCGGGCTGGATCCACCAGCCGCGCGCCCGCGCCTCGGCGCGCAGCTCCACGTCGTGGCCGTCGAGCAGCAGGGCGTGGTGGGCGAGCAGCATCATGTCGACGTCGCTACGGCTGTCGCCGGCCACGAGGACGGGGAGGCGGGGGAGGAAGGCGCGCACCGCCTCGGCCTTGCCCTCGCAGAAGGTGGCGGGAGGCACGATCTCGTCGAGGTAGCGGCCGTCGTCACCGAGCCGCAGGCGCATGCCGAGCACGTGGTCGGACGGCAGGTCGAGGTCGCGGGCGAGCTCGGCCACCACGGGCTGCGGCGAGGCCGTGACGATCCACACCCCCCAGCCCCGCGCCTGCATGGCCCGCACCAGGGTCTCCAGCTCGGGCCGGAAGCGGAAGGCGCCCGTGGACAGCAGCTCCCGCGCCAGCGTGGCCAGCTCGGCGGGCGTGCTGCCGGCGAGCCAGCGGGTGATCTGCGGGTAGGCCACCGCGCGTCCATGCGCCTGGAGCAGCTCGAAGTAGGTGTCGTGCCAGCGGGTGCCGTGCCGGGCGTCGAGCAGCTTCAGCGTGGTGAGCGAGCAGTCGCCCTCGAGCATCGTGTCGTCCCAGTCGAACACGGCCTGGGGTGGTGCGTCGCCCGGGGGATGATCGAGCAGGGCGCAGAGCGCGGCGTGGACCTCCGGCGCCCACGCGCCCTGCGGCAGGGCGTGGGGCCCTTCGGGGGCGAAGGCGGCGCGCAGGGCGGCCTTGTCGAGCTTGCCGGTCGGGTTGCGGGGCAGGTCGGTCACCAGGCGGAGGTCCCGAGGTAGCTTGTACGACGACAGGACGGGACCCAGGGCCGTGCGGAGGTCGTCGAGGGTGGGGACGGCGCCGGGCTCGGCGACGATCGCGGCCCCCACCCGCTCGCCCAGATCGGGGTCGGGCAGGCCCACCACGGCCGCGTCGCGCACGCCTGGGAGTTCGCGGAGCGCGTCCTCCACCTCCCGCGGGTACACGTTGAAGCCGCCCACGAGGATCAGCTCGGACCGACGCCCCTGCAGGTGCACCCAGCCCTGGGCGTCCCGGACGCCCAGGTCGCCGGTGCGCATCCAGCCGTCCACGAGGGCGTCGGCCGTGGCGTCGGGCCGGTCGAGGTAGCCGTCGAAGACGGACGGGCCCTGCACCCACAGCTCGCCGGCCTCGCCGTCGGGCACGTCGTGACCGCGGGGATCGACGAGACGCAGCCGCACGCCGGGGAGCTCGCGGCCCACCGCGCCGGGCACCCGAGGCCCGTCGTAGGGGTTCGCCAGCACGATGCCCACCTCGGTCATGCCGTAGCGCTCGAGGATGGCGTGACCGAACCTCGCCTCGAAGGCGCGGTGGACCTCGGCCGGCAGGGGTGCGGACCCGCTGGTGACGAGGCGCAGGCTGGCGAGCTGGGCGCGCGTGGCCACCTGCAGCAGCCGGGTGTGGAAGGTGGGCACGCCCATGAGCACGGTGGCCTGGTGGCGTGCGATCGCCCCGGCCACGTCGGCGGCCTCGAAGGGGTCGCGCCAGATCGTGGTGGCACCGGCCCAGAGCGCCACGTGCTGGGCGACGATCAGGCCGTGCACGTGGAAGGGAGGCAGGGCGTGCAGGAGGCGATCGGCGGGGACCATCCGCCAGGCCTCGGCCAGCGTGGCCACGCAGGCCTGCACGTGGCGCTGGCGCAGCGGCGCACCCTTCGGGCGCCCCGTGGTGCCCGAGGTGAACAGCAGCAGGGCCTCGTCCTCGGCGGTGCCGACCCGCGACGGGGGCAGCCGCGGCGCCCCGGCGAGCTCGGCGACGAGCGTGGCGGCGTCGAGCTGGGCGAGCTCGGGGTGGGGCCCCACCACCAGCGCGGGGCGGGCGTCCCCCACCACCCGACGCGTCTCGTGCAGGGTGGCCCGCGGGTTCAGCGGCACCGTGCTCACCCCGGCGCCGAGGGCGGCGAGGTGCACCTCCAGCAGGGCGGGGACCTTCGGGATCTGGAGCACCAGGCGGTCGCCCCGACCCAGGCCGCGCGCGGCCAGCCAGGCCGTGGCCCGTCCGATCCCGGCGAGCAGGTCGGCGCCCTCGCGCACCGTGCCGTCCGGCAGCACAAGGCGCGGCGGGGCCTCCGCCCACCGCGCGAGGTGGGCGTGCAGCAGGCCCGGGGTCACGCCCGCCGCCGCCGCAGGCCGATCAGCAGGGGGAGGAGCAGCAGCGCGCCGGGCCCGCCGCCCCCGTCGCAGGTGCAGCCGCCCGAGCGGAAGTTCTCGCCCGGGTCGCCGTCGCAGTTGAAGTCGATGTCGTCGTCGTAGGTCTCGGGCCCGCCCGGGTAGATCTGCGGGTTCGTGTCGTCGCAGTCGGTGCCCTCGTACTGATCGGACTCGAAGCCGTCGCCGTCCTGGTCGTAGTCCGACAGGCTGTCGCAGTTGCGGATGATGCCGTCGTACCAGGTCTCCTCGGCGCCGGGGAAGGTGGCCGGGTCGGTGTCGTCGCAGTCCTGGCAGGCGAGCCAGCCGTCGCCGTCGTTGTCGGTCTTGCCCGTGAGGCCGTCGCAGTTGAGGTCCACGAAGGGACCGTCGCAGCTCTCGGGCGCCACCGGGTACACGTCGGGGTCGGTGTCGTCGCAGTCCACGTCGTCGCGGCCGTAGCCCTCGGGCAGGGAGCAGGCGATCAGCGGGCTGCCACCGCCGAAGCCGTCGCCGTCGAGGTCGGGGTAGTACGGCTTGCCGCCGATGGGCTGGGGCTGGTCGACGCGCCCGTCGCAGTCGTCGTCCTTGCCGTCGCACACCTCGGTGCCGTCGGGGTTGATCTCGGGGTCGTCGTCGTCGCAGTCGCCCGCGCGCAGCAGGTAGCCGGGGGGCTGGCTGCACCCGAGCTGGCTGATGCCGTTGGCGCCGTAGCCGTCCTCGTCGAGGTCGCGGTACCAGGTGAGCTGGTCGCGGGCCCCGGCGTCGATGCCGCCCATGCAGTCGTTGTCGATGCCGTCGCACAGCTCGGTGGCGCCCGGGTGGATCTCGTCGTCGGTGTCGTCGCAGTCGCCGCCCAGCGCCGACCATCCCGACGGGCGCTCGCAGGCGAGCAGGGTCTCGTCGTCGCGGCCCCGGTCGTCGCCGTCGGCGTCGCGGAACCAGGTGGTGGCCGAGGGCGGCGGAGGCTGGTCGATGCGGCCGTCGCAGTCGTCGTCCTCGCCGTCGCAGCGCTCCTCGACGCCCGGCTTGATGTGCGGGACCCCGTCGTCGCAGTCGTAGCGGGCGTCGCTGCCGTCGCCGTCGCGGTCGGCGTGCAGGGAGGCTGCGAGCTCGGCGCCTCCGAGGGCGCCGATGTCGGCGCGGGTGCCGTCGGCCTCGGTGACCGCGGGATCGCCGGCGTCGACCAGCGGGGAGGTGGGCAGGCGGCGGAGCACGGTGTCGCAGCCTGGGGAGGTGGCCCAGGCAGGCAGCAGCGGATCCGTGGTGACGGCGTCGCTGCCGCGCGCCGTGCCCGACGCGGTGTCGGTGGCGTTGTCCCACCACGCCACCCACGCGAGGCTGCCGCCGGGGGCGCGCACGGCAGGTGCGCCCTTCGCGCCCAGGATCAGGGTGTTGGACAGGGTGAGCTGGCCGTTCTGCGCGTCCAGGCTGGCCGCCGAGCCGGAGGAGGCGGCCACCACGTCCACGAAGTCGAGCGCCAGCGTGCAGCCGGTGCCGCAGGCGGCGAGCCCTCCGGTGGCGCTGGCCTTGGCCTGGCGCAGCGAGCTGGTGGTCGCCGTGAGCGAGGCCGATCCGAGGAAGGCGAGGCCGCCGTCGTCGGCCGAGGTGTCGCAGGTGGTGGTGCGCGTGAGCGAGATGGTGGCGCCGTTGCGGGCCCAGAAGCCACCGCCCTCGTCCGACGCCACGGCGTCGCGCAGGGTGACGTCGGTGAGCACCACCGTGGCCTGGCCGTCGAGCCAGAAGGCGCCCCCGTCATCGGACGCTGCGTGATCGGTGAGGGTGGTGGAGGTGAGCTCGACCCGGCCGCCGGTGGCGGCGATCGCCCCGCCCCGTCGCGCCCGTCCGCCCGACAGCGTGCACGACACGAGCCGCACGGTGCCGCCCGTGACCCACAGGTGACCGCCCACGCCCTGCACGCCCGACAGCATGGCCCGGGTGACCTCGTTGTCGTCGAAGGTGACCTGCGTGAACGTGACGTCGCTGCTGCCGCTCACCGCCACGGCCGCCCCGTCGAAGGCCTGACGGGAGGTGCTGTTCCCGCTGAACTCGCCCTGGAGCACCTGCACGGTGGCGTCGCGGATGGCCATCGCGCGACCGCCGTCGGCCACGAGGTCGAGGCCCACCAGCTTCACGGTGGCGTCGTGGATGTCGAGCACCGACGCGCCCTGCGCGCGCACCACCACGTTGCCGGCGGCGAGGAGCTCGAGGTCGACGTCGAGCTCGAGGGGGCCGTCGTAGGTGCCCTGCGCGATCTGCAGCACGTCGCCGTCCTGGGCCGCGGCGACCGCGGCCTGGAGGGTGGCGAAGCCGCCCGGACCCACCTTGAGCGTGTCTGCCCAGGCGGTGGTGGGCAGCAGCACCGCGAGCGCCAGCCCCTTGCGCATTCGACGTCCTCCGCGAGATCCCCGACACGGGACGGCGCAGCATAGCCGAGGTCGCGGGTGACGACCGGCCAACAGAGGTGCTACGACCGGGGGCGTGCCTGGCTGGCCGTGGAGGCTCGCGTGCTCCGACCCCCCGTTCCCTCGATCCTCCTGCCCGGACTGCTCCTGGGCACCACCCTCGTCGCCGGCGGCTGCGCCCCGTCGGCGCCCCCCACCTTCGAGGGTCGGCGGGTGTACGAGGCCTTCCCCTTCGAGCCCGCCGGTCGCGAGTGGGACTACAAGTCCGACAACGCCGACCTGTCCTACCGGATGGTGGGCCTGCAGGCCGAGAAGGCCGAGACGGTCGAGACCTCCACGAAGCTCTGGCAGATCGACGTCACCGCCCAGTGCTTCAACGACACGGGCGCCTGCGCCGACCTCGACATGGACGGCAACGCCCAGGACATCGACGAGACCGTGCTCGAGGTGTGGAAGATCTCCGCCGAGTTCATCTCGGGCGTGCGCGTGTGGCAGATGGGCGAGGTGGTGTACGACCCGCCCGTGCTGCTCGTGGAGGGCCGCGCCCAGGTGGGCGACGTGGTGGAGACCACCAGCGGCGGCATCACCTTCACCTCCACCTACGAGGGCCCGGAGGACTGCCCCGGCAGCTACTTCGAGGTCGACACCGACGCCGGCGAGGAGCGCGTGGAGTGCGAGAAGATCGTGGTCACCGACGCGGGCGCGGGATCGCTGCTGGCGGGCACGTGGTGGGCGGTGGCGCCGTACGGGATCGTGCAGTTCCAGCGGGAGGTCGACCAGGGGTCGACGTGGTCGATGCGGAAGTTCAAGGACGAGAGCTCGCGGTGAGCTGAGGGGGCTTCGGGCGGGGGGTGGTTGGGGCCGCCACGGAGGCACAGAGGGCGCAGAGGCCGGCACAGAGGTGGCGGGGGTGGGGCGCTGGGGCTGTGTGGGTGGGGGGGCCTCAGGCCGGGGGCTGGGGCGGTGTGGCTGGGTGTTTTTTGGGGTCGGGGCGGGGCCTTCGGGTGGTGGGAGGCTGCTTGCGCAGCCTCTCGGGACGGGGCTTGGGAGGCTGCTTGCGCAGCCTCTTGGGGCGCTACTTGGCCTGGACGGTCATGGTGTCGGGGGCGCTGGAGGCGCGGCCGTCGTGGACCGTGAGGGTGGCGGTGTAGCTGCCGGATTCCGTGGCGAGGAAGGACGGGGAGACGGCGGTGGCGGGGTTGGAGACGCCGGAGAGTGTGACGGGGGCGCTCGGGCCGGTGACGGTCCAGTGGTAGGTGAGCGGGTCGCCGTCGGGGTCATGGCTGCCTGCGCCGCTCAGGTGGACGGTGGTGCCCACGGCCACGGTCTGGTCGAGGCCGGCGTTGGCGATGGGGCGGTTGTTCGCGGCGAGCACGGTGAGGTCGCGGGAGATCGCGTCGGTGGCCCGGCCGTCGTCCACGGTGAGGCGGATCGTGAAGGCGCCCTCGCGGTCGAGGAAGATGTTGGCCAGCGAGCCGTCGGGGTTGAGGATGCCCGTGTTCGCCCCGGCGGGCCACGCCGTGACCTCCCAGGCGAAGGTGAGGTCGTCGCCGTCGGGGTCGTAGGAGCTGGCGCCGTCCAGGGTGATCGTGTCGTTCATGAAGAGGTCGCCGCGGAAGGGCTCGAAGACCGCCACCGGCGGGGTGTTCGCGCGGCCCGTGTCCACCGGCCCCGTGTCGCCGCTGTCGGTCGGGGTGTCGGTGTCGAGCCCGTCGGTGTCGCTGTCGGCCTGCTGCGTGCAGTCGGTGTCGCAGGTGGCCAGCTCGCGGGGCCGGGCGCCCTGGTTGCACGCCGCGAGGGCGAGGGAGGACCAGAGGAGTCGCCGCCTCACAGCTTGGCCTGGATGATCGCGCTGTCGGGCTGGCTCCACAGCTCGCCGTCGTAGACCTTCAGCGTCGCCGTGTAGAAGCCCCCGTCACTCGCGGTGAAGGAGGGCGAGATGGCGGTGGCGGGGTTCGAGGCGCCGGTCAGGCTCACGGCGCCGAAGGGCCCGTTGACGGTCCAGTGGTACTCGAGCGGGTCCCCGTCCGGATCCGCGCTCTGCGCGCCACTGAGGTACACGAGGCTTCCGATCGTCACGGTCTGGTCGAAGCCGGCGTTCGCGATCGGAGCCCTGTTCGCGGGCAGCACCGTGAGGTCGAGGGTGTCGGAGCTGGTGAGCTGGCCATCCGACACGCTGAGCCGCAGCGTGTACGCGCCGGCCTTGTCCACGTAGAGGCTCGGGTCGGCGAAGCTGACGTTCTGGAGGGAGGGCGCCGAACCGGCGGGCTTCGTGAGCACGACCCAGGCGAAGGAGATCGTGTCGCCGTCGGGATCCGTGCTGCCGGAGCCGTCCAGGTCGATGACGTCGAACTCGCGGAGGGGTCCCTGGACGGCGGCGATCACCACGGTGGGCGGGCGGTTGCCGCTGCCGGAGTCGCCGGAGTCACCCGTGTCTCCAGAGTCCCCGGAGTCTCCGGAGTCGCCGGAATCACCCGTGTCGCCGGAGTCGCCCGCGCTGCTCGTGTCTCCCGAGTCGCCCGCGCTGCTCGTGTCTCCGGAGTCGTCCGCAGCCGTGTCGGAGTCCGCGGCGGTGTCGCGGGAGTCGGTGACGTCCTCGCAGCCGGTGTCGCCCGAGTCGCAGTCGCCGAGCACCAGGGTGGCCTTCCCGGGGCCGGGGCCACAGGCGGCGAGGGTCAGCAGCGGGAGGAGGAGGCGCGCCGAGGTCATGCGATCCCACCCGGGGTCAGTCGTCGCGGCGACGGTAGCCCAGGGCGACCAGGATGGGGAGGACGAGCAGGCCGCCGGATCCCGCGAGGTCGCCCGCGGTGAAGGCGGCCTCGGCCTGGGCCACCGGCTCGGCGCAGTCGGTGGCGCAGTCGGAGCAGCCGCCGGAGGAGGAGCTGCCGCCCACGCCGCCGGCGTTGCTGGAGCTGCTGGTGCTGTCACGCACGGTGACGGTGACCGTGTCGGGATCGGAGCGCAGCTCGCCGTCGTCCACCTCGAGGGTGATCGTGTAGAAGCCCACGGCGGCGGCGTAGAAGGACGGGCTCACCGCCGTGCCGGGGTTCGAGGCCCCGTTGAGCGAGATGCTGCCCGTGGGGCCGCGTGCGGTCCAGTGGTACTCGAGCTCGTCCCCATCGGGATCGGTGCTGCCGGCGCCCGACAGGTAGACCGTGGTGTTCACGGTGACCGACTGGTCGAGCCCGGCGTCGGCGGTGGGGCGTCGGTTGCCCGTGGCCACGTTCAGCGCCACGTCGGCGCTGTCGTTCGCGCGCCCGTCGTCCACCGTGAGGCGCACGACGTAGCGGCCGGCCCGATCGAAGGAGAGGTCGCCGATCGACCGCGACGCGTTGAGGATGGACGCCTTCGAGCCCGTGGGCTTCTCGGTGAGCTCCCAGGCCCAGGTGAGCGGGTCGTCGTCGGGATCCGTGGACGGCGTGCCGTCGAGCACCACGTCGTCGCCCACCACCAGGTCGGAGCGCGGACGGACGATCACCGCGCGGGGCGGCTGGTTGGGCGTCTGGTCGTCGCGCCCGATGCGCCCGCCGCTGTCGGAGGTGTCGCTGGTGTCGCGACCCTTGCCCGCGTCGGGGTCCTCGAAGGGCGCGCGCTGCTCGGGCGGGAACAGGGCGTCGCAGGCCAGGCCCGTGGCGAGCACGGAGGCCACGGCCAGCAGGCGCACGGGCAACGGGCGGAACGGGAGCATCGACGGACCCCCAGGGGTGGCGTCGACCCGACGCCCGCCGGGCCCGCGTGTGCGACGCGGACCCGACCGAAGGACTCAGTCCTCTTCGCGGCGCCGGTAGCCGAAGGCCACGAGCATCGGCAGGACGAGCAGGCCGCCGGAGCTGGCCAGATCACCGGCCGTCCACGACTGCTGCGCCGCCACGCCCAGATCCTCGCTGCAGCCCAGGTCGCAGCCGCTGGAGCTGGACGAGCCGCCGATGTTGTTGGCCGAGCTGCCGGAGCTGTCGCGCGCCTGCACGGTCATCGTGTCGGGCTGGCTCCAGAGCTCGCCGTCGAAGACGCGCAGCGTGACGCTGTAGAAGCCCGCCTGCGAGGCGAAGAAGCTGGGGCTGATCGCCGTGCCGGGGTTGGAGGCGCCCGAGAGCGAGACCGCGCCCGAGGGCCCGTTCACCTTCCACTCGTACTCGAGGTCGTTGCCGTCGGGATCGGAGCTGCCCGCGCCGCTGAGGTAGACCGTGGTGTTGATCTCGACCGTCTGGTCGAGGCCGGCGTCGGCCTTGGGCGGGTTGTTGCCCGACAGCGCGGTGAGGCGGATCTCGGCCTTGTCGTTGGCCTTGCCGTCGTCGACCACGAGCTCGATGCGGTACTCGCCCACCTTGTCGAGGAAGAGATCCCCGATGGCGTTGGTGGCGTTGAGGATGCTGGTGGAGGAGCCGGGGGGCTTCTGCAGCAGCGTCCACGCGTAGGTGAGCGTGTCGTTCTGGTCGATGTCGCTGGAGCCCGAGCCGTCGAGGGTGACGGTGTCGTCCTTGAAGAGATCGCCCTGGGGCCGCACGATCACGGCGCGGGGCGGGTTGTTCGACGCCACGCCGTTGTTGCCGCCGTTCGCGCCGCCACCCGAGGTGTCGGCCGTGTCGTCGGGCTCGCCCGTGTCGTCGCTGCCGGCCTTGTCGGGATCGGTGCCGGGCAGGCCGCTGGACGTGGTGGGCGCCAGCGCATCGCACGCCAGACCGGTGGCGAGGAGCGCAGTGACCAGGAGGAGACGCGGGTGGGACATGAGACGGACCCCTGCGGAGGCGCACGTGAGGTGACCCGTGGATGTTAGCACGCGACCACGAGGGTTGCAGGACGACCTTCGGCCTCCCCCAGATCCCCTGGAGACGTGGTGCGCATCCTCAACCGATCCGGTGTCCTCGTGCACTACGAGCTCAAGGCGGGGCCATTGCGCATGACCATGTCGACGGCCTTCCTGGAGGACGGCGAGGACGAGGAGTGGGACTCGCCGTACCGCCAGCACCAGGTGGACGGCGCCTGCGAGCTGCACGTGATCGTGGACGACCTGCCGCACGTGCTCGAGGCCGACGAGCGCGACACGGTGGTGATCGAGGCGGCCGACGGCGGCGGCGTGGCCCTACGGCGCATCCCCGGCTGACCCGCCCTGCGGCACGGGCTCCAGCACCACCACCCCGGCCACCGGCCACACCCGGTAGGTGGCGAGGTGGTCGAGGTACCAGGCGAGCCCGGTGTCGGTGACCTTGCGCGCCGACCGCATCTGGCTGGCGTGGCGCAGCACCCGACGCCCGTCCACGTCGAGCACGAGGCCGAGGTGGGTCACCCAGAAGGGATGGTCGGCGCGGTCGGCGCGCACCACCAGCAGCACGCTCCCGGGCGTCAGGCGCCCCACGGCCTGCCGCGCGGCGTCGAGAGGGAGGTAGGCGATCGACAGCTCCCCCTGGGGGAGGCGTTCGTCGGGGTGGGGGAAGGCGGCGCGATCGGGCCAGCGCGCCCAGTCCTCGGCGGTGAGCACCCGGGTGTGGCGGGCAGGGGTGCCGTAGCGGGCGGTGGTGTCGCGGAGCAGCCCGGCGGCCAGGGCGCCGGGGATCCACTCCGCCTCCATGAAGTGGTGGCGGGCGGCGTGGCCGGGTGGCTGGTCGCCGTAGCGCAGCGTGGCGCGCAGGCGGCTCGTCGCCTCGGGGCCGTCGCCGAGGGTGAGCGCGAGCACGGCCTCCACGAAGGTCAGGCAGTCGAAGGCGTCGTACCGGGCGGGCGGATCGGGGTCGTGACCGAAGCCCTCCCCCTCGGGATCGGCGGCGTAGGGGGCGCCGAGCAGGGGGGTGGACACCGCGCGCATGCGCTCGGCGAGGGGGGCTCCGCGCGTGCGCACCTCGGCCTCGGCCACGGCGGCCGGGACGGGGTGGCGGGGGACCGGGGCCGGGGGCTCGGTCGCCAGGGCCGCGGCGAGCAGCAGGGCGGCGAGGCTCACAGCCCGAGGCGCTGCCGGTAGCCCATCACCTTCGCGAGGATGTCGTCCATGACCTCGTCGTCGAGCTCGTCGGCGGCGCGATCGAGGGCGCGGTCGAGCAGGTCGAGGAGGCCCTGGTTCAGCAGGCGGCGCTGCTCGGTGTCGGGACGCCGCCGCAGGTTCACCACCACCGCGGACTCGGGGAGGAGCCCCCGCGCGGTGACCTGGACGTCGGCGAGCAGGGGGACGAAGGCGCGCGGACGGCCGTCGACGAGCAGCTGCACCACGCTGCGGCCCCGCTTGGTGCCGGCGGCCTCGTCCATGGCGCGCACGAGCACCGCGAGCACCTCGTTCGCCACGCCGATCTTCTCGAGGGCGTCGGCCTCGGTGAGCGTGGGGGCCGCGTAGGAGGGCTCGCGGTTCGACGAGGTGACGACGTCGTCGAGCGCCTCGATCTCCACGCGATCGAGGTTGTGGGCCTCGGTGACGAAGGCGCCGCCCCGGCTGCCCCCGCGGTGGGCGTCCTCGGTGCCGGCGAAGGCCTCGAGCTCCTCGTCCTCGGCGCCCTCGCCGGGCTCGACCGCCGAGGCGTCGACCAGCAGGCCGGACTCGAGGCCGCGGGCCACGACGGCCTTGCCGACGAGGGGGGCCACGCCCAGGGCGTCGACCAGCTCGGCCACGCTGCGCACCTCGCTGCCCACCGCGTCGACCAGGCGCTCGGTGACCTCGTCGTCGGGTGCGGCGGTGCCCCGGCGCACCTCGAGGGAGTCGCGGATGCCCTGCGACAGCGCCCACACCGCGGCCGCCTTGTCGACGAGCGCGGCGCTGTCGTGGCCGATCTGCAGGTTGAACACCCACGGCACGACGCCGTCCTCCCACCGCGGCGCGCCACGGTGGCCCACGAAGCGCGCCACGTTCTCCTCGAAGCGGTCGGCGAGGACCGTGTCGAGGCGCTCGGTGGGGTCCTCCTCGAAGAGCAGCCCGATGATGGGATCCTGCAGGTGCTGCCCGAGGATGGGCATCGACATCTCCTGCATCTGCAGGAGCTGGCGGCCGCGGTCGGGGGTGAGCGAGCCCGCGGCGGTGAGGCGCTCCACGAGCACGGGCGTGTCGTCGGACGCCCGGGTGGCGAGGAGGTGGCCATCGAGCAGGTAGACCGCCAGCTCCGCGGAGCCGGCGCCGACGGCGAGGCAGCCCGTGGCGCCGTCGCGCACGCGGGCCACGAGGTCGCGGTAGGTCTCGGAGGACTGGGTCGGCGAGGACACGGCGCCCGGACCCCTCTTCGCACGGGTGCGGCCGGGTTGTACCACGGCAGGCGCGCCGCGACCGCCACCCCGGAGCGGGTGGGCGCTCCGGGGTGGGCCTCGGGGCACGGGGCCCCTCACCAGTCCGCCACCGGCTGGCCGTCCAGCGCCCGGAGCAGGGCCGTCTTCGCGCGGGACAGGCGCGACATCACGGTGCCCAGCTTGATGTCGAGCACCTCGGCGATCTCGGCGTACGACAGGTCGTTGTAGAAGCGCTCCTCCAGGATGCGGCGGTGGTGGGCCGACAGGTTCGCCAGGGCCTGCTGCACCAGGTCGTGCCGCTGCTCGCCCAGCACGCTGCCCACCTGGTCGGGCGACGCGGACCGGGGCGTGTCCATGCCCGCGAGGATGTCGCCGCGGCGCTTGCGGTCGCGCACCATGTTCAGGCAGAGGTTGCGGGTCACCCGGTACAGCCAGGCGCCGCGCTGGAAGCCGTCGTCGAAGAAGCGCGGCTCGTGCATCGCCTTGATCAGCACCTCCTGGACGACGTCGCCGGCCAGGTCGCGGTCCCGGAGGATCGACGACGCGAGGTGGATCAGCCGCCCGCGGTGGGCGTGGGCGACCGCGGCGAGCGCCGCCTGGGGATCGGTGGCCGCCAGGGTGCGGACGCCGTCGTCGTCGAGGCGGGTGAGGGGGATGGTGGGCGACATGGGCTCCTCCCGTGCACGTCCTCCCGGGGGGGAGGGCCGCCATCGTGGCGACGTGCATGGGACGGAGGCTCAGCCCGTTCCTTCGAGGGTGAAAGGAAGTTGACAGGCCCCTCGCAGGGGCCCGCGACGCTCCCTCTCAGCGACGGCGGCGGCCCGCCTCGCGCTCGGCCTTCACGCGGCTGGCGTAGGGCGTGGAGAACTTCACCTCGCACTCGACGCCCTCGGCGGCCTCGTCGGGCAGGGCGTCGAGGTGGGCGTCGAGGGCCTCGTTGGTGAGGCGCGAGCGACGGAGCGAGTGCGGCACGAGGCGCACGTCGAAGGTGAGATCCTCGGTCTGGACGTCGGTGGTCTTCTGCTCGGACATCGGGGGACCCGGGGAGTGCGGAGAGGGGGAAGGGGGAGAGCGCGGCGCCGATCAGACCTCGGGCGGCAGCTCGTCCTCGTCGGAGAGCGGACGGGGCGCGGGGCGCTCGGCCACGGCGTCCTCGGAGGTCCACGTGTCGATCTTGCGGACCTCGCGGTCGTCGATCGACAGGCGGCCGGCGGCGATCTCCCGCAGCGCGAGCACGATCTCCTTGTTGCCCTCGAGGTTGTCGACCATCGGCTGCGCGCCGCGCAGGAGCTGCTTGGCGCGCTCCGCGCTCACGAGCACCAGGGAGAAGCGGTTCGGGAGCTCGTCGAGGCAGTCCTCGACAGTGATGCGGGCCATGCGCTGACTCCGGGGGACGGGCTCTCGCCGGTTCGGCACGTACGTTGCCGGACGCGAGGCGGGAGCGGGCCGTCGGCGTCTATGCGCAGTGGAGGCCCGCTGTCAAGCCCGGCGGGGCGGCGGAGCGGGGCCCCGCGGTCAGGCGTCGAGGGGGGCGCGGGGGATGAGCAGGCCGCGGCGTCGGAGCTTGCGCGCGATCGCCTCGTCGCCGGTGCGCAGCCAGGTCTCGTGGAGGTGGTCCACGTCCTCCTCCGCGTCGTGCACCCGGCGGACACCGGACACCACCCGCACGCAGTCGCCGAAGCGCGCGGCGAGCTCGCGGAAGAGATCGCCGAAGGCGGCGGCGAACCACCGCTCGAGCACCTGATCCACCCGGGCGTAGGCGGCGGTGCCCATGCTGGCGACGTAGTCGCGGGTGACGAGGCGCCGGTCGACCTGCTCCTCGAAGTAGCCGAGGTCGTAGAGCGCGCGGTCGCCGAGGGCCCGGTAGGTGCGCGCCTGTTCGCCGGGGGGGGCGGCGGCGGCGCGGGCGTGCAGCTCGGCGAGGGTGACGGGCTCCGCGGGCTCGCCGGCCACGTGGGCCTGCTCGGCGAGGAGCTGGGCCAGGTAGAGGGTGCTGTCGGGGGACAGGTCCAGCCCGGCGTCGGAGCGCGCCGCGTCGACGCGCTCGCGGAAGTAGTCGAAGAGGTTGTCGACGACCTGCAGGTCAGCCTTCATCCGCACCTCCTGTGCACGGGGGATCGGCCGGACCGTGCGGTGCTGCACGCCACGATCCGGACCAGGGGGGGTCAAATGGGGCGGGTCGGCTTGACGGCAGGGGGGCCGTGCCTACGGATTCGCCGTCCGGCGGGAGGGGCCCAGGCCCCTGCATGCGCTCGCGCTGCGACCTGCTCATCATCTCCACACCACGCTACACGCCGCCGCGCGGCGGCCGCAAGGAGCGACCCCATGAACGTGCGACCCCTGTATGATCGGATCCTCGTCCGCCGCGTCGAGTCGGAGGCCAAGTCGAAGGGCGGCCTCTTCCTCCCGGACGCCGCCCAGGAGAAGCCCAGCGAGGGCGTCGTGCTCGCGGTGGGTCACGGCCGTCTCGGCAAGGACGGCGATCTGGCGCCCCTGGCCGTCAAGGAGGGCGACCGCGTCGTCTTCGGCAAGTACGCCGGCACCGAGATCAAGGTGAACGGCGAGGATCGCCTCGTGCTGCGCGAGGACGAGATCTTCGGCATCGTCACCGCCTGATGCGCACGCCGCGCGGGCGCCCGGCGCCCCGCGCACCCCTCCTCCGGGGGGCACCGCCCCCCACACCCCCTCATCTGCACGCGGCTCCGGCCGCCATCGTCCGCGGCCGCTCGTCCGGCCCACAAGGAGCATCGCCATGACCGCGAAGGACATCGTCTTCGACATCGACGCCCGCAACAAGATCCTCGCCGGCGTCGACGCGCTCGCCAACGCCGTGAAGGTCACCCTCGGGCCCCGCGGCCGGAACGTCGTCATCGAGAAGAGCTGGGGCGCCCCGGTCGTCACCAAGGACGGCGTCACGGTGGCCAAGGAGATCGAGCTCGAGGACAAGTTCGAGAACATGGGCGCCCAGATGGTGAAGGAGGTCGCCTCCAAGACGAGCGACGTCGCCGGCGACGGCACCACCACCGCAACGGTCCTCGCCCAGTCGATCTTCCGCCACGGCTCGAAGCTCGTGGCCGCCGGTCACTCCCCGATGGAGCTGAAGCGCGGCATCGACGCGGCCGTCGAGGCCATCACCACCGAGCTGCGTGGCATGAGCCGCGAGATCACCGACTCCTCCGAGATCGCCCAGGTGGGCACCATCTCGGCCAACGGCGACGAGGAGATCGGCGCGAAGATCGCCGAGGCCATGGACAAGGTGGGCAAGAAGGG
>JACKEO010000028.1 GCA_020632955.1 Alphaproteobacteria bacterium
CGAGGGGGTGGCGTACGACAGCACCTGGTCGAAGGCCTGCCGGTGATCGGGGGCGCCCGTGACGCCGAGGTTCCACAGCACGAAGCCGGGGAGCATCCCGGTGCACACCCCGCCCGCGTAGGGCCCGCCGAGGGCGTAGGGCTCCGAGGGCGGGCTCTGGAAGGTGCCGTCACCCTGGTCCACCACGAGCCGCAGGCCGGCGAGCGCGTCGAGGGCCAGCGGGTCGTCTGCTGCGTAGGCGCCCGCCCACAGGGCCTGCAGCGCGCTGTCCTCGAAGGGCGCGGTGGTGGGCTCCAGGTCGGGATCGTCCACCATCACGGCCGCGAAGTGGCCCGACGGCTGCACGAAGGCGCGGGCCCCCTCGTCCACGAGGTCGGCCTGGGCCCGGAGCGCCGCGGCCTCGGCCGCCAGACCCGCCCGCTCGTCCACCTCGGCGACGAAGCGCGCGGCCGGCGAGAACAGGTGGCTCGACGCCGACGAGAAGGCCTTCGTGTCCCAGGCCGTCTCCACCGGGTACCCGAGGGCCACCTCCATCGCGAGCCGGTAGGTCTCGTCGCCCGACCACCGCTGCCAGCCCTCCGGCGACACGGTCTGCGCCGTCATCGCGCGGTGCAGGTAGGCCTGGTGGTCGAGCGCGGGCTGCCAGTCACCCGTCCACCGCACCAGCTCGCGGAAGGCCAGCGGCACGTGGCTGGGGCCCTCGGCCGCCGTGCGCCCCGTGAACGGCACGGTGTTCGCCGACCAGTCCAGGTCGAAGGGCACGTCGGCGGGCACGAGCCCGCTGGAGCAGGAGTTCCCGAAGTCGCCGCGCAACCGGTGGCAGAGCTCCAGGTAGTCCACCATCGACGCCACCTCCTCCGTGAGCCCCAGGCGGGCGAAGAAGCGGGCCGGCCCGATGGTGTCGCGCAGCCAGGTGCCCGTGTACCGCGACAGGGGCACCACCCCGCCGGCCGCCGACTGCTGCAGGCGCACCTGCACCCGTAGACCATCGAGCAGGTCGAGCAGCCAGGGGGAGTCCAGGTCCAGCTGCAGGCCCGTGGCGCTCCACGCGGTCCACCACGCCAGCGTGTCGGCCAGCCACACCTCGGGATCCACCCCCTCCAGCTGCGAGCGCAGGGCGTCGAGACCCGCCGCGTCGTCCGCCGTCGCGAGGGCGACCACCGCGGTGAGGGGGGTCGAGGCGGAGGAGGTGCCGAGTGCGAGGCGCCACGCACCGCCCGCGTCGGTCCAGCTGCCGTCGAAGGGCAGCAGGCCCAGCCGCGTGCCCCCGTCCAGGGCCGTGGCGAGCACGCCCCCCGCGGCGGCGTCCGGGGCGAAGACGTCGGCGGCGTCGAGGTCCACCGCCACCTCGAGCCCGTCCTCGCGCGCCGTGACCGCCAGGAAGCGGAGGATCACGGGGGGGACGGCCAGCGGGTCGACCCCCGCGGGTCGCGGGGCCACGTCCACCGTGTAGAGGGTGAGCGCGCCCGCGTCCCGCCGGGTGACCACGAGGCCCGTGCCGCGGGGACGGCCGATCCACGCCACCTCCGAGGCCACCTCGAGGCCGCCCACCACGGGGCGCAGCGCCAGATCGCCGAAGAAGCGGCCCCGGGTGCGGTAGGTGGGCCCCACCAGGCCGTGCAGCGTGTCGATGGGGTCGGCGAGCCCGAGCAGCGCCGCCACGCGGCCGTTGCCCACGGCGTACGTGCCCCGCGCCGACGGCGGCGGACGATCCGCCTCGGGGCCGTCGTGGCGCTCGGCGAAGAGGGCCAGGTCGGCGAGCTCGGGGTGCGCCTCGAAGAGCGGGTGGTCGAGCACCGGGCGCACGTCGGGCCGCTCCCAGGGTGCCGCATCGCGCGTCGGGGGGTCCTCCTCCGGAGTGGCCTCGCAGGCCAGGACCAGCAGCGGGAGCACGAGGACGGGCGTGCGGCGCAAGGAGCACCTCCGCCGCGCGCCTATCCCGGCCACCGTCCCCACCCAGACGCAAGGTGACATGTCCCCGTCGTCGACCCCTTGCAGGTTCCGTCGAGGCGCGGTTAGTGCGCGCTCACTCACCGAGTAAGTGAGCACTCACAAACCTCTCACGAGCGAGCGAGGATGTCCCGCCCCCGCCAGGTCAGCGACGAGGAGATCCTCGAGGCCGCACGCGCGTGCTTCCTCGACGATCCCAACGCGTCCACGGTCACCATCGCGCAGCGCATCGGGCTGTCGCAGGCCGCGCTGTTCAAGCGCTTCGGCACCAAGCTGGGCCTGATGCTGGCCGCGATGGGCATGAAGGACGGCCCCCCCTGGATCGAGCTCGCGAAGCAGGGCCCGGACGATCGCCCGATCCCCGAGCAGCTGCTCGAGCTCGGGCTGGCCATCGACGGCTTCTTCGGCTGGATGATCCCGCGCGTGGCGGCCATGAAGGCCGTGGGCATCGGCTTCCGCCAGATGTTCGGCAACGCGCGCGTGCCGCCTCCGGTCCGTGGCTACGAGGCCCTCCGGGACTGGTTCGCGCGGGGCGTCACCGCAGGACGCATCCGCCCGGGCGACCCCAGCGGGCTCGCCATCAGCTTCCTCGGGATGTTCCAGGGCCGCGCCTTCTGGCGCCACGCCACCGCCGGCTACCCGGACGCCCCCTTCCCCGACGACGCCGCCTACGTGCAGCACGTCGTCGACCTCTTCTGGCGTGGCGTGGTCCCCGAAGGAGACGAGCCGTGAGCCGCTGGATGCTCCCCCTGCTGCTGGCCCTCGCGTCGCCGGCCTGGGCCTCGAAGGGCGCGGGCGTCGCGCTGCCTTCCCTGCCCTCCTCGTACGCCCAGGCACCCGCCGGGCAGGTCGACGAGCGTGCCTGGTGGACCTCGCTGGGCGAGCCTCGCCTGGAGGCCCTGATCGACGAGGCCCTGTCGGCGAACCTCGACCTGCAGGTGGCCTCCGACCGCATCCTGCAGGCGCGCGCCCTCGCGCTCACGGCCGGCGCGGCGCTGATGCCGCAGGTCACCTTCGACATGGGCATCAACGCCCAGCCCGCCGCGCTGCGCTTCGCCCAGTTCACGGGGGGCGTCGCCGACGACGACACGGGCGAGTTCTACTACTTCACGTCCGCCACCTTCAACGCGGCCCTGCCCATCGACCTCACCGGGCAGTCCATCCTCGGGGTGCAGGCGGCGACGAGCGACCGGCGGGCCGCCGAGGAGGACCGCGCCCGGTCCGCGAGCGCCCTGGCCTCCAGCGTGGCCGCGGCCTGGCTCGACGTGGGGCTCGCCACCTCCCAGGTCGAGCTGGTGGAGCGCCAGCTGCGGGCCAACCGCGACGTGCTCACCGTGGTGGAGCTCCGTCTCGAGCGGGGCGAGGCCACCGCCGTCGACGTGCTCCAGCAGCGCCAGCAGGTGGCGGCCAGCGAGGCCCAGCTCCCGCTGCTGCGCGCCAACCTCACCGCCCGCACCCAGGCGCTGGCCGTGCTGCTGGGCCGCCTGCCCGGCGAGGCCCCCGCCGACCTGCCCACCCACCTGCCCGAGCTTCCCTCGGCCCCCGGCGTGGGCGCACCCAGCGATCTCGTCGACAACCGGCCCGACCTGCGTGCCATGGACCTGCGCCTCACCAGCGCGTGGCGCCGCCGGCTCGCCGCCGAGCGCGCCTTCCTGCCCACCCTCCGGCTCACCGCGAACGCGGGGTGGAACTTCACGAACAACGCTGGCGCGGGCGCCTTCGGCGGCGGCAGCACCGACCAGATCCTCGGCCTGTTCACGCAGCTCGAGGGCTTCGTGAAGCAGTTCGACCCGAACTTCGCCTTCGACACCACCGGCTTCGACCAGGGCACCACCGACGCCGGCTTCCAGAGCTGGTTCACCTGGGGCATCGGCGCCCAGCTGCAGATCCCCCTGTTCGTGGGCGGCCGCATCGGCGGCCTGAAGCAGGCCCGCGCGGCCGAGCGGATCGCGGCGCACCAGGCCGCCCAGGCGCGCCTCGCGGCCGTGCAGCAGGTGGAGTCCTCCTGGACCCTCGACCGCGAGCAGGCAGCCCGCCTCGACGCGGTGCGCACCCAGGCCACCGCCGCCGACGGCGCCTACGAGGCCGCCGCCGCCCGCTACGCCGACGGTGTCGGCGACTACCTGCAGGTCCTCACCACCCTCGTCACCCGCCAGGCCGTCGCCCTGTCGGCCCTCCAGGCCCACCGCGACGCCCTGGCCACCCGCATCCAGCTCCACGAGGCCACCGGCGGCCCCTGGACCCGCTCCCTCGGAGGCACCCCATGAAGCGCATCCTCCAGATCGCGCTGCCCTTCGTCTTCGTCGCCCTCGGCGTCGCCGTCTTCGTGGCCATGCGCCTGTCGGTGGGCGGCGCCGAGAAGAAGGAGGCCGCGCCGCCGGTCGCGAGCGTCGAGGTGGTGGTCGTCGCCCCCGAGACCCACCGCGCCGTGGTGGAGGCCTCCGGCACGGTGGAGGCGTCGGCCCGCGTCGACCTCGTCGCGCAGGTGAGCGGCCGCATCGTCGAGGTGGCCGACGGCCTCACGCCGGGCCTCGAGGTTCGCAAGGGCCAGGTGCTCGCGCGCATCGATCCGCGCGACTACCGGGCCAACGTCACCCAGGCCGAGGCCGCGGTGGCCGCACGCGAGGTGGAGCTCGAGCTCGAGCGCGCCCGTGGACGCCAGGCCCGCACCGAGGCCCAGCTGCTGGGTGCCGAGAGCACGCCGTCGGCGCTCACGCGGCGCGAGCCCCAGCTCGCCCTGGCCGAGGCCAACCTCGCGAGCGCCGAGGCCACCCTCGCCACCGCCCGCCTCAACCTGGAGCGCACCGCGCTCACCGCGCCCTTCGACGCCGTGGTGAGCGCCGAGAACCTGGAGCCCGGCGCCCTCGTCGGCCCGGGCGCGCCCGTGGCCACGCTGCTGGGCACCGACCGCTACCGGGTGCGCGTCGCCGTGCCCGTGCAGGCGCTCGCCTGGCTCGAGCTGCCCGACGCCAAGGGCCACCGCGGCGCCAGCGCCGCCATCCAGCAGGAGCTGGGCGACGGCAGCGTGCTGCGCCAGGACGGCTACGTTCTGCGTCGCCTGGGCGAGCTCGACGCCGAGTCGCGCACCGCGTCGCTGCTGGTGGCCATCGACGACCCGCTCGACGTCCCGGCCGACACGCTGCCCATCCTGCCCGGCGCCTACGTGCGGGTGCAGCTGCAGGGCCGCGCGGTCGAGAGCGTCGTGCGCGTGCCCCGCAGCGCGGTCGTCGACGGACGCACGGTGTGGGTGGCCTCGCCCGAGGACACGCTCGCCCGCCGCACCATCGACATCGCCTGGGGCGACCCCGACCACGTCTACGCCGCCAAGGGCCTCGTCGAGGGGGACCGCGTCGTGGTCACCCCGCTGCCCATCCCCATCGAGGGCATGCCCCTCGACGTCCGCGACACCGTCGCCGACGCCACCCGCTGATCCACGGGCACCGGAGCACCTCATGTCGGATCCGACCGCAGACGAGCCCCCGGCCACCGGGGTCATCGCGTGGATGGCGCGCAACAGCGTGGCCGCCAACCTGCTGATGGTGGTGGTGATCGTGGGCGGGCTGCTCCAGTCCTGCACCACCAAGCAGGAGATCTTCCCGGAGTTCACCCTCGACATCGTCTCGGTGTCGGTGCCCTACCCGGGCGCCAGCCCGGCCGAGGTGGAGCAGGGCATCGTGCTGGCCGTCGAGGAAGCCGTGCGCGGCGTCGACGGCGTGAAGAAGGTCACCTCCACCAGCGCCGAGAACGTGGGCTCCGTGCTCGTCGAGCTGCTGCTGGGCGCCGACCCCAACAAGGCGCTCGCGGACGTGAAGAACGAGGTCGACCGCATCCAGACCTTCCCCGACGACGCCGAGGACCCCCAGGTCTCGCTCGTGTCGCGGAAGTCCCGCGTGATCGGGATGATCCTCAGCGGCGATCAGCAGCTCTCCACCCTCTTCCAGCTCGCGGAGCGCGCCCGGGCCGACCTGCTCGCGCGCGGCGGGGTCACCCAGCTCGAGATCGAGGGCGTGCCCCCGCTCGAGATCCGCGTGGGCATCGACCGCGACACGCTGCGCGCCTACGGCCTCACGCTCGACGAGGTGGCGCTGCAGCTCCGCGCCGCCAGCCTGGAGCTGCCCAGCGGCGGCATCGACACCGAGCGCGGCGAGATCCTCGTGCGCGTGGCCGACCGCGCCCGCACCGGCGCCGACTTCCGCGACATCATCCTGCGCGGCACCCGCGCAGGCGCCCAGGTGCGCCTGGGCGACATCGCCACGGTGGTGGACGGCTTCGCCGACACCGACCAGCGCACCACCTTCAACGGGCGGCCCGCCGTGGCGCTCACCGCCTACCGCGTGGGCACCGAGACCCCGAGCGGCGTCTCCGACGTGGTGAAGGCCTACACGGAGGAGCTGCGCTCCACCCTGCCCGGCGACATCGAGGTCACCATCTGGGACGACGACAGCGAGCTGCTGCGCGACCGCATCGACCTGCTGGTGCGCAACGGCATCATGGGCGGCGTGCTCGTCTTCGTGGTGCTCGCGCTCTTCCTCGACCTGCGGCTGGCGAGCTGGGTGGCCCTGGGCATCCCCATCAGCTTCTGCGGCGCCTTCTTCCTGTTCCCGATCTTCGACGTGTCCATCAACATGATCAGCCTCTTCGCGCTGATCGTCACCCTGGGCATCGTGGTCGACGACGCCATCGTCGTCGGCGAGAACGTGCACGAGAAGACGGAGGCCGGGCTCCCACCCCTGCAGGCCGCCATCGAAGGGGCCCGCGAGATGGTGGTGCCCGTCACCTTCGCGGTGCTCACCACCTTCGCCGCCTTCGCGCCGCTGCTCTTCGTGCCCGGCACCAGCGGCAAGATCTTCCGCTTCATCCCCATCGTGGTGATGAGCGTGCTGGCCTTCAGCCTGCTGGAGTCCTTCCTGGTGCTGCCCTCGCACCTGGGCCACACCACGCGCATGCCGCGGTGGACCCACCGGGTGCTGTACGTCATCGACGCCCCGCGGCGCTTCATGACCGGGCACCTCGAGCGCTTCATCCAGGGGCCCTACGACCGCCTCCTCGATGTGGCCCTCGACTTCCGCTACGCCACGCTCGGCGCCGCCATCGCCCTGTTCTTCGGGGCGGTGGGGGTGGTGGCCACCGGCATCCTGCCCTTCAGCTTCCTCCCCAAGACCGAGGGCGACATCATCAAGGTGCAGGTGCGCCTGCCCTACGGCGCCCCCATCGAGCGCACCATCGAGATCGCCGACGTCCTCGAGGCCTCCTTCGACGAGGCCCTGGCCGAGGTGGGCGACCCCGCCAAGGTGAAGGGGCGGCTCACCCTGGTGGGCTCGGGGCCGGCGAGCTTCGGGCCCGGCGCGTCGGGGGGCCGGCCGGCGGGCAGCCACCTGCTGTCGCTCGAGGTCGACCTCGTGGGCAGCGACGAGCGCGACTTCTCCACCGCCGAGCTGGCCGATGCCTGGCAGGCGAAGACCCCTCGCCTCGCCGGCGTGGAGTCGCTCACCTTCACGAAGGACGTCGGGCCGAGTGGGGGCGCCGCGGTGGACGTGCAGCTCGCCCACACCGACACCTCGGTGCTGGCCGACGCGAGCGCCGAGGTCACCGAGGCCCTGCGCGACTACCCCTCGCTCATCAACATCTCGAACGGCTACGCCGCGGGCAAGCCCCAGCTCGACCTCCGCCCCCTGCCCGAGGCCCGCACCCTGGGCCTCACCGGCCAGGAGATCGGCCGGCAGCTCCGCGCCTCGTTCTACGGCACCGAGGCCATCCGGGAGCAGCGCGGCCGCAACGAGCTCAAGGTGATGGTGCGGCTCACCGACGCGCAGCGCACCAGCGAGTACGACCTGGAGGAGCTCGACGTGCGCACGCCGCGTGGCGCCTGGGTGCCCGTGGCCTCCGTCGCCGAGGTGGTGCGCAGCCAGGCCCCCACCCAGATCACCCGCGAGTCCGGCCGACGGGTGGTCGACGTGGTGGCCGAGCTCGCCCCGGGCACGAAGTCCTCCCGCCCCGTGCTCGAGGACCTCGAAGCCACCGTGCTGCCCGCGCTGCGGGAGCGCCACCCGGGCCTGACCACCCGCTTCGCCGGCGAGCAGGAGAGCCAGAACGAGTCGCTCTCCAGCCTGGGCCGCAACTTCCTCTTCGCGCTCTTCGTGATGTTCGCGCTGCTGGCGATCCCGTTCAAGAGCTACGTCCAGCCCGTGATCATCATGGCGGCGATCCCCTTCGGCTTCGTGGGTGCCGTGGGCGGCCACCTCCTGATGGGCTTCGAGCTCTCCATCATCAGCGCCATGGGGATCATCGCGCTGTCGGGCGTGGTGGTGAACGACAGCCTCGTGCTGATCGACGCCGCGAACACCTACCGCCGCGGCGAGCCCGACTCCCGCGAGGCCATCCACATGGCGGGCAAGCGTCGCTTCCGCCCCATCCTCCTCACGTCGCTCACCACCTTCTTCGGCCTGATGCCGATGATCTTCGAGCCCAGCGTGCAGGCCCGCTTCCTCATCCCCATGGCGATCAGCCTGGGCTTCGGCGTGCTCTTCGGCACGGTGATCGCGCTGGTGATCGTGCCGGGGCTCTACCTGATCGTGGAGGACGCCCTGCGCGTCGTGCGCTGGCTCACCTCCCCCGACGAGCCCGTCGCGGACGCTCCTCCCGAGGCCCACCTCGGCTGACCCCCGGGCAAGACCCGTGAAAGGACACAGATCGGGGTCGCAACGCCTCGATCCGGCGTGCCGACGCGACGGGCGCGCCGACTGCCCCCTCCCCAGGGGGCGCCGAACCCGCTAGCATCGGCCTGCCAGAGCCCACGGGCTCGAGGGAGGATGCATGTGGACCGTGCTGCTCACCACGTGGGCCGGGCTCGCCCTTGCCCAGGACGCCGAGACGCCGCCCGCCGAGGAGACCGCTCCCGCCGAGGAGACCCCGTCCACCGAGGAGGCCGCTCCCGCCGAGGGCGAGACCGGGGAGGCCCCCGCGGAGGAGGCTCCCGCCGAGGAGGCGCCTGCGCCGGCCCCCGCCAAGGACAAGGTCGACGAGGAGATGCAGAAGGTCGAGAAGGACCTCGCCGCCATCGAGCAGGCCGCGCCCACCGAGCAGGTGTCGCTGATGGAGGGCGGTGAGGACGGCAAGGCCGACCAGCACCTCTCGGCCGAGCTCGGCTTCACGTACACCGCGGGCAACGCGGAGGTCCTGAACGCGGTCGGCACGCTGAAGTACTCGGTGAAGGCCGACAAGAACCAGTTCACGCTCGAGGCGGGCGCGAACATCAACTACGCCCGCACCGACACCGACGGCGACGGCACCGTGGCCGACACGGCCGACGACACCGACGGCGACGGCGAGGACGACAACCCCTTCTCCTTCCAGTCGCAGAAGATCTACGGCAAGCTCCGCTACGACCGCTTCTTCAGCGACAAGGACGCCCTGTACGTCAAGGCGGGTGGGCAGCGCGACGTGCCTGCCGGCGTCGAGTGGCGGTTCGACCAGGGCCTCGGCTACCACCGCGACATCGTCAAGACCGACGCCACCTCCTTCCGCTTCGAGGTCGGCGCCGAGTTCGTCGAGGAGGATCTGGTCGAGGGGGTCGACGACACGGGCGTGGCCACGAACGCCCTGTCGCCCGACAACGTCTACCTGGCCGGTCGCCTCTTCTTCGGCGTCACCCACGCCTTCAACGACATCGTGTCGATCAGCGACGACCTCGAGATGATCGAGAACCTCGTGTCGCTGCAGGACCCGTCGGCCTCCACCCCGGACGACTTCCGCCTGTACAACACGCTGACGCTCTCGGTGAAGGTCACCGACATCCTCGGCCTCAAGGTCAGCGACCAGCTCGCCTTCGACAACCGTCCGGCCGCGCCGGACTTCTCGAAGGTCGACAACACCGTGTCGCTGCTGCTCGTGGCCACGCTGCTCTGATCCCGGGGTCCTGGTGTGGTCGGAAAGGCCGGCACGCCGCGCTCCCCGACCACCCCAGGAGGCCTCGTGCCCACCGTTGAAGACCTTCAGTCCCTGCTGACCCCCGAGACCCTCGCGACCTGGGCCGGCAACGTCGTCGCCGGCCTCGCGATCGTCCTGGTCGGCCGCATCCTGGCCGGCTGGCTCGACCGCGCGGTGCGCAGCGCCCTCGGACGCGCCCACGTCGACGTGGCCCTGGCGGGCTTCCTGGGCGGCATCGTCCGCTACACGGTGATCTTCGCCGCGGTGCTCATGGCCGCGCAGCAGGTGGGCATCGAGACCACCTCGCTGATGGCGATCTTCGCCTCCGCCGGACTGGCCGTGGGCCTCGCCCTGCAGGGCAGTCTCGGCAACTTCGCCTCGGGCGTGATGATCCTCTTCTTCCGACCCTTCACGGTGGGCGAGGTCATCACGGTGGGCGGGGTCACCGGCGGCGTCCTCGACATCAGCCTCTTCGCCACCAAGCTGGGCCTGCCCGACGGCACCCACGTGCTCATCCCCAACAGCTCGGTGACGGGCGGCGAGATCCGGAACCACGTGGTGGCCGGCCGGCGTCGTGCCACGTGCGACATCGGCGTGGACTACGGCTCCGACCTCGACCAGGTGCGCGAGGTCCTCACCCGGGCCGTCACCTCGGTGGCCGAGCTCCACACCTTCGACGAGAACCCCGGCTACGGCGTGGTCTTCGTGTCCTTCGGGGCCAGCTCGCTCGACTGGCAGGTGCACGCCTGGTTCAAGCCCGAGGACTTCCTCCCCGGCCAGGAGAAGGTGCGCGTGGCCATCTACAAGGAGCTGAACGCCGCGGGCATCGGGATCCCCTTCCCGCAGCTCGACCTGCACATGCAGAAGCCGGCCGCCTAGACGGCCCCCCGCGGCTCGCGACGGGGCAGGCGCACCACGAAGCGTGCGCCGCCCCCCTCCCGGGCCTCGCAGCGCACGCTGCCCCCGTGGCGGGTCGCGATCTCGCGCACCAGCCACAGGCCCAGCCCCACGCCACCGTCGGCACCCTCGCTGTGACCGGCGGGCCGGTGGAAGGGCTCGAAGATCAGCTCGCGGTCCTCGGGACGCACGCCCGGTCCCCGGTCGGCCACCTCGAAGCCCTCGGCCGTGGTGCGCGCCTCCACCTCGCCGCCCCCGTGACGCGCGGCGTTCTCGAGCAGGTTGCGCACGAGGCGCCGCAGCAGGCCGGGGTCCCCCTCCACCTCGCGCGCGGGGCCCTCGACCCGCGCCCCCGTGTGGGCGGCCTCCTCCGCGAGGAGCGCGCGCAGATCCACCGCCACCCGGGCACCCAGACCCTGCGCCTGCAGGCGCCCCACCTCCAGCAGGTCCCCCACGGTGGCGTCCAGCTCCTCCACGTCACGCACGGCCCCCGCGAGCACGTCGGCGCGGCGCCCGGAGCCGTCGTCGAGGAGCTCCAGCGCCAGCCGCACCCGGGCCAGCGGGCTGCGCAGCTCGTGCGACACGGAGGCGAGCGTGCGGCGCTGCGAGGCCACCGTGGCCGCCACGCGCGCGGCGGCGTCGTTGAAGGCCGCGGCCACGGCCGCCACCTCGTCGCTGCCCTCCACGGGGGCCCGCGCGTCCAGGTCTCCCTGCCCCCAGGCGGCCACGGCGTCGCGGGTGGCTTCCAGCCGCCGGGTGATGCCACGCGCCAGCGGGTAGGCGCCCACGCCGATCGCCCCGCCCACGAGCGCGAGGAAGAGCAGGGGGCGCCCCCGCCACCCGGGGGGCCCCGGCGGGCCGTGCCGCGACGCGATGGCCACACGCCGCCCGTCCTCGAGCTGCAGCCGCATCCCGGCGCGGTGGTGGTCGCGGAAGCGACCGTCCGGGCCGTCGGGCAGCGGCGGGCCCTCCGTGGCGATCAGACGCCCCCCCCGGTCCCGCAGCGTGACGTCGAGATCGAGGCGGTGGGACAGGCGGCGCAGGTCCCGGTCGAGCACCTCGCCCCGCGTGGTGGGCAGGCGCTCGGCCACCAGCTCGACGCCGGCGCGCACCTGTTCGGGCAGCGCGTCGTCGTCCTCCCTCGGCACCCGCAGCGTGATCACCGCGCCCGCCACCACCAGCGCCGCCACGAGGATGGCGAGGAAGCCCGCGTAGATGGTGAGGTAGAGCGGACGGCTCATGCCTGGACGTCCGCGAAGACGTAGCCGGCACCCCGCACGGTGAGGATCCTGCGGGGCTCCCTGGGGTCGTCCTCGATCGCGGCGCGGATGCGGCTGACGTGCACGTCGATGGAGCGATCGAAGGCCTCCAGCTCCTCGCCACGCACCGCCTGCATGATCTGGTCGCGCGAGAGCACCCGGCCCGGCCGCTGGGCGAGCGCGAGGAGGATGTCGAACTGGTGGGAGGTGAGCGCGGCCTCGGCGCCGTCCACCGTGACCCGCCGCGCCCCCGGATCGATGGCGAGCCGACCGAAACGCAGCACCTCGCCGGGCCCCACGCGCCGCTGGAGGCGTCGCAGCACGGCCCGCAGCCGCGCCAGCAGCTCCCGCGGGTTGAAGGGCTTGGGCAGGTAGTCGTCGGCCCCGAGCTCGAGGCCCACGATGCGGTCCGTGTCCTCCCCCCGGGCGGTGAGCATGAGGATCGGCACGTCCGAGCCCGCCCGCAGGGTGCGACAGGCGTCGAAGCCGTCCCCGTCGGGCAGCATCACGTCGAGGATCACCGCGTCGACGTGCTGGTCGCGCGCCACGGCGAGACCCGAGGCCACCGTGCCCCGCGTCAC
This sequence comes from Alphaproteobacteria bacterium, assembly GCA_020632955.1. Lineage (GTDB taxonomy): Bacteria > Myxococcota_A > UBA796 > UBA796 > JACKEO01. The sequence continues at coordinate 12,614 of JACKEO010000028.1, forward strand.
CACGTCGAAGCCGTGCTCGCCCAGGTAGGTGGCGAGCATGTCCGCCAGCCGGACGTCGTCGTCGACGACGAGGATCCGCTCTGTCACGAGGCCCTCCTGCACGGGACGAGGGTGCGCCTGGCGCCATCCGAGGGCGACAGGCGCAGGAGGCGACGACGGGCCTGGGCACCCGCCGCCGCGCGGTCAGTGGCCGCGACGGCCGTGACCCTCGGGGGGACCATGACCGGGAGGCGGGCCCTCGCCCACCCCGAGCAGGTGGGCACCCTTCAGCTCCCGCAGCGCGTCCCACTGCGTGTCGTCGAGCACCTTGCGCACCGCCAGCGCCCGCTCCGTGCGCGCCGTGGCCACGGCCTCGTGCAGCGCACCCACCGCGGCGCGCTTCTCGCGGATGGTCTCGTCCGACGCGTCGGCCTCCACGGCCAGCCGGAGCTGATCGCGGGCCTCCTTCATCGCCGTGTGCATCGCGGGCATCTGCGCCAGGGCGCTGTCGACGATGCCGGTGATCGCCTCCCGCTGTGCGGGGGTGGCCTCGATCGCGTCGAGCAGGCCGGCGAGGTGCTCGTGCACGCGCTCGGCGCGCGCTTCCGGCGAGGCCTCGTGGTGCTCCCCGTGTCCGTGGCCGTGACCGGGCGGACGGGCGAGGGCGAGCGGAGCAGCCAGCAGGGTGGTGAGCCCACCGAGCACGAGGAGCCTGCGAGGAGTGAGGGTCGACATGGGGCCTCCGGGGTGCGTGGAGCGGATCGTCCACACCCTCCTTCTAGGAAGCCACCCTGTCCCCCCTCTTGCTGCTGCGCAAAGTTGTGTGAAGCCGCGTGCGGTCAGGCGCGGGGCGCGAAGGCCACCACCTCGGGCAGGCCGGGGAAGCGCACGCGCAGGGTGACCCGCCGGGGCACCTCGTAGGGCAGCACGTCCCAGCGCCACTGCGCGACCGCCGTGCCGGTGGCCTCCACGAAGGCCTCGGGACACTCGCTCACCGTGGTGGAGGTGGGCACGCCGTCGGGGTCGACCACCACCACCACCTCGCAGGCCACGTCGGACGCACCGGCGCGGACCACGCTCTCGGGCCACTGGGGACTCACCTGCCGCACGATCTGCGAAGGCACGGCCACGGCGAGCGTGGGCGGGGCGACGGGGGCGGCGAAGGCGAGCGCGGAGGCGAACAGGAGACCGGGCACGGAGCACCTCGACAGGCCCCTGTTTTCGGAAGATCCGCAGCGAACTTGCGGCGAAGTTCGGACGTTCCACACGGTACCACACGGACACGTCCAGACCTGCTCAGATTCGTGGTCTCGGGCGACTTCGGTACCGGGACATCGCGATGCATCCCAGCGCATCGAAGACCACGCCCTCGGCCTCGAGCAGCGTGCGCTGGAGGGTGGCGCGCGCGAGGTCGCCGCGCGCCGAGATGCGGCCCTGCGCGTTCACCACCCGGTGCCAGGGGACGTCGTCCTCCCTGAGCGCCGCGAGGGCCCAGCCCACCTGTCGCGCCACGCTGGGCGCCCCCAGCGCCGAGGCCACGTCGCCGTAGGTGGCCACCCGACCGAAGGGGATCTCGCGGACGATGGCGTACACCTCCGCGTGGAAGCCGGGCTTGATCACCCGAGGCTCGTCGTCGCGCATCCCACCTCCCCGTGCCGGGTATCGCGAGGGCCCCGGGGGACGCTCGGTGCCGGAGCCGGTGTTAGCGGCCCGCAACCCGAGGCCCTCCCGTGCTCCTCGCCCTCCTCCTCGCGCTCTCCGCCGACGCCGCTCCACCCAAGGGCATGTCGGCCGACGTCACCTTCACCCAGGTGACGCTGGGGGAGTCCCACGGCTGCGGTCGCACCCCCCGCGGGCTCGTGCGCTGCTGGGGCCGCAACGATCGCGGCCAGCTGGGCACCGGCACCTTCGACGACAGCCGCTTCAGCCAGCCGGTGGAGGGGCTCGTCGACATCGTGGCCCTCGCCGCGGGCTCCTTCCACACCTGCGCCGTCACCCGCGACCGGAAGCTGTGGTGCTGGGGCGACAACCAGACGGGTCAGCTCGGCGCGGGCACCCTGTCGGCCGAGCCGGTCCCCGTGCACGTGGCCGACATCGGACCCGTGCTCAGCGTGGCGGCCGGCGCCTCCCACACGTGCGCCGTCACCACCGACAAGGGCGTGAGCTGCTGGGGGAACAACCTCTACGGCCAGCTCGGGCAGAAGGGCCTCCGCAGCTCGCCGCGCCCCATCCCGGTGGCCGGCGTGCCCCCGATGACCGACATCGCCGCCGGCTACGGCCACACCTGCGCCATCGGACCCACCGAGCAGATCCCCTGGTGCTGGGGGGATGGCACCTACGGCCAGCTCGGGCGCGCCCTGCCCGAGAAGAGCGACCCGCAGGGCGCGGCACCCATCGAGGGCGTGTTCCCCGAGGCGCTGCGCCTCATCGACGCCCGTGGCTACGAGACCTGCGTGCTGCACGGTGCGGGCGTGCAGTGCTGGGGCGCGCCCCCCACCGATCTCCGCCCGCAGCCCGCGGTGCGCACGGCCGTGGATCAGCGCAACCTCCTCGACCTGTCGGTGGGCTGGGGTCACGCCTGCGCGCTCGAGACCGGTGGCAGCGTGGTGTGCTGGGGCGACGACCGCTTCGGGCAGCTCGGCAAGCGCGACCGCACCCGCCCGGTGGTCTTCGGCGCCTACGGGGTGCACGAGGGCACGAGCGTGGCCGCCGGCAACGGCGAGAGCTGCGCCGCCCGCGGCTCCGACCTGCGCACCGTGTGCTGGGGCACCTGGACGAGCGAGGAGCGCGCCGCCGCAGCGGCCGAGAAGGCCGACCTCCCCATCGTGCGCAAGCCCCGCCGCCCCGAGCTGCCGCCCGGCACCGAGCTGATGCTCTCCACCGACGAGATCCTGTCGCACGAGGGCGCCCGCATCCGGGTCGACATCGAGACGGTGCAGGTCCACACCTGCGCGAACACCAAGCTCGACGCCACCATCGAGGAGAAGGGCAAGCGGGTGATCGTGAAGCTGGGCGAGCCCTTCCTGCCCGGCGGTGACTGCATGAACGCCCCCGCCCCGGCCCACGCCTACGTGCCCCTGCCCTCCGACGCCATCGGCCGCCGCGACCTGATCGTGCGCTACCACCGCATGGAGGACTTCTTCCAGATCTTCCTGCGCATGAACAAGGTGGAGATCATCCCCCTCGCCGAGTCCAAGACCTACTGGGTGGGCGACAAGACGCAGTGGCGCGTGCCGCCGGGCAGCCTGGCGATCAGCTGCACCGACCACCTCGAGGACCCCCTCTGCGAGCGGCGCGCGCGCGACGGCCTCACGCAGTGCCTGGAGGTGCTGCAGAGCGACCGCATCACGAAGGCGCCGCTCCCCGAGAAGCTGCCCGAGTCCTCGAGCTGGTTCACGAGCGACCCCGACGCCACCGTGATCTCCCCCGACGAGGGGCACGAGGCCTACCGCACCTGGTTCGAGGAGGGCCTGCGCGACGGGTCGCAGTGCCTCGACATCCGCGTGCGCACCTGGCGCGGCGAGACCTGGCGGAACATCGACCCCCGGAACGGGGGCGACTAGCCGGACCGCCGACTGGACCGCGCGTCCCCGCAGACGGGCGTCGCGGCGTCGACGCAGCCTCCCGCCGCCACACCGGGCGTGCGCAAGCCGAGGGTCCCACGCCCCGCCTGGACTACACTGCCCGCGGGACCGGGGTTGCAGGGCTGCAGCCGGGTCGGGAGGAGCCATGCACCTTGCCCTCGTCGCGCTGCTCGGCACGGGCGCGTTCGCCGACGACACCGACACCGACGCCGCGGAGGCCGAGGCCGCCTCGCCGTCGTCCGCCGTCCTCGAGGCCCTCGACCTGCCGGCGCGCGCCCAGGCGGCCCGGGAGGCCGGCCTGCCGCCCGAAGCGGTGAAGGACACGCTGGAGGTGGCCCGCGCGCACAAGCTGCCGCCGCAGGAGGCGGAGCAGGTGCTCGACGCCGCCACCAAGGCCACCCGGGAGCACGGTCCGGTCGACAACCTCGGCGCCTATGTACGCGCACGGATCGAGAGCGGAGAGCGGGGCAAGGATCTCGCCGCGTCCGTCCACGAGGAGATCGGACGCCGCGGCAAGGGCCACGGCAAGGCCGATGGCGAGCACGGCAAGCCCATGGACGGCGAGCACGGCAAGCCCATGGACGGCGAGCACGGCAAGCCCATGGACGGCGAGCACGGCAAGCCCATGGACGGCGAGCACGGCAAGCCCATGGACGGCGAGCACGGCAAGCCCATGGACGGCGAGCACGGCAAGCCCATGGACGGCGAGCACGGCAAGCCCGACGGGGACCGCGGCAAGCCCGACGGCACAGGCAAGCCCGACGGCGACCGCGGCAGGCCCGACGGCGCAGGCAAGCCCGACGGCGACCGCGGCAAGCCCGAGCACGCCGACGGCAAGGGAGGGAAGCACTGATGCGCACCACGATCCTCGTCCTGGTCCTCGCCGCGTGCGGCACCAGCACCCCCGACGCGCCGCCCCTGTCGGACCCGGCCCCCGCCGAGGCCGAGGCCGCACCCGCCCCGGGCGGCGTCGACGTCGCGCGCGTCGCCTCCGTCGCGAAGAAGCTCCGCGCCACGCCGGCCGAGCAGGAGGCCATCCTCGCCGACGCCGGCCTCAGCGAGGCGGAGCTGCTCGATGCGCTCTACACCATCGCCGGTGATGCCGAGCTGACGCGCGCCTACGAGGCCGCCTCGCGCTGAGACGGCCCGTCGGGCCCCTCCACCCAGGGGTCCGTGGCCGCGAACACGGTCTCCACCAGGGCCGCGCGGTCCTCCGGGGCCTCGCGCGTGCCCGCCCGGAGGTGATCGGGCTGGGCGGCCCGGTCCAGCCACAGGCGTCCCGCGGGGCGCGGCGTGGAGGTGGTGGCCAGCCACACGATCGTGTCGGCCCCCTGGGCCGGCGTCCGCAGGATCGGCAGGGTCAGCCGATAGAAGATCGGCATGGCACCGCGCACGGCCTCGGTGCGCACCCATCCCGGGTGCATCACGGCCTCGTGCAACGTGGGCCAGCGCGCAGCGAGCTCCTGCGCGAGCACCAGCTGGGCACGCTTGGCGTTCGCGTACACGGTGTGGCGCTGGTAGCCGCGATCGCGACGCAGGTCGTCGAGCGAGAGGCGCTGCGCGTAGAGCCCACCCGACGACACCCACACCACCCGGGTGTCCGACGCGAGCGCGCCCCGCGCGCGGAGCACCCGGAGCAGCAGCAGGTGCCCGAGCACCTGGGACGCCCACACCAGCTCGTGCCCCTGGGGCGTGAGCTGTCGGGCCCACGGCATGGCGCCCGCGTTGAGCACCACCGCGGCAGGTGCGGTGACCGGCAGATCCCGCGCCGCCTGTCCCACCGCCTCCAGGTCGCCGAGGTCCACGGAGGTGAAGCGCGCCCGTGCGCCCAGGGCCTGCACCGTGGCGCGACCGGCTTCCACGCCCCGTCCCCACAGGTGCACCCGCGCCCCCCGCGACACCAGCGCCTCCGCCGCAGCCCGTCCGATGCCCGCCGTGCCCCCGGTCAGCAGCACGTCCCGGTCCTCGAGGTCGCGCTCCGCCGCGGGCTCGAAGCGGCGCGCGTGGCGTGCGTAGCCGGTGCGGTCGAAGGAGCAGACGACGGTGCGATCGAGCAGGGCGTCGAGCACGGGACCACCTCGGAGGGACCCGGGCGACGCCGGGAGCGAACCGCGGGACGCGGGACGTGTCGGTGCCGGGGACGGCCGCACGCACCCCGAGTGTAAGTCCTGTCCCTCGGCGGCGTTCCGGTCGGCGTGGAGGTCGAGATGAGAAGCCTGCCCCTCGTGATCGTGCTCGCCGCCGTCGGCGCCTCTCCCCTGCCCCGCGCCGCCGTGGCCGCGCCCGGCGCCACCGTGCTGCCGCCCGTGGTGGTGCGCGAGGCCTGCTTCGCCTCCCGCCACGACGAGCCGCTGATGCAGAAGGGCTTCGGCTCGGGCGGCGGCGGGGCCTACGGCGGCGCAGCCGTCGGCGGCTCCGTCACCCGCGGTCGCAGCACCGCCTCGCCGCCGCCGCCGTCCGCGCCCCGGCCCGCCCCCCGCGCGGAGGCACCCGAGGCCGAGCCTGCCGCGGCCATGGACGCCGACGCCGACGCCTTCGACGCCTTCGGGGACGGCGCCCGTCGGCTCGGCACGCCGCGGCCCGACGAGCCGGCACCGCGCACCGAGGCACGCCCCTGGCCGGCCGGACCGCGTGTGGACTGGGGCGGCGTCACCTGGCTGTCCAACGACGACAGCATGAGCCTGGCGAGCGCCCAGCGCCTCGTCTACGCCCTGGAGCGCCACGTCCCCATCGATCTCGGCGAGATCCGTCCGCACGAGCTCCTCAACTGGGTCCACTTCGACACGGTGGCGCCCCGCGGCAGCGAGCTCTTCGGGGTGCACGCCGTGGCCGAGCGCACGGGCGCCGACAGCCTCGCGCTCACCATGACCCTGCGCGCCGCCACGCCGCCCCGTCCCGACGCCGACCTCACCCTGCTCGTGGACCGCTCGGGCTCGATGCGCGCCGACGGGCGCATGGACTACACGAAGCGGGCGCTGCACCAGATGGCGGGCCAGCTCCGCCACGGTGACCGGGTGGACCTCGTCGTCTTCGACCACGAGGTGTGCACCCCGCTCGAGAACTTCGTGGTGGGCCGCGACGACCCCGCGCTGCTGCGCCGCATCGTCGACCGGATGGCACCGCGGGGGTCCACCGACCTCGATCGCGGCCTGCGCTCCGCCTACCAGGTGGCGCGTCAGCACACCGAGGCCGGACGATCCAGCCGCGTCATGGTCTTCACCGACGCGCTCCTCAACACGGGCGACGTCGATCCCCACACGGTGACCGAGGTGGGACGCGCGCTCGACGAGCAGGGCATCCGGCTCACGGGCGTGGGGGTCGGCCGCGACTTCCGTGACGACGTCCTCGACCGCCTCACCGAGAAGGGCAAGGGCGCCTACGTCTTCCTGGGCGACGAGCGCATGGTCGACCGGCTCTTCGGCCAGGGCTTCGACGGCCTCATCCACACCGTGGGCCACGACGTGCGCTTCTCGCTCGACCTGCCCCCGTCCCTGGGCCTCACCCGCTTCTACGGCGAGGAGGCGAGCACCGTGGCCGAGGACGTGCAGCCGGTGCACGTCCACGCGGGCTCCGTGCAGACCTTCTTCCAGGACCTGGCGATCCGCGACGGTCGTCTGCAGCCGGGCGAGCCGCTCACCCTCGACGTCTCCTGGGACGACCCCACCACCGGACGCCGTCACGGCCAGCGGGTCACGTTCAGCGTGGCCGATGCGCTCGCCCGGGACCCCCACAACGTGCACAAGGCGCAGGCGCTGATGGCGTGGGCCGACGTGGTGCGCGAGACCGCCACCTCCGGCGACGTGTGCGGCGAGGCCTTCGGACGCCTCCAGACCGCGCGCGCCCGCCTGCCCCAGGACGCCGAGATCGCCTACCTCGGCGACCTGGTCGGCACGCACTGCCCGAGGGAGCCGGTGGTGGTGGCACGCCCCTACCCCCACCGCGTGGCCACCCGCGTGCGCCTCGACAGCGACGAGCCCATCAGCGAGGTGCAGCTGGCCTGCGCCGACGGCACCCACCGGCAGACGCTCACCGCGGGCACGAGCGTGACGCGCTTCGACGTGCCCGCGGGCGGCTGCGAGCTCACGCTGCACGGCCTCATGCCGCTGCGCACCCACCTGGACGTGCCGAGCACGGGGGTGGACGTGCGCTGCGCGGTGCGAAGCGGACGCCTCGACTGCCGCTAGCCCCCCCTCCGGGGAGGCGGTCGGATAGGCCCCGTTGGTCCCGCACCGGAGCCCTCGTGCCCCGCCTCCCCCCGGCCCGATCGCCTGGCGCCCCCGTGGGCGTCCTCGTGCGTGGGGTGGTGCTCCTGGCCTGCGCACTCCTCGGGGGCGCGGGGTGGCCCGACGCCTCCACACCGGCGCGCACGGGTCACCGGGCCCCCGAGGACGCAGCGGTGGTGATCACCGTGGAGCAGTACCGCAGCCTGCCCCACGTGCCCTACGCCACCCGCGATGCCGAGGCGATCTACCGCTGGCTCACGGTCACCCGCGGGGTCTCCGCACGGCAGGTCACCCAGGTCACCGACCCCACGGGCGACCGCATCGTGTCGGCCGTGGTGAAGGGCGCGGAGCAGGTGGGCGCGGGCGGCACGCTCTGGATCTTCTACGCGGGCCTCGGGGCGCTGGTGCCCAGCACCGGGCTGCACCACCTCCTCGGTCGCGACGACACCCTCGACCACCCCACCGGTCCCGCCCTGGAGGACCTCGCGCTGGTGCTCGCCGACGCACGGGCGGCCCGCGTCCTCGTGGTGGTGGACGCCTCCTTCCAGGGCCTCGGGCGCGACGGCACCCCGCTCGATCCCGCGGTCACCATCACCGACGTGGCCCTGCCCGCGCCGTCGGACCCCGGCGTGATCATCTGGCCCGCCGCCGCGCCCGGCCAGCTCGCCGGTCCCCTCGAGGCCACGCGCAACGGGCTCTTCACCTGGTACGTGCTGGGCGCGCTGCAGGGCTGGGCCGACGGCGTGGTGGGCGCGCCCGACGGGCAGGTCACCCTGGAGGAGGCGCAGGTGTGGGTGCAGCGCCGCCTGCAGGCCCTCGACCGCGACCAGGTCCCGCCGGTGGACCCACGACCCGAAGCCCGCGGCTGGGTGCTCGGACCCGCCTGGCGCGCCGCCCCCCCGGACCTCTCCGACCTCGCCCACGGTCCCGCCCCCGAGCTGCCCGAGGCGCCGCTCGTCGCAGGACCCGAGGAGGACGACGAGGAGCTGCCCCTGGCCGAGGTGGAGGCCGAGCTCCGCAGCCAGTTCCAGGAACGCGCCGACGCCGACTGGGCCGCCGCCTACGCCGCCGCCGCGCGGAAGGACCCCGACGCCACCCACCTGCTCGAGCGCTTCCTCGTCCGCTACGCCGGGTGGACCTTCTACTGGCAGGGCCACCTGTTCACGATGAGCGCCACCCAGGTCCCCGACGCCCGACGGCTGCTGGGCGCCGGCGGCGCGATCAAGGAGCCCCTGGTGCGTGCGGTGCGCGTGCGTGGGGGCACGGTCACGCTGGGATCCCCGGCCGGAAGCCCGGGTCGACGCCCGGACGAGACCCTGCACACGGCCACGATCCCCCACGACCTCGAGGTGGGCGAGACCGAGGTCACCCAGGAGCTGTGGACCACGGTGACCGGCACGTCGCCGTCGGCCTCCCGCGGTCGCTACCTGCCGGTGGAGCGCGTGAGCTGGCGCCAGGCCCTGCTCTTCTGCAACGAGCTCTCCCGCCTCGAAGGCCGCGACCCGGTCTACGAGGTGCGTGGCACCCGGGTGAGCTGGGACCGGAGCAAGGACGGGTGGCGCCTGCCCACCGAGGCCGAGTGGACCCTCCTCGCCGACCCGGGCACCTTCCCCGACCACCCCGATCCCGAGCACGCCTGCCGCGCCGCCAACGTCGGCGACGCCTCGCTCGACGCGCCCCCCTCCGGTCCCCTGGGCCGCTACGCCTGCGACGACGGCGCCCAGGGCAGCTCCACCGTGCGCGCCCACGACGCGAGCGCCAAGGGCCTGTACGGGCTGGGCGGCAACGTCGCCGAGTGGACCTGGGACGCCTACGCGCCGCTCGGTGCCGATCCGGTGGTGGACCCGGCCCCCGATCGTCCCGCCGCCACCCGCGTGGTGAAGGGCGGGTCCTTCCGCGCGCCACCGCACGACGTCCGCACCGCCGCGCGCCGGCCGCTCGGGTGGGACGAGGTGGCCGACGACGTGGGGCTGCGCGTCGTGCGCACCGTCCGGCAGCGCTGAGAATCCCCGGTCAGCGCACCCGCAGCAGGTCGAGCACCGCCGGCAGGCCGCCCTCGGCGTGCACGCGCACGGCACGCTGGGCCGGGTTCTCGCGCGCCGCCAGCCGCGCCTCGATCGGCGCCAGGAGCGCGGCCTCGCCCCGGCCGCGCGCGATCAGGCCGTCGCGCACCCGCTCCACCACCCCGGCCACGAGCCCCGGCACCGGCTCGGTGGCCGCCAGCCCCTCGCGCACCACCGCGCGGTGCCACGCGCGCATCCGGGGCCAGGCCTCGGCGCCGAGCTGCGCGTCCAGGAAGGTCGCGAGCTCGGCGTGGGCCGCCACCATGCCGGTGCCCAGCACCGCCGCCGCGAGGTGCTCGCCCCAGGGCTGCTGGCAGGCCGCCCGCACCTCGATCGTGCCCTGCACCGTGCGCAGCCGGGCGCTGTTCCAGATGTAGTGCTCGTGCCACAGCCACGCGTCGAAGGCCGCGTCGTCGGTGCGGGGGTGGTGGTCGAGCCACGCCCGGAAGGTCTGCCCGGTGGCCGTGCAGACGCCCGCCTCGCGGTGCATCAGGTACGGCAGGTCGAGGGTGCGCCCCACCCAGCCCTCGAGGTCGGCCACCGGGCCCTCGAGCATGCCGTGGCGGTGCTGGTCCGCCTGGATGGTGCCCATCGCGGTCTCGCGCGTGGAGCAGGTGCCGGAGGGCGCGCCGCCATGGATCGCCGAGTTCGCGCACAGCGCGATGGTGACGGGCGCGAGCAGGTTCGTGAGGTTGGCCACGGCCACGCGCTCGTCGGCCGCCACGTCCACGTGGAGCTGGTCGGACGCGGTGAGCGCGAACCAGAGCCAGACGTCGCCCAGCTCCTCGTGGAGCACGCCGTAGCGCTGCTTGCGGGTCATGGCCTCCAGGCTGGGCAGGGCCACCGGCTGCAGCCCGTGACCCAGCACCCACAGCCCCTCGGCCTCGGCGGCGGCGAGCAGGTGGGCCATGCCGGCCTCGTAGTGGCCCGCCACCGCGTGCAGGTCGTCGCAGGGCCCGACGATCAGCTCGATCGTGCCCCGCCCCACCTCGGCCGCGAAGGAGATCCCCGGCAGGTCCACGCCCACGACGAGCTCGCCCTCACGGTGCACCTCGGCGCCGGGCAGCGCCGCCAGCCGAGGCCAGAGCACGGCGATGTCGGCCAGGGACCCGTCCGGGTGGACCACGGGGTGCTCGCCCTCGCGGCCCAGGCGGCGGGCACGGGCGTCCCGGGGGGGCCAGCGGCGGTCGAGCACGCCCGCGAGGCGCTGCGCCATGGCCCCCGAGGCGGAGCCAGGACTCACGCAGCCGCCAGGTCGTCGACCAGGCCGGGCAGCTCGTCGAGGTGACGGCAGATCACGGCCGCACGCGTGCCCTCGGTGCCCCGGTCGATGGCGCCCGTGTAGAGCACGCCGCGCGCGCCGGCGGCGATCGGCCCCGCGATGTCGTTGGCCTCGCGGTCGCCCACGTGCACGATGCCCTGCACGTCGACGCGCAGCCCGGCCGCCGCCGCGTGGAAGACGGCCGGATCCGGCTTCGAAGCGCCCACCTCGTCGCTGAAGACGAAGAAGTCGAAGAAGTCGAGCAGGCCGTGGCGCTGCAGCAGGATGCGCAGGTGGGACCCCGGCGTGACGATGGCGTCCGACACGATGCCCAGCGGGTAGCGACCGTGCAGGGCGCGCAGGCAGGCCACCACGCCGTCGGTGGGGCGCGGCGCGATGGCCACCTCCATGCGCGACAGCTCCTCCACCACCCGCTCGAAGCCCGGCGTGGGCGCCAGGCCGAGGTGGCCGTAGGCCTCACGCACCCGCTCGCGCACGTGCGGCGTGCGGTGCTCCACCTTCCACTGCTGGCGGAAGGTGGCCGTGGCCTGCTCCCAGGCGGCGCGCACCGCCTCGTCGCTCACGTCGTGGTGCTGCCGGAGCTCCTCGGCCAGCACGGCCGGCCGGGCCAGCGCCTTGGGCAGCAGCCCGCGCGCCGCGCGCACCTCCTCGTCGGAGTCGTCGACGACGAGCGTGTCCCAGAGGTCGAAGGTGAGGGCGGTGACCACGGCAGACCCCGGGCTGGAGGGCCGCGCCGTCTATCGCACACCCATCGCCGACGCGAACCCCGCCCGCTAACGGTGCGGTGGAGGTGTCCCCGTGCCCACGCCCCGTGCCCCCATCCGCATCGCGAGCTGCTCCGGGTTCTACGGAGATCGCCTGGCCGCCGCCCGGGAGCTGGTGGAGGGAGGCCCCCTCGACGTGCTCACCGGGGACTGGCTCGCCGAGCTCACGATGCTCCTGCTGGTGCGCGAGCGCGCCAAGCGCCCGGAGGCCGGGTACGCGCGCACCTTCCTGGCCCAGCTCGAGCAGGTGCTCGGCACCTGCGTGGCCCAGGGCACGCGCATCGTCTCGAACGCCGGCGGCGTGAACCCCCACGGCCTGGCCGACGCGGTGCGGGCCCTCGCCGAGAAGGTGGGCGTGCAGGTCCGCGTGGCGGTGGTCACCGGCGATGCGGTGGCCGAGCGCGTGGGCGACTGGCTGCCGGAGCTGCGCCACCTCGACACGGGCCGTCCGCTGCAGCCGTCCGACGGCATGCCGATCGCGGCCAACGTCTACCTGGGCGCCCGCGGCATCGCCGAGGCCCTCGCCCGCGGCGCCGACATCGTGCTCACCGGGCGCACCACCGACGCGGCCGCCATCGTGGGCCCCGCGGCCTGGTGGCACGGGTGGGCACCCGACGCCTGGGACGCCCTCGCGGGCGCGCTGGTCGCCGGGCACGTGGTGGAGTGCGGCACCCAGGCCACGGGCGGCAACTACAGCTTCTTCGAGGAGGTGCCCGGGCTGGAGCACCCCGGCTTCCCCGTGGTGGAGATCGCCCACGACGGCAGCGCGGTGGTCACCAAGCACCCCGGCACGGGCGGTCTCGTCGACGTGGGCACGGTCACCGCCCAGCTCCTCTACGAGATCGGCGGACCCGCCTACCTGAGCCCCGACGTGGTCGCGCGCTTCGACACCGTCCAGGTGGCGCAGGAGGCGCCCGACCGGGTGCGCGTGCACGGCGTGCGGGGCGAGCCGCCCCCCTCCACGCTCAAGCTCGGGCTGCTGCTGGCCAGCGGCTTCCGCAACGACGTCACCTTCCTGCTGGGCGGCGACCGGGTGGAGGCCAAGGCCGCCCTGCTCGACGCCGCCTTCTGGGGCGCGCTGGGCGGCAAGGAGGCCTTCGCCGAGGCCCGCACCGACGTGATCCGCGGCGACCATCCGGACGCGCCGGCACCCCTGCGCCTGTCCCGCGTGATCATGAGCGCACGCGACCCGGACGGCGACCGGCTGGGCAAGCCCTTCGGCGCGGCGGCGGTGGAGCTGGCGCTCGCCAGCGTGCCGGGACTCACCCTGGACGGTCTGCCCGGTGCGCCACGTCCCACCGGCGTCTTCTGGCCGGCACTGGTGGATCGGGATCGGGTGGAGGTGGAGCTGCACCTCGACGGCGAGCGCACCGTGGTGAGCCATCCTCCGCTCACGGCCGGCGGACCGCCGCCCGCGCCGCCCGCCGTCCCCGAGGCTCCGGCACCCACCGGGCGCACCCGTCGTCTGCCCCTGGGCACGCTCGCGGGCGCACGCAGCGGCGACAAGGCCGGCAACGCCAACGTGGGCTTCTGGGTGCGCCAACCCGGGCACGTGGCCTGGTTGCTCTCGCAGATCACCGAGGCGAACGTGCGCGCCTGGCTCGGTGGCTTCGAGGGTCCGGTGCGCATCCACCCCCTGCCGAACCTGCGCGCGGTGAACGTGGAGCTGGTGGGCTGGCTCGGCGCCGGCGTGCTGGCGAACCTCGCCCCCGACCCCCAGGCCAAGTGCCTCGCCGAGGCGCTCAGGACGGTGGAGGTCGACATCGACGAGGCGCTGCTGTCGTGACCGCATGGCGCCCTGCGGCATCTGACCCCCTCGCGAGGTGCGCACCGTGAGCGACGTGGTCCCCGTCGTGCTCTGCGGGGGCGCCGGCACGCGGCTCTGGCCCGCGTCCCGGTCGGCCCGCCCGAAGCCGCTGCTCGACCTGCTGGGCGACGGCAGCCTGCTGCACACCACCCTCGAGCGCGCCCGCGCCCTCACACCGAAGGCGCCCTGGCTCGTGGGCGCAGCCGGCCTCGAGCAGGAGCTGCGCAGGGGGGCGGGTGCGCGTGCACGCCTCCTCCTGGAACCCGCGGGCCGCGGGACGGCGCCCGCCGTGGCCGCGGTGGCCCTGCAGACGGCCGCGGAGGATCCCCTCCTGCTGGTGCTGCCCAGCGACCACCACGTGGCCGACCAGACCGCCCTCGCCGCGGCCGTGACCGCGGGCGCCACGCTGGCGCGGGAGGGGCGCTTCGTGGTGTTCGGCGTGCGCCCCACCCACCCCGCCACCGGCTTCGGCTGGATCGTGCCGGGCGCGCCGGTCCCGGGAGGGCACGCCGTCGCCCGCTTCGTCGAGAAGCCCGACGCCGCCCGCGCCGAGGGGCTGCTCGCGCAGGGCGGTCTCTGGAACGCCGGCATCTTCCTCGTGCGTGCACGCGTGCTCCTGGAGGAGCTGGAGGCGCACGCGGCCCCCCTGCTCGCCGCCGTGCGCGCGGCCCTGCCGTCACGGTCCGGCGCCACCTGCCGGTTGGGGCCCGCCTTCCTCGACAGTCCCGACCTGGCCCTCGACGTGGCCGTGGCGGAGCGCACCACCCGCGCGGCGGTGGTGCCGCTGGACGCCGGCTGGTCCGACCTGGGCACCTGGCAGGCCCTGTGGGAGGCCAGCCCCCACGACACCGACGGCAACGCCACCCACGGTGACGTGGTGGCGGTGGGCTCGTCCGGCAACCTCGTGCGCGCCGAGCACCGCCTCGTCGCGGTGGCGGGACTGCACGACCACGTCGTCGTCGAGACCGCCGACGCCGTGCTCGTGGTGCCGCGCGCCGCGAGCGAGCAGACCCGGGCGGTGGTCGGCAGGCTGGCCGACGCGGCGCGCGCCGAGGCGGCCAGCGCCATCACCGGGCCGCGACCGTGGGGTCAGGCCCGGCTGCTCGACGCCGGACCCGGCTGGGCCGTGAAGCGGCTGGAGGTCCGCCCTGGCGAGGCCCTGTCGCTGCAGGTGCACGCCCACCGGGCCGAGCGCTGGGTGGTGGTGTCGGGCACCCCGGCGGTGGAGCTGGACGGCGTGGTCCGCACCCTCGCCCCCGGGGAGGTGGTGGAGGTGCCCGCGGGCTGCGCGCATCGCCTCGTGAACGACGGCACGGTGCCCGCCTGTCTCGTGGAGGTGCAGCTCGGCAGTCCCGACGAGGCCGACATCGTGCGGCTGGACGACCGCTACGGACGCCCCACGACCTCGCTCACGGACAGCTGAGCTTCGCCAGGTCCAGGGCCGAGCGGGCCGACGCGCCCGCCATGCCGGGGAAGGCCGCCGCGCGGCAGAGGGCGTCGCTCGCCGCGCCCACGTGCCCCAGGTGCGTGTGGGCCAGGCCGAGGCCGAGCAGGGCGAACGGGTGGTTGGGCTCCAGCGCCAGGGCCGCCCGGAAGCGCTCCACGGCGCGCACGGGCTCGGCGTCGAGGCGCTCGAAGCCCTCGTCGACCAGGGCCTCGACGGGTCGCGTCTGGCCGTCGGCGCCCACCGGCACGGCGAGCTCCTCGCCCGTGCGCCCGTCCACCACCAGCCGGTGGCCGGCGAGGTCGGGCAGGCTGGCCGCCCCCAGCACGAGCCCGCCGACGAAGGCGAGCAGGTAGACGCCCAGGTCGCGGGGCCCGCCCGGCTGCGGCTCGAGGCGGGCGTTCCCGTCGAGCGGCGGCGTGGTGGCGTCGTTGACGAGCGTGCCCGGGTCCGTGAACGTGCGGTGCTCGGCGGTCTGCTCCAGCCGCATCCGCACCTGGCCGAGATCCGCCGTGGTGGACGCCTCGGTGTCCCACTCGGGGTGGGGAGGGTGGTCGGCGTCCAGCTCGTGCTCGTCGACCCACGCACCGCGCGCACCCTGGCCGCCCGGCTGCGGCCGGGGTCCACGGGCTCCCTGGGCTCCCAGGGGCACGACGCTGCGGGTTCGATCGTGCACCGATGCCACTCCCTGCTCCTGAGCGACCCTCCGACATCGGCCTCCCCAACGGTCGCTTGAGGATCTCAGGGCGCAGGATGGTCGTTTGCGGTACCGAGATGGCCGAGCACCACCTCCGCGAGCCGCGCGTGGCCCGCCGGAGACAGGTGGGGATCGCGCGGCAGCAGCGACCAGGGCGCCGCCCGCAGGTCCACGTCGGCCTGCAGCACCGCCAGCCCCGTGGACGCCACCGACGCCAGTCGCGCGCGCGTCGCGTCGTCGCCCGCGAGCCCCACCACCACGAGCCCGGTGCCGGCGCGCGCCGCCTCCTCGCCCATCGCCCGGAGCACGGCGACCGCCACGCGCTCGGGCTGCAGACCTCGCAGCTCCCGCGCCTCCCCCACCTGCGCGGCCCAGGCCACGGCGGCACTCCAGCCCTCCCCCGGCCAGGCCGCGTACCGCAGACGCCCCCCGGGCGTGGGCGCGGGACGCTCCGGATCGCGCACCCACGGGACCGCCACCGCGCCGAGGGGCCCTTCCCGCGTGAAGGCGGCGAGCGAGCGCTGCCAGTGCCGAGCCCACACGGTGCGCTCGTCGAGCCAGCTCGCGTAGCCCAGGATGACGACCGCACCCGGCTCCCGGGCCAGCAGCTGCCGCAGCACCACCCAGGTCTGCGCGAGCGAGTGCCCCGGGACGGCGCGCAGCTCGACCGTGGTGTGGGGCAGGGCGCGCGCGAGGTGGGCCGCCACCGTCTGGTCGTCGTCCACGCCCCACCCGTAGGGCACGGAGTCGCCGAGCAGCACCACCCGGTGCGGCCCGCCGGACCCGGGCACGAGGCGCCGGCCGCGGGCGGGGTGGGTGGCCGTCCAGCCGGTGCCGTCGGCGAAGCGGGCGTGGAAGCTGCCCGGGGCGAGGGTCCAGCCGGCCTCGGCATCGTCCGCCAGCCACCCCGGCGGCTCCACGCGCAGCGGGAAGTCCACCGGTGCGTGCGGCGCGTGGCCCGCGAGGCGGGCGACCCCCTCGACCACGGCCAGCCCCGCCGCGACGCCGAGTGCTGCCAGCATCCGCCGCCTCACGCCGCCCACCCCGACAGCCAGGCGTCCACCGCCGCCACCGTGGCGGCCCCCACCTCGCGGTTGAAGTCGCCGGTGAGCTCGCTGCGGCGCCAGGTGCCGTCCGGCCCGCGGGCGATCGACAGCGTGGCCCGCTCGGGGCGGGTGACCCGGTAGACGTAGACGGCGCCACGCCGCACCGCGTCGGCGTAGGAGCCCACGCAGTGGTGCTGGCGGCGGCCCTCCTCGCGGAGGGCGAGCTCGTCCTCGATCGGCGCGATGCCCTCGATGCCCGGCACGGGCGGCGGCCCGAAGCGCTCGGGAGAGCTGGGATCGGTGGACGCGATCCAGCGCTCGGCCAGGGCGTCGTGCAGCGCGCCCAGCTCGGCGACACTGCGGAAGGGCCGCCCCGGGAGGCGGTGGTCGAGCGCGGCGGCCATGGACAGGATGCGCGCGAGGCGCTCGGCGGTGCGCGGCCGCAGGCGCTCCTCGGGCCGCGCCGCCACCTCGGCGAGCAGGGACGCGTGGACCCGCGCGAGCAGCGCCTCGTCGGCCACCAGCCCGATGACGCCGGCGTGCACCCGGTCGAGGTGACCGAGCCGCGCGAGCACGCCCGGACGCGCGAGCGCGGCACGCAGCTCGTCCACGCGGGCGGGGTCCACGCAGGCCGGGTCGACCTTCGCGAGCACCCGTCGCGCGGCGGCGGTGGCCGGCAGGCCCAGACGGTCGGCGAGCACGGTCTGGGGTCGACGCAGCAGCTGGCGGACCTCGGCGAGGTCGGGCGGCGCGTCCACCAGCCGGTCGGCCACCGCGAGCGCGAAGCCCAGCACGGGCGTGGTGCCCAGCACGTCGACGAGATCGGGTGCGTCGCGCGCGAGGCGGAGCAGGTGCCACTGCTCCCCGAGAAAGGGCTCCACCGCGCGCGCCACGCCCGCGGGCACCGTGGCGCGGAAGGCCGCGTAGGCCCGCGCGCGAGCGTCGGCCTCGGGCACGGCGGCGGCGCCGATCGGCAGCGCGAGCTGGGGCGTGGGAGGCGCGGGACGGTAGGGACGCACCAGCCGCAGCCAGGGCACGCAGGGCCACCACCGCGTGCCGGCGGCATCACGCCGGGCCCCTGCCAGGCCCGGCCAGCCCTGCACGCGCAGGACCTCGTCGGGTCGGAAGACGAGCAGGGCGCCCCGCACGAAGCGGTGGCCGGGGATGAAGCCGGACACGCGGCAGCCTCCTGGCGTGCAGGTAGCCGGCGGGCGGGTCAGGATCGGACCGGGTGGCACCCGCCGCCTGGAGGCCCCTCCATGCGCCGACGCCTCGGGCTCCTGCTGGCCGTCCTCCTCGCGCTGGTCGCCGCGTGGTGGCTGCTCCGCGCGCCCGTGGAGGCGCCGAGGCCCGTGGCCACCACGCCGCACGCGCCGCCCCCCGACCGCTTCGTCCGCACGCGCACGCCGCCCTTGCCCCCGCCTCCGCCGCAGGTGCTCCCGCCGCCGCCTCCCCCCGCGACGGACGACCTGCCGTACGTGGTGGTGCGCTGCGACCTCGTCCGCCCGGTGGACGTGGAGGGGGAGGTGTCGGCCATCCCGCTGTCGCTGGCCCCGTCGGGCATCCCTCGGCGCGCGGCGTGGGTGGGCAGCCACGCGCCGGCCTCCCTCACCGGGCAGCTGACGGCCGACGCCGTGGCGCTGCCGGTGGCGCGTGAGGGCTGGACGCAGGTGGCCCTCGAGGTCCCCGGACATGTGGTGCAGGGCCAGGTGCTCGCCACGGCGGCGGGCTGCGTCGAGCCGGTGGACCTGCAGCCCGCGGCCACGATCACCGGACGCGTGGTCGGGCCGGTCCTCGACGGCGCCCTCGCCGTGCGGGTCTGCGGCCGGTCCGCCACGGTGGACACCGAGGGCACCTTCCTCGTGGAGGTGCCGGCAGGCGAGCCCTGCACCGCCCAGGCCCTGCGCTACGACGGCCCCTTCGAGGCGCTGGGCGACGTCCACACCTTCGCGCCCGAGGCGGGCGACACGGTGGACCTGGTGCTCGACGTCCCCCAGGATCGCGCCGCCGGCCTCGGCGCCCAGATCGAGGGCACCGACGAGGGCGTGGTCGTGCGGCGCCTCCGCACCGACGGCGACGCCTGGGACGCCGGCCTGCGCCCCGGCGACCTGCTGCTCGACGTGGACGGGACCCCCCTGCCCCCCGACCCCCTCGACGTGGTGGACTGGCTGGTGGGTCCCGAGGGCACGCCCGTGTCCCTCACGGTCCGCGGCGTCGACGGGGTCGAGCGCACCCTGGAGATCGACCGCACCGCCTTCGACGACGGCATGGATCCGGCGCCCGGCTGCCAGGAGGGGGAGCGATGCCGTCGGGTGGTGCGGCCGGGGCTGTGGGCGGAGTGAGGGGCGTGCCGCCGGGACCCACGCCTCGTCCGGTGCGCTCGACCGGCGTTCGTGCCGCGCCTGCCCTCCTGGCCTTCCTGGCAGGGGTCGGCGCCTGCCGTCCTCCGTGCGGGATCGACGAGCCGGCGTGGCAGACGGACGAGCCCCGCTTCGCGCCCGCGCGGCGCATCCTCCGCGACCACCTGGCGGGCTTCCGCCCGGAGGCGCGCTGCGTCGCCCGGGTCACCGTGGCGCCGCCCTCGCCCGACCGGCCCACCGGGCCAGGGTCCGCCATCGGTCTCTACGATCCTCGCTTCGGCGAGCTCAGCATCCTCGAACCCGTCTCCGCGTGGCTGCTCCCCGAGACGGTGACGCACGAGGCCTGCCATGGGTCGGACTTCGGCACGGGATTCGTGGATGCCCATCCCGACATCGACTGGCTCGGCGCCGTCGACACGTGGGAGGCGCTTCACCGGGGAGAGGACCGCGAGGCCTTCGCCCTGCTCTGCGAGGGGGGTCAGCCTTCGCTGTCCTGGCTGCACCACGCCACCTCGCGCTGCGGCGGCGGCGCCCTCGCGGAGATCACCGGCGCCGCGTTGGCGGAGCTGACCACGGGGCGGGGACCGGAGGTCTTCGACCTCGTCCGGTCCGGGCAGGCGACCACCTGGCCACCCGCCGGCGCGGCGAACCCGGGCATCGAGGCGATCTCGCCCCTCGGTCGCCCAGGGCTCGTGCTGGTGGTCTTTGCCGACGACCCAGAACCCCGTCGCTCGATCTTCGTCGACGTCGAGACAGGCTCGGAGGTCCCCTTCGACTACCACGAACTGGAGCGGCCTCGACCGACCATCGCGCTGGCACCCGTCGTCGACGGCGCGACCTGGCTGCCGATGCATTGGCACGTCCTGCGCGGTGCGCGCGACGGCCCGCGCACCGCGCTGCTGATCGCCAGCTACGCCCGGTACACGGCCATGCAGTCGGTGCTGGTGCGTGTCGACCTCGATGGCGGCCACGGCCCCGCGCTCGCCGACCTCTGCCTCGAGCCGGCCCGCACGTACGTCCTCGCGCGGTGGGGCGACGAGACCTGGCTGCTCTCCCACTCGAGGGACCAGCTTCGGGCGTCGCGCGTCATCTCCTCCACCCGCGAGGATCGGTGATCTCAGGCGTCCCGCCGCGCCCTGTCGGCGGGACGCCGACGGACGCGGCGAGGAGCGCCAGGGCCCCCTGGGCGCCGGCGCCCCCACGCTCGTCCCTCGCCTTCCGGGCCGCGGACAGCATGTGACATCGCCCGTGCGTCAACGCCACAGCGGGTCGCCCCGGGCTGAGTGTAGACAGCCCGCTGGTCCCGGGGAGGGCGCGCCGTGGGCACACCGCACCACCGCCACATCGTCGTCGCGTGGATGGCGACCACCCTGGGGCTCACGGCCTGCTCGGGCATCTTCGCCTCGGCGTCGATGAGCTCCCCGTCGGCCCGCGCAGACTCCCCCGCGACGGCCCCCCAGTCGGCGCCCAAGGACCCCTCGCCGGCACCGTCCAGAGACTGCCGCGCGCTCGTGTACAACGCGGCCCACCGGCTCCACCACGCCGAGCTGTCCCAGGGCGAGGAGCGCAGGTCCGCAGCCCGTCAGGCGGTGGCCTACGCCGAGCAGGCCCTGGACGCGTGCCCGCGCGGCGAGCCGGGTGCCACCGCCGCGGAGGGGATGGCCGGGAAGGCGCGGGTGCTGGCGGAGGGGTGAGGGGCGGTCGGGTGTGCCGGAAGTCCTTTCGACTCCAAGTCCTTTCGACTCCGCTTGTTCCTCGTCTTTTCTCCGTCTGTTGCAGGACGCTGTTGCAGGATCGGTCCCTCACCCGTCGCGTGAGCCCTCCGTGGTCGCGGTAGGTGGAGGGTCCCCACCACGGCTGGCGGTCCCGTGCTGCGGATGTCGTCCACCTGCGCTCAGACTGACTCGGCGCCCATCATCCGGCTCTGGACCGGGAGCGTCTTCGACGACCGCCGGCACGGCGAGGAGCCTGTCGCTCGCGTCCGGGTCGTCCACTACGTCTGCGCCTTCATGCACGGCGGCGGCGAGCGCATCCGCAATCACGTCCGGCTGTGCGTCCACCGCATGGTGCCGTTCCTCGAGGTCATGGAGGAGGTGGGCGAGGGTGCCGGGGACGTCTGGCGGGACCTGGTGTTCATCGACGGCATCGAGACGTGGGGCCCGGCCGATCTCGACGAGCTGGTGCCCTTCGCCGTGCAGCACGTCGCGTAGACCTTCGGGGCCACGGAGTCGCGGGTGGTCGCCTTCCCCGAGGACGAGGCGATGACCGAGCGCCGGCTCGTCGCGGCCGGACTGCGCGAGGAGGTCATCGGGGCGGGGTGGTGGCTGACCGCGTGGACGTGGCCGGTGGACCTGGGGGCGGACCTGCTGCTGCCGGATGACGACGACTGGCCGTAGCGGCAGCGCCAGAACGGGCCTGTCCGGCGCCATGTCGAGTCCGCGCCACAGGACAACAGACCTGGAGACGCAGCCTTGAGACCTATGTCGCTCGCACCTGATCCCAATCGTCGCGATCGAGTTCCTCGCGCAGTTGCCGGTACGAAAGCCGAGGCGGCTCGGAGGCCTCATCGACTCGGGCCGCCACGACTCCCTCGCAGTCCAGGGCCACCTGGACCTGCCACCAGGTCGGCGCCCGGTCCGGGGTGATGGCGTACACGGCTCCTGTCCACATCCAAGTCTCGCGACCGTTCCAACGACACGAGACCGCGAAGGGCATCCGGACGGGCCACGACGGCAACCGCGACGCGGGCAGAGACCCGTTCGCGCGCTCCACCGTCGCCACCACGTGGTGCGAGAAGGACGGCGCCAGTCCCCCCAGTTGGTCACTCTGGTGGTACGCGGACTCGCCGTCCCCCGCATGCACGACGACCGGCACCCTCCCCACCAACTCCACCATGCCGTAAGCCGCGCCCGCTCTCTTCCAGGTTGCCTCACCCAGGCCCATGGCCCCGCCGACGACCTGTGAAGCCCATGCGAGCGACGAGTTCCGAATGACCACGTCGACGTGGAGGAGGCGCGACTCCCGCGCGCCCTGTCGGGAGGGCATGGGCATCCGCGCCATCTGGGCCGTGATCAGTTCCGCGTCAAACCTTGGCCTCTGCCTCCGTCCAAGCACGAGGTCCGCTACAAGCGTGTCTGTGAGCCTCTGGGTGTGTTCGTTCACGCGGAGGTAGATCCGCGATCCGCCGTCTTCTTGGACCGGTGCCAAGTCAAGCCCCCGAGGTACCGCGACCAGCACGAGCCGCCCCTCGTCCAGCACCAGCACTCTCGGCGGCCCCGAGGTGTACCCGTGGAGGGCACGCGTCTGAACGTGGACCCACGCCTCTACGCCGTCTGGAAAGCCGGAAGGATCTACTTCCCAGCCCCTACGCCCGAGCGTGGCGGGCGGGTCACCAGCACGCGGCTTCTCACCGCGCCCCATGACCCCATAGACGAGGACGCCGCCGTCCGTGTTCGCGAAGGCGGCCACGTCCCGCCTGAGTTCCCGACCCTTCTCCTTGGACGGCCGGAGCGCGTCACCTCGCTTCCAGTCAAGGTGCTCATCCTCATCGACGCCCGGGACCATACGATCGATGTCCTGGACCGTGATGTCCTCGCCATACAGAACCCGTTCCATCAGCTCCCACGACGTGAGTGCCCCCATCGACAGCCGCCCTCCTCAGCCGCTATTCGCCCGCACCGCCCCGTGCCGGCGGCCGCTCCTGTGGTTCCGGTGTCGCCGCCGCCCGGCGCGACTCCGCGTCCCACTCGTGATCGATGAACTCGCCGCGCCGGTACATTTCGGCAAGCAGGGCCCGATCCTCGGGGGTCTGCGGAGCGTACGTGAGCTCCTCGCGAGTCTCCCCGGTCAGCAGATCCGTTGTGATGACCTTCTCGACGATCATCTGCTGAGTGTATCGCGTCACGGGCAGCGCGCGACGCCCGCCCTGGGCCTGGCCACGTGGGGTGCGGCCACGCGCATACGGGGCGCGCTGGGGGGAGCCCAGGACGGACGTGCGGCGACCCTACCGACGGGCCAGGACAGGGTCAACGCATCGTCGCGCCAGGCATGGTGGGCCAGCGATCTCGGGTTCGCCACGCCCACGTGCGCAAGAGCTGGCGACCCCACGCCGGGCAGGTCGAAGGTGCCGTAGCGAGTTCGCGGTTGTCGAGGTTCGCCCCGCTGCTACACTCCGCCGACCGGTGAGTCCGGGTGTGGGGGGACGGTGGCATTCTGTACGTCGTGCGGCGCATCACTCGCGGGTGGCGCGGCCTTCTGCGGTTCCTGCGGGAAGCCGACCGGCGGGCCAGCGGCGAGCGCGCCATCACCGCCGCCCGAAAGGCCGAAGGCCGCACGCGGCGAGGTGTGGTGCGACCAGTGCGGCGCGTCGCGGAAGGTGACCCACCCCCGCAGCAACGCGGTCACCGCGCTCGCTGTGGCTGGGTTCTTCACCTGCGGGACCGCATGGCTCGCGATCCCTTTCGTCCTCGGGCAGCCATCGACGGCCTGCGCGACCTGCAAGCGTCCGATCGGCGGGACCGCCCCCGCGCGGGAGGGAGCCCTTGAATCGGTCTGGCGGTGGTTCTGGGCGCTCCCTCCCGATGCGAAGAGGTGGATCGGTGGCGGGTTCGCCGTGCTCCTCGTGGGGAGCTGGATCTTCCTCGCCATGGACCAGCGCGCGGCGCGCGCCCGCGATGAGCGCCGCGCCGCCGAGAATCAGGCTGTCGCCGCGGCCGCCGAGGCTGAGGCCCAGCAACGCCGCGCGGACCTCGTCGCCGACGCGCCCGAAGTGGAGCGGGCCCTCCTCGCGGACCTGGCCGCCGTAGACAAGGCGCTCGGCGCCAAGGACATCGCGGGCGCGCGAGCCCTCGAAGCTCAGTGGCGCAGCCGTGCCGCCCCCTACGATGGCATCGAGGAGGCCGAAGGCATCGGCGCCGCCGTGGCTGAACTCAAGTGCCGGGCGGCATGGACGGGCCTTCCTGACGCGATGTCCAGCTACGACGCCGCGACGAAGAGCAAGGAGTACTCCCGAGCGGAACAGGCGATCTCGACAGCCCTGCTCTCCGCCGAGTCCATGGAGCGCGAGTGCCCAGAGTTCGCGAGCAAGATCGGCCTCGCCGCATGGAAGGCTCGCGCCAACAAGAGCCTCGCCCGTGTCGCCCCCAAGGCCGCCAGCGAGCGGAAGAAGGCGCAGGACGAGGCGGCGGCAGCCGAAGCGCTGCGAACCATGTGCGGCACGTCGCCGACGATCTCGTCCTGGGACGGCGAGCTGCTGGGCGCCGCTCGGTTCCTGCGCGAGTCCGCCCATGACCCGGGCTCCATCGAGGTGACGGACTGCTCCCGACCCGTGCTGACGGACGCGTGCTGGCGATCTCGGTGCAAGGTGCGCGGGAAGAACGCGTTCGGCGGGACGGTCCTCAACATCATGGACTTCTGGGCCGCGACGCGGGGATCGACCGTCGTGGTGCTCGCAGCCGAAGAGGCGGAATAGCTGCTCTCCAGATACGCATCGCCATCGCCATCGCCGCACTCACCGCTTGCGCCACCACCGGCTAGGCGCCCCGCAACGCCGACGACCCCACGCCGCGGAACGTCGACGGGCCGGGCGCTACACCGATTGCGAAGCAGCAGCCTCGCATCGGCGAGGTGGCGGCGCTCCGGTGGCGGGACCTCAACGCGAGCACGGGCACGCTGACCCTGCGGGGCAAGACCGGCGCGCGCGAGTTCCCATTCGGCGGCGACGTGCTCGAGGAGCTGCGCGCGTGGCCCCGGCGGCCTAACCACCTCCAGCTCCTCGGCGTGAAGCACAACACGGCGGTGGGCCAGCTACGGGCGCGCCACCTCCCGCGGGCCTTCGCGGCCTCCGGCGTGACGCCCTTCACGCCCCATGGGCTCCGGCGGGGGGGGGTGGACGCGCTGCTACGAGCCGGGGTGGACTTCGGGACGGCGGCCAGCCTGCTCGGGCACTCGCCGAAGGCGATGCTCGACTTCTACCGGCAGGCCACGGCGGACGACCGGCGGCGGGCGGTGGCGGCCGCGGCGCTGGGGAGGCTGGAGCCGCTCGGTCGGAAGGTGATCGCATTCCCCGGAAGCGGTGATTCTTCCGTCGATTGAACGTGTCTCGATGCGTCCGACGTCAAGCAACTCGGTTTCGTTTCGAATATTGCGTCTACAGGAAGGCCCCGCTACACGGGGGCCCGGAAGGGTTGGAGGTGTGCTGTGGCTACCGGGGTGACGGTGCCGCGCGAGGACACGATCGCGGAGGCGCAGGAGGCACTGCGTCAGCTCCGAGATGGCGACGGTGTGCTCGTGCGCTCCATGACGCTCGTTACTCGCGACGGTGAGCAGGAGCGACATGTGAACGTCCGGCTGCCGCTGGAGGCCTCGTCGCTGCTCCTGCAGGTGCTCGGACACCTCGCGACCGGTACCCCGGTCGCTGTCCTGCCACGCCATGCGGTGCTCACGACGCAGGAGGCAGCAGACCTGCTCAACGTGTCGCGACCGTTCCTCATCGGCCTGCTGAAGGCGGGCACTCTCGCCCACCACATGGCAGGCAGGCATCGCCGGGTGCGCCTCAACGACCTGTTGGAGTACAAGCGTCGTCGAGATGCCGAGTCGCGGCGCGCGCTCGATGAGCTGGCTGTAGAGGCCCAGAAGCTCGGCCTCGGCTACTAGGCCCGGCCGTGGCGTCGTTCGTCGTCATCTACGATGCCTGCGTCCTGTACCCCGCGCAGTTGCGCGACCTGTTGCTGCGCGTCGCTCACACCGGGGTTGTTCGAGCACGGTGGACCGACGACATCCTCGACGAGTGCTTCCGCGCGCTCAAGAGGAATCGGCCGGACCTGGACGACTCGAAGCTCGCGCGCACGCGCAGCCTCATCTGCGGTGCGGTCGATGACTCGATGGTGACGGGACATCGCCGGCTCATCGACTCCGTGACCGGGATCCCGGACCAGAACGACCGTCACGTCGTTGCGGCGGCGATCCACGCCAAGGCACAGGTCATCGTGACGAGCAACCTGCGGCACTTCCCGAGCGAGGCGCTGGAACCGTGGGACATCGAAGCGAAGCACCCGGACGACTTCCTCGCGGATACCATCGACCTCGCTCCGGGCCTCGTGGTCACCGCGGTGACCGAGATGCGTGACGCGCTCAAGGACCCGCCGAAGACCATCGACGAGTTGATCGACGACTTCGACCGAGCCGGTCTCGTGCAGACCGCTTCCCGGCTCCGCAGCATCTTCACGGGCGCGGCCACCTGGCGAGGCACCGACCGGGGCTGAAACCGACAGCGCCCGGCGCGCAACCGATCGCGCGGCCCTCCGTGTTGTAGTGGCCGCTGTAGTGGTCGAGGCCCGTTTCAGCCCCCTCCAGACCACTACAGCACGACCCGAGTACCCGACTTGTGCAGGTACAACCTAGGTCGCGGGATCGTGCCCTACTTGTGCCGGAACACGATCCTCCCCTTCGACAGGTCGTACGGGCTCACGGCCACCGTCACGCGGTCGCCGAGCACGACGCGGATGTGGAACCGGCGCAGCTTGCCTGCGAGATGCGCGTGCACCTCCGTGCCCGCCTCGGTCTCCACCAGGAAGTTCCCGCCAGGGAAGACCTCCTTGATGACGCCCTCGATCTCGATCAGGTCCTCTGCGGCCACGCGTGCCTCCGGCAACGGCCCCGCGACCTAACCCGACCTCCGAGCGGCACAAGCGGGCCGGTCAGCGGCGCCCGCGTCCCTTGGGCTTCGGCGGGGGACGGCCCGCACGGGACTTGCCCTTCCCCTCGCCCTCAGGCTCCTCGGGCGCACCGTCCGGGTAGAGCTCGCCGATCTCGTGGCGGAAGGCGGTGAACGTGCCGGCCAGGATGCGCTCGCGGGCCGTGGCCATGAGCTGCTGGAACCAGGCGATGTTGTGGATCGAGGCCAGCGTGGCCGCCAGGATCTCGTTCACCTTGAAGAGGTGGTGCAGGTAGGCGCGCGTGAAGGTGGCGCAGGTGCTGCAGGTGCACCGGTCGTCGAGCGGACGCAGGTCGCCGCGGTAGCGACGGTCGCCCAGGCGCATGCGGCCGTGCCAGGTCCACACCACGCCCGAGCGCGCGTGGCGGGTCTGGATGACGCAGTCGAACATGTCGATGCCGCGGGCCACGCCCTCGATGAGGTCGAGCGGGCGCCCCACCCCCATCAGGTAGCGGGGGGCGTCCCAGGGCATGTGCAGGGTGGTCATGTCGAGCACCTCGCACATCTTGCCGTGACCCTCGCCCACCGACAGGCCACCGATCGCGTAGCCGTCGAAGCCGATCTCGGTGATCGCCTCGGCGCTGCGCTGCCGCAGGTCGGGCCAGAAGCCGCCCTGCACGATCCCGAAGAGGGACTGGTCGGGCCGCTGGTGGGCCTCCTTGCTGCGCCGCTCCCAGCGGGTGGTGCGGTCGACGCTGGCGGCCACGTAGTCGTAGCTCTCGCCGTAGGCGACGCACTCGTCGAAGACCATGGCGATGTCGGAGCCGAGCGCCTCCTGGATGGCCATCGAGCGCTCGGGCGTGAGCACGGTCTGCCGCCCGTCGATCTCGTAGCGGAAGCGGACCCCCTCCTCGCTCACGTCCTTCTCGAGGCTGAAGACCTGGAAGCCGCCCGAGTCGGTGAGGATGGGCAGCTCGGTGCCCATGAAGGCGTGGAGGCCCCCATGCCGGGCCACCAGCTCCTCCCCCGGCCGCTGGTGCAGATGGTAGGTGTTCGCGAGCACGATCTGCGCGCCCGTCTCCTCCAGCTGCCGCGGGTGGACGCCACGCACGGCACCCTGCGTGCCCACGGGCATGAACAGGGGCGTGGTGACCGTGCCCCGCTCCAGCTGGAGCGTGGTGGCCCGGGCGTTGCCCTCGTGACCGTCGACCGTGAAGGGGATGGAGCGCATCGGCGCCGCCTATTCGGGCAGCGAGGTCAGCGGAAGCGCACGGTGCGCAGGACGGGCTGCACCAGGTCGACGCCACCGCGGCTGCCCAGGCCCCAGCCCACGCGGAAGCGGGTGGGCACGGTGACCCCCTGGAAGCGCCCCTCCTCGAGGAAGGTGTCGGCCACGAGCTCGGCGCCCTCGGCCTGAAGACGGGCCTCCTCCACGCGCCCGTCGGGGTCGACGGCCAGCACGAGGGTGCACGGCCGCCCGGCCACCTCGAAGCGCACCGCCGCGCGGCGATCGTCCACCGGCGTCCACCGCGCACCGCGGGCCGGCAGCAGCCGCGATGGCAGCCACAGCGCCTCCAGCGCCGCCCACGACCACGCCGCACGACGGGCCTCGTTCCCCCGACCCGGCAGCACGTCGCCGCCCTCGCCCGCCCCGTCGAGCACCTGCCGGGTGACCGCGAGCGGCCGCCAGGGCTTGCCGGTGCCCCCGCGCACGCGCCCGCCGAGCTCCAGCACCGCGGCGCGCGGCAGCGGCACCCCCGCCTCGAGGGCCCGCGCCAGGTAGCGCCGCGCCGGCTCGGGCAGCAGCGCCAGGGCCTCGGGATCGAAGGGCACGGCCCGCACGCTGCGCTCGGCGAGCGCCCGCGCGGCCTCACGTCGGGCCCGACGACGCCGCGCGCCCACCCAGGCGAGCAGCCCCACGACCAGGCCCACCACCAGCCACCGCGTGCTCCGATCGCGCCCTGCCATCCCAGCCTCCGTCAGGGGTTCGCGCCGCAGCGGATCTGCACCGTCACGGTCTCTTCGGCGCCCGCGAGGGTGCCCTCGCCGAAGGGCCCGGAGGCCCCCGGCTTGCCCAGCTTCCAGCCGCCGCCCGTCCAGCCGTCGCCGCCCTCGTCGAAGAGCTCGAGCGTGTAGCGACCCTCCGCCAGGGTGTACGAGTAGCGCTCCTCGCCGCCCGCGGCGGCGTAGGTGCCGAAGGTCACGCCCTGGATGAGCTTGTCCTCGGGATCCCGCAGGCCCCAGGCCACCTCCTGCGGCGCGTTCCCCACGTCGATGAGCAGGTCCACCTTGCAGGCGCCGTCCCGAAGCCAGTCCTCTTCCAGCGGCGCCTCGAAGGGCTCGCCGTCCTCGTCGGGCGTGAAGCAGACCGTGGCGCGCTTGCGGGAGTCCTCGAAGGACCACCCGGCGTAGCGCTGACCGAGGCGGCGGTTGAAGATCACGCCGCGGCTGCCCCCGTCACGGTCGTCGACGCGCACGCAGGTGCTCTTGTCGCCGGGCACCGTGATGCGCCGGAAGAAGCCCGCGCCCGGACCCGCGAAGCCCCCGCTGTCCTCCAGGCTGCCGCGGTAGTCGCTCAGTTCCCACGTGGCCTCCTCGTAGAAGAAGTCCACCTGGATCCCGAGGATCAGCTGCACGTCGCAGCCGGTGCCCTCCTCGTCGGGGCAGAGGTCGTCGCTGGCACAGAGGCCGTCGCCGTCGCGGTCGCCCTCGGCGTCGTCCGGGCAGGCGTCGCAGCCGTCGGGGAGACCGTCGCCGTCGGCGTCTTCGTCGTCGGGGTGGCCCGGGCAGGCGTCGACATCGCCGCAGACGCCGTCGCCGTCCGCGTCGTCGTCGGGATCGTCGGGGCAGGCATCGGCGGTGTCGGGCCGCCCGTCGGCGTCCCGATCGCCCAGCAGCGCAGCGGTCTCGAAGCCCGTCACGCAGCCTGCCACCAGCACCCAGCTCGCCACCCGCAGGACCACCACACCTCCGAGGCGGCTGACCTAGCCCGTCAGGGCGCCTCGGTCGCCGGGGGGAAGCTGTCCGCGCGAAAGGGATCGTCGATCCGGAAGACGCCGCGCCCCTCGTTGGTGAACACCAGCGACCAGCCGTCCCAGGCCACGGCCTCGCACTGGCCGGTGACGTCGCCGTCGAGCTCCACCGTGTGCACCACGCGACCGAAGCCCTCCTCGCCCGGCGCTCGCTCCAGCACGAGGACCGCGTGGTAGGTCAGCAGCGCGAGCCAGCGCCCGCTCGGGTGCAGATCGGCGTCGGTGACCTGCCCGCCGAAGGGGTGGTCGGCGCCGCCCACGTCCAGCTCCGCCACCCGCGTCAGCGACCCCGCGCCCTCCAGGCCGTCCACCCGGTAGAGCACCGTGCGCGTGTCCTTGCGGTGCTTGGTGGCCAGCCAGAGCGTGCCGGCCTCCCACCACACCGCCTCGCAGTCGAAGGCCAGCCCGGGGTCGGGGAAGGCCGTCTGCTCCGGGTAGGCCACGCGCACCACGCGGTCGGCCGCCACGCGGCCCGCCTCGGGCGCGGGCTCGGGCACCCGGTACAGCGTCAGGTCGGTGCGGCTGCTGCGGTTGTTGCCGAGGTCGGCGATCCAGAGGTTGCCGGCGTCGTCGCGGGTGATGGCCTCCCAGTCCACGGCCTCGGCCCCGTCGACCGCGATCTCGCCCAGCAGGCCGCCCGCCCCGTCCACCGCGAAGAGGCGCGGCACGTCCCCGCTGTCGTTGTGCGTCCAGAACACCCCCGGGAGGCGCGCCGAGGCCACCAGGCCGCTCGACTCGGCCACGACCGGCGGCAGCACGCCCCGGGCCACCGGCCCCACCGCCGGCGTGCAGGTGCTCCCCACGATCCCCAGGGCCAGGACCCAGCGCACGCCCACCTCCGCGTCCCCGCCCTATCGCGGGTCCCCCGCTTCGCATTAGACCCCCTGCAGGCCACCGTGGGGATCCAGGGCGTGCTGTCGCTGTTGCCCGAGGTCGTCTGGCTCGGACTGGGCCTGCCCGCGTGGTTCACGCTGGCCACCGTGGCCGTGGCCACCGTGCTCATGATGCTGGACCGGGGTGGACCCGACCTCATCATGTTCCTCACGGTGTGCGCCCTGCTCGTGGCCGGCGTCGTGGCGCCCGCGGAGGCCTTCCGGGGCTTCGCCGACCCCGCCACCGTGGTGATCGGCGTGCTCTTCGTGGTGGCCCGCGCCATCCAGGACACCGGCGTGCTCGTGCGCGTCTCGAACGCCATGTTCGGGCGGGCCGCAGGCGTGCGCTCCGCCCTCTTCCGGCTCGTGGCCCCGATCGCGGTGATGTCGGCCTTCCTGAACAACACGCCGATCGTCGCGATGTTCGTGCCCGTGGGCAACGGCTTCGCCCGGCGCGTGGGCGCCTCCCCCGCCAAGTTCCTCATGCCGCTGTCGTTCGCGGCCATGGTGGGCGGCGTCTGCACGCTGATCGGCACGTCCACCAACCTGGTGGTGAGCGGGCTGCTCGAGCAGGCCGGGCTGCCCGGCTTCAGCATGTTCGAGCTGGCCGCCGTGGGCGTCCCCACCGCCCTGGTCGCCCTGGTCTACCTGGTGGTGGCGGGGCCCTCGCTGCTGCCCGACCGCGTCGATCCGCTCACGAGCGCCAAGACCGAGGCCCGCGAGTACCTGGCCGAGCTGGAGGTGGCGGCCGACAGCCCCCTCGTGGGCCAGGGCGTCGAGGAGGCCGGCCTGCGCCACCTGCCCGGCCTCTTCCTCGTGGAGATCCGCCGCGCCCACGGCGAGGTCCTGCAGCCCGTCGCCCCCGAGGACGTGCTCGAGCCGCTGGACCACCTGGTGTTCACCGGCGTGGCCACGATGATCCGCGACCTCACCGCCTTCCCCGGCCTCACGGCCACGGGCCAGACCCCGGACCCCGGCGCGAACCTCTACGAGGTGGTGGTGGCCCACCACTCCCACCTCGTGAACCGCACCGTGCGCGACGCGAACTTCCGCCGCCGCTTCGACGCGGCCATCCTCGCGGTCCACCGCGCCGGCGAGCGCATCGAGGGCCGCATCGGCGACATCGTCCTGCAGGCCGGCGACACGCTCATGCTCACCGCCAGCCCCGGCTTCCGCCGCACCTGGCGCCAGTCCGACGACTTCTACCTGGTCACCGAGATGCCCTTCGACGGCCACCCCGTGTACCGCAAGGCCCCGCTGGCGCTCACGGCCCTGGCCCTGATGGTGCTGCTGCCGGCCTTCACCACGGTCTCGATGATGACCGCGAGCGTGGCCGCCCTCCTCTTCCTGGTCGCCACGCGCTGCGTCACCCCC
>JACKEO010000029.1 GCA_020632955.1 Alphaproteobacteria bacterium
ACGGAGGCTCCGCGCGCGCACCCATGAGCAACTCGACGACGCCGTCGCATTCGCCGCCGAGTGCATCACCCCGCAGGATGCCACCGGCTGGACACGGCACTGCGGCTACCAGGTCCACCCTGGATGATCGGCGCAATGAGAGGGAGCCAGGGCTCCCCGGTGAGGGCATGCGCCGCACCGGTCGAGGGGGGCGCCCCCCCTTGGCGTCGATGCAAGCGTCTGGAAGCACGCGGCATGGGCCCGGACGCCTGCTGCATCCGCCCTGATGGGATTGGCAACAGCCCGGATGGGCGTGGCAACATCCCGGATGAGCAGTGCAACGGCTTGCGGTGGCGATCCGGGACGCTGCATCGTCCATCCGGGACGTTGCATTCTCCATCCGGGCTTTTGCATCGGACGGCCGGGCGAGCGCGATGCCCGTTTCGAACGCTGCACCCGCGCACCGGGCGGTTGCGGTAAGCGACAGGGCGGGTGCTGTGGCGGACCGGGCGTTCGCGGGTGGCGATTCGCGGGTGCGGTGGTCCAGGGCTCGCAGAACAGGTCATGCACGAGTTCCGATCAATCCACATCACCAGTCGTGACGCTCGTCAACATGGTCGAAAACGCAGGCATGGAACAGCTGGCGTATCCGTCGGTGATCACGACATCTTCCAATGCCGCTACCAATGTGTACACGGGCGGCCCGCCCGGTCGGAACTGTACCTTTCGGACGTCGACGAGCACGACGCCAGCTGTGGAGCGCCAGTGCTTCTGCACCACGTACTCGCCGACATCACTGGTGCAGAAGCCAAGATCACGTCCGACGGTCACGTCGAGATATCCCCCGGAGGTTTCCCCCTCCGTCAAGCGCGCGGCGAACTGCAGACCGGCGTGAACTGGAGTCGGAAGATCGACACTCAGTTCGACCATCAGATCCTGGTCGCCAAATCGTTCGACGCTGCCAATCCAGAAACTGCTGCATCCATAGCCGATTCGCTGCGCTACAGATGCGAATGCCTTCTGGAAATCAGCCGAGTTGCAGTCGGTGAGATCGGCTTGGCACCCCCCACCGAAGGCTACGACCGCGATCACTACCGGTCGTGTCCGCCGCCGCGTGGCAACAGGAGAGCGGAAGATCGATGCCAAGGTCATCAAGCCGTACCGACCGTCGTGCATCCGGGACCACAACTGAGAGCTCTGGCGACAGGCAACTTGAGTCCCGTTCTCGGATACAGCCTACCACCTCGCCGTCGCACGGCGACCTCCGCGCGGCCACTTCAGCCCCCGCCCGCCCCCCGATCCGCCCCCCGATCCCTTCCGGGGCTGGCTCCCAGGCCGATGATCCGCCTCCGCCCGTGGCCCCGGACACACGCCTCCCCGACGCAGCCCACGCGCCCGCGACCTCCTACCCGACCCCAGGCCCGTCCCGAGCCCGCTGCCCCGACGTCCGCAGCCACGGCATCCGCGGGGGTGGGCGCCTCCGGCAGGGACGCCGACGGCTCGTCCGGGGACCACCGCCCGGTAGCCGTCGTTCGGCTGCCTCCCTGGACCCTCAGGGCGAGGTCGGCGCCAGCGTCCTGCACACTGTGGGGTGCACCCAGATCGGACGCGCCGCGGCCTGGGCGATGGGGTTCACCGTGTAGCCGCCGGTGACGTCATGGCCGAAGGCGATGCAGTCGCTCGGGGCGGGGTCGTTCGCCGGGTTGGCGTCGCCCAGGGCGGCCGCGTCGGAGGGGCGCCAGAGCGCCACGTACAGGGCCGACCGGAAGTCCGTGCCGAGGGCGAGCGGGTTGAGCGAGGCCGTCGTGCCGCAGGTGAACAGCGTGTTCACGTCCGAGGTCTGGGTCTGCAGCGTGGCGCCCGTGGTGAGGTGGCGTTCGAAGAGCCCCCAGTCCGTGCCGATGCCGTTCATGGGCAGCGTGTGGAACTCGGACCACGGGTAGGTCTGCCCCGGGCGCGTCTCGACGATGTACAGGGCGGCGATCCCCTCACCGTGGGTCTCGAACGAGAAGCCGATCCTGCCGGAGGTCCCGCAGTCGATCGCGTCCCGCCAGTCGACGCTGAACGCGCCCTCGTTCCAGAGGAGCTCGACGATGTCGGTGTCGTCGGTGTCGTCGGTGCCGTCCGTGTCTGTCTCCTGGGTCCCCGTGTCGTCGGTGTCCGTGTCGTCCACCGTGCCGGTGTCGCTGTCGTCCGCGCCGTCGCCCGAGTCCGACGGCGCGCGGGAGTCGTCGTCCTTCGCGGTGTCCCCGGAGTCCTCGACATCGGCGCTGTCGTCGGTGGTGATGCGTCGCGGCGGGCTGCCCGCGGAGCAGGCGATCGCGGCGAGGAGCGGGACGGCGAGGAGCGGGCGCATGGGGGCCTCGGTGGGTCGCGCCGCCACGGGGAACGACGGGTCGCGCGAGCCTACCCGGCGCGTCCCGCGGCGTCCCGCGGCGCGGCTGCAGCCCCTACCGGTACGGGGCCGACAGGTTCACCACGTCGCCCTCGATCACCTGCAGGCGCAGGCGGAGGTCGCCCACCTCCACCTTGTAGTCCTCGGTGGACCCGGCCTTGCTGATCTCCTTGTCGAGCAGCGTGAGGTAGTCCGACATCGCGCCTCCGAACTTGTTCCGCGCCTTGGCGATCGCGACGCCGTCGCCCTTGGCGAGGCCCTTCTCGAAGGCCTCCAGGGCCTTGCCGATGCCGCTCGAGGACTTGAAGACCTTGAGCATCGACGCCGCCGGCTTCTTCTTGCCGGTGGCGGCCTCGAACTTCTTCTTCGCGAACTTCCAGTCCTTCACCACCGTGCAGTCGCCGACGTCGGGCGCGGGCATCTCCATCTCGCCGATGCCCTCGAACTCCTCGAGGAAGCTGAACATCGCCTTGAGGTCGTCCTTGAGGTCGGACCCCTTGGGGTGCTTCTTCGCCTCGGCCTTGAGCTTCTTGGTGAAGGCGAGCTTGCCCTTCAGGAAGGCGAGGTAGGCCTTCTCGGCCTTCTTGCGGTCGCGGCCCATGACCGCGGAGTCGAAGGCGCGCAGCGCCTTGTCGACGGGCGTGACGGCCTTGGCGAACGGACCGTTCACGAAGGCCGTGATGTCGGCGTCGTCGTGCCGGGTCCAGCGGATGGCCTGCAGGTCGAGCCAGGCGAGGGCGAAGGGATGGGCGAGGGGCATGGGGACCTCCGGGGTGCGCCGTGGAAGCCTGCCACGGGCCCGCATCCCCCCTGACGTCACAGGGTGCCGGATCGCGTCAGTCCTCCACGATCACCCGCATCGTGCCGCTTCGACCGAAGGTCTCGGGGTGGTACATCTCCTCCGCCGTGGTGGGCGAGGCGACGAAGGACCCGGGGGTCGTGGCGCGCACGACGTAGGTGTAGGTGTGCACGCCGGGCCACACCGTGCGGGCGAAGGCCTCCACGCGCTCGTCGCGCAGGTTCTCGTGGTCGTACCAGGTGCCCCACCACCAGGGACGGCTCCACGGGTCGTCGGCGTCCGGGGGCGCGGGGGGCAGGTCCTCCGTGGTGGCCAGGCCCGGATCGAGCACCTCGAAGCCCGCGGGCATCGGGTCCACGAGGGCCACGTGGTAGCGCCGCGCCGGGGCCACCATCCGCAGGGTCACGCGCACGCGCGCGCCCGCCCTCACGCGCCAGGTGCCGTCGGCCTCGCGCCGCACGTCGCCCGGGTCGTCCACGCCCTCGTAGGTGCGCTCCACCGAGAAGCCGCGCTCGGCGGGCTCCAGCACCAGGTCGCGCGGCACGTACGACAGGCCCAGCCGGTAGTAGAGGCGGCCCGCGCCCTCGCGCGCCAGCACGAGGTCGGTGGGCCCGCGCTCCGCGAGCCACGCCATGGGCACGTCGGTGGTGGCCGTCTCGGTGGTGCGGCCCCGGAAGGCGTGCTCGGCCGCCGCGGCGTCGCCCAGCCAGGCCCGGGCCACCAGGTCGGGGGTCACCCCCTCGGCGGTGTGGAAGTAGCGCTGGAGCGCCAGGAGCACCCAGCCGTCCTCCTGCGTGCTGCCCCAGTGGCCCGCCGTGCGGGCGCCGAGCAGGCCGGCCACCACCTTCGGGAGCAGGTCGAGCTCGGGCTGCACCTGGAGCAGGGCGTCGAGGAGCACGGCGTCGGTGCGCCGGCTGCCGTGCAGGATGAGGGCGTCCTCCACCTCGCCGTAGCCGGTGACCCACTGGGCGGTGGCCGCGGTCTCGGTGGCGCGGTTCGCCAGCCCACGCAGCACCGTGGGGAGCAGGCCCGGATCGGCCTCCGCGAGCGCCGGCAGGATCCAGCCCGTGGCCTCCAGGCCCAGCGCGTCCACCGAGCCGGCCTTGCGGTACAGCGCCAGGGACTCGGCCCCCGTGTCCTTGCCACCCAGGCGCCGCACCATCAGCGCGTAGGCCCGAAGGGCGCGCCGGGTGGGCTCGTCGTGCACGTCGGCGAGCAGCGGCTCGAGGTTGGCGAGGCGCTGCAGCACCCGCACGCGCAGCGTCGGGTCGACGGCGAAGCCGGCCAGGTCGGCGCGCACCAGGGCGTGGGCCACGTGCAGCGTCACGAAGACGCTGGGCCGCTCCCCCAGCGCGCGCCACCAGCCCCAGGTCGCGCCTGCCTGCATCCGTCGCACGAGCGCCTGCACATCGGCGGCCACCTGGGCCTCGAGGGCCGCGCGATCGGGCAGGCCCTCCACGTCGAAGGCCTCGAGCACGGGCTGCAGGGCCACCAGCGCGATCATCCGCGAGGCGATCTGCTCGTTGCAGCCGTAGGGGTACTCCACGAGGTGGATCACCGCGTCGGTGAGGGCCTGCAGCGCCGTGGACGAGGTGCTGATGCGCAGCCCGCCCAGCTGGGGGAAGACGTCGTCGGGCACCTCCAGGGGCTGACGGAGCGCCACCGTGCCCGAGGGGCCGTCGAGGCTGCCGTACACGGCGAAGGCCTCGCGGGTGGCCGGGGTCCACACGGGCAGGTCGAAGCGGGCGGCGTCGCTGTGGCTGCCGCTCGCGACGGCGGCCTGGAAGACGGCGCGGCCCACGCGATCGGTGGCCACCGGCAGGCGCACCTCCACGCGGTCGTGGGCGGGCACGCTGGCCCGGCGACCGCCCCGGTCGGCCCCGTCCACCACGATGTTGTCGCCGCGCAGTGCGAGCTCGAAGGTCAGCGGGGCGTCGGTCTGGTTCTGCACCACGAGCGGCAGCTCCGCCCGGTCCCCGAACGACAGGAAGCGAGGCGGCGACGGGCGCAGCATCAGCGGAAGGCGGGCGGTGAGGTCGGCCTCGCCCTTGCCGAAGCGGCGCCCCTGGTCCACCACCACGGCCGTGATGCGGTAGCGCGTGAGGCTGTCGGGCAGCACCACGGGCACGGTCACGCGGCCGTCGCTGCCGGTGACCACCGCGGGCGCCCAGAGGGCATCGGCCCGGAAGTCGGTGCGCACGGCGATGGGCGGGGGCGGTGCGGCTCCCCCCATCACGCCGGCCACCGCCGACTTCTCGAGCCGGAGGCTGGCGCCCGCGGGCATGGCCTGGGGTGCCATCTCGGCGCCGTCGGCCTGGCCGAGGCTGCGCAGGGAGCGACGCACGGCCCCTCCCGACGCCTCCTCCTCCATCGGCAGGGCCTCGGCCTCGCCGCCGAGCAGCGCGTCCGCGTCCACGAGGGCCACGGCGGCGCGCCCGTGGTGGTCGGCCACCTGGTCCGACCGATCGGGGTGGAAGACCTCGAGGGGATCGGGGATCTCGCCGCCGGCGAGCGCCAGCACGGCCTCGTCCACCATCACGAGCGCCACCTGCGCGTCGGCCACCGGGCTGCCGTCCACGTCGGTGACGGCCACGGTGACGGTGGTGGAGCTGCCGGGCGCCGTGGCCTTCGCGGCGGGCTGCACGTCCACCGTGAGCTTCCGGTGCAGGGGCGGCACGCGCAGCTCCAGCCGGCCGGTGGCGTAGGCGGGTCGGGGAGGGGCCCCCTCCACCTCGGTGCCGTCGCGGCGCGTGCGGGCGGACTGCCCGAACAGGTCGACCTGCAGCGCCAGCCCGGGGGTGTGGCCGTCCTCGATGGGCACTTCCACCACGGCGCCTGGCTCGGTGAGCACGAGGCGCTCCTCGTGGACCAGGCCGCCGCGGCGCCAGGTGACCACGCCCTCCGCGGGGACGAAGGGGGACTGCACCAGCACCCGCGCCACGTCGCCGGGGGCGTAGGTCTCGGCGTCGGGCACGAGCGTCAGGCGCTCCTGGGGGATGCCCTCCTGCTCCACCGGGTCGGGTGCGCCGCCCTGCACCCAGATCGGCTGACGCGTCTCGTTGGGCCGCCCCTCGGTGTCGGTGAGCCGAGCCACCAGCTCGTGCCGTCCGCCCGCGTCGGGGCGGAAGCTGCACCGCACCGGCGTGGCACCCGCCGACACCGCACAGGGCAGGGAGGCCGCCACCTCCTCGCGCCAGGTGCCCCGGGTCCAGCGCATCTCCATGCGGCGCAGCTCCACCTCCAGGGCCACGCCGGGCAGCGGCTCGCCGTCGAGGTCCACCGCCACGAGGTCCACCTCCACGGGCTCGTCGGCCTCGAAGAAGGCCTGGGTGGGGCGGACGCCCACGTAGGCGGTGGCGGGGTGCACCAGGAAGGTGGCCTCGGCGGCCTGGGCCTGGCGGTCCACGTCCATCACGCGGGCGCTGGCACGCACCGAGGTGGTGCGCGCGGGCGCGAGCTGCTCCAGCCCCACGCGCAGCCGGTGGGTCCCCAGCGCGTCGGTGACCCCCTCGTGGGCGCTCACCGCGCCGGGGGTCTGCGGCGCCCACCAGCGATGCCACCACGAGGGCTCCCACCGACCGAAGCGGAAGTCGTCGTGGCCCGGCGGCGACCACGGCACCGGCGTGCTCGTGAGCGTCCAGGTGGCCTCGGCGGCCGGGAGCGGCCCGCCGGCGAAGTACGAGGCCGTGGTGGCCAGCAGCACCTCCTGCCCGAGCACGTGCGGACCGGGCGTCTCCACCTCGGCCGCCACCTCGAAGGTGGGGCGCCGGAACTCCTCGATCGCGAAGCCGTGCCAGGTGGACCCGTCGGCACCCTCGAGCTGCAGCGAGGCCTGCCCGAGGTTGGGGGTGGTGGGCAGCGGCACGTCGAGGGCGAAGCCCTGCCAGGCGTCCAGCGCCACCTCGCCGGCCCCGAGCTCCACCCCCTGGGCGTCGCGCACGCGCCAGGTGACCGACCCGCCCAGGCGCCCCTTGCCGTTCGGAGGACGCACGTCGCCCCCCTTGCCGAAGCCCACGCGACGCACCCAGCCCTTCACGTGGACGGTCTCGCCGGGGCGGTAGAGGTGGCGGTCGTCGGTGACGTACCAGACCGTGGTCTCGCCCGCGCTGCCGGGGCTCCAGCCCTGCCAGCGGCCGAACCCGCCCGCCGAGAGCACCGCCTGGTCGTCGCCGCTGCGCGCGACGAGGGGGGGCGCGTCCCGGCCCGACGCGATGCGCTCGGCGCGCAGCCACCCGTGGGCGTCGGTGGTGCCGAAGGCACGGCCGCC
This sequence comes from Alphaproteobacteria bacterium, assembly GCA_020632955.1. Classification (GTDB taxonomy): domain Bacteria; phylum Myxococcota_A; class UBA796; order UBA796; genus JACKEO01. Next base: position 7,441 of record JACKEO010000029.1, read on the forward strand.
CTGGGTGATCTCCACGCCCTCCAGGCCGCGACCCGTTCGCAGGTCGGAGGCGACGATCAGCGCCTCCTCCGCGTCCACCATCGCCACGAGGCCGAGCTGCGTGACGTCCACCCAGATCAGGTCGCGGCTGCGCTGGCGCTCGGGCACCGACGGCGGCGTCTCCACGAGCACGAGCAGCGAGCCCCGCCCGTCGCGGAGGTAGGGCCGCAGGTCGAGGTCGACCACCTGGACGGCGTCGGGGTCGGCGGGCAGCGCGAGCCGCGCGAGCACCTCGCCCGGCATCGTGAGGGGCGTGCGCTCCCACAGCCGGTCGCGTGCCTCGGAGGCGGCGCGCCAGTCCGACGGCGTCACCCGACGCACCTCCACCATCACCTTCGGCACGCCGCCGGCCAGCACCGGGAGCACGGGGTCGGCGAAGGGGTCGGGGATGCGCGGGTTCGGGCCCGGCAGGCTCACCCGGGGCCACGGCGGATCGCCCGCGTCCACGCGCACCTTCGTCTGCACCGGCACGGCGGTGGTCTGGCCGAAGACGTCCGCCAGGCCCGGGGCGACGGTGACCGTGTAGGTGGTGTCGGCCTGCGAGCGCCCCGACACCACGAGCACCTGGCCGGCGATCGAGAAGCGGGCGCCCGGCAGGGGGGGCGACACGGTGACCAGCGCGTCGAGGTCGACGTCGGTGTCGAGCGGGTTGGTGAACACCAGCGACCACGACCACCCGGGACGACAGCGCGCCGCGCTGCCGCCGCACTCCGTCCGCGACAGCGCGAGCACGTCGTAGGTCTGGAAGGCGAGCCCCTGGTCGCCTGTGGTGGGCAGGGGACCCTCTGCGCTGGGCGCGCCGGCGGGCAGGGTCACCGCCACCCGGGTCGCCACGGGCAGTGGCGCGGTGGGGACGACGGCCAGCGTCCGCTCGGGACGCGTCTGCTGGAGCAGGGCGGCCGCCTGGGGATCCGCGGCGATCTCGGCGGGGGTGGCGCGGCGCACGGCCACGGGGAGGGGCTTGCCGGCGCGGTCGGCCGGCGAGGCCTCCACCCTCAGGGCGCCCACCAGGGCGTCGGCGTCCACGGCCTGGTCGAAGGTCATCGCCACCACGGGCAGCAGCCCGGTGGGACCCGACGTGGGCGTGGACCCGGCGAGGCGGACGGGCGGCGTGGCGAACTCCGAGGTCCACGCCGTCTCCAGGGTGCTGCCGTCGGCCGCGCGGGTGCCCGCAGGCACCTCGAGTCGGTAGGCCGTGGCCATCGGCATGCGGAGCGAAGGCTCGAAGAGCAGCGTGCGCGTGCCCACCCAGCGCCACTGGCCCTCGGGCTGCGGCGTCAGCTGGACGGGCACCACGCCGGCGGCGCGGTCCTGCGTGGTGAGCGCCACCATAGGCCGGTCGAAGGTGACACTCACGCCGCGGGCGATCGGCACCTCGCCCTCCGGGTGGGCGCGGAGCACCTGCACCGGCCCGGGGGGCACGTCGGGGGGCGTGGTGTCGGGCGGGGGCGGGAAGGGCAGGTCCACCGTGGTGCCCGGCGCCGGCGGCGGGGTGCTCGCCGGGCGCAGGGCCACCTCGGCCGTGGGGGCCACGTCGAGGGGCTCCAGGCGGGCGAGGAGGGCGTCCACCCGGTCGAGCGGCAGGGGGGTGGCAGGCGCCACGCGGGGCCGCGCCGCGTCTCCCGACGGCGCGTCGCCGTCCTCGAGGCGCAACACGAGCCCGCTCTCCTCCGCCTCCGTGGCGGGCACGGTCCAGGGCACGGTGGCCGCGCGCACGGTCTGGCCCATCTCCACCTCCGGGGGCGTGGGGCGCTTGCAGTCGGCGGCGATGAGCAGGGTGGTGCTCAGCACGAGCGTACGGGTGCGGATCATGGGTGGTCCTCGCTGCGCGGCCCCAACGCGCCCCGCCCGTCGCCCTTACGCTCCCGGGTGCCCTGCGTCCCGCCTCCGGGTAGTCCCCGGGTGGCGGCTGCGGGCGTGGGCCCGTGGGGGAGCGTCGTGCGAGGCTGGATCTACGACGGGCTGCTCGTGTGGCTGACCCGCGACTGGTACGCCGCCGTCCTCGACGGCCTGGCTCCCGGCACGCGGGTGCTCGACGTGGGCATCGGCACGGGCTCGGCGCTGCTCCACCACGCGCCCCTGCTGGTGGCGCGCGACCTGCACGTCACGGGCGTGGACATCGACGCCGACTACGTCCGCCGGGCCCTCCGCCGCATCGCCGACGCCGGCCTGGAGGCCCGCGTGCAGGTGCACCACGAGCCCCTCGAGGCCCACCGGGGCGGTCCCTACGACGTGGTCTACTTCGCCGGCTCCTTCATGCTGCTGGACGACCCCGTGGCCTCGCTGCGCCACGCCGTGGGCCTGCTCGCGCCGGGCGGGCGCCTGGCCTTCACCCAGACCTTCCAGGTGCGTCGCAGCGCGGTGATGGAGCGCCTCAAGCCCGTGCTGCGCGCGCTCACCACGGTGGACTTCGGCCAGGTGACCTACGAGGCCGACTTCGCGCGCGTGCTCGCGGAGGCCGGCGTGGAGGTGGTGCAGGAGCGCGTGCTCTCCGCGCGCGCCGGCCGCTCGGCCCGGGTGGTGTGGGCCCGGCCGCAGGCCGCGGTGGGCTGACGGCGTCGCGCCCGCTACGGTGCCGCGCCCGCGAGGTCCGTCGCGACCATGCCCCCCTCCGATCCCCTCCTGAGCCGCGATCCCGATCCGCGCGTGCCGTGGTGGCTCGAGGCGCTGCCGGTGGCCGCGTTGGCGCTCGGCCTGTTCCAGCTGGCGGTGTTCGTCACGCAGGCCGACCTGTGGACCCGCATGTACAAGTGGTTCTGGGTCTGGCTCCCGCAGGAGGTGGGACCCACCTGGGTGGTGGCGATGGTGGCGGTGCTGCCGCTGCTGTCGTGGGCGCTGGCGGTGCGGCTGGGCCCGGCGCGCCCCTGGGGCGTCGTGGCCACGATCTGCGTCCTCTTCACCTTTGGCCAGCACGGCTGGTCGTGGGTGGAGGGGGAGGGGCTGGACGGGATGCGGGAGCACATCGCCCGCGCCGGTCACATGCAGTTCGCCGAGCTCGCGGTGGAGGAGCCGAGCATGTGGCGCGTGGCCAGCCGCTACGAGGAGCTGGTGCAGGTAGGCGAGATCCGACGCTTCGCCCGGTCGAAGCCCCCCGGCACCCTGCTGTTCTACATGGCGACCGAGCGCCTCGCCCGGCCGCTGGCCGTCGACCACCGCCCCGAGTCCCGGCTGGCGGCGCTCCACACCTTCGCCGCGATCACCTGGCCGCTCCTCGCCTCGCTCGCCCTGTTCCCGCTCTTCGGCCTCGGTCGACGCCTCACCGACGATCGCACCGCGCTGCTCGCCGTGGTGCTCTACACGGCCACCCCCGCCGCCACGCACATCGCGATGCACCTCGACAAGGTGCTGTTCCCGCTGGTGTTCACCGGCATCGCCTGGCTGGCGGTGGAGGCGGTGCTCGCGGCGCGTGCCCGCACGGCGTGGGCGCTGGGCGCCGCCGCGGGAGCGCTGGCCTTCGTGGGCCTCGGCCTCAGCTTCGTGCTCGGCTTCGCGCTGCCGGTCGCCGGGGCGGCGGCGTTGGGGGCCGCGTGGCGCGCGGATCCCTCCTGGCGGGTGCGGGGTGTGCGGCTCGTGCGGGCGCTGGTGCCGGCCGTGCTCGCGGGCGGCCTGCTGTTCGGCCTCGCGTGGCTCGTCGCCGGCTACGATCCGCTGGTGCGCTTCCAGCACGCGCGCACCTACCACGAGCACTACAAGGGCTGGGACGGCACCTGGCGCACCACGGTGCACTTCGGCGCTCTCGACGCGCTGGAGTGGGGGCTCTGGGCGGGCCTGCCGGTGGCCGCCCTCTGGCTGCAGCGAAGCTGGCAGGCCGTGCGCGAGGGGGCGGCAGGGCTGTGGTCGGGCGTCACGCCGACGGGGGGCGCGCTGCTCCTCGTCATGGGCTGGGTGGTGGCCTTCGGTCACACCAAGGGCGAGACGGCGCGCCTGTGGCTGCCCTGGCTCCCCGTGGTCTGCCTCCTCGCCGCCCAGCAGCTGCGGCGCCAGCGGGCGGGTCCCCAGCTCGCGGCGGGTCTCGTGCTGGCGCTTCAGGTGGCGCTGGTGTGGGCCACGAAGGTGGTGCAGGACTTCCGCTGAGGGTCAGGGGGCCGGGGCGCGGCCGGGCACCAGGTGCCAGGTGCGCACCACCGCGGCGGGCGTCGTGCCGCCGTGCTGGGGGTGGACGAAGGCCACGCCGGCCCCCTCCACCCGTGCCAGCAGCGGCAGGTCCGTGAGGGGCGCGCAGCCGCCGTCCGCGCAGTCCAGTCCGGCGTAGGCCACGGCGCAGGGCGCCTCGCCGAGGAGGGCCACGGCCTCGCCGAGGTCGAGGTGGGCCGGTGCCTCCACGTAGCGGTGCCCGCCCGTGCGTCGCGGCACGAGCGCGGCCCAGGCCAGCCGGTCGGGCCCCGGGGGACCGCCCCACCGCATGCCGCGGGTGAGCAGGGCGCAGTCGGGGTGGTCGTCCACCCAGCGGGCGAGGTCGCGCACCTCCTCGGCGGCGCTGGACGGCGGCCCGAAGGGGTCGGGCGGGCCGCTGACCGGGTCGATGCCCACCACGCGGGCCAGCCCGGGCACGGGGCCCACGAAGGCGAGCACCAGCAGGAAGGCGCGCTCGACCTGGCCCTGCACCAGCTGCCGCACGCCCAGCACGGCCAGCCCCACCACGGCCGGGAGCAGCGGCAGCACGTAGCGGTAGAGCTCCCAGGCCGCGACCTGCCCGGGGGCGTGCACCGACAGCTTGCCGTGGGCCGCGAGCCGGGCGGTCCCGTAGGTCACGAGGAGGGCGACGGGGACCAGGCCGTGGCGGAGGGGACGCGCAAGGGCGGCGCTCCCCCCGTGGAAGGCCAGCACCACGAGGACGGCAGGCAGGACCGCGAGGAGGAAGACCGGCAGCAGCACCCCGTGCACGTCCAGCGGATGCAGGGCGTCGAGCAGCCAGCCGGCGTGGCCGAGCGCGCCGGCGCCGCTGCTCCCCGAGGGCGTGGGCCACCACCACGCCAGGAGCAGCCAGCAGGGCAGGAGCGCGAGCGCCCCCCAGCCGAGGAGACGCGCGAGGGGCCATCGGTCGGCGCGCGCGTCGAGCCCGGTCCCCGCGCAGGCCGTGACCACCAGCCCCGCCAGCCCGAGGGCGGCCAGCTCCACCCGGTGGGACGTCAGCAGCAGGGCCACCAGCACGGCCGCCGTCGACGCCGCCACACGCTCCCGACCCCGGCTGGCCGGCGCACCGGCCACGAGCAACGCGCCCAGCGCGACGTAGGCCTGGGCCACGGCCGCGTCCACGTCGGTGGTGGCGGCCACGAGGGTGGCCGGCGTGGTCCAGCTCACCGCGCCCAGCACGAGGCCGGGCGCCAGGCCCAGGGTGCGCACCCCCAGCGTGGTGAGCAGCACGGCGGTCCAGCCCGCGAAGATCAGGTGCAGCGTGATCGTGGCGCGCAGACCCTGGCGCAGCCCCAGCCACGAGCCCCACATCTGGTCGGCCAGGAAGCTCTCGTCGCCCACCTCGCCGGCGGCGGTGGCCACGTGCAGCAGCGTCCAGCCCTCGCGCAGCGGGTGGAAGGCCTCCACCGGGAGGTCGGCGCCGAGGCGGGGGGCGACGAGGGCCCAGAGCGCGCCGAGCAGCACCGGCAGCGCGATGTCGTGCGGGCGGTCGGCACCCCGGCGGAGGCGGGCGTGGAGCCACGCCCCGAGGGCCACGAGCAGCGCGACGTGCAGCACCGCGCCGACGGTGGGCGCCACGGCCTGCAGCGCCCTCAGGTCCACGCGCTACTCCAGGGCGGCGTGCGCCGCGTCGGCGGCGTCGGTGCCCTCGGGCGCGGCGCGCACCCAGTGGTCCAGCCAGGCGCGGTCCCAGGCCAGGCGGGTCTCGAGGTGGACGCGGCGCCGGAGCCCGTGGCCCGCCTCCGGGTAGATGACGAGCTCCGAGGGCACCCCCAGCTGCTGCAGGGCGCGGAACCAGGCCTGGCCGTGCGCCAGCGGCACCCGCGCGTCGTCCTCGCCGTGGTGGATCAGGGTGGGCGTGCGCACGGCGCCCACCGCCGCGAGCGGCGAGCCGGCGCGCACCAGGTCGGGCGCCTCCCAGGGCAGCTTGCCGTCCAGGAAGCTCACCACGTGGGCCGGCGTGTCCTCGAGCGCCCACTGCATGGCCAGGTCGACCACGCCCGCGCCCACGATGGCCGCGTCGAAGCGATCGGTGTGCGTGGTGAGCGCCGCCGCGAGGTAGCCGCCGTTGCTCCAGCCCGACACCGCCAGACGCTCCGGGTCGGCGAGGCCCCGCTCCACCAGGGCGTCCACCCCGGCGAGGATGTCGGCCACCTCCACCTCGTTCTCGTGCCCGATGAGATCGGTGAGGAAGGCGTCGCCGTAGCCCATGCTGCCCCGGTAGTTGGGCAGGAACACCGCGTACCCGGCGCCGGCGAGCAGGCCGCGCCCCCCCAGGCTGGCCTTGCGCCCGATGCTCTCGAAGCCCGTGGGCCCGCCGTGCAGCAGCACCACGAGGGGCAGGGGACCCTGCTCGGGACGCCAGCTGGGCGGCAGCTCGACGATGCCCTCCACGGTGGTGCCGTCGGGCGACGTCCAGCTCACGTCCTTCACGCGGGGCAGCGCCCAGTCGGCCGCCTGCGGGTTGAGGTCGGACAGCTCCTGCGGGAAGAGGTTCCCGCGCGCCGGCAGGCGGTAGACCTCGGGGAAGCGCTCGGGCGTGCCGATCACCGCGTAGATGTCGCGCCCGTCGCCCGAGAAGCCGACGTCGTGCACCACCACGTCGCCCTTCGGGAAGACCCGCTGCGCGCCGGTGCGCCCCGAACGGATCTGCGTGGTGCACAGCAGGCGGACCCGCGCGTGCTCCACGACGCGCTGGCAGAGGTCGCGGGTGCCCGGCACCCAGGTGGCCGCGCCCACCGCGTGCACCTCGCCGGGACGGGCGAGGGGGATCACCACGGGCTCGGTGCCGGCCAGCTCCACCACGAAGGTCTCGCCCGGGTGGCCGTCGAAGTCGATGCGCACCGCCAGGGCGCGGCCGTCGGACGCCCAGGCCAGCCCGTCGAGCCAGCCGTACGGCGAGGCGGCCTCGGCGCGCCAGGCGGCGTCGGGGACCGTGACCTCCTCGTGGCTGGCGGGGCCGTACAGGCGCAGGTCGGAGCCGCCCTCGTGGGTGACCAGCGCCGCGTCGGGCGCCGTGATGGCGGCCACCCAGCGGGCGTCGGGCGCCACGGCCAGCTCCACCACGTAGCGGTCGGGCGACCACACCGGCTCGAGCCGCCAGGTGGACAGGTCGAGCCGGTGGACGGTGCTCCGCGTGCGCGTGCGGTCGGCGTAGTGCACGTCGGACCAGGTGTCGCGCAGGTGCTCCCAGGCGTCGTCGCCGTGGCCGTCGTCGTGGGTGAGCAGCCAGAGCGCGCCGTCCTCGCGGGCCAGCTCGAAGGCCGCCACGCCGCCCGGCACCGTGGTGAGCGCCGCGGGCGTGCCGCCGGCCAGGGGCACCCGGTGCACCTGCGTGGCGCCCGAGGGGTCGTCGGCGAGGAAGTAGACCCAGGCGTCGCCGGGGCCGATCACGGGGGCGCGGAGGCCCTCCACGCCGAAGGTGAGCCGCGTGGTGGCCCTGCCGCGCGCGTCGATGGCCCACAGGTCGCTCGATCGTCCGTCGCGCCCGTCCTCCCAGCGGCTCCGCACGAAGACGGCGGTGCGCCCGGTGCGGTCGACGGCCAGCTCGCTCGCGCGGTCGAGGGTGAACACCGCGCGCTCCAGCGGCAGGGCCTCGGCCGGCGCCGCGCCGGCGGGCGCGGCCGACGCGATCGGGAGCGTCAGGAGCAGGGCGACCGTCACGGGCACCTCGGGCTTCGGGAGGAGGGTGCGGACACCCGAGAGCCCACCGGGTGCCTCCGCCGGACGCGCGGGCGCGACGACTCGTGACGAACGGCATATGCAGCCGCGCGCCGCGGGGCACACGGCGGCCAGGGAGGAAGCATGCGCAAGCTCGTCATCGTCAGTCTCGGGATCGCCGCCCTCGTCGCCTGCGGGGGCTCCGAGTCCGCGCCGGAGCCCGTCGCGGAGGCGCCGCAGAAGATGGAGGAGGCCAAGCCGATGGAGGAGGCCCCCGCCGAGGAGCCCGCCGCCGCCGCCGAGCCCGTCGCCGCGGAGCTGTCGCCCGAGGAGGCCGCCAAGGCCCAGCTCGAGCTCGGCAAGAACGTCTACGAGACGGGCGGCACCGGCGGCGTGGCCTGCCAGACCTGCCACATGGCGAACGGCCAGGGCGTGCCGGGCGCCTTCCCTCCGCTCGCCGGTGCGGGTGAGGCGATGGGCGACTGCACCACGCACGCCGGCTACGTCATCAAGGGCCTCACCGGCGAGATCGAGGTGCTGGGCCAGAAGTACAACGGCGCGATGCCGGCGCAGGGCAACCTGTCCGACGTCGAGATCGCCGCGGTCATCAGCTACGAGCGCACCAGCTGGGGCAACGACTACGGCGCCTGCACCGCCGAGCAGGTCGCCGCCGCCCGCTGATCCCCGCCCGGGAGACGCGCCGGGCAGCGCGTCTCCCGCGCACGGGTGATCCTGGTCCGCGATGTCGGGCCGCAAGATCATCCACCTGGACATGGACGCTTTCTACGCGTCCGTGGAGCAGCGCGACGACCCTGCGCTGCGGGGTCGTCCCGTGGTGGTGGGCGGCTCGCCCGGGGGCCGCGGCGTGGTGGCCGCCGCCAGCTACGAGGCCCGGCGCTTCGGCATCCGCTCGGCGATGTCCGCCGCCGAGGCGGCGCGGCGCTGCCCCGACGCCGTCTTCCTGCGTCCCGACATGGCGCGCTACCGTCAGGCCTCGGGCGAGGTCCGCGCGATCCTCGACACCGCCAGCGAGCTGGTGGAGCCGCTGTCCATCGACGAGTGGTTCCTCGACGTCACCGTGAACCTGCTGGGCCTGCCCCACGCGGCCGACGTGGCGCGGCACCTCCGTGCGCGCATCCGCGACGAGGTGGGCCTGACGGCGAGCTGTGGCGTGGGTCCCAGCAAGCTCGTGGCGAAGATCGCGTCGGACGTGCGCAAGCCCGACGGCCTCACCGTGGTCCCTCCCGAACGGGTGCTGGACTTCCTCCACCCGCGGCCGGTGCGCGTGATCTGGGGCGTGGGTCCCGCCACGGCGAAGCGCCTGGAGGCCCTCGGCGCCCGCACCGTGGGGGAGCTCGCGGCGCTGCCGGAGGAGGCGCTCGCCGGCCTGGGCAAGCACGGCGCCTTCCTCAGGAGGCTGGCGGCAGGGGAGGACCCCCGGGAGGTACGACCCCACCGGGAGCGCAAGTCCCGCGGCTCCGAGCGCACCTTCGAGCACGACCTGCTGGCGCTCGACGACGTGCTGGACTCCCTCCGCGCGCAGGTCGCCCGGGTGTGCGAGGGCACGGCACGGGCCGGGCAGCGGGCCCACGTGGTGACGCTGAAGGTGCGGTACGACGACTTCACCACGGTGACCCGCAGCGCCTCCCTCGGGGTGCCCACCACGCAGGCGGCCGAGGTGTTCGAGGTGGTGCAGGGGCTGCTCGACCGCACCGACGTGGGGCGCCGGCCCGTGCGGCTCGTGGGCGTGTCCCTGGGAGGCCTGGACGAGGGCACGGGGGAGCAGCTGGTCCTGCCCTTCGACCCGTCCGACCACGGTTGAGGTGCAGGCCACGCGGTGGCGGACCGATTGGGGCAGCCGAGGAGGTCCGCATGCGGACGCACCTGGTGCCCTGCCTGTTCCTGATCTGCCTCGGCTGCGAGGAGGCCGCGCGTCTCGACACGCTGCCCGAGGACGGCCTCTGTGCCGCCAACGTCTGGTACCAGGATGCCGACGGAGATGGCTGGGGGACCGACAGCCGCCTCGCCGAGGGCTGCAAGCCCCCCGGCGCGCTCTGGTCCCGACAGGTGGGGGACTGCGACGACGGCGACGTGCGGGTGCATCCCGAGGGCATCGAGCTCGCCAACGGCGTCGACGACGACTGCAACGGCATCCCCGACGACGGGACCCCGCTGCACGACCACGACGGGGACGGCTTCTGCGGCCCGGACGTGGCGCGGTGCACCACCCCGGGCACGATCCCGGGCGACTGCGACGACACCGACCCCGACATCCGGCCCGGTGCGCTCGAGCGCTGCAACGGCCTCGACGACGACTGCGACGGCCGCCCGTCGGGCTCCGAGGTGGACGGCGACGGTGACGGCTACCTGGCCTGCGACGACTGCGCCGACGCCGACCCCACCCGCTCGCCTGCGGCCCTCGAGGCCTGCGACGGCGTGGACCGCGACTGCAACGGCGTGGTGGACGACCTGGACGCCGACGGCGACGGTGCGGGCACCTGTCCGGGCACGGCCGGTGGCATCGACGTGCTCGTGATCGTGGGCGACGGGCCCGACGCCGCGGCGGTGCAGGGCCTGCTCTCCGACGCCGGGAGCGCACTGCGCCAGGCCCTGCAGGGCCAGGCCGTGAGCGCGCGCGTGGTGGTGATGGCCGCCGACGGCACCCTGCTGGGCGGCCCGTGGAACCTGGGCGGGTCCGGCTGGGTGGCCCGCTGGGCCGAGACCACCCGTCCCGAGCTGCGCCAGGGCAGCGAGGCCACCCCCGTGCTCGCCGCCACCGCGGCGCTCACCGTGCCCGGCTGGCGTCGTCCCGGCGCCGCGGTGGCCGTGCTGGTCGCCGCCGATCGCGACGACCACACCAGCCTCCGCCTCGACGAGGTGGATCGCCTCCTCGGCGGCGTGGGTGGCACCGACGACGTCCGCGTGAGCGTGCTCTCCGGCGGGTGGAAGGGCTGCTCGGGCTTCCGGGCCACGCCCCGCCTGGCCGGCTGGGCCGCCCTCACCGGCGGCGTGGTGGCCTCGGCCTGCGACGCCTCCTGGCTGTCGGACCTGGTGGCGGGCTGGCTGCCCCCCAGCGCGCGGGACTGCGACGACAGCGACCCCCTGGTGCACCCGCGTGCCCAGGAGCTCTGCAACGACGTGGACGACGACTGCGACGGCGTGGTGAACGAGGACGGCGACGGCGACGGCTTCGAGGTGTGCGAGGGCGACTGCGACGACCGCGTGGCCGCCATCCACCCGGGCGCCGTGGAGCGCTGCAACGGCCTCGACGACGACTGCGACGGCCAGGTGCCTGCGGTCGAGCGCGACGTGGACCGCGACGGCTACGCCACCTGCGAGGGCGACTGCGCCGACGGCGACGCCAGTCGGCATCCCGGCCTCGTGGAGATCTGCGGCGACGGCGTGGACCGGGACTGCTCCGGCGACGACGGGCAGGGCGTGGACGGCCTGGATGTGGACGGCGACGGCTTCACCACCTGCGAGGGGGACTGCCGGGACGACGACCCCACCACCTTCCCCGCGGCACCGGAGCACCGCTTCGACGGCGTCGACAACGACTGCGACGCGCTGGTGGACGGCGAGGATCCGGACGAGGTGGTGGTGATCCCGGCCGGGCAGGGCTCGGTGACCCTGTCCACCACGGGCTCGCCCTTCTTCACCTTCTGCGGCAAGACGCGGAGCCTCGTCACGGTCACCAACAACGGCCTGGTGCTGATGGGGCGCTCGCCCACGGTGGACAAGACGCCCACGGTGGAGGACCTGGAGCGCTACGCCCCGGCGGCGGCGGTCGGCTGGGCGCCCACCGACTCCGACGCCTGGACCGACGGACCCTTCCTCGGCGGCTACGGTGCCAGCGGCCCCGTGCTGGTGGTGCGTCGCCCTGGCAGGCTCACCGTGGTGCAGAACGGCGTGCCCTACCTGCGCACCGACGACCGCCTCACCACGGCGGCCGTCTTCGCGGACGAGTCCCTCGTGGTGGCCGTGCAGGAGGGGACCGACGTGGAAGACACCCTGGTGGGGTACGCCTGCGGCGACGAGCACCGGGTGACCATGGTCCAGAAGGCCGCGCCCTCCTGCTTCGACCTGCTGGAGGACGGCTCGGGCTACGCCCGGCTGCTCGACGAGGAGGCCCTGCCGCTCGTCGTGACCACCGAGTGCCCGTGACGCCTTCTCGCGGGGCGCGCGTCACCGTCCCGGTCCTCGCGACGTACCCCCCGGCGCACCGTCCGGGGTCCGTCCATGCGCGCCGCCAGCTCCCTGATCCTGCTCCTCGCCTGTGCCCCGGCCACGCCCGGGAACGACGACACCGCGGGTGACCTCGTCGACAGCGCCGACACGGGCGCGCCGGGCGACGACACGTCGGCGGACGACACCTCCGCGGACGACAGCGGAGCCGGGGGCGACACGGGCTCGGGCGACAGCGGTCCGACGGGCGACAGCGGCCCGGCCGACACGGCGGGCGACAGCGGCGCGGGCGACAGTGGCGCGGGTGACAGCGGTGCCGGCGACAGCGGCGCGGGCGACTCCGGCACCCCCGCGGTGCCCTGCGCGGGTCGCACCATCGGCACGGCCCTGGGCGAGTGCGCCCCCGACTTCACGCTGAAGGACGCCAGCGGCGTCACCCACGACCTCCACAGCGGCGCCGGGCAGGTCACGGTGCTGGACTTCAGCACGATGTGGTGCCCGCACTGCAAGGCGCTGGCGCCCAAGCTCGAGGCCCTCCACCAGACCCACGGCGGCAGCGGCCTGCGCGTGATCACGGTGCTCCACGAGGACCTGAACGGCGACCCGCCCGACGCCGCCGACCTGAACCTCTGGATCTCCACCTTCTCGGTCACGCACCTGGTGCTCAACGACCCCCAGGCCACCGTGGAGGCCGTCTTCGGCGGCTTCTACCAGCCGAACGTGGTCGTGCTCGACGAGGACCTGGTGGTGCGCTGGCGGAACACCGGCAGCAGCTCCGCCCAGGCGGTCACGGCCGCGGTCGAGACCGTGCTCGCGGGCGGAACGCCGTAGGCAGCGCTACCTCCTCGCGGGGAGGAACCATGGCCACCGCCGCCTCGATCGTCGCCGGCCTCGTCGCCGCGCTGCACGTCTGGATCGCGATCCTGGAGGGCCTGCTCTGGCAGCGGGCCACGCGGGTCTTCGGCATCCCCCGGGATCAGCGCGACAACCCGCTGCTGCGCGCGATGCTCCAGAACCAGGGCATCTACAACGCCTTCCTCGCCGCCGGCCTCGGCTGGGGCCTGGTCCACCCCGAGGCGGCCGTGGGGGTGCAGATCCAGCTCTTCTTCCTCGGGTGCGTGGCGGTGGCCGGCGTGGTGGGGGCGGTCACGGCCAGCCCACGCATCCTGCTCGTGCAGACCGTGCCGGCCCTGCTGGGCATCGGGCTGAGGCTGGCCGCGGGGGCCTGAGGCGCATCGAGCTCCCTCGGGTTCAGGGGGCGAGGGCCTCGCGCGCCCGCACGCAGGCTGCGTACGCCAGGTCGCTGACCTCGGCGCCGAACTCGTCGTGGAGCGCCGCCACCACGATGCCGTCCTCGGTGCGGAAGAGGTCGGACTGGAAGCCGTTCGTGGACCCGGTGTGGCCCTCCACGAAGCCGCAGGGGGTGTCCTCCAGGCGCATGCCCCGCCCGTAGGGTGCGGGCGCCGTGGTGCCCTCTTCGGGGAAGAGGGCCCGGTCGCGCATCAGGGCGAGGTGGGCGGGAGGCACGAGGGTGGCGTCGAACAGCGCGCGGCCCCAGCGCAGCAGGTCGCGCACGTCGCCGCCCAGGCCGCCCGACGCCCACTGCCAGCGGGGATCGAGCGACCACCCGGGCACGCCGTAGTTGAAGCCCGCCACCTGGGGTGCGCACGCGGGCTCGGGGTCGAAGCCCGACAGGTGGATGGTGTCGAGGCCGCCGGGGCCCGTGAGGCGCGTGCGCACCAGATCCTCGAGGGCCTCTCCGGTGAGGCGCTCCAGCACGCGCCCGAGCACGAAGTAGTTGGTGTTGCTGTACGACCAGGCGGTGCCGGGCGGGAAGCGCAGCCCCCGGGCGCCGGCCTCGGCGATCACGTCGTCCACCGGGCGGCCGCTGTCGTCCTGCCCCACCACCGCGGCGAGGAAGGACGGCAGGTCGGTGTAGTCGACGAGGCCCGAGCCGTGCTGGAGGAGCAGGTCCAGGGTGATCGCGTCCGCCTGCGGCAGGTCGGGGTACCAGCGATCCACGGTGTCGGTACGCGCGAGCAGGCCCTCGTCCTCGAGCTGCAGCACCAGGGCGGCCACGAAGGTCTTCGTGATGGAGCCGTAGAGGAAGCCGTCGGTCGACCGGACGGGCTCCAGCTGGTCCTCGTCGCGGGTGCCGCTGGCGCCCACCCAGCTGCCCCTGCCCGGCACGTGCACCGCGAGCGTGGCGCCGGGCGCCCCCAGGCGGGATCGCTCCGTGTCGAGCACCTCCTGGAGCGCCGCGGCGAGGGCAGGGTCCAGGCCGCCCTCGTCGTCGAGCGGGCGGTGGCAGGGGCTGCCGGCGTCGGTGTCGGTGTCCGCGTCCGCGTCCGCGTCCGCATCGGGCGTGTCGCAGCCGGCGAGCAGCAGCAGGACCAGCGGACGCACGGGGCTCCTCCCGAAGTCGGCCTATCGCCGCAGGTCGGGTGCGCCAGCGGCGCCGCGCGTGCACGATCCCTTGCGCCCGCGCGCTCCTCGCGTAGGCTTCGGGGGGCTGGGGGTGCGTGTGCTGCCGAGGGCGAGGCTCGCGGGCGTGGTCCGCACCTTCAAGGACGTGGTGGCGGTGGACGGGCTCGACCTCGAGCTCCAGGCCGGTCGCATCTACGGGCTCCTGGGGCCGAACGGGTCGGGCAAGACCACCACGATCCGTACGTTGCTGGGGCTCGTGCGGCCCGATCGCGGGGAGGTGGAGCTGCTGGGCGGGCCGCCCGACGACGAGCGACGGGCGCGGGTCGGCTACGTGCCCGAGAGCCGCGCGCTGCCCGAGATCTACGAGGTGGGCGACGCGCTCACCTTCTTCGCCCGCATGCGTGGGCGCACCCTGGCCGACGCGCGTGACCTCGCCCGGACCTGGATCGACCGCCTGGAGCTGGGGGCCAAGGCCAGCGCGCGCATCAAGACGCTGTCGAACGGGCAGCAGCAGAAGGTGCAGATCGCGCTGGCGCTGATGTGCGAGCCGGAGCTGGTGGTGCTGGACGAGCCGCTCACGGGGCTCGACCCGTCGCACCAGCAGCTCGTCTCGGAGCGCTTCCACGAGGTGGCGCGTGGCGGCGCCACGGTGCTGCTCTCCACCCATCGGCTGCGTGAGGCCGAGGAGATGATCGACCACGTGGTGATGCTCGCCCAGGGCAGGAAGGTGCTGGACGCGCCGCTGAAGTCGGCGCTGCGCGAGGCCTTCGACGGCACCTGGCGGCTCACGCTCGACCACGCCGAGGCCGACGCGGGCTGGGTGGCGGGGGACGACGTGGAGGCGCTGGCGAGGGAGGGCGACGAGGTCTCGGTGCGGTTGTCGCCCGAGGCCGGCGTCGCGCCGCTCCTGGCCCGCGCCGCCGCGGCCGGTGCACCCCTCCTGGGCGTGCGCGCGGTGCTGCCGTCGCTGCACGATCTCTACCTGGCGCGCGTGGCGGGCGCGCTCGGGCCGGAGGCGGCCTAGGTGCGCCTGCTGTCGCCCTTCCCCCGTGGCGTGCGCGCCCCCTGGCGGGACGCCTGGCGCGTGGCCCGGCACGGCATCGGGCGCGAGCTGCGGTCCGGGTGGTTCTGGCTGGCGAGCCTCGGCTTTCCGCTGGTGATGCTGGGATTCATGGCCGTGATGGCCGTCGTGGGTGCTTCCGCGGAGGTGGAGGAGCCTGCGCCCGAGGTCCTGCTCACGGTGGTGCCCGGCGACCTCGCCCTGCGGGAGGCGGTGGAGGCCTGGACCCACGAGTGGGGCACGGAGGTGGGTGCCGTGCGCCTCGTGCTGGCAGACGGGGGGAGCCCGACGCACCCTGTGCTCTACCTGGCGGGCTCTCCGTCGCGCCCGTACGCGCGGGTGGTGGTGAGGTCGGCGGCAGAGGCGGAACGGCTCCGCGACGTGGCGGATCGGGTCACCTGGGGGCTGATGCGTCAGGCCGTGCTGCAGGAAGGAGAGGCGGAGCGCGCAGCGGACGCATCGTCGGATCCAGCTCCCGCGTCGGACGGGGGCGACACGGACGACGACGCGGAGGGCGAGGCGGTCGAGACCGACGTGGCCACCCGCATCGCCCACGATCTCGAGGTGCTGGCGCGCAGTGCCGGCACCCTGGTGGCAGGCCTCGGCGCGCTGCTGGGCGTGCTCCACGGGCTCGCCGCGGGTCAGCACCTCAGCCAGGACCGCGAGAAGGGCCTCTTCGGCGTGTTGCGGGTGGGGACGCCGCCGGCGGTGCTCTACGTGGGGGGACTCCTCGAACGCCTGGTGCTCGGGGTGGCGAGCGCGCTTCCCTTCCTCGTGGTGCTCCTCCCTCCGCTGGGCCTCGCCCTGCTCGGCGCCGGCATGATTCGTCCCGATCTGCTGCTGTGGATCGCCCTCGGGCTCCCGGCCTTCGCGCTGCTGGCGAGCACCGGCGGCTTCACCCTCGCGGCGATGATCGGGGCGGTGGTGGGGAGCGCGCAGCGCGGGCAGCGGGGCGCGGCGCTCTCGAGCCTGATCACGCCGGTCGTGGCGGTGGCGGGCATCCCGCTCTTCCAGCTGGCGCGGAACGCTGAGGGGCTGGCGGCCGTCGCGCTCCTGGGGGTGCCGGTCGTGGGCGTGGCACCGCTGATCGACGGCCTGCAGTCGGGCACCTCCTGGGTGCTGCTCCTGCTCGCGCTGGGGGTCCAGATCGGCTGGATCGTCGGGGCGCTCCGCGTGGGGGCCTGGGCCTACGGACTCGAGGACGAGCTGGTCGACGACCTGCGGCGGAGGTGGCGATGAGCCGCGTCCCCCGTGGCCTGCGCGCCGTGGCGATCTACCTCCGCTACGACCTGGCGAGCGTCGTCCGGAACCCGGGCCTGTGGTTCACGCTCTTTGGCGTGCCGCTGATGCTCGTCCTGGTCTTCGTGCTCATCGCGGGTCCCATGGTGCTGGTGGCCGACACGGTCGTCGAGGCGCCCCGGGTGTGGGTGGAGGGGGCGGCGCCGTCCTGGGAGCACGGGCTCCGTCACGCCTTCCACGAACGGGACCTCGAGGTGGTGGGGTTCGGCCCCGCCGGCTCGGAGCTGCTGGAGGCAGGGGAGGCGGACGTCGTCGTCGTCCTGCCCGCGGACGTGCTCGAGGGAGGCTCGCCGGAGGTCCGGCTCGGACCCGATGCGATGAGCTTCCGGGAGCCCTCCGTGCGCTGGGCGGTGACCACCTGGAGGGTGGACACCTGGACCGAGGAGCGCGTGGGCGCGCACCAGCCCGCGGAGGTGGTGCTCGCCGACGGATCGGCTGTGCCCCCGCCCGATGGTCAGGCTGCGCGTGCCCCCCCAGGCCACGGCATCGCCGGCGTGGACCCGGTGGAGGTGGGGACGGCCACGCTGCTCCGGGGCGGGGTGGGGCTGTTCGTGGTGGGCCTGTTCGGCGTGATGCTGGGCCTGTCGCTCGGCATGGCCCTCGACACGTCCATCCGGTCGGGCTTCAACCACGTGCTGGCCGTGGGCACCTCCACCCGCGTGATCTTCGTCACCGAGATGCTCGACGGCGTAGTGGTGCAGACCCTGCAGGCCGTGATCTGGTGGTCACTGTACGGTGGCCTCGCCTGGGGCCTCGCCGGCCTCGGTGGCGCCGCGCCCCCCGCGCCCCTCGTGTTCCTGGTCGACCTGCCGCTGCTGGTGGTGCTCGCGTCGGCCGCCATCGTCACGTCCACCTCGGCGAGCCTCGTCGCGCTGCGTGCCATGACCTCGCTTCCGATCACGGTGCGGGAGCGTCTGCCCGGGCTGGCCAGCCTCGTGGTGATGCTCGCCCTGCTGGTGGGCGCCGAGGTGGTGTCGCCCACGGCGCTCGGCTGGCTGGGCCTGTTGCCGGTGGTGGGTCCCGTGGCCCTGTGGCTCGCGTGGCAGGCTGGCGAGACCTGGGTGCTGGCGGTGCTGGTGGCCCAGGCGGCGTGGGTGTGGGTGGCGGTGGAGGTGGGCGCCTGGGTCTTCGGGCTCGACGAGTCCCCGTGGGAGGCCCTGCGCCGTCGCCGGTGACCTGCCCGGGGTCCGGCCGTGGTAGACCGCTCCACCACCCGAGGCCCCCATGCGCGAGATCACCGAGACGCTGCGCACCCCCGACGGCTTCCCCCTGCAGGTGCGCCAGTGGCGCCCGGAGGGCACGCCCCGCGCCCTCGTCCAGATCCTCCACGGACTGGCCGAGCACTGCGCCCGCTACGGTCGCCTCGCCGGCGCGCTGGTGGCCGCCGGGTACGCGGTCGTGACCCACGACCACCGTGGGCACGGCCTGTCGGTGCGCGACGAGGACGATCGTGGCCACTTCGCCGACGAGGACGGCTTCGGCGTCGCGCTGGCCGACGTGGAGCTCGTGCTCGCCCATGCCCTGGGCGACCTGCCCGATCTGCCCGTGGTGCTGCTCGGGCACTCCATGGGCAGCACGATCGCGCTGCTCGCCCTGCAGGACCGGTCGGAGGCCTACGCCGCCGCCGTGCTCTCCGGCCCGACGGGCGAGGTGCCGGGCCTGCTGCGCCGCGCCGCCTTCCTGCTCACCAAGCTGGAGCGCCTGCGTCTGGGGCGCCGTGGCCGCTCGCGGCTGCTGCACGCCCTGTCCTTCGGCGACTTCAACAAGGCCTTCGCCCCCACGCGCACCGAGTTCGACTGGCTGTCCCGCGACCCGGACGAGGTCGACAAGTACGCCAACGACCCCCACTGCGGCTTCATCGTCACCACCCAGCACTGGCACGACCACCTCGCGGCCCTGGGTCGGATGGCGGACGGCGCGCGGCTGGCGCGCATCCGTCCCGGGCTGCCGATCCTGGTGATCGCCGGCGCGCTCGACCCGGTGAGCAAGGCCACGTCGCAGATCGGTGCCGTGCTCGCCCGGCTCGGGGCCGGCGGTCGCGATCTGGGCCACACCTTCTACCCGGACGCGCGGCACGAGCTCTTCAACGAGGTGAACCGCGACGAGGTCACGTCCGACGTGATCGCCTGGCTCGACGCCCACCTGCCGGGTGCGACCGCACCCGCGCACGGATAGGCGCGCTGCCCCACGGAGGACGGATGACGCGCATCGGCACCCCGGGGACGCGCACAGCGACCCGCCTGCTGCTCCTGGGGAGCGGCGAGCTCGGCAAGGAGGTCGCCATCGAGGCGCAACGCCTCGGCGTGGAGGTGATCGCCTGCGATCGCTACGCCGGCGCGCCTGCGATGCAGGTGGCCCACCGCCGGCACGTCTTCCCGATGACCGACCGCGAGGCCCTGCGGCGCGTGCTCGCCGAGGAGCAGCCCGACGTGGTGGTGCCCGAGGTGGAGGCCATCGCCACCGACCTGCTGGAGGAGCTCGAGGCCGAGACGGGGCTGCACGTGGTGCCCACCGCCCGCGCCACGCGCCTCACGATGGATCGCCAGGGCATCCGCGCGCTGGCCGCCGAGGAGCTGGGCCTGCCCACCTCGCCCTACCGGTTCGCCGGCTCCGAGGAGGAGGTGGTGGCCGCGGTGGCCGCCCTCGGCACGCCCTGCCTCGTGAAGCCCGTGATGTCCTCGTCGGGCAAGGGCCAGTCCGTGGTGAAGGAGCCCGGCGATGCCGTGGGCGCCTGGAACGTGGCGCGCGAGGCCGGCCGCGGTGGGTCCGATCGCCCGCTCCGGGTGATCGTGGAGGGCTTCGTCGACTTCGACTACGAGATCACGCTGCTCACGGTGCGCCACAAGGGTGGCACCAGCTTCTGCGCACCCATCGGCCACCGTCAGGAGGACGGGGACTACCGCGAGAGCTGGCAGCCCCACCCGATGAGCCCGGCCGCGCTGCGCCGCGCCAAGGAGATCGCCGGCGCGGTCACCGATGCGCTCGGCGGCTTCGGCATCTTCGGGGTGGAGCTCTTCGTGAAGGGCGACGAGGTGCTCTTCAACGAGGTCTCCCCGCGCCCGCACGACACCGGGCTCGTCACGCTGGTGAGCCAGGACCTGTCGGAGTTCGCGCTGCACGTGCGCGCCATCCTGGGCCTGCCCATCCCGGGCATCGAGCCGCTCGGTCCCTCGGCCTCGTGCGCCCTGCTGGCGCGCGGCACGAGCGATGCTCCCTCCTTCGACCGCGTGGAGGCGGCCCTGACCGAGCCGGGCACGCAGCTGCGGCTGTTCGGCAAGCCCGAGGTGAAGGGGCACCGGCGGGTGGGCGTGACGCTCGCGCGCGCGGTCACGCTGGACGAGGCGAAGGCCCGGGCGCTGCGCGCGGCCGACGCGATCCGCATCGAGCTCGGCTAGGCCGTGGCCCAGGGCCTGCCGGCGGTGCTCCCGCTGCTGCCGGGGCTCGTCCTGCCCCGGCGGCGCCCGTCCTGGCAGCAGGCGCCGCCCGTGGTGGTGCGCGCCGAGGGCGTGCGGCTGGATCCGAGCCACCTCGAGCGCTTCCTCGGGGTGGTGGGGGGCATCGATCCCCCTGCCGTCGCGCTCACCTTCCCCTACGTGGTGGCGGCTCCGCTCCACGTGGCGGTGGTGTCCCACCCCGACTTCCCGCTCCCGCCGCTGGGTCTGGTGCACGTGCGGGAGCGCATCCGTCGCTGGCGCACGCTGGCGGTGGGCACGCGCGTCGACCTCGAGGCCCGCACGGAGGCCTTCCGCGAGGTGCCGTCGGGCGTGGCCTTCGATCTGGTCACCACGATGACCCAGGACGGGCAGCGCGTGTGGGACAGCCGCACGCAGGCGCTGTGGCGCACGGGCGGCACCGGACGGGGAGGGCAGGCGGGCGTGCCCGCGGTGGCCACGGGGGCGGTGCTGCCGCTCCCGGTGCCGCGGGGGGCGGGGCGCAGCTATGGCCTCGTCGCCGGCAACCTCGACCCCATCCACGTCTCCCGCTGGACGGCCATGCCCTTCGGCTTCTCCCGCGCCGTGGTGCACGGCATGTGGACCGTGGGCCGCTGCGTGGCCGAGCTCGGCGACCCGCTGGGGCCGGCTTCCGTGCTCGTGCGCTTCCGCACCCCGCTTCCCGCTCCCTCCCAGGCGCGGCTCGTGGCCCGTCCCGGGCCGCCGCACGACGGCGGGGGCCTCGAGCTCGCCGTGTGGGGTGCTGGTCACCGACGCCCGGTCCTCGAGGGTCGGCTCGTGCCCGCGGTGGTCGGCGACGACGACCTGCGGCATGCTGTGGCCGTCGAGGAGGCCTGAGTGCGCGTCTGGACCCTGCTGCTGTGCGTGGGCTGCGGTGGCGCCCCCGTCGCCAAGGACGTCGGCGACAGCGACAGCGACGCCACGGTCGACAGCGACAGCTCCGCCGGCGACAGCGAGGCCGAGAGCGGGCTCGACTCCGACGCCTCGCACACCGACGACACCGACGACACCGGTCCAGCCGCGAGCTGCGTGGTGGGCTTCGGCGAGGACGAGCTGGTCCCCGCGGTCACCGGCCAGGACGTGGCGGTGGTGCGGGGCATCCAGGGGGGGTGGCACGTGGCCGGCGCCGTCACCTGCACGGGCATCGATCCGGGCACCGAGCGCACCTACGGCGACAAGCGCAACCCGCGGATCACCTGGGAGCTCGTCGAGGGCGACACCGTGCGCGCCGGCTACGAGGACCTCTGGATCCCGATGAAGACGCCCGACGGTGCACAGCGGCTGAACGAGATCCTGCTGGTGCGCACCAACACCTACGAGGAGGCGCTCGGGCTCGAGGTGGAGGTCCGCTTCGACCTCGAGGACGCCCAGGGCGTGAAGGTGAGCGCGCGGATCCCGGGCATCCGGCTGGTGGCGGAGCCCGGGTGGGTCGACACCGACACCGACGTCGACACCGACACCGACCTCCCGTGAGCCTCACGCACCGTGAGCCCCTCGACTCACGGTGACGGGCAGTCGAGGGCCGCCGTCCACGCGTACGTGGTGCACGAGAGGTTGGCCGGGTTCTCGCGGAAGGTGAAGCGCAGGCGCGCGGTGGTGGCGTGCTCGTTGGTCCACGTGAGGGTCCCCGCCGCCGTGAGCCGCCCGAGCTTCGCCGACACCGGGCTGTCGATGCGCCAGTTCATGTCGCGGAAGGCGCCGGGCGCGCTGTCCACCGTGAAGGTCAGCGTGCATCCCGTGGGCACGTCCACGGAGTGACCGTCGGCGGCGTCGCGCGGGAAGTTCGGGGCGGCGAAGAGCGTGGGACCCAGCGTGTCGACGCCCGTGGCCCAGGTCTGGGTGGCGTTCACCAGGGTGCGGCTGCGCGGCGCGTCGGCGGGGTCGTGGGTGCAGGCGGGGTCGAAGCCGCAGTTCACGAAGACGGCCTCCACGGGGGTGGTGCAGGTCGGATCGGTGGTCTG
Organism: Alphaproteobacteria bacterium; assembly: GCA_020632955.1. Lineage (GTDB taxonomy): Bacteria > Myxococcota_A > UBA796 > UBA796 > JACKEO01. The sequence continues at coordinate 29,658 of JACKEO010000029.1, forward strand.
CACCCGCAGGTCGAGCACCCCGTCGTCGTTGGGGAAGGGCAGGGCCACCCGGTGGCGTCGCGCCGACGGAGCCACGGTCGTCCACGGTCCGCCGTCCGCCGCCAGGGCCACGTCGGTGAGGCCGGCGAGGTGGGGGGCGAGCGTCACCACCCCGGTGCAGCCGGCGGGGATGCCCAGCCGGTGGTGGTCCTCGGGGTCGTCGAGGGCCGAGATCCGCGCCGCCGCGAAGGAGCGGACCTCGCCGGGCTGCAGGTACACCACCGAGGGCAGGGCGGGCTCGGGCTCGAAGGGATCGTCCACCGCGCAGGCGAGGTCGGTGTCGAGGACGCCCGTGTCGATCGGGTCGGTGTCGTGCGGCGGCGGACCGCTGTCGCCGTCGTCGACGTCGGTGTCGTCGAGGCCCGTGTCGCCGAAGCCCGTGTCGTCGAGGCCCGTGTCGTCCAGGCCGGTGTCGTCGAAGCCGGTGTCCTCGCCGCTGTCGCCGGAGTCCGTGTCCGTGTCCGTGTCCGTGTCCTCCACGCCGGTGTCCACGGGCAGCGGCTCACCCGAGTCGCCGACGGGTCCGGAGTCACCGACGGATCCGGAGTCGCCGGCGTCGGTGTCGGGGCCTCCGCTGTCGCCGGCCGTGTCCGCCCCGGTGTCGGTGTCGGTGTCGGTGTCGGGGCCCGAGTCGCCGAGGGGGTCCGTGTCGAGGGGCGTCCCCGTCTCGTCGGTGTCCCCCGGGTCGGTGTCCGTGTGCAGGATGCCGGTGTCGGCGGTGTCGGGGACCGGATCGTCGCCGGACTCGCCCGAGTCGCCAGGGTCGGCGCTGTCGTCGGCGCTGTCGTCTGCCGGCGCGTCGGGATCGGCGGCGGTGCAGCCGGCCAGGGCGAGGAGGAGGACCAGGCGGGGCAGGTGCGGCACGGTGGCTCCGGGGTCGCCGGAGCGGCGACGGCCTGGATCGTACGCGGCCCCTCGAGCACCCGCGCGGGAGGCCGTGAGCCGAGGAGCGCGTCGGCTGTCCGCGTGGCGACCGGCACCGTGGCGACGGGCTCCGGGATAGGCGGCGGGGATGTCCTACCGCCCCGACAATCCCCTCATCGCGCAGTCGGATCACACCCTGCTGCTCGAGACCCAGTCCCCGCGGCACGACGAGGCGCGCGACGCGCTGCTGCGCTTCGCGGAGCTCGTGAAGAGCCCGGAGTACATCCACACCTGGCGCATCACGCGGCTGTCGCTCTGGAACGCGGCCGCCGCGGGGCACACCGCCGACGAGGTGGTGGACCTGCTCCGCGAGTTCGCCAAGTACCCGGTGCCCGAGAACCTCCCGGTCTCCATCCGCGAGACCATGGCCCGGTACGGGCGCCTCCGGCTCGTGCAGGACGGCAGCTGGCTGCGGCTGGAGGCCGACGAGGCCGCCGACCTCGACCTGGTGCGGCACCTGCCCGAGGCCGCCGATCTGCTGGGCGACGACCTGGGGGAGCGCCTCGCCCTGCGGGTGTCGCCCCGGCGTCGCGGTGAGCTCAAGCAGGTGCTCACGGCCTTCGGGCACCCCGTGCAGGATCTCGCCGGCTACGAGGATGGCGATGCCCTCACGATGGCGCTCGCCCCCACCCTCGACGGCCGGCCCTGGTCGCTGCGCGACTACCAGATGGAGGCCATCGACGCCTTCCACGGCGGCCCGGGCGCGGGCAGCGGCGTGGTGGTGCTGCCCTGTGGTGCGGGCAAGACGATGGTGGGCATCGGGGCGATGGTGCGCCTGGGCATGCGCACCCTGATCCTCTGCACCGGCACCTCGGCGCTGGAGCAGTGGGAGCGCGAGATCCTCACGCGCACCACGCTGACGCCCGACCAGGTGGGCGCCTACACGGCGCAGCGCAAGGAGATCCGCCCGGTCACCCTCACCACGTACCAGATCCTCACGTGGCGGAAGACGAAGACCTCGCCGCCGGCGCACTTCCGGCTCTTCCACCAGGCGAACTGGGGCCTGGTGATCTACGACGAGGTCCACCTGCTGCCGGCCCCCATCTTCCGTGAGTCGGCCTTGCTCCAGGCTCGTCGTCGCCTGGGGCTCACGGCCACGCTGGTGCGTGAGGACGGGTGCGAGGGGGACGTCTTCGCCCTGGTGGGCCCCAAGCGCTTCGACATGCCGTGGCGGCGCCTCGAGGAGCAGGGCTGGATCGCCGCCGCCCGCTGCATCGAGCTCCGCGTGCCGCTCACGGCCGAGGATCGGGTGCGCTACGTCACCGCCAGCGCCCAGGAGCGCTTCCGCATCGCCTCACGGAACCCGCGGAAGGGGGCCGTGCTGGAGCGCCTGCTCGCGCGCCACGCCGACGAGCAGGTGCTGGTGCTGGGCTCCTCCATCGACCAGCTCGGCTTCCTCGCGCGTCGCTTCGACATCCCGCTGATCACGGGCGAGACCCCCGCGGCGGAGCGGGCCGAGCGCTACCAGGCCTTCCGGGACGGGCGCATCCGGGTGCTGGCCCTGTCGAAGGTGGGCACCTCCAGCATCGACCTGCCCGGCGCCTCCGTGGCCATCCAGGTGTCGGGCAGCTGGGGCAGCCGCCAGGAGGAGGCCCAGCGGCTGGGGCGCGTGCTCCGACCCAAGGCCGGGTCCAACACGGCGTGGTTCTACTCGGTGGTCACGGCCGACACCGACGAGCAGGACTACGCCGAGCGTCGCCACCTCTTCCTCACGGAGCAGGGCTACCCGTACCGGATCGAGGTGTGGGCCGCGTGAGGCGGGTCACCACCTGCAGGCCGTCGGCGGTGCCGGCCGCGGCGTGCAGGAGCCGATGCCCCTCGTGCGAGCGGCCGTGCGTGAGGTGCCACGCCCCGAGGTAGGCCCAGGCCACCGGAGCCCCGTCGACGGGCAGCGCGGCGATCACGGAGCCCAGCGCCGCTGCGCCCTCCGGGTCGCCCGCTTCGAGCTGCAGGCAGGCCGTGCCGGTGAGCCAGGCGTCCTCGCCCTCGAACCGCTGGGCGAGCGGGGCGATCCGGCGTGCCTCGGCCAGGGCCGCGGGCGTGCCGACGACAGGCAGGCGATCGAGCACCTGGTCGAGCACGGACGTGGCGAAGGCGGGTGCGGCGGCCAGCGCGGGGGCGAGCCGCAGGAGCTCGCCCGCGGCCTGCACCGCCGGCATGCACAGGAGCGCGTGGGCGTCGCGGAGCACCTCGACGGGGAGCAGCGCGGCGCGCGGTTCGGGCAGCCCGTCGCGCGCGCCCAGATCGGCCGCCCAGCTCCCTGGATCGGAGGGGGCCTGGATGGGGTGCTGCCCGCGCAGCAGCTGGACGAGGCGGCCGCCGTCGGTCACGCGGCTGCCCGAGGCGTGAGGGAAGAGGTTGCCGAGGAAGCCGAGCAGGTGGAACAGGAACACGCCGCCCAGCACGACCCCCGCGCGGAGGTCGTCGAGGCCGGCCTCGAGCAGCGCGGCGGCGAGGGCGGTCCAGGCGAGGAGGAAGACGAGGTCCACCGCGGGCCCGGCGAGCAGCAGCAGGGCCTCGCCGGCCGGGTGCGCGGGCCAGCAGCGGCGGAAGTCGAGGGAGGCGCCGGGCAGCCACGACACGGACCACGCCAGGCCGCCGAGTCGACCGAAGACCAGCGGAGGGCCCACCCCCAGGCGGAGCGCCGTCACGCGGTAGCCGATGGCCAGGGCCGCGGCGCCGTGGGCCAGCTCGTGCAGGAGCATGCCCAGGGGCGGGGAGATCAGGGCGAGCGCCACCAGGAGCGCAGGACTCACGCAGGCGTCCCCGGGTGCTCCAGCGGGCGGCTCGTGCAGGACGCGCCACCGGGCGCGGGTGTGGTCATCGGGGAAGGCCTCGCGGTCCGCCGTCCGTGGTATCCGGAGCGGGGTGCCTGCGGGGGAGGTCCATGGCCCTGTCGACCACGGTGAGCCGCTTCCTGCTCGTGTCGGTGCTGTGGGCTGCGGTCTGTGGTGGCGTGGGCGTGTGGGCGATCGCCACCCTGGTGGCGGAGGCGTACCCTCCGATGCCCGAGCCTGGGCCGGTGGAGCTCGGGGACGTGTCGCGTCTCCGGGAGCCCGATCCGCCGGCGCGGGGCGAGCCCGTGGTGCTCGACCCGCAGCGGTGGAGCGATCACCTCGTGTTCCGCTTCCCGATCCTCGATGCGGACGGTGGCCTGGCCATCTCCAGCGACGTGCGGGTCCTCGTGTTCCTCCCGCCGGGCGTGCACGAGCCACGCAGCCTGCCCGCAGTGGTGGAGGTGGACCTGGACCCCCTGGACCTCGACGACCCGGCGTCCTTCACCTCCCGCGGTGTCGCGGTGGTCGGGACGCAGCTCCTGCTTCGCGGGCAGGAGCGGTGGCAGGAGCCGGCCTGGCCTGGGAGCGAGGCGGTGGTCGCGGTGCTCCGGGCCCTCGCGGTGATCGCGCGGCGTGTGCCGGAGATCGATCCCGACCGCCTGGTGCTCCTTGGGCGCGGCGACCACTCCGCAGGCGCGGCACTCGCCGCCGCGGCGCACCTGCCGGGCCGGTTCCGCGGGCTGGCCCTGCACTCGCTGGTGCCGGAAGGCTGCTGGTCGCCGGGCTTCCCCTTTCCGTGGGCTGCGGAGCTCACGCACCGCCGGGAAGGTGTCTCGAAGGACGCGGACCATGGTCGGTGGTGCAGTCAGCTCCGGCCCTTGGGCTGGGCGGCCCACGTTCCCCCGACGACGCGCGTGGTGGCGGTGGACTACCCTGCCGCCGGCGGGAGGGACGTGGCCGCCGCCGAGCGCTTCGCGTCCGCCGTGGCCGACGCCGGACGTGAGGTGGAGCTGCTGGTGGTGCCGCGGGAGCAGGCGTTGGACCCGTGGACCTTCGACCGCGTGGTGAGGCCGGGTCTCGCGGCGTGGGCGCTGGAGGTCACGGCGGTGACGACGAACTGAACGTCGCGGGAACGCTGCGTGAGGCTCACGGGCCTCACGGCAGGAGCCGCCTCACGGCGCGGGGTCGCTCCAAGCCTCGGGCATGGCCTGGAGGCGGAAGGCGGCCGACAGCGCCTTGCCGCCGCCGGGCAGCGTGAGGTCCGCGGCAGAGCCGATCGCGGTGGAGAGCAGCTGCGTGAACGTGGCGGCCTGGGACGGGTACTGGTCGACGTACGCTGCGATCAGCGGCCCGAGCAGGTCGTCCTGCACGGACGCCGCGGGGACGGCGCCGGCGACCAGGAGCTCGGGCTGGGACGCGGAGGAGGCGTCCACGCGCCCCTGGGCGGCGCGCAGCTCGAGGTGGACGACGGGCTCGTCGGTCCAGGGTCTCAGGGGGAGCGTGAGCGGGTCGGGCCCGGTGCTCGCCTCGGTGGGGCTCGTGAACGCGCCGGCCAGGACGGACGCCGCCACGCTCGGCGCGCTGTAGCTGCTGGCCAGGGCCGCGTAGGCGCCGGGCCCGAGGCGCTCCCCCTCGACGAGGTCGACGCGCAGGTCGAGCCCCGGCGGGGCCGCCTGCGCCTCGAGGAGCACGACCAGGAGATCCGACGCGAGAGCACTCGCGAGTTCGGTGTTCATCGCGTTCCGGCCGAGGGCGCCGCTCCCGGTGCCGAGGAGGGGGGTGAGGGCGGACTCCAGCGTGCCGAGCAGGTTCGCGAGCGCGTTGTCGGCGGCGCCGTCGCCGTCGAGGTCCAGGCCCTGGCCCGGCGCGAGGAGGACGAGGTCCACCACGCGGTAGCGCCCGCCCGCGAACGTGAGGATGAAGGGCGGGCCGGTGTCGGTGTCGCCCGTGTGGTCGGTCTCCGCCGTGTCGCCGGTCTCCGCCGTGTCGCCGGTCTCCGAGCCCGAGTCCGTCGCGTCCGTCTCCGTGTCGCCCGTGTGCGTCGGGTCGCCGGTGTGGCCGGGGTCGACGCGGTCCGTGTCCGCCGCGGGGCGGCCGGTGTCGTCGGGCGCCGTGCTGTCGCCTTCTCCGCTGTCGGTGGTGATGCGCTGGGGACTGCTGCCGCCGGAGGTGCAGGCGAGCGTGAGGAACAGGAGCCAGGCCGAGCGCATGGGGCCTCCCGGGGTCGGGAGGGGTCTATCGGGTCGGCTCGGCGAGCGGGGACCGCTCCCGTCCCGTGGGCGGTGCGGCACGTCTCACGGCAGCAGCCACGGGTCGCGCAGGGGGGCCACCTGCACCGCCTCTGCGGTGAGGGCATCGGAGAGGGACATCGGGCGTCCACCGAGCACCTCGCGCAGCACGGTGGCGTTGTTGTCGGTGCGGGTCTCGCGCACGGCGCCGTCCGGGTCCACGATCAGGCCGAGGAAGGCCCGGTCACCGAGGCCGAGGCTCCACGGGATGCGCACGTTCACGCTGCTCGTGCGCGCCTGGAAGCGCCCCACGCGCACCGTGCCCTGCCAGAGGATCGGGTCGGCCGTGGTGATGGTGTCGTTGGTGGAGAGCACGAGGCGCGCCTCGACGTCGCGTGTGGTGCCGCCCGAGTTCTCGATCGTGTACTCCACGTCGTACCGGGCGCCGGCGCGCAGGTAGACCTCGTGGATGCCCATCTCGACGCCCAGGACGGGCGTGGTGGTGCCCGTCGACGTGTCGTCGCCGATGGCGTCGTACACCGTGGTGGGGCGGTGCACGCCGTAGCGCTCGCCGTTCGAGGCCACGCCCTCGTCCAGGTAGGTGAAGCCCAGGGCGACCAGGTCGTCGGCGGGCAGGCCGTCGGTCCGCTTCCCGTAGAGCAGGTGGAGGCACTCGCTCCCGTCGGAGCCCAGGGACACGGTGTAGTCGCCGCGGTTGGCGCTGCTGTAGCCCTGGTAGGTGCCGAAGGTGCTCGTCACGCTCATCTCGTCGGGCTCGTGCGCGAGACCGATCCCATGCGCCAGCTCGTGCATGAGGGCGGCGAGGAGGTTGGTGCCGCCACCGCCGAAGTCCTTGACCTCCTCGCGCTCGAGCGTGGTGTCCCAGTCCTCGGTGGCGTCCATCATGATGTCGGCCTCGTAGGTGATCCCGGCGAAGGTCCACGCGTGGACGCACCCCGCGGCGTCCTCGTCGCAGAAGCGGGCGATGTCCGGCACGAAGGCCAGCTCGCTGCGGGTGTTGGCCGGCAGGCGCTTCGACACCTCGGTGCCCCGGGTGACGCGCATGCCGCTGGTGTTCAGGTCGGCCAGCCCGATCGCGGTGCGGGCGACGGCGCGCTGGGCGCTGGTCATCACCCCGTCGTCGACGAGGCGGACGTTGTACTGCCGCTTCGCCCACACGCGGAGGAGGTTCTCGCAGGCGTCGGCGGGTGCGGGGAGGGTGCCGGCGGCGAGGGCGGCGAGGGCGAGCAGGGCGTGCGGGGCGCGGGTCATCGGGGGACCTCGTCGGTGGAGGGATCGGTGACGGTGGGGCCGTAGGTGCGGTCGATCTCGAGGCGCTGGATGCCGGGCGCCGGAGGCAGGGCGTCGGCGAGGGCCACCGCCGCAGCGACGAGCTCCCCCACCGGGACGGCACCGCCGCGACGGACCTCGGGGTCGACCCCGGCCGCGAGCACCGCGGCGTGGGCGACCCCGCCGTCGGTGACGCGGACGAGCCCGCGAGCGCAGCCGACGAGCGGACAGGCGTGCTCGCCGTTGCGGTGCGCGAAGACCACGGCCTCGTCGCCCAGGGCGAAGCGGGGGAGGTGCGACACCTCGAGGACGAGGCCGCTCGGCGTGGGACCGCCGAGGAAGCGCAGCGTGACCTCCTCGTCGGCGGCGACGCCCGCGATGGGGGCGTCCACGCGCCAGGTGACGAAGGTGTAGGGCATCGACGGCGCGTCGGCGTCCTCCCGGGACATGCGCGTCTCGAGCGCCACCACGTGTCCGTGGAAGGAGGCCTCCGCCACCGCGACGGCACGGTCGAGGCCGTCCGGTGTGGCGCTGGTGGGATCGACCGGGTCGCAGGCCGCGGCCAGCGCGAGGGCGGAGAGGAGAGCGGGGCGTCGCATCGGGGCTCCGTGGGGACCGCGGGGCGCGGCCTGGACGGAGCGACCGGATTCAAGGCGCGTGCCAGTCCATCCTGGCGCTATCGACGGTCAGGAAGTCCAGTATCCGGACTCATCATGATCAAGAATGTCCGAAAACGGTACGACCGATCAGGCGGGCGTGCCCACCCCCTTTCGCCGCTGCCACACCAGGTACACCACGGGCAGGATCAGCAGCGTCAGCACCGTGCTCGTGAGCAGGCCGCCCACCATCGGCGCCGCCAGTCGCTTCATGATGGTGGTGCCCGTCTCGGTGCCCAGCATGATCGGCATCAGACCGACGATGTTGGTGGCCACGGTCATCACCTTGGGGCGCACGCGGTCCACGGCGCCTTCGAGGATGGCCTCCTCCAGGGCGTGAGGTGACGTGAGGCGCCCCTCACGCTGCCACCGCTCCAGGGCCTCCTCAAGGTAGACGAGCATGAGGATGCCGGTCTCGGCCGCCAGGCCGGCCAGCGCGAGGAAGCCCACCCACACCGCCACCGAGGTCTGCCAGCCGGCCGCCCAGAGCAGCCAGATGCCGCCCACCAGCGCGAAGGGCAGGGTGCCGAGCACGAGCAGGGTCTCGCCCACGCGGCGGAAGTGCAGGTAGAGCAGCAGCACGATCACGCCCAGGGTGAGCGGCACCACCACGGCCAGACGCTCCTGGGCGCGCTGCAGGTAGACGTACTGGCCCGACCAGGCCAGCGTCACGCCGGGGGGGAGGCGCACCTGTCGGGCCACGGTCTCGCGGGCCCGCGCCACGTAGCCGCCGAGGTCGCCGGTGGAGAGGTCGACGTAGATCCAGGCCGTGCGGCGGGCGTTCTCGCTCTTGATGGCGGGCGGACCGTCGGAGATCCGCACGTCGGCCACCTGGGCGAGCGCCACCGCGTGGCCCATGGGGGTGGGCACGGCCACCTCGCGCAGACGCTCCACGCTGTCGCGCAGCTCGCGGGGGAAGCGCACGTTGACGGGGTAGCGCTCCAGCCCGTCCACGAGCTCCGTGACCACCGCACCGCCCACCGCGGACTGCACCACCGCCTGCACGTCCTGCACGTCGAGACCGAAGCGGGCGGCGTCGGCGCGCCGGATCTCGATGTCGACGTAGTGCCCGCCGGTCACCCGCTCGCTGAAGACCGAGGCCGTGCCGGGCACCGTACGGAGCACGGCCTCCAGCTCCTGGCCCACCTCGGCGAGCACCTGCAGGTCGTCGCCGAGCAGCTTCACGCCCACCGGGGTGCGGATGCCGGTGGCGAGCATGTCGAGGCGGGTCTTGATGGGCATCGTCCAGGCGTTCGTCAGCCCGGGCAGCTGCACCAGGGCATCGAGCTCGGCGACGACGTCGTCGACGGTCGTGCCGGGCGGCCAGGTCTCCTCCGGCTCCAGCACCACCACGGTCTCGAGCATCGACAGGGGCGCTGGATCGGTGGCGGTGCGCGCCCGGCCTGCCTTGCCCAGCACGCTGTGGACGAGCGGGTGGCTGGCGATGAGCGCGTCGGTCTGCTGGACCAGCT
>JACKEO010000003.1 GCA_020632955.1 Alphaproteobacteria bacterium
GCAGTCGTCGTTGTTGTCGGCGACGTTGCCCTGCGTGCAGGTGAGGTCGGGGGACTGCTTGATGAAGTCGGCGCCGAAGCCGTCGCCGTCACCGTCGTTGTAGCAGTCCTCGAGGAGGTCGCAGTTGTCGTCGATCCCGTTGATCGGGATCTCGGGGCGGAAGGGGTAGACCTCGGGGTTGAGGTCGTCGCAGTCGCCGGCCACGGGGGCCACGCCAGGGCCCTGGCACGTGAAGATCAGCGACTTGGTGGTGACCTCCTGGCCGAAGCCGTCCCCATCGTTGTCGATGTAGCAGATCTCGAAGCCGTCGCAGTCCTGGTCGACGCCGTCGGCGATGGTCTCGGCGGCACCCGGGAAGATCAGGCTGCCCGACCCCTTGGTGTCGTTGCAGTCGATGCCGGCGCAGAGGCCGTCCATCGACAGGTAGCCGTCGGAGTCCTTGTCGCAGCAGGTGGCGGCGGACCGGCAGTCGGGGTCGTTGCAGTCGACCAGGCCGTCGAAGTCGTTGTCGCGGAGGTCGTCGCAGCGCTCGAAGCAGACCGGGCAGTCGGGGTCGAGGCAGTCGATCTTGCCGTCGAGGTCGTTGTCGAAGCCGTCCTCGCACTCCTCGAAGCAGGAGATCTTGAGGGTGTACTTGAAGGAGCCCCAGATGGTGCAGTCCTGCCAGGGCCAGACGTCGTTGTCCACGCGCTCCAGGGCCACGTAGTAGATGCTGCCCTGCTGGCACTGGAACTCGACGTGCTCGAAGCTGTTGGACCCGTTCCACGAGCCCTTGAGGCAGTTGCCCTGCCCGCAGCCGTCCTTGAGCAGGAACAGGTCGATGTCGCAGTCGTTCTGGATCATGTCGATGCGCACACGACCCGTGTAGACGCAGCTGAAGAGCCAGGCGTCCTGGCCCTCGCCGTAGTCGCTGCCGGGGCGGCACCCGTACCGCTCGGTGTCGAAGAGGCTGGTGATCGACGCCCAGAGGTCGTTGTTGATCTTCGTGGGCGTGAGGGTGTTCTGGCACCCCAGGACGCCGCGGTTGACGTCGCACGCGTCGGCGTGCGCAGCCCGCGGTGCCAGGGAGAGCACGGCGAGCACGGCGGCGAGGAGGAGGTGGCGAGCGGAAGGCATGGTGCGGCTCCACGGAGCGCAGGAGACGGGCTTGGGACCGAGGAGGATACCGCCGCGAAGCCGCGGACTCAACGTCCCCCGTCCCGGGTCGAGACGGGCGCAGCATGGCATCCCCCGACCCGACCGACAACCAGGATCGACCGACCTGCGTCCCGCTGGATCCACGCGCCGCTGCCGGTCGCGGGCATCGTGCGGATCGGGTAAGCTCGCCCGTCGCGCGTCGAGCGGGTCGGGCCGGGTGTCGCCCACGTGCTCGCGACGCGGTAAGCGGGCGGCCGTCGCGCGCCTGTCACGTGGAGGGCTCCGGATGTCGCACCCCAGCCGTCGGTCCGACGCTGCAACGCCGGCGACCTGCGCCCCACGTGCTGTCCGCACCGTGCCGGCCGTCCGTGCGGTGGCGCGGGGGGCGTCCGCGCGCCGCGGGCTCGTCGGGGCGCTCGCCCTGGTGTCGTCCACCGCCCTGGCCCAGCAGGGCCCCGTCTCCGCCGACCCCGAGTACGTGCATCCGCGCTTCGGCGCCGACGCGGTGCCGGGCGTGCCGGTCGCGAAGGCCGACGTGCGCAACACGGTGCGGTGGGGCCTGATCCTCCAGTACGAGCGCAACCCGGTCACCGGCTACCGCCTCGACCAGGAGGTCGGCGTCATCGTGGGCAACCGGCTCGGTGCCCACCTCGGGGTCAGCTGGGACTTCGCCGAGTGGGGCACGGCGCGGGCCGTCATCCCGATGGCGGTCAACTGGCAGTCGCAGTTCCCGGAGTTCGCCGCCGAGGGCTTCGGCATGGGCGACATCAGCCTCGGGCTGCAGTTCCTGCCCTTCCGGTCGAAGCACTTCAACCTGGGCCTGTACGGCGACGTGTGGTTCCCCAGCGGGCGCAGCCAGGCCTACATGGGCGATCCGGGCGTGCGGGGCACCGGCGGGGTGCAGCTGCTCGGGATGGTCGGCATCGCCGACATGGTCACGATGGACGTCGTGGGCAACGTGGGCATCGTCGGCCGCCAGGTGGTCGACACCCGCCAGGACTTCGATCACGGCCCGGAGCTGAACGTGTCGGAGGCGCTCCGCTTCCGGCTGGCGTGGCTCCCCGTGCCGGTCGCCATCGTGCAGGCGCTGGTCACGCGCATCGGGCTCACCGCTCCCTTCCAGGGCGCCGCCGAGAACGGGCTCGAGCTCTACGGCGGCGTGCAGGTGCCGGTCGAGATCGCCTTCAACACCACGATGACGGTCGACGTCATGGCAGGCCGCGGCGCCACCCAGGGCTACGGCACCACCGACCTGCGGGTGATCGCCGGGCTCACCTTCCTGCGCAACCCCGGGCGCAAGCCCCGCCCCGAGGTGGTGGAGATCATCCGGCCTCCGCCCGTGCTCCCCCCGCCGGTGGAGGAGGCCGTCGCCGAGGATCCGCCCGAGGTCCAGCGCCTGGCCGACCAGATCGTCATCCGCGACCCCATCGAGTTCTTCGTCGACACGGCGAACATCAAGCCGGAGTCGCTGCCGCTGCTGCAGAAGGTGGCCGACGTCATCAACGAGGACGCCCGCATCAAGCACCTCGTGATCGAGGGCCACGCGTCGGAGGAGGGCACGTACGAGTACAACTACGAGCTCTCCAAGTCGCGCGCCGAGTCCATCTACAAGCAGCTCATCCTCAACGGCGTGGCCCCCAGGCGCCTGTCGTACCGCGGCATGGGCGAGGTGGTGCCCAAGGTGCAGGGCAACGACGAGGAGGCGTGGAAGTTCAACCGCCGCGTCGAGTTCCACATCGTCGCCCAGTACGACGAGAACACCCTCGAGTGGCCCGACTACGGCCAGTCCACCCAGCTTCCGTGGACGGGCGACACCTCGCGCGTCGTCACGCCGAAGAGCCCCGACGAGATCGAGCGGGAGGAGCTCCGCAAGTTCTACGAGGAGCAGCGGAAGCAGCAGGCGCGCGACAACTTCGAGGAGCCCGCCGGCGACGGCGAGGAGATCGAGGTCGAGGGAGCCCCTGCGCCCGAGACGCCCGCGCCCGAGACGCCCGCACCGGACGCGGCCGCGCCGGAGGGCGCCGCCGAGCCCGCCCCCGCGCCGGAGCAGCCCGCGCCGCCGCCCGCCGAGCCCGAGCCCGAGCCCGAGCCCGCCTTCGACGAGGGCGACGAGGAGGAGTTCGAGTTCGAGGGCCGGCCCGCCGAGCCGGCGCCCGAGGGCGACACCGTGGAGCAGCCGCAGTGAGCGCCGCCACCCGGCTGTTCGGAGGCGCCCTCGCGGCGCTGGCCCTCTGGGGTCCGGGCGGCACGGCCTGGGCGCAGGACGTGGCGATCGTCGGCGCGTCCAGCCGGCCGAGCGTCTTCTCCGACATCGCGCAGCTGATCGGCGACACGCAGCGGGTCGCGAGCGCCCAGGTGATCGACGCCACGGGCACGCCCCCCGATGCGGCGCGCCTGTCGGCCTTCGCCGCGGTGCTGGTGTTCACCGACGACGTGCCCTTCGGCGACCCGGTCGCGCTGGGCGACGCGCTGGCCACCTACAGCGACCAGGGCGGCGGCGTGGTCCTGTCGGGCAACGTCTTCGTGCCGGGCTTCGACGTGCAGGGCGCCTTCGCCAGCGGTCGCTACAGCCCCATCACCTTCAACGGTCGTCCCACCGAGGGCATCGAGAAGAAGCTCGAGCCCGTGGTGCCCTCCGACACCACGCTGCGCTTCGTCCGGTGGGTGTACGGCGGCTTCGACAGTCCCCACGTCATGGGCCTGTCGGTGATCAACCAGGGCACCCTGGTGGCCACGTGGAGCCCCGACGACCCGGCCGATCCGCCCGAGGCCGGGGAGCCCTTCGTCGTGCGCCGCTTCTCGCTCCGCACCGGCAGCGTGGTGGCCCTGAACTTCCACCCGGTGAGCGACCGCGAGATCGTGGGCCACTGGAAGAACTTCACCGACGGCGGCCAGCTGATGGCCAGCGCGCTGCTCTACGCGGCGAAGCAGGCCCCGGTGTGCGCGAACACCACCATCGCGCGCGACATCAACTGCAACACGGTGTCGGCCGAGGACGAGAAGGTCGTCGACCTCACCGACCCGGACTGCCGCTTCTGGTTCGACGAGAAGGGCTACGTCTCGCAGGACGACTACTACCAGTACCGCTTCTACGGCTGCCTGCTGCCGATCCTCGAGATCCCGCCGCCGCCGATGATGCCCCCGCCCGACGCCGACGACGACGGCTTCGTGCGGCACGACGCCATCCCGGTGCCGGCCCAGGTGAGCGACCCGAGCAACCCGAACGGCGGCACCTACGCCACCGTGGCCCTGGTCTGCGACAACTGCCCCACGGACTTCAACCCCGACCAGCTCGACGGCGACTGCGACAACATCGGGGACGAGTGCGACATCTGCCCCACGATGCCGGATCCCTTCATGGATCCGCTCAGCCAGCTCGACCGCGACATGGACGGGGTGGGCGACCCCTGCGACAACTGCGTGATGGCCGGCAACGGCGACCAGGCCGACGTCGACTTCGACGGGGTCGGCGATGTCTGCGACGTCTGTCCCAGCATCTACAACCCCGACCAGGCCGACAGCGACGCCGACGGCCTCGGGGACGCCTGCGACAACTGTCCCTTCGTGCCCAACCCGGATCAGGCCGACAACGACTCCGACGGCGCGGGCAACGCCTGCGACGTGTGTCCGGCCTTCTCGAACCCCGACCAGCTCAACACCGACGGCGACGCCTACGGCGATCCCTGCGACGTGTGCCCCGGCATCGACGACGTGCTCCTCGACGCGAGCCCGCTGGGCGACGTGTGCGTGCAGGGCCAGCCGGGCGTGGTCAACTTCTCGATCCTGGTGTCGGGGAACGTGGTGCTGCGTCGGTGCCAGCTCGACGGCGACGGCGACGGCGCGGGCGACTCCTGCGACAACTGCATCGACATCCCCAACCGCTTCCAGCAGGACTACGACCTCGACGGGCTCGGCAACGCCTGCGACAACTGCCCGCTGGTGCCGAACATCGAGCAGCTCGACGCCGACTTCGACGGGGTGGGGAACGCCTGCGACACCTGCCCCTTCGATCCCAACCCGCTGCAGCGCGACCGTGACCGCGACCTCGTGGGCGATGCCTGCGACAACTGCCCGCTCGTGTTCAACGACGAGCAGCGCGACCGCGACGCCGACGGGGTGGGCGACGCCTGCGACTCCTGTCCGCTGATCCCGAACCCCGCCCCGGCGGGCCAGCTCCAGGCCGATCGCGACGGCGACGGCATCGGCGACGCCTGCGACAACTGCGTGAACCAGCGCAACCCGGATCAGGAGGACGCCGACGGCAACGGCGTCGGGGACGTCTGCGACGTGCAGGTGCGCGGCGGAGGCGAGGACACCTCCACGTGCAGCGCGGTCGGTCCCGCCGGTCGGGTGGGCGCGCTGGGGCTGCTGCTGCTGCTGGGCGGGCTCCGCCGTCGTCGGGAGGTCGCGTGAGCGCAGTGCGTGGTGTCGCCCTCGCGGTGTGCGGTGCCCTGCTGGCGCCGGCCGCGGCGCTCGCCCAGGCCCCGCCCGCGATCGACGTGCTGGTGATCGGCACGCCGTCCACCTACGTCCACCAGCAGGACGTGCTCACCAGCCTGGCGCTCGATCAGCGGCTCACGTCGGTCACCGGCTTCGAGGTGAGCGCCCAGACGCCCGTGCCGCCGGATCTCGCGCGCTACGACGCGATCTTCCTCTGGCTGGAGGGCCCGCTGGCCGACCCCGACGTGCTGGGCGACCGCCTGGCCGACCGGGTGGATGCCGGCGTCGGGCTGGTGCTGTCGGGCTGGGCCTTCGAGGGGGGCCAGACCCTGGGTGGGCGCTTCCGCACCGGCGGCTACAGCCCCCTGCCGCCCGCGGGCACGCGCAGCGGCCCGGTGGGGCGCATGAAGGCCGAGCGCGTGCTGCTCGGCGAGGCGATCCACGAGAGCCTGCTCAACGTGGTCCTCTTCTACGGGGGCTCGTCGGCCCTGCACACGGTGGGCCTGTCCCCGGTGGCCGGCGCCTCGGTGGCGATGGCCTGGGAGGACGGCTCCCCGCTCGTCGCCGTGCAGAGCCGTGGCCAGGGTCGCGTGGTGGCCCTGAACTTCTTCCCGGTGAGCAACCGCTTCGCCTCGGCCTTCCGCCCCGGCGATCCCATCGAGGGCTACTGGGACGACCTCACCGTGGTGGGCCCCCCCTTCTCGAACCAGGGAGGCGCGCTCATCGCCAGCTCGCTGCTCTGGACCGTGGGCGCCACGGAGTCGTGTCGCAACACCCGCATCGAGCAGGACCTCAACTGCAACGGCCTGGACGCCTTCACCGGCGGGCCCACGGGCACGGGTGAGGGGCCGATCGACCCGAACGACGAGATGTGCGACAACCTCTCGGGCGGGCAGCTCAACCAGGACTGGTTCTACGACTACGACCTGTTCGGGTGCGAGTTCGACGTCACGAACAACGACCAGGACATGGACGGCCTGGGCGGGCAGCCGCAGCAGCTCTTCCCCGACGAGCCCACGCCCAACCCGCAGCCCGACCTGCGCGGCCCCACCTGCGACAACTGCCCCACCGTGGCCAACCGCGCGCAGGTGAACCTGGAGTGCGACGGTGCCGGCGACGTGTGCGACAGCTGTCCCACGCTGGCCGACATGGGCATGGACATGGACCAGGACCAGGTCACCGACGACTGCGACAACTGCATCAGCATCACGCCGAACACCGACCAGTCCGACGTCGACCAGGATGCCCGCGGCGACGTCTGCGACAACTGCGTCGACCTCTACAACCCGGGGCAGGAGGACGGCGGCGGCACCGATCCCGCCACGGGCGACGCCTACGAGACCGCCACCTCGCCCGATCCCCAGCGCGCTCCCACCGACGGCGTGGGCGACATCTGCGACACCTGCCCGCAGGTGTGGAACCCCGGCCAGGGCGACGTCGACGGCGACGGCCTCGGGGATGCCTGCGACAACTGCGGGGGCGTGCCGAACGTCGACCAGCGCGACAGCGACGGCGACAGCCTCGGCGACGCCTGCGACCCCTGTCCGCTCGACCCGATCATCGACCCCGGCGACGAGGACGGGGACGGCGTGGGGGATCGCTGCGACATCTGCCCCACCGATCCCGACCCGCTGCAGCTCGACAGCGACGGCGACGGCCGCGGGGATGCCTGCGACACCTGCCCCACCGTGGTGAACTCCAGCCAGGTCGACCTCGACCGCGACGGCGTGGGCGACGTCTGCGACAACTGCCCGTCCGCGGTGAACGAGGACCAGGCCGACGAGGACGGCGACGGCATCGGCGATGCCTGCGACGTCTGCCCCGAGCACGCCGACCCCGACCAGGAGGACGTGGACCTCGACGGCGCCGGCGATGCCTGCGACGTCTGCCCGAACCTCTCCGATCCCGATCAGCTCGATCGCGACGGCGACGGCGTGGGCGACGACTGCGACAACTGCCCGTCGCTGGCCAACCCCGACCAGGCCGACGAGGACGGGGATGCGCGCGGTGACGTCTGCGACATCCAGGTGCGCGGCGGCGGCTCCTTCCTGCGCTGCGACGCCAGCGGTGGCGCCGGTCTCCCCGGTGGCGCCTGGGTGCTGCTCCTGGGGGCCCTGGCAGGCGCCCTGCGCCGTCGCGAGCGCGCGGCCTAGTCGGCGGGCGTTCCGTCCGCTCCCGCGCCTCCAGGACCCTCCAGGGCCCGCTGCAGCGCCAGCCGGTCGTCGTGCCGGAAGCCGAGGCCGGTCAGCGCCTCCGCGGGGGCGAGGCCGATGTCGACGAGCGTCTTGATCGCGTAGGTGCCGGCGAGCACCGGCGGCCGGTAGGCGCGCAGCGCCTCGGGGGACCGGAAGGGCGCCAGCGGCGTGAGCGTGGCGAGGGCGTGCACGTGCAGGAAGTGCGCCACGGACGAGCGGGTGATGCCCGGGGTCCGCGGGGCGCGGATCACGTGGGGGGTGGCGAGCAGGCGCCCGCCGGTGAGCACCTCCAGCTGCTGACCCACCTGCGCCACGAGGTGCCCCTCGGGCGGGCGGCCGGCCACCACGCGCCCCTCGGGGTGGTCGGCGGTGGGTCGGGTGCGGAGGAAGAGGCCCGAGCCGTCGCCGGGCGCGGGGATGGGGCGGCCCGAGGCGTCGTGGAAGCGTCCGCCGCCCAGCACCGTGAGCAGGTTGAAGTCGGTGTGCTCCTCGCCCCAGAGCACGCCGGCGTCGACCTGATCGGGCGCGAGCCCCAGGTAGTGGAGCGCGCGCGTGACGTGCGCTGCGCCGTCGAGGGTGCCGACGAGGGCGCCCTCTGGGAGCCCGAGGGCCTCCTCGCAGCCCGCGAGCAGCCGTCGCCCCACCTCGTGCAGCCGTCGCCCCACCGCGAGCAGGGCGGGCTCCAGCGCCGGCAGGTCGGGGGGCCAGAGGTTGGCGGCGTACAGCTCGGGGTAGAGCGCGGCCGCTTCCGGATCGAGGGCCAGGGGCGCGGCGAAGTAGCACTCCTTGAAGTCGGGCTGGCCACCCGCCACCACGGCGCGCTCGGTGTTCGGCGGTGTCCAGCCGCGCTGGTACCAGATGTCCGGCCGGTGCTGTGCCCGCTTCTCGGCGTCCGGCCGCGCGACGAAGTCCCCCAGCGCGTCGAACAGGCCGTCGACGGCCTCGGGGGCCAGATCGTGTCCGGTGACGCACACCAGCCCCAGCTCGCCGAAGCCGCGCCGCAGCGCCTCGAGCGCCGCCTCCCGCTCGGGCCCCGGGGGGGCGGCGAGCGCGCGCAGGTCGACCCGCGGCGCCTGGTCGAGGTCGGGAGCGGTCATCGGCGCACCAGGGCGTGGGTCTCGGTGTGGCAGGTGTCCACCCCCAGGGCCTTCGCCAGCTCCGGGCTCGGTGTGCGCGCCAGCGTGCGGACGTCGAAGGACGCGTCGTAGAGCTGGTGGACCGCCGCGGCCGGGACGGGGAAGGGGGGCCCTGCCCGGTCGCCGCCGTCCATGTCGAAGGTGACGAGCAGCAGCGGGGCCCCGGGCTTCAGGGCCGCGGCGAGCCCCCGGGCGTGGCGGCGTCGCAGGTCGTCCGGGAGCGCCACGGTGGCGGCCCGGTCGTAGGCGGCGTCGAAGGCGGGCTCGGCGGGCAGGTCGAAGACGTCGCCCTGGAGGATCGTGAGGCCCTCGGTGGACCAGGCCGTGTACGGCCCGGAGGTCTCGACCGTGGGCTCCACGCCGGCCTCGCGGAAGAAGGCCTCGCAGGCCAGCGGCGACAGCTCCACGCCCACCACCTCGTGCCCGCGGTCCCGCAGCCACCAGAGATCGAGGGACTTGCCGCAGAGCGGCACCAGGACGCGCGCGGAGGGAGGCAGGTCCAGCGTGGGCCAGTGCGCGGCGAGCTGGGCGTCCACGTCGGCCTGGTGGAAGCCGATGCGTCCGATCCGCCACGCCTCCTGCCAGAAGTCGGGAGTCATCGCCGGGGGTCCTCGGGGTGGGGGAGGCCGAGCTCGTGGCGCAGCGCGCCCTCGAGGGTGGGCAGCGCCCAGGGGAAGCCGAGGGCGTCGAGACGGGCGGGCACCACGGGCGCGCCCTCCAGCAACAGGGCCTGCCCCCTCTCACCGAGCAGGGCGCGCACGGCCAGCGCGGGTGCGGGCAGCTGGAGGGGACGGCGCAGGACGCGTGCGAGCGTGGCGGCGTGCGTGGCCTGGTCGACCCGCTCGGGCGCGACCGCGTTCACCGGACCCTCCAGGCGGCTGTCGAGCAGCGCGGTGATCAGCACCCAGACCAGGTCGTCCAGCGCGATCCAGGGGAGGGCCTGGCGCCCCGTGCCCAGGCGGCCTGCCAGTCCGAGACGGGCCAGCGGGAGCAGCACGCCGAGCGCGCCGCCGCGGGCGGACTGCACGATGCCGATGCGGGGGTGCACCACCCGCAGGCCGGCCTCGCGCGCCGGCTGCGCGGCCGCCTCCCACGCCTGCCCGGTGTCGGCGAGGAAGCCCGCACCGGCGGCGGCGTCCTCGTCCACCGCGTCGTGGCGGTGGCCGTACACCCCCACGGCCGACGCGCTCACCAGCACCGGGGGAGGCCGACGGCAGGTCGCGAGCGCGCGGGCGACGGTGGTGGTGCCCTCCACCCGGCTGCGCACGATGGCCTCGCGGCCTGCGGGCGTCCAGCGCTGCGCGATGGGGGCGCCCGCGAGGTGCACGACGCCGTCGAGGCCCTCGAGCGCGGTGGGATCGAGCTGGCCGCGGGCCGGGTCCCAGGCCAGCTCGCCCGCCAGCGCGGCGCGGCGCACCAGAGGGACCACCTCGTGGCCGCCTGCGCGCAGCACGTCGCAGAGGGCCGATCCCACCAGACCGCTGGCGCCGGTGACGGCCACGCGGAGCGACCGGCCCGGGTGGAGCGCCGCCCAGCGGGCCAGGTCCAGCCGCGTCACGGCGTGGCGCCAGCGCAGCATGCGCAGGAGCTCCTCCTCGGCCCACCGTCCGGCGACCAGGTCGCCTGCGACGCCCCCGGGGAGCGCCCAGTGGATCTCGTCCTGGAGCTCGGTGCCCTCGGCGTGCGGCGCGAAGGCGTGGCGGTGACGCCAGCGGGCGAAGGGCCCCTGGACCGCCACGTCCTCGAAGGATCGCTCAGGCGTCGCCTGAGTGATCACGGAGCGCCACCGGATCCGCGCAGGACCCAGGTGCTGTCGGAGGATCGCCTCGGATCCCTCGGCCAGTGCCTGAGGGATCCGGATCGGGTCCACCCGCTGCCAGGGGGGGAGCAGGCGACGCAGGGTGCCGGGCTGTGCGTGCCAGCGCCACACGGCCTCGGGGGCGATGCCGGGCAGCAGCGTCCGGCGTGCCGTGCGTCTCACGGGGCCGCGGGGTGCGCGGGCACGGGCCCCAGCGGCAGGTGCACGACCTCGCTGCCGTAGGGGCCCGGCGTGATGCGCAGCACGGTGTGGAGCGGCACCTCCACGTAGGGGCTGCGCTCGGGCGGCGAGCCCACGAGGTAGCAGACGAGCGCGCGCAGCACGGCCTGGTGGGCGATCACCAGCACCGGCTCCTGCTGCCGCTCCAGCTCCAGCACCACCGGCTCCAGGCGGGCGATGAGGTCCTGGTAGGACTCGCCGCGCGGGTAGCGGTAGCGGAACTTGTCGGCCTTGCGGGCGTGGAAGTCGGCGGGCATCCGCTCGGCCACCTCCCCGTACGTCCAGCCGTCGCAGTCGCCGGCGTCGATCTCGTCGAGGAGCTTCCACGCCCGGGTGGCGCGCCCGAGGCCCTGGGCGGTCTGGGCGGTGCGACGCAGCGTGCTCGTCCACACCGTCAGCGGCTGGGTCGTGGGGAGGTGCTCGGCCACCCAGCTGCGGAGGTTCGCCGCGTAGGCCTGGCCGGCGGGCGACAGGTCGGGGTCGCCGCCGATGCGGTTCTCCACGTTGAACAGGCTCTCGCCGTGGCGGGTGAGGTAGACCGGCCGCTGCAGGTCGTGGAGGTGCATGAGGAACACCACGAGCTGTCCAGGGAGGAAGCCCTCGATCCGGTTCAGCTCGATGCGCTCGCCCATGTCGATCAGCCGCACGTACGACACGTCGGCGTCGTGGGTGGGGTCGAGGGTCTCGTACACCCGGTCGTACTCGCGGATGCGCGCGAAGAAGTCCTCGATGGCGTGGTCCTTGGAGCGGCCGACGTAGTCGGGGCTGTCGACCTTCACCTCGCGGACGTTGCGGGCGATCACCTCGGGGCGCTCGCAGACCACCTCCACGAAGACCGGCTGCACCCCCGCGGCCTCGCAGCGCCCGCGGATCCACGCCCGGCGGCGGCGCGTGGAGTTCGTGGCGTCGAGCACGGCGATCTCGCCATCGGCCACGAGCCACGCCAGCAGGTCGTCGACGGCGGCCTCGGCCATGGCCTCGCGGGCCGCGCGTCCCTCGCGGTTGTCGGGCGAGAAGAAGCTCGCGGGCTGGCCCGCACCGAGGCGCTCCCGCCGGTAGGTGCCCACGTTGAACACCCGGCTGCGGTAGCCGAGCCAGTTGGTGTACCGGGCGAGACGGCGCGCGGTGTAGGTCTTGCCGCGCGCGGGCTTGCCCACCATGACGAGCGCGACCGGGTCGAGGTCGACGGGTCTCCAGGTCACCTGCACGCTCCGCGCGGACGACCGGACCTAGCCCGGCTGTGCAGGCCGTCACGCCCTGACCTGTCCGTGACGGTGCGGTGGAGGGCGCGTGCTAGGCTCCCGCCCTCCCACGGAGCCGACATGACGCGCCACCACGTCCTGCTCGCCACCGTCGGGCTGGCTGCGGGGGCCTGCGTGCCTCCTCCTCCGGCGCCCGACGACCTGAACGAGCTCACCCGCTACCTCTTCCACGCCCAACCCGACGAAGACCCGCGGGTGCCGTCCGCGGGCCTGGTGAACCTCGAGGCCTTCCTGCTGGAGCAGGCCGACGAGGGCCGGGGCGTGCAGGTCGAGACGGGGCTGCAGGAGCGGTCCTGGGCGCTCGACGACCTCACCGACGACGACGTCGAGAGCCTGCCCCGGCGCCCTGACCGGCCCCTCTCCAACGCGGCGGGGCTCGCCGTCGCCTACCGGTCCTCCTTCCCGGTGCGCTGCCACGCCGAGCTCCAGACCCGGGTGGACCAGGTGCCCATCGAGCCCACGGCCACCGAGTACGTCCGTCGCTTCCCCGAGGTCGACGACCCCTCCTGCTTCGCCGACGGCAGCTGCACCGAGCTGATCACCGTCAGTGATGCCCGGCGTGCCAACGCGATCTTCGCGGCGGACTTCGTGCTCTACAAGAACTTCCGCCTGCTGGAGTACGAGCTCGACGACGGCACGCCGCGCACGGCGATGCTGGCCCGCTCGTGGTTCGATCGCTCCTGGGAGGCCGACGACGGGGAGGGCGGCAACGCGCTCTGGCAGTCCTACAGCACGGACGTGTGGATCGACCTCGGCGGCGACACCGCGCTCCGCATCCAGACCCTGTGGAACGAGACCGAGCTCTACATCGTGGGCATCCCCGTGGAGGAGGAGACCCAGCTCGCCACGGTCAAGAGCGCCACGAACGACATCTTCCGGCGCGCCGACGAGGTGCTCACGGCGGAGGGGGCCTGCCCCTGATCGGGGCCGGTGCGTGGCCATGAGGCCTCCCCGTCGCAGCGCGCGCCCCCTGCCGCCCTACGCCTTCGTGCCGGGGCGCTCGCCCCATCCCTTCCGCCACCCCGACGGGCACGCCTGGCAGGGCGGGGACGCGCCCCGGGCCGCCGCGTGGCAGGCCGGTGACCCGGCTGCCGACGACGCCTGGCGCTGGGGCGTGGAGCTGTTCGAGCAGGGCTTCCCGTGGGAGGCCCACGAGGCGTGGGAGGGCATCTGGCGTCAGGTGCCACCCTCGGATCCGCTGCGCGCGCTGCTGCAGGGGCTCATCCAGGTGGCGGGCGCCGAGGTGAAGCGACTCCAGGGCGACCCGCGGGGCGAGGCGCGCCTGCGGTCGCGGGGGCTCGCGCGCGTGCGCGAGGTGGCGGCGGTCACGCCGGTGTGCCACGGACTGCACCTGGAGGCCTCCCTCGCGCTGCTCGAGGCGGGGACCTGCCGGCTGGTGCTGGAGGAGCCGTGAAGGTGGTGCGGGTGGTGGCCGCGGCGGTGGTGCGCGAGGGGCGGGTGATGGCCTGCCGGCGTCGCCCCGACCTGGCCCGCGGGGGGCTCTGGGAGCTGCCGGGGGGCAAGGTGGAGGCGGGCGAGAGCGACGCCGATGCGCTGGCGCGCGAGCTGGCGGAGGAGCTCGGCCTGACGGTGGTGGTGGGCGCGCACCTCGCCGAGGCCGTGCACGACTACGGCGACGTGGCCATCCGGCTCGTCGCGCTGGCCTGCACCACGGCCGACGAGCCCGTGCTCACCGACCACGACGCCGTGGCCTGGGTGGACCGCGAGGGCCTCGCCACGCTCACGTGGGCGCCCGCGGACCTTCCGCTGCTGGAGGCCGTCGCGCCCCTGCTCCGCGCGGGGGGAAGCCCGTGAAGGCGGGCGCCGAGGCCGCTCTGCTGTCGGAGCTCTGGCGGGTCTACGATCGCGTGAACGCCGAGCGCTTCGGCGGACGCCTCGTGCGCCCGGTGCTGGGGCTGGCGTCCCGCGAGCGGGACCTGGGACGCTGGACCTCCTCGCCACGGGCCCTCGAGCTGTCGTGGTCGCTCGTGGCGGATCGACCGTGGTGCGAGGTGGTGGCGGTGCTGGAGCACGAGATGGCCCACCAGTACGTCGACGAGGTGCTGGGCGTGCGGGGCGAGGGACCCCACGGGCCCACCTTCCGCCGGGTGTGCGCGGAGCGGGGCATCGACGCGGGCGCCGGGCAGCCCGTGCGCCCCGCCGACGTGGAGGAGCCGCGCATCGTGCGCCGCATCCGCAAGCTCCTGGCGCTCGCCGACAGCCCCGAGCCCGCCGAGGCCCGCGCCGCCGCCGCCAAGGCCTACGCGCTGATGCTCGAGCACCGGGTGGAGCAGGTGGACGCCGGCGTCGCGCCGCGCTGCATCGTGCGGCAGGCCGGCCCGGTGCGCACCCGCTGGCCCAAGCACCTCAGCCTGTTGGCGGGCCTGTTGGCCCAGCACTTCTTCGTGCAGGTGACCTTCGTGCCCGCCTACGACGTGCGGCAGGGGCGCGCGGGCAAGGCGCTGGAGCTGGCGGGCAGCGCCGACGGCGTGGAGATCGCCGTCCACGTCTTCGAGGTGGTGGAGCGCGCGGCCACGCTGGCCTGGCGCCAGCACGGACGCGGCAGCGGTCGAGCCGAGCAGCACCGCTTCCTCGAGGGCTTCGTCCTGGGCTACCGCGACCAGCTCGCAGGGGAGCAGGTGGCGGCCGAGGCGCGGGGGCTGGTGTGGCGAGGCGACCCCGGTCTGGACGCCTTCGTGCGCGGCCGCTTCCCTCGGGGCCTGCGCACCCGGCGCACGCGCGTGGTGCACGAGGGCAGCCACGGGGCGGGGCGCGAAGCGGGTCGTCGGCTGGTGGTGCGCAAGCCGATCACCGCCCGCGGAGAGGGCGTCGTCGCCGCGCTGACAGGCCCCGTCCGCCGGGGTTGACGAGCCCGGTGCTCAGGTTACCGGCCGGGGCCCGCCGGGGTAGCTCAGTCGGTAGAGCAGCTGATTCGTAATCAGCAGGTCGGGTGTTCGAGTCACCTCCTCGGCATCGTCGGCGGCTCCGTGGCGCGACACGCGCGCGCCACGGACGCCCCACGAGGCAGGCGGCGGGTCAGGGGGCGTCGGTGGACTCGCCGAGGCCGAGGACCACGCGGACGTCGAGGGTGTGGTCCAGGACGAAGCAGCAGTCGCCTCCCACCTGCTCGCGCGTGGCGGTGGCGGGCGAGGGGGTCGCGTCCTCGAACGCCACCTCGCCCTGCGCATCCCGTCGGACCGTCCGTGTCTCCACCTCCAGCGTGCCCTCGGGCGGGGCCCCGATCCCCGGCGCATCGAAGGTGAGGCGAAGCGCGTACGCGGAGGGGCCGTCCTGCTCGCCGGCGCGGGTCCCGGCGCGAAGCTCCGGCACGCCGGTGTCCGAGCCGTCGTCCCACGACACGTCGAAGGCGAGGGCGTAGTCCTCGGCGTCGCAGCGCACCTGCTCGGAGGTGGGCACCCGGCCCATCGCCTCCACCTGGAAGGTGCACGCGACCTCCCAGGCGCCGCGCGACAGCGTGAGGTGCCACGTGCCCGGTCGCGCCGGGCCGAAGACCACGTCGGCGTGCACGGTGTGGCTGCCCTGGAGGGCGGGGCACACGCAGTCGCAGCCCGTGAGGAGCAGGGGCAGCGCGAGGCCCAGCCGGGCGCGGGTGGTCGAGGCCATCCTCCCTCCAGGGGGGGAGGATAGCGGCAGGTGGCCCAGGGTCGCGATCGGATTCGCGCGCGCGGGGAGGCCTACACGGCCTCCATCACCGCCGCAGCGCCGAGTCCGCCCGCTGCGCAGATGCCCAGCACCGCCGTCTCGGCCTTGCCCAGCGCCAGCTCGTTGGCCATCGTGGTGACCATGCGGGCCCCGGTGGCGCCGAAGGGGTGACCCAGCGACACGCTGCCGCCGTGGACGTTCAGGCGGCCGGGGTCCACCTCGCCCACCGCGGCCGATCGGCCCAGCCGCTGCTCGGCGAAGGCCTTGCTGCCCAGCATCTTCAGCACCGACAGCACCTGGGCCGCGAAGGCCTCGTGGATGTCGACGAGGCTGGCGTCGCCCAGCTGCATGCCGGCGCGCTCCAGCGCCTTGGGCATCGCGATCGCCGGACCCATCAGGAGCTGGTCGGCCGGGTCGACGCCCACGTAGGCCCAGCTGCGGAAGGCGGCCTTCGGCGTGAAGCCCAGCGCCCTGGCCACGTCCTCCCGCATGATGAGCACGGCAGCGGCGCCGTCGGTGAGGGCGGACGAGTTCCCGGCGGTGAGCGTGCCGCCCCTGCGGAAGGCGGGGCGCAGCTTCGCGAGCTTCTCGACGCTGGTGTCGGGGCGCACCAGCTCGTCGCGGTAGATGCGGGTGCCGCGGCCCACGGTGACCGCGGCCACCTCGCGGTCGAAGCGCCCCGACGCGATGGCGGCGGCGGCCTTGTGGTGGCTGGCCGCGGCGAAGGCGTCCTGGGCCTCGCGGCTGATGGCGTTGCGTTCCGCCATCCGCTCGCAGGACTCGCCCATGAGCTCGCCGGTGCTGCGTTCGGCGATGGCGGGCTTCGAGGGGATGAGGTCGCGGACCGGGTCCAGCTCGAAGAGCAGGCGGAAGTAGTCCTGCACGCTCGACTTGCCGCTCATGGCCACCGGGCCGACCTTGCGGACGAAGGTGGGCGGCAGCGTGATGGCGGCGTTCGAGGTGGAGTCCGCGCCGCCGGCGATGATCACGTCGGCCTCGCCCCGCTCCACGGCAGCCACGGCGTTGGTGACCGCCTGCAGCCCGCTCGCGCAGGCGCGGGTGACCGTGTAGGCCTCGGCCGACGGGGGCAGCTTCAGGTCCAGCGCGATCTCGCGGCCCACGTTGGGCGCGCCGGCGGGCAGCACCACGCCGCCCCACACCACCGCGTCCACCAGGGTGCGGTCGAGCCCGGTCTGGTCGAGCAGCGCGGCCACCGCGAGCTTGCCCAGCTCGATGGCGTCGAGGTCGAGGAAGGCGCCGAAGGAGCGCACGAAGGGCGTGCGGACGCCGTCGACGACGACGGCGCGGGGGCGGGAGGAGTTCATGGGGGCCTCGGAGACCGTCGGGGGCGGGGCCCCCGGGGGAGCGGAGGAGCGGGCTCCCCCGCGTGGGGGAGGTTCAGGCGCCGAGGAAGGCGCCGCCGCAGACGCGGAGCACGGTGCCCGACAGGCCCCAGGAGCCCGGCGTGGCCAGGAAGGTGACCGCCTCGGCGATGTCGATCGGCTGACCGCCCTGGGCCAGGGCCGACAGGCGACGGCCGGCCTCGCGCGTGGCCACCGGGATGGCCGCGGTGAGACGGGTCTCGATGAAGCCCGGCGCGATGCCGTTCACCGTGATGCCCTGCTTGGCGAGCTTGGGCGCCGCCGTCTCCACGAAGCCGATCACGCCGGCCTTCGAGGTGGTGTAGTTCACCTGGCCGAAGTTCCCGGCGATGCCGGCCACGCTCGACAGGGCGATCACGCGGCCGCCCTCGCGCAGGTGGGGGGCCAGCGCCTCGGTGAGCTCGAGCACCGCCCGCAGGTTGATGTCGAGGGTGAGGTCCCAGCGGGCGTCGTCCATCTTCGCGAGCGTCTTGTCGCGCGTGACGCCGGCGTTGTGGACGATGACGTCGAGGCCGCCCTGGGCCTCGGCGGCGGCGAGGATGGTGGCCGCGGCGTCGGGCGCGGTGACGTCGGCGAGCACCGGGGTGCCGCCCACGGCACGGGCGACGGCGGCGAGGGGCTCGGCGTCGGCGGGACGATCGAGGCACAGCACGTGGGCGCCCTCGCGGGACAGCGCCTGGGCCGTGGCCTCGCCGATGCCGCGCGCCGCACCGGTGACGAGCACCACCTTGCCCTCGAGCGGACGCGTGGTGGGCACGGTGGTGGGGGCCTTCACCTTGGAGCGCAGCGCCAGCTCCTGACCGGTGACGAAGGCGGAGCGGGGGGAGAGCAGCCAGCGCAGCGTGGGCGCCAGAGCCGCCTCGCGGCCCTTGGCCACGGTGATCACGTTGGCCGTGGCGCCCTTGCCGCCGATCTCCTTGGCGAGGCTCTTCACGAAGCCCAGCAGGCTGCGACGGGCGGCGCCGGTGGCGAGGGAGGTGGTCTCGGCGGGGTCACGGCCGATGAGCACCACGCGGCCGTGCTTCGCGAGCTGCCCGATGCGGGGCTGCACGAAGTGGAAGAGCGCGCGCAGGTCGTCGACCGTGGCGGCGCCGGTGGCGTCGAAGACCAGGGCGTCGATGCGGCCCTCGGGGCAGGCGCCCGGCTCGAGCGGCGTGACGGGGCGACCCCAGGCCTCGGCCGCGGCGCTCCAGGCACCGCCCGTGGGGCCCTGCACGAACGGGGCGGCGCCGGCCTCGGCCAGCGCAGGCGCCAGCACGTCGAAGCACTGCACCTGGTCGACGGCGGCGCCCACCACCACGGTCCTGCCCTCGAGCGGGCGCTCGGGCCACGGGCCCTTCCCGCGGTCGAGGCGCTGCGGCATGGGCAGCGGCAGGCCGAGGCGCTTGATGAGGTTCGAGGCGGTGGGGTTGGCCCCCAGCTCGACGAGGAAGTCGGACATCGCTCACGCTCCGCGGGGGACGAAGGAGCCCAGCAGGGCGGCGGGCGCACCGTGCGCCGCACCCACCCAGAAGGACCGGGTGGCGTCGTCGACGTAGAGGCCGACCTCGCCGGGGAGGAGGACGGGACGCGCGAAGCGCGCGTCCACCTGGGAGAAGGCGTCGGGATCGCCCTGGAAGCGCGCCGCGCGCAGGCCCTCGATCGAGCGGGCCAGCGTGGAGAAGCCGTGCAGGATGCAGCGCTTGAAGCCGGCGGCGCGGGCCGCGGGGGGGATCCAGTGGATGGGGTTGAAGTCGCCCGTGAGCACGGCGAAGTCGCGACCGGCGGTGGCGGGGAGGCGCCACCAGGCCAGCTCGTGGGCGTCGACGGGCACCACCTGCGGCGGGGGCTTGGGCCCCTTCGGCCCCTTGCTGTGCTTGGGCAGGATGACGCGCACCTCGGCCACGAGCGCCTCGGGCTCGTCCTCGGGGCCGGTGGTGATGCGCTGGGTGAAGATGGCCCGGCGCTCGTCGTCGTCGACCTCCGACAGGCAGGCGGTGAGGCGCCAGGGGCGGTCGGCGGGCAGGGGCGCGTTCGCGGTGATCGTGCAGCCGCCGTTGAGCAGCTTGCTCACGTCGTAGGGAACCTGGGTGAGCGTCTCGCTCATCAGCGGGAAGGCCCACTGGGGGAACAGGTGGTGGGGCACGCGGCCGCGCCAGGCGCTCGGGGTGCCGCCCACGTGCCGCACGTAGTCGGCGACGAGGTCGGCCGGCGGCGGGGCCTGGGTGCGCACCACGAGGGGCGTGGGGGTCTCGAGCGGGCCTCCGCCACGGGTGCGGGGGAAGAGGGCGGCGCGGGCCGCGCGGGCCATCACGCCGAGGTTCTCTCCCTGGCGCAGGACGTGCTTGACGGGTACGGCCACGGCGACCTCCTCGGGGACCGCGCGCCGTAACCCGGGCAGGTCGGCGGGGTGGATGCCCTGCCACCGAGTGCGACGGAGCCCGCCGTGGACGACGCCACCGACGTGCTGCTCCGACCCTGGCGCGCCGCGCCTCCGGTCTTCGCCGAGGGCGACCACGTGGGCTTCCTGGGGGCCCGCGCCCACCCGGACCTCGCTCGCCTGGTGGGCCCGCGGCTGCGTGCGGTGCAGCCCTTCGCACCCTGGGCGCTCACGCTCACCGCTGCGGGTCACGAGGTGCAGCAGGAGACGGGGGACCTCGCCGGGCTCGCCGCGGTGCTGGTGCTCCCCGACCGCCAGGTGGACGCGGGCCTGGGGCGCCTCGCCGAGGGCTGGCTCGCCCTGCGCGACGGCGGCCAGCTCGTGGTGTGTGCGCCAGCGCGCGAGGGGGGCAAGCGGTGGCCGCAGGCCCTCGCGGAGCTGGCGGGTCACGAGGTCGAGGTCGACGTGAAGGCGCGCTGCCGGGTGGCCTGGGCCACGCGCGAGGGGTCAGGCGGCGACGAGCTCGCCCGGCGGTGGCTGGAGGCGGCGGCGCCACGGCGCGACGCCGACGGGCGGTGGACCCGACCGGGCGTCTTCTCCTGGGAGCGGGTGGACGCCGGCACGGCGCTGCTCGCCGCCTCCCTGCCCCCCACGCTGGCGGGTCGCGTGGCCGACGCGGGCGCCGGGCATGGCGTGCTGTCCGACCTGCTCCTGGCGCGGTGTCCCGAGGTGGAGGGCGTGCACCTGCTGGAGGCCGACGCGCGGGCCCTCGCGCTCGCGGAGCGGACCCTGGCGGAGCGTCACGCCGGGCGGGTCCTCGGGGCGCACTGGGGGGACGCCACGGCCCGCTGGCCCGTCTGGGGCCTGGACGCGGTGGTCACCAACCCTCCGCTGCACGTGGGCGGACGGGAGGACCCCGAGCTCGGACGCGCCGTGCTGCGCCGGGCCGCCGAGGCGCTGCGTCCCGGTGGCGTCTGCTGGCTCGTGGCCAACCGCCACCTGCCCTACGAGGCCGCGCTGCGCGAGGCCTTCGCCCGGGTGCGCCCGGTCACCACAGAGGGCGGCTTCAAGGTGCTCGAGGCCCACGTCGCGGCCTGACCCCGGGCACCGCGTCCGGAGCCGCCGTCAGGCGAGGTCGTACTGGGTCTTGAGGTAGCGGTAGGTCAGGCCGCTCACGCCGCGGATCACGTCGCCGCGGCTGTGCATCCACGAGCCGTAGCTGCTGCGCACGCGGTCATCGCGCTCGATGACCCCCACCACGATGTAGGGGATGCGCTCGCCGCGCCGGGTGCGCGCCACGAGGATGCCCATGTCGCCGCAGCAGCGCGCGGTGGTGCCCGTCTTGTTGTAGACCTCGGTGCCCACGGGGATCTCGGGCACGTTGGTGTACAGGCGGTTGCCCGAGGGGAGGTTCATCGCGCGGCGGATCTCGCCGGCGCCGGGGAGCTCGTCGAGCCACAGGGCGCGCAGCAGCCTCGCGTGGTCGTTGGCGCTGGCCAGGTTGAGGTAGGTGCGCCCGCCCGACGGGATGTACTCGACCACCGCCACCTGCTCGGCGATCTGGCCGAAGTGCTTCTCGAGGATGCGCTGGCAGGCGCGCGGGCCTCCCACGCGCTCCAGCAGCCAGTTCGTGGACGTGTTGGAGGAGTCGCGCAGGCTCTTCTCGAGGTGGTCGCGGGACACCGGCCCGTAGGCCAGCTCGCCCCGCTCCACGCGGTGGAAGAAGGCCAGCGCCACGAAGGGCTTGATCATCGACGCGGCCTGCATGGGCACCGACGCGTTGATGGCGGCGAGCGTGCGGTCGGCGGACAGGTCGTGCACCACCCACGAGGTGCGCTCGACGCTGGCGATGCGTCCGCGCCCGCGCAGGTCCTGGATGTAGCCGTTGATCGCCTCGCGAAGGTCGGAGTCGACCGAGGCCGGCAGGAGGTGGCCCGTGTCGGCGGGCGCGGGCGTGGCGCCAGGGGCGTCGGCGGAGCGGCCGTCGAAGGCGATGACGGCGTAGCCCTCGGGCACCGCCTCGGCGGAGATGCCCTGGCGCGCGAGGAGACCGGCGTGGTGGGCCGCCACGCGCACGGTGCCGGCCCGATCGCCCTGCCGCCGATAGATCAGCTGCAGGCGGCTGCCCTCGGCGAGCTCCTCCACGGCGAGCGACTTGGCCACGCCGCTGCCGAGCATGCGGGCCACGGCATCGAAGCGCTGCCTGAGGGCCTCCCGCTGCTCGGAGGGCACGGTCTCGCCGTAGCGGACGTTCCAGGTGCTGGCCACCTCGCCGCCGCCGACCACCAGGGCGAGGGGACCGTCGGCGTCGAGGGCGGCGGCGAGCAGGCGCTCGTGGTGGGCGGCGACCTCGGCGGCCCGCCCGGCGTCGTCGCCGTGGTCGAGGTGGCTGCGATCGAAGATCACCGCGTAGGCGTCGCCGCGGTGCACCACGCGGAGGTGGGCGGCGACCGCCGGGCCCAGGATGCCGGCCACCGTGTCACGAAGCTCCTCGGCCTCCGCCTGGGTGGTGGAGCCGGGGTACAGCACGTGCAGCGGACCGTCGGCTGCGCCTGCAGCCCAGGGCAGTGCCAGGGCTCCCGCGGTGCCGCACGAGGCCAGCAGGAACGTTCGGCGGTCCATGGCGATCCTCGCGACGCCCCTGATGTAGCACACGAATGATCGGCCCGACAGGCGTGGACGTGTCAAGACTGCTCCCGTGGGTGTCCGCGGCATTGACGGGTGGGGACGTGGGTTCTACGGCTTCCGCCATGTCACGACCCACCCTCGCCCTGCTCGCCGTCCTCCTCCTCCCCGTCGTCGCGCACGCCGTGCCGGCCGACGACGTCCGTCGCACGCCCGTGGTGGAGGCGGTGGAGCGCGCCACGCCCGCGGTCGTCACGGTGAAGGTGGAGGTGCGCGTGGACTCGCCCTTCCGCTTCTTCCGCGAGGAGCGACGGGCATCCGAGGGCAGCGGCGTCATCATCGACGGCCGGGGCCTGGTGCTCACGAACGCCCACGTGGTCGACGGCGCCACGCGGGTGGAGGTGCACCTGCAGGACGAGCGGGCCTTCGCCGCCGACGTGCTCGCCCAGGACGGCGAGCTCGACCTGGCGGTGCTGCAGCTCCGGGGCGCGAGCGACCTGCCCGTCATCGCCCTGGGCGACTCGAGCGACCTGCTGCTCGGCGAGACCGTGATCGCCATCGGCAACCCGCTGGGCCTCGGCCTCACGGTGTCCACGGGCGTGCTGTCGTCCACCGGACGCGACGTGCCGGTGGGGCAGGGGCCCGTGCAGACCTACCTGCAGACCGACGCGGCCATCAACCCGGGGAACTCCGGCGGGGCGCTCGTCGACCTGCACGGCCGCCTGGTGGGCATCAACACCTTCATCCACGCCTCCGCCGAGGGGGTGGGCTTCGCCATCCCGGTGAACCGCGCGACGAAGATCGCCGCCGACCTGCTGGCCTACGGCGAGGTGCAGGTGCCGTGGCTGGGCGCCACCTTCGCGGACGTGGGGCGCGGCCGGCTGGGCGGCGCCTGGGCGGCCGGGGCGCTGCTCGTCGAGCGCGTGGAGCCCGGCGGCCCCGCGGCGCGCGCGGGTCTCCGGCCAGGGGATCTGGTGGGACAGCTCGACGGGCATCGGATCCTCACACGGGCGGATCTGAACGCCCGGCTGGCCGAGCGTCGTCCCGGCGTCACCGTGCGGCTGCAGGTGCTCCGCGGCGATCGGTCCGAGGAGCTGGCCGTGGTGGCGGCGCAGGTCGGCGCGGGCATCGGAGCGGTGCGCCTCGCCCAGGGCGTGGGGGTGCAGGTGCAGCCGGTGCAGGGCGGGCTGCAGGTGACGCAGGCCACCAGGGAGGGCAGCTGGGTCGCCGCGGGGCTGCGCGTGGGTGACGTCATCCTGGGCGTCGACGGCGTGCGCACCGCCTCGGTCGCCGCGCTGACCGAGGCCCTCGACCGGGCCATGGCGCGCCACCGTGGGCGGGCCTGGTTCACCGTCGCCCGCGGTCCCTACCAGGGCACCAAGGAGCTGCCCCTGTGATCGCGTCCCTCGTGCTCGCCGCCGTCGCCCACGCCGGACCCGCCGAACCCGCCCACAGCGACTGGCAGCAGCTCGCGCCGTGGCGCACGCACGCGGTGGTGGAGCACGTCGACACCCCGCGGCACTGGTTCACCGTGGACGGGCTGCCGGTGGCCGGGCTGCGCTGCGAGATCAACCTGCCCACCGACCGGCCCGGTGCGGCGCCCCAGGTGAGCTGCGGGGAGCCCACGGTGGGCACCGCGGGGCGGCGGGCCACGCCGCGATCGCTCCGGGCCGTGGAGCGGCGCGTGGTGGAGGCCGTGGCCGAGGCCACCGACCTGTCGCCGGCCCAGGTGCGCGCGGGTCGCCTGGTGTACCTGGGCACGCTGCAGCGGGTGTCCTTCCGGCAGGTGGTGGTGGTGGAGCCCGACGCCGACGCCGGGAAGGCGCGGGCCCGCACCCTCTGGGACGCCTGGGACGTGGACGTGGACACCGGGCGCGTCGACCCGGGCGTGGTGGGCACGGACGTGCGGCTGATGCCGCTCTGCGGGGTGGGGGTCCACCCCGACTGCGCGGCGCCGCCGGCCCTGCTCGCCTGGCACCCCTCCGCGGCGTGGGATGGCATGCTCGCGCCGGAGGAGGACCTGCCCGACGGGGAGCGCGACGCCCTCGTCGACGCCATCCGCGAGGTCTCGCGCCAGACGCGGGCCGGGGCGTGGCAGCCTGCGTCCCCGCGTGTGGTGAGCGACGGCCTCCTGCCGGATGCCTACGCGGCGGGGGTGGGCGTGCACCTGCACGTGCAGGCGGTGACCGACGCGCCCCGCGGAGGTCCCGTGCGCCTGGACCTGCCGCTGGCATCGGCCGCGGAGGGGCCCGTGGCGGCGCGCCTGCCGCTCGACGGCGTGGACGCCACCGTGGAGGTGGAGCTGCGGGTGCCCGACGACCAGCTGGTGGTGCGCATCCGCCCCCGCGGAGGCCGCTACGTGGAGCGTGCCGTGGAGGCCCGCTGCGCGCTGGTGCGGGAGGATGCCGTGGCCGCGCTGCCCCGCCCCTGCCCGGTGGCATGGGAGGGCCGGTGGCTCACCTGGACGGCGCCGGACGGGCGCACCCAGGTGGCCGTGCAGCTGGCCGACACCCTGGAGCCGCTGGTGGGGCCGGTGCCCGCGGCCGCCGTGAGCCTCCAGGGTCGCCCGGACTGATCGCGTGCGCCGTGCGCCGCCTGCCTCGCGCTACGCGGGCGCGTCCGGCGCGAGGGTGGCCGCGCTGTGCAGGTGGTCGTGCAGGGTGGCGATCCAGCGCCGGCCCTCCGCGGTGACCGCCAGGTAGGCCAGGCCGTCGGTGACCCAGCGCTGGGCCTGGTTCGCGTAGAAGTCGGGCACGCCCGAGCGCATGTCGGACGGGGTGCGGAAGCCCAGCGCCGTGTGCAGGCCCGTCTCCTCGAACTCGTGGAAGAGCGCGGGCAGCTTGCGCAGGTAGTACGGGTCGGCGAGCTGACCGATGAGATCCGCGGCCCGCACGAGCCCCCGGTAGCTGTTCGTCTCGGCGTACTCGGCCAGGTCGGGGATCGGGAAGCGCGTGTAGTCGATGTTCCGCGCGATCACGTCGGGGTCGATGCGCGGGTGGCCCGTGAAGCGCTCCCGCACGAAGCGGATGCCGCGGTCGACGTGCCACGGGCGCAGGGCCGCGTCGGTGGTGCCTGCCGGCAGCCGGATGGGCTCCTCGTCGGTGCCGGTGATCCAGCCGCCCGGGCGATCGCCCCGGCAGACGCCGCGCACGTACCCGATGTCGTGGAAGAGCAGCGACAGCACCGTGTGCAGCCAGTCGTCGGGCGTGACCCCGCCCTCGATGAGGTGGCGGCAGCGCATGATCTCGGCGCCGCAGTGGGTGACGAGCATGGTGTGGTCGACGTCGTGGTAGAGCGCGTCGGACCGCGCGATGTTCTCGAGGGCGAGCTGCACCGCCCACTTGACGATCTCGGGGACGTCGGACTCCGCGCTGCCCCACATGCGCCGGTAGGCATCGTCGAGGCGCGCCGTGAGCGCGTCGATCTTGAGCTTCGTGGTGTCGATCACGTGCTCGCCTCCACGGGAGTTCCCCCTCCCCTGTGGGGTGGGTACCCGCCTGGGCTCCGGTTGGGAAGCCGTGAGGCGGAACACGCGTCGTGCACTTCCGAACAAGGTCCTTGCGGGATCCGATCCGCCACGCCGCGTGCGCTCATGCCGTGGGCAGCGGAGGCGGACCGGTGAGCTGGCGGTAGATCGACGCCAGGGCGGCCGTGAACACCATGCCCACCGGGATCGCCGGGAGGATGCACATCAGGACGGCGGCGAAGATCGCGAAGTACATCACCACCTGGAAGACGTAGAGCTTGATCCAGCAGGTGGCGGTGAGCTCCCAGGCCTCGGCGAGGGCGTCCACGGGGCCCCGGTTCCGCTCCACGATCAGGTAGACCGACGGCAGGAATCGCACGGTGACGAAGCCCCAGAGCAGGGAGAAGATCATCGACATCACGCCGGTGACCGCAGCGGCCATCATCGGGTCGGCCGGCGCGTCCATCGCGAAGCCGAGCACCTGGTTGGCGATGGTGGGCGGCAGGCCGATGAGGGCCATCAGCACGAAGTACCCGGCCATCGGGGCCCACACGTCCCCCAGCCGCTGCAGCGGGGTGAACATCACCGTCCAGTCGGCCTCGCCGTCGAGGGTGTCGAGCACGTAGCGGGTGAAGCCCCAGGCGATCGCGGGCCCCACCACGAGGACGGGGACGATGCAGGCGACGATCGAGGCGCCCACGGCCATGCCGGCAAGGGCCCCCCCGAGGATCCAGGTGAGCCAGTTGCGCGACACGGCGTCCACGCCGTCCTGGATGGCCTGCATGAAGTCGAAGTCGCCGTTCGTCGCGTCGACGAGCCCTTCGCGTGAACTCCTGGGCATCGCTCCCTCCCGGTCCGTGGGGAGCATCCTCCGCGAGGCCGGGCAGCGCAAGCTGCAGGGCCCGGCCCGCCCGCTCAGAAGGTGGCGCGGAGCCCCAGGAGCGGCAGGACGATGGGGCCCTGGACGTAGTCCGTGACGCCGTAGTCGTACGACCACGTGGGGTACAGCGCCGTGGCCGGCGGGGGCACGATCCACACGTCGGCGGCCAGCTGCAGCGACCACCGTCGGAAGGCGAAGGTGTAGGCCACCCGCAGATCGATCTTGTGGTAGTCCGGCAGCCGCGCGCCGTTGGGGTTGCCGAACCGCGGCACCCACGTGTCGTCGCTGGCGTCGTACAGGCTGCCCACCACGTCGGTGAAGGTGTTGCCCGTGGCCGCCCGGTAGCGCAGGGCGAGCTGCAGCGCGGGCAGCACGTTCCACGAGGCCACCACGCCGCCCGAGAAGGGCTGGTCGGCATCCGACGAGAACCAGTCCCCGTCGTCGCTGCCGTCGTGGAGCAGGGCGCGGCCGTAGGCGAACCACGCCCAGAGGAAGAAGGTGTCGCGGAGGCGGTAGCGCACGGTGAGCTCGGCGCCGTAGGCGAGGCCGTGGGCCGCCACCACGGGGCGCCCGCTCACCGGCTGCCAGACCACGTCGCGGCTCGCCTTCACGTAGCCGTCGGCCACGATCTCCAC
This sequence comes from Alphaproteobacteria bacterium, assembly GCA_020632955.1. GTDB lineage: Bacteria > Myxococcota_A > UBA796 > UBA796 > JACKEO01. The sequence goes on from JACKEO010000003.1 coordinate 27,219, forward strand.
GCGGCCCGCGATGGTCTGGTCGATGCCGAGCACCGCCGACCAGGCGTCGGTGGTGGGCAGGTCGGGGTCGGCCAGGAGCTGCTCGGTCTCGGGGCGCTGCTGGTAGCGTCCGCCGCCCAGGCGCAGCTCGGTCTGCTCGGCCACGCGCACCCGCACCGCGAGTCGGGGCTCGATGGTGGGGCTCCAGCCCACGCTGTCCATGCCCACGCGCACGCCGGGGAAGAAGCGGGCCGGGCCGGCCTTGGCCTGCAGCTCGCCGTAGCCGTGGAAGCGCACGCGCGGGAGCGTGGCGTCGGTGGCGGCGACCTGCCAGGCCAGGGGGGCCGCCTCGCGCACCACGAGCGGACCGTAGCGGCCGGCGTCCTCCAGCTCGACGAGGGTGACCTCGGGCCGGAGCTCCCCGCCCACGGCCCAGTCCAGCCACGACAGGGCCGTGCCGTCCGCGTCGAGGCGCGTGGGCAGGCTCATCGACCGCTTGCGGTACAGGCCTCCCTCCGACACGTCGGCCGCCACGAGGTCGTGCAGGAAGGCGGTGACGAAGCGTCCGCGACCCCAGCGCACGCGCACGCCCAGGAGCTGCCAGTCGCGACCGAAGTCGAGCGTGGGCACGCCCTCCTGCTCGTAGGGGTCCAGCACGTCGAGCTCGCCGAGCACGCGCCCATAGGTGTCGCCGCTCCCCGCGGTGAAGATGCCCACGGTGGTGCGCTCGCCCACGTGCTCGGCCCGGGCGCTGAAGTCGTAGAAGCGCGGCCAGGTGGGGAACTGGTCGGTGCCCTGCGTCACGATGTCGTGGAAGGACCGCCGGAAGGCCGCCGAGACCCACCAGCCCTTCGGCAGCGGGGCCCGCAGGTCCCCGCCCACCGTGACGAGGTTGATGCCCGCCGACCCGGTGATGTCGTCGGGACGGTCGGTCTTGCTCACCGCCTCGACGATGGCGCCCGTGGCGTCGCCGTACCGGGCGCCGTAGCCCGACGGGTAGAGGTCGAGGCTGTCGAGCTGGCTGGCCGGGAAGACCGAGGCGTACTGGTTGAAGTGGTAGAGGTAGGGGACCTCGATGCCATCCAGGTAGAAACGACTGTCTCCCGCGAGCGATCCGCGCACCGAGACGTCGCCCGAGCTGGGGCTGTACTCCCGCTGCACGTTCACGCCGGGCAGGGCCTGCACGAGGCGCACGGCGTCGTCGAAGGTGCCGGGCGTCTCGTAGGCCATCTCGGCGTCGACGTGGTGGCGCGTGACCTCGGCGGTGGGACGGAAGGCCTCCACCACGATCTCGCCGGGCTCCGAGAGCGGCCTCAGGAAGACGACGAGGGGCTGGTCGAGCGGCGGCGTGAAGGTGAGCGTCTGGCCCTGGTGGTCGAGGCTCGTGAGCACCACGGTGGCCTCGACGCCGTCGGGCAGCTCGAGCGTGGCCCGGCCGCGGGCGTCGAGGGCCACGGGCGTGCCCTGCACCACCACCTCGGCGCGTGGCAGGGGCGCCGCGTCGCCGTGCTGGCGCACCACCAGCTCCACCTGGCCCGCCCACGCCGCCGCGAGGAGCCAGGCGATCACGGGCTGATCCGAGCGAGGACGCGCACCCCGTCGAGGGCCTCGCGCGGGCAGGCGCCCTGGAGGAGCCACAGGGGATCGAAGGGACCGGACACGCCCTCGCAGGGCACCTCGGGCGCCGTCGCCGCGGGGTCGGAGACCTGCTGCACGTCGACCAGGCGAAGGCCCAGCGGGGCCTCGTCGTCGGCTTCGAGGCGCGCGTACGCCCAGGTGGGTGCCATGGGGGACGCGTCGGCGGGCAGCCAGCGCCCGCCGATCCTGGCGCCGGCGGGCTCCTCGCCGACGAACAGGTCGAAGGCGTGGACGGCGCCGTGGCCCTGACGGTCGTTCGCCAGGGCGACGAAGGTGACGGGCCCGGGCGGGAGGGGCTCCGACGACTCCGTCTCGAGGTCGTCGAGGACGAGGTCGGCGCTGGCCCAGTCGGCGGTGGTGGCGTCGAGCTCGAGGAAGGTGCCGGCCGTGGCCATCCAGCGGATCCGGGTGCCGTCCGGCGCGCCCTGCACCCGGGCCTGCAACCGGGTCCAGGAGGAGGGAGCCACCACCTCTGCGGGCTCGGTGGGGCGTGCGGCCCGCACCTCCAGCGCGAGGTCGTCGTCCTCGGCGTCCTCCAGCGGCTGGCCGGGGACGCGCGCGTGGGTGACACGCCGCACCTGGGGCGCCGCCGGGCTGCCGGTGACCGCGAGCAGGGCGCGCGCCTCGTGGCCCGACGGGAAGGTGGCCACGAGCCCGATGCGTCCGGCGCCTTCCGGCGGGTCCGGCAGGGTGGGCACGGGGCCGGTCGCGTCGGACGCGGCGGGGTCCAGGGACCACAGGGCGTCCTCGTCGGCCACCCACGCCCAGGCGAGGTCCACGGGCTCGTCCGACCAGGTGCGTCCGTCCACGAGCAGCGAGGCCCGGGGACGCGCCGGCTCGCCGTCGGCGAGGGTCACCGCCACCACGCGATCACCGACGAGCGCCTGTCGGGGTTCTCCGACGGGACCTCGGCAGGCGAACACCAGCAGCAGGAGCAGGCCGGACATGGCCGCAGCGCCTAGCGCGCGCCGTCGGCCGACGCGATGCCGCGAGGTGGTGCGCCGGGGCGGGGCGAGACCCCACCCGGCGACATCAGCCGCCGGCCTCGGCCACCTTGTCGCCGATCCAGCGCTCGCACGCGAAGATCCCGGCGTCGGCGGAGCCCGGCGACTGGGGCGCGAGGTCCTCGAAGTCGGGGTCCCACTTCTTGGCGTACTTGTCGCACTGATCCTCGCTGCCGGCGTCGGTGCGGGGCTCCTCGGCCTTGCGGCCCTCGATGCGCAGGGCGCCGTCGTCACGGAAGGCGATCGTGCGCTCGGTGGCCCGGCGGGAGCAGGAGTCGCCGTTGTAGACACCGAAGGTGTCGAGGTAGCGCCACACCTCGAGCTCGGCGTTCCAGCGGAAGATGCCGTCCTCGTTGGCGAAGCTGCGGCAGTCCTCGGCGCCCGTGCAGGTGCGCACCTCGAGGGCGCCGGGCACCTCCTCGCTCTCCACGATGCGCTGGTAGGGCAGCGGGAAGGTCTCGTCGGTGTAGGTGCGGCAGTCCTCCGACTCCTTGGCCGACGACAGCTTCCAGAGGCCGACGTACTCCGAGGCGCCGCCGTCGGTGTCGGCCGTGGTGTCGGTGTCGGTGCTGCCGGCGCAGGCCGCGAGGAGCAGCGCCAGCGCGCCCGCCGACCTCACGCGAGCACCTTGTCGCAGATGCCGTAGGCCAGGGCCTCCTCGGCACCCATCCAGTAGTCGCGGTCGCAGTCCTCGGTGACCTTGTCGATCGGCTGCCCGGTGTTGTCGGCCAGGATCTGCATGAGGATCTGCTTCATCTTGAGCAGGCGACGGGTGGTGATCTCGATGTCGGTGGCCTGGCCCTCGGCGCCGCCCAGGGGCTGGTGCAGCAGCACCTCGCCGTGGGTGAGGATGGCGCGCTCGCCCTTCTCGCAGCCCGACAGGATGATGGCGCCCATGCTCGCGGCCATGCCGGCCACCACGGTGTGGACGGGGGGCGAGATGCGGCGGATCGTGTCGTAGATGGCGAGGCCGTCCACCACGCTGCCGCCCGGGGAGTTCAGGTAGAGCGTGATGGGCTTCTTCGCGTCGACGTGGGCCAGGTAGAGCAGCTGGCGGATCAGCTTGCCCGCGCTCGCCGCGTTGACCTGCGTGCCGAGGAAGACCGTGCGCTCCTGCAGCAGGAGGCTGTCGAGGTCGACATCGCGCGTGTCCTTCGCGTCGGGGAGCAGGACCTTGGTGTTGGCGTCCATCCGTGCCTCCGAGGGCCCCGCAGGGCCGGAAGGCTGCGCCTAACCCGCCGCACCCCGCGGGGACGGCCCAGCCGATCAGCGCGTGAGATCACGCCCGATGAGCCAGGATCCGAAGCCGAGCCCGACGAGGGCCACGCCGAGCACCACCGCGGCGAGCACGAGCTGCAGCACCGCACCGTAGGGCATGAGCAGCACGAGCAGCGGACTGCCGACGAAGGTGGCGAAGAAGACCAGCGCCCAGGCCGCCTGCTGGGCCGTGCGCACGTCGCGGGCCACGGCGCTCACGAGCACGCACACCACGCCCGTGGCGAGCGACCAGGCCGGGGCCGTGACGAAGAAGGTGGCGATCCAGGCCCCGCTGGGCGGCAGGTACACGCCGGCCGTCTGCACGGCGAGGGGCTCCATCGAGGCCAGGGCCGACGCCGTGCCGCCGACGAGCACGTAGATCACCAGCGGCACCGACAGCGCGCCCACCACCTTGCCCGCCAGGAGCTGGAAGCGCCGGACCGGTGCGAGCATGAGGAAGGGCAGGGTGCCGCACTGGCGGTCGTGGATGCCGGCGTGGCCCGCCATCACCGCGGTCATCGACATGAGCTGGTTGAAGACCAGCAGCTCCATCGCCACCACCGCGCCCGAGATCAGCGTCTCGACCGACAGCGGCATGCCCGCCACCTCCGACCAGAACTGGAGCTCCCGGTTCCCGTCCACCGAGGCCGAGAAGGCCTGCATGGCGTGGATGAGCGACAGCGCGCCGATGGCGATGATCGCGAGGGTGACGGTGAGGGTGACCAGCAGCCACTTCTGGCGGAAGGCCTCGAGGAACTCGCGCTGCACCACGACGAGGAAGATGCGCATCCCTAGGCCTCGTCCTGCAGGTGGGCGCGCCAGGTGTCGAGCAGGCGGGGGCGCGTGACCGTGCGCTCGCCCTCGAGCACGTGGATGGCCCGGATCCCGCCGGCCACGAGCGCGATGCGGTCGCAGATGCGCTCGGCGGCGTGCAGGTCGTGGGTGACCCACACCACGGCGCGTCCGCGGTCGGCGTGCTCGCGTGCCGTGCGGAAGATCACGTCGGCCGACACCGGATCGAGGTTGGCCGTGGGCTCGTCGAGCAGCAGCAGCGGGGGGTCCATCAGCAGCGCCCGGGCCAGCGAGATCTTCTGCTGCATGCCCGAGCTCCCCGTGCCCACGGGGAGGTCCATGCGCGCGGTGAGGCCCAGCTCGTCGAGGAAGGGCGCCACCCGCGTGCGCACCGTGGCCTCGTCGAGGCCGTACAGCGCGCCGAAGAAGGCGAGGTTCTCCCACCCGGTGAGCAGCGGGTACAGCCCGGGCACCGTGGTGATGAGGCCCACCTTCCCGGTGGCCTCCAGCGCCGCGCGGTGGGCCGGCACGCCGTCGAGGGACACCGTGCCGGCCGTGGGTCGGATCAGGCCCGCCAGCGCCAGCAGCAGCGTGGACTTGCCCCCGCCGTTGGGCCCCATCAGGCCCAGCACCTCGCCCGAGCGCACCTCGAGGTCGACGTCGGCGAGCACGGTGCGTCCCCGGTAGGCCACGGTGAGGCCCGCAGCGATCGCGCGTGCCGTCACGGCTGGGCCGGGGGCGCGGCCAGCAGCTCCGGGGGCTCGGCGCCCCACCACCACGCCGGCATGGGTCGCAGCGGATCGTCCGACAGCCGCAGGCTGCGCACGATCGTGGTGAGCGTCTCGATGCCGTCGAGCTCCTCGTAGGTGGGCGGCGGGGCCACGAGGAAGGCGGCCACCACGCGGGAGGCCGGCTGGTCGATGAGCGTGACGGCGCCCACCTTCATGGTCACCGCCAGGGGTCCGATGCCCGCCGTGACCTCGGCGTGCAGCTGCTTGGCGTTCACCCGGTCGTCCATGCCGGGCACCTCGTGACGCGACAGCTCGGTGGCCTCGCCCAGGGGCAGCGTGTCGTTCACCGTCTCCATGAGCACGTCGAGGAGCAGGTCGTGGGTGACCCCCTGCTGCAGGGGGTACCAGTACAGGGTGACCGTGGTGGACAGGCCCCCGGAGATCGTGACGTTGTGCATCTGTGGCCGGTCCTTGACCAGCACCTTCCACTCCGCGGGCGCGTCGATCGTGACCCGCCCGTCGGTGGTGGGGGTGAGCTCGGGCGGCGCGGCGTGCGCGAGCAGCGTCACGGCCGCGATCAGGCTCCACATCGGCGTCTCCAGGGTGGCGGGATGATACCCGACCGCGGCGCGGAGGCCAGCCGGTCGTGGTGCGTGCGATCGCCCTGCGGCAGGTACCGCTGGCTGCTCGCCCGCAGGTGGGATCGGCACGCGCCGTGGATGCTGGTGGTCGGGTTGAACCCCTCCACCGCCGACGCGCTGCGCGACGACCCCACCACCCGCCGCTGCATCGCCCTGGCGCAGCGCACCGGGCACGGCGGCCTGCTGCTGGCCAACCTCTTCGGGCTGCGGGCCACGCGTCCCGCCGACCTGCACGCGGCCCGGCACCCGACGGGCCCGGCGAACGTCCTCTGGCGGGATCGCGCGGCGGCCGTCGCCAGCACGCGGGTGGCGGCCTGGGGCAACCACGGACGGGGTCCGCAGGCCGATGCCCTCCTCGAGGACGGCGCCTGGTGGGTGCTCGGGTGGACGGCCCTCGGCGCGCCGCGTCATCCCCTCTACGTGCGCGGCGACACGCCGCTGCAGCGGGTGCGTTGACGCGGCGGTCGTGGCCGGCGATCCTGCCTCGCCCGGGAGGTGACCATGCGTGCCGCGCCCTGCCTGCTCCTCGCCGCCTGTGCCACGGCGCCCGACGACGGCGTCGACGCCGACCTGCCCGCGCGTGCGGTCCTGGAGGAGGTGCGCGCGATCGTGCCCGGCCCGGGCCTGCCCGACGGCGTCGACCCGAACGACGCGAACAACAACCTCGACGTGATCCGGCACGACGGGCGCGTCTGGCTGGCGGTGCGCACCGCGCCCACGCACTTCGCGAGCACGAAGACCCGCATGCTCGTGCTCTCGTCGGAGGACGAGGTCACCTGGCGGTCGGAGGGCGAGCTCGCCGTGGGCACCGACCTGCGGGAGCCCCAGCTCGTGCCCACCGACGACGGCCTGTGGATCTACATGGCCAAGCTGGGGGCGAGTGCGGTGGACTTCGAGCCCGGCGGCATCCTGCGGGCCCGGTACGAGGGTGACGGCGTGTGGTCGGAGCCCGAGCCCTTCGGCCCCGAGGGCATGATCGCCTGGCGCATCAAGCCGCTGGCCGGTCGGTGGGCGATGCTCGGCTACATCGGCGGCGCCGGCATCTACGACGCCAGCGACAACGAGCTCGAGATCCAGTGGTGGGCCAGCGACGACGGGCTCGCCTGGGAGCCCGCGGTGGGGGCCTCGCCGGGCGTGCTGCGCGGGGGCGGCAGCGAGGTCGACGCGGTGATCCTCGACGACGGCAGCCTCGTGGCCGTCATCCGCAACGAGGCCGGCGACGCCGACGGGCACGGCAGCAAGATCTGCACGGCCCCCGCCGACGCGCTCGGCACCTGGACCTGCAGCACCGACCCCCGCAAGTACGACAGCCCCCTCGTCTTCCGCAGCGGGGGGCGCGTGTGGCTCGTGGGTCGCCGTCACCTGGCCAACGAGGGACGCTACGAGCTGGAGCCCACCACCGACGACCTCGAGCAGCAGACCCTGCTCAACGAGGTGGCCTACTGGAACGCCCCCAAGCGGTGCGCCCTGTGGACCGTCGACCCGGCCACCCGCACCGTCGACCACGTCCTCGACCTGCCCAGCCGCGGCGACACCTGCTTCCCCGAGGCCCTCGACCTGGGCGACGGCCACTGGGCCATCTACAGCTACAGCAACGACGTCGACGGCCCCGACTGGAAGTGGAACGAGGGCCAGGTGGAGCCCACCTTCGTCTACAGGTACGTCGTGGCGTTGGAGTAGGGGAGGGACGTCAGCCGCCACAGAGGCACAGAGGTCACTGAGGGAAGCACGGAGCCTGGACCGACCCGACGAGCACAGCCTCCGTGCCTCACCGCGTGGCGGGGCAACCCGCCGGCCCCCAAGGCGGCGACCCGCCTCGACGCTCGCAAGCCAAGGCACCGCGGAACCCGCCCAGAGAGGCACAGAGGCGCACACCCGCCCACCTCCGTGCCGGCCTCCGAGCCCTCTGTGCCTCTGTGGCGGCTGCCGAACCCGCCCCTACGGCTTCCCCTCGTCGCAGAGGGCCTGGGTCTGGTCGTCCCAGGACTTGAGGTTGTTCACGGTGAGGCGGGACACGAGGTCGCCCTCGAAGTCGCCGAAGGGGGTGTCGAGCTCGCGCCACATGCCGTAGAGGTGGACGATGTCGCCGCCTTCCCACGGCACGTAGATCTCGAGCTGGTAGTCCTGGGCGAAGTCGATGCCGTCGTTCTCGCGGGCTGCGGGGAAGGGGAGCCAGACGCGGCTCGCGAGGTAGCTGTCGCCGATCCAGCCCGGGCTCTTGCCCTCGGGGAGCGGGAGCCGCCGGATCTGGCCCTCGGCGAACTCGTTGAACTCGCCGGCGCCCGGGTAGGTGGCCACCATGTCGAAGGTCCAGGCGAGGTCGTCGATCTCGCCGCGCAGGAAGGCGTCTCCGTCGCCCTTCCAGGTGCGCGCGTAGGTGACGTAGGCGTCGTCGTAGAGCGCGTCCTGATCGCGGTGCACGAGGATGCGCGCGAGCTGGTCGAGGGCGCAGCGGTAGCGCGTGGCGATGAAGACGGGGCGGGCCTTGGCGGGGTCGGGGCGCTTCCAGCTGCCGTCGTCGTCGGGGGGGGCGTAGAGGTCGACCACGTCGAGGTGCGCGGCGCCGAAGCGTCGCTGCTCGCCGTCAGGCCAGGCGCCGCGGTCCTTCAGCGCCTCCACGTCGAGCACCTCGGCCATCGCCTGGGCGAGCGACGCCATCCGCTCGAGGTCGGTGCTCTCGTACTCGAGCCACCAGGCCTCGAGCAGATCGGAGTTGCTGTCGGGGCGGTCGAGGGTGACCTGCGTGTCGCCCTCCTGCTCCACCGGGCGGCAGGCGCCTGCGCCCACCAGCAAGGCCGCGGTGACAATGCAGACGGGGCCGCGCACCGGCCGGGAGGGCTGCGTTACGACGGCGTGACGTGCGCGGTGCGGCGAGGGTCGAGGCGACATGGCGAGCAGGGTCCTGGTGCGATGGGGAGCGGGCGTGGCGGCGGCGGGAGCGCTCGTGCTGCTGGCGCCGTGCAGCACCCACCGCGTGCCACCCGTGGACCTCTACCCGGAGCGGCAGGCCTGGGCCCAGCAGATCGACTGGTCGGTGGCGAAGCAGGAGGCCACGTCGGTGCTGTCGGCCTACCTCGCGCTCGACACCTCCAACCCCCCGGGGCGTGAGTCCCTGGGGGCGGCCTACCTGGCCAGCATCCTGGCGTCGGAGGGCATCGAGGCCTCCACACACGAGTTCGCGCCGGGGCGAAGCAACCTCGTGGCGCGCCTGCGGTCGGAGCACCCCGAGGAGGCGCCGCTCTGCCTCATGTCCCACATCGACGTGGTGACGGCCGAGACGGAGCACTGGTCGCAGGACCCCTTCCGCGGCACCGTGGACGACGAGGGCTACATCTGGGGGCGCGGGGCCCTCGACATGAAGGGCACCGGCGTGGTGGAGCTGCTCACGCTGGTGTGGCTGAAGCGGCTCGGGGTGCCGCTGCGGCGCGACGTGGTGCTGCTCGCCGTGGGCGACGAGGAGGTCGACAACCTCGGCGTGCGCTTCCTCGCCGACCACCACTGGGACGACATCGGCTGCAGCCACGTGCTGAACGAGGGCGGCGTGGGCGTGGAGGGCGCCCTGGTGGACGGCCTCACCACCTTCGCCGTCGCCTTCACCGAGAAGGGATCCTTCTGGCTGCGCATGCACGTGGACGGCCCGCCGGGTCACGGGTCCACCCCCATGCCCGACAGCGCGCCCGCCAAGCTGGTGCAGGCGCTCGACCGCATCCGCGCCCGCAAGCCGAAGCCCACCTTCCACCCGGAGGTCTACACGTTGCTCGGCGCCATCGGCGAGCGGGCCGGCGGGCTCACGGGGGCCGTGCTGCGCAGCCCCACGCTGGTGCGGTCCCTGGCCGTCGGGCGCCTGATGGACAACCCCGTCAGCCGCGCCCTCATCACGAACACCATCAACATCACGGGCTTCGGCGGCGCCGAGGAGCCCAACGTCATCCCGAGCCGCGTCTGGGCCCAGCTCGACATCCGCATGCTCCCCGGCACCACCAGCGCCGACATGATGGCCGAGCTGCACGAGCTCACCGACGGCATCGACGGCGTGTCCTTCGAGGTGCTGCAGGACCTGCCGGCGGTGGAGTCCCCCACCGACGACGCCGTCTACCAGACCCTCGTGCGCCGGGTGCAGCTCGAGTGGCCGGACGCCGCGGTGGGTCCCCTCATCATGCCGGGCACCACCGACAGCCAGATCCTGCGCCCCCTCGGCGTGCACGCCTACGGCCTCACCCACTTCCTGCTCACCCCCGACGAGCTGCGCACGATGCACGGCCACGACGAGCGCATCCACGTCGACACCCTCGCCACGGGCCTCCGCGTGGTCCTCCAGGTGGTGCTGGACCTCGCCGCGCACGACAAGCCGGGGGGGTGACGTGGGTGTGGTGGCGGGATCGCCAGCCGCCACAGAGGCACAGAGAGCGCAGAGGGGTGCACAGAGCCTGCGCCCCTGCGGGAGCCGCCTGCCTCTGTGACTCCCCGAGCGGCGGGGCAACCCGCCGCCCAGCCCGACCACGCCCCGCCCGGGCGCCCCCTCCACGACCCAGGCACCGCGGAACCCACCCGACGAGGCACAGAGGCCCATCCCCGCCGCCCTCTGTGCCGGCCTCTGCGCCCTCTGTGCCTCTGTGGCGGCTGCCGATCCCGCCCCCAGGATCACTCGGGATCACAGACCCCGTCGCAGGTCCTCACCACCTTGCCGGTCTCGAGGAAGAGGCCCATCTGCTCGCGGTAGTCGCTGCGCAGGCGGACGTGGTCGTGGACCTTGTTCTCGAGAGGCGGGACGTTGCCCTCGGGGAGGGGGCCTGCGCCCTCGTCGTAGATCTCGAAGCCGATGCCGCCCGGGGCGCCGTCGGGGCGGGGGGCCGAGACGGGGTCGAGGCCCCAGACATCGGCCACCGAGGGCTGGATGAGGGGGAAGCCCGCCGCACCCGCCACCCAGCGCGAGACCAGGTTCGAGACCTGCGTGTCGCGGACGGCCTCCACGAGGAGGAGCTCGGCCTCCGGGGCGCGGCCGGGGAGGCGGTCGTCCACGAGGTGCTGGATGTAGTTGAGGCTGTCGACGGGGTCGAAGACCTGCTGGAGCATGCTCACGGCGAGCTGCAGCTCGCGGCTGTCGGCGTACTTGCCGCTGAGGGCGCCGCCGAGGGTGCTCCACTGGGCGGCGCGCTGGAGCATGTGCGACCAGCCCCCGCCGGCCACCACGAGGCCGCCGCGGTCGAGCACGGGGGACGTGGTCATGAGCACCAGGCCCTGCGTGCCCCCGTTCGAGATGCCCATGTACGGGACGTTCGTGCCGTCGAGGGGCTTGACCTTGCCCGCGTCGAGGTCGAGCTCCAGCTCGGCGGCCAGGTGGTCGGTGAGCGCGCGGTGCAGCACGGTGAAGGAGACGTGGGACTGGAGCTGCTGGGCGACGATGGTGTCGAGGCGGTCGAGCTGACCCCCGAGCACGGCGGCGCTCTCGAGCAGGTCCTCCTCGGCGAAGCCGAGGAACTTCGTGGTGACGGCGGCCATCTGCCACTGCTCGAGTCCGCCGAAGAGGTTGCCCCAGGTGGACTCCTCGATGGCGCTGAAGAAGCCGTGCCCGAAGAGCACCACCGGGCGGGGTCCGGTCAGGGAGCGCGGCACGGTGATCAGGAAGGGCACGTCGCGCGTGCCCTGCGCCACGGGCATGCCGGCGTCGTCGCGGCGCAGGCGCTTGTCGGCGTCGAGGAAGTCGGGCACCGTGAGGGTGCCGTACACGAGCTGGCAGTCGGGTGCGCAGGAGGCCAGCTCGCCGTTCGACCGCGACGCGTCGACCATGGTGGGCGCCTCGAGCACGTAGGCGTCGGACGGCGCCTGCGCGGCCGCGTCCTGCATCGCGAGCGTGGGCTCGAGCACGCTGCCCTCGGACTTCGTCGTGAAGGTCCACGCCTGCGCCACGTCGTCGGGGGACATCCCCACCTTGCGCAGGGCCTCGCGCACGAGCTCGAAGCGGGGCTGCCACGACCGCATCGCGCGGTCGTCCCCGGGGTCGTCGGCCAGCAGCGCGACGGTGGCCTCGGAGCGGGGGATCGGCGCGCCGGCCACCGTCTGCAGGGCCGTGGTGATCAGCACCACCCAGGTGGTGTCGGCGTCCAGCGGGCGGTGCGGGCGCAGGAGCAGCGAGGCCTGCTCCGGGTCGTCCGCGGTGGCGTCCACCTCGGCCAGCAGGGGCCAGGGACGGAAGTCGCCGGCGCGCAGCAGCAGCACCGGGCTGCCGATCTGGGTGGTGGCCCCCCAGTCGTCGGGATCAGGCAGGCTGGCCGGGTCCACCCCGCCGGGCACGGCGGTGACGATGGGCGGCACGCGGGTGAAGCCGTCGTCGGCCGCGAACATCGCCGCCGTGAGCGCCTCGGGGAGCAGGTCCTCGGGCAGGGAGATGCGGCGGCCGGTGCGCGTGGTGGCGTCGTCCACCAGGTACTGGTCGGACGGCCAGGGCAGCAGCGCGATCTCGGGCACGATCGGGTTGGCGAGGTCGTCGGCCACCGGGGGGGACGTGTCGGTGTCGACGTCGGTGTCGAGCGTGTCCTTGCTGCCGCTGGGGGTGCACGCCGCGAGCGCGACGAGCAGGACGGTGTGGCGCATCCTGGGCTCCTCGGAGGGCGGCCAGCCTACCCGGCCCCAGCCCGCCCCACCACGCCCGCGCGGACCAGACCCAGAAAGCAGCACGGGGAGCAGGTGGTGACCTGCTCCCCGTGGATGCGCGAGGAGGGACTCGAACCCTCACAGCCTCTCAGCCACAAGGCCCTCAACCTTGCGCGTCTACCAATTCCGCCACCCGCGCTCTGGGTCCCGCCTATCTGCCCCGTTGGCGGAGCAGGTGCAAGGGTGCGTGCGCACGTGCTGGTCCGTGGCCGGGGGCGTCCCCGGGGGGCGGTGACCCCGGCGGCGAGGTCACTCCAGCCGGGGCACCAGCGCGCGCGCGAGCCCGTCCGCCACCCTCGCGTGCCCCTCGCCGTTGAGGTGGCAGCAGGTGTCGAGCCGGACGTCCTCGACGCGGGCGTCCGTGAGCAGCTCGTCGAGGAAGAGGTAGGGGATCGCCTGCGCCTCCGCTGCGCGCTGGAGGCGGCGTCGCCAGTCCCCGTCCTGGCCCGCGGGCACGACGCGCGCGCGCTCGGCCTGTCGTGCGCTGCGCGTCTCGTCCAGTGGCCTCGCCAGCGGCGCGGCCTCGAGGAACACCAGGTCCACGCCGGCTGCCGCCGCCCACCCGATGGCCTCGAGGTAGGCGGTCTCGCCCGGGCGTGACGGCGTGGGGAGGGCGGGCGCGCGGGCCAGCGTGGCGTACTCCCAGGCGCGGGACCTCGGGAAGGCCCAGCGGTGGAGGGCCCACGGAACCGGCAGCGGGGGCACGGGGAGGCCCGTGGCGTCGGCGTGCACGGCCTCGGTGTCGTACAGGGCGGGCCCGAGGCGGACGTAGCGACGGTCGGCCTTCCACACGAGGAGCACGAGCAGGTCGAGCGGGACCTCGGCGTGCGTGGCCCGGGCCAGGGCCAGCTGCTGCTCGGGCACGAAGGCGGGCTGGGACCCGTCGAGCACGCAGGTCGTGGAGAGCCCGGATGCGACCAGCCGGGCCTGCAGCAGCGGGGCCACGCGGTGCGGGTGGCTCGCCTCGTCGATGGCGTAGAGCACCGAGTCTCCGGCCAGGTACACCCGTGGGCCCCCCGCGCCGGCGCAGTCGAGGTGGCGGACGGGACCCTCCTCGCCCACCTCCCACCACACGGGCACCCCGAGCGCGTCGGTGAAGGCGAGCCGCGTGTCGTCGGGGCGCACGATCTGCAGGCGTGGCGCGGGCCGGAGCGTGCGCACCAGGGCCTCGACGAGGCCTGCGGTGCCGACGAGCCACACCGCCAGGACGAGGGCTGCGCGTGCGGGGGACCTGCGGGCGTCCACCGGGATCAGGGGTCGCAGACCGGGCGGAGCGCGATCGACACCTGGGCCATGCGCCCGGTCCACTCCGCCACCCATTCGTTCCACTGTTCGAGCGTGGACGGGTCCCCGTCACGGATCCAGTCGCTGTCCATCCGGGAGACCACGAAGAGGCGCTCCTCGTCGGCGAGGGGGGGCGTCTGGTCGTAGCCGGGCACCTCCTGCTCGGCCTCGGCGCGGGTGTAGTAGGACTGGCCGGCCTTGCCCTTGATGAAGGGGGCGATCTCCCAGCCGGGCTGGAAGTTCCCGGAGCCCGTGGACCCCTCGGCCACCACGTAGCGGGTGGCGCCCGGCACCACCGCGAAGCGCAGCAGCAGGGAGGCCGCCCGGTGGTGGCAGGGGCCGTGGGCGCAGTTCTCCGAGATCGAGGTCTGCGTGAAGGCGGTGTGCTTCACCGTGGGGACGGGCTCGGGATCGCAGGTGTCGGTGACCTCGACGCGCGCGGTGGCGTCGCCCAGGAAGACGCGGTCGGACAGGCGGATGTCGTACACCTCCACCTCGACGACGTCGGCGCCCTCCTCCTCGCCGGCCTCGTAGTCGATCCAGCCCTGGCTGGACGTGATGGTGTCGCCGTCGTGCAGATCGTTCGCGAGGCTGCCGGCGGTGGCCGTGGTGGAGAAGCGGTACTCCAGCGCGGCGTCGTCGGGCGCGTCGAGCACGTTCACCTCGAGGCGAACGGTGTCGCCGGGGGAGACCGTGGCGGACCGCGGCGCGAACCGCACCGTGCTCTCGGTGACGTCCACGGTCCACACGTCCGCCTGGTTCGAGCCCGCCAGCGAGCGGGCCAGGAAGGTGGCGTCGCCCGTGGTCAGGAAGGCGTCCACGGCACCCGTGACGTTGGCGAAGCCGGTCGCGAGCGCGCCGGCGCGCCGGGTGCCCGCCGTGGCTGCGTCGGTGGTGTAGTCGTAGAAGCGCTCGGCGAGGATCGCGAACAGGCCGTCGCGCACCGTGGGGCTCGTGGCCAGGGCGTTCCAGACGGTGCCCAGCGCCCCCACCGCGTCGCCACCGGCCACCTGGGGGCCCACGGTGGGAAGCTGGCTGCCGATCAGGCGGACCAGGTCCTGGGTGATGGCCTCGGCGAGGGCGGTGTCCGTGCGGTCGTTGAGGGAGGCGCTGGGCACCACCACCTGCAGGATCAGGGGCAGCACGTACTCCCGTGCGATGAAGGCCACGCTCGCGTCGAGCTGGCGGGTCTGCTGCGCGGGCGTGAGATCGGGCAGCGCGCCCGCCGAGAAGCCCGGGCCCACGACGGCCACCCGGTAGCGGGTCTTGCGGGCGTCCGGCACCGGGTCCAGCTGGAACGGCCCGTGGGTGCGCGGCACGTAGGCCACGTCCTCGCTGCCCTGCACGCCCCCCGGCTGGACCGCGGCGGCCATGAGCTGTGCCACGGCGTCGAGGCCGCCCGTGAGCGCCTGCACGGAGCGCAGCTCCACGTCGGCCACCGCGAGCGGAGCTGCCGTCTCCTCGCCGCGCTCGTCGAAGGTGGAGACGCGGTCGATGAAGATCGCGCCCCCGCGTCGGAAGGTGTTCACCACGGAGACCTGGTTGACGCCGGCGTCCTGGGTGACCGTGAGCCCGCTCTGCGGCCCGCCCGGGTCGACGAGGACCGCGTTGCGCTGGGCTTCGGGGTCCTCCGAGGGCTTCTCGGTGAGCATCGCCCACGCCGCCACCGAGAGGGCCGAGGCCACGCCGGGCAGGCGTGCGCTGTAGGCCGCGGACCCACCCTCCACCAAGGCCAGATCGAGGGCTTCTGCCACGGGATCGAGGCGGTCGTCGGCCGCGAGCAGGGCGTGGAGCGTGGGTGAGGCCTCCAGCCCCGCACCCGGGCCTCCGACGGCCAGCCACCCGAGCGCCTCGGCCGTGAGCCGGGCGTCGAGGTCGGGGCGGTCCGGCGAGATCCAGCCCATGCGCACGGGGATCTGGTCGGCGTCGACCGCCAGGGCGAGCATCGGGCCCTCGGTGCGCACGTGCAGGCGGAAGCAGCCGTCCACCACCGGCACGCCCTCCAGCGCGTTCACCACCTCGGCCGCCTGCACGTCGCCGGGAAGCACCACGCAGCCCTCGACGACCTCGAGGTCGACGCCCTCGGGAAGCGAGGGTGCCGCGCACGCGCCGAGCAGGAGCGGAACCAGTCTTCGTCCGGCCATCCATCCCCCGGTGGCCTGTCCTGGGAGGATACCACGGAGCCGGGGCGGCTCTGCGTCGCGACGGCGTGCATCCCCGCTCCGGCGGAAGGGATCGTGCGTGACGCGTCGGGTCGCAGGACGACCGCCGCCCGTGGTCTTCGTCGAGCGGTTGGCCGATGGGTCCTCTACGCTGGGGATGGACCAGATCCAGGGGGCCCCATGCTGACCGTGCTCACCGTGTTCCTGCTCCAGGCGGCCGCTGCCGCGGACTGTCTCCCCACCGATCCGGACGCCGACGCCGATGGCGTGCCGGACGCCTGCGACACCTGCCCTGACGTGCCGGATCCGTACCAGCTGGACGCCGACAAGGACGGCCTGGGCGACGACTGCGACAACTGCCCGCTCCTCTGCAACTCGGGGCCGTCGCTGGGCGTGTGTCCCGAGGTGGACCAGCGCAACGGGGACGGCGACAGGATCGGCGACGTCTGCGACAACTGCCCGGAGGTCGCCAACGACTTCCAGGAGGATCGCGACGCCGACGGGGTGGGCGATGCCTGCGACCGCTGCCCGGACGTGCCGGACCCTGGGCAGGAGGACGCGGATGGCGACGGGGTGGGCGATGCCTGCCAGGGCGTCGACACCGCGGCGGAGGGCGACAGCGACAGCGACACCGGCAGCGCCGGCGGGGGCGGCGGCTGTGCCGTGGGCGGGGGCACTCCCTTCGGCGCTGCGGCCGTCGTCGCCTGGCTCGCGCTCGCGGGCCGACGCCGGCCGCGCTGACGCGCCCTCCCTGCACCGAGCGGCTATCCGACCTCGGCGAGCGCCATGGAGGGGGCATGCGGGTGTCGAGGCTGGGCGGTGTCGTGGTGGCCGGGTGGATGGTCCTTCCCGCGCGGGGCATCGCTGCGCCGCCTGCAGAGGCACCCACGGAGGACGTCACGCCCTCGGACGAGCCGGCACCCGAGGCCGGCGCGCCGCTCGAGGCGGCCGCGGCCACGACGACCGCCCGCGAGCCGATCCACGCCAAGGTCGAGGTGCGCAAGCGCGTCGCGCCGGTCTACCCGAGGGCGATGCGCGGGCAGACGGAGGGCGACGTGACGTGCACCGCCACCCTCGCCATCTCGGCAGAGGGGCGCCCGCGCACGGTCACCGTGGACGACTGCCCGATCGGCTTCCACGACGCCATGATCGACGCGCTGCACAAGTGGCGCTTCGTGCCCTTCGTGCTGCACGGCGAGGCCATCGAGATCAGCACGAAGGTCAAGGTGGTCTTCCGCGAGCGCTGACGCGGGCCGGGCGCAGGGCCGCCGCGCGCTCAGTGCACCTCGTCCGAGCGCGCCAGGAAGGCGGCCAGCCGGGCGTTGAACATCAGCGACCGCTCCATGTTCGGCGCGTGGTTCGCGTCGGGCAGCACGCAGACCTCGGTGGGTCCCTGGAGCTTGTGGGCCAGCCGGTAGGCCAGCGACACCGGGAAGAGCTCGTCGCCGGAGCCCCACATCACGATGGCGGGGTGGTCGAGCTGGTAGCGGCCCTCGTCCAGATCGACCGCGAGGTCGAGCAGGTGGTCGAGCAGGCGGATCTTCTCGCGACGCCAGCGCACGAACATGTGGGCGAAGACGTCGCGGGCCACGAAGGCCGGCACCGGGGGCGGGCGGTGGTAGGCCAGCTTCAGCAGGCGGCGCACCCCGTCGGGGGAGTCGGGCACCACGAGCTCGGCGATGCTGTCGATGCCGAGGCGATCCAGGGCCGCGTGGTAGTCGTCGAGGGTGTAGGCGTGGCCGGGGCTGTCCACCATGCCCAGCTTGCCCACGCGCGCCGGGTGACGCGCCGCCAGCTCGCCCGCGACGAAGCCGCCGTAGGAGATGCCCACCACGTCGGCCTTCTCGATGGCCAGGTGGTCCAGCAGCTGGCGCATCGTCTCGGCCTGGAAGGCGGGCGTGAAGTCCTCGACGTGGCTGTGCGACTCGCCGAACCACAGCAGGTCGGGGAGGATCACGAAGCGGTCGCGCGCCAGCGAGGCCTGCTCGCCCCAGCCGAAGAGGGCGTCGCCGCCGAAGCCGTGCACCAGCAGCAGGGGGCGGCCGGTGTCGTGCCCGCCGGCCCAGTAGTGCACCTGGCCGTTCTCGAGGGTGGCCTGGTAGCTCCGCAGCCCCGCCGCGTGGAAGCGCCGCTGCAGGCGGGCCCGCTGGACGGCGAAGGCGCTCCAGCCCGCGAGGGTGGAGGACAGGACCAGGGAGGTGAGTGCGATGCGCTCGGTGAACATGCGGCGACGATCGTACCACGCCCCAGGAGCCTGCCCGGGCGGGCTTCGAACCGTTCCGGACAGGCACCTGGGGGACGATCAGGGTGTGGGCGCGGGCTCCGGCGTCGGCTCGGGCGCCGCGGTGGTGAGCGCGGCGGGATCGGCGTCGACGAGGTCCTTGATCCGGTACGAAGGCGACAGGATCACGAAGGGCGAGGCGTCGGTCTTCAGGAAGAACTTGCCGTCGTCCTCCGCGCCGACCACCAGCCCGCCGGGCACCGTCTGGTCGCCCTCGGTGGTCGCCCACTCCACGCGCACCGCGGGGTCGAGGAGGCCCTGGTCGGCGGTGACCTCGGTGCCCACCACGCTGTCGAGGCGCACCTTCGCCACCTTGTCGAGCAGCCCGTCGAGCGTGGTCTGCACGGGCACGCGGGTGGGGTCGCCCTCCACCGTCCAGGCGCCGTCCACCTTGGCGAAGGCGATGTCGCCGTGGCTGTTGCGCACGCGCAGGCTCGCGAGGTCGGCCACCTCGAGATCGGCGTGGTTGGCCGGCAGGAAGCCGCGCGCCGTGTCCTTGAAGGTCCAGGCCGACAGGCCCTTCGCCTTGTAGACCGCGTCGGCGCCCTCCTCACGCAGGTGGATGGCCTTGCTGGCCGCCGCGCCGACGAACACCGTGCGGGTGGCGCCGTCGGCCGTGAAGGTGATCTTCTTCTCCCAGGTGTCGTCCGACACCTTGAGGGCCTCGTGCGACACGGCCTGCGTGGCCACGGGGGCGCGCAGCTGGATGCCGCCGAGGGCGTCGAGCACCTCGCCCACCTTCTCGGGGTCGGCGGGGTAGCCGTGCTCGCTGGTGAGCACCCAGGCGCCGTCCTGCTGGTCGAGCACCACGGGTCGGGCGTCGTCGCCGTGGCCCACGATCTCGACGTGGGTGAGGGCATTGCCGCCGCCCGCCACGAGGGGCTGGGGCTCGGTCACGGCGGTGTCGCGGGGCCACCAGGTGAGCGCCGCCAGGGCCACCTGGACGGCCAGGCCTGCACCGAGGATCTGCTGGGTCGTCATGCGGTCTCCACCGGGGAGGGCAGGGGCAGGGGAGCCTGGGCGCGCCGCCGGCTGCGGGGCAGCCAGGCGATGGCCAGGAGGAGCAGGCCGGCCAGGGCGTACTGGGCGAGCTCCAGGGTGCTGCGGGCCTCCTCGTCCATCGGCGCCAGGGTGCGCGCGAAGCTGCCCGCGGTGCGGATCTCCAGCAGGTCGGTGTCCTCCACCGACCAGTCCACGAGGTTCTGCAGGAGCTGGAGGTTGCCGCGGTGGACCTCGCCCACCATCGGGTCGTTCGCGAGGCTCATCATCAGGTCGCTGACCATGTCGGCCGAGGCGAGCACCACCAGGCGGGCATCGGGCAGCGACCGCTCGATGGTGCGCCCGGAGGGGTCGCCCTCGCCGCCGCCACCCTGGTCGTAGGGGCTGGGCTGGCCCTTCCACCGGCTGGGGAAGGTGCCCGTGAGCGCCACCACCAGGGGGAAGCGGGCGGTCTCGCCCTCCTTGGCCGGCGGCTCGAGGCTGGTGCCCCCGTAGGTCCACGCCTGGTCGGTGGTCTGGGCGAGCACCGTGCTCTCCACGCCCTCCGGAGGGCTCACGGTGAGCGCGGCCGCCCAGGGGGCCGTGAGGTTCACGAGGCCCGCCATGGCCGGGTGCTCCCGGTCCAGGCCGTCCTGCCGCACGTCGGGGAAGAAGGGGTAGGGCGTCATCTCGATGCGCTGCAGCGTCATGCCGCCGCGACGCTCCTGCACGGGGCGCGGGAAGGGCGCGTTCTGCTCGTCGAGGACGAAGTCGTGGCTCACCTGCACGCCGTAGGCGGCCAGGAGCTGGTCGAGGCTCGTGGCCAGGGGGCTGGCGGCGAGCGCGCCGCGCTCCACGCCGATCTTCTTCGCCCCCACCATCGCCACCACGCGACCACCCTTCATCAGGTACTGGTCGATGGCGTACAGCTGCTTGTCGGTGAGGTTGCCGGCCTTGCCCACCACCAGCAGGTCGATCGTGGGCGGGATGCTGGGCTCCTCGCCGTCCAGCGCCACGGTCTCCACCTGGTAGTTCGCGCCGAGCACCTCGGTGAGCACCTGGTAGTCGGGCCGCGGGGGCGGAGGCTGGAACTGGGGCGGGATCTGCGGGTTGGGCGGCGGCGCCTCGGGGATCTCGGTGTAGATGCCCACGGTGGTGAGCTGGCCCGGCACGATGCGCTTCACCGCCGCCTCGATCGCCTGCTCGAGATCGGCCTCGGTGACCGCGCCGCGGGGCTGGAGCCGCTCGATGCGGTCGCCCATCGTGAGCACGAGCTCGAGGTAGAAGACGTCGGTGCCGAAGAGCTCGCGCATCGGGCGGATGCCGTAGTCGGCGAGGAGCTGCTCCTGCAGCGCGGTGTCGGTCGAGGGATCGACCTCGCGGAAGGCGAGGCGGTCGCCGGCCTTCGTGGACACCTGCTCGCCCACCGTGCGGATCGTGGGCACGATCTCGGCCATGCTCGCGGGCAGGCTGCCCGGCGAGGCGTAGAGCGTGAGCGTGGCCTGCTCGGGGAGCTGTGCCGCCACGCTCGCCAGGGTCTGGAAGTCCTGGCTCACGCGCTTGATGGTGCGCGTGAGGTCGTACTCCAGGTTCTTGATCTTCACCTCGAAGCCGTCGGCGGTGGCCGAGACCTCGATGAGATCGTCGAAGGACAGCACCTCGTACTGGTCGCCGTAGCGCACGAGCACGTGGAAGAAGCTGTTCACCACGGCCATCTGGTGGCGGTCGTCCACCTGGAAGGGCACCGAGCGGATGCTGTACTGCTCGGCGATCTCCTGCTCCAGCTCCTCGTCGACGCTGGGGTCGGCGAAGCCCACCTCCACCTTGCCGGCGCCCGCGATGGCGTACTCGGCGAGGGTGTCGCGGATCTGGGGGACCAGCGGGGCCAGCTTGGGGTGGGTGCGCTCGCTGAAGTAGCCGTCGATGAAGAGCGGCTCCTCGAGCTCGGCCAGGATGCGCCGCGTGGTGGCGCTCACGCTGTACTCGCCGCCTTCCGTCAGGTCGATGCGGGCCGCGGTGACGGGCTGCAGCCACACGACCGCCGCGATGGCGTTGGCCCCGGCCAGCAGCGTGACCGTCCAGATGGCGGTGGACCGGGCCCGACCCCGGGCGCTGCCCTCGTCGATGCGCCCGGTCTCGAGGAAGGCGTGGTTCAGCACCAGGAAGAAGGCCGTGAGCGCGCCGTAGTAGACGAGATCGCGCAGGTCGAGGACGCCGCGCTCGATGCTCTCGAAGCGGGAGCCGGTGCCGATGGCCCGCAGCAGCTCGCCCGTGTCGACGGCCACCAGATCGGTCACCGGCGTGGCGCCCACCAGGTAGAGCGTGCCGCCGAGCACCAGCGTGAGCATCAGGCTCACCACCTGGTTGTCGGTGCGCGAGCTCACGCACAGGCCGATGCTCACGTACAGGGCGCCGAGCAGCAGGGCCCCGACGTAGCCGCCCACCACGGGCCCCAGGTCGAGCGGACCCAGCGTGGACACCATGATCGGCAGGGGCAGCGTGAGCGCCAGGGCCACGCCCACCAGCGCCGTGGACGCCAGGAACTTGCCCACCACGAGGTCGGCGGTGCGCACGGGCAGGGTGAGCAGCACCTCGAGGGTGCCGAGCTTGCGCTCCTCGGCCCAGGCCCGCATGGTCACCGCGGCCGTGAGGAAGACCAGCAGCAGCGGGAGCCAGGAGAACAGCGGACGCACGTCGGCGATGTTGCGCGCGAAGAAGCGGCTGCCGCTGAAGAAGACGAACAGCGTCACCAGCTGGAAGACCCCGAGGAAGATCAGGGCCACCGGGGACTGGAAGAGGGCGCGCAGCTCCTTGCGCGCCACGACGAGGGCGGCGGTCATGCCTCACCTCCGCGGCCGGCCACGTGACGGTGCTGCAGGTCGGCGAAGACCTGCTCGAGGGTGCGCTGCTCGGGCGCGACCCGGGTGATCGTCCACCCCGCGGTCGTGGCCGCGGCGATGACCGCGGGCACCGGGGGCTCGTCGCCGGAGAAGGCGAGCAGCCAGGTGTCGGGCTGGCCCGTCACGGCGGTGACACTGGTGATGCCGGGCACGCCCGCGAGGGTGGACGCGACGGCCGTGGCCCCCGGCGCCAGGCCCAGGCGGATGCTGCGCGCGCCCCGGAGCTCGGCGAGCGGCGCGTCGGCGGCGAGGCTGCCGTCGATCATCACCAGCACCCGATCGCACACCGCCTCGATCTCCTGGAGGATGTGCGTGGACAGGATGATCGTGGAGCGCTCGCCCAGGCGCCGGATGAGCTCGCGGATGGCCTGGATCTGCGTGGGGTCGAGGCCGTTCGTGGGCTCGTCGAGCACCAGCACCTCGGGGCGGTGCACGATGGCCTGCGCGATGCCCACGCGCTGGCGAAGGCCCTTCGACAGGGTGCCGATGGGCGACAGCAGCCGGTCGCCGAGGCCGGTGGCCACCACGGCCTCCGCCACCCGCGCCTCCAGATCGGGGGCCGGCACGCCCCGCAGCTCCGCCATCATGAGGAGGTACTCCTGGACGAGCATCTCCTCGTAGAGCGGGGCGTTCTCGGGCAGGTAGCCGATGCGACGCTGCACCTCGGTGCGGTCGGTGGCCACGTCGAGGCCGTCCACGGTGACCGTGCCGTCGGTGGCGTCCAGGAAGCCCGTGAGGATCTTCATCACGGTGGTCTTGCCGGCGCCGTTGTGGCCGAGGAGGCCGACGATCTCGCCACGCTGGATCGTCGTGCTCACGTCCCGGACGGCGACGAGGTCGCCGTACCGTCGGGTCAGCTTCTCGATCGCGATCATGCGCTCCCTCCACGCCCCCTCGCGGCTGGGCGGCGCGGGGCGCGCCACCCCGGGGGCGGACGGGGGCGTGCATGTACACGCCGTGCGCCGCGTCAACCCTCGGGCGTGCTCCAGGCCTGCGCCATCCAGGCGAGCAGGTCGGCGAGCTGCTGCTCGTCGTCCACGAGGAGCTTGGGCATCAGCGGCTCGCGGCCCTCGACGATCACCTGGATCGTCTCGGCCTCGGTGGCGTTCTCGACCCACGGTGCGAGCCCGGGACCCGGCTTGCCCGGCTTGTCGTTGCCGGCCACGTCGTGGCACACCCGGCAGTGCTCCTGGAAGACGGCCTCGCCGCTCGTGACGTCGCCGTCGAGGGCGAGCACGGCGTCGATGTCGACCGGCGAGGCCGGCTTGCTGTCGATCACGTAGTCGTCGCAGGCACCGAGCAGCAGCGCCACGAGGAGAGCGGGCAGCCTCATTCCGCGCCGACCTCGAAGCCGTAGGTGAGCACCACGCCGGCCTGGGAGATGTCGACCGGGAAGCTGCCGCGCTCCACCCAGGCGTCGCCGTCGGGGGTGCTGAGCGTGACCTTCGGGTCGCGGAAGTCGCGGGGCAGGTCGACGCCGAAGCGCGTCTCGCCGTCCTTCGCGGCGCCCGGGCACGAGGTGTGCTCGGGGTCGGCCACGAGGGTGGCGTCGAACACGAGGAAGGGGGACTGGCGCTGCGTGCTGCCCTCGGCCGTCACCGTCCAGCTCGTCTCGCAGCGGAAGCGCCCCTTGGCGTCGAACTGGCGGATGACGTGGCAGCCCTCCCAGGTGAGCGCCTGGCCGAAGCCCTGGATGTCGAAGCGGGCCTCGCCCACGGTGACGATGCCCGGGAGCTTCGCCGGCACGAGCCACTCGCCGCAGTGCTCGAAGCTGGTGGCGGCCTCGCCCGTGTCGGCGCCGGGGTCGGTGCCGGTGTCGCCGGGATCGGTGCCGCTGTCGCCGTCGGGCAGGCCCGCGTCGCCGCTGTCGGTGGCGCTGTCGACCGTGGCGGGGTCCTGGTAGGCGAAGTCGCCGGACTCGTCGCAGGCGGCCACGAGGAGGAGCGCGGGCAGGAGCGAGCGTGGCATCCGGGCCTCCGGGGTCCGTCCCGTCTAGCACGCCCAGGACGCGATCGCCGTGCCGCGGGTGGACGCACCCCGGTCGGGCGTGCGAGCAGGGGGCAGCCCCCGCCCGGTGGGGGGCGAGGGAGGGTGCCATGGCCAAGGCGACGGCGGACGTGTCGGTCACCATCGACCGTCCGGTGGGCGAGGTCTTCGACTTCATGTCCCGCTACGACCACAACGTGGAGTGGCAGGAGGGCGTGGTGTCGTCGGCCCAGATCACGCCCGGCGAGCCCCGCGTGGGCGTCGAGGTGCGGTACGCCCGCGAGGTGCTGGGGCGGCGGATCGAGTCCACCTCCACCATGGTGGTGCACGAGCCGGCGCAGCGCCTCCGGATGCGGTCGGAGTCGGCGCTCTTCACCTACGAGGGCGGCTACGACTTCGACGGCGACGAGGCGAGCACCCGCGTGCACTTCCGCGGCGAGATCACCACCAAGGCGCTGCTGGGCTTCGTGGCCCGCGGCCTCGCCGGGCGCTTCCAGACCCAGATGGAGTCCGATCTGGCCCGGCTCAAGCGCCTCCTCGAGGGGCGCGCCTAGACCCGGCGCGCGCCCTGCGGCGGGTGCGGTTCGCCCGTCGAGTCGCCGGTCTGGTGCCCCGGCGCGAGGCCCGGGTCCTTGCGCGCGGGGTCCACGAGCCCCACCGTGACCTCCCACGTGCCGTCGGGCAGCACCTCCACCGCGTCGGGGTAGGCGAGCAGGCCGGCCCCCGCGGCGAGGGATCTGCAGGCGGCCCAGCGGGCGTCGCCGCGGGCGTCGATCCGCGCCGCCGCCTCCTCCGCGTCGCCGCGCCAGCGGGCGTCGTTCACCCACACCAGCCCGGCGACCCGATCGTCCGCCCACCGCACGCACCAGATCCCCACGAGGCCGGCGTGCAGCAGGTCGTCGAGCCGCCGCTGCCACGACGGCGACAGCAGCGCGCGGGGTGGGGGGCCGTGGCGGCTGAGCGTGGTGCGCTCCCCGCCGGGCCAGCGCACGCCGGCACCGAGGGGGGGGGCCTCGTGGGGCGGGTGCCAGGCGGGCGCGAGCTCCGGGAGCTGGTGGAGGTCGTCGACGAAGACCGTGCCCGCGTGGCCATCGGTGTCGACGACGGTCCGTGCGGCGGGCGCCTCCGCGAGGAACCGGCGGACCGCCGGGTCGGGGACGAGGTCGGCCAGGCGTGCGCGGAAGGCCGGGCCCTCCACCACGTCGGCCACGTAGGCCCGCCCCGGACGCGGATCGCCCAGGCGGAGCACGGGGCCCGCGGGGAAGGCCTGGGCGTGGTCGTCGGCGGATGCCCACGGCACCAGCGCGTCCACCAGGGGAGGGAGCTCGCCGTCGAAGGCCGTGGCGACCAGCCGGCGGAGCAGCGGATCGGCCATCCGCGTCAGCGACTGCGGCGCGCGGCGGCGAGGGCGCCGTCGACCACGTCGAGCACCACCGGCAGCTCCGCCAGGCTGTTGGGCCAGCTGGGGGCGCAGCGGAGCCAGCCGTCGGGCGTCGACACGCTCACCCCGCTGCCGTGCAGGGCCGTGACCAGCGTGGTGAGCGGCACGCCCTCCGGGGGCCGCACCGACAGGATGCCGGAGCGGCGCCGCGGGTCCGCGCTGCGTGCCGACGTGAAGCCGCGGGCCACGAGGCCCTCCTCGAGCACGTCCAGGTAGCGCTGGACGTGGGCGAAGGCGGCGTCCACGCCCACGTCGAGGAGCACGCGCAGCGAGGCCGCGAGCGCCATGTGGCCGGCGAGGTTGCGGGCGCCCCCCTCGAAGATCGCCGGACCCTGCTGCAGGGGCTGGTCGTACCCCAGCCGCCCCGGCTCGCCGTGCAGGAAGCGGAGCGGGTCGGTGTGCGACAGCCAGCTCGCGAGACGCGGGTGGAGCGAGCGGAAGTGGTCGGGCCGCACCGCGAGGACCCCGGTGCCCACGGGTCCCATGAGCCACTTCTGGCCGCCGCATGCCAGGAAGTCCACGTCGGTGGCGTCCATGCGCAGGGGCACGAGGCCCGCGGCCTGGATGGCGTCGACGAACACCAGCGCGCCGTGGGCGTGGGCCAGTGGCACCAGGGCGTCCAGCGGCGCGCCGAGGCCCGTCTGGAACTGGACGGCGCTCACCGCCACCAGGCGGATCCCGCGCCGCAGCTCCTCCTCGACGCGGAGCAGGCCGTCGTCGGTGCGCAAGGCCTCGGCGGGCAGCCACACCAGCTCGAGCCCATGGGCCGCCGCGGCCTGCTGCCAGGGGGTGACGTTGGACGGGAACTCGCCTTCGAACAGGAGCACGCGCTGCCCCGGGCGCCAGGGCAGGCAGGTGGCGATCGCGCTCACGCCGTCCGACGTGTTCCCGGTGAGGCACACCCCCTCGGGGTCGGCGCCGACGAGGGCGGCAAAGGCCTCCCGGACGTGGCCGGCCTCCTCGAAGAGCCGCGCCATGGCCGCCACGCCGTCCACCGCCTGCGCGCGCAGCCCGGCGCACGCCGCCTCCAGGGCGGGCGCCGGCAGGGGCCCGACCGCCGCGTGGTCGAGATAGATCCGCCACGCGAGGTGCGGGAACAGCGCTCGGCTGCCCAGCTCGCTCATGTGCGTGGCCTAGCGCATCCCGCGCGGGCCTGCGATCTCTTCTCGCGAGCCGGCACCGTCCGGGTGGACGGCGGGGGACGGATGGCCAGGATCCTGCTCGTGCGGCACGGCCAGACCAACGGCTTCCTCACCGACGGGTACACCGACCTCACGCCCACGGGCGTGGCCCAGGCGCGGGCGCTGGGCACCTGGCTCCGGGCACGCGGCGAGGTGCCCACCGCCGTGGTGGTCGGCCCCCAGCCACGGCACGAGCAGACCTGGCGGCATGCGGCCGAGGCGGCGGGCGGGTGGCCGGATCCGGTGCGCGATCCCGGCCTCGACGAGCACGACGGCGCGCGGGCCGTGCTGGAGGGGGCGCAGCAGGGGCTCCTCGATCCCGCGCAGCTCCAGGGGGCCGTGGAGGCCTTCGAGGCGTCGGAGGGTCGCCGGGCGGCGCTGCGCCTGTTCCGCGGCGCGATGGAGCGGTGGGTGGCGGGCTCGCTCGACGTGCCGGGCGCCGAGCCGTGGCCGGTGTTCCGTGCGCGGGTCGGAGCGGCGCTGGATCGGCTCGCGGCGCGCGGCGTGCCGGGGGGCACGGTGCTCGCCTTCACCTCGGGCGGCGTGGTGGGGGCGGCCGTGGCCACCGTGCTGGGCCTGCCCTCGGAGGCGGGCGCCCTCGACCTGTCCTTCGAGGTGGCCAACGCCAGCCTCACGGAGCTGAGGGTGTCGGGGCGCCGTCGAGGCCTCCACGCCTTCAACCTGGCGGCCCACCTCGGCGACGCCGTGCCGTGGACGGCGGTGTGAGCCTCGCGCTCGCGCTCGCGATCCTCTGCGCTGCACCGGCCCAGGAGACGCCGGGCCTCCTCGGGCCCGCCGGCCTGCCCCGTCCGGGCCAGCACGCGCTCCTGGTCACCGCCGACACCGAGCTGTCCGGCTACCCCACCGTCCACCTGGGGTGGCGCCACGCGCCCCTCGACGGCCTGGACGTCGGGTTGGAGGTGGGAGGCAACGACGTCGCCGCCCTCGTGCGCCTGCTCCTCGGGGGCCGGATCTGGGAGGGTGCGGCCGACCGGGTCTTCCTCGGCACGCGGCTTCGCGCGGAGTTCAAGCGGCACGCCCAGGTCTTCCCCACCGGGGAGTTCCGCCCGATCGACGACCTCGGGTTCGTCTTCGCGCCGGAGCTGTCGCTCGGGGTGCGCCTGGGGCGCGAGCGCCGCCACGCCCTGCACGTGTACGCCTACGGCTACGCCGACCTCGACGTGCGCGGCCGACCCGTGGAGTGGTTCGGGATCCCCGGGGGGCTCGGCTACGAGTGGGCCTCGCG
Source organism: Alphaproteobacteria bacterium (assembly GCA_020632955.1). Lineage (GTDB taxonomy): Bacteria > Myxococcota_A > UBA796 > UBA796 > JACKEO01. The sequence continues at coordinate 55,371 of JACKEO010000003.1, forward strand.
CAGCGGCTTCCACCTGCTGGTGGACGGGGCGGTGGGCCTGGAGCTCGGCAACCCCGACACGGCAGGGGAGCCCATCCCGCGGCTGCGCCTGCTGCTGGGGTGGCTCGGCGGGTGATGGCGCGGGCGCGCCGCGTGGGGCAGGAACGCGCCGTGATCCTCGCCCTCGCCGTCTCCGGACTCCTGCTGCCCGCCCTCCTGGGTGTGCTGGTGGGGATGCTCCGCCTCGTCGACGACCCCGAGGCGGCCGTGGACCACCTCAACGTCTTCGCGCTGTACGTGGCCTTCCCGGCCTTGCTGTTCGTGGGCCTCGCCCGCGCCGAGGAGCCGCTGCCCGGGGGGTGGGCCTTCTGGGTGGCGGTGCCGCTCGCCCTGCTCCTCGCCCTCGTGCCGCTCAGGCCGGTGGGGGACCGCGTGGGCGGCGCCGCGGGCACGCTGGCGCTCACCGTGTCCTTCGGCAACGTGGCCTACCTGGGCCTGCCGGTGGTGGAGGTGGTGCTGGGGCCGCAGGCCATGGGCACCGCCAGCCTCGTGGTGGGCCTCCACGTCGTGCTCTCGCTGCTGGTGGGGCCGCTGCTGCTGCTGCTGTGGGGTGGCGGCGACGCCACGGGTGCCCTGGGCCGCAGCGTGCGTCGCGTGGCCGTCCAGCCGCTCCTCTGGGCGCCGCTGCTGGGGCTTGCGAGCCGGCTCCTGCCCGACGGCGCCCGGGAGGCGGCCGTGGCCCTCGTCGCGCCGCTCGGTCGCGCCGCGGCGCCCGTGGCCCTCTTCCTGCTCGGGCTCTACCTGCACACCCACGCGGCGCGGGTGCGCAGCGTGGACCGGGTGGTGGTGGCCCACGTGGTGGCCAAGCTGGTGTGGCTCCCGCTCGTCACGGCGTGCGTGCTCGCGATCCTCGGGCTGGGGCGCGACGAGGCGGCGGTCATCCTGCTGCTGTCGAGCATGCCCCCGGCCATCACCACCTTCGCCCTGGCGCGCGCGTGGCGGCAGGGCGCCGACCGGGTGGCCCAGGCGGTGGTGGCCGGCTCCGGCGCGGCCGTGGTCGTGGTGCCGCTCGTGGCCTGGTGGGTGCGCGCCGGCTGATCGCCTCGGTGGCGCGCCGCGGGGGGGCGGAGGATCAGGTGCCGCGGTCCGTGACGCGCCCGTCCGCATCGAGCCCGAGCCGGGTGGCCCGCGGCACCGCCGGCATGCCGGGCATCAGCTCCAGGGACCCCGCCACCGCCACCACCCAGCCCGCGCCGGCCCGGGGCTCGAGCGCCCGGATCGTGAGCGGGCGGCCCGTGGGGACCCCGCGGAGGTGGGGGTCGTCGCTGAGGCTCGCCGCCGTCTTGGCCAGGCAGACGGGACCGTGCGCCAGCCCGAGGGCCTCCAGCTCGGCGAGGTCGTGACGGGCCTGGGGCGTCAGGACCACCCCATCCGCGGCGTGGACCGTCCGCGCCAGACGTTCGAGGTTGTCGACCACGGAGGCCGTGGGATCCTGGAAGGGGGAGGGCGCCACCGGTGCGCCGAGGTGGGCGAGCACCTGGTCCGCCAGCGCCAGCGTCCCCGCGCCTCCCTCGGTGAACGGTGCGCAGACGGCGAGGGGGAGGTCTGCCGCGCGGGCCAGCGCCGTCACCTCCGCCAGCTCGGCGTCGGTGTCGTCGGCGAAGCGGTTGAGCGCCACCACCACCGGCAGGCCGGCCGCGCGGGCCGTCGTGGCGTGGTGGAGCAGCTGGGGCAGGCCCGCGGCGAGGTCGCCGTCGCCGTGGTGCCGCAGGGCCCGCACCGTGACGACGAGCACGCAGGCCGACGGAGCCTGGCCCACGGCGGGCGCCACGAGGTCGAGCAGCTTCTCGCCGCCCAGGTCGAAGCCGAAGCCCGCCTCCGTGACCACGAGGTCGGCGTGCGCCAGCGCCAGGCGCGAGGCGATCACGCTGCTGGTGCCGTGCGCCACGTTGGCGAAGGGTCCCGTGTGCACGAGGACGGGGGCCCCCTCGGCGGTCTGGACCAGCGTGGGCAGCACGGCGTCGCGGAGCAGCACCTGCAGCGCGCCCACCGCCTCGAGATCCACCGGCGTGAGCGCCACGCCCCCCGCGCGCCGTCCCAGGACCATCCGGCCCAGCCGCTGTGCGACGTCGCACGCATCCCGCGCCATCGCGAGCACCGCCATGACCTCGCTGGCCGCGGTGATCTGGAAGCCCGTCTCCCGGGGCACGCCGTCCTGGCGGCCGCCCAGGCCCACGATCACGTGGCGGAGGGCGCGATCGTCCACGTCGACCACCCGCGGCCAGCGCAGCGTGCGCGCCTCGATCCCCAGGGCGTTGCCACGGTGGAGGTGGTGGTCGAGGAGGGCCGCGAGGAGGTTGTGGGCCGAGCCCACGGCGTGCAGGTCGCCGGTGAAGTGCAGGTCGAGGTCGTCGGTGGGGACCACGCGCGCCGCACCGCCACCGCTCCCGCCGCCCTTCGCCCCCAGGAAGGGCCCCAGGGAGGGCTGGCGCAGCGTGAGGCACACCCGGTGGCCGCGCTGGCGCAGCGCGTCCGTGAGCGCGATGCCCACGGTGGTCTTGCCCTCGCCGGCGGGCGTGGGGGTGATGGCCGACACCAGGATCTGCCGTCCGGTGGGCGGCGGCGTCGCCGCAGCCGTGATCTTCGCCTTGTCGTGGCCGTGGGGCACGAGGCGATCGTGCGCGAGGCCCAGCGCGTCCGCGACGTCGGCCAGGGGGCGAGGGGACACGGGACCTCCGGATGGGCCGGTGGGTATCCCGGAGGCGCGGGCCGCCGCGCTCGTGCTGGCACGGGCCTTGCTCACCCGTCGGGCACCTGGAGGTCCCGTGAAGCGCCTGCTCGTCCTCGGTGCCGGCACCGGCGGCAGCATGCTGGCCAACAAGCTGGTGCGCGCCCTCGATCCGCGGGCGTGGCAGGTCACCGTCGTCGACCAGGACGACGACCACGTCTACCAGCCGGGCCTGCTGCTGCTGCCCTTCGGCACCTACCGTCCCCGCCAGCTCGTGAAGTCCCGTCGCGCCCTGCTCGACGCCGAGGTCGACTTCGTGCTCGGCGAGGTCGCGGGGGTCGACACCGCGGCCCGCACCGTGGCGCTCGCCGACGGGCGCACGCTGGGCTGGGACCTGCTCGTGGTGGCCACCGGGGCCCACCCGCGGCCCGACAAGGTGCCCGGCCTGCTGGGCGAGGGCTGGGGCGCCGAGCGCGGCACCTTCTACACGTTGCCGGGGGCCATCGCGCTGGCGGAGCGGCTGCGCACCTTCGAGCGCGGCCGGCTCGTGGTCCACGTGGCCGACCTGCCCATCAAGTGCCCCGTGGCGCCGCTGGAGTTCGCCTTCCTCGCCGACGCCTTCCTGCGGGAACGCGGCGTGCGCGACCAGGTGGAGCTGGTGTACGCCACGCCCCTCGACGGTGCCTTCACCAAGCCCGTCGCCAGCCGCGTGCTGGGCGGCATGATGCAGGCCCGCGGCATCATGGTGGAGTCCGAGCTGGTGGTGGAGCGCGTGGACGGGCCGGCGCGCACGGTCCACGCCTACGACGGACGCGCCCTGGACTACGACCTGCTCGTGTCGATCCCGATGCACCTCGGGGCCCCCGGCCTCGAGGGCTCGGGCCTCGTCGACGACCTCGGCTTCGTCACGGTGGACCGGCACACGCTGCAGAGCACGGTGCACCCCGACGTCTTCGGCGTGGGCGACGCCACGAACGCGCCCACCTCCAAGGCGGGGGCCGTGGCGCACTTCATGGGCGAGGTCCTGTTCGACAACCTCCTGCGTCACATCGCCGGCCAGGCACCGATCCCGGCCTTCGACGGCCACGCGAACTGCTTCATCGAGACGGGGCACGGCAAGGCCATGCTCATCGACTTCTCCTACGAGGACGAGCCGCTGCCGGGGCGCTTCCCCCTGCCCGGGGTGGGGCCGATGACCCTGCTCGAGGAGAGCCACGTCAACCACGTCGGCAAGCTCGCCTTCAAGTGGATGTACTGGAACCTGCTCGTGCGGGGACGGGATCTGCCCTTCGAGGCCCGCCACTCCTCCGCCGGCACCTGGAGCTGACCATGGACACCCTGCCCTCGGACCTCGCGGACCGGCTCGGTCGGGTCGAGGCCAAGCTCGACCGTCTGCTGCGCGCCCAGGAGGCGGTGGACGAGCTCGTCGACGACGGGATGCACATCGTCCGCGAGCTCACCCACGCCACCACGCCCACCCTCCTCGAGCTGGAGCGCAAGGGCTGGTTCGCGAAGGGGGCCGAGCTCTGGCACGTCGTGGACGAGGTGGTGGAGGGCTACTCGGTGGAGGACGTGCGCCTGCTCGCCGAGAACGTCGTCACCATCCTCGACACGGTGCGCACCATCACCCAGCCCGACGTGATGGAGCTGGCCTCCCGCGCCGTCGAGGCGGTGCACGAGGCCGACGGGCTGGAGCCGGTGGGGCCGCTCGCCATGCTGCGGGCCAGCCGCGACGAGGACGTGCAGCGCGGGCTCGCCGTGGTGGTGGAGGTGGTGCGTCGCGTGGGCGAGGCCACCGCGCGCCTGCAGACGCCCCACCCCGCGCCGCGTCGCGTCGCCTCCAAGCCCACCCCCGGGCACGTGGTGCGGCGTCCGGTCGCCGCGCCGGCTGCGCCTGCAGCGACCCCCTCGCCGGCGCCGGTCGCCGCCCCTCCCGCGGGCGGCGGCGTGGCCTACGACGCCCAGGGCTTCCTCGTGGACCGCAGCGCGTGGACGCCCGAGCTCGCCGAGCAGCTGGCGGCCTCCGTGGGCATCACGCTCACCGAGGACCACTGGCGCATCCTCCGCTGGATCCGCGAGGAGGTCGACCGCAGCGGCGCCTCGCCCAACGTCCGACGCATCGCGCTGGGCGCCGACGTGCCCATCCGCACGCTCTACGAGCTCTTCCCCAAGGGGCCCGGCAAGACCGCCGCGCGCCTCGCCGGCGTGCCCAAGCCCGCCGGCTGCATCTAGGAGCAGGTCATGACCGACACCGTCCCCGAGCGGAAGATGGCGCTGATCTGCGCCAAGGGCGGCCTGGACGAGTGCTACCCGGCCCTCATCCTGGCCAACGCCGCCCGCATGTCGGGCATCGACTGCATGATCTTCTTCACCTTCTACGGCCTCGACGTGGTGACCGAGGATCGCGTGGACCACCTCCACGTGAACATGGTGGGCAACCCCAGCTCGCCCATGCCGCCCTTCATCGCGGGCCTGCCCGGCATGGAGCTGCTGGCCAGCAGCATGATGCGCCGCAAGCTGGACGAGCTCGACCTGCCCGGCCCCCGTGAGATGCTGGGCATCCTGCACGAGGCCGGCTGCACCATGTACGGCTGCGAGCTCGCGATGCGGATGTTCGGCCGCACCCGGGAGGACCTCCTGCCCGTGGTGGAGGACGTGATCACCGCCACGGACTTCTACGACCTCACGGCCGGCGCCCACATCGTCTTCGTGTAGCCCGTGGACAGCGCCAGCCCGCGGCTAGTGGTGCCAGCCCGGGTAGGTCTGGCCGCAGGCGCAGCGCCACTCGAAGTCCTGCTCCGACAGCTTCACCCGGTAGACGTAGTGCAGCCCCTTGGGGCAGCGCTGACGGGCGCCCTCGAGCTCGGGGTGGGGGAGGACGGGCTCGGTGCGGCGGTCGTCGTCGCTGGCCCAGCAGTTGCCCATCTCGTCGACCACGAAGTCCATCGTGCCTCCTGGGGCGGCGTCGTAGCACGCGGGCGCGGGCGCGCGAAGCCGCTCGACCTGCGGGCACCTGCAGGCCGCGATAGGCCGGCGGGCCCTGGCCCGGAGGACCCGATGGAGCCCGCCACCCACCTGCGCATCGATCGCGGCCTGTGCGGTGCCCCGGGCGATCTCGCCGAGGGGTCCGCCACGGTGGAGCTGCGCACCACGCCGTCGATGGCCGTGGACGACCGCGGCCTCGTGCACGGCGGCTTCGTCTTCGGCGCCGCCGACCACGCCGCGATGCTCGCGGTGAACGACCCCCACGTGGTGCTCGGCAGCGCCGACACCCGCTTCACCGCACCGGTGGCCGTGGGCGACGTGGTGGTGCTCACCGCCACCCGCACCGCCGTCGACCGGCGCAAGCACACGGTGGAGGTCGTCGGCGCGGTCGACGGCCGCACCGTCTTCACCGGCACCTTCGCCACCTTCGTCCTCGACGCGCACGTGCTCGACGGGAGGACCTCGTGAACGACGCCCGCAGCCAGTCCACCGCCACCGTCCGCAACGGCGGCGACATCGTCTCCGAGGTGCTCCGCGCCCAGGGGGTCCAGCACCTCTTCGCCCTGTGCGGGGGGCACATCTCGCCCATCCTCGTGTCGGCCAAGCGCGACGGCATCCGGGTGGTCGACGTGCGCGACGAGGCCAGCGCGGTCTTCGCCGCCGACGCGGTGGCCCGCATGACGGGCGTGCCCGGCGTGGCGGCGGTCACGGCGGGTCCCGGCCTCACGAACACGCTCACCGCGGTCGAGAACGCCCTGCTGGCGAACTCGCCGCTGATCATCCTCGGCGGGGCCACCGCCACCTTCCTCAAGGGCCGCGGCGCCCTGCAGGACATCGACCAGATGGCCTTGATGAAGCCCGCGGTGAAGGAGGCCTTCGCGGTCAAGCGCGTGCGCCACCTGGGCCCCACCCTCGAGAAGGCCTTCCAGGTGGCCCAGGAGGGCGTGCCCGGCCCGGTCTTCGTCGAGGTGCCGGTCGACCTGCTCTACAGCGAGGACCAGGTCCGCGACATGGTGGCCAACGAGCTGGTGGGCGGCGACAGCATGCTGGGCAAGGCCCTGCAGGCCTACGCGGCGCAGCACCTCTTCCGGGTCTTCTTCGGCAAGGACGCCTTCCGCGCCGGGCCGCGGGTGGCCGTCGATCCCATGGACCCCGCCAAGGGCCAGGTCGCGAAGGCGGCCGAGCTGGTGCGCAAGGCCGAGCGGCCCGTGCTGGTGGTGGGGGCGCAGACCGTGGTGCGGGCCGAGGAGGCCGTGGCCGTGGCCGACGCCATCCGCGCGCTGGGCATCCCGGTCTTCCTGGGCGGTGGGGCCCGCGGGCTGCTGGGCCGCAAGGACCCGCGGCAGTTCCGCCACAAGCGCGGCAAGGCGCTCGCGAAGGCCGATCTCGTCATCGTCTGCGGCTTCCCCTTCGACTTCCGCATGGGCTACGGCTGGAAGATCAACCCCGACGCCCACATCGTCCAGGTGAACCGCGACCGCGGCGTGCTCTGGAAGAACCGCATCCCCTCGCTGGCGGTGCACGCCGACGCCGGTCGCTTCCTGCAGGCGCTCACCCGCGAGCTCGGTCCCGTGCGCGAGGGCACCTGGGCGCCCTGGTTCCAGCGCCTCCAGGAGTCCGAGGACGCCCGCGACGCCGAGATCGTGTCGTTGTCGGAGGCCGGCTCCACCTACCTCAACCCGTTGGAGCTCTGCCGGCGCATCGAGGAGGTGATGGACGACGACGCGGTGATGGTGGTCGACGGCGGCGACTTCGTGGCCACGGCCGCCTACATCACGCGGCCGCGCGGCCCGCTCGCCTGGCTCGATCCGGGCGTGTACGGCACCCTCGGGGTGGGCGGCGGCTTCGCGGTGGGCGCGGCGGCGGCGGCACCCGGCCGCGAGATCTGGGTCTTCTACGGCGACGGCGCCAGCGCCTACAGCCTCGCCGAGCTCGACACGCTGGCCCGCCACGGCATGGCGGTGATCGCGGTCATCGGCAACGACGCCTGCTGGGCCCAGATCGCCCGCGACCAGGTGGTGCTGCTCGGCGACGACGTGGGCACCGGCCTGGAGCGCACCGACTACCACACCGTGGCGAAGGGCTACGGCGCCCAGGGCCTGCTGCTCAAGCGGCGCCAGGACATCAAGGGCGTGCTCGACCAGGCCAAGGCCCTGGCCCGCGAGGGCAAGCCGGTCCTGATCAACGCCTGGATCGATCGCAGCGAGTTCCGCAAGGGCTCCATCTCGATCTGAGGTCGCCGCCGCACACCCCCGAGGCCGCGCCGACGTGATAGGCGCGGCCCCCCCGAGGCCCCGCCCACCCGCGGGGCGGCTGGAGCACCCCATGACCCCCGCCACCACCCTCGCCACCTGGAACGACGCGCTCGAGCAGGCCGAGCGCATCGTGCCCATCGTCGGCCAGCTCTACCGCGACTTCGGCGTGATGGTGCTGGTGCACGGCACGCGCCTGGTGAACGAGAGCCCCGTCGCCATCGTGCGGGCCCACCGCCGCGGCCACACCGCCTTCGGCCACGACGTGCGCCTCGCCCACACCCGCGAGGCCCTCGAGACGGTGCTGGCCCTGCAGCTCGCGCCGGTCACCCTCGACGTGGGGCGCCTGCTCACGGCGCGGGCCGCGCAGGCGCCGGAGGCGTCGGTCGCCAGCTGGATCACCGAGCGCTGCGGCGACCTGCCGCGCCTCGAGGGCGGCCTGCCCCCCGGTCGCGACGTGGTGCTCTACGGCTTCGGTCGCATCGGCCGCATCCTGGCCCGTCAGCTCGTCGAGCGCGCGGGCGGCGGCGAGAAGTACAACCTGCGCGCCGTGGTCATCCGCGGTCGCGGGCCCGACGACCTCGAGCGCCGCGCGAACCTGCTGCGGAACGACAGCGTGCACGGCGCCTTCGACGGCACGGTGGTCTCGCTCCCCGACGAGCAGGCCTGGCTGATCAACGGCACGAAGGTGCAGGTGATCACCGCGGATGCGCCCGACGAGGTGGACTACACGGCCTACGGCATCTCCGACGCCGTGGTCATCGACAACACCGGCAAGTGGCGCGATCGCGAGGGCCTGTCGCGCCACCTGAAGGCGCCGGGCGTGAGCCGCGTGATCCTCACGGCCCCCGGCAAGGGCGACGTCCCGAACATCGTGCACGGCATCAACGACGCCGACCTGTCGGCCGACGAGCGCGTGGTGAGCGCGGCCAGCTGCACCACCAACGCCATCGTGCCGGTGCTCAAGGCCGTGCACGACCGGTACGGCATCGTGTCGGGCCACATCGAGACGGTGCACGCCTACACGAACGACCAGAACCTGCTCGACAACTACCACAAGGCCAACCGGCGGGGCCGCTCGGCGCCGCTGAACCTCGTCATCACCGACACCGGCGCGGCCAAGGCCGCGGCGAAGGCGCTGCCCTTCCTCGAGGGCAGGCTCACCGCCAACGCCATCCGCGTGCCCACGCCGAACGTCTCGCTGGCCATCCTCCACCTCCGGGTCGACAAGCCCGTCGACCGCGAGGGCCTCAACGCCTTCCTGTACGAGACGGCGGTGGCCTCGCCGCTGCAGGAGCAGATCGGCTGGACGTCGAACCCCGACACCGTGTCCTCCGACCTCGTGGGCTCGATGCACGCGGGCGTGGTCGACGGCGCCGCCACCATCGCGCACGACGACGAGGCCGTCCTCTACGTCTGGTACGACAACGAGCACGGCTACTGCGCGCAGGTGATGCGCCTGCTGGGCCACGTGGCCGGCCGCGTGCGTCCCGCCTTCCCGTGAGACGCCCCGGTCCACGGCGGGTCGGGCTGCTGGTGCTCGTCGCGGCCTGCGACCCCACCGTGGACTGGACGGTGGACGCCACGGCGCTGGCCGCCTCCCATCCCGACGCCCCGCTCGCCGCGATCCTCGTGCGGCAGGGCGAGGTGGTGGCGGAGGTGCGCATCGAGCGGGCGGCCGACGAGCCGGTGGTGACCAAGGCCGGCGTGGTGGAGGTGGGCCTCACCCACGGGGTGGCCGGCTGGGCCGATCTCGACGGCGACGGTCGCTGCCACCCGCTGGACGACGAGGCCTGGAAGTTCGCCCACGAACCGCGCTTCGGGGTGCCCTTCGTCTGGACCGTGCAGCTCGAGGTCCTCGACAGCGTGGACGGCTGCCTCGCCTTCCCGTCGGCCACCGACACCGACACCGACGCGCCCGACACGGGTGCCGTGCCCTGATCGCGCGGGGGACGGATAGGGGGCGTGCATGGCCTCCACCCTGTCGCTCGAGCCGCTCCGCCCCGAGGACGCCCCCGCGGTGCAGCGCTGGCTCCACGCCCACCTGCGCACCCACGTGCGCGCCTGGGCCGACGTGCGGGGCCTGGGCTGGACGCCCCCCGAGGCCGACGGTCACCTGCTGGCCACGGATCTCGTGGGGGAGCACTGGGCCGCGCTCGTGCGCGCCTCGCGTCGTCGCGACCACCTCGTGCGGGTGGCGCGCCTCGAGGGGCGCCCGGTGGGCCTCGCCTGGGCCGTGGTCCGCCCCGACGACTACCTGAAGGAGTCCACCGGCGTGCTCAACTGGCTCTTCGTCGACCCCGCGGTGCGGGGCCACGGGCTCGGGCGCTCCCTGGTCGCCGAGGCGAAGCGCTGGATGCGCAGCCGGGGCGCCCGATCGTGGGTGGTCTCGGTGCTCCAGGGCAACGAGGTGGCCCAGGCGGTGTATGCGGCCTCGGGGGCGCGACCCGCCGATCTGCGCATGATGGGCAGCCTGGAGGACGACGATGGGTGACCTGGGTGACCTCCTCCGCGGCAAGGGCCTGGCGGCCTCGGCGACGCCTGCGACCTCGGAGCCCGTCGCTGCGGCGCAGGACGCCGCCGAGCCCGACTGGGCGCGTCAGGCCAAGGTGGTGCTGCGCGTGGAGCGGAAGGGTCGCGGCGGCAAGACGGCCACGCTCGTCCAGCAGGTGCAGGCCACGCCGGCCCAGCTCACGCACACGGCGCGGCTGCTCGCGAAGGCCCTGGGTACCCAGGCGCGCGTGGAGGGCGTCGACCTCGTGGTGGGCGGCGATCAGCGCGATCGCGTGGCGGCCTGGCTCGAGGCCCGGGGCGTGCGGCGCATCGTGCGCTGATCCGTCGCGGCGCTACGCGCGCGCTGCCGCCACGAAGCTCGCGATGCCCTCGGCCGCGCTGCGCAGGTCGGCGTAGGCGGCGCTCTTGGGGATGTCGCCCACGCACTGCTCCCAGATCTCCGGGAACATCGGGTTGCGGAGGGCGCGCCCGAGGGGCTGGCGGATCTTGTCCATCGCGTTCGGGCGATCGTCGAAGAGGGCGGCGAGCGCGGCGCGGAGGGGCTCCGTCTGCGCCGCGGGCAGCGGCGTCCCGTCGAGCGCGCCCACCAGGGCCTGGTAGGAGGCGTTGCGCAGGTCGGACATGGGCTCTCCGCGGCAGGTGCGGGGCAGCCTACCGCGGGGCGAGCCGGATGGCGCCGTCGAGGCGGATGGTGGTGCCGTTCAGGTAGGGCGAGGTGAAGATGGTCCACACCATCGCCGCGTACTCCTCGGGGGTGCCGAGGCGCGAGGGGTTCGGCACGCTGGCGCCCAGGCTCTCGCGCACCTTCTCGGGCAGGCCCGCCATCATCGGCGTGTCGAAGATGCCCGGCGCGATGGTCACCGCGCGGATGCGGAGGCTCGCCAGGTCGCGGGCGATGGGCAGGGTCATGCCGGCCACGCCGCCCTTCGAGGCGCTGTAGGCCACCTGGCCCACCTGGCCCTCGAAGGCGGCCACCGACGCGGTGCTCACGAGCACGCCGCGCTGGCCCTCGGCGTCGGGCGCGTTGCCGGCCATCGCGGCGGCGGCGAGGCGGTGGACGTTGAAGGTGCCGACGAGGTTGACGTTCACCACCTTCTGGAAGAGCTCCAGGGGGTGGGCGCCGTCCTTGCCCACGAAGCGCGCCGCCCAGCCCACGCCGGCACAGGCCACCGAGCCGCGGAGCTCGCCCTTCTCGGAGGCGATGGAGAGCGCCGCGAGCACGTCGGCCTCGCTGGTGACGTCGCCCGCGACGAAGGTGGCGGCGTCGCCGAGCGGGGCGAAGGCGGCCTCGCCGCGGTCCTGGGCGAGGTCGAAGCCGACGACCTGCCAGCCCTCCTGCACGAGGCGGGTGGCGGTGGCGAGGCCGAGGCCGCTGGCGGCTCCGGTGACGAGGGCGACGGGCATGGAGCCTCCGGGTCAGGGGGCCCGTACTGACCCGATCGCGTCGGGTCGTCGAGTCCTCGCGACCTCCTCGGACCTCGCGGTGGTCGCGTCGTCACCGATCGGCAGTTTGTTGCCGATTGCGCTGGACCCCCGGGACGCCAGCGTGTACATCGGGGTCGAGGAGGTCGCGTGTCTGCAGGCCCCAGCGAGCCCGACGCCGCATCCGCGGTGGAGCTCCCCGCGCGGCTGGTCTTCTCGCTGCTCAAGGCGGCGGTGCGGATCGCCGCCCGCGTGGAGCTGCCCCTCACGCGCTTCCAGGATCTGGTGCGGTCGGCCTACTTCCTCGAGTACCGGCGTCGCTTCCCTCGCGATCTGGCCACCGTGGCCGACAAGCTCGGCGTGTCGCTCCGCACCGCCGGCACGCTGAACCGCTCGCTCACCGACGACTTCTTCGCGCCCGAGACGCGGGTGGAGCCCGTGCGCCAGGTCACGAGCGCGCTCGTGGGCGAGCCGATGGACCTGCCCAACCTGGTGGTCAGCACCGATCTGGACGAGGCCGAGGTGCGTCGTGCGGTGAAGCACCTGGTGGAGGTGGGCTGGGTGGAGGCGCGCGCCGACGGCACCTACGCCCTGTCGGGCAGCTTCCGCTCCTATGTCGCCGAGGATCTCGCCCGACGCGTCGACGCCGTGAACCACCAGCTCACGGTCATCGCCGAGAGCGTGTGGACCCGCTTCGTGCACGGTGACGACGGTGCGGCCGCGGCCCGCACCTGGGCCTTCCTGGCCCGTCCCGAGGACGTGCAGGAGCTCATCGCCCGCACCCTGGCCCACCTGCGCTCCGAGGCGGTCGCCCTCGAGGAGCAGGCCCTGGCCGACGGCAGCGGGCGGCGCTTCGCCATGACCGTCGCCATCGCCCCGCGAGACGAGGAGGAGACATGAGCCCGAGGCCCAGCCCGTCCGGGGTCATCCTGCTGTGCCTGACGCTGGGCGCCTGCTCCGTCGACGAGACGGGCTACGGCGATCCGACGCGTGACAACGACGGACTCGGGGCGCCCACCGGCGACGCGGTCGACGACGACGGCAGCGGCGCGCCCGAGGTGCCGGCGCCCGATCTGGTCTACACGGCCCGCGCGCCGCTCGGCAGCGAGCCGGCGCCCGTCACCGTGCTCGCGCTGCCCCACAGCTTCCCCGATCTGGTGGATCCGGTGCTCCGGGTGCAGGGGCGCGGCGCCGAGGTGCCGGTCGAGGTGGAGGACGGCGGCTTCTCCGCCGAGGTCGAGGCCGCGCGAGGCGACGTGGTGCTGCTGTCGGACGAGGCGGGCCTCCAGGGGCGTCTGGAGCTGGTCGACCCGCTCGACTCGGTCCAGGAGTCCGACGACGCGGGCGTGCCCGGGGGGCCTCCGGCCGACGACGTGGACGCCGGTGCGGGCGGTGGGTTCGACGGCTCCGGCACCGTGCAGGTGGGCGCGGGCAGCCTCGGCGTGGCGCCGCCCTACCTCGCGTGGGTGGTGGGGGAGCCGCTCGTGGTGAAGGTGGGCCCCGACGACACCGACGTGGTCCTGCCCGCCGACGACGGGGACGAGGTGTGCGTCGCTCGCCTGGTCTCCGGGCGCGCCACCACCTCGCTCTGCTGGGTCCTCGGCGGCTGATCCGGGGAGGCGCCCGGGATCAGCGCACGAAGGTCTTGTCGCCCCAGCTCACCTGGCGCACCTCCCAGCGGGAGGTGGCGCGCGCGTCGAGGGAGGCGCCGAGCGACAGCAGGGCGGCGCTGATCACGTCGCCGCGGGGCATGTCGCGGAAGGCGGTGTTGTTCACGTTGCGCAGGCAGGCCGCGGGATGGGCCGTGAGCAGGTCGTCGAGGGTCTTGCCCACGGCGCCGTCCTGGGGCGTGTCGCTCGCGCCCCACAGCAGCACGCCGCTGGTGCCGTTGAGGCGCCCCAGCGCGAACCAGGCCGCCGTGCCGGGCGTGATGGCGTAGGTGAGGAAGCCGTCGGTGGACGGCGTCTGGGTCATCCGCGCGGCGTCGAGCACGAGCTGGATCACCTGCCCGCCGTTGCAGTCCAGGTCGACGATGAGCCGCACCTCGAAGGGGAGCGTGTCGGCGGTGGTGCGGCGCGCCTCGAGGGAGATCGTGGCGCGGGCCGAGAGGGGCTCCTTGGTGAAGCCGTGGAAGCCCGCGAGGGCGAGGTTGCCGTCGCGCGTGGCGGCGTTGAAGCCCCCGGCGGTGGGCGTGTCGGTGGAGGTGACCTCCAGCACGAGGGGCTCGCCGGCCGAGGCCACGCGCGCCTTGCCGGTGTTGACCGACAGGTCGCAGGCGCTCGCCAGCTTGTCGTCGGTGGGCGGGGCGCACGCCGGGGCCTCGACGTCGGTGTCGGTGTCGGTGTCGGGCACGATGCCGAGGTTGTTGCCGCCGTTCGATCCGCCCTCGTCGGTGTCGGAGTCCTCGGCGAAGGTGTCGACCACCTTCGGGGGATCGGTGTCCTCGGTCTTGGGGCCCGTGCTCGTGCCGCAGGCGGCTGCGAGGGTGAGGATCAACGCGCGACGTGCCATGTGCGCCTCCGTGGCGGCCATCTTGTTCGGTCGCCGCGTCACCGTCCAGCCCGACCCGTCCCAGGAGCCCGCGTGGACTCGCCGCCCGACAAGCCCTACACCGATGCCTTCCCGCCGCCGGAGCGCGTGGAGCTGGTGCCGATCGGCGTGGTGCGCTCGCCCTACAAGGAGCGCTACGGCACGCCCCGGCAGGCCACGGTCACCACCGGCGTGCTCGGGGAGACGGCCCAGCAGGCCACCATCGAGCTCTTCCGCGATCGCGTGCCCGTCGAGGCTGTGCGGGATCTGGACGGCTTCGGCCACATCTGGGTCATCGCCTTCCTGCACCTCAACCAGCGCTGGCGTCCCACGGTGGTGCCCACCCGGGGGCCCAAGGTGCGCCGTGGGGTGCTCGCCACGCGCGCGCCGCACCGTCCCAACCAGCTCGGGCTGTCGGCGGTGCGCCTCGTGGGCGTGGAGGGGCACGTGCTCAAGGTCGAGGGCATCGACCTGCTCGACGGCACGCCCGTGCTCGACATCAAGCCCTACGTGCCCTACGCCGACGCCTTCCCCGACACGCCGGCCGGCTGGGTGGACGCGCTCGAGGGCGAGCCCGACGGCCCGGACCGGCCCACCCGCCCGCGCGGGCGCCGCGGGGACGGGTCGGAGGCGTGAGGTCGGGGGCTCACGGGTGAGGAGGCTGCCGGCGCCGACCCGTCGAGCGCTGGGTCAGCCAGAGAGGATGGGTGGATGTGGTGGGCTCGCCGGGTCGGCGACGGCAGCGTCGCGACCACGCCCGCACGGCCCGTGCCAGCCTGCGCTCACCCGGAGGTCATCCACCAGAAGAGCGCGCTGAGCGAGGCCGCGCCCAGGGCGCCGGCGAGCATCCACAGCCAGGCGGGGTAGGGCGCCGCCGCCAGGGGCTGCGGATCGAGCGGCGGCAGCGGCTCCACCTCGGCCCGAGGCACCTCCGCGGGAGGGGCCACCAGCGTGGCGCCCACCTGCACGGCCTGCAGGTCCTCGGCCAGCTCCGACAGGCGGGGTCCCGAGACCACGCGCTCCAGCGGGATCTGGACGCCGAGCTCCCACTCGATGCGTCGCTGCAGCTCCACCGCCATCACCGAGTCGAAGCCCTGCCAGGCCAGGGGACGATCGACGTCGAGCTCGCCCGGCTGCAGCCCCAGCAGCTCCTCGGCCCAGCGCGCCACGGTGCGTGCGAGCTCCTCCGGCGACGTGCGCATCGGCACGGGGCGGGGGGCCTGCGGTGCCGCGGAAGGTGGGGGGACGGCCGGGGTCGGCGGCGGTGCGGAGCGTGCCGGGGGCGGCGCGCTGGTGGCCTCTGCGGGCAGCGCCAGGGCCGCGAGCAGCTGCTCCGCGATCTCGCGCACCGGTGGACCCACCACGAGGCTGGCCTGGGGCAGCTCGAGGCCCCAGGCCTCCTTGATCGCCATGCCGAGGTCGATGGCGAGCACGCTGTCGAAGCCCTGCCAGGCGAGGGGACGCGTGGCCACGATGTCGCCGGGCTCGACGCCGAGCAGCTGCTCCGCCTGGCCGCGGAGGGCCTCCGTGAGCACCCCGAGCCGCTCCTCGGCGGGACGCGCAGCGAGGTCGTGCACCGCCGCGCGATCGGGGAGAGCAGCACGGGCCGGCGGGGGGGGCGCGGCAGCCTGGGGGGGGGCTGGCGGCGCCTTCGCCGCCGGCGTCGCGGGCACGGGCGCGGCCACCGGGCGGGCAGGCACCGGGGCGTCGCTCGCCGGCACGGCCGAGGCCAGCGGACCCTCCTTCAGGTCGAGCACCACCACGTGGGGATCGGCACCCATGCCCACGCGGCCCAGCGCCTCGAGGGCGGCCGCCGGCGGCAGCATGCGCACGCCGCGGGAGGCCATCAGCTCGGCGAGGCCCGCCGCCATGCCCACCTCGGCCCAGGGGCCCCAGCCGATGGCGACGCCGGGCAGGCCGGCCGCGTGGCGTGCGGCGGCGAGCCCGTCCAGGAAGGCGTTCGCGGCGGCGTAGCCGGCCTGGCCGGTGGCCCCGAGGGTGGCCGTGACCGACGAGAAGAGCACGAAGGCGTCGAGCGGCCCGGTGCGGGTGGCCCGGTGCAGGTTCCACGCCCCCGACACCTTCGCTGCCAGCACCTCGCGCACGCGACCGCGGGACTGCTTGAGCAGCGGGGCGTCGGTGAGCACCCCCGCCGCATGGACGACGCCGCGCAGCGGTGCGAGGGCCTCCGCCTCGCCCACGAGCGCCTCCACGTCGGCGCGCGACGCGACGTCGGCCTTCACGACGTGCACATCGGCCCCACGGCGGCGGAGATCCTCCAGCACGGTGAGGGCCTGGGGCCCTGGGGCCGACCGTCCCGCCAGCACGAGGTGCGTGGCGCCCTGGTCCACCAGCCAGGCGGCCACCCGCAGGCCCAGGCCGCCGAGGCCGCCCGTGATCAGCCAGGAGGTGCCGGGCACCGGGGTGAGCGCGGGCCCCACGGGGGCGAGGGGGTCGAGCGTGGGGGTGAGCCAGGCGCGCGACCGGCGCGCGAGCTCGCGCACCTCTTCCGGTGCGTGGAGGACGACGTCGACCAGCGCTGCGGTGTCGGAGGCCTCCGGACCCAGATCCACGCTGAGCAGGCCCACGGTGGGGTGCTCGAGGGCCACCACGCGGGCGATGCCCCAGGGACCGGTCTGCCCGAGGGAGGGGGTGTCGCCGTCCGCGACGGCCTGGGCGCCGCGCGTCACCAGCACGAGGCGGGCCCGCGGGGCGATGCCCACCACCGCCTGGGCCGCGTGGAGGAAGCCGACGCTCGCCTGCTCCACCGCCTCCATCCAGCTCGGCGGCTCCTGGCCCTGCGGCGCGGCAGCGTCGAGCGGGCGGGTGTCGACCAGGCCGCGAAGCTCGGCACCGTGCGCCGCCACCAGGCTGCGGATGGCCTGCGGATCGAGGGGATCCACCCGCTGGGCCGCCACGTCGCCGCCGCGGTCGCGGCTGGCGATGCGCACCACGGTGTGTCCCTCTCGCTCGAGACCACCGGCCACCCAGTCGCCGACGCCGGCCTCGTCGGTGGTGACGATCCAGGTGCCGCGGTGCGTGCGGGGGCCGTCGCGCAGGCTGACGGGGTGCCACCCGAGCCGCCAGGTGGCGGCGGCCATCGTCGCCGGGGGTGGGGTGACGGGGGCAGGCGCGGGACGCGCGGGCGCCGCCTCGACCCCGCCGCGCTGCACCAGCACGGACGGCGGCCCGGGGTCGTCCACCCAGTGGGGGCGGCGCTCGTAGGGGTAGCGGGGCAGCTCCACGCGGCGGGTGCGGTGGTGGGCCCACCAGGCCTCCCACGACAGCGGCGCGCCCGCGAGGTGGTGCGAGGCCACGGCCTCGGCGTGGGCCTGGAGCGGCCGCTCGGGATCGAGGCTGGGCACCCACGTGACCTTGGCGTCGCGCGCCATGCGGCGGGCCATGCCGAGCAGGGTGCTGCCCGGTCCGAGCTCCACCACCATGCCCACGCCGCGGCCGAGCACGGCCTCGACGCCTTCGCGGAAGCGCACGGGGGCGCGCACGTGGCGCACCCAGTGATCGGGGTCGGAGAGCGCGCTGCCCGCCTCGGCGGCCGTGAGGGTGGAGATCACCGCCGGCCCGGGGGTCTGGCCTCGCAGGTCGGCGAGGGCCTCGCGGAAGCCCTGCAGCATCGGGTCCATGAGCGGGGAGTGGAAGGCGTGGCTCACGGTGAGGCGCTTCACCGCGATGTTCCGGCGCTCGAGATCGGCCGCGAAGGCCTCCACGCGGTCGGTGCTGCCCGCGAGCACGCAGGCGCGGGGGCCGTTGTCGGCGGCCAGGGCGATGTCGTCGAGGCCGGCCAGCTGGTCGGCCAGCTCGCTCGCAGGAGCCATCACGGCGAGCATGGCGCCGCCCGAGGGCAGCGCACCCATGCGTCGGGACCGCTCGGCCACGAGGCGTGCGGTGGTGGCGAGATCCAGGGCCCCGGCGAGGTGGGCGGCGGCGATCTCCCCGATGGAGTGCCCGAGCAGCACGTCGGGCTGCAGGCCCCAGGCCTGCCACATGCGGCCGAGCCCGATCTGCAGCGCCACGATCGCGGGCTGGGTCCAGGTGGTGTCGTGCAGGTCGGCCTGCGGATCCTCGCCCCAGCTCACGGCGCGGATCGAGCGCCCGAGGTGCTCGGCGAGCGCCGCGTCGAACGCGTCGTAGGCCTCGCGGAAGACCGGCTCCTGGGCGTGCAGCTCCCGCCCCATGCCCACGTGCTGCGCGCCCTGTCCCGTCAGCAGCCAGGCGATGCGGGGGGCCTCGGGGGGCACCTCCGCTACGCGGGCTGCGGGGTGGGTCTCGCCGGAGGCGACGGCGCGCAGCGCGGCGGTGGCGAGCTCGCTGCGGTCGGCCACCACCACCAGGCGCCGCGGTTGGGGGTCGCGACCGGTGGCGGCCGTGTGCGCCAGGTGGGCCAGCGGCAGTCCCGACGTGAGCGCGTCGGCGTAGGCGTCCGAGAGCCTGGCCAGCGGGGCCGGACCCACCGCGGAGAGCGGCAGGAGCGTCCAGGCGCGCTCGGGGGTGTGGGGTGCCGGCGGCGCCGCGGGCGCCTGCTCCACGATCACCGCGGCGTTGATGCCGCTGATGCCGAAGCTGTTCACCAGCGCGCGCCGGGGCCTGCCGCGCTCCGGCCAGCTCCGGCGGGTGGTGGGGAAGTCGAGCGGGAGCTCCGCGGGGATGCGGGGATTGCGCCGCGTCAGGTGCAGGTGGGCCGGCACCTCGCCGCTGTGCACCGACAGCACCGTCTTGATCAGGCCCGCGATGCCGGCGGCCACCTCGAGGTGGCCGATGTTGGTCTTGACGCTGCCCACGAGGAGGGGATCCGACGCGTCGCGTCCCTCGCCGAGCACGCGTCCGAGCGCGCGTGCCTCCACCGGGTCGCCCAGCAGCGTGCCCGTGCCGTGGGCCTCCACCACGTCGATGTCGCGGGGCACCCGGCCCGCGACCTCCAGGGTGCGACGCAGCAGGCGCACCTGCGCGTCCTCGTCGGGGGCCATGAGGTGGCCGCTGCGGCCGTTGTGGTTCACCGCGGAGCCCGACAGCACCGCGTAGATCCGGTCGCCGTGGGCCAGGGCGTCGGCCAGCGGCCGCAGCACCACCATGCCGCAGCCCTCGCCGCGCACGTAGCCGTTGGCCCGCTCGTCGAAGGTCCAGCACCGCCCGTCGGGCGAGAGCACGCCGAACTGGTCCATCACGAGGCCGTTCTCGGGGGTCTCGATGATGGCGACGCCGCCCGCGATCGCCACGGCGCAGTCGCCGTCGGCCAGCGCGCGCAGCGCCTGGTGCACGGCCACCAGCGACGTGGAGCAGGCCGTGTTCACGTTCAGGCTGGGACCCTCGAGCCCCAGCGTGGCCGAGATGCGACCCGACGAGAAGGAGGCGTCGTTGCCGGGGCCGCAGTAGCGATCGGCCGCGGGACCGGTGAGCTCGCCGCGCCAGTAGAAGCGCACGAGGTACTCGGACTGCGCCGTGCCGAGGAAGAGCCCCACCGGGTGGGTGCGCTGCAGCTCCGCCGGCGCGAGGTGGGCGTCCTCGAGGGCCTCGTGGGTGACCTCCAGCGCGAGGCGCTGCTTCGGATCCATCGTCCGGGCCTCGCGGGGCGAG
The DNA here is from genome assembly GCA_020632955.1 of Alphaproteobacteria bacterium. Taxonomy (GTDB): domain Bacteria; phylum Myxococcota_A; class UBA796; order UBA796; genus JACKEO01. The sequence continues at coordinate 75,369 of JACKEO010000003.1, forward strand.
AGCCGGAAGAAGGCGGCATCGAGGTCACGCACGCGGGGCAGCCAGCCGCCACGGAGCACCGCGTCGGGGATCTCGCCCCCGGCGAAGGCGCGCAGCGCGTCGAGGTTCCACCGGCCCTCGGGGATGGGACCGACCGCGTCGCGCCCCTCCCGCAGCAGGCGTGCGTAGGACGCCAGGTCGGGTGCGCCGGGGAGGCGACAGGCCATCCCGACCACCGCGACCGGAGCGTGCAGGGGCATCCGAGCTCCGGGAACGGGAGGCGTGCAGCTATCGCAGGGATCGTCCGGGGGCGACCGTCGCGGTGACGGGGCGGGCGGGGTAGTCGGGCCGGCGGAGGTGCACGTGCGGTCTGGGACTCTCCTGGTGCTCTGGCTGGCGGCCTGCGCGTCGTCGACGCCCGACGACGGGCCCGCGCCCGCGATCGACCCCACGGCCTTCGGCCCCGACGGCACCGCCTTCGAGACCACCGAGCTCTCCGTGGAGGCGCGCACCGACGGTTTCCCCACCCGCATGCCCACGCTGGTGGTGGGCCCGCGCAACGCCCTCGAGGATCCGCCGGTGGTGGTGTTCGCCCACGGCGCCGGCTGGAAGCCCGAGGACTACTTCGACACCCTGGCCCACCTCGCCAGCTACGGCATGATCGTGGTGGCGCCCCGCTTCGACCAGGTGGGGTCCACGCGCGACGACGGCGGCCTCGTGCGCGACCTGCAGCTCGTGCTCCGCACCCTGCGCGAGACCCCGCCCACCATCGGCGAGCTCACGGGCGACGTCGACGTCTTCGGCGTGGCGGGCCACGGTCGTGGCGCCAAGCAGGTGGCCGTCGTCGCCGCCCGTGACGAGCGCGTGGCCGCTGCGCTCCTGCTGGGGCTCGACGACGCGCCGAGCGACACCGATCCGCTCAGCGCCGTCGCCGTGCTGGGCGACGTCGCCGTGCCGGTGGCCCAGATCGGCTACGGGCTCGGCATCTACGGCGAGCCCGCCTGCATCGACGCCGGCGCCGACTACACCTCTGCGGCGGCCTCGCTCCCCAAGGGCGGGCTCACCTTCGAGCTGCCCACCGCCGGGCAGTTCGACGTGGTCGACACCTGCTTCGAGGCCGGTGGCACGGTCTGCTCGGCCTGCGCGCCGGGCGAGGAGCCCCTCGCTGCCCGTCGCCTCACGCGCAGCGTGGCGGTGGCCTTCCTCGGGCTCTACCTCCAGGGCTCCGAGGGCTACCGCACCTGGCTCGACAGCGACGGGCCCGCGGGCCTCGTGGAGGACCTGGTGGTCACCCGCCAGTAGGCTGGGCCCGCGGCGCGGTGGAGGCCGGCAGGCGGATCGCCCCCAGCTTCGTCCGCGTCTCCTCCAGCTCGCCCGCCACCGTGGAGCGCGGGGTGAGGGCGGCGCCCGCCCAGGTGTGGGTGCCGGTGGCGTCGCGGAGCACCAGGCGCAGGGCCTGCGCGAAGTGGAAGCGGCCGTCGCCCTCCACCCAGCCGACGAGCCCGTAGTAGGGACCGCGCGGAGCCGCCTCGTGGCGTCGGAGGAGCTCGAGGCCCGCCTGGGCGGGGCTGGCGCCCGTGGGGAGCACGGCCTGCAGGCAGCGGCCCACGGTGGTGCCCGGCGCCGGCCGGGTGTGCAGGCGCGTGAGGAGGTGGGCCAGCTCCGACAGGGCGAGGACGTCGCGGGGGGCGCGCGCGCAGGTCCCCAGGCGGGAGAGGGCGGCCTCGGTGGCGGCCACGCCGCCCTCGTGCTCGGCAGCGAGGTCGGCGCCCTCGCGCAGCCGGGCGAGGGCCTCGGCACGACGCCCGGGGGGACCCGCCAGCGGCACGGTGCCCGAGACCTTCCAGGTGTCGAAGCCGTGCACGGTGCCGTCGGCGAGCAGCTCGGGGCTCTGCCCGCACACCGACAGCCCGGGCAGGCGCAGCAGCAGGTCGCGGCACCGGGGGTCTGGCGGGGCCAGCCCCAGCAGGTCCTCCATCACCAGCGTGTCGGGGAGCTCGACCCGCCGCGCGAGCGTGAGGCGACGGCCCGGCGCTTCACGCACCCACGCCAACACGGCCTCTGCGCCCGTGCACCAGGCCTCTGCGGGGGCGTCGTCGAGATCGCGCGCGCTCGCGTGACCCGCGCGCTCGCAGTCGCAGGCGCCCGGCGCGTCGTCCCCGGGGCCCAGCCGGTGCAGGGAGAGGGGGGCCACGAGGACCCCGGCCGGTGCCGGACCCGTGGGGGCGCCGTGCAGTCCGAAGCCCAGGTAGCCCCAGGCCTGCCCGTGCTCCGCGAGGAAGGCGTCCACGCGGGCGGAGCCGTCCTCGCCGGGCTCGAGGACGAGCCGGGCACGGGCGCCGAGCGCCACCACCACCTCGTCCGCCGTGCCGAAGGCGAAGGCGTGGGCGTCGTCGGCGGCGCGCAGGCGCCGTCGGGCCACGCAGCGGGCGTCGTGGTGCCTGCAGCGGCTCACGCGCGCCCCGCCCGGACCCAGTCGAAGGGCATCGGATCCGCCTCGCCGCGACAGAGGGCCTCGAGCCGTTCGGGACCCACGGGGGCGTCGAACTGGGCGTGACGCATCCGGATCCGCTGGGCGAGCTGCTCGTGGACGATCCGCCCGAGCGTCTGCCAGTCGTCGGGGGACAGGCCGGCCTCCTCCAGGCCTCGCAGCCCCTCCAGCATGTGGTCGATCTCGTCCTCGAGCACGGCGGTGCAGGCGTGCGCGACGGCCTCGTCGAAGCCCCCTCGACCGGCCAGGCGGGCGCCCTCCCGGTAGAGCGCCACGTAGCCCCCCTCCGAGAGCCACTGCGCCCGGGCGCCGAGCGGGCCGTGGGCCTGGCGGTGGGCGGCGCGGAGCGCGCGCAGGGCGTCGTTCTCGGGCCACGGACCCTCACGCCGCGCCCGCTCGGGGGTGAGCGGCCCCGCCGGGTCGGGCCCCAGGGCCTCGTGCAGCGCGACGAAGGCGCGGTAGTGGGCGAGCTCCTCCGCGAGCACCTCGGCCAGCTCCTCGGCCGCCTCGACGTCGGGGCTGCCCACCTGCGCGTGCAGCCGGGCGAGCACGGCGGCGTAGCCGTCCCAGTACTCCTTGTAGGCCTGGTGCACGATCCAGCGTCGGTCGCGGGCAGGGGTGCGTGCGGGGTCGTCGAGGTAGGCCCGGATCACCTCGGCCTCGCCCGCCCACAGCGGCGCCCACCGTGCGACGAGCTCCACCAGCTGGGGGCTCGGGGTCATCCTTCCTCCGACCGCCCTGCTATCGTCCCGAGCCCCATGCACGACACCCCTTCCCGCTGGTCCGAGGTCCGGGCGCTGGCCACCGCACGCTGCGGCGACTGCGGCTGGTACCACGGAACCTGGCCCCTGCTGCGGGCCCTGGGCCTGGGCAGCTCCCCCCACGATCACGTCGCCGCCTATGCCCGCGGGCTGGAGGGGCTCGCGCCCCGGCGGGTGCTGGTGACGGGGGCCGCCGATCCCGCGATGCTCGAGGTGGTGATCGCCGTGGTCGGCGACGTCGTGGAGGAGGTGATCCTCGTGGACCGCTGCGCCACGCCGCTGGCGCTGGGGCAGGCCTGGGCGCAGCGCGCCGGGGTGGCCCTGCGCACGGTGCAGCGCGACGCCCGGACGCTCCACGACCTCGGTCCGGTGGACGCCGTCGTGACCCACGCCTTCCTCGGCTACTTCGACGCTCCGGGGCGCCGGGACCTGCTCGCGGCCTGGGCCGGCGCACTCCGACCGGGGGGGCGCGTGGTCACGGTGAACCGGCTGCGGCCGGGGGCGCCCGATCACCCGGTGCGGGCGAGCGAGGCCGAGACCGAGGCCCTGGTGGCGCGGGTGGTGGCGGGTGCGCGCGAGGCAGGCCTGGACGTGGTCGCGGCGGCGGCGGCGGCCAGGGCCTGGGCCGAGCGCATGGTCACCTGGCCGCTGCAGTCCGCGGCGGCGCTGGAGGCCCAGCTCGTGGCGGTCGGCCTGGAGCCCGCGCTCACGGTGCGTGAGGGCGTGAGCCCGTCGGCGGCCCCCGGAACCGGCGCGCGCGCGTCCGTGGTGGAGGTGGTGGCCGTGAGGCCGTGAGCCTGCGGAGGCGTGAGCCTCACGGAGGTCAGGCCGCGCCCACCGGAAGGCGCTCGCGCAGCACGGCGCCGAGCTCCTGCACCACCAGCGCGATCTCCTCGCGGCCGATGGCGAAGTGGGGCGTGAGCCGGATGGCGTTCCGTCCGCCGTGGATCACGCCGAGGCCGCGCACCCGGCAGGCGCGCTCCACCCCGTGCTCGCCCAGCACCGGTGCCTTCTCCGGGTCGAGGTGGGCCGCGACGAGGAGGCCCGTGCCGGTGACGCCCGTGACGAGCTCGGGCAGCTCGGCCTGCAGCGCCTCCAGGGCCTCGCGCAGCCAGGTGCCCGCCTGCACGATGTGGGCGCGCAGGGCCGGTGTGAGCCTGTCCAGCACGGCGATGCCCACCTCGAGGCCCCGCGGGTTGGCGGTCATCGTGTTCCCGTAGATGCCGGTGACGTACTCGGCGGCCGCCTCGGCCGACATGCCGAGCACCGACAGCGGGTACTGGGCGGCGTTGATGGCCTTGGACCAGGTCTCGAGGTCGGGCGGCTCGGCGTCGGCGAAGCCCGGGTAGTCCACGATCGACAGCACCCCATGGGCCCGCAGCCCGGCCTGGATGGAGTCGACCAGGAGCAGGGAGCCGTGCGCCCGCGTGAGGCGACGGGCCTCGTCGTAGAAGGCGCGGCTCACGGCCACGCCCGGGCGCCCCTCGCCCATCACGGGCTCGAGCATCACCAGCTCGAGGTAGGTACCGTCGGCCTCGGCCTGCGCGAAGGCGGCGCGCAGGGCCTCGACGTCGTTCATCGGCACGGTGACGAGCGGATCGGGGTCGTCGCGGAAGCTGCGGAGGTGGGCCAGGTAGGAGGGTCGCGTGGACGCGCTGGCGTGGGCGGGCCGATCGGTGCGGCCGTGGAAGCCACCCTCCATCGCGAGCACCCGCACCCGGGCGCCCTCGTGGGGCCCGCCGGGGTCCGTGAGCCGCTTCGCGCGCCGGTCGGCGATGCGCATGCCCACGGTGACGGCCTCGGAGCCCGAGTTCACGCACAGGAAGCGATCGAAGGGGCAGCCCCCGGCCCGGGTGTGGCCCAGCTCGGCGCGCAGCGCGTCGACGAAGCGCCGGTGGCTGGGGCTGGGCGTCATCACGTTGGCCACCACCCACGGGCGGGCCAGGGTGTCGGCCACGTCGTCGGGGTGGTGGCCGAAGCCGAGCATGCCGTAGCCGCCGCTGTCGTGCACCACGGCGCCGTGCAGGGTGACCAGCCACGGGCCCCGGGCCGCCAGCGCCACGTACGGATTCACGGCGTCGGGGGCGTAGAAGTTGACGAAGCCCTCCTGGGCCGCGGCGCAGGCCTCGTCCTCGGGGAGGGCGACGAGCGGGGAGCCCTCGGCGCGCAGGCTGCGCTGCAGCACCACCGCCTCGCGCACGGCGAGGCCCAGCTTGGGGTCGAGGTCGTCGAAGCGCGCCACGGTGGCGTCGTCGAGGCCCTGGGTGGTGCGGGGACCGGCGTGGGCGCGGAGCTCGTGCAGGAGGGTCAGCGTCGACGACATGGGGCTCCCGGGGACGGCCGGGGCTCCTAACCGGCGCGGCCCGGGGGAGGGGGCGGTGGCGGCGCCCGTGGCGGCGCGGGTAGGGGGCCGACGGAGGTGCGGTGGCCACGGAGCAGCTCACGCTCGGCGTGCTCGGCGACGTGCACGGCCAGCTCACCGAGGCCTGCGTCGTCGACCTCGACCGTCGCGGCTACGACGCGATCCTCGCGGTGGGCGACCTCGCCGCCTACCGTCCGGGCAGCGGGCTGCGCAGCGCCGAGCTGCTGGGGCGCCTCCGCACGCCCACCTACGTGATCCCCGGCAACCACGACGCCGCCACCCTGCCGCAGCTCGGGGCCGAGGTGCTGGGCCAGCGCGGCCTCGCCGACCGCCTCGGGTCGGGGATGGAAGCGCGCGTGGCGGCCCTCCGGGAGGCGCTGGGGTCGGCGCGCCTGCTGGCCTGGGAGCGCGTGGACCTCGGGCCGGCCTGGCTCGTGGCGGGGCGCCCGCACTCCTTCGGGGGGCCGGTGCTCAACTTCGCCGGCTACCTCGCGCGGGCGCACGGGGTGGCGGACCTGGCCGCGGCGCGGGAGCGCCTGCTCGACGCGCTCCGGGGCTGCGACCACCGGCCCATCGTGCTGCTCTCCCACGGGGGACCGACGGGGCTGGGCGAGCGCCGTGACGACCCCTGCGGGCGGGACTTCCACCGCGACGAGGGGGACTGGGGCGACCCCGACCTCGGGGAGGCCCTCGCGCAGGCCCGTGAGGAGGGCCTGGACGTGCGGCTGGTGGCCTTCGGGCACCTGCACCACGCGCTCAGCGGTGGAGGGCGTCGCCGTCGTGCCGGTGCGCTGGGCAGCACCCTGTGCGTCAACGCGGCCCGGGTGCCGCGCCTCGACCGCGACGGACGCGGTCACCACGTGCGGGTGCGGCTGGGCGTCGAGGTGGAGGTGGACGAGGTGTTCGCGGGACCGGACGGCGACGAGGTGCGGCCCGTGGGCCGGCGCGCGGCGGACGGGCGGGTGCACCTCGCGGGCTGAGGCCCCGCCCCCCGCGTGCTCGCGTCGATCCGCGGGACGGGTGATGGAACGTGTTCCTGTCCGGGAGTGCCGATGACGCCGCTGCTGCTCGCCCTCACCGCCGCCGCGGTCGAGCCCGACTTCGCCGCCCTGCGCAGTGCGGAGGGCTGGCAGGAGATCGCCACGCGCGACGCGGACTTCGGTCAGGTGCGGGTGCTGCACCGCGAGATCGGGGGCGCGCAGTGCCTGCAGGGCATCGGCAAGGCCGACGTGCCGCTGGCGCGCATCTTCGAGGTGCTCGACGACGTGCCCTCGGCGCTGGAGTGGTCGCACGCCGACCTGGTGTTCTCCGAGGTGGTGGGGCGGCCCGAGGGCGGCGTCGACCTCATGCAGTACATCGACATCCCCAACTGGACGCTGGTGGCCGACCGCTACTGGATCGTGCGGGCGCGCACCGAGCGGGGCCCCGAGGGCGCGGCGCGCTTCACGTGGACGCGGGTGCCCGTCGACACCTACCCGGACGCGAAGGCCAAGGCGCTGGGCTTCGCCAGCAACGCCATGGAGCCTCCGGTGAACTGGGGCGAGTGGGCCTTCCAGCCCACGGAGGGCGGCCTCGAGGTGCGCTACCGCGGGTGCAGCGACATCGGCGGCGCCATCCCGCAGTGGCTGCAGAAGGCGGTGGCCCAGCGCACGCTGCCCGACACGGTGGCCGATCTGGTGCGCGAGGCGAAGAAGCGGGCGGACAAGGGGGCCGCGCCGGTGCGGCCGTCACCCTGATCCGTCGCCCTCCCACTCGTCGTACTCGTCGTACTTCAGCGCCTTCCCCCGCACGCGGTCGGCCGGGTACTTCCTCGCCGCCCCCTCCAGCTTCGCCTCCAGGGCCGCGGCCAGGTCGATGCCGGCCCGCTCGGCGAGGTTGAGCAGGCAGAGCAGCACGTCGGCGGCCTCCTCCGACACGCGCGGCGCGCGCTCGGGGTTCAGCGGCTGCGGCCCGTCGTCGGCGCTCCACAGGAAGAGCTCCAGCAGCTCCGCGGCCTCCACCGACAGCGCCATGGCGAGGTTGCGGGGGGAGTGGAAGCGGGCCCAGTCGCGGGCGTCGGAGAAGGCACGCACCTTGGCCTGGAGCTCGCGCAGCGTGGGGTCGGAGCCGGACATGGGGCCTCCCGGCGCAGGGGTATCGCGGGCCCTCATCCCCGGTAGGCGTCGGGCTGCTCGATGCGCGAGAGCACCCAGTCGTGCTGGCCCGTGACGATCACGGTGTCGCAGTAGCCGCACACGCCGGCGGCGCTGATGCGGTCGAGCGGGGCGCCGCAGCTGGGGCAGCGGTGGACGTCGTGCACCTGCTCGCCGCTGCCCACGGCGCGCAGGAAGGTCCAGTACTCGCTGAAGCGGCGGGCCGTGCGCTCGTTGCCCCCCACCACGCGGCCCTGGGCGTCCACCGTCCAGTCGCGGGCCGACGCCCAGAAGCGCACGGTGACCCCCTCGTACCAGGCGTCCACCGTGAGGCGCACCACCTGCATCCGCAGGATCACCACGTCCTCGACGTGGTTGCGCAGGCCGGCCCGGGCGTGGCGCACCATCCAGAAGCGCAGCGTGTTCCACGCGGCGTCGGTGCAGTGGGGACGGGCCTCGTCCCAGGAGGTGCGGCTCCAGGCGTCCTGCAGGGCCAGGAAGATGCCGCGCATGCGGTCCTCCCAGGCCTGCGGGTCGAAGTGGGGGTGGCGCCCGTGGAAGGCGCGCGAGGCCGCCGGCAGGTCGGGGTCCACCCGGGAGGGGACGTGCCAGCCGGGCTCCTCGCCGCCCGCGAAGAAGCCCACCTCCGGCGGGTGGTTGGGCTCGGTGTGGAGCACGGTGACGTCGACCACCTGCCACTGGAGCTGCCCCGCCGTGATGGCCGTGCCGCACGCGGTGCAGCGGCCCAGCAGGTCGACCTGCACGGCGGCGCCGCAGCTCGGGCAGCCCAGCCGTCGCGTGGCGTCGGGGGCCAGCGAGGTGGCGCCCACCGCGCGCCGGAAGGTCCAGGACTCCTCCGAGAGCACGTCGCGTCCGTCGGGGTGCAGGCGGGCCGATCGCACCTCCACCGTGAGGCGATCCTCGCCGTCGCGCTGCTGCACCGAGGTGACCGTGGTGCCGGCGAGCACGATGTCGGTGAGGTCCCCGGACTCGTCGCGCGCGCGATCCACCGCCGGCCAGGCCTCGGCGGCGACGAAGGGGGCGAGCGCCGCGCGGGCCTCCTCGGTGCGGGCCTCCAGCGCGCGACGGACGACCAGCTGCACGTGGTCGTGGAGGACCGGCTCCGACAGGCCGGTGTCGCGCGCGGCCAGGGCCGCCCACCCGGATCGGTCGGGGCGCCGGGCGAGGCGGACGCCGCCCGCACCGTGAGGCAGGCCCTCCAGCGTGCGCCGGGGACCCCACCGCGCGCGCCGCCGCATGTCGGAGATCACCACGAGGGCCGTGAGCGCGAGCACGGGCACGCCCAGCACGGGGTGCTCGAACAGCAGCCAGATCAGCAGGAAGATCGCGTCACCGTCGCCCGACCCGCCGCCGTAGGAGCCGCCGCCGCCGTACGAGCCGCCCCCCGACGATCCGCCGCCGTAGCGCTGGCCTCCGCCGACGCGCGCGTGGGCCTCGACCGCGGCGAGCAGCAGGCCCGCGAGCAGGATCAGCAGGTCGGGTCGCCGCCGCACGGCATTCCAGGCGCGACGGGGACTCACGGCCGGATCCGCGGGGCGTTCGGCAGGTCGGTGGCGTCGCTCTGTGCGGTGTGGGGGACGCGACGCGCCAGGACCTCGCCCAGGGCGCGCAGGCCCGCCTCCAGGCCGTCGCAGCCGCTCGCCTCCAGCGCGGTCTGCACCCGGCCCAGCTCCCCGCGCGGCACGAGGCCGTCGATGCCGAGGTCGGGCACGAGCACGACGCGGTCCTCCAGCGCGCTGGCATAGACGAGCACGCCCGTGCGGTTGGGGGTGCCGTGGACGGCCTCCTCCACGAAGGCGGCGCGTGCGGCGCGATCCACCCGCTCGGCCCGCAGCGCGGCCGGCACGAGGCGCCGCACCGGGCCCGGCCAGCGCAGCACCCGATCCGCGATCACGCCCACCGCGACGAGGTCGACGAGGAACCAGCCGGGGCTGATCCACCAGGGGCCCAGCAGGTGGACCGCGCCGAGGGCGAGGGCGAGCAGCGAGGCCCCCGCGAGCGAGCGATCCCTGTAGGCGTCGGATCGTGCCGCGATCACCACCACGATCTCGGCGTCGGTGCGGGTCTCGAGCTCGCCCACCAGCGTGGCCAGCGCCTCGGCCGCCTCGGCGTCCCCCGAGAGCAGCGCGCGCATCAGGCGTCCTCGCGCAGCGTGACCAGGCGGTAGGCGGTGTGGGGTCGGAAGCCCGCGCGCTCGTAGACGTGCACGGCCGGGGTGTTGGCCTCGTTGACGTGCAGGGTGACCATGCGGTGGCGGCCGAGCAGGCGGCGGCACAGCTCCTTCATCCCCGCGGTGGCGAGGCCCTGGCCGCGGTGCGCCGGGGGGACGTAGGTGCCGCCGACCTGCACGCCCCAGCGGGTGACCGTGCCGACGTTGATCTGGAAGTGGAGCTCGCCGTCGCGGTCGAGGACCCAGGTCTGACCGGCCTCGATGCGGCGCTGCACCACCGCGCGGTACGCGCCGGGGTCGGCCTCGAGCACCCGTCGACCCACGTCCTCCCACTCCATCGCGGCGGACTGGGCGACCACCTGCTCCAGGTCCGCCACCACGGCGCGTCGGAAGCCCCGGAGCGGCTCGCCCGCGGGCGCCTGGTCGCACACGTAGAGGCGCTGGTCGTGCCAGCGGTCGACCGGCGTGTCGGCGGGCGCCCACGCGGCCCACAGCGCGTCGCAGGCCTCGCGCGGCCCCACCATCATGCAGGGACGGTGGCGTCCGTGCAGCGTGCGCCCCAGGGCGTCGGCGGCCTCGGGCTCGGGGCACCAGGGCACGGCCAGGCGACCGGGCACGAGCATCACGAGCCCCGCCAGGGCGCCGTCCTCGCGGGGCACGCCGTACCAGGTGGCGCGCGCGATGGGGATGGCGTCGAGGTAGCCGAGGAGGAACAGGTTCACGGGCGGAGCGTCCAGCAGACGCTCCTCGATCGCGGGTGCGTGGCGGTCCGTCAGCCGCACGACCTTCACACCCGTCCTCCCGGACCCGGGCCCGCTCGACGGCTCCGGGGCTGTGCCATAAGCGTCGCCCGCGCCGACGGCGAGGCTGCGGCGCCCCCCGGAGGGACCATGAAGTTCCGCAGCGAGTCGGTGATCGCCCACCCACGGGACGCGGTGTTCGAGACCTACCGCGACCGGCTGTCGGAGGTGGCCGCCTACCTCGACGACATCAAGGCCGTGAACGTGCTGGCGCGCGGCGAGGAGGACGGCCTCGTCACGCTCCACAACGAGTGGATCGCGGCGCGCGACGTGCCGCCGGCCTTCAAGGCCTTCATCAAGCCGGAGCAGCTGGCGTGGGACGACCACGCCACCTGGGATGCGAGCGCCTTCCGCTGCCAGTTCGACATCCGCACGCGGGTGTTCACCGAGCACGTACGGTGCACGGGCACGGATCAGTTCGTCGAGGTGCCGCAGGGCACGAAGGTGGTGCTCGAAGGCGACTTCACGCTCACGCTCGACAGCCTGCCCGGCGTGCCCTCCTTCCTGCTCAAGCGGATGCTGCCCCAGATCGAGCAGTTCATCGTGGGGCTGATCCAGCCGAACCTCGAGAAGACCAACGGGGCCATCGGGCGCTTCCTCGACGACCAGGGCCGGGCGTGACGGCACTGGGTCCCAAGTCCGAGTCGGTCACGGCCGAGGGCGAGCCCGACGGGTGGGTGCCGCCCGCCGGCTTCGCGCTGGACGTGGGGCCGGGCGGTGCCACCCAGCTCGTGGTGAGCGTGCCGCCGGCGCACGTGGCGGCGGTGCACCGCGCGCTCGTCGCCGTGCTCTCGCCCCCGCTGGGGGTGCTCTGGCGTCAGGTCATCGACCGGCGCGCGCCGCGTCCGGAGGGGGCTGCCCCCGTGGACCACGTGGGGCTCGACCTGCCGCCCGAGCGCGTCCTCGCCGCCCTCGAGGCGTGCGTGGACCTGGTGGCCTCGGACGCCCGCGGAGAGCTGTGGATCAAGGGCCGCCTCGGCGACCAGGTGATCCTCGACCAGGACGGCCTGATCTTCTGCCAGCCCGACGATCCCGCCTTCCGCGACGTGCTGCTGGGCGAGGGCCTGCCGGCCGAGCTGACGCAGTCCATGGCCGACCGGGACTACGTGAAGCACTGGTACCGGGGGGAGGCGGACGCGGCGGAGGACCGGCTGATCGGCGACCTCGGGCTCGTGCGGGTGGCGCACAGGGGCTGATCCGGACGGTTAGGGACCCTGCGTCGACGCGGGAGGTCCCATGGCTCGTCTGGTCCCGGTGCTGCTGTTCGCCGTCCTCGCCGCCTGTGGTGGCACCACGGAGGAGCCGGGCGTGTGCGCCGATCGGGGCAGCAGCGAGACGTGCAGGGCCTGCTGCGAGGTGGAGGGCTACGCCGGCCACGTGTGGACCGAGGGCTCCACCGAGACCTGCGAGTGCGTGTCGGCGAGCGACGTCGACGACACGTCGGGCTGACGGCAGGCGCCCGTGCGCATCCGCGACCTGCTGATCGACCCCCCGCTGGTGCTCGCGCCGATGGAGGGGGTCACCGACGTCACCTTCCGACGGCTCGTGCGGCGCATCGGCGGCGTGTCGCTCACGTGCACCGAGTTCATCCCGGCCCGCGGGCTGGTGGAGCGGCCGGATCGCTGCAAGGAGCTCGCCGACTTCGACCCCGACGAGCACCCGCTCGTCATCCAGCTCTTCGGGCGCGACCCCGAGCTGCTGGCCGAGGGGGCGCGGGTGGCGGAGGGGCTCGGCGCCGACGTGGTCGACCTCAACATGGGCTGCCCCAGCAAGAAGGTGTGCGCGCACTCCGGTGGCTCGGCGCTGATGAAGGAGCCCGAGCTGGTGCAGCGCATCGTGCGCACCGTGAGGGCGGCCGTGCAGGGCCCCCTCACGGTGAAGATGCGCGCCGGCTGGGACCCGGAGCACCAGAACGCGCCCGAGCTGGCGTGGATGTGCCAGGAGGAGGGGGCCGAAGCCGTCACCGTGCACTGGCGCACGCGCGCCGAGCTCTACGGCGGCACGCTGCGGTACGAGGTGGTGGCCGAGGTGAAGCGTCGCCTCACGGTGCCGGTGCTCTTCAACGGCGACGTGATCGACGCCGAGAGCGCCCGCGCCGCCCTCGGGGCCACGGGCTGCGACGGCCTGATGGTGGGCCGCGGCGCCATCCGGGACCCCTGGGTCTTCCGCCGCATCGCCCACGCCCTGTACGGCGGCCCCCCCGTGGTGGTGGACGCCGCGGAGCAGGAACGCGTGCTGCTCGGCTACTACGACGACATCCTCGAGCGCTTCGGGTCGGAGAAGGGCGCGCTGGGGCGGTGGAAGAAGATCACGCGCTACTTCGGCGAGGGCCTCGAGGGCGGCGAGATCCTGCGCGACCGGGTGCTCCACAGCCGCACGGTGGACGAGGCGAGGGACGAGGTGCGGGCCTTCTTCGCGGGGATGGCGGCGTAGACCCCGGGTGCGGTGGTGCGTCGGCGGGGGACGGGGCGGGTGTGGTGCGTCGGCGGGGGACGGACCGGGTGCCGGGTGTGGGCCGGCGGGAACCACGGTGGACACGGAGATCTCACGGAGGGCGCACGGAGTGTGCACCTTCGAACGGCATCGTGGCTTCGCCCGACGTCACGGGGAACCGTCTCCGTGCGCCCTCCGCGTCCCTCCGTGATCACCGTGGTTTCCCCAGGCTCGAAGCACGAGGCCGGCCCGTCCCCCATCCACCGCTGGAATCCCCGCACGCTCACGGACCCGCCGGCGTCCATGCCCCCGCCGGCTCCACCACCGCCGGGCCGTCCTCGCGTGCGGTCCGCCCCACGCGGAAGCCCAGGATCACGTCCGAGAACTCCGCGGGGATGAAGCCGCGGCTCGACAGGTAGAGGCCGTCGGGCATGCCGCTCCAGCCGCCGCCCTTCACCACGCGCTGCTCGGCCTCGTCGGCGCCCTCGGGGTCGGTGGCGGGGTCGGTGGGGAAGGTCCACCAGCCCGACCAGGTCCACTCCCAGAGGTTGCCCGAGAGGTCGTAGAGGCCCCAGGGGTTCGGGGCGAGGGAGCCCACGGCGCTGGGGCCGCCGCGCTGGGTGCGCTCGCTCACGGCCACGCGGTCGGCCTCGAAGCCGCCGGCGAAGGGGGCCTCGTCGCCGGCGCGGGCGGCGTGCTCCCACTCCGCCTCCGTGAGCAGACGGTAGCCGGGGGCCTCACGGTCCCAGCGCACGGTGGTGCCGTCGATCGCGTAGGCGGGCACGAGACCCTCCCAGGCCGACAGGGCGTTGGCGAAGCGCACCGCGTCGAGCCAGCTCACGCTGTCGACCGGGTGCTCGGGGCTGGTGGGCAGGCGGGAGGGGTTGGTGCCCATCAGCGCCGCGTACAGGCCCTGCTGCACCTCGTGCGCCATCACGTAGACCGGCCGCGTGAGGGTCACGTCGAAGGGCGCGTTGTCCATGCAGGGGCGGTCGGGGCCGTCGCGCTCGGGCAGGCAGCCCATCGTGAAGCTGCCGGGCTCCACGCGGACGAGGCGGAAGGGAGGGAGGTCGTCGCGCGTGCAGGCGGCGTCCTCCAGGGACCAGCCTGCCGGGCAGGCCGTGGGCACGCCTCGGCACCCGCCGAGGAGGCCGCCGGACTGGCCCTCGTGGCAGCAGGTGCTCCAGGGGCCTGCGGGCGTGAGGCCGGCGGGGCAGGGATCCGCGCCGCAGCCCGCCCAGGCCGTGAGGCCCACCGTGAGCACGACCCTCACGGCGTGCCGCCCACGCGCACCACGGCCTCGAGGGGGCGCAGGAAGGTGCCTCGGGAGGTGACGAGCGGGGTGGCCCGGTGCTGGCCCTGCACCTCCTCACGCCCCACGATCGCGAAGGGGGGCGCCGCGTCGAGGAGCAGCAGCACGCCGCGCTCCGACAGGACCAGCAGCCGATCGCCCACCAGCGTGGGGCTGGCGTAGACGAAGGCGCCGAGGTCGGGGAGGAGGTCCTGGCTGTGGAGGATCGCGCCCGTGGCCAGGTCGAGCACCCGGAGTTCGCCGCTGCGCGAGACCGAGTAGAGGCGGCCGTCGCGGCTCACGGGCGGCGTGTAGTAGAGGTCGGCCGTGGGCAGGTCGGCCTTCCAGAGGAGCGGCGCGTCCACGCCCGTGCCTCCGGGCGCGAGGCGACGCGCGACGGCCGGCACCGACCCGGCCTGCAGGTTGTCGACGGCGGCGTGGCCCCCGATCCACACCACGACGTCGCCGTCGGCGTGGGGCCCCACGTACCAGGGGTCGGCCAGGCCCTCGGCGAGCACCTCGCCGTCGGCGGGCCGCACGAGGCGACCGTCGGGCAGGGCGAGGATCGCCGCCCCGCCCACGCGTGCGACGGCCGGTGTTCCGAAGTCCCGGTAGTCGGGAACCCGCCAGCGCTCGGTGCCCGTGGCGGGGTCGAGTCCCAGCAGGGCGTCGTGGGCCACGACGAGGGTGCCGTCCACGAGCAGGGGCGAGGCGGCGGTGCCGAGGTCGTAGCCACGCATGCCCTTGGGTGCCGCACCCAGCCAGCGGGTCCACCGGGTAGTGCCGTCCGGCGCGTGGGCCGCCACGACGCCGTTGCCGAAGATCGCGTAGAGGGTGCGGTCGTCGGCGACGGGGGTGGGGGTGGCGTAGCCGATGATGTCGCGGTCGGCGGCCGTGCGAGCCCAGGCCAGGCCGTCGAGCTCGGCGCGGAGGGTCTCGAGGCGCGCCGACAGTCGGTCCACCTCGGCGCGGGCCGCCGGATCGCCCGCCCTTGCCGCGCGGAGGAGGGCGGAGCGTTCGGGGAGCAGCCGCCGCTCCTCCGCCTCGAGCTCGCGGGCGCTGGCCAGGCGCGGGGCGAGGGCGGCCCGCTCGTCGGCGGGCAGCGTGGGGAGCACCTCGTGGACGGCACGCCAGCGCACGGCACCGCTGGCGGCGTCCAGGCAGACCAGCGTGAGCGGCTCCTCGGTGACGCACACGAGGTCGGCGAGGCGCACGGGCGAGGCATTGCCCCAGGCGGCCAGGTCGGTGCGCCACGCGGGCGCCCAGGTGGCGGGCAGCGGCCCCTCCGCCACGCCCGTGCCGTCCCCGCGGAAACCGGTGCCCGCGGAGGCAGCGAGGATCAGGGCGAGCAGTGCGCCGATCACGGCGCCTCGGGCTCGGCGGGGAGACGCAGGGGACCCTCCACCAGGCAGTCCGCGATCACCCCGGTCATCTGGTCGAAGCCGTGCTCGCTGAAGTGCACCGGGTCCTCGAAGAGATCGTCACCGAAGCGCGCGCCGGCCCGTTCCAGGCGCCCCTCGAGGTCACAGACCGTGACCGGGGCGGGGCCTTCCGTGGTGGGCGGTCCCAGGCTGCGCAGCATGGCGAGCATCTCGGACTTCGTGCGCATGTCGGGGGTGAAGGTCTCGGCGTCGCGCGCCTGCCGGAGCAGGTCGAGGCGGGTGCCCGGGTCGGCGGCGGCCATGCCGTCCTGCCACAGCGCGGTGGCCGTCTGGATCGGGCCCCAGGGCTCGGCCTCCAGGTTGCCCACCACGGGCACCACCATCACCGGCACGCCGCGGGTGGCGCCGAGGAAGTCGCGGGTGACCTCCTCGAACACCCGGGCCGTGCGCTCGCGGAGCGGGTCGAAGGCCGCCGGGTCCAGCGTCAGGAGGCCCGCCTGCTGCACCTGCTTCAGGAGGGGGCCCGCCCGCCGGTGGCCGAAGAGCCAGTAGGTGTTGCCGTCGTCGCGGGGGCCGCGCAGGCCCTCGGGCGACAGCAGCCAGGTGGGGGCCATCACGGCGTCGAAGTGGGGCAGCTCCAGCGCGAAGTGCCACGTGTAGGTGACGTCGTTGTGGCCGTAGTAGAGCACCACGAGGTCGGGCCGCACCCCCTGGGCGTCGGCGATCTGCCAGGCGTCGTCGAGGCGGGCGCGGACGTCCCAGCTGACCATGCCCTCCCAGCCGAGGTTGTCGATCACCGCCGCCTGGCCGCGCTGGGCGAGGTGGCGGGCGAGGGGCTCGGTGAAGGCCGCGTGGCTCGGGGCGGCCACGGAGGACGAGCCGAAGATCCAGAGGCGGGGCGCGTCGGCGTCGCCCTTGGGCTGCAGGCTCACGGGCTCGTGCCGGATCTCGGCGCGGCGGCCCTCCACGGCGTCGACGCGCGAGGCGATCCAGGCAGGATCGGCCAGGCGCTGGGCGGCCACCAGATCGGAGGCGAGCCAGGCCAGCCACGCGCCGAGCACCAGCCAGGGGACCGCGAGGAGGAGACGCACGGCGCGACGGCGAGGGGCGGGCACGGCAGCTCCCGGGGGTGACGGAGCGTACCGGCGCTCCGAGGCGGGGGCAAGCGGCGCGCAGAGGGCCGCGGGACGGACCGGCACCCGGGCTAGGGCGTGGCCGCGGGGGGGCCCAGGGCCACGAGGCGGTCCGCGACGCGGGCGTACACGTGGGGGCCGTGGAAGGCGAGGGAGGCCCGCGTGGGCGCGAGCGGCAGGGTGGCCACGGCCTTCGGGGTGGGTCCGGGGGTGAGGGTGACCGTGCGTCCGAGCTCGTCGGTGACGAAGAGGCGCCCGCCCGCCACGCTGGGGCTGCTGTAGATGGTGGTGGGCCGGAGGCTGTCGAGCACGACGGGGGCCTGCACCTGCCCCGTGGCCGCGTCCACGGTCCACACGGTGCCGCCGTGGGTGACGGCGTGGAGCAGGCCGTCGGCCACCACGGGTGCGGTGTAGAAGGTCTCGGTGGCGGGCAGCGTGGTCACCCAGCGCAGCTCGGCGCGCACCCCCGCACCGTCGGTGGCGTGCAGGCGCCAGGCCTTCAGGTCCACCCCGCCGTGGGACCGGACCTCGGCGTCGCTGCGCGCCTCGAGGAAGAAGACGGTGTGGCCGGCCACCACCGGGCTGAGGAACCACATGTCGGCCAGCCCCTCGACGAGCACCGCGCCGTCGGCCACCCGCACCAGCTCGCCCGCGGGCGTGACGACGTGGGCCCTGCCGCCGAGGTCCACGGCGCTGGGGCTGCCGTAGTGGGGCCAGGGTCGGCCCTCCCACCGGGTCTCGCCGGTGTGGGCGTCGAGGCCGCGCAGGCGGCCGAAGGGCACCACCAGCACGCCCTCGCGCACCACCGGGGACGCGGCGTGGCCCTCCTCCCAGCCGAGCATGTGCGGGGAGGGTGCGCCCAGCCAGCGGGCGAAGCGTCGGCGTCCGTCGGGCTCGTGGGCGGCCACCACGCCGTTCGCGAACAGCGCGAAGATCGCGGCGCCGTCGGTGGCCGGCGTGGGGGACGACCAGCCCACCATGCCTTGGGTGGGCGGGGTGCGGGGATCCTCGGTGGCGTCGAGCTCCTTGCGGAGCCCGTTCATGCGGGCGGAGATCTCCTCGAGCTCGGCGGCGGCGTCGGGAGCGCCCGCGCGGGCGGCCCGCCGGGCGGCGCCGTGGCGGGTGCGCAGCGTCGCGAGCTCGGCCTCCAGCACCTCGAGGCGCGCGGCACGCGCGAGCAGGGCCTCACGCTCCGCGCCCACGACGACGTCGGCGCGATCGTGGGGGGCACGCCAGCGCTCCTCGCCGGTGTGCCGGTCGAGACAGACGAGGGTGGTGGGCTCCACGGCCGCGCAGACCAGGGGACCGGCCACCACGGGCGAGGCGTTGCTCCAGTCCCCGAGCGGCGTGCTCCACGCCACGCCGACGGTGGCCGACCAGGCCTCGGGCGGCGTGGCGGTCCAGTGACCGCTGCCGTCGCCGCGCCAGCCCGACGGCGAGGCCCGCGCCGTGGCGGCGAGGAGCAGCGCCAGGGTCGCAGCCCGTCTCATCCTGCTCCCCCTGCGGCGCAGCGCACGCCGACGTCGTGCAGGCGGGTGGTCGGGTCCATGCCGCCACGCACGGTGCCGCGCACCTCGCGCGGGTGGGTGGCCGTCCAGCCGCCGCCGCGCTGGGTCCGGTGGGGGCCCGCCGGGGAGGACGGCGGGGGGGCGCCATCGGCGGGCGCCCAGGCGTCGGCGGTCCACTCCCAGAGGTTGCCCGCCATGCCCAGCACGCGCTCGGGCGTGGGGTTCGGCAGGTTCGTGGCCCGCACGGGTCCGTCCTGGTCGCAGGCCTGGTCGTCGCCCGAGCGCTGGCCGGGGCGGGAGCGGGTGTCGGGCGGCACCGGGCACCAGGCCTGGTCGCCCCAGGGCCAGCGGCGACCCGCCACGCCGCGCGCGGCGAACTCCCACTCGGTCTCCGTGGGCAGGCGGCCGCCCAGCCAGGCGCAGAGATCCGAGGCGCCGCGCCAGGTGAGGCTGTTCACGGGCATGGCGTCGCCGTCGCCGTCGTCCGGTGCGGTGACGGGCCGGTAGGTGGCGTAGCCCCCGCCCGTCTCCACCTCGTCCTCCGAGCAGGCGCCGGCGCGCACGCAGGCCCGGTACTGGCCCACCGTGGCCTCCGTCTGCTGGAGCCAGAAGGGGCCGACCTCGACGGTGCGCGGCGGGCCCTCCTCGGGCAGCGCGTCGGGGTCGTGGCCGGGAGCCGTGGGGTCGAGGGCCTGCGCACCCTGCAGGAAGCGACCACCCTCGAGGCGCAGGAAGCAGGCGTCGGCGCGGTGCGGGTCGGTGCAGCGGTGCTGCGCGGGCGGGCCCTCCTCGGCGTGCGGCCACAGGCGCCACGCGATGCCGCACACGGCGAGCACGGCGAGGATCTCGGGGAGGCGGGCGCGGAGGGAGGCGGGCATCGAGGTGGCGGGTCTCCCGGCGGCGCCGTGGGCGCGCGCTCCGGATGCAGGGCCGAGGCTACGGCGCCGGGGGGCGCACGACCAGCAGGGTGCCGGTGCGGGGCAGGGTGGTGTCGGTCTTGAGCCAGCTGCCGGAGCTGTAGGCCAGGTCGTCCACGCGGACCCACCGGGCCTCGTCGTAGATGCTCACCCACAGCTCGCCCTCGCGGGGCTGCAGGCCCCACTGGTTGAGCACCTCCACGCGGGCGCCGCCGCCGACGAGGTGGTCGAAGGGGTGGAGCAGGATCGCGCCCAGCACCTCGCCCTCGATGGCCTCGATCACCGGCAGGTCCGCGGGGGCGATGGCCACCGCGCCCACCTCGGTGGCCACCGTGCCGAGGCCGCCGGCCGCCGTGAAGGCACCCAGGCGGGCCACCTGGAAGCGCGCGGGCCCGGTGACCAGCGTGGTGGGCGTGGACGTCAGGGAGGCCACCTCGGTGATCTCGGGCACCCGCACCACCAGATCCGTGCGACCCCCGGGCCCCAGGGTGTAGGGCACCGAGAAGGTGGCGAGCCGGGGCCCGCCGCCCACGTCGACGGCCTCGATGGAGCCGATGCCCGGCGGCAGGTCGGTGAGGCCCCAGGTGCCCGTCGCCTGGTCGGTGACGAGGCAGCCGGCGGGCCGGCAGTAGCGCATGGTGACCACGTCGGGTCCGAGCGGGGCACCGGAGGCGGACACCACCGTGCCCCCCAGCGGGGAGGGCGTGTCGCTGTCGAGGTCGGTGTCGGTGTCGACGGGTGCTGCGCTGTCGGTGTCGGACGGCGCGGTGTCGTCGTCGTCGCTGTCGTCGGGGACCCCGGTGTCGTGGGGCAGGTCGTCCGACGAGGCGTCGGCCCCCGAGGAGTCGTCGGGCTCCGAGGGCGTCGTGGTGCAGGCCGCGAGCGCGATCAGGGTCAGGTGGCGCATGGACGCCCCGGGGCGGGGAGGTGCATCGTACCGCGCGGGCCCGGTCGGCGGACACCACGCTTCGTCTCGGTCCCCGGCAGACGCCGAGGATCACGCTCGACGGGGAGCCCGGACGCGTTACCTGCGGCGCGACCTTGACACGGCAAGTCCGGGGCTCGATGATGCCCCCTGCCGTGGCGCGGGAGGTGGCGTGCGTCCGAGGCTTCCCGTCGTCGTCATGGCGCTCGCCGCGCTCGCCGGCCTGTTCTTCACGGGCTGGTCCACCCTGGACTTCGTGGCCCACCTCGATCGGCAGGTGCACGCGATCCACTGCTCCTTCGTGCCGGGGCTCGCGGCGCCGGACGTGTCGGGGGCCTCGGGCTGCCACACGGCCCTGATGAGCCCGTACTCCTCGGTCTTCCGCACCGCCCTCTGGGGCGGGCTGCCGGTCACGCTGCCGGGCATGGCGGTCTTCGCCTACCTGCTCTACCGGGCGATCGACGCGGGCGTGCGTGGCCTCGGCGACGAGGTGGGCCTGGCCCGCTTCACCGTGGCGGCCTGGCTGCTGCCGGTGCTCACCTCGGTGGGCTTCGGCTGGATCGCGCTCATGGAGCTCGGGGAGCTCTGCAAGCTGTGCGTGGGCATCTACGGGTCCAGCGCGGTGGGCTTCCTGGCCGCGATCGCGGGCCTCGTCACGGCGGGCCGTCCGGCCTTCGCGGTCGACGAGGAGGACGAGGCCACCGAGGAGCAGGCGGCCGTCCAGGAGGTGCCGGGCTTCGCGGTGCACGCCGGGCGCTTCGGCGAGGGCGTGCTCTTCGTGGCGGCGCCGGTGGTGCTCTACCTGGCGATGGCGCCGGACTTCTCGTCGTACGTGGGCGCCTGCGGCAGCCTGCCCGAGACGGAGGATCGCTACGACGTGCTGGTGCCCCTCGGCACGGCGCGTGGCGGGGTGCCCGCCATCGAGGTGCTCGACCCGCTCTGCCCCGCCTGCGCCGGGATGGAGGACCGCCTGGAGGCCTCGGGGCTCGACGTCGCGCTGGATCGGCGCGCGGCGCTCTTCCCGCTGGACGACACCTGCAACTGGATGGTGAGCTCGGCGCTGCACCCCGGCGCGTGCACCGTGTCGGAGGCCGTGCTCTGCGCGGGGGACGAGGCGCCCGCCGTGCTGGCCTGGGCCTTCGAGCAGGGGTCCACGCTGCGTGCCGCGGAGGCCGCCGAGGAGGGGGCTGCCGCGAAGGCCGTGCTCGCCCGCTTCCCCCAGCTGAAGCGCTGCCTGGGGTCCACGGCCGTGAAGCAGCGCCTGAACCGCTCGCTGCGGTGGATCGTGCGCAACGAGCTGCCCGTCCTCACGCCCCAGCTCTTCGTGGACGGCGTGAAGGTCTGCGACGACGACACCGATCTCGGCCTGGACTGGACGCTCACGCGGCTGGTCGAGCGGGCCCGGGGAGGCCGCTGATGGCGCGCGCCGGACTCTTCCTCGTGCTCGCCCTGCTCGTGCCCGGCGTGGTGGGGGCCTGGATGTCGGCCTCCGCGTCGCGGCTCGAGGAGGCCGAGACGGCCGCGGCCGCCACCGAGAACGCCGACGTCGCCGTCGCGCAGGCGGCGGACGAGGGCTACTGCACCGCCCAGCTCAAGCAGGTGCTGCGTCGCGTGCTCCAGTCCTGCGGCCTGCTCGACGGCGGGGGCGTGCGCGGCTGCCAGCCCCTCGAGGTGGCCCAGATCGCCACGATGGCGGGCGACGACTTCAACCTGCTGTTCACGCCGCTGCAGGATCGCGCCGGCATCGTGCAGTTCGACCTCGACAGCGCGGAGCTCGACGGCGACGACGCGGCGCTGCTCGACCGCCTCTTCGCCGACCAGCGCGGCGCCTCGCACTTCCTGGTGGTGGCCCGCAGCTCGCCCGAGGGCAGCAGCGCCCACAACCGCGACCTGTCGGAGGAGCGCGGCAAGGCGGTGCTCGACCACCTGCGCACCGCCTTCGAGGACCCCGATCTCGATCGCGAGGTCGGCCTGCTGTGGCTGGGCGAGGAGCTCGGCCAGCTCGACGACAGCTTCTGCGCCTGGGAGCGCTCCGGCGCGTCGGACGCGCCCTGCACCGAGAAGGAGCTCAACCGCAGCGCCTTCGTCTCGTGGATCGACTGCCGCCTGTGAGCCTCCTCCTCGCCCTGCTCCTCGGCTGCGGTGGGGACGCCGCGGCACCCGTCGCCTCCTCCCGGCGCGTGGACGCCGTGCAGGCCACGCGCCCGTCGGGCGAGGTGGTGCAGGGCTTCTGCGACGTGTTCGCGGAGGCGGGCGCGGGCAAGCCCTACGTGGAGCCCGCGCTGGCCGCGGCCACACCGGCGCATCCCGCAGGATGGCGCTGGGTGAACGTGTGGGCCACCTGGTGCGGGCCGTGCGTCGCCGAGATGCCGCTGGTGCAGCGGTGGCACGCCCAGCTCGCCGGGGAGGGCGTCCCCGTGGCCCTCGAGCTGCTGTCCTTCGACACCGATCCGGCCGAGGTGGCCCGCTTCCACGCGAAGCACCCCGAGGTGCCGCCGGGCCCGCGCATCCGGGGCCAGGACGACATCGCGCCCTGGCTGGAGGCGATGGGCCTGCCCGCGTCGACGCCCATCCCGCTGCACGTCTTCGTGGACCCTTCGGGCGGCGTGCGCTGCGTGCGCGCCAGCGCGCTCACCTCGGGCGACCTGCCCATCGTGCGCGAGCTGCTGCGGTAGGGGTCAGCGGTCGTGGTTGCCGGCGCGGCGGCGCGGACGGGCCGTGGGGAAGGGCAGCACCTTGCCCATGCCCGGCTGGGCCCCCACCGTGAAGGTGCGCTGGAAGCCGCAGAGGTGGCAGTGCTCCCGCACCTCCACCTGCGGCGGCTCGCCGGGGAGGCGCACGCTGGGGGTCTCGAGGGCGCGGTTGCGGCAGGCGGGGCAGTACGCGAGGTGGCTCTGGGCGCCGTGCACCAGCGTGACCGTGTTGGCGCACTGGGGGCAGGCGAGCACGTCGTAGGTGGCGTTGTCGCCCTCGCCGGCGTGGGCCACCACCACGTACGGCACCCGGCAGGTGGGGCAGCGGCGGTGGGCGCCGCGTCCACGCCACGTGACCGAGGCCAGGGCGTAGACCCCGACCGTGGCGACCGCGAGGGTGAGCAGCGCGATCATGCGAGCAGCGCCTCCAGGGTGGTGCCCACGCCCACGGCGGCCTCGACCGCCGCCACCGCCTTGGGCGCGGCCTCGGTGAGCACCTCGGGCAGACCCGCGGTGATGACCACGTCGTCCTCGATGCGGATGCCGCCGAAGCCGGCCCACGCCGCCACGGCGTCGAGGTCGAGCACGTGGCGGAAGCGATCCCGAAGGGCCGGCTGCCCGAGGATCTCGGGGACGACGTAGAAGCCGGGCTCGATGGTGACCACCCAGCCGGGCTCCAGCGGCAGGTCGAGGCGGAGGTTGCGGGTGCCGAAGGCCTCGGGCCGGCCCTGCCCCGGCGGGTAGGCCGGCAGGTCGCCGAAGTTCTCGAGGTCGTGCACGTCGAGGCCGAGCAGGTGGCCGATGCCGTGGGGGAAGAAGAGGGCGTGGGCCCCGCGCTCCACGGCCTCGTCGGGCCCCAGTCCGCGCAGCAGGCCCTCGTCGATCAGCCACCGCGCGAGCACGAGGCACGCGGCGTCGTGGACCTCCCGGTAGCGGACGCCGGCCCGGCAGCGCGCGATCGCGGCCTCCTGCGCGGCCAGCACGGCCTCGTAGGCGCTGCGCTGGCGGGAGGTGAACCGGCCCGAGACCGGCCAGGTGCGGGTGAGGTCGGCGCCGTAGCCGTCGGCCTCCCACTCGCCGCCGCCATCCAGCAGCAGCAGGCGGCCCTCGGTGCAGGTGCCCTCGTGGCCGTGGTGGTGCAGCACCTGCCCGTCCTGCGTGAGGATGGTGGCGTAGCCGGGCACGGCGCCATGGCTGGCGAGGCAGGCCTCGAAGACGGCGGTGAGGGCGCGCTCGGTGATGCCGGGCCGGGTGGCGGCCATCGTGAGCACGTGGGCGCGCGCGGTGAGCGCGGCGACGCGGCGCAGGCTGTCGAGCTCCTCGGGCCCCTTGGTGCGGCGCAGGGCGATGACGGCCTGGACGAGCTCGGGGTCGCCGTGCTCGCGTCCGAAGGCGAGCGCCTGGCCCGTCCAGCGCGCCAGCTCGGCGGTGCGGGCGGCGTCGGCCACCGCCAGGGTGCGCACGGAGCGGCCCTGGAGCCGCCCTGGGAGCGCGTGGAGGGGCAGGACGGCGTCGACCCCGTAGCGGTCGCGCAGGGCCTCCGGAGGCGGCGTGGGGCCGTGCCAGAGGGCGTCCTCCTCGCCGGGTACCGGCAGGTAGAGCTCGGCACGGCCGTCCTCGAGCCAGAGGGCCGCGTCGGGGAGCGCGCAGCCGGTGAGGTACCAGAAGGTGCTGTCCTGCCGGAAGGGCACCGCGTTGGCCGGCAGGTTGCGCGGGCGCTCGCCGTGCCCCACGAACAGCAGGGGGCCGGGGACGCTGTCGAGGAGACGCTGGCGACGATCGGCGTGGACGTGGGCTGCGAACACTGTGGCTCCACTCCGGAGCCTACCGCGGGGCCGTGTCTGCTGCTGTCTCAGCTGGGCTGCGGACCGCGCGCACCTGTCCGCGGACGCTACCGGAGCTGATCGCCCGCCCAGCGGATCTGCGTGTGGCCGTGGCCCGAACCCAGGTGGAGCACCAGCTCGTCGGGCGCGGTGGCCGTGCGGGCGAACTTCGCGATCCAGAGCTGCGTGTAGCGGTCGTAGCCGTCGAGCAGGCGTTCGTGCAGCAGCGTGGGCTTCTTCACCTGGTAGACGGTGACGAGATCCTGCGCGCTGCCGTCGGCCTCGAGGCGGATGTGCCAGCCCTCGTCGTCCTCGCCGAAGCGCAGCTGGTTCCTGTCGTAGGAGGACTCCGCCGTGAAGAAGATCTCGTGGTACACGTCGGCGTCGGCCAGCAGGCGGGCCTTGAAGGCCTCGTGGTCGTCGGACGAGGGGCCCAGCAGGCGGGCGCGCTCGTCGGCCATGGCCGTGCGGAAGCCGGTGGACAGGTAGGTGGCCCGCACGCGCAGGGCGGTGCCGAACCCGTCGTACATCTCGAGCTTCTCGGTGTGGCCCCAGTAGGTCTGCACGTAGGCGTGCCGGGCGGAGGCGCAGCCGGCGAGGACCAGCAGCGCGAGCGTGGCCAGGGGGGCGCGCGTCACGGCGTGCCGCCGACGAGCAGGAGCGACAGGGACGGGAAGAGCACGATGACGGCCAGGCAGAAGAGCATGAGGGCCAGGAAGGGCACCACGCTGCGGACCACGTCGAGGAGCGGACGCTCGAAGACCGTGGTGGCGACGAAGAGGTTGATGCCGAGCGGAGGGGTCAGGTAGCCCAGCTCGAGGTTGACGATGAACATGATCGCGAAGTGGATCGGGTGGATGCCGTAGCTGGCGGCGATGGGGGCCAGCAGCGGCGCCACGATCAGGATGGCCGAGATGATGTCCATCACGCAGCCCAGCGCCAGCAGGAACAGGTTCACCGCCAGCAGGAAGCCGAGCTTGGAGTCGACGTGGTCGAGCATCCAGGCCGTGGCCGCCTCGGGCACCTGCTCGAAGACGAAGAAGCGGTTGAGGCTGATGGCGATGACGATGACGAGGAAGAGCGAGCCCATCATCACGGCGCTCTCGGCGAACACCCGCGGGATCTCGCGCAGCTTGAGCTCCCGGTTCACCAGCAGCTCCACGGCCAGCGCGTAGACCACCGCGACCGCGGCGGCCTCGGTGATGGTGAAGCTGATGTGGAAGTCGAGGCCGAGCGGGCGCAGGTCGACCCAGCCGTAGATGCCGCCGAGCACGAGCACGGGCAGCAGGAGGCTGGGGATGCCGCGCACCAGGGCGAGGCCGAGCTCGCGGGCCCAGGAGCTGCCCTCGGGGATGTCGACGGCGCGCCCGACGGCGGCCTCGGCCTGACCGGGGCGCGGCCACGTGGTGTAGAAGGTCCAGAGCACCAGCACGAGCGCGATGAAGAGGCCCGGGAGGATGCCCGCCTTGAAGAGCACCGTGGGGTCGACCACGCCCACGTCGGGGTTGCCCGACACGATGATCGCGTAGATCAGCATGGGCACCGACGGCGGGATGATGATCCCGAGCGAGCCCGCGGTGGTGAGCACGCCGATGCTGTACCGCTCGCTGTAGCCCTCGGCGACGAGCATCGGGAAGACGATGGACCCGATGGCGATGACCGTGACGGGCGAGCTGCCGCTGATGGCGGCGAAGAAGGCGCAGGCCATCACGGCGCCCACGCCGAGGCCGCCCGGGAGGCTGCCGAGCGAGACCTTGGCGATCTCGATCAGGCGCCGCGCGATGCTGCCCTCGGTCATGAGGTTGCCCGCGAGCACGAAGAAGGGGATCGCCAGCAGCTCCTGCTTCTTCGTGGCCTCGAACATGTCGCTGATGACGCCCTCGGCGCTGCCGTCGCGCAGCAGCACCCAGGCGCCGAGGGTGCCCACGCCGATGCCCACGAAGAGCGGGGCGCCGAGCAGCAGCAGCAGCAGCGAGCCGAGGATCAGCAGGGGGGCCGTGCCCCACCACACGCCGAGGCCCATCGCGAGGAGCGCGCCCGGGAAGGCGCCGGCCAGGATCACGTCGGCGGGCTTGCGCGTGTAGACCACGGGGGCCTGGGGGCCGGGCAGGGTGGCGGGCGGCGGCAGGCTCACCGCCCGCGCGGCGAAGCGCAGCGCCATGATCGAGAAGATGACCACCAGGAGCAGCAGCGGGATCCACAGGGGGAAGCCGTCGCCGGCCTGCACGTAGGCGAAGGCGGGAAGCTCGAAGGGGTCCTTGTCGAGGTCGTACTGCGCGTCTTCCCACGCGGTGAGCGAGGTGAAGGGCGTGCCGGGGCCGTAGTGCTCGCCGGGCATGAGCGCCGACAGGGCGTTCACCGGCCCCACCATCCAGCTCCAGACCTTCACGCCCTCGAAGGTGTCCTTGCTGGACGTGAACACCGCGTCCATCGCGCCGCGCGCGAGCAGCAGGCACAGCCCGCCGGCGGTGATCGCCACGAGGCGCTTCACGAGCCGCGCGGGCCCGGGGGACAGCACCCGCTCCATGGCGTCCACGGCGATGTGCTTGTCGTCGCGGGTGGCGAGGGAGGCGCCGAGGAAGCCCACCACGATGAGCAGCAGCAGGGCCACGTTCATCTGGCCCTCGATGGCCCAGAGGCCCCCGAGGTCGGTGCCCAGGGCGGGCCGGAGCTCGCGCTGCAGGTACTCGTTGAAGGCCAGCAGGGTCATGCCCAGCAGCCCGAGGAAGACGGCGGCGCGCTCGAGGGCGCCCACGACGCGGTCGGCGAGGCGGAAGGCGTCGCCCACGAGCAGCCGGAGGCCGGTGAGCCCGAGGACGAGCACGAAGGCCAGGGACTGAAGCGGGCCACGCAGCCCGCCGATGCCGTCGCGCAGGCCGCGGACGGCACCCCGGAAGGCGCCGTCGAGCGAGGCGAAGAGGCGGCCGATGGTCTCGATCACGAGGCGGTCCTCGATCGCACGCGCCCCGGACCCCGGGATCGGGGCGGGGCACGGCGGAGCACGGGGTCTACTTCGCGCGGTAGGCGGCGAGCGCGTCCTTGATCTTCTTGAGCAGCTCGGGGCCGCCCTCGACCGTGGCCGCGAAGGACTCGTGCACCGCGAGGCCCTTGGCCTCGAAGGCCGCGCGCTCGGCGTCGGTGAGCTCCACCACCTCCATGCCCATGTCGGGGAACATGGAGATCATCTGGGCGTCCTCGGCGCGGATCGCCTTGCGGGCGGGCTCCGTGTAGAGGTCCTTCGGCTCGAGCAGGAGCTTCTGGAAGGCCTCGGGCAGCTTGCTGTACCAGGTGCGGCTGAAGACCACGGCGGCCGGCTGGTAGATGTGGCGCGAGAGCGTGAAGTAGTCGAGGGGCTCCGCCAGACCGCCCGCGAGCGTGTAGAGCGCGGTGTTGTCGAGGCCGTCGATGACGTTGCTCTGCAGCGACGTGAGGATCTCGGTGGTGGGCTTCTGCACGGCGTTGGCGCCGAAGGCGCGCCACATCGCCATGTGCACCGCCGACTCCTGGCTGCGCATCTTCAGGCCGACCAGATCCTCGGCCTTGCGGATGGGCTTGCCCTTGCTGCCGAAGCCACGCCAGCCGTTCTCGGACCACATGCCGAGCACGAAGCCGCGACGGTTGAGCACGCTCGAGAACTCGTCGAAGAGCACGTGATCGAGGAGGTGATCGGCCTCCTCGTAGCTCTTGAAGAGGAAGGGGAGCTCGACGAGCTGGAGCTGCGGGACGTTGCCGCCCTCGGCGATGGCCGCCGTGGTGACGCCCGCGCCCTGGAGGCGCTCGCCCTTGCGCGTCTCGCGCACCATCTCGACCTCGGCCATGAGGCCGGGCGGGCGCAGGATCACGTTGAGCTGGCCGTTGCTGCCCTTCTCGACGTGCTTCTCGAGCTGGACGAGCATGTCGCGCCACGGCGTGTTGTCGGGCGCGAGGGAGCCGATGTTCAGCTCGAAGGGGGCCTGGGCCTCGCCGGTGTGGGGGGCGAGGGCGGCCACCACCACCAGGCTGGCGGCGGAGAGGATGGCGGTGACGGAACGCATCGGGACTCCCTACTCGGCGCCGGCGGCGGCGAGGACGTCGGCATCGAAGAGCTCGGCGCGCTTGTCCCACAGGGCCTGCGCCTTCGTCTTCTCCAGGGTGTTCTCGGGGACCAGCTCCGCGTTCTCGGAGACGTCGAAGCCGAGGATGAAGTCGATGTCGGCCTTGAAGGTGGCGAAGTCCTTCGTCTTGACCGCGAGCTGCTCGGCGCGGAGGCCGCGCGTGGGCAGGTAGTAGGGCGCACCCTCGATGCTCGCCTCGAAGTACTGGGTGGACTTCTCCTCGTCCCACGTGAAGGACGAGGCCGAGAAGTAGGCGCCCCAGTAGCGGGCCGGGCCGTAGTGGAAGAAGGTGGGGTCGAGCTCCTCGGCGCGCGTGATGTACGCCTTGACCGTGGGGAGCTGGCCGAGGACCTTCGCCACGCCCTGGATCTTGCCCCACTTGCCCAGCGCGGAGGCCGTCCAGTACAGGCAGGGGACCTCGGCGAGCTGCAGGGAGGTGACGGCGTCCTTCTCCTTCTCGGTCTGGACGCGGGCGCGGAAGTCGTCGTTCAGGGCGAGGCACTGCTTGCCCCAGGTGATCGCCGTGGCCCAGGTGTCGATCTTCTCCTGCTTGTCGGTGAGGTGGGAGTCGCCGAGGAAGTACCAGCCGCGGGTGAGGCGCTCGAGGGCCTTGCGGTTGAGCGGGTCGGCGGCCACCACCTTGGCGTAGAGGTCGAGCCCCTCGCGGAGCTTGTCGGGGTCGATGCGCTCCTCCCAGAGGGCGTCGGCCGAGGCGAGGGTGGCGCCCACGTCGTCGGTGGCCTTGGCGGCGTCGGCCGCGGCGGTCTGGTAGGCGCCGGGGTTCTTGCCGCAGGCGCCGACGGTGAGCGCGAGCAGGACGAGCGCAGCCGGGCTGCGGGCGATCGAGGGGGTCATGTGGGCTCCTCGCGACGGGCGTCGGCCGGGTGTGGCGCGGCCGCTCGGGTGTGGCGCGACGGATACGACACCCGGCCCAGCGTGTCAATCCCTGCTTGGAAGCTCGGCGAAGCGCCGGCGGGTCGCCCGGCGTGCGGCCGCGACTTACATCGGCCCGCCATCCGACACCCGGAGGCCCCCGTGCTGTCCCGCGACCTGCCCCTCGCGCTGACCTTCGACGACGTGCTCCTCGTCCCCCGCGCGTCGAGCGTGCTGCCCGCGGAGGTCGACGTGGGGGCCGTGCTGGGCGGGGTCAGGCTGCACATCCCGATCGTCTCCTCCGCGATGGACACCGTCACCGAGGGTCGGCTCGCCGCGGCGATGGCGAGCCATGGCGGTCTGGGCGTGGTCCACAAGAACCTGCCCGTCGCGCGCCAGGCCGAGGAGGTCCGGCGCGTGAAGGACACCCCGGTGCCCGAGGGAAGTCCCCGCTACGCGGGCGCGCCCTCCGTCGCGGCCGACGGTCGGCTGCTCTGCGGTGCCGCGCTGGGCGTGGGCGGCGATCGCGACGCGCGCGTGCGCGCCCTGGTGGAGGCGGGCGTGGACCTGGTGGTGATCGACACCGCCCACGGTCACTCGCGCGGCGTGCTCGACGCGGCCCGGGCCGTGAAGGACGCCTACCCGCAGCTCACCGTGGTGGCGGGCAACATCGCCACGGCCGAGGCCGCCGAGGCCTGCTTCGACGCCGGCGCCGACGTGGTGAAGGTGGGCGTGGGGCCGGGCAGCATCTGCACCACGCGCATCGTGGCGGGCACGGGCGTGCCCCAGGTCACCGCGATCGCCGACTGCGCCGAGGTGGCCCGCGCCCGCGGCCGCACGATCGTGGCGGACGGCGGCATCCGGTCCTCGGGCGACGTGGCCAAGGCCATCGCCGCCGGCGCCCATGCCGTGATGATCGGCTCGCTGTTCGCCGGCACCGACGAGGCGCCCGGCAGCATCACCCGCGTGGGCGATCGTCGCTTCAAGACCTACCGGGGCATGGGCTCGATGGAGGCGATGGAAGAGGGCTCCGCCGACCGCTACTTCCAGGAGCGGAACGCCGACCCCCTCGCCGAGGTGCGCAAGCTCGTGCCGGAGGGCGTGGTGGCGCGGGTGCCGGCGCGCGGGCCGCTGGCCGACGTGGTCTACATGCTCGTGGGCGGCCTGCGCGCGGCGATGGGCTACTCGGGGGCGGCGGACCTCGAGGTCATGCGGCGCGAGGCACGCTTCGTCCGCATCACCTCGAACGGCCTGCGCGAGTCCCACGTGCACGACGTCGACATGATCGAGGAGGCGCCCAACTACTCGGGGCGCTGACGGGAGGTCGGGGTGAAGCGCCTGCTCTTCGAGGTCGGCTTCCTCCTCCTGATGGTGTGCGTGGCCCTGCTGACGGGGGAGGTGGCGGTGCGCGTGGTGCACCCCACCCCGCGTCGCGTGGTGGTGGTGGAGACGCCCGACAGGCCCTTCCAGACCCGGGGGGGCGTCACGGTGTGGCCCGACACGGGCATCGGCGGGGCAGCGCGCCGGCGCCTGCTGGAGGACGCCGACTGTGCGCTGGAGGGCGCCTTCCGGGTGGTGATCGCCGGCGACTCGATCTTCAACGGCATCGGTGTGCCGGCGCCCGAGGTGGGCAGCGTCGTGGCCAAGGCCCGCCTGCGGGAGGCCCACCCCGACCTGCCCCTCTGCGTGGTGAACCTCTCGGTGCCGGGCTTCTCGCTCTACCAGATGGTGGCGCGGCTGGAGTCACGGCTGGACGACCTCCGTCCCCACCTCGTGATCTTCCAGCTCTGGAGCGGTCCGCCGCGGTGGCCGGTGCGCCTGGGCGATCGGGTGGTGATGTGGGAGGGCGATCCGGCCGACCCGGACCTCGGCAACCCCTACGGCCTGCCGCGCGCGTGGCACGCCTGGCTGTTCCAGCACAGCCGGCTGTACGGCTTCGCGGTGGTGGCGGCGCCGGCCGATGCCTCCCGTCCCCTCGACCTGGCGCCGCATCGCGCCTTCCTCGATCGGGCGGTGGAGGAGGTGGAGGCCGTGGGCGGCGAGGCCGTCACGGTGATGGCGGCGCAGCCCTCCCACCCGTGGGATGCCCAGCCGCCGGCGCTGGCCACGCTGCACGCGGCCTTCGAGCCCTGGATCGACGCCCATGCGCTGCAGAACGTGCGGATGTCGGAGGCCTTCGCGGGGCTCGACCACAGCGTCATGGGGCTGGACGAGATCCACCTGAACGCCGTGGGCCACCAGGCCCTGGCGGGCCTCTTCGTCGACCTGATCGAGCCGCGCCTGGTGGCCTGGGCCCAGGAGCGCGAGGGGACGCCGGAGCCTACGACGCCGTGAGTGCTGCGCGGCCCTCGGTGGCGAACCAGGCGAGCGCCTCGGGGTTGGCCAGGGCGTCGGCGTTCGCGGCCTCGCGGCCCTGGAGGACCTCGAGGGTGGCGAGCTCGACCTTCTTGCCGCTGATCGTGCGCGGCACGGCGGGGCAGGCGAGGATGCGCGCCGGGACGTGCCGCGGCGAGGCGAGCTCCCGGATGCGTCGGCGGAGCAGGGTCTGGAGCGCGTCGTCGAGGGCGACGCCGGGCGCGGGCACCACGAACAGGACCACCTCGACGTCGTCGTCGGGGGTGGGGAGGCCCACCACCAGCGCCTCCTGGATCTCGTCGAGCGCTTCCACCGGCCGGTAGATCTCGGCCGTGCCGATGCGCACGCCGCCGGGGTTGAGGGTGGCGTCGGAGCGGCCGTAGACGATCACGCCCCCGCGCTCGGTGATCTCGATGTAGTCGCCGTGGCGCCAGACGCCGGGGAAGTGGGCGAAGTAGGCGCGGTGGTAGCGGCTGCCGTCGGCATCGTCCCAGAAGCCGAGCGGCATCGACGGGAAGGCGAGGGTGCACACCAGCTCCCCCTTGCGACCCACCACCGGCTCGTGCGGCGCCACCCAGGCCTCCACGGCCATGCCGAGGCCGCGGCGCTGGATCTCGCCGGCGTGCACCGGCTCGGTGGGGCAGCCGAGCATGAAGCAGCTGACGATGTCGGTGCCGCCGCAGATGCTCGCCACCTGCACGTCGGCGCCCACGTGGTCGGTGACGTAGCGGAAGCCCTCCACCGGCAGCGGAGACCCCGTGGACATCACGGTGCGCAGGGCACCGAGGTCGTGGTCGTGACCGGGCGACAGGCCGTCCTTGGCGCACATGGCGAGGAACTTCGGGCTGGTGCCGAAGTGGGTGATGCGCAGCCGCTCGGCCATGGCCCAGAGCACGTCGGACGAGGGTGAGGCCGGGCTGCCGTCGTACAGCACGACCGTGGCGCCCACGGCGAGGCCGCTCACCAGCCAGTTCCACATCATCCACCCGCAGGTGGTGAAGTAGAACAGCACGTCGCCGGGCCCCACGTCGGTGTGGAGCGCGAGCTCCTTGAGGTGCTGCACGAGCGTGCCGCCCTGGCCGTGCACGATGCACTTCGGCACGCCGGTGGTGCCGGAGCTGTAGAGCACGTAGAGCGGGTGGTCGAAGGGCAGCTGCGCGAAGGTGGGGACGTCGGGGCCGTGGGCCACGGCGTCGGCCCAGGCCACCACCCCGGGGAGGTGGGCCGGGGGCGGGGTGCCCACCACGTCGACCCAGACCACGGCGCGCAGATCGGGTGCGAGGGCGGCCGCCACCTCGGCGATCTTGTCGGCGAGGGGGAAGGAGCGGCCCCCGTACCGGGACCCGTCGGCGACCAGCAGGACCTTGGGCCGGATCTGCCCGAAGCGATCGAGCACGCCGCGCACGCCGAAGTCCGGGCTCGACGAGGAGTAGACCGCGCCCAGCGACGAGGCCGCGAGCATCGCGACCACCGCCTCGACGCGGTTGGGCATCCAGGCGGCGACGCGGTCGCCGGGCCCCACGCCCTGGGCGCGCAGGAAGGCCTGGAAGCGGGCGACGAGGACGCGCAGCCCGTCCCGCGAGACCACGGTGTCGGGGCCGCCCGTCTCGTCGACGCCCACGAGGGCGGGGGCGTCGCCCTCGTGGCGCAGGAGGTTCTCGGCGAAGGACAGGCGCGCGCCCTCGAACCACCGCGCGCCGGGCATGGCGTCGCCGTGCGTCAGGACGGCCTCGGGCGGCGTGGAGGCCACGACGCCCAGCTCGTCCCACACGAGCCCCCAGAAGGCCGCCCGGTCGTCGAGGGACCAGGCGTGGAGGGCGTCGTAGTCGGGGAGCGGCAGGCCCGTGCGGGCCCGCGCCGCCTCGAGGAAGCGCGTGAGCCGGGCGCGAGCGACGCGCTCCGGCGACGGCGTCCACAGAGGCTGGCTCATGAGGCCCTCCGGGCCGCCTGCCGCGACCGCGAGGCGGGGATCAGGCCCGCAAGGCCGGAATCAGGCCTGCGAGGCGGAGATCAAGCCTGCGCCTTGACCGCCTTGCGGACCTTCACGAAGGCGCCCTTGGGGCCCGGCACACCACCGCGGACGAAGACCAGGCCGCGCTCGGCGTCGACCTTGACCACGTCGAGGTTCTGCACCGTGACCTGCTCGCCGCCCATGCGGCCCGGCATCTTCTTGCCCTTGAGCACCATGCCCGGGGTGAGGCGCGTGCCGATGGAGCCGCCGTGGCGGAAGAACTCGTGCGTGCCGTGCGTGCGGATGAAGCCCTTGAAGTTGTAGCGCTTCATGACGCCGGCGAAGCCGCGGCCCTTGGAGACGCCGGTGACGTCGACCTTGGTGCCGGTCTCGAAGACGTCGGCGGCGCCGACCTCCTGGCCGGGCTGGTACTGGCTGGCGACGTCGGCGGTGACGCGGACCTCGGAGACCCAGCGGGGCAGGCTCTCGCCCGTCTTCTTCGCGTGGGCCGTGAAGGCCTTGGAGACGCGGTGCGCCTTCTGGGTGCCGAAGCCGAGCTGCAGGGCGTCGTAGCCGTCGCTGCCCTCGGTGGACTTCACCTGCAGCACGCGGCAGGGCCCCACCTGGAGCACGGTGACGGGGAGGACGTTGCCGTCCTCCTGGAAGAGCTGGGTCATGCCGAGCTTGGTGCCGAGCAGGCCCATCTGGGAGTTGGCCATGTGATCCTCCGCATTGGACGCACGAGGCGTCGTACGGGGCGCCACCGGGGGCGCCGTGGGGGTGGGGGACCCGGAACGGGCCCATCGGGACGGCCACGAGGGCCGAGCCGGGCGCGAGTAACGCTGCCCTGGCGTGGGTGCCACGTCCGACGCCGGGCGTCGGTGCCGCGCGCGTGCGCGGGGGCCGCGCCTAGAAGGTGTACTTGAGGTAGCCCACCGTCGCGAGGCCGAAGTCGAAGCCGATCACGTAGATGAAGTCGACGTCGAGGCCCAGCGAGAAGTGCGAGAGCTTCGTGTAGTACTCGAGGGTGGGGCCGGCGTAGATCATCGCCATGGGGCCCTCGTGCACGGCCGGCGTGGCGCTGGCGGGCGCCGTCTGCAGGGCCGCGGCCCACGCCGTGAGCACGCGGCTCTCGTAGTAGTCGCGGGGGAGCAGCAGGGGGACGAAGGCGATGCCGCCACCAGCGCGCCCGCCGATGCCCAGGCGCCGCACCGGGTAGCCGGAGCCCTCGATGCCCGCGAAGCCCGCGTACACCTGGCTGTCGCCCTGGATGAGGACCTCGGGGGGGTAGCCGGCGACGCCGCCGTCCTCCGCGAAGAACTCGGCGCGGGTGAACTTCGCGTTGTGGATGGCGGTGTAGAAGCCCACCTCCCACGCGAGGCTGGCCTTGGCCTTGTCGATGACGTCCATGCCCAGCGTGAAGGCCATGGCCGTGCCGTTCTGCAGGACCTGGCTGCGGGGCCCGAGGAGGAAGGTGCCGCCGACGCTCGTCTTCAGGTAGACGCCACGCTCGATCTCGCGGACGACCGACTCCCGCACGCTGCGCTTCGAGGCCTTCTTGGAGGTCCCCGGAGCGTCGGGATCGAGGTCCAGATCGTCCTGCGCAGACCCCACCAGGGGGACCAGGAGGAGCGAGATGGACAGCGCCGCGCGCGCCAGGAACCGCTGCATGCCGAGCCTCAGAGAAAGTCGGGGTACGGACCCCGGGTGTCTAGCACGCACCCGCGAGGGGCCGGGGTCGAAAGAGTGTCCAGGCCCCGCCCACACGCGATCCCGTCCTGGACGGCGAGCCGCACGCCGACGCGACGCGCCGGTCCCGCCGCGCCCCCGCGCAAGCAAGCCCAGGCGGCAGCGCGCCGGTTCCGCCGTGCCACCCCGCAAGCAAGCCCAGGCGACGGCGCGCCGGTCCCGCCCAGCGCCACCCCCGCAAGCAAGCCCTAGGCGCAGCGCGCAGCGCGCCCATCGGGCGCGCGAAGCACTCGGGTCTACCCGGGGCTGAAGATGAACGGGTACGACACGACCACGATGCCGCCGCCCTTCGGCTCGGGGAACTGCATCTTGTAGAAGCGGTCGACCACGCACTTGTCGACGGCGACGTTCTTCATCGTGCTCGTCTTCGCCGAGGCCTTCGACACGGTGCCGTCCTTGGCGATCGTGAAGCCGATGACCAGCTTGCCGTTCAGCGTGGGGTCCTTCTGGAGCTCGCGCTGGTAGCAGTAGCGGATCTGCGACATCTTCCGCTTGATGACGGCGTCGATGAGGGAGCGGTCGAGGGCGCCCAGGATGATGGGGTCGCCGGACACCGCGCTGATGCCGCCGGAGCCCTTGGCGCCGAAGCTGCCGCCGCCGGAGCCGAAGCCCGAGGAGCCGGAGCCGATGCCCTTGGTGCCGAGGCCGCCGAGGCCCTCGGCCGTGCCGCCGCCGCCCAGGCCGGAGCCGCGGGAGCCGAGGCCGCCCGCGCCGATCTGCACGCCCTTGGCGCCGATGAGGCCGCCGATGCCGCCGGTGAGGCTGGCGTCGAGACCGGAGCTGCCGAAGACGCCGTCCATGCCGCCCGCATCGTTCAGGGCGCCGAGGACACCGGCGTTCTCCGCGATCTCGCGATCGCGCTCGGTCTGGGCAACCTCCTTCTTGTTGCCCTTCGCCTTCTCCATCTTGGCGTCCTTCTTGCCGACCTTGCCCTCTTCCTTCTTCGCCTTGGCGCCTTCGCCCGCGTCGGGGTTGGCGTCGGGCTTGTTGTCCTTCTTGTCCTTGTCGAGATCGGGCTTCTCGAGGAGGAGCTCGACGAAGCGATCGGGGACCTCGATCAGGTCGTTGCCCGGGGGCTTCGGCGAGAAGGCCATGAAGCCGCCGAACACCAGGCCGAGGAAGGCGCAGAAGAGGAAGACCGCGAGGAAGGGGTAGTCCACGCTGTCGGCCAGGGTGGTGACCACCTTGGCGCCCGGGTGCACGAGGTGGCACACGAAGGCCACGCCGCCCACGTCGATGAGCAGGCGCAGGTCCTCGGTGACCGGGACGTGGACGACGTTGCCGTCGCGGCGCGCCTTGCCGGCCTCGATGAGCTGATCGAGGGTGAAGCGCTCCTCGCCCACGTCGGCGAAGGCATCCCACTTCTCGTAGACGTGCGCCACGAAGGTCTTGCCCTCGGACGTCAGCAGCTTGAACTCCTCGCCGCTGGGGAGCTCCTCGTCCGACGCGTAGAAGTCGTCGCGCCAGTCGCTGCGGACGTCGGACCAGATGGGCGGCGAGAGCCGCAGGGCCGCCTTGAGGGCGTCGGGGGCGGTGCGGGGCAGCCAGCCCAGCGGCACGCCGATGAGGCTCCACTGGAAGCCCACGGCGTCGCCGATGGTGACCTCGCCGCCCTGCTTGAAGTGCTTGGAGTCGAGGAGGACGTTCTCCCAGACCTGGCTGACCTCGAGGACCTTGGGTGCCTTGACGTCGATGCCCGCGGTGCCCGCGCCGCGGCCGGACCGCATCACGAGCTCCATGATGTCCTCGACGTGGCCGTCGTCCTCGCCGTCGACGAACGGCGCGGGGGCAGGGGCCTCGTCGGCGATCTCGCCGCCGGCCTCGTCCTCGCTGGCCGCGGCGACCTCCTCGTCGGCGGCGGCCTCCTCGACGATCTCGCCGGGCGCCTCGTCGTCGGCGGGCGCCTCGACGGCCTCGTCGTCGCCGAGCGCCTCGACCACCTCGGGCGGCACCTCGTCGCCGGGCCGGAAGTCGACCGTGGGCGTGGTGCCCTCGGACTCGTCGTAGCGGATCTGGACGCGCACCGGACCCAGCTCGAAGGTGTCGCCCGACGAGAGCGCGGCGTTCGAGATGGGCTCGCCGTTGTGGCGGGTGCCCGCGTCGGTGCCGAGGTCGAGGAGCTGGACCGTGCCGTCGTCCTCGACGTTGAGCACCGCGTGCAGATCGCCCAGGCCCTCCACGTCGATGCGGAGCACGGCGCCCTCGGAGCGGCCGATGCTGATCGACGGCTCGTCGACGAACGCCCGCTCCTCCAGCAGCTCGTCGCCGCGGAAGATCTTCAGGTGCAGGGTGGGGATCCGGCTGTCGGACATGAGCGGGGCTCCAGGCGGGGTGGGGCAGGGACGAGCGGGTGAGCGGGGCTCACTTCACCTCGTCGATGCTCTGCTCCATCTCGGCGTTGAAGTTCTCGCGGAAGCGGATGAGCGGGTTGAAGGCACTGCGCTTGACGTCCATCAGCAGGGCGCCGGAGGGCTTCACGAGCTCGCCGCTGACGTCGACGCCCTCGAAGTCGATCTCGGTGCGCTGCTTGTACTGGATCTTGCGGCCGGCATCGTCGATGTCGTCCTGGGCCAGGGCCGAGGTGGAGACACCGAGGGTGAGCAGGACGGAGATGACTCGGAGCATGGGGACCTCCACGTTGCGCACACGTCACGAGGCTCGCCGGACCTTCCACGGCGAGGACCCCTATGTGCCACGTCCACGGGGATCGGGGGGGTCATTTCGCAGTCAACAGCACCGACAACGACGCCCTCCTCGCGGTTCCCGATCGGGTGTCGGGATGGTGTGAGGAGAGCGTGTGCCGGAGGTCACTCCGCCGGGGGGGGCTCCTCGGCAGGCGGCGCCTCGGCGGGGGCCGCAGCCTCCTCCGTGGCGGGGGCCTCCTCGGGCGCCGCAGCCTCCTCCGCGGGGGCCTCCTCGGCGGGGGCCGCGTCGTCGCCCTCGGCAGGGGCCGCGTCGTCGCCACCGGCCTCGGGGGCGGGTCCGCCGCCGCAGCCGTCGGCGATCGCGGTGTCGAGCATCGGCAGGTAGTACTCGTCGAGCATCGACTTCAGGTCGGCCGCCATGCTCGTGTCCTGCTCGCTGATCACCATGGCCGCGGTCTCGACGGCCATGTCGAGCTCCATCGAGACCTCCTCGGGGAGGCAGGCGCGGTTGGCGTCGATGCGCGTCTGCAGGTCGGTGACCGTGGTCTCCATCTGCGTGAGCAGCTCCATGGCGCGCCGCTTGCGCTCCTCCTCGGCCTTCTTGCGCTCGGCCTCGAGGCGCTTGCGCTCCTCCTCGGCGGCCTTGGCGGCCTCGATGGCCTGGATGCGCTTGAACACCGGGTCGTTGGGACCCAGCTTGCCGACGCGGGCCTCCTTGTAGGCCTCCAGGATCTTCAGCGCCTTGGCGAAGTCCTTGGTGTACTTCTCGTGCAGCGTGGCGGCGTTGAAGAAGGGGTCGTCCTTGGACGGGTCCTCCTTCATGAGGGCGGTGTAGATCGCGTCGGCGCCGGCGTAGTCGCCCGTGCCGCGCAGCGCGACCGCCTTGCCCAGGCGGGCCAGGTAGCTGCTGGGCTGCGTGGCGAGCGCGGCCTCGAAGGTCTCCAGCGCCAGGGCGTAGTCGCCGGCGTTCACCGCGATCAGGCCCAGGTTGACGTTGGCCTCGTAGTGGTTGGCCGACAGCTTCCGGGCCGTCTGGAACCGCTCGATCGCGCCCGGCAGATCGTCGTTCTGCAGGAGCACGACGCCCATGTTGTTGTAGATGTTGGGGTCTGCGTCGTTCAGCGCCAGGGCCTTGTCGCCCATGATCTGCGCCATGCCGAGGCCGCCCTGCTTCAGGTACATGCTGGACAGCGCGCGGTAGGCGACGTCGTCGTCGGGGTTGGCGCGGAGCAGGGCCTGGGCCTGCGCCACCGCGTCGTCGTACCGGCCGGCCTCGACCAGGGCCTCGAGGTACTCGCCGCGCACGTCGGCGTCGTCGGGGCGGGAGGAGAGGTAGGTGGAGAAGATCTCCGGGACCTCGGCCTGCTTGCCCTGGGCCGTGAGCACGCGCGCGTAGCTGTGCATCGCCTTGTCGAAGGACGGATCGAGGGCGAAGGCCTTGCCGTAGTGCATCGTGGCCAGATCGATGCGGCCGAGCTTCTCGGCCACCCAGCCGGCGTTGAACTGCGCGTTGCGGGTGTTGCCGAACTGCGCCGACTTCGCGAAGAAGTCGTAGGCGGCCTCGTGGTTCACCACGCCCTTGCGGTCGGGGACGAGCGACTCGATGCCCGCCTGGAAGAGCTTGGCGGGATCGTTGGCGTCCTCCTCGGACACCTCCGGCGCCTTGCCGCGCTTGGGCTTCTTGGCCGGCTTGGGCTTCTTGGCCTTCTTGGCCTTGCCCGCAGGGGCGTCGGGGGCATCGGGGGCGTCGGCGGAGGCCTCCCCTGGCACCGCGGTCAGGGCGAGCGAGGTGCAGAGCAGGAGCAGCGACGTGGCATGGGTCAGGCGCATCGGAGGCTCCTAGCGAAGGGAGGTCTCGACCTCGAAGGTCTTGACGCTGTCTGAGGT
Organism: Alphaproteobacteria bacterium; assembly: GCA_020632955.1. Taxonomy (GTDB): domain Bacteria; phylum Myxococcota_A; class UBA796; order UBA796; genus JACKEO01. The sequence goes on from JACKEO010000003.1 coordinate 115,744, forward strand.
GAGGCCCGGCTCGGGGATGGTCTCGAAGAGGCCGGGGTAGTCGTCGGGACGGAGCTCACCGAGGCGGCGCGTCGCGAAGGCTGCGTTGTCGTTGTAGAGGTTCAGCTCGTAGGACTTGTCGAGGGCCAGCTTGTAGGCCTCGACCGCCTTCTCGTTCTGCACGTAGGCGCGGTCCTGCAGCGTCATCGTGTAGATGTCGCACTGATCCTCGGTCAGGTAGAAGGGGCAGGGCGACGAGGTCAGCGTGCTGGCCATGTTCTCGTAGGCCTTGCCGAGCCCGACGAGGGCCGCCAGACCCCACTCGCCCGCACCCGTCTGGATGATGGCCGTGTAGGTGTCGGTGAGCTTCTTCAGCGCCTTGGCCTTCGCCTCGAGGCTGGCCTTGAAGGCCTTGTCCTCCTGGCGCTGGTTCTTCGTGCCCGCGCCCTTGATCTTCAGCTCGGCGTAGGCCTCGGCCTCGGGCTGGGCCAGCTCCACCATCATCTCGGCGACGAACTCGGTGTGGGCGCCCGGCTCGAGCCCCTTCTTCACCTGGGAGGCGTAGAGGTCGACCGTGGACTTGTAGAGCTTGCGGGCGTCGCTGGTCTTGCCCTGGCCCAGGAGCGCGCGGCCCTGGTGCAGGCGGGCGAAGTAGGCGAGCTCCGGCGGCGCGTCCTTCACGTCCTTGGCGTAGAAGGCCTCGAAGCGGGTGGCGGCGTTCGCGAGGTCGTCGTGGTCCTCGTAGATGCGACCCACCGTGAGGCGCACGTCGGGCACGCGCTCGTCGGCCGGGAAGGACTTCACGAAGGTGTCGTAGCGGCCGATGGCGGCCTGCCAGTCGCCGAGCGCGTTGCTGAAGACCGCCGCGGAGTAGAGCGCGTCGGCCGCCTGCGCGTCGAGATCGGCCTTGGCGTCGTCGGCCGTCTTCTCGCGCTCCTTCGGGTACAGCGAGAAGAGCAGATCGTAGTACTTCACCGCGTTGGCGAAGTCGGCGAGGCGCTCGTAGTCGAAGCCGAGGTTGGCCACCTGGCTGTAGTAGAAGCGCGTCTTGCCGGCGAACTTGGGGTCTTCCACCAGGATGTGGCGGACCTCCATCGCGTCGGCCACCCGGTTGACCTTGTAGTAGTAGGCGGCCGCGTTGTTGAGTGCGACGTCCACCTTCTCGAAGTCCGGGAACTCCTTGTAGAAGGCGACGAAGGCGTCGGCGGTGGCGGCGAAGTCCTGCTTGGCCTCGTGGTTCTTCTCGATGACCGTGAAGCTGGCCCCCGAGTAGATGTCGTACATCTCCTTCTTGAAGCTCTTCCCGCCGAGCTTCTCCTGCTCGTAGAAGACCTTCGAGGTGTCGCGGAGCGCCACCCACTCCTCGCGGATGAGGAGGGCGTCGAGGATCAGGTTGGCGGAGAACTCCGCGTTCTTCGACGTGGGCCACCGGCTGATGACGGAGCGGAACTGCTCGGCCGCCTCGGTGAAGTGGAAGCGGTTGTAGAGGAGGAAGGCCGACTTGTAGGTGGCTTCCTCGACCTTGGCGTCGCCCGGGTACAGGTCGGCATAGCGCTTGCAGGCCGCGATGAGCTTCTGCTCCCACTCGGTGAGCGGCACGGGCTGCACGTTCTTGTCGATGCCCTTGTTCTCCTTGATCTTCAGCTCGGCGCCGCCCTCCTTCTTCACCATCTCCTCGGCGGCGAAGATCGCCGACTCGGCGCAGAAGCGGCTGTGCTCCCCGTTGGGGTTCATGTCGACGACGGTCATGTACTCGCGGAAGGCCTCGTCGAAGCGGCCCAGCATGTACAGCATCTCGCCGAAGTCGTAGTGCACGTTGTAGGCGTTGCCGTGCTTCGTGTAGTCCTCGAGGTAGACGTAGTAGGCGTCGACCGCGGCGGTGAAGGCCTCGTTGGCGCGGGGGTGCCGCGACTTCTTGAGCTCGCGCGCCTCCTTGTTGAAGTCGGTGGCCGTGCGGCGCAGCGCCTTCTCGATGGTCTCGTCGGCCGTGGTCTGGGCCTTGGGATCGGAGGCGTTGGCGCGCCACCAGGCGCTGGACCGGCCGTAGTCGTTCCGCAGGCGGCGGATCTCGTCGAGCACGCGGTCGCGCTGGCCCATGCGGCGGTAGGCCGCGATGATCTCCTCCTGGTGCGCCGGGTTCTCCGGCGAGGAGGGGGCCTCGGCGATCAGGCGCCGGTAGGTCTCGATGGACTGCTCGAACTTGCCCTGCTCGAAGTAGAGCCCGGCGAGGCGCTTGAGCATGACCGGGATGAGGTCCTTGCGGCCCAGGCCCGTGAAGTAGGCGTAGGCCTCGTCGAGCTCGCCGGCGTCCGCGAAGAAGCGCACCAGATCCTTGAGCGCCTCCTCCTCCAGCTTGATGCCGCCCTGGCCCGCGGTGTCGGTGGCCGTGGAGTAGGCCACGACCGCCTTCATCGTGTCGATGGCCTCTCCGTAGGACTCCACGTTGTAGTAGGACCACGCCAGCTTGTACATCGCGTACGGGTAGCGGGGGCTGTCCTTGTAGGCGGCGGCGCGCTTGTAGGCCTGGAGCGCGGCGAAGGCCTCGTTGTTGTCGAAGTAGTACTCGCCGATGAGCACGTAGGCGTCGGCGACGAAGTTCGACTGCGGGTAGAGCTTCACCAGCTTCTTGAAGCTCTCGAGGGCCTTGTCCTTGTTGCGCATCTCCTGGTGCGTCATGCCCAGGTAGAAGGTGGCGCGGTCGGCGCCCTGGTAGCGGGGGTAGCCGCGGAGGATGGCCTCGTACAGCTTGATGGCCTTGCCGTACCAGCTGAAGGACTCCCGGTTGTCGGGGGCCATCTTGTCGCAGGCGTCGGCGTTCTCGGACGTGTTGAAGCACTCGTCGTACGCCTTCTGGAAGCCCTCCATCTCGGCGAAGTAGAGCGCGCGGCCCTCCTCGAAGTAGAGGTCGGACAGGCGCAGCATCATCTCGGCCTTGCGGTCGTCCTCGGGGGCGCGACCGAGCAGCTCCTTGAGGCGATCGATGGCCTCGAGGCGCTTGACGCGGGCCTCGGCGAGCAGCGCGGCGCTCTTGGCCTGCTGGCCACGCTCGACCTCGTCGAGGGTGAGGCGACGGCCTTCCTCGTCCTTCGCCAGCGCGGCGCACGGGGCCATGGCCGCCGAGCCACCGAGGGCGAGGGCGAGCACGAGGGCGAGCCCGGAACGGGCACGGCTCAGGGCAGGGGTCATGGGAGCACTCCAAGGGGTGCCAGCTCACGACACGGGAGTGGCGGCGGAGCGTCCGCCGCCACCGCTCACGCCTGCATCAGTTGCAGGAGCCCCGCTCGGTGAACCGGTAGTAGGCGAGCTCGTCGCGCCAGAACTCGCCGTTGAACGGCCAGTAGACGATCTCGGGCGAGGTCGCGAAGTCGATGGGCTGCTCGTCGATGGCCTGCACTTCGGCGTTGTTCGCGCGGAACATGTAGTCGGCGCGCTGCGCGTCGGTGAGCTCGAACAGCAGGACGTCCGTGTCCTGCAGGAGGCCGTCGAGGGAGCGGTAGGTGTCGAGCAGCTCCTGGAGGAAGGCACGGCCGGCCTTCTCCTTGTAGCGCTGCATGTCGCTGGCGAGGACCTTGCCCAGGTGATCGCCGATGGTGTCGCGCCACTGGGGCGTCTGGGCGGCGATGCTCTCGAGCTCGCCCTCCATCATGTCCATGTGGCGCACCAGCGCCGACAGCTCGCGGTCGCGGAGCACGGACCGGAACAGGGCCACCGGCAGGGTGGTGTCGGTGGTGGCCTTCGCGCCGAAGTAGGACTCGTAGGCCTGATCGAACATCTCCCGGCCCCGCTCCGAGCGGTAGGTGTCGATGAAGGCCTTCATCTCCTCCCGCATGGGCGTGTAGGTGGACTGGAAGATCTTCGTGACGCGCTCGACCTCGGGGTACTCGCAGAGCTGGAAGTAGACCAGCGCGCGCAGGTACTGGGTGTCGGGCAGGAAGACCTGGTCGGCGTAGAAGGGGCTGTTGGCCGTGGCCACCAGACCGAGCGCCAGGTTGACGTCGCCGGTGAAGAAGTTCGTCCACGCGCGCTCGAACAGGCTCTGCGGCCAGTACGTGGAGTCGCGGTCGACCTTCGCGTAGTACTTGTCGGCGTCCTCGTAGCGCTGCAGGCCGTAGTAGATGCGGGCGATGTTGATGAGCGAGAGGTCCTTGAGGTCCTCGAGCTCCTGCACCACGCGGGGATCCTCGGTGGGGATCTCGGCGCGGATGACCTCGCGGAAGGACTTCGCGGCGCTCTTGAACTTGTCGCGCTTGAAGTTGATGACGCCCTGGAAGTACTGCGCGCGCGGGTAGAGCTCGTGGTTGGCGGGGACGCGCTCGAAGTAGGCGGAGGCGTCGGCCAGCTCGTCGGCGGCGTAGGCCTTCTGGCCCATCAGGTAGTACAGGTGCGGGCGCGCCTGGCGGGGGTAGGCCTCGGGCGCGATCTTGTCGACGATGCGGGCGAGCTCGACGTCGTTGCCCGTGAGCGTGGCGATCTGGGCCAGGCGGGGCAGGGCGTGCTTGAAGAGCGGGTTCGTCGGGCCCTTCTTCACGACCTCCATGTAGTAGGTCTGGGCCGCGTGGTAGAGCTCGAGCGCCTGCAGCGACTTCGCCAGGTAGTACTTGATGATCGTGTCCTTCTCCGGGTACGCGTTCTCCGCGAGAAGGGTGTAGAGGCCGTAGCTGGCCGTGCGGTACTTCTTGGCCTTGAAGTCGCGGATGTAGCTGTCGAGATCGGCAGCGCCGCCGCCGCCGGTGCCCTCGTCGTCGAGGCTCTCGAGATCGCCGCCGAGGGTCTCGGTGCTGTCGAAGGCGTCGCGGGCGCTGGGCGCCTCGTCGGGATCGCCCTCGTCGTCGGCGACGGGCGGAGGCGCGGAGGCCTTCTTCAGCTCCATCGCCTTGGCGATGACCTCACCGGGGGCGCCGCGCTGCTTGAGGCACTGGATGTCCTCGTCGGAGAAGCGCGAGCCGCTGTTGGACATCGTGTCGACCACGACGGCCGCGGGCACGTTGAGGTTCAGCAGGTCCATGACCTCGCTGCAGTTCATGGCGTGCGCGCTGGAGGGCGTGCCCAGCAGGCCGAGGCCCAGGCAGAGGGCGGCCACGAGGGAGCCCGAGCGGAGCCGACCCGACTGCGCGGGGACGCGTCGCGACGTCGGGATCATTCGATCCTCCTTCCGAAGAAGATGGAGGCGCCGAGCAGCAGCGCGAGGTTGTTCTTGACCTCGTGCTCGGAGGAGTCCAGGACCCCGATGTACGATATGGTCCGGCCCTCGAAGCGCAAAGCAAAGGTCTTGTTGAAGGCCACGCGCAGACCGCCGCCCGCCGACAGCGCAGGGTGGACCTGCCGCTCGGTGGCGAAGGCCTCGGGCGGGGGGAACTCGCCGTGGATGACCGCCAGGTCGTCTTCCGTGTAGACGAAGCCGAAGCCGAACGTGCCGTAGATGTCGAAGAGGATCGACGACTTGCGGGTGGCGATCTTGCCGTAGAAGGGCGCGAAGTTCAGGTTCACCAGCGCATGGGCGATCTGGCGGGAGATCTTCGGCGCCACCTTGTTCTCGAAGATCTCGGTGGTGACCGGCTTCCAGTCGCCGCGATCGAAGTTCGGCGCGACGCTGCCCTGCAGCTCGATCTCGAAGATCTCGGTGATGTGGTAGCCGAGGCCGAGGCCGAACATGATCCGGTGGATGAAGGGATCGTTCGGGACGTAGCCGACGTAGGGCATCGCCTCGAAGCGGCCGAGCTTCAGGATGTTCTTCTTCTGCAGCGTCTTGATCAGGCGCTTCTCGGGCGGCGGGAGCTCGAGCTCCTCGACCCGGTCGCGGCCGACGTCGGCGTCGCGCTCGAACTCGCGACGCTCCTCGGCGACCGTGGAGGTGTTGGGATCCTTCTCGCCGAGGATCTCGTCGAGGTCGTCGTCGGTGGACGGCGCCGGCTCGTCGGGGGCGAGGGGATCGTCGGACGTGGTCTCCTCGGAGCCCGCCTCCTCGTCCTGCGCCCAGGCGGGAGCCGACAGGAGGGTGAGCTGGAGGGAGGCCAGCAGCAGCGCGCGCAGCGTGGTCATGGTGGCCTCCATCAGAAGTCGTCCAGGCGGGGCTTCATCTTCGGGAAGAAGAAGGCCACGCCCACCGAGGTGGACAGCTCCGTGACGAGGCGGGTGCCTTCTGCGGCGATGTCGTCGTCCGGGTTGTAGTCGGGGTTCGCGTCCGGGTAGAGGAAGAGCCGCGCGTCGAGGCGCAGCGCCACCGTCTGGGTCAGGAAGAAGTTGGTGCCGAAGCCCACCGTGGGGGCGATGGCGACCTGGGTGACCGGCGGGCCCGTGAAGTCGTAGAAGGCGTCCTGCGGGTCGCCCGCGCCGTAGTTCGGGTTCTCGATCGCGTAGTACTTGTTCTGGACCACGAAGCCGAGGCCGAGGAAGGTGAAGAAGTCGAAGTTGCCGACGACCTCGCCCAGGATGTTCAGCTTCCCGTAGACCGGCGCCCAGGTGACGCCGATGGCCGCCGCGAGGGTGACCTTCTCCAGCGGCTGCTGGAAGGCGTCGTTGGGATCCTGCTGCAGGAGCAGCGGCACCAGGCCCTTCACGTCGCCCTTCCCGAGGTCGGGGGCGTACGTGAAGATGCCCGAGAGCGCGAGGTTCTCGCGGAAGTGGTAGCCGAAGCCCAGCGAGAAGTTGAAGCGCGAAGCGAAGGGGTTCGTCGCCACGATGCCCGCCATCGGCGTGAGCTCGAAGCGCTTCGACTTCAGGAAGAACCGGTTCTGCACCGGGTTCTTGGGCTTGGGCGGGTCGAAGAGGCCTTCCCTGGCCTCCACGCCCGGTGGCTTGACGTCCTCGGCGGCGTGTGCGGACGGCAGGGCGGTGCCCAGCGCCACGCCGGCCAGGAGGACCTTGTGGGCTGCGATCATCCAGGCATCTCCGAGGTCGACGCCGCCGCGGCGCGGCCGGTCCCCCGTGGGGGAGGGGTTCAACGACCCGTGTGTCTAGCACGCGCCCGTCGCATGCATGTCCGGGGCGTGTGAGGGGACTCCCCAGACGGGCCATTGTGGGCGAATCTCGCGGAAAGCGGCGAGATCAGGGGCGTGTCAAGTGTTTGTGGGTCGGCCGGCGACCAGGGCGCTGCCACGGGAGCTTCCGCGGTGCGGGCCTCAGGGAGCGTCGGCGAGGGCCCGCAGACGCCACCGCAGGCGGCGCCAGGCGATGCCGCCGCGGCGATCCCGGGACACGGCCCACACGTCGCCCTCCGTCACCAGCACGGGGTCGTCGGTGGACGGGGCGGTCCAGGTGGTGTCGAGGAAGCCGAACAGGGTGGTGGGCTCGCGCACGACCCCGCCGGTGGCGTACCACTTCACGTAGGGCTCCTCCGCGCGGCACTGCGGGGCGCACTCGTCCGACGGGTCCTGCAGGGCGGGGTCGGCGCAGGCGTCGGGCACGGGCGGGTCGCCGGGCTCACGGCAGGAGGAGGGGACGTAGGTGTAGTCCTGGGCCGCGTCGTCCGCGAGGACGGCCAGGATGGTGTAGGTCTGGCCCGCGTCGACCTCGACCACGGTGTCCTCGTCGTGGACCACCAGGCCGTCGACGTGGAAGCGGGCGAGGGCGGGGTTGGTGTTCGGGGTGGGGGACGCGCTCACCACCAGGCGCTTGAAGGCCACCTCGACGTCGTTGAAGTCGAAGGTCTCCTGCGGCGGTGCGTCGGGGTCGGCGGGCTCGCGCGGCGCCAGGGCGTCGCCGGGGATCGCGGCCACCTGGATGAGGCTGTAGAGCTTCTCGAGCTGCGGGCAGGCGGCCAGGCCGATCTGATCGCAGCAGGCGGCGAGATCGAGGGAGGGATCGCTGCAGCCCGTGGGGTTGTCGGTGCACCGGTCGGGCCAGCGGATGTCGCTGCAGGTGGGCGTGTAGGTGGGCGACGAGAAGCCGGGGATGGGCTCGATCGCCAGGATGCCGGCGTCGCGGAGGGCGTCGAGGTCCAGGGAGTCCGGCGACAGGCCGTCGGTGGGGAGGTCGGCGATGCAGCCGAAGTCGCCCCCGCCGTCCTCGTCGGGCGGGCAGGCGTTCCAGACCTTGAGCGCCACGTCGCCGTAGGGGTCGACCACGAGGCCCTCGAGCACCGAGGACTGCCCCAGGTCGATCTCGGGCGGCTCCGCCCGGATGGCCAGCACCCGCACCCGGTCGAGCTGCCACTCCGGCGAGAGGTCGTCGGGCTTCGGGTACAGGTCGTCGCCCAGCGGCGCACACCCCCCGACGAGCAGTGACACGCCCACCACGCCCATCGCGCGGCCGACCCCGCCAGCGCCCACGGACACGGACCCGACCACCCCAGCCACGCCGCGCCACCCCGCAAGCGAGGCCGAGCAGGCCGAAGCGCGCAGCGACGCGAAGCCGAGCGTAGTGACGGGATTTTTCATGGGTAGAAGGTGAACTCGAGCCCGATGTTCGGGATGAACGGCAGCCCGCGCACGAACCCGAACTCGGTGCCGTCGTAGTTGTAGATGGTGGCCTCGGGGTTCACGCCGCGCAGGGCGTTCAGCAGCTCGAGGTAGGTCTCGAGCTGCCACCGCTTGAAGGTCCAGGTCTTGTCGAGGCGGATGGAGGTCTGCACGAACACCGGCAGGCGCTCGCTGTTGCGGGGGCCCGTGGCGAAGGTGGAGTAGCTGTCGGAGTCGACGTCGTAGACGCCTGCGTTGCGCGGCGTGAACGGGTTGCCGCTCACGATCTGGATCTGGCCCGACAGCCCGATGTCCCCAGGGAAGGTGTAGCCGCCCTGCGCCGAGAAGATGTGGGGCTGGTCGTAGTCGAAGGGCACGAAGTCCTGGTCGGGGCTGTTGCGGCGGAAGCTGCGCGAGAAGGTGTAGCTGATGTACCCGAAGAAGCGGTTCACGGGGGCGTGCCGCAGCAGCACCTCGAAGCCGTAGGCGTAGCCCTCGCCCTCGTTGGCGAAGGGCTGGCTGCCGCGCCCGACGAAGCCGCCGTTGTTGAAGGTGACCACCTGGTCGACCGACCGGTAGAAGACGTCGAGGTCCCAGCTGAAGGCCTGGTTGATGCGGTGCTCGAAGCCCACCGAGCTGTTCCACGCGCGCTCGGCGAGCAGGCGGGCCGTGGCGCCGATGCCGATGCTCTGGAAGAACTGCGGCGGCTGGTGGTACAGCCCGGTGCTGGCCTTGAAGGTGCCGCTGTGGTCGCCCTTCTCGAAGACCACGAGGCGGGTGGCCACGCGGGGATCGACCGAGGTGACGACCGTGGGCTCCACCTCGGCGTCGAACGTGATGCCGCCCTCCACGAAGTACACGGTGGCGTCGTAGCGGAGGCCGGCGGTGAGCAGCCAGCGGTCGCGGTCCTTCAGCGGGCGCAGGTTGACCTTGAGGTAGGGCGCGGTGGACCAGCGGCTGCCCCGCCCGTCGAAGCCGATGGGATCGCGCTCGGCGAGAGGGTCGTCGAGGTCGGCGAAGCTGAACGGGCTCTTGAACTCGAAGCCGTAGGGACCACCCTGCAGGTCGATGCCCGGGATCACCTCCACCACGGGGTGGGGCCGGATGGCCAGCTCGCTGCGCAGCTGGAACTGCACGCTGTACTGGTCGAGCCCGAAGTCCTGGCCCAGCCCGAGGCCGACGCTGTCGTACCCGACACTTGGGCGGAAGTCGAAGTTGACGTTCTCGCCCCACCGTTTCTGGTACCGAAGCAGCAGCCGGTGGGACTGGTAGGTGGTGGACAGGTCGCCCTGCGTGGAGGGGTCGGCGGACTGGGCGAAGTCGTCCGGGGTGGACACGGTGAGCGTGTCCTGGAAGCCGTAGACGAAGACCGACAGGTCCTGGTCGTCCCACACGCGCGGGACGTACTTGAGCTGGTAGTCCCAGTAGACCGGCGAGATGTTGAAGCCGGTGTCGCCCGTGAAGGCCGGGATGATGAGGTCGATGTAGGAACGCCGCGCGCCCAGCGCGAGCCCGTGCTGCTCCTTCTTGTCGACCGGTCCCTCGAACCACACCTGGGCGTCGAGGATGTCGAAGCCGCCCTTGAGCTTGCGCTCCGGGAACCACTCCTTCGTCTTCACGTCGATGGTGCCGGCGAGGGTGCGGCCGTACTGCACGCCGTAGCCGCCGGGCAGGAAGTCCACCTGCTGGATGGCGTCGGGCGACAGCACCGAGGTGGTGCCGGTGAGGTGGTAGATGATCGGGATGCGCACGCCGTCCACGTAGACCGCGCTGTCGGCGGGATCGGCGCCGCGGATGATGAGCAGTCCGGTGCCGAAGGGAGAGCGGGCCGCGCCGGGCAGCGTCTGGATCACCTTGACGGGGTCGCCGAAGGTGCCGGGGATGCGCTTGACCTCCTCGATCGACAGCGTGCGGCGCGTGACCTCGGTGCGCTCGCGCTCGTAGTACCCGACGGCCTCGTTCTCCCGGTAGGTGATCGAGCGGATCCAGAGCGTGGCGCTGGTGACCTGCCCGTCGACGACCTCGATGGGCTGCTCCAGATCGAGGTGCTCGGGGTGGCGCACGAGCAGGGTGTAGATGCCGGCGGGCACGCCCTCGAGGGCGAAGCGGCCCTCGGCGTCGGTGAGCGTGCTGCGGTCGATCTCCGGCAGGTAGATCGTGGCCTCGGCCACGTCGTCCCGCGTGCCCATCTGCCGGACCCGCCCCTCCACGTTCACGATGGTGTCGGGGTCGGGCTCGGGCTCCTCGGGCGCCAGCGAGAAGGCGTAGGCGAACTCGAAGACGACCCCGACGGGGCCCTCCTCGGTGCGTGCCGGGCTGAAGGTCATCGCCCGGACCGCGTCGAGGGCGGCCTCGTCGAAGCCGTGACCGGCGGGTGCCTTGATCGCCACGTCCTCGACCACGCCCTCCTCGTCGAGCGTCACCAGGAGCACGACGGTGCCCTCGATGCCCCCCGCCTCGGCGTCGGGCGGGTAGGGCGCCTCCACGTAGGTGGTGATCTCGGGCATCTGCACGATCGGCAGGGGCTCCTCGGGATCGGGGACGCCCCCCTTGGGCTCGGGGCCCTGGGGCTTCGGTGCCGCCGGGGGCGTGTCGAGCTCGAAGCGGTAGTCGAAGGGGAAGGACACCGCGACGGGCCCCTCCACCGTCTCGGCCGGCGTGAAGCGCATCTGGCGTACGGCGCGCAGGGCGGCCTCGTCGAAGCCGTGGCCGGCGGGCTCCAGCACCTCGGCGTAGGTGACGGCGCCCGTCTCGTCGAGGTCGAGGAGCACGCGCACCGTGGCCTCGAGGCCCTGCGCCTCGGCGTCGGGCGGGTAGGGGGCCTCGACGTAGGCCAGGATGGACGGCATGCGCACGATCGGCAGCGGCTCCGCCGTGTCGGGCGCCTCGTCGGCGGGACCCTCCTGCGCGCTCGCCCGCGTGACCGGCAGCAGCAGGCACGCGACGGTGAGCGCGACGCCCGGCCGCATCAGTCCAGCAGCTCGTAGCGACACGTGAAGGGCACCCCGATGACCGTGACGGCCCTACCCTCCGACACGCCCGGGTTCCACCGCGTCGCCTTCAGGTCGCGTACGCAGGCCGCGTCGGCGATGGGGTGGAGGCCCTGCACCACCTCCACCGCGGCCACCCTGCCGTCGGCACCGATCTGCAGCTCCACGACGACGCGCCCGGTGACGCCGAGCTCCTTGAGCTCGTCGGGCACGGCCAGGAGGGGCCGCCGCACGATCCGCGGGGTGCTGGTGACCTTCTTGTAGGGGACGATCGCGTACTCGCCGTCGGTGGCCTCCTCGGGCTTCAGCAGCTCGTCGGTGGCGCGCGCCGCCGTGGTGGTGCCCCGCCGCACCGTGAGCCCGGTCTGGCTGCCCTCGACGAAGGAGTCGTTCGACAGGCCCTGCACGATGCGGCGCACGGGCTTTCGATCGGGCGGGGGCTCGGTGGGGGCGGGGTCCGGCGCCGTCTCCTCGAACTCCACCACCTCCTGCTTGGGCGGGGGCTTCGGCTTGGGCGGCTCGGGCTCGGGCGGGGGAGGAGGAGGCTCGGGTTCGGGCTCGGGCTCGGGCGGCGGTGGGGGGGTGACCACCACGAACTCCACGGGCGTCGGTCGCTCCCGCACCGGGGCCTCCACCCGCGACACGCCGCCCGCGACCGCGCCGTGCACGCCGAGCGAGAGCAGCACCGCGGCCAGCACGCCGCTGCGCTCTCGGAGGCTCGGTCGGTCGAGGACGTCAGCGTGCATCGCAGGTCCCCCGGCTCACGGCAGGGCCGCGCGGCCCTCGCCCAGGGAGGCGGGGTCCGGGGGGACCATCTCGGCCTTGTCGACGTTGAGGGCGAACTTGCCGATGCCCTGGGAGCGGATGAGGTCGATCAGCCACACCACGCGACCGTGGGCGACCGCCTTGTCGGCCGAGATGAGGCACACCACGTCGCCGGCGGCCTTGGCCGCCTTCAGGCGCTCCACCAGCGAGGGCACGTCCACCTCCTCGCCGTCGAGGAGCAGGCCGCCGGAGGAGGTGAGGGTGAGGCCGAGGCTGGTGCTCTCGGACGCCGGCTCCGCGGTGGCGGCGTCCGGCAGGCTCACCTCGATCTGCTCCTTCACGATCGTGGTGGCCGTCACCATGAAGATGATCAGCACCACGAGGATGATGTCGACGAAGGGCGTGATGTTGATGTCGGCGATCACGTCGTCGTCGCCGGAGAAGCTAGCTCCCATCGGTGGCGCCCTCGCCGCTGAGGCGCGCCAGCACGAGGTCGGCGAGGCTCTCGGAACGGCCCAGTCGGCTCTTCACCCACCGGGACAGGCTGTTGTAGAGCACCACGGCCGGGATGGCGACGAGCAGGCCGACGGCGGTGGCGACCAGCGCCTCGGAGATGCCCGCCATGACCGCGGTGGAGGCCTCCTCCGTGTCCTTCGCGAGGTCCTGGAAGGCCTGGATGATGCCGAGGACCGTGCCGAAGAGGCCGACGAACGGCGCGTTCGCCCCCACCGTGGCGATGAAGGCCAGGCCGCGTTCCATCTTCAGCCGCTCCGCGGTGGCCGTGCCGGTCATGGCCTTGCCGGCCGCGTCGGGACCGAGGCGCCCCACCTCGACGCCCGCACGCAGGATGCGGGACTCCATGCCGGGGATCTGCTCGAGCCGGGCCCGGAAGGCTGCGGTGTCGCCTTGCGCGAGGAAGCCGTTGACCGCGTCGCCGAGGGCCGCGGGATCGCTGCCATCACGGCCGAGCACGAAGGCGCGCTCGAGGCTGACCGCCACGACGCCCACCGACAGGACGACGAGCAGCCACAGGACCCACCCTGCACCCAGGAGGGCGAACGACAACATTCCCTGCTCGAGCACACCGCCTCCTCGCGGGAACGTGTTCCCGCGCCGGGCCTCTCTACACCGGCGTTCCCGCCGTCGCGACCACGCCGACCAGACGTGTCGACATTGCTGCACCCCCGCACAGCAGCGCGGCCCCGGTTCCGTGCGGAAGCGGGGCCGTCGGTGCAGGGTGCGAATCGAGAGGCGGCGACCGGATTCGAACCGGTGAATGAAGGTTTTGCAAACCTTTCCCTTAGGCCACTTGGGTACGCCGCCGCAGGGAACGGGGGCACCTAACGCCGCCGACCCCCTCGTCAAGCCGCTCCGCCGGTGTCCGCGGGGGCCAGGTGTGGCGTCCCCGCCTCGTACCCTGGCGCGGTGGTGGCACGGCCCCCCGCACCGCCGGGGTAGAGAGGAGCCGTGCCGCCTCCCCGTGTCCGCCGACGTCCGCTCCGCACGCTGCTGATCGCGGCGACCCTGCTCGGCCTCGCCGCCGGCGGGGTGACCGCCTTCGCCTACCACCGGCTCGTGGTCGCGGATCCCGGCGACCACCTCGCGCGCGCCTACGTGCGCAGCGTGATCGCCCAGGAGTCGCCGGTCTTCTACCGGGACGGACGCACCCGCCTCGGGGTGTTCTTCGAGGACGAGCACCGCGACTACGTCCCCTTCGACCGTCTCCCCCGGGCCTACGTCGCCGCCATCGTGGCCGCGGAGGACGACGGCTTCTGGCGGCACGCCGGCATCGACCCCGTGCACGTGGCGCGTGCGGCCCTCGACAACCTGTCCGCGGGACGCCTGGTCGCGGGGGGCTCCACGCTCACCCAGCAGACCGCGAAGAACCTCTTCCATCGCCCCGACCGCTCGCTGCAGTCCAAGCTCCGCGAGGCGCTCGACGCGCTGCGGCTCGAACACCACTACGGCAAGGCCGAGATCCTCGAGCTCTACGCCAACCAGTTCCACGTGTCCGGGAACGGCCGCGGCATCGGCATCGCGGCGCGTCACTTCTTCGATCGCGAGGTGGCCGACCTGGGCGTGCTCGAGTGCGCCTTCCTGGCGGGCGTGGTGAAGGCCCCCACGCACTACGACCCCTTCCTCGGGGACGAGGCACGCCGGGAGCGCGCCGTGGCGCGCGCGACCGATCGCACCCGCTACGTGCTGCGGCGGCTGGTGGGCGAGCCGGCCGCGCGGCTCGCGGGTCCCGAGCCCGACGGCAGCGTGGCCTCGCTGGCGGCCCACGCCCGCCGGATCGTCGAGGTCGAGGCCGTGCAGGCCCAGGCGCGTCGCCTGCTGGAGGAGGGGTTCACGCTGCCCTTCGTGCGCGGGCGCTTCCGCTACGAGTCGTCGGCGGTGGTGGACGAGGTGGGGCGGCGTCTCGCCGAGCCGCCCTTCGACACGGCCCTGTCCCGCGCCGGCGTGGAGGACCCGGCGGGGGCGGGTCTGCAGGTGATCACCACCCTCGATCCGGGGGCGCAGCGCGCGGCGGTCTACGGGCTCTGGCACCACCTCACCGAGGTGGGCACCCAGCTCGAGGGTCTGGGCCACGAGGACTTCCTCCGCGAGGAGGACGAGGCCCCGCGCTTCGACCCCGATCACGCCCCGCGGGCCTGGGAGTTCCGCACGGCACGGGTGGTGGAGCTCGTGGAGGACCAGGGGCGGCAGGCGGCGCGCCTCGACCTCGGGGGGCATGCCTGCCTGCTCGATCGCGACGCCCTGGTGCGCGTGGCGGTGCAGGTGGCCCGCGGTCGGGCGGGGAGCCCGTCCGCGAAGGTCCCGTCGGCTGAGGTCGACGCGCTCGCCGAGGGGCTCGTGGGGCGGGTGGTGTGGGTGAGCGTGCGAGAGGTCACCGACGAGGGTGCGCGCTGCGACCTCGAGGTGCGCCCCGCGCTCCAGGGGGCCGCCGTGGTGCTCCGCGACGGCGAGATCCTCGGCATGGTGGGCGGGAACGACAACCGGAACTTCAACCGCGCCACCGCGCTCCGGCAGCTCGGGTCCACCTGGAAGACGGTGGTGCTGCACGCCGCGCTGGAGCTGGGCTGGCGGCCCGACGAGCCCCTCGACAACCGGCGCAACGTCTTCCCCTTCTCGACCACGGCCTACTGGCCGAGCCCGGACCACCAGGGCGAACCCGAGGTCTCCCTGGCCTGGGCCGGGGTGCGCAGCGAGAACCTGGCCACGGTGTGGCTGCTGTACCACCTGCTGGATCGTCTCGACGACGACGCCATCGGCGCCCTCGCGGCCGCCCTCGACCTGGCGCCCCGGGAGGGCGAGGACCGGGCGGCCTTCGCCCTTCGCGTGCAGCAGGCCGGCATCCTGCCCACGCCCGGTCGCGTGCAGGAGGGGATCTACCTGCGGGCGCGGCAGGAGGTGCTCGCCACGCCCGAGGCGCTCCGCCACCCCGAGGATGCGCTCACCCTGCAGAGCACGCTCCACGGCTGGGGCTTCGAGGCGGAGGCGCGACGGGTGGATTCAGCCTGGCAGCGCGAGGTCCTGGGCCAGGCCTGGATCCGGCTGGTGGAGCGGCGTGGCCCGTGCGGCGAGGCGTGGCGCACCTTGCGGGCGGCGCTCGAGCTCGGGCTGCGTCCGCCGTCGGGGGCCTGGCCCGACCTGCGCTTCCGACGTGACGAGGCCGGGGAGATCCGGGTCGGGTGCGGCCGGCTCGACGAACGCTGGGGACCGCTCGAGAGCGTGGCGCCGCCCCTGATCCCGACCGAGGTGGCCGAGACGATGATCGTCGCCTTCGCGCCGGACCTGACCGTGTGGCCGGACGAGGCCGACCTGCTGATCGAGGGGCGCCTGCACGCTGCCACGATCGACGCGGTGGCCGACGCCATCGAGCGCCGGGAGCTGACGCTGGAGCTGTCCTCCTCGGAGCGCGATCTGTACGGCCCCGAGCTGCTCCACGCCCACCAGGACTTCCGCGTGCTGCTCGGCCTCCGCTACGTCGCGCGCCTCGCGGCGCGGCTCGGCGTGCGCACCGGCATCCAGGAGGTGCTCTCGCTGCCGCTCGGGGCGTCCGAGATCACGCTCGAGGAGGCCGCGATGCTCTACGACGGCCTCACCACCGGGCGCACCTGGGCCTTCCCGGGCCTGGGCGGGACCGCGGGGCCCCTGGAGGCGCCGCCGGCCAGCACGCTGCTGGTGCGCGCGGTGCGCGACGATCGGGGCACCCCGCTGTACCGGGCCGCCCCCCGGGAGGAGCAGGTCACGTCGGACGAGGTGGGGGCGCTCACCGCCGACATCCTGCGGCTCGTGGTGGAGGAGGGCACCGGCAGACGGGCCCGAGGCGCGGTGAAGGTGGCGGGCGAGGCGCTCCCGCTGGGCGGGAAGACGGGCACCACGAACGACTTCCGCAACGCGGCCTTCGTGGGCATCGCCCCGGTGGTGGAGCAGGACGTGCTGGCCGGGGAGATCGTGATCGCCGTCTACGTCGGCTACGACGACAACCGCTCCATGTCGCGCAAGGGGATCACGCTGGCCGGCGCGAGCGGCGCGCTGCCCGCCTGGACGACCATCGCGCGCGGCCTCGCGGCGGCCGGGCTGCTCGGTCCCCCCGAGAGCCGCCCGCCCGCGTCGGGCTGGTCGCGACCGGTGCCCGACGGCCTCGCCACCGTGGAGGTCGACTCCGCCACCGGCCTGCCCGTCGACGGCGATGGCGAGCCTCCGCGGCTGCTCACCCCGGTGCGCCTCGAGCCCCCCCCGGCGGAGCCGCTCGCCGACGCGCTCGCCTCTCCGCCGCGCCCCGTGCGCATCGCACCCCGCGGACCGGGAGACCAGGAGGCGCACGGCCTGTGGCGTCGTCGCGCCGAGGACCCGCCCGCGAGGTAGGGCGCTGGCATGCGCTTCGACGCCGACGTGATGTTCGTCGCGGGCCTCTGCGGCCTCGGCTTCCTGCTGGCGAGCCTGCTCTGGCAGCTGCTCGTGCGGCCGTCGGCCGTGTGGGGCCTGTTCGAGCGGCGCAGCCTGGCCGATCTCGAGCTCGGCGTGGAGGAGGAGTCGGAGCTGCCGCTGCGGGTGGCCCGCTGGTCGCTCGGCGCCCTGGTCTTCCTCACCGGCCTGCTCGCGGGAGCGGCCACGGCCTTCCTCGCCGCCACCGCGCGGTAGCGTCGGGGTCCGCCCCGGGTGGCTCGCCCCCCACGATGGCCGTCTCCCGGGGCGTTTGGGCGAGGCGCGACCCTGTCGTGGGCTCGCCCGCCCGCGTGACGTCTTCATGCAACGTCGGGAATCTGCACCCGAAGGGGTGGCCTGCCGCGCTCGGGGTGCCTAGGGGCGACCTACCTGGAAGGGAGGGTTCCGATGGACGCGAACGCGAAGATCAAGCTCACCAAGAAGTGGTGGGAGGACAACAAGGCCACCACGCTCAAGGACGCGGCGAAGTTCGGGGACGCGATCGACGCCTACCTGAAGGTGTCGAAGAAGTACGCGGTGGCGAACGGCATCGAGCGCGTGAAGGGGCTGGCGCTCATCGACAAGGCCCTCGCCGAGCTCGAGGACGCGCGCGACAAGACCTCGAAGGCCTGCGGCAAGCTCCACGGCGACACCAAGAAGGTGCTCGACAAGCAGTACAAGGACGCCATCGCCAAGGAGCAGGCGGAGTGGACGAAGGCCCGCAAGGACTTCGACAAGACCGTGAAGGCGCTGAAGATCGACGACTTCTTCAAGGACGCCACCTGGCTCGTCGCCTTCCAGCAGTACGCCAAGAAGGTGTTCATCGACGAGAGCGCCGAGTTCCTGCTCGAGTGCGCCTACGGCAAGAAGCGCGGCAAGAAGCAGTACGCCACCTTCGTCGCCGAGCGGTCCCCCAAGGAGATCAACATCTCCTACGACCTGCGGCAGCGCTTCGTGCAGGAGATCAATGACGAGGGGAAGCCGTCGAACGACGCCTGGGACGCCGCGATCAAGGAGATCAAGAGCGTGCTGAAGAGCGGCAACCACTTCGGGCTGGGCTTCCGGCAGTGGCTCTGGGACCAGGCCTGACGCGCTGCAGCGGCCGCGGGACAGCGTTCCCGCGGCCGTCGTCGCGCTGCGCCCCCTGGTCGCCGCGCGCAGCGAGGCGCAGCCGAGCGGAGAAGTGGGCGAGGAGTGGCTCGGGGCGGACTTGAACCGCCGACACCACGGGTATGAACCGTGTGCTCTGACCAGCTGAGCTACCGAGCCGGGACCTGCGTGGCGTGCGCCACGAGCGGCGGCGTCTAACCCAGGCACCCCGCCCCCTGTCAACGGTCGCCACGTCCTGTGTGGCGACAGGCGTCTCGAGGGCTTCGTGGGTGACCATGTTTACAGGTCACCCCGTCGTGGCACCCCACGTACGGAAGGGAGCCCCCTGAAGCCCTCGGAGACGCAGATGCACACCCCCCTCGGCATCGTCCGTGCCCGACGCCCCGCGCCGTCGGGCCTGACCGGGTTCCTCCACCAGCTCCCGGCCTTCGCCGGTCACCCACCCGATGCGGTCGTCGACCTGGGCGACCTCGCCGAGACGCGGTCCGCCAGCCGCGGCGAGGTGCTCTGGCAGCCCGGCGACAAGGGCGACACGGTGGTGATCGTCCGCTCGGGCGTGGTGCTGCTGCGCCGTGACGTCGGCGAGCACGGGGTCACGCTGGACGTGTGCGGCCGGGGCGCCTTCCTCGGGCTCGCCCCCGGCCCGCGCGACCACGAGGCGGTGGTGCACGACGGCGGCACGCTGCTCGTGGTGCCGCGCTCGAGCTTCGACGCCTGGCTGGTCGACCACGCCGAGCTCGCGCCCGCGATGGTGGGGCTGGCGGCCGCCCAGGCCCAGCGCATGGCCTCCCGCCTCACCCTGGTGAGCATGCACGGCGCCCGCGCGCGCCTCGCGCTGCTGCTGCTCGATCTGGCCGACCGCTTCGGCGTGCGGGACAGCCGCGGGGTGATCGTCGACGTGCGCCTCACGCACCGCGAGATGGCGGCCCTCATCGGCGCCACCCGCGAGACCGTGTCGGTGGCGATCGTCGAGCTGCGGAACGCCGGCGTCGTCGAGACCGAGGCACGCCGTGTGGTGGTGGTCGACGAAGCGGCCCTGGCCGAGGTCGCAGGCGTCTGACCTCCAGTGTCCGTGCGGCCGTGGATCGGCCGCACGGTCCGGTTAGGGGGGCCCCCCTCGTCCCCCCAGGTGCCCCAATGAAGCTGTACCGCGCCAAGGTCCCCGCCATCGCGGAGGAGTGCGTGCGTCGTCTCGTCGAGGACGGCGACATCGAGCTCGCCGACGGCATGAAGGAGGAGGCGCAGAAGGACTTCGAGGCGATCATGGACGACTTCCTGCGGCGCGACAGCGCGCTCCGGGAGGAGATCCGCGACCACATGTCCACTGCCGGCATCCCCTACGACCGCTACGGCAAGATCCGCTCCCAGCTCGCCGAGGAGCGCGACCACCCGCTCGGTGACGACGTCGAGCGGTTCCTCGTCCGGCAGTTCGTCGAGAACCTGATGATCACGCCGGCCATCGAGGAGGTCTACGCGGACGACCGCGCCATCTACAAGAAGCTGATGGAGGTGGTGAAGTCCCACGACGTGGACGAGGAGGAGATCCGCGAGGAGGCCCGGGGCAAGATCAAGAACGTCTCCGAGGGCACCGTGGACTACGAGATCGCGATGCGGAACGCGGTCCGCGACGTGAAGAAGCGCCGCGGCCTGCTCTGAGATGCCGCGCCGGCTGGTCCTCTGCGGCGTGGCCCTCTGGGCCGGGTGTCGCTGCGGACCGGCCGAGGCCCCGGAGCCCGAGGTCCGCGCGTGGGCGCCGCCCTCCGATCCCGAGCACGTCCAGCTCGTGCGGGTGGGCACGGAGGGACGCGGTGTCGCCGTGCAGTTCACGGGCGTGGGCACCCTCTACCGATCGTGGTTCGGCGACGCCGAGGTGCTGGCCCCCTTCGTCGAGGCGGTCGCTCCCTGTCTCGAACCCCCGTTCGAGCTGTCGGTCACGTACGACGAGGACACACGACGGGGACGCGTGGCGCTCGTGGCGGCCGCAGGCCAGGTCCGGTGCCCGGCCCGCGCGGCGGACGGCGACCTCGATCTGGCGCCCCTGACCGGACTCGCACGACCGCTCGCCGACCTCCGCAACGGGCTGGCCGCCACCCGGGACATCCGGATCTACGGCTTCGGCACGGCGCTGCACCTCGAGGACGACCGCGGGGCCGTCACGCTCTGGCTCGACGGGCAGGATCCCCTCGACGGCAGCGCCTTCGCACGCTGCCTCGGCCTGGATGGCGTCGAGCGGTGTCTCGCCGACGAGGCGCCCGAGGGCCTCACCACGCTCGCGCCGGCCGAGGCGCCCCTGCGGCGGCGGTTGGCCACCCTGCTCGGCGCCCGCTGAGCGGCGCCTGAGCCCCTTGGCGCGGGGTCACTCCACGTCGGGGGCGGGCTCGCCGGGACCCTCGCCGTCGTCGGCCGGCGCCTCGAAGGGCTCCAGTGCGAAGCGTTCCTCGCCGTTGGCGATGGCGGCGAGGTGCCCGCTCACGTCCCACAGGGCCACGTTCCGCTTCACCTGCTTGCCCTCGAAGCCCCACAGGAAGAAGGAGATCCAGCCGGGCGAGCCCGGGTACCAGGTGGCGCCGTCGCCCAGCGCCGCCGTGAAGGTCCATCGGCCGCCCCCTTCGCGGTCGGCCACCGAGAGCGTGGGGGGCTGCACCACGCGATCCATGCCCTCCGGGAGCCGCTCGGCGAAGGCCTCCCCGCGTGCCTCCTCGCGCTTGCGCGCCTGCTCGGAGATCTCGCCCCAGGTCCGCTGGTTGAAGACGGAGATCGCACTGCCCGCGTGCTCCAGCAGCAGCCAGCGGCCCGTGGCGTCGAGGCTGCCGCGGCGCGCAGGCGTCCACCGGTCCCGCTCCTCGCCGGTGGCGGCGTCGACCACGCGCACGGTGTCGCCGTGGCCGAGCACCACCAGGCCCTGCTCCGCCGCGTAGGTGAACGTGTCGAAGGCGCCCGACACCGACGGGAAGGCGGGGGAGACCGCGCGCTCCCCGAGATCGAGACGGAGGATCTCCCAGGGTCCGTCTGCCGCACGGCGCCCGGCGAAGAGGAGCTCGCCGGCGCCTTCGCCTCGCGTGAGCTGGTCGGCGGCCACGAGGCCCGGCAGGGGGATCAGCTCGGCGCTGCCAGCGAGCGTGCCCACGGCCTGGTCGCCCGGCTCCGGCGTGGCGGGCACCTCGTACAGGGCGATGCGCACGTCGCCGCCCTCCTCGGCGGCGGCCACGGGCACGGCCACGCGGGTGTCGCCCAGCCAGGCGGGCGAGCCCACCGGCTTGGGGATGGGCAGGGTGATCGTACGCTTGTCGGCGGCGTTCGCGTCCATCACGTTCGCGGACAGGACGAGCTGGAAGAAGATCCGCGTGCCGTCGGGTGCCCAGCGGTAGCTGCTGAAGTTGTTGGAGCCGCAGGGCGCGAACACGAGCTGGACGTTGTGCTTGGCCGCGAGGAAGCGGATCTCGGCCTCGTTGCAGGCGGCGAAGGCTTCGCCCACGTTGTCGGCGAGCGCGCCCTCCGTGGGATCGCGGGAGCAGGTGCACGCGGACAGGAGGAGGGCGAGGAAGGAGGCGGAGCGC
Source organism: Alphaproteobacteria bacterium (assembly GCA_020632955.1). Taxonomy (GTDB): domain Bacteria; phylum Myxococcota_A; class UBA796; order UBA796; genus JACKEO01. The sequence continues at coordinate 137,473 of JACKEO010000003.1, forward strand.
GACATCGGGGGCCTCGGGGCGTGGCAGCGGGCTCAGGTGGACGCTAGCAGACGTCGCCTGCCCGCGCACCCGCACGGACCCGTGTCGTGTCGCGGGGTTCCCCCTCCGGAGGTCACCTGGCCCGGCTGCTCGCCGCACTGCTCGGACTGGCCGCCTGTGGTGGGCCCGCGCTCCCCACGGGGCTGCCCAGCCCGCCCGTGCCGGAGCGTCCCGATCTGCCGCCGGACGAGCTGGTGGTGCCCCTGAAGGTGGTGCCCGGCAGCAGCCTCGGCGCACTGCTCCAGCCGCTCGGCCTGCCCGCCCACGAGGTGCGGGAGGCCGCGCTGGCCCACCACGATCTCGCCACCATCCGTCCCGACCACGAGCTGTCGGTGCGCTACCGCGACGGTGCCGAGGCGCTCGTGGCGCTGCAGTACGAGGTCGACGCCGATCGGATCCTCGTCGTGGAGCCCGTCGCCGACGGCTGGGAGGCCCACGTCGACGAGGTGGCGTGGGTGCGCGAGGAGGTGGCGCTCGAGCTCACGATCACCGGATCGCTGTGGGAGGCCGGGCTCGCCGCGGGGCTGTCCCCCGCGGACCTGGCGGCCATCGCGCGCATCTTCGAGTACGAGATCGACTTCAACACCGAGCTGCGCGCGGGCGCTCGCCTGGGCCTCGTCGGCGAGCGGATGCAGGCCGAGGGTCGCCGTGCGCGCCTGGGCACCCTGTACGCCGTGCGGTTCGTGAACGGGGGCAAGGTGCACGAGGCGGTGCGTCTGGTGGACGACGACGGCCGGGAGGCCTTCTACCACCCCGACGGCACCTCGGTGGTGCGGGCCTTCCTGCGCTCCCCGCTGGAGTTCAGCCGGGTGACCTCGGGCTTCAACCCGCGCCGCTTCCACCCCATCCTCAAGGTGCGCCGGCCCCACAACGGCACGGACTTCGGCGCGCCGTCGGGCACGCCGGTGCGTGCGGTGGCCGACGCGGTGGTCACCTTCGCGGGGCGCAACGGCGGCCACGGCAACTTCGTGAAGCTGCAGCACACGGGAGGGGTCGAGACCTCCTACAGCCACCTGTCCACGGTGTCGGTGCGGCGCGGCCAGCGCGTCTCCGTGGGCGCCCTCATCGGTCGCGTGGGCTCCACCGGCCTCGCCACCGGTCCCCACCTCCACTACCAGATGTGGAGGAACGGCCGCTTCGTCGACGCCATGTCGGTGAAGCTCCCCGGCGCGCCGCCCCTCGAGCGCGCCAGCATGCCCGCCCTGCGCGCCGAGGTCGACCGCTGGATGCCCAAGGTCCCCGTGCCCGCACCGGAGTGATCGCAGCGAGGCGCAGCTGGGGGGACCATGCCCGCAAGCGAGCCCCAGGCGATGCGCGCAGCGAGGCGCAGCTTGGGGAGCCATGCCCGCAAGGGAGCCCCAGGCGAAGCGCGCAGCTTGGGAAGCCATGCCCGCAAGCGAGCCCTAGGCGAAGCGCGCAGCGAGGCGAAGCCGAGCGAAGGAATATTCACTCTGAGACGGGGGACATCCAGACCATGGCTGCGGTGAGGCCCAGCGTGGCCAGCGCGCGGTCGTACTTCTGGTCGTGCGGCGTCTCGAACACCAGCTTGGGATCCAGGTCGGTCCACAGCCAACCGCCGGCCTGGAGCTCGTCGTCGAGCTGGCCGGGCCCCCAGCCTGCGTAGCCGAGGCACAGCAGCAGGGGCTCACGGGCCTCGAGCAGCGACACCAGCACGTCCATCGAGCGGCTCACGCCGATGCCATCGACGTTCCAGCCCTCGTCGTCGGGCACGGCCTGGGGGGTGACCACCGTGCCGGAGCCCATCTCCACCGGGCCTCCCCAGGTGACGTGGGTGTCGGCGTACCACGACAGGTCGATGTCGCCGGGGAGCTCCAGCACGTCGGGCAGCGTGCGATCGAGGGGACGGTTGACCACCACCCCGATGGCCCCTTCCTCGTCGTGGTGCCACAGGAGCACCACGGCGCGGGCGAAGTGCGGATCCTTCAGCTGGGGCGAGGCGATGAGGAGGGCGGGCTTCACGACGCTCCGCCGGCCTCGGGCACGGTGCGGAGCACCGGCTGCCCGGTGCCGCGCACCACCTCTTCGGTGATCAGGATCTCGCGGAGATCGTCGACGCTCGGCACCTCGAACATCACGTCGAGCATGACGGACTCGAGCACCGCGCGCAGGCCGCGTGCGCCGGACTTCCGTGCGATCGCCCGCTCGGCGATGGCGCGCAGGGCCCCTTCGCTGAAGCGGAGCTCCACGCCCTCGAACTTGAGCAGCTTCTGGTACTGCTTCACGAGCGCGTTCTTCGGCTCGGTGAGCACGTGGACGAGATCGTCGGCGCCCAGCGGGTCCATCACGGCCACCACGGGCAGGCGACCGATGAACTCGGGGATGAGCCCGAACTTCACCAGGTCCTCGGGGTTGACCCGCGACAGCAGCGCGGGATCCTCGTGGTCGTGGTGGCCCTGCTCGTCGGCGCGATCGACGTCGTGCCGCAGGAAGCCCACGCTGCGCCGGCCGAGGCGCTGGCCGATGATCGACGTGAGGCCCTCGAAGCTGCCGCCGCAGATGAAGAGGATGTTCGACGTGTCGATCTGCACCGCATCCTGGTTGGGCATGCGCTGCTTGCCCTTGGACTGGATGGAGGCGACCGTGCCCTCGAGGATCTTCAGCAGGGCCTGCTGCACGCCCTCGCCGCTGACGTCGCGGCTGACCGAGCTGGTGAAGCCCTTGCGCGCGAGCTTGTCGATCTCGTCGACGTAGACGATGCCGCGCACCGTCTTCTCCACCGACTGGTTGGCAGCCTGGTAGAGGTTGTTGATCATGTTCTCGACGTCTTCGCCGACGTACCCGGCCTCGGTGAGCGTGGTGGCGTCGGCGATCACGAAGGGCACGTCGAGGAAGCGCGCCAGCGTCTGCGCGATCAGCGTCTTGCCCGTGCCCGTGGGGCCCACGAGCAGCACGTTCGACTTCTGGACCTCGACGTCGCCCTCACCGGCGGCCGCGTTGGCCTCGAGGCGCTTGTAGTGGTTGTGGACGGCCACCGCGATGCGGCGCTTCGCGTCGTCCTGACCCACGATGTACTGGTCGAGGTAGGCCTTGATCTCGGCGGGCGCGGGCACGCCGTCCTGACCCCACGAGACCGGCTTCTGCGGCGCGTTCTCGCGGATGATGTCCATGCACAGCTTGATGCACTCCGAGCAGATGTACACGCTCGGGCCTGCGATGATCTTGTCGACCTCGCGCTGGCTCTTGTGACAGAACGAGCAGGTCAGACCGCCGGGGTTCTGGTACTTGCCCATCAGGTCCTCTTCCGTCCCGGCGCGGTGCTCCGAGGTCTGGGGAAGACATACACGCCAGGGGGCGGGCAGGCAACGACGGGGGGGCGGTCGGGGGGCGCGCACCACGAGACGTGACGCGAGGTCGCGTGGTAGCTGGAGGGGCTCACGGGAGGGCCGATGGCCGGTGGTGGCCTGTACGACGTGCTCGGCGTGGACGCGGAGGCGACCACCGCGGAGATCCGCCGCGCCTTCCGCGCGGTGGCGCGCACCTGCCACCCGGATCTCGCCGGGCACGACGAGGCCAAGGCCCACCGCTTCGCGGCCGCACGCAACGCCTACGAGGTGCTCACCAACCCCGCGCGCCGCACGGAGCACGACCGGGCGCTCCTCGCCGGTGCCGACGGCGCCGGGCAGGGGGAGGTGTTCGAGGCCTTCTGGGCGCGCGCGGGAGGGCGCAGCTCGGGACGCCGGGGCTTCGCCGACTTCGAGGATCGCGAGGCGCCGTCGCGGCCCGGTGTCGGGAACCGGGCGCCGCGTGGGGACGACGTCGAGCTCGACGTGGACGTGCCCGCGCGGGTGGCGCTGACCGGCGGGCGGGTGCCGGTGCGCTACATGCGGGTGCGGCGCTCCGAGGGCTGGACCCGCGACGACCCCTCGACGGGCCTGGAGCCGTCGACCGAGCGGCGCGAGCTGGAGGTGCCGGCGAAGGTGCGCAGCTTCCAGACCCGTCGCTACCCGGGCCTGGGCGACGCGGGCGCCTACGGTGGCCCGCACGGCGACCTCGTGGTGCGCTTCCGCGTGGTGGACGATCCGGTCGAGGCCGAGGCCGTGGAGCGGGTGGTGGAGATCGGGGTCACCGAGGCCCTGCTGGGGGTCACCCTGCCGCTGGCCACGCCCCAGGGGCGGGTGCGGCTGGTGGTGCCGCCCTGCACCTCGTCGGGCGCCCGGCTGCGCCTGCGGGGCAAGGGGGCGGGCCCGGGTCGCCCGGAGCGTGATCTCCTCGTGGAGGTGCGGATCGTGGTGCCCGACGCCCTCGACAGCGACACGGAAGCGCTGGTGCGCAGGCTGGCCGATCGCCTGGCTCCGCCCCGTCGCGAGGACTGATCCCGCACCAGGGCCGGGCCCGCGATCAGGCGTGGGCGTCCGGGAGCTCTGCGAGGGAGTGCCCGATGGCACGGGTGAGGGGCGCCAGGCGCTGGCGCTCCGCGCGCGTGCGCGCCCCGGTGAGGCGGCCTCGGGCCTCCTCCACGCGTCCCGCCTCCGCGAGCAGCCGTCCCGACAGCCACTCGCCCGACAGCGCCACCTCCGGCATGCCGTGTCGTCGGGCGTCCTCCGTGGCGGCCTCGAGGCGTTCCAGCCGGCCGGATCCGGGCGCGGGGTCCTCCAGGAAGGCCAGGAAGACCTCGTTGAGCACCACCCCGCGACGCCACCCGATGGCCTCGGCGCGCTCGCGGCTGCGTCGGAAGGCGAGGGCGGCGCGCACGAGATCGCCCCGCAGGAGGTGGACGTCTCCGATGGCGTGGTGGTCCACGACGATGCCGTGGCGGTCGCCGGTCTCGAGCCGCAGCTGGAGGGCGCGCCGGAGCGCCCGCACCGCCTCCTCGGGCTCGTCCCGCCAGAGGTGGAGCACCCCCCACTGGCTGAGCACCTCCCCCTCGGCGAGACGGTCGGCCGCCGAGCGGGCCTCCTCGTGGGCGCGGGTGAGGCTGGCCTCGGCCTCCTCCACCCGGCCCGCGCGCAGCATCGCCATCGCCTGGCCGAGCAGGCAGCGGGTGCGGGCGGGGGCGTCGGGCGCGCACGCCAGGGCGCGGCTCCACGCGTCGCGGGCCTCCTCGGGCGTGCCCTCGAGCTCCGCCAGCCTCGCCTCCGCCTCGGCCAGCTCGGCGTCGAGCGCCGGGTCCTCCTCCCACCGGGCGAGCGCACGGGCCTGGCCGAGGTGGGCGCGGGCCAGCGCCGCCTCCCCCTCGCCGAGGTGGTGGCGTCCGAGCTCGAGGTGGCAGCGCACCTCCAGCCACGGCAGGCCGGCCTCCTCGCACACCTCCAGCGCGAGCCTCAGCGCCGCGTGACCCGCGCGGGGCTCGCCCAGCTGCAGCGTCACGGCACCCAGGCGGAGGCGGAGCAGGGCCTCGCCCTGGATGCGGGCCTCGTAGGTGGCGGGATCGTCGCTGGCCTGCTCGAGCCAGTGGAGCCCGCGCTTGTACCAGCGTCGGGCCGACTCCAGCTCGCGGGACCGCTCGAGGCGGACGGCGGCGGTGTAGGCGTAGCGTGCGCCATCCACGGCGCGTCCCGCCCGACCGCAGTGCTCCGCGAGCTCCTCGTCCGACCACTCCGCGCCCTCGCGGCCCACGCGACGCTCCAGCGCGGCGGCCACCAGACGGTGGTAGTCGCGCAGCTGGACGCCGAGCACCGAGCGCAGGGCGGCCTGGCGCACCAGCTCGCTGGGGAAGCCCCAGACCTGACCGCCTTCCGCAGGGCGAAGCAGGCTGTGGGCGCCGAGGTCCTCCACCAGGGGGGTGGCGTCGTCGACCCCGATCACCTCGGTGAGCAGGTCGAGCGGGACCTCGGTGCCGATCACGGCTGCCACCTGCAGCGCCCCCTTGCTCGCGGGGTCCAGGGCGTCGATGCGGCTGGCCAGCAGCGCGGCGAGGCCCTCGGGCAGGCGAGGGGCGTCGTCGGAGACGAGGCGGGCCTGCCCGTCCTCCAGCTCGATGCGCCCGCGCTCCTCGAGGTAGGCGCAGAGCTCCTCGACGTAGAGCGGGTTGCCTTCGCAGGTGCGCGCGAGCAGGGCGAGGAGGGCCTCGTCCACGCGCTCGGCCCCGAGGGCGGACGCGGCGAGCCGGGCCTGGAGCGCCTCGGACAGCGCGCCGAGCCGCACCACGTGATCGGGCTGGAGCAGGTGGACCGCGCGCGCGTCGCGCGAGGTGGCGAGCACCAGCACCGGCACCTCCCGCAGGCGGTGGACCAGGCGTCCGAGCGCCGCCAGCTCCGGCTCGGGCACGTGGTGGAGGTCCTCCAGCAGCAGCGCGAGGGGGCGTCGGGCCGCCAGGCCCTCCACGAGGCGTCCGGCCGCGCGGGCCATCTCGGAGGCATCCGTCGGGTGGGTTCCCACCCCGAGCAGTGCCCGCAGCGCGTCGATCTCGCGGGCGTGCAGGCCCAGCTGGCGCGCCGTGGTGCTGGCCTGCTCGATGGCGGCGTCCGACGCGCCGGCGTCGAGGCCGAGGGCGGCGAGGACCACGCCTCGCAGCACCGCGAGCGGGTGACCGAAGGGGGAGGCGTGGCCCCCGTGGACCGGCAGGCCCCGGTGCCGGGCCGAGCTGGACAGCTCCTGGAGCAGCCGCGACTTCCCCGTGCCTCCTTCCCCCGTGATCACCACGGTGGTGCCGCGCTCCTCGCCGAGGGCGGCCAGGGCCTCCCCGAGCTGGTCGAGCTCCCGGTCCCGCCGCAGCCAGCTGCCCCGTCGTGGCCCCTGGTGCTCCTGGCGCGGGCCGTCGAGCCGCCACGCGGGCGTGGGCGCGCGGCCCCCCCGGCCGCGGAGGGGTGCGGCGCGGAGGAAGACGTGGCTGGTGCGGGCGGCGCGACGGACCTCGTCGGAGCAGAGCACCTCGCCCTGGTCGGCCTGCTCGCTCAGACGTCGTGCCAGGCGGGTGGTGTCGCCACGCGCCGTGTAGCGGAGGCGCGCGCCCGCGTGCCCCAGGGTCACGTCGCCGACGTGCACGCCCACGGCGAGGTGCACGCGCAGGCCCGCCTCCCGCAGCTCGGGGAGGCGACGGTGGAGCTCCTGGGCGCAGGCGAGGGCGCGCCGCGCGTCGTCGGAGCGGGTGCGTGGCACGCCGAAGAAGACGTAGGCCTGGTCGTCGTGGACGTGCTGGAGCGTGCCGCCGTGCTCGCCCGTCACGCGGCGGAGCCAGCGCAGGAGCTGCAGGTGCAGCGTGAACAGGGCCTCGGGCTCCAGGCGCTCGGACAGGTCGGTGAGGCCGTCCACGTCCACCACGAGCACCGCCACGCGCTTGCGCTCGTCGGGGGAGGGCTCGAGCGCGGAGGGGGGGGCCGAGGCCGTGGGCGTGTCGGAGGCCGTGGACGCCGGGGCGGGCGTGGGCAGGGGCTCCTCGCTGGCGTCCTCCTCGAGGCGTCGGATGTCGAGGGCGAGGCGCGCCAGGTCCGCCCGGGTGGGGTCGGCGGTGCTCGCGTCGGGGAACAGCTCGCGCAGCGCGCGCGCGAGGGTGCGGCGCCCGGGGCGCGCGGGCCGTGCGTGGAGCCAGGCGCGCAGGTCCTCCTCCAGCGAGGCGGCGTCGGGGTGGCGGTCGGCGGGGGAGGCGGCGAGGGCCCTGCGGAGCACGTTCCAGAGGGCGTCGTCCACCGGCACGCCGAGGGTGCGGGGATCGGGGACCTGGGCCGCGAGCACCTGCTCGAGGCGGGCCCCCGGGTCGTCGGCCCGCACGAGCCGTTCCCCGGTGAGCAGCTCCCAGAGCACCACGCCCGCGCTGAAGAGGTCGGTGCGATGGTCCACCGGACCGCCCCGTGCCTGCTCGGGGCTCATGTAGGCCAGCTTGCCGCCTGCGCGGCTCTCTCCGGTGGCGGCCGCCGCCTCGTCGGCGAGCCGGGCGATGCCGAAGTCCACGAGCTTCACGTCGCCCGAGAAGGTCACGAAGACGTTGTGCGGGCTCACGTCGCGATGGACCACGCCGAGGCGGGCGGGATCGGAGGGGTCGCCGTGGGCGAAGGCCAGGCCGCGGCACACCTCGGCCGCGATGCGCACGGCCAGGTCGGGGTCCATGCGCCGCTCCTCGGCGCGCAGCGCGCGCTGGACCCGGGCGAGGTCGCGACCGTGGAGGTGCTCCATCGCGATGTACCAGGCCTCGCCCACCTTCCCGAGCTCGTGCACCTGCACGATGTTCGGGTGGTTCAGGTGGACGCCGACCTTGGCCTCGTGGATGAACAGCGAGACGAAGCGGGGATCACGTGCGTGCTCGGGGCGGATCCGCTTGACCACCACGTGCTTCTCGAAGCCCGCGGCGCCGAAGCTGCGGGCCAGGAAGACGTCGGCCATGCCGCCGGTGCCGAGGTGCTCCAGCAGCTCGTACTTCCCGAACGGTGCGGGCAGGCCCATGGTGCTCCGGCGCGAGGTCCCTCCGTCCCGTAGCGTCCCCGGGCGACGGTGCCACGCGCGGCGCGGACCCGGTCAGGCCTGCGGTGCCGCGGCCCGGCGCGCCCGGATCCCCTCCACGGTGCCGTGGGGGATCGCGGCGATGAGCTTCTGCGTGTAGGGGTGCTGCGGTGCGGCGTAGATCGCCTGGGCCGGTCCGGCCTCCACGATGCGCCCGTCCTTCATCACGCAGATCTCGTCGCTCATGAACTTCACCACCGACAGGTCGTGGCTGATGAAGAGGTAGGTGAGCCCGCGGTCGAGCTGCAGCCGCCGCAGCAGGTTGAGCACCTGGGCCTGCACGCTCACGTCGAGTGCGCTCACGCTCTCGTCGCACACGATCACCGTGGGCTCCACCGCGAGCGCCCGGGCGATGCAGATGCGCTGGCGCTGCCCGCCGCTGAACTCGTGGGGGTAGCGTCGCAGGTGGGCCGCGGGCAGATCGACCTCGTCGAGCAGCGCGGCCGCCCGGGCGCGGCGCGCCGCCTTGTCGCCCACCAGGCCGTGCACGATCATCGGCTCGGTGAGGATCTGCTCCACGGTCTGCCGCGGATCGAGGCTGGAGTAGGGGTCCTGGAAGATGATCTGGAGCTTGCGGCGCACGGCCTTGGTGCGCTCCGAGGCCGGCTCGCGCGCCATGAAGGACAGGTCGTCGCCGTCGAGCTGCACCGTGCCCGCCGCGGGCTCCACCAGGCGCAGGATGGCGCGCCCGGTGGTGGTCTTGCCGCAGCCCGACTCGCCCACGAGGCCGAGCGTGTGGCCCTTGCGCACGGTGAAGCCCACGCTGTCGACCGCCGTGAACTCCTTCGTGACCCGCCCCAGCAGGTCGCGCTGGGTGGGGAAGCGCACGCTGAGGTCGCGGACCTCGAGGACGACGGGCGCGTCGGGATCGCGGCGCACGGCGTCGGCCGACTGCAGCTCCGCCACCCGGGCCTCGTCCAGGGCGCGCTCGGTGATGACCAGCGCACCGTCCACCTCGTCCACGTCCATGAAGTCCGACACCGTGGGCAGCACGGTGTAGGGCGACTCCAGCGTGGGGCGGCAGGCCAGCAGGCCCTTCGTGTAGGGGTGCTGCGGGTTCTCGAAGATCGACAGGACGTCGCCGTACTCGACCAGCCGGCCGCGGAACATCACCGCCACCTTGTCGGCGAGCTCGCCCACCACGCCCAGGTCGTGGGTGATGAAGAGGATGGCCATGCCGCGGCGGTCGCGCAGATCGCGCAGGAGCTCGAGGATCTGGGCCTGGATGGTGACGTCGAGGGCGGTGGTGGGCTCGTCGGCGATGAGCAGGCGCGGGTTGCACGACAGCGCCATCGCGATCATCACGCGCTGCTTCTGGCCCCCGCTCATCTCGTGGGGGTACTTCTCGACGCTCGCGGCGGGGTCGGGGATGCCCACCTCCTCGAAGAGATCGAGGGTGCGCCGGCGGGCCTCCTCCTCGCTGACCTGCTCGTGGGTGCGGATGGCCTCCGCCACCTGGGCGCCCACCCGGAAGACGGGGTTGAGCGAGGTCATCGGCTCCTGGAAGATCATCGCCACGTCGCGACCCCGCAGGCGGGTCATCTCCGTGGACGACAGGGTCAGGAGGTCCTTGCCGAGCAGCGCGATGCGGCCGCCGGGGTGCCGCGCCACGGCGGGGGGCAGCAGGCGCATGATCGACAGGCTCGTGACCGACTTCCCCGAGCCCGACTCCCCGACCACGCCGAGGATCTCGCCCGGCTCCAGCGAGAAGCTCACGTCGTCGACGGCGCGCACCTCCACCGGGCGGCCGCCCACCTCGACGTGGAAGGTGGTCTTCAGTCCCTCGACGCTCAGCAGGGTCATGCGTGGGTCTCCCCGGGGCGACCCGCGCTGTAGCATGGCCGCCGGGTCGGGGCGGGTCAGCCGCGCAGCGTGGCCTGCAGCACCCGCACGATCTCCGGCTCCAGCACCTCCCAACCTGGCCCCTCGGGCTCCCGGCTCACCGTGACGAAATCGCGCGTGGCGAACACGGTGCGCACGCCGTCCAGCGCGATGAGGAGCTCGGCGAAGGGATGGCCCGCGGCCTCGTCGGGGCCGTTCACGGCGAGCGAGCCACGCGCCACCACCTGGCTGGAGCACACGAACTTCAGGGCGTCGGGGTTCGGCGTGGCCTCCACGCGGACCTGGACGGGGCGCGCGGGCGCGGGCTCCGGCGCGGCGGGCTCCGGTGCAGGCTCGGGGGCCGGGGCGGGGGGCGGAGGGGGAGGATCGGCGGGCGCGAGGCCGCTGGCGGCACGGGCCTCCCGGAAGGCCGCGCGGGCCATGCGGAACGGGAGCTTGAGCAGGGCGACCGGCTTCACCACGACCTCCGTCGACCGGCGGCCCTATCGCGCCGTGGCGGGGTGCGTCGCCGGGCTGGGGCGCGGACGGTAAGGGAGCCCGTCGCCGGGAGGCCCCGTGAACGCTCGCCCATCCTCGCCCTCGACCCGCCTGCGTCCCGCGGTGGCGCTCGCGCCGCTCGCCGGGGCGCTCGCGCTGTCGGTCGCCTGCGGGCCGCCCGCCTTCATCGACGACACCGACAAGATCGACAACTGGCTCAGCCGCGGCAACTTCGAGTACGCCTGTCAGGGCCTGCGCCAGGAGGACGACCACCTCCGCGAGCACACGGCGAAGAAGCTGGCGGACTACCCCGCGGAGCCCGTGGCCTCGGCCTGTCTGTGCGAGACGATCTACGATGCGGAGACGGGCAGCTGGGACCCGGTGATCGCCACGGCGCTGGCCTCGAGCCGGCACGAGGCGGCCGTCTCGTGCCTGGTGCCGGCCGCCACCGACGCCCGGGTCAAGGACAAGGCGGCGCTGGCCAGCGCGCTCGGCGCCACGCTCACGGAGGCCGGCTACGGCGCGCTGGAGCAGCTCGCGCGGCAGTCCTCCGAGGCCTCGGTCCGCGGCGCCGCGCTCACGGCGCTCAAGCCCTCCCGGGCCCACGAGGGCTTCCTCGCGGACGTGCTCGCCACCGATGCCGACAGCACCCTGCGCGCCGCGGCCGCGGAGGCGCTCGCGGGGCGGGAGGACGCCACGGTGCGCAAGGCCCTGCTCACCGCGGTGCGCAGCGACCCGGCCCCGGAGGTGCGCGCCGCGGCCCTCCGCACCTTCGGCGAGGCCACCCACATCGAGGTGGTGCGTGCCACCTGCGACGCGCTCCTCGGTGATGCCGAGGCGAGCGTGCGGGTGGTGGCCGCCGAGGCCCTCGCCGGCACGAAGTCGGCCACGGGCGCCCAGTGCCTCGCGAAGAAGCTGGCGGCCGAGGAGCCCGACGGGGGCGTGCGCGAGGCCCTGCTGGCGAGTGCGCGCTCGAGCCCTCGGGAGGAGATCAGCAAGGCCCTGTGCGATCAGATCGGCCCGTGGCTCAGGCGGTACGTGAAGGACAGGATCGCGTCCGAGATCGCAGGCTTCGACATCATCGAGGCGCAGAACAACCAGCACTGGGAGGCGAGCTACGCCTGTGTCGAGAAGGCCCTCGGCCAGTCCGGCTACTCCTGCTACGCGCGCAACTACCTCGGGCACTGGTTCAGGGATCTGGGTGGAAAGGCAGCTACTCCCTGGTGTCCTGGCATGGTGAAGGTGGAGTGATCCCATGACCCTCGCGGCCATCCTCGACGACCCCTCCCAACGCGCGCGCTTCGTGCAGGACGGGGTGCGCCTCATCGAGTCCGAGGTCTCGTCCAAGGGCGGGCTCACGGGCCTGGCGCTCAAGGCGGGCTTCCGCGCCGTGCAGGGGCTGCGCCCCGGCATGGTGGCGGAGCTGCTCGACATGCTCCTGCCGCACTTCGCGCCGGCGCTGGAGCCCCACGTGGCCCAGGCCGTCGGGTCCGGCGACGTGCCCGCCTGGTTCTCGGCGCACGCCGATCAGCTCGCCGACGCCATGCTCGCGGTGACCGACGCGCGCGCCGATCGCGCCCAGAACGCCCTGCTGCGCCGCACCTACCAGTCGCTCCGCGGCCAGGCGCGGGTCCACACAGTGCAGGCGATGCCGGCGGCCGGCCGCCTGCTCGCGCCCTACCTCACCTGATCCCGGAGGAAGCCGTGTCCCTCGTCGACCGTGTGAACGACGCCCTGAAGGAGGCCATGAAGGCCAAGGACAAGGTGCGTCTCGGCGCGCTGCGCAACGTGCGCGCCGCCTTCATCGAGGCCTCCAAGCAGCCGGGGGTCGACGCCGTGGACGACGCGTCCGCGGTGGAGATCGTGCGCCGCCTCGCCAAGAAGCACGTCGAGTCCATCGCGTCGTACGAGCAGGGCGGACGCGACGACCTCGTGGCGGAGGAGCGGGAGCAGCTCGCCGTGCTCGAGGACTTCCTGCCGCGCCTCGCCGACGAGGCCACCACCCGCGCCTGGGCCACCGAGGCCATCGCGGCCGTGGGGGCCGCGGGGCCGGGCGACATGGGCAAGGTGATGGGCCGGATGATGGCCGAGCACAAGGCCGAGCTCGACGGCAAGCTCGCCCAGCAGGTGGTGCGGTCGCTGCTCACCCCCTGAGCGTCGGAGCTCCGACGCCCGAGGAGGGCCTGAGCGTCGGCGCCCCGACGCCCGCGGCGGTGCGCGACGCGCTCACTCCACGTCGAGCAGCGCGTCCAGGTCGTCGAGGCGGGGGCTGGCGCCGCCGCCGTCGTTCCCGGTGGACTCGCCCTGGGACGCGGTGGTGTCGGCACCCTCGCCGCCGCCCTTGCCCTTGCGACGCTTGCGGCGGCGCTTCTTCTTGCCGTCGCTCTCGGCGGGGGCCTCGGCACCGGGCTCCACGTCGAGCAGGGCGTCGAGATCGCCCAGCTCCGCCTCCTCGGCGCGCTCGGGACGGCGCTCGCGGGGCGGCCGATCCTCGCGGTCGCGGGAGGGACGCTCGTCGCGGTCGCGCCCGCGTCGGCCCCCCTTGCGGCCGCCGCGGTCGTCGCGATCCCGGCGGGGACCGCGCGCCTCGTCGCGCTCGCGCTTGGCCTCGCGGGCCTCGATGACCGCGTCCACCGTGGAAAGCTCGCTCGCCGCGGCGCGGCGCTCCCGATCCCAGGTGAAGAAGGCGCGCAGGGCCGCCGCGAGCAGCATGTCGCCGTCGGGACGCTCCTTGAGGGCCCGAACCGTGGGCAGGTAGGACTCGAACACCAGGTTGCCCATGGCGTCGCGGAGCTGCCGGGCCTGCCGCTCGACACGGATCTGGACCACCGCCTCGCGGTCGGGCAGCTGGCGCTCCTCGAAGGGGATCTTGTGCACGGTCTCGAGGGTGCGCTTGGTGGCCAGGTCGGGGCCGCCCACCAGGCTGATGGCCGTGCCCTTCTTGCCGATGCGGCCGGTGCGGCCGGTGCGGTGCAGGTAGACCGCCGGGTCCTGCGGCAGGCTGTAGTTGATGACGTGGGTGAGGTCGGAGATGTCGATGCCGCGGGCCGCCACGTCGGTGGCCACCAGGTAGCGGACCTCGCCCTTCTTCACCGCCTGCATCACCGCCGTGCGGCGCGCCTGCGAGAGCTCGCCGCTGATGAGCTGGGCGTCGAGGCCCTGGCGGTCGAGGTAGGTGGCCACGGTGGCGGTGTCTTCGCGGGTGTTGCAGAAGATGATCGCGGCCGGCGCGTCCTCGAGGTCGAGCACGTAGAGCAGGGCCTGGGCCTTGTGCATCCCCGGCGTGGTCTCGTAGAGCACGTGCTCGAGGAGGGTGACCCCGTCGGCGTCGGTGGAGAGCATGATCTCCACGGGCTCGTCGAGGTAGCGCGACACGATGCGCTGGGTGTCGGCCGAGATGGTGGCCGAGAACAGCAGCACCTGGCGCTCCTTCGACGTGGCGTCGATGATCGCCGTGACGTCCTCGTAGAAGCCCATCGAGAGCATCTCGTCGGCCTCGTCGAGGCAGATGACCTCGATCTGGGCGGCGTCGAGGGTGCCGCGCCGGATGTGGTCGAGCACGCGGCCCGGGGTGCCCACGATGATCTCGGCGCCGTCGGCCAGCGCGTCCTCCTGGGGACCCATGGCCACGCCGCCCACCAGCAGCGCGATGCCGAGGTCGCGGTACTTCGCGATCTGCTCGGACTGCTGCGCCGTCTGCTGCGCGAGCTCGCGGGTGGGCTCGAGCACCAGCGCGAACGGCTTGCGGTGGCCGTCGGGCGCCCGCTCCACCATGGGGATGGCGAAGGCCGCCGTCTTGCCCGTGCCCGTCTTGGCGCGGACGATCATGTCGGTGCCGGCCAGCGCCGGATCGATCGACTGGGCCTGCACGGGCGTGGCCGTCTTGAAGCCCATCTCGAGGATGCCCTTGAGGGTCTCCTCGCGGATCGGGAAATCGGCGAAGTCGCGATCGCTGACGTAGTCGGAGCCCTGGGGCGTGTGCTCCGCGGACTCGGTGGCAGACCCACTGGGGTCCGTGGCGCCCTCGGGGGCGTCGGTCGTCTCGTTCATCTCGGGGTGTCCTTCCGCCGCCCTGGGGCAGCGTGCCGGGGTGAGGGCGCGCTCGACCGGGATGTGCGGCGCGCCCGGATGTGCCCCGGTCTCGACTCCAACCGAGGCAGGTCGGGCGGCGCTCGTATTCGATCGGCGGCCCTGCGCCCAACCGCGGCGTTGCCCCACCCCCGGCCCCGTGTTTGTCCTGCGGGGGTGGAGGCCGGGTCGGTGCACGTCGCGATCACGGGAGGCACGGGGATGATCGGCACGGCGCTGGCGGCGGCGCTGGCGGCCCGTGGCGACCGCGTCACCGTCCTCACGCGCAAGCCGGCCTCCCGTCCCGACCTGGTGCGTTGGGATCCCGTGCGTGGTGTGGCGAAGGTGCGTCGCCTGGAGGGCCTGGACGCGGTCGTGAACCTCACGGGGGCCCCGCTCGCCACGCGTCCGTGGACGGGGCCGCGACGCCGCATCCTGGTCGACAGCCGGGTGGCCGCCACCGAGGCGATCGTGGGGTCGCTCGCGCGGCTCGACGACCCGCCCGGTGTCTTCGTGGGCGTGGGCACCCTCGGCATCTACGGCGACCGCGGTGACGCCTGGATCGACGACGACGACGCGCCGGGGGAGGGCTTCCTCGCCGAGCTGGGCATGGCCTGGGAGGGAGCCCACCAGCGCGCGGCCACCGAGCTCGGGGCGCGGGTGGCCGTGCTGCGCCTCGGCATCTGCCTGTCGTCGGGGGGAGGGGGCTTCCCGTCGATCATGGGGCCCTTCAAGCACGGCTTCGGCGGCTGGCTCGGCAGCGGGCGCCAGTTCACCGCCTGGCTGAGCCTGCGCGACACGGTGGGGGCGCTGCTGCACCTGCTCGACACGCCCGGGGCCGCGGGGCCCTTCAACGGGAACGTGCCGGATCCGGTGCGCAACCGGGCGTGGTGCGAGGCCCTCGGGCACGTGCTCGACACCCAGGTCATGACGCACGCGCCGGGCTGGGCGCTGCGCGGCGCGCTCGGCGAGCTGGCCGACGCCATCTTCCTCAACAGCGTGCGCGCCCGTCCGCGGAAGCTCCTGGAGACCGGCTACACCTTCGTCGATCCGGAGGTGGAGGCCGTGTTCTGCCGGCTCGTCACCGAGACCGGGTTGTAGGGCCCGCGCCGGGGTCTCCCTGACAGGCTCAAGACGGCGTCCGCGCGGCCGATGGTCGACGCGGGAGACCACGCCATCCGCCTCCACTCGCCGGCCAGCGACGCCCAGCCCTTCCCCCACGCACCCGACCCCGTCCGCCCGACGGGCGCGGGCGGCCAGGCGGAGGCGGCCGGCGTGGTGGGCGAGGTGGTGCGCGCCATCGGCCGCACGGTGGGCTGGTGGGTGGGCATCGCGGTGGCGCTGGTGATGTGCGCCGCGGCCCTGGTGCTGGTGGGGCGCGCGGGGCCCCAGCCCTTCGTGCTCACGTTGCTGTCGCTCTCGGCTGCCTGCCTCGGGATCGCGGGTTGGCTCGCGGCGCCGCGGGGGCGGGCGGCCGGCGGCGCGGAGGACCATGCACCGGCCACGCTGGAGCCGGCGTCGATCCCCTCCGGGGACGTGACGGGCGAGGTGGCGGTGCTCGACGCGATGGCCACGCTCGGCCAGCCGGTGGCCCTGCTCGCGATCCGGGTCTCCCGCGCCGATGGAGGCGCGCCCACCGCCGAGCTGGAGCGGGCGCGCACCATCGTGGGCACCTGGGTCCCCTCGGCGCCGCAGCACGCGGTGCGGGAGGACGCCGTGGCGGTGCTCGTGCCGTCGGCGCAGGTGGGGCTCGTGGCGCCGCTCGTGCTCCACCGCGTGCAGAAGGCCCTGGGTGCGCGTCGCGACGTGCGCGTGGGCGTGGCCTTCCACCCGGACGACGGCCGCGGCCTCGCCGACCTGGCCAGTGGCGCCCTGCGTGCCGTGGCCCAGAGCCAGGGTCCGCTCGCGCTCGTGAGCCACGACAGCGCCAGCCGCGCCCGCTTCCGGGATCGGCTCGCGTCGGAGCTCCGGGCCGCCATCCGCGACCACGAGATCGTGGCCCACTTCCAGCCCGTGGCCGACGCCCGCACCCTGCGCATCGTGGGCGCCGAGGCGCTCGCGCGGTGGCTGCGCCAGGACGGCACGGTCATCGAGGCCTCCGAGTTCCTGGCGGCCACGGAGGGCTCTGGCGCGGCGCTCGACCTGGGCGCGCGCATGGTGCAGCACGCCTGCCGCATCGCGGGGGGCTGGCGGGAGCGGGTGGACCGCGGCGCCTTCGTCGCCGTGAACCTGTCCGACACCGAGCTGCGGGACGGGCGCACCGTGGAACAGCTCTTCCAGGAGCTGGAGGCGGTGGACCTGCCGCCCACGGCCCTGCGCGTGGAGGTGCCCTACGCCACGGCCCGCCGAGGGCACGGTCCCTCGGCCGACGCGGTGGCGCAGCTGGTGGAGCGCGGCCTGCCGGTGTGGATCGAGTCCTTCGACGCCGGGCTCCCCGAGGCCGACCTCTGCGCCCGCCTGGGGGCGCGGGGCGTGAAGCTGCCGGTGGGCGCCCTGCTCGACGAGACCGACCTGCCCGACGACGCCGCCTGTCGCTGGATCGAGACCGTGCGGGCCTGCGGCCTGCTGCTGCACGTGGCGCGGGTGGAGACCGGGAGCCAGCTCCGTCGGCTCACCAGCCTGTCCGCCGTGGACTTCGTCCAGGGCTACATCGTGGCGCCTCCCGTGTCGCCCGCGGAGGTGCCCGGCGTGCTGGGGCGCCTCGCCCAGGATCTGGAGCTCGGCGGGGCCGTCTGAGGCGTGCCGTCAGGGCCCGCTCCCGGGTCTTCGCGTGGGAGGCGGTTCTCCGGTTTCGAACGGGCTGTTCGCGACGCGGACACCCCCCGTGCGGTCGGTCTCCCCAGGCGCGGTACGTGGGGGCCCAGGCAGGAGCCGCCCGGGGGGTGTGCGCGCTGCCGACGAGGAACTCGCCATGCGACGTGCTGCCCGCGCGACCCTGGGTCCCGTGTCGGATCTCGAGCGTCACCTCCCGTCCGAGTGGTGGCGGTCGCTCTTCGACGCCGTCTACCTGAAGACCGACGGCGACGTGGTGGAGGACCACGCGCTCACCCGGTCGGAGGTGGACGCGATCGTCGCCCAGGCCGGCCTGGCCCGCACCGACCGCGTGCTCGACCTGTGCTGCGGCCAGGGGCGCCACACGCTGGAGCTCGCCCGTCGCGGCTTCGGCCACGTGCTGGGGATGGACCGCTCCCGCTACCTCGTGCGGCTCGCGCGCCGTCGCGCCCGCGGCGAGGAGCTGCCCGTCCGCTTCCGGGAGGGCGATGCCCGCAAGGTGGGCTCGCTGCGCGAGGTCTTCGACGCGGTGCTCATCCTCGGCAACAGCTTCGGCTACTTCGAGGCGGCCGAGGAGGACGCGCGCGTGCTCCAGGGCGTGCGCAAGGTGCTCGCCCCCGGCGGCGTGCTCTACCTGGACCTGTCGGACGGGGCCTGGCTGCGTGAGCACTTCGAGGCGCGCTCGTGGGAGTGGATCGATGCCGACCACTTCGTCTGCCGCGAGCGCTCGCTGGCCGCCGACGGCCGGCGCCTCATCAGCCGCGAGGTGGTGGTGCACGCCGAGCAGGGCGTGATCGCCGACCAGTTCTACGCCGAGCGCCTGTACACGCCCGCCCAGATCGAGGAGCTCCTCGGCGCCGCCGGCTTCGTGGACGTCCAGCTCCACGAGACCTTCGAGACCTCCTCCGCGCGGAACCAGGACCTGGGCATGATGGCCCACCGGCTGCGGCTGTCGGCCAAGGCGCCCGCCGCCCGCGCGCCCACCGGACCGCGGGCCGTGCCGTACCCCGAGGTCACCGTGCTGCTGGGCGACCCGCGGCGGCCCGACGCGGTGAAGCGCGAGGGGCACTTCAGCGAGGACGACCTCGAGACCGTGCGTCGGATGCGCGAGGCCCTGGCCACGCTCCCCGGCTACCGCTTCGAGGTGGTGGACGACCACGCCCAGCTCCTGGGGCAGCTCCGCCGCGCGCCGCCGGCCTTCGTGCTCAACCTGTGCGACGAGGGCTTCGACAACGACGCGCGCAAGGAGCTCCACGTCCCCGCGCTGCTCGAGGTGCTCGGGGTGCCGTACACCGGCGCCGGTCCCTCCTGCCTGGGCCTCTGCTACGACAAGGGGCTGGTGCGCGCGGTGGCCGAGGCCCTCGACGTGCCCGTGCCGATGGAGACCTTCCTGGGCCACGGCGACCACGCGGGCACCATCCCCTCGGTCTTCCCCGCGATGATCAAGCCCGCGCTGGGCGACAGCAGCGTGGGCATCACCGAGCAGAGCGTGGTCCACACGCCCACCGAGGCCGTGGAGGCGGTCGCGCGCCTGCGCATCCAGCTCCCCGACGTCCCCATCCTCGTCCAGGAGTACCTCACGGGCGTGGAGTACACCGTGGGCCTGGTGGGCAACCCGTCCCTGGGCTTCCAGGTGCTGCCCGTGCTCGAGGTCGACTACGACGACCTCCCCGAGGGCCTGCCGCACATCCTGTCGTACGCGTCGAAGTGGGACAACGACAGCCCCTACGTCACCCGGGTCCGCTACGTGGAGGCCCGCGCCGGCGACGAGGTGCTGCGGCCGATGATCGACGCGTCCATGCGTCTGTTCGAGCGCCTGGGCTGCCGCGACTACGCCCGCTTCGACTGGCGCACCGACGCCAACGGCGAGGTGAAGCTCCTCGAGGTGAACCCCAACCCGGGCTGGTGCTGGGACGGCAAGCTCGCGATGATGGCGGAGCTCCAGGGCTCCTCCTACGCCGACCTGCTGCGCTGGATCCTCGAGGCGGCCCAGACGCGCATCCAGGCCTCGCGAAGCTGATCAGCCTGCGTCGGCCGTCCGACGCAGCTCCAGGGCGTACACGGGCAGGCCGCGCTCGCGGAACTTGCGCTGGTAGTTCGTCTCGATGTCGTCGGGCCACGGGGCGGGGCCGCGGGTCACGTCCTCGGCCCTGCCGGTCACCTCGAGGGGCAGGCGCGGCGCCGGACCGCCCTCGGGGTCGTGGTCGATCAGCTCCACCGCGCGCTCGATGTTCGGCAGGTGGTCGGACTTCAGCCGGAACACGCCGCCGGGACGGAGCAGGCGCACCACGTCCTCGAGGAACCAGCGGCTGATGAGCCGGTTCTTCTCGTGGCGCTCCTTCGGCCAGGGGTCGGGGTGGTTCACGTAGAGGGCGGCCAGGGCGCCGTCCTCGAACAGGTCGTCGAGGAAGGCCGCGTGGTAGCGGAGGATGCGGGCGTTGTGCACCCCGGCGGCCTGGATCTTGCGGGCGCACAGCACGCAGCGCTTGAAGCGGATCTCGATGCCCAGCACGAGGGCGTCGGGGTTCCGGCGGGCCAGCTCGGCCAGGAAGAAGCCGTTCCCGCTGCCCAGCTCCACGTGCAGGTCGCCCGCCTGGCCCAGCTCCTCGTCCCAGCGGCCGCGCCAGCGCCACGCCTCGTCGGCCGTCAGCAGCGGCCTGCCGAAGCTGCGGTGGGAGATCAGGTAGGGGTTGGCGTCGGGGTTGCCGTAGTCCTGCGTGGGCGCGTCGCGGAAGCGCGGGCGCCCCTCGGTGGCAGGCTGGGGCGTGGGACGGCGGTCGGTCACGGAGTCCTCAGGGCGTGGGTGCCGCGGGGCGGGAGGGATCGAGGAAGTCGCGGACGGCGCCGAGCACGCGGGTCCAGGGACCCTTGACCCGGCGTGCCGGCGGCAGGGCGGCCAGCAGGACCCGTCCGTACCGGCGCTCGTGGACGCGCGCGTCGAGCAGGAGCACGACACCCCGATCGGCGCGGGAGCGGAGCAGGCGACCGTAGCCCTGTCGCAGCCGGAGCACCGCCGACGGCAGCGTGAGCGCGGCGAAGGGGTCCTGGCCCCGGCTCGCGAGGCGCTCGTGTCGGGCCTGCCAGAGCGGGTCGGTGGGCACCCGGAAGGGCAGGCGCGGGATGATGACGAGGCGCAGGGCGTCGCCCTTCACGCTCACGCCCTCCCAGAAGCTGTCGGTGCCCACCAGCACCGCGCGCGGTTCGCGGCGGAAGCGGTCGAGCAGGGTGGGGCGGGGCAGGGTGCCCTGGGCGAGCACCGTGGCGCCGGGGCCCAGCGTGCTGCGCAGCGCGGCCGCGTAGGCGTCGACGGCCCGGTAGGACGTGCAGAGCACGAAGGCACCGCCGCCGCTGGCCTCCACCGCGTCCACCACCATCCGCGCCGACGCCCGGAGCCAGTGCGGGTCCGTAGGCGAGGGCGGGTCCGTCGGCAGCCCGAGGATCGCCTGGTGGAAGTGGTCGAAGGGCGAGGGGAGCGCCAGCTCCGCGGAGCGCTCCAGGCCCACCCGGCTGCGCCAGAAGCGGAAGTCCCCGGCCACCGACAGCGTGGCCGAGGTGGCCACCGCGCCGGGC
This sequence comes from Alphaproteobacteria bacterium, assembly GCA_020632955.1. Classification (GTDB taxonomy): domain Bacteria; phylum Myxococcota_A; class UBA796; order UBA796; genus JACKEO01. The sequence goes on from JACKEO010000003.1 coordinate 158,635, forward strand.
AGCGCCGTCCAGAGCATGCGCGACAGGGCCGGCGCCACGTCGATCGGGGCGGCGCGCACCACGGCCTGCGGGCGATCGCCCCGTCGCTGCGCCAGCTCGATCCAGCGTGCCTGCGCGGCGGACCGGTCGGGATCCGGCTCGGCGACGAAGGCCTGCAGGGTGGTGGCGTGACCGGCCAGCCGTCGTTGCGCCCGTTGCACGTCGAGCATCGGCTGGGCCTCCGCCGTGGGGAGCCGGTGACCCTCCAGGGCGTCCACCGCGCGGGCCAGCAGGCCCGACACCTCGGCCAGGGTGCGGCTCAGGGCCGAGAGCTGCGGCACCACCAGCTCCCGCCACTCGGGCTCGGCGACGTAGGCGGTGTCGACCCGACGCGCCGGCTGGTCGGGGGACAGCACGCCCGCCAGCTCCCCCAGCGCCTGGTCGGCCGCGGCGGGGAGCGCCTCGGCGGTGTGCAGCGCCTCCACGCTCGCCGTGCGCACCCGCTCGCGCACGTCGCCCGGCAGCGTGTCGACCCGGTCCAGGGCGGCGTCGAGGCGGGCCAGCGCACCCGGCTTGCGGCCGCGGTCCAGCAGCGGCGCCACCGCGCGTCGCACGGCGAGGGCCGACACCGCGCTCGCCGCCAGACCGGTCCCGGCCTCCTCGAGGTGGTGGGCCTCGTCGAGCACCACCCGACGGTAGGCCGGCAGCAGCCCATGCCCGGCGTCCTCCCGCAGGGCGAGGTCGGCCATGAGCAGCGCGTGGTTCACCACCACCACGTGGGCGCCCGCGGCGCGCCGGCGGGCCTCGTAGAAGTGGCAGCTGTCGTGGTGCGGGCAGCGCAGGCGGAGCGTGAGATCCGTGTCGGACTCCACGCGCTCCCACACCTCCGGCGGCACGGCGAAGGACAGGTCGCTGCGGCTGCCGAGGTCGGTGGTGCCCGACCAGGCGACGAGGGCGCCCAGGGCCTCGCGCGCCTCGTCCGGCAGCTCCTCCTGCTCGTCCACGGCCAGGCCGAGGCGGCGCTTGCAGAGGTAGTTGCCGCGCCCCTCCAGCACGGCCGTGCGCACCTCGAGCCCCGCGCGCCCCAGCACGCGCAGGTCGGTGGACAGGAGCTGGGCCTGCAGCGCCCGGGTGTGGGTGGCGATCACCACCTTGGCGTCATTCGCCAGCGCCCAGAGGGCCGCGGGGACCAGGTAGGCCAGGGACTTGCCGGTGCCGGTGCCCGCCTCCACCACGAGCGGGCGGCCCTCGTCCAGCGCCGCGCCCACGGCGAGCGCCATCTCGAGCTGCGGCTCGCGCACCTCCGCCCCCGGGAAGGCGGCGGGGAGCTGCTCGCGGAAGAAGCGCTCGATGGGCTCCCGGCCCACCGTGGCCGGGGTGGGGTCCCAGGGCTCCACCACCCAGCGTGCGCGGCTGGCCTCGTCGTCGACGATGACGAAGCCCACGCCGTCCTCGCTGTAGCGGGCGGCGAGGGCCAGGTCGGGGTCGGAGGGCTCGAGCACGCCGGAGGGATGGTTGTGGATCACCACCTGGCCGGCGCGCGGCCGACCCAGGATGGCGAGCACCTTGTCGGCGGTGCCACGGGCGCAGACCACCACCTCGGTGACGTGCCCGCGCACCACCTCGCCCACGGCGAAGACCTCGACGCCACCCGCCTCCGCGATGGCCTCGCGCAGGGCGTCGGCGGCCGCGGGGTGCAGGCGGCTGCCGCTCACGCCGACCGCCGCCCCGGCACGTCGACCCGCAGCAGGTCCGTGGCGGCCACCACGTCGTCGTGGAAGCGGCCGGCCTGCTCGAGGAAGGGGGCGTCGAGCGGGTAGCGCTGGCTGAAGTGCGTGAGCACCAGCCGTCGTGCCCCCGCCGCGGCGGCCAGCCTGCCCGCGTCCGCGGCGGTCATGTGCCCGTACTCGTGGGCCTCGCGCTCGTCCTCCTGCAGGAAGGTGCTCTCGCAGATCAGCAGGTCGACGTCGGCGGCGAGCGTCTCGGCCGCGGCGCAGGGGCGCGTGTCCATGAGGAAGGCCACCTTCTGGCCGGCGCGCGGCGTGGCCACGTCGGCGAGGCGCACGGTGCGGCCGTCGACCCGCACCTCGCCGTCGCGCTTGAGCTCGCCCACGGCCCGGCCCACCACGCCTGCAGCCCGGGCCGCGTCCGCGTCCACCGTCCACCCGTCGGGCTCCTCCAGGCGGTAGCCCCATGCGGGCGCGGTGTGCTCGAGCTTCGCGGTGTGCACCACCAGCGTGTCGTCGACGTGCACCGGTCCGTCCACGTCGTGGGGCACCGGTCGGATGTCGGACTTGTCGAGGTAGATCGACGCGCGCCGGAGGCGGTCGAAGTAGGCCCGACCGCTCTGGGGGAAGTGCACCGACACGGGGTGCGGGACCTCGTCCAGGCTGATGCGTTGCAGCACGCCGGGCAGGCCCAGGCAGTGGTCGCCGTGGAAGTGGGTGAGGCAGATGCGGTGGATCTGCGTGGCGCTCACGCCGGCCCGCGTCATCTGGCGCTGGGTGCCCTCGCCGGGGTCGAACAGCACGCCCTGGCCGTCCCACAGCAGCAGGTAGCCGTTGTGGTTGCGGTACTTGGTGGGCACCTGGCTGGCGGTGCCGAGGACGACGAGCTGGCGGAGGGACACGCGGGCTCCGGGGCGCCGACCCGTCTAGCCCGACGGCGCCGGGTCGCCTCGCCGCCGTGCGGGGGCGGGGTAGGGGAGCCGGCCGTGGACACCGCCCCGCCCGAGCTCCTCCGGGAGCGCCTGCTGCCCTGGTACCGCGCGGTCGCGCGCGACCTGCCGTGGCGTCGTCGGCCCACGCCCTACCAGGTGCTGCTGTCGGAGCTGATGCTCCAGCAGACCCGCGTGGAGACGGTGATCCCGTACTTCGAGCGCTTCGTCGCGCGCTGGCCCACGCTGGAGGCGCTCGCTGCGGCCTCCGACGAGGAGGTGCTCGGGGCGTGGGCGGGTCTCGGCTACTACCGGCGCGCCCGGAGCCTGCTGGCGGCGGCGCGGGCGGCACGGGATCGGGGCGGGCTGCCGCGAGACCCGGACGCGCTGCGCAGGCTGCCCGGGGTGGGGCCGTACACGGCGGGGGCCATCGCCTCCATCGCCCACGGGGTGCCGGCCGCTGCCGTGGACGGCAACGTGGAGCGGGTCCTCTGCCGGGTGGACGGCGTGCACGACGATCCCCGGCGCGCGGCGGCGCGTCGGGCGCTCACGGCCCGCGCCGAGGCGATCACCGCGCCCGGGGTCGCCGGCGAGGTGACCCAGGCGCTGATGGAGCTGGGCGCCACGGTGTGCACGCCGCGCCGCCCGCGCTGCGACCGGTGTCCGTGGTCCGACGCCTGCGTGGCGCGCGCGGCGGGCGAGGCCGAGCAGCTCCCGCGTCTGCCCGCCCGCAAGGCCCCCCGGGCCGAGGAGGGCGTGGCCGGCCTGCTCGTCGACGAGGGACGGGTGCTGCTCGGGCAGCGTCCGCCGGGCCTGCTGGGGGGTCTGTGGGAGCCGGTGCTCGGGCAGGGCGTGCCGCGCACCGCGGCTGCGATCCGCGACGTGTTCGCGGCCCGCACCGGCCTGACGGTCGAGGTGACCGGCGCGCTGGGCGAGGTGCGCCACGTCTTCACCCACCGGGTGCTCACGCTCGACGTGCACGCGGTGCGCCGCGTGGGCGGCCGGCTGCGGGGCGACGGGTCCTACGAGGCCCTCGCCTGGGCCGATCTCGAGGCGCCGGGCCTGCCGCTGTCGGTCCTCGCGCGCAAGCTCCTGGCGTGTGGGGCGCGGTCCCCGTCCCCTGTGGCCGCCGACCGGTGACCTCGCGCCGGTGTCCGCCTCGTCCCGTCCGGTCGGAGCGGAGCGACGCTCGCCGCGGGCGGTGCTACCTCCCCGAGGTGGAGGCAGGATGTCCGCCGCGTCGGTGGTCGTGATCGGCAACGAGATCCTGACCGGCAAGTTCGCCGACGAGAACGGCCCCTACTTCGTGCGTCGCTTCCGCACGCTCGGCGTCGATCTCGTCCGGCTCGTGGTGATCCGCGACGTGGTGGACGAGATCGCCGACGAGGTGGCCCGCTGCGCCCAGGGCGCCGATCACGTCTTCACCACCGGGGGCGTCGGACCCACCCACGACGACCGCACCTTCGAGGGGGTGGCGGCCGCCTTCGACCTTCCGCTGCGCGTCGATCCCCGCCTGGTGGAGATCATGGAGGGCTTCGGCATGGAGGCCACCGACGCGAACCTGCGCATGGCCACCGTGCCCGAGGGCGCCGAGCTCGTGCTGCACCCCACCATGCCCTACCCGGTGATCCGCGTACGGAACGTCTGGGTGCTCCCCGGTGTCCCCCAGCTCGTGAAGCAGAAGTTCGAGGTCATCGCGCCCCAGCTCGCCGGCGAGGCCGTGCGCTGCGTGCGGATCTACGCCAACGACCACGAGAGCGAGGTCGCCTCCCTGCTGGCAGGGGCCCAGGCGGCCCATCCGGCCGTGGAGATCGGCTCCTACCCGCGCTTCCACGGGCGGGATCACCGTCTGATCGTCACGCTGGAGGCGCGGGACGAGGTGGCGCTGGCCGCTGCCGTGGAGCGGGTCCGCCAGGGGCTCGACGTGGTCCGCCTCGAGGGTCCCTGATGGCTGCGCGCTACGCGCTCTTCGCCACGGCCTTCCTCCACGACGTGCAGGTGGACGAGGTGCGCGTGCCGGTGGGGCGGGGGCTGCTCGTGGGCAGGGAGGGCCAGATGCGCCTCCCCGTGCCCGAGGGCGCGCCCTTCGTGGCCCAGGCGCGCTGGGTGGACGGCGACCGCGTGGAGGTCACCGACGGCAGCGGGGCCGCGCACGACCTGGCGCCCGACGACAGCCTCGACGTGCGCCTCGGCCCCCTGCGCGTGCACCTCCAGCTCGTGCGGCAGTTCGCGCTGCGCCGCACCCACCCGATCGCGGTCTACGGCAGCCTCGCCTGGCTGCTCACCGTGCTCGCCAGCACGCTGGTGGTGCTGCAGGTGGAGGTGGTGGAGCGGAACCTGTGCCCGTGGTTCGGCGTGGCCTGCCCGCGGCCCGCGGTGCACGACACCGACAGCTGGAACGCCGAGTACCTCGCCCGGCTGCTCCGCGAGGACTACGGCGGCGAGGCGGACGGCGAGATCGTCACCGAGCCGCCCGACCAGGGGCGTCGGGTGCCGGTGGGCTGGCTGCCCAGCGGCGATCCCACCGGGCCGCTGCACACCCTCGACGGGGCCGCCGAGACGGCGCCGGTGGCCGACAAGCAGCCCCCCCGCCCCTCGGAGGACCTCCCGCCGGCGCCCCGCGAGCGAAAGCCCGAGGCCCTGCGCACCGCACCCGTGGGCGCGCCGGTGGTGGCGCGCGAGACGCCGCCCGACGCGCCCCAGGGGGAGGCCGCCACGACCGAGGGCGTCGACCCCGAGGAGGTGGACCCCGAGGCCGATCCGAGCCCGCCGCCGGTGGAGGAGGACGAGGGTTTCGGCATGGCCGACTGGTTCGACAGCACGCCCGAGGAGCGGGAGATCGAGCTGATGCTGCAGCTCGCGCGGCGGAAGCTGCGCATCGACCCCGACGACCCGAGCGCCCTGTCGCTGCTGGCCTACTACCAGTACCTGGCCGAGGATCTGGAGGGAGCCGAGTCCACCTACGATCGCCTCATCGAGCTCGAGCCCGACGACGCGGCCGCCTACAACAACAAGGCGCTGATCTACAAGCGCAAGGCCGAGTACGCGAAGGAGGAGGGCCTGTACCGGGCCGCCCTGTCGCTGGAGCCCGACGACACCACGGCCATGAACAACCTCGCGGTGAACCTGGGCCACCAGGGACGGTTCGAGGAGGCCCTGGCCATCATGGATCGTCTCGAGGTCCTCCTCCCCGACGACCCGTACTCCGATCTCCACCGCGCCAAGATCCACGCGCAGATGGGCAGGATCGAGGAGTCGCTGTCCTTCCTGGACCGCGCCCTCGCGCGCATGTCCGCCCTCGACACCCTGCACCACATCGAGTTTCGGCAAGACATCCGCGTCGATCCGAGCTTCAGTGGCATCAGGAACGATCCGAGGTTCCGAGCGATCCTCCGTCGCTACTACGGAGACGACACCCCCCTGGGGGACTGACGTGAGCACCCACCTGGCCCTCGAGCTCCGCCTCCACGACGCGGTCGTGGAACACCGGATCGTGCGGCTCCGCGATGGCGCGTGGGTGGGCGATCGTGCTGATGCTGCCGTGATCTTCCCGGGCCCCGTGCTGCAGCTGCGACGTCGGGGCGATGCCTGGACGCTGGGGGGGCACCTGCTCCGCCGCGATCTGCCCGTGGTGATCGAGCTCGGTGACGTGCGCGTGCGGGCCTCCCTGGCCGAGGTCGGCAGCGCCCACGGCGTGCTCGCGCAGCTCCCCGATCCCGTGCCGATGGTGCTCACCCTCGCGCTGCTCCTGCTCGGCGCCTCCGCGGAGGTGGGTCGTCGCGTGGTCGACAGCCCCGACGTCTCGGCCCAGCTCCACGCCCTGGTGGTGGGGCAGGCCGCGCGTCCCGTGGCTGCCGAGGGCCGGTCCGAGCCACAGCCCGAGGAGCCCTGGCGCCCCGCCGTGGGGCTGTCGATCGCGCCCTGACGGCGCGTGGCCGCCCTGGCGTGAGCCCCGCGCGCGGCGTAGGTCGCTGGCCGATGCCCTGATCAGGAGGCCCTCGGGATGGCGCGCACGGCGATCTACGCGGGGTCCTTCGACCCGGTCACCCTGGGCCACCTCGACGTGATCAAGCGAGGCGCCCGCCTCTTCGACCGCCTGGTGGTCGCCGTCGGGAACAACCCCGGCAAGCGCTACCTGTTCGAGCTCGAGGAGCGGCAGCGCTTCGTGCGCGAGGCCGTGGGCGACAGCTGCCCGAACGTGGAGGTGCACGCCTTCCGCGGTCTGCTGGTGGACGCAGCGGCCCGCCTGGACGCCGACGTGGTGCTCAGGGGTCTGCGTGCCCTGTCGGACTTCGACATCGAGTTCCGGAACGGCCTCGCCAACCGCTCCCTCACCGGCATCGAGACCTTCTTCCTCCTCGCGGATCCCGCCCTGATCTACGTGTCGTCCAGCATCGTCCGCGAGATCGCCCTGCACGGCGGCGACACGTCGCACCTCGTGCCCTCGGTGGTGGTGGAGCCGCTGCGCCGCGTCTACGCCGAGGGCGCCGCGCGGTGAGGTGGTGGATCCTGCTCGCCGCCTGGTGCGGGCTCGTCCAGGCCGCCTGGGCCGGCGACCCCGGGCTGGAGGCGCAGGAGACGGGCCGCGCCGCGCTCGTGCAGGTGCGGCTGTGGCTCGACCTGGGCGAGACCGGGAAGGCCGTGGCGCTCACCCGTCGGGCCGTCAAGCTCCACGAGCAGGACCCCGCCTGGCACCTCCACCGCCTGCGCGCCCTGCACGCCGCGGGCATGGATGCGTGGATCACCGCCGAGTACGGTGCCCACGCCGACGCGCTGGATCCGGTCCGCGCCCAGGCGTGGATCGTCTGGCAGATCGAGGGCGGCAAGCGCCTGGCCCCTCCTGAGGACGTGGGGGGCTCCCTCGTCACCCCGCTGCGGGCCGAGCTGGCGCTCGCGCGGGGGGACGCGGCGCCGGCCGAGGCCTGGGCCGCCGCAGGCACCGACGCCGAGCACCGTCGGCTCGCCGTGGCGATGGCGCTGGCGGGGGGCGACCAGGCGGCCGTGGCCGAGGCGCTGCGCACCTGGCCGGTGGAGCGCGTGGAGGTGGTGCCGCTCGCGCCCCTCGCCGACGCCCTGCGGCTGTCGGGCGGCAAGGAGCTCCGCGAGGCGCAGGCGGCGATCTGGGCCCGAGTGGACGCGCGCATCGAGGGCAGCACGGAGCCCTACGCCCTCCTCGACGCGGTCGAGCTGGTGCTGGCCGTGGGCGAGCAGGGGCGCTCCCGCCGTCTCGAGGCGCTCGCGGATCGGGTGCAGCAGGTCTTCGGGCCGGTCGACCTGCAGCGCCTGATGGACGGGCTCACGGGGGGGCCCACGCGCTTCACCCAGTGGGAGGTGCCGCGGCGTCCCCGGTGGTCCGCGGCCGAGCTGGAGGAGGTGGCGCAGCGCCTCGCGAAGGAGGGCGCGGTCGACCTCCCCTGGGCGCGCGCCGACGAGCGGCTGCGCCTGGCGGAGCGGCTCGCCGAGATCCTCGAGGCCGACGACAAGCTGGTGGACGCCGACCGGGTGCGGCTCAAGCACAGCGGCCCCTGCGCCTGGTCCCACCTGCCCGAGGCCCTGGTGGCGCGGGATCGCCGAAGGGAGGGCAGGGCGGCCGCCGAGGATCTGCTGTTCCGCTGCCTCGGGGGCACCGACCTCACGCCCGCGCGGGATCCCGCGAACCTCGACGTGGACCGGGAGGCCGACGAGCTCGCCGGCGCCTGGTACCGCTTCGGGATCGTGGCCGACCTCGGCCGCTGGTTCGAGGACGCGGCCCTCGCGTACGGGCTCGCGGCGCGCCTGCAGCCCGATCCCGATCGCGTGGCCCTCGCCGCCTCCCGGGCCAAGGCCGTGGGCATGGACGGCGATGCCTCCGGGGTCCCCACGGTGCAGACGCTCATCCGGCGGATGGAGGAGGTGGCCTGGCTCGACCCTCCCCAGGCGCTGCAGCGCTCGCGCGCGCTCCGCGGCAAGGCGCGCACCGCCGCGCTGCTGATCCCGGATCCCGCACGCCTCGCCGCCCGGGCGCTCCCCCCCGATTTCTGCGTGCCCACGCTCCGCGCGCGGTGCGAGACGGAGCGGGCGGTGGCCTTCCTCGCCGCCGACCGGGTGGGGGCCCCGCGTCCGGATCTGGCGGAGGTGAAGGACCGGGGCGCCCAGCGTGCGGCGGATCGCTGGCTCGAGCGGCTGGACCAGCTCTGGTTCGCGCGGGGGGCAGGCCTGGCGCGCGCCTCGCGGGACGGGGGGGCCACCACGCTGGCCGAGGTGCTCGCCGCCGAGACGGGCCTGCGCGTCGGTCGCCCCGCGCCGGACTGGACCGCGGGGTCGGTGCGCGGCGTCGACCTGCGCGGCAAGGTGATCGTCCTGACCTTCTGGGCGTCCTGGTGTCGCAAGTGCCTGGCCCAGCTCCCGCTGGTGGACGCGCAGGCGGCGCGCTGGGCGGCGGAGGGCCTGCCCGTGCGCGTGCTGGCGGTGAGCGTGGACGACGACGAGGAGGCCTACCGCCGCGCCCTCGGCCGCCTGGCCTGGGGCACGATGACCATGGTGCGCGACGACCACCTGCGACGTCCCTTCCGCGCCGACGACCTCCCCACCACCGTGGTCATCGACGGCGGGGGCGTGGTGCGGGACCACCGCGCCGGCTACCCGGAGCCGTCCTGGCTCGACGAGGCTGTCCGCCCATGGGTCGCGCTGTCGTCACGGGGCCCTGGAGGGTGAGGCCATGTGTGGGATCGTCGGGTACATCGGCGTCAAGCCGGCGCTCCCCGTGCTCCTGGAGGGCCTGAGGCGCCTGGAGTACCGCGGGTACGACTCGGCCGGGGTCGCGTTGCTGGGGGAGCCCCTGTGGCTGCGACGTGCGGTGGGGCGCGTCTCGGACCTGGTGCAGGCGGCGCGGGAGGCGCCCGAGGCCACCGTGGGCATCGCCCACACGCGGTGGGCCACCCACGGCGGGGTCACCGAGGCCAACGCCCACCCGCACCTCGACGCCGCCTCCCGCATCGCGGTGGTGCACAACGGCATCATCGAGAACATGACGGCGCTGCGGGCGCAGCTCACCTCGGAGGGGGTCGCCTTCCGCTCCGAGACCGACACCGAGGTGCTGCCGCACCTGGTGCGTCGTCACTACGAGGGCGACCCGGTGGACGCGGTCCAGCGCGCGCTGGCCCACATCCGCGGCACCTACGGCATCGTGGTGCTCTTCGCCGACCACCCGGAGCTGCTGGTGGTGGCGCGGAACGGCTCGCCGCTGGTGGTGGGCGTGGGTGAGGGCGAGACGGTCGTGGCCTCCGATCCCCAGGCGGTCGTCCAGCACACGCGGCGGGTGGTGTACCTGCAGGACCGCGAGCTGGCCGTGGTCACGCGCGCCGGGGTGGAGGTGCGCGGCCTCGACGGCGCGCCGGTCGACCTCAACGTGGAGCTCATCGACGGCGACTACGACGTGGCCAACCGGGAGGGCTTCCCGCACTTCATGCTCAAGGAGATCCACGAGCAGCCGCGCAGCGTGCGTCGGTGCCTGCGCGGGCGCGTGCAGTCCGAGGACGGCATGGCGAAGCTGGGCGGCTTCCAGATGACCCCGCGGGATCTGGCGGCCATCCAGCGCATCGTCTGCATCGGGTGCGGCACGAGCTACCACGCGGGCATGGCCGGAGCGATGGCCATCGAGGCGCTCGCCCGCATCCCCGCGCGGGCCGAGATCGCCAGCGAGTTCCGGCACCGCCACCCCATCGTGATGCGCGACGCGCTCTTCCTCGCCATCAGCCAGTCCGGCGAGACGGCCGACACCCTGGGCGCCATCCAGGAGGTGCAGCTCAAGGGCGGCGAGGTGCTCGGCGTGGTGAACGTCGTCGGGTCCACCATCGCCCGCACCTGCGGCCGCGGCGTCTACCTGCACTCCGGCCCCGAGGTGGCGGTGGCCTCCACCAAGGCCTTCACGAGCCAGGTCACGGCCCTGCTGCTGCTCACGCTGATGCTCGCACGCACCCGGGATCTCTCGCTGCCGCGAGGCCAGGAGGTGGCGGAGGCGCTGGCCTCGGCGCCCGAGAAGGTGGCCCACTACCTGGCGAACCCCGGTCCCGTGGACGCCGCCGTCGAGCTCATCCGCGACGCCCGCTACGTCCTCTTCCTGGGGCGCGGCTTCTCCTTCCCCGTGGCCCTCGAGGGCGCGCTCAAGCTCAAGGAGGTGGCCTACGTCCCGTGCGAAGCCTACCCGGCCGGCGAGATGAAGCACGGCCCCATCGCCATGCTCGAGCAGGGCACGCCCGTGGTCTGCGTGGTCCCGCAGGACGCGCAGCGCGACAAGGCCATCTCGAACATGCGCGAGGTGCAGGCCCGCGGCGCCCACATCATCGCGGTGCACACCGAGGGCGACGACGAGGTGGCCTCGCTGGCCACGGTGTCGCTGCCGGTGCCGCCCATCGCCGACTTCGCCAGCCCCCTGGTCACCGTGCTCCCGCTGCAGCTCCTGGCCTACCAGGCAGGCATCGCGCTGGGCCGCGACGTCGACAAGCCGCGCAACCTCGCGAAGTCGGTCACGGTCGAGTAGGCAGCGCCACGCGCAGGCCGTCGGCCGACCAGGCCACGGCGCCCTCGTCCAGATCGGCCACCGCGTCGGCGCCCAGGTGACACCACGGCGGCGGCGCCGGGCGTCCGGGGCCCTCGTGCCCCGGCGTGGTGTCGGCCAGGGCGCGGCCCGCCTCGCTGGGCGCATCGGCCGTGGCGGGCCGGCGGGAGGTGAGGGGACGACCCTCCTCCCACGCGCGCACCACCCGACCGGTGCGCGCATCGAGGCGCACCGGCTCGCCCTCGTCGGTGAGGCCGGCGAGGTGGGTGCCGTCCTCGTCGAAGCGGAGGCTCCCCGGCCGGAGCGGCGCCTCGAGGTGCTGCAGCGCGCGCCGTGGCGCCGCCACCGCGGTCCAGGCGTGGCCGTCGCCCGTGAGCGCCACCCCCTGGGGGCCCACCAGCAGGCTGCCCTCGGGCCCGAGGGGACCGAGCACCTCGACGGGTCGGTCGGCCTCGCGCCGGTAGACCCAGCCCAGGTCCACCCAGGCGGCCCCGTGGCCCGTGGCGAACGGACGGAGACGGGCGCTGCGGGTGGCGCCGTCGGGCAGGTCGAGGCCTGGCACCGACCACCGCGCCGCCTGTCGCGTGGCCTGCACGTCGAGTCCCACGCGCACCGTGCGTGCGGCGTCCAGCGTCAGCGCGCCGTCCTGGACGCGTACGTGCAGCCCGGCGGCGTCGAGCAGCAGCAGGCGCGGGCCGTCGGCGAGCACCTCGACGGGGGCGGTGAGGGGGAGGGCGGCCACCAGGTCCCCGACCGGCAGCCACGCCACGCCCCGGTGGATGCAGCCCTGCCGGCGGGCCACCACGAGCCAGCCCTCCGCCCGCGGGAAGCGGAGGATCACCGGGTGGTGCGCCCTGGGCTGCCGCGCCAGCCAGGTGGGGCCCACCGCGCGCTGCAGATCGCCGGGGTGCGGCGTCGGGGATGCGGTCACGGGCGGGTTCCTCGGGTCGGTGCTAGCCTGACCTCGTCCTCCCCGGAAGGTCCATGCTCGCTCGTCGGGTCTGCGCGCTCCTCCTCCTCGGGTCGGTCACGGCCTGTTCCTCCGAGAACCCCGTGCCGGTCTTCGGGCTCTACCCGCAGGCGGTCACGCTCACGCCCGTGGCGTACACCGACAGCGGGTCCACGGAGGAGCTCGTCTCCGTCCTGAACGAGACCTACTTCCCGCTGGTGGTGCGCAACCTCGAGGTGATCGGCCCCGGCGCCAGCTTCCTCACCTGGGGCACCATCCAGGGCGGCCAGCAGACGCTCCAGATCCGCGACGTGCTCGCGATCCCGGTCAAGGTCCGTCCGCCCACCGATCAGGAGGTGCGTCGCTGGAGCTCCGGCACCTTCCAGGCCACGATGAAGTTCGAGGTGGCCGGCTCGGGTGCCATCGACGCCGAGACGCAGAAGTTCGACCCCGACGCCGAGGAGCGCGTGCAGGTGGAGGTGCCCATCAGCTTCTCCATCGTCTGCGACCTCGATCAGGACGGGTACGACTCCACGCGCTGCTCCGGGGGGCGCGACTGCGACGACGCGCAGCCCTCCACGAACCCCGACGCCATCGAGTACTGCGACGGGGTCGACAGCGACTGCGACCTGCGCGACGACCTGAACGACGACTGCGTGGAGACCTAGATCGCCCCGTGCGGCGCGCTTCGCGCGCAGCCCGGGGCCTGAGGACCCATCGCCCCGTGCAGGGCGCGTTGCGCGCGGCCCGGGGCGGGGCGCGCAGCCCGGGGCGGGGCGTTGCGCGCGCTCCGGGGCCTGATCGCTCCGGCCGGGTGCCTCAGGCCGTGAGGCGTTAGGACGCGGGGCTGGCCTGGAGGCGCCGTGGACCTGGCTCGGGTGCTCGAGGACGAGATCCTGCTGCGTGTCGAGAAGCCGTCGCGCTACCTCGGGAACGAGGTCAACGCGACGCGCAAGGACGCGGCGTCGGTCGACGTGCGCATCGCGCTCGCCTTCCCCGACCTCTACGACCTGGGGCTGGGCAACCTCGGGCTCCACATCCTCTACACCTGCGTGAACGCGCTGCCGTGGGCGGCCTGCGAGCGCGCCTACGCGCCGGGGCTCGACCTCGAGGCCATCCTGCGCGAGCGCGGGCTGCCGCTCTTCTCGCTGGAGAGCAAGGACCCCCTGTCGGCCTTCGACGCCGTGGGCTTCACCCTGCAGTCCGAGCTCACGTACACCAACATCCTCAACATGCTCGACCTCGGCGGCATCCCCGTGCGCTGGACGGAGCGGGGGGACGACGATCCCATCGTGCTCGCCGGCGGCCCGGCGGTCTTCAACACGGAACCGCTCGCGCCCTTCGTCGACGTCTTCGTCCTCGGGGACGGGGAGGACGCGATCGTCGAGATCGCCGAGGTGCTGCGTGCGCAGCGGGGTGCCTCCCGGCAGGCCCGGCTCGAGGCGCTCGCCGCCCTCGAGGGCTGCTACGTGCCCGCGCTCTACCCGATGGAGACGCTGCCCGACGGCCGGGTGCTCCCCGCGCTCGACGCCCCGCCCATCCGCAAGCGGATCACGCGCGATCTCGACGGCGCCACCTTCCCGGTCGACTACATCGTGCCCTTCACCCAGCAGGTGCACGACCGGGTGAGCCTCGAGGTGCTGCGCGGCTGCACCCAGGGCTGCCGCTTCTGCCAGGCCGGCATGGTCACGCGGCCCGTGCGCGAGCGCACCCTGGAGCGGGTGGACGAGCTGCTGCAGCGCACGCTCGAGGCCACCGGCTACGAGGAGGTCAGCCTCGTCAGCCTGTCCACCTGCGACCACAGCCGGGTGCGCCAGCTCGTCGAGAACACGGTCGAGGCGGTCAAGGACAAGCACGTCAGCGTCAGCCTGCCCAGCCTGCGCCTCGACAGCTTCAGCGTCGATCTCGCCGACATGGTGGCCGAGACGCGCCGCACCGGCCTCACCGTGGCCCCCGAGGCGGCCAGCCCCCGCCTGCGCGCGGTGATCAACAAGTGGATCCCCGACGAGGATCTGCTCCACATGGCCGATCGCGCCTTCGAGCTGAAGTGGAGCCACGTGAAGCTCTACTTCATGATCGGCCTGCCCACCGAGCGCGACGACGACATCGAGGCCATCGCCGACCTCGCCGAGCGCACGCTCGCGGTGGGGAAGCGCCGCAACGGTCGGGCCCGGGTGAACCTCGGCGTCTCCACCTTCGTGCCCAAGCCGTTCACGCCCTTCCAGTGGGCCGAGCAGATCGGCTACGACGAGACCCACCGGCGCCAGGACGTGCTCGAGTCCGCCCTGCGCTCGCGCGACGTGAAGTTCGGCCGCCACCACCCCGAGGAGACTTTCCTCGAGGGCCTCATCTCCCGGGGCGACCGTCGTGCCGGCGATCTCATCGAGGCCGCCTGGCGTCGCGGTGCGCGCTTCGACGCCTGGTCGGAGCACCTGCGCTTCGACGCGTGGAAGCAGGCCATCGACGACGTGGACTACGACGTCGCAGGTGCCCTGCGCGCCCGCGATCCCGAGGAGCGCCTCCCCTGGGACCACCTCGACGTGCTGATCCCCAAGGCCTGGTTCCAGGCCGACTGGCAGCGCGCGCTCGAGCTCCAGCACGCAGAGGACTGTCGGCACAAGCGCTGCCACCGCTGCGGCGTCATCGACGTGGAGCGCGAGCTCTGCGCCTCGATGCTCCGCGACAACGTCGAGGGGCGGAAGCTGGAGGCCGCGTGGTCCCGCACGCCCTCCAGCGAGCCCGCGCCCACGGGCGAGGTCGTGCAGCGCCTCTGGCTCCGCTACGCCCGCACCGGCCCCGCCCGCTTCCTGTCGCACCTCGAGGCGATGACCTCGTGGATCCGCTCGCTGCGCCGTGCGGGCGCCCCGCTGGCCTACTCCCAGGGCTTCCACCCGCACCCGAAGGTGGCCTTCAGCACGGCGCTGCCGGTGGGGGAGGAGACCGTCGGCGACTACCTCGACATCGAGCTCGATCAGCGGGTCGACGCCGAGGGGCTGCGGCGCGCGCTCGCCGACGCCCTGCCCGACGGCTTCGAGGTCCTCGAGGTGATCGAGGTCGGCCGGTCCGCGCCCTCGCTCATGGGGCTGAACGCCGGCGGCGTCTTCAAGCTCCAGGTGCCGGGCCTGCCGCGCGACGAGCTGGCCTCCCGCGTGGCGGCCCTCGCCGAGGCCGACGCCCTGCCCGTGGAGCGTCGCGGCAAGGTGCGGAAGGGTCGCGGTCGGGGGCGCGATCGCGTGATCCGCGAGATCGACGTCCGTCCGATGATCCGCACGCTGCACCTGGAGCCCGGCGAGCAGCCGGTGGTCCACCTGGAGCTGCAGGAGCACGAGGGGCGCCCGGGCAAGGCCGGCGAGATCCTGCGCCTGCTCGCCGAGGGCACGCCGGGGGGCAGGGTGGTGCGCGTCGAGACGCTGCGCCGCGACGGCGAGGCGCTGAGGCCGCTCTTCGAGGGTCTCCCCGCCGCGTGGGCGGCGCCGGCGCCCGAGGTCGCGGTCGCGAAGTAGCCTTCACCGCTGCCGGGCACGGACGATTCTGCCTGTCCGTGATCCGTGCGGACGCGAGGTGGCTCCTCTCCTGCGGGTTGCCCGAAGTCCGCGGAGTACCGAGGCGCCAGGCGCCGACGATTCCGCCTCCCCGTCACCGAGACCACAGCGCGACGCTCCCGACGGTGCATCGGGGGTACGACAGACCTGAAACGCGGGGTACACTGGCGGCGCTCGGAGCCGATTGGGTCCCCGCCACCTCTCCACGGAGCCTCGATGCGATCGCTCTTCCTGCTCCTCCCCCTCGCCGCCGGCGTCGCCCATGCGGGCGTCCCCACGGTCCCGCCGCCCGTGTTCGACGGCACCTACGCCCCCTGTGGCGAGGGCGTGCCCGCCAGCCAGATCTTCGACGTGCCCGCCGAGTTCGGGACGATCTCCGACGCCGTCGCGGTGGCGCCGCCCGGCAGCATCATCCGCCTCGCGCCGCGGCCCCACATGCTCGCGTCGAGCATCCCGATCACGAAGAACCTCACGATCTGCGGCACCTACGCCCCGCGAGGCATCTACGACGGGCCCGCCGAGGACATCGAGGACGACGTGCAGCTCTTCCTCGAGAGCAGCGTCCCGTTCAACGTGGCCGACTTCAAGGGCGCCTTCGTCATCCGCAACGGCGCGAAGCTCACCTTCCAGAACATCCGCTTCAAGATGCCGGAGCTCGCCTGTGGCGACCGCCTCGACAACGACGGCAACGGCCTCACCGACGAGCGCGATCCGGCCTGTGTCTTCGCCATCGGGTCCGACACCGACACCGCGATCGACGTGCCCACCACCTTCTTCGACAGCCCCGAGGCCGAGTTCCGCGCCTTCTTCGTCGAGCAGGACGGCACGCTCGAGCTGCTGAACTCCGAGTTCCAGGGCTGGAGCTTCGCGATCGAGGGCAACGTCGTGGCGGCCCTCAGCCCCGCGGCCATCACCATCCGCAACTCGAACTTCATCCACAACCACGGCCAGCTCGGCATCCTGCCGAACGGCGACTACGTCCGGTCGCGCGGCATCGTCTACACGCGCGGCGGCGTCATCACGATCCAGAACTCGATGTTCTGGCGCGGCACCCAGCGCTACGGCGGCGCTCTCTACGCCACCGACGGCGCGCTGGTCTCCGTCACCGACAGCACCTTCACGCTGAACTACGCGGAGGAGGGTGGCTCCATCTGGGTGGAGGCCTCCACCCTCGACCTGCAGCGGAACGTCTTCGCGCAGAACAACGCGAACCGCGTCCCCACCTCGCCGATCTCGGGCGTCATCTACAAGGGCGGCGCGCTCTTCACGGAAGACAGCGTCGTCAACGTGTCGAACAACATCTTCCTCGGCAACAGCTCGCTGGCCTGGGCGGGTGCGATGTACATCCGCCGCTCGTTCACCCCGGCGCAGATCCCGCGCGTGGTGAACAACACCTTCGTGTTCAACGTGCCGAACCTCGAGGGCGGCGCCTCGGTCGTCTTCGACGAGACCCGCTTCGACTACATCAACAACATCTCCTTCCAGGAGTACAACGGGGCGGTCGGGGCGCAGAACTGGATCCAGGGCAGCGTGCCGAACGTGAAGTACAACGACTTCTTCGGCATCCCCGACACGAACGTGCTGGTCGCCGACCTGTCGGGCCTGCCGGTCGATCGCTCCACGAACATCTTCGACGACCCGTTGTTCGTGTACTTCCAGCCGCAGGTGCACAACGACTGGCGGCTCTGGCGCTTCTGGCTGAAGCAGATCAGCCCGGCCATCGATGCGGGCGATCCCAGCATCTTCGACGTGGGCGGCACGCGGTCCGACATCGGCGCCTACGGCGGCGCGCTGGCGGGCGCGGTCGACCAGGACGGTGACGGCTGGACCGACCTGTACGACTGCGACGACAACGACCCGGCGATCCGCCCGTACGCCCTCGAGCTCTGCGACGACATCGACAACGACTGCAACGGCATCATCGACGACCGCGAGCGCACCTACTACCTCGACGTCGATCTCGACGGCTGGGGCGCCGGTCCCGCCAACGGCGGCCCCCCCACGGTGTCGGTCTGCCAGGGCGAGAGCCCGCCCATCCCCACCGCGGGCGTGTACGTGCTGCAGGGCGGCGACTGCGACGAGGCCTCCACCATCACGAACCCGGGTCGTCCGGAGTTCTGCGATGGCGAGGACAACGACTGCAACGGGCTGCCCGACGACGGCATCCCCATCCGCACCCACTACCTCGACGTCGACGGCGACGGCTTCGGCACGCCGAACCGGCCCGGCGCGGTGGTCGTCACCGACTGCCCCGACCCCGGCTACTCGCCGTTCAACACCGACTGCAACGACCTCGACCCCGACATCCACCCGCTGATCGACGTGGTGGCGCGCACCCACCTGCCGCTCGCGAACGCGCCGGTGGAGCGCCACGAGGCCGACCGCAACCCCGCCTTCGTGGGCGACGGCATCGACCAGGACTGCGACACCTCCGACCTGTGCTTCCCCGACGCGGACGACGACGGGTACGGCGCCAAGGCCGCTCCGGGTGCCGAGCCCCGCTACGTGGTCGACAGCCCCAACGACCTGTCGTGCGCCAACCTGTCGGCGCAGACCTCGCCCACGGGCACCGACTGCGACGACTCCGATCCCGCCGTCTTCCCCGGCGCCCAGGACTTCGCCGCCGACAACATCGACGGCGACTGCGACGGCGTCGAGGTGT
Organism: Alphaproteobacteria bacterium; assembly: GCA_020632955.1. Taxonomy (GTDB): domain Bacteria; phylum Myxococcota_A; class UBA796; order UBA796; genus JACKEO01. The sequence continues at coordinate 176,959 of JACKEO010000003.1, forward strand.
GCTACCGCGACGAGGACGGCGACGGCTTCGGCCTCGAGGGCGCCACGGTGGAAGACAACAACACCGACTGCGACGACGACAGCGCGCCCACCGCGGGCGAGCGCAAGATCGCCGGGGTGGTGGTCTTCGACTGCGACGACACCCGCGCCGAGATCTACCCGGGCGCGGCCGCCGAGATCTGCGACGGCTTCGACAACGACTGCGACGGCACCATCGACGAGGTCACCAGCCCGAGCGCGGCCGACTTCTACCGCGACCAGGACGGCGACGGCTGGGGCGACATCGGCGAGTTCATCAAGGCCTGCGGCACCCCCGTCGGCTACGCCGCCCAGCCCGGCGACTGCGACGACCTCGACCCCCGCGCCTTCCCCGGCAACACCGAGACCTGCGACGGCGTCGACAACAACTGCGAGGCCGGCATCGACGAGTCCACCGCCACCGACGTGAAGCGGTACTACGAGGATCTCGACGGCGACGGCTGGCCCAACCGCGACCTCTACCAGGACGCCTGCGAGCAGCCCGACGGTGGCAAGTGGGTCGAGGCGGGCACGCGGCCCGACTTCGACTGCGACGACAACACCTCCGAGGTCGGGCCCTGCTGCACCTGCTCGCAGGCGAACCCGCGAGGCGGGATGATGACCTTCTTCTTCGGCGTGCTGCTCGTCGGCCTGCGCCGTCGGCGTCTCACCGCCTGAGGCACCCTCCGGGGTGACTCCGTGGGCGGCGTCGGGCGACCGGCGCCGCCCTTCGTCGTTCAGGCCTCGTGCTCCTGCCAGAAGGCGGCCAGCGCCTCGGCGATCCCGTCCGCGCGCTCCACCAGCGCGCCGTGCCCGCCATCGGGGATGGGGTGCAGCCGCCCCAGGGGCAGCGCGTCGGCCAGGGCGTCGCTGCAGCGCGGCGGCACCAGCACGTCGTGATCGGGCCGCAGCACCAGCGCAGGCAGGTCGTGCAGCCCCCTCAGGCGGTCCAGGGTGTCGTGGCGCAGGATGCTCGCCAGGTGTCGCAGGCGCACCCGTCGGGGCGCGGGGCGGGACACGCTGCGCAGCTGCTCCACGTCGAACTCCGCCGGGGGGTGCTCGGGGTCGGTGAGCAGCAGGTGACGGAGCACCTCCATGCGGTCGACGCCCGCGCGGGTGTTCGCCTTCACGAAGAGCTCGATGGCCCGCCGCTCGGGCAGGCAGCGCCAGCCGGGTCCGCCGTGGGTGGCGAGCAGCCCGAGGGTGCGCACGCGGGGTCGGTGGCGCAGGGCCAGGTGCTGGCTGATCATGCCGCCCATGCTCACGCCCGTCACGTGGGCCCGGTCCCACCCGAGGTGGTCGAGCAGGGCCGCGGCGTCGTCGGCCAGGCCGCGGAGGTGGTGCGGCCCGTCGCCCGGGGTGCTGTCGCCCAGCCCCCGCGCGTCGTAGCGGCACAGCGTGAAGCGATCGCGCAGCCGACGCACCAGGGGCAGCCAGGCCTCGCCCGACATCCCGAAGCCCATCACCAGCAGCACCGGAGGACCGCTGCCCTCCACCTCGTAGCGGAGCGCGTGGCCCCGGATCGTCGCGCGCACGGTCACTCCAGGTAGCCGAGCTCCTCCAGGGCAGCGCGCTCGGCGTCGGTCAGGTCGTCCACGGTGCGGCCCGCACCCAGCTCCACGCCCCGCTGGGCGAGCACGGCCAGCTCGGCCATGCCCGCGTCGCGGCAGGCCTGGGCCGTGGCGGGATCGTCCACCGCCGCCAGCTCGTGGGGGTCGGTGAGGTGGTCGTAGAGGCGGGTGGGGATGTCCTCGCCGAAGTGGCAGGCCCAGCGGGGGCCGGTGCGGGCGTAGCGCAGCCGGCGTCCGAGCATCTCCTGGCGCTCCGAGGTCTGGCTGAGGACGGGGCGCTCCTGGAAGCCGGGAGCCAGGACGTCGGCGCCGGAGACCTGCGCGAGGAAGTCGGCCTCGCCGGGCAGGTCCACCAGGCCCAGCACGATGGGCAGCACGTCGGCGGCCGCCGTCACCGTGGGCACGCGGCGTGGCGCGAGCCCCGGGGCCAGCACCAGCAGGGGGGCGTGGAGGTGCTCCGTCCACACCTGCCCGTGCCCGGGCTCGCCGTGCTGGTTCAGGCCCTCGCCGTGGTCGCCCGCCACCACCAGCACCCGGGCGCGCGTGCCGCGGGCCTCGTCGAGGGCGTCGAGCAGCTGCCCCAGGTACCCGTCCATCGTGCGGATCTCGCCGTCGTAGCCGTCGACGGCCTGCTGCAGGTCCACCCGCTCGCCGGTGGGGCGGTAGGCCACCTTGTCGGGGGCCCGGGCGTCGAGCCAGGCGTCGAGCGCGGGCTCGGGCGTGCCGCCGAAGCGGGCGGGCGCGTCCTCGGGGGGCGCGTAGGGGTTGTGGGGGTCGTAGTAGTGGACCCACAGGAAGATCGGCCGGTCGGAGGGAGCTTGCGCGAGCCACCCCAGCGCGCGGTTCGTGGTGATGCGGGCCGGGCGCTCCGTGCCTCGCGGCTGCGACCAGGAGCGGAAGCCCCGCGCGATGCCGGTGGCGCGCGACAGTGGCATCGCGCTCACCACGCCGGCGGTGTCGTAGCCGAGCCCCGCCAGCCAGCTCGTGAAGGTGCGCAGGCCGGGGGAGGGGACGAAGCGCCGGCCGCCGTGCTCCACGTTCGCGAGCACCCCGTGCTCGGCGGGCCAGGTGCCCGTGAGCAGCGAGGTGTGCGTGGGCAGCGTGGTGGCCATGGGCACCACGAAGCGCTCGAAGAGCACGGCCCGCTCCGCCAGCGCGTCGAACACCGGGGAGGTGTCGCGCGGGTAGCCGTAGGCGCCCAGGTGGTCGGCACGGGTGGTGTCGAGGGTGACGAGCACCAGGTCCGGCATGTTGGGCGCGGCCAGGGGCGGCAGGGCGGGGCCCTCGTCGGGGGTCCCACAGGTGCAGCCGAGCAGGGCCACCAGGAGCGGGCGCAGGATCACGGGCCTCCTCACGACGGGTCCCGGGCTCCTAACGTCGTGGTCCGCGGTGGGCCGGGTGGCGGCGGGCGGCAGGCGAGGTCTATGACAGGGGCCGGAGGTGACGGTGATCCGTCGGTCGCTGTGGATCGTGCTGCTCGGAGCGCTCGCCGGGTGCACCTGTGCCGGGGGCCCTGAGGTCCCGGCCACGAAGGTCGCGGGCCCCGGCGCACCCAACGTCCTGCTCGTGGTGTGGGACACGGTGCGGGCCGATCACCTCTCGGCCTACGGCTACGATCGGCCCACCTCGCCGCGGCTGGCCGCCCTCGCCGAGGAGGGGGTCCTCTACGAGCGCGCCGTGAGCCCCGGCATGTGGACCGTGCCCAGCCACGCCAGCCTCTTCACCGGCGTGCCGGTGCGCACCCACGGCACCGACGCCCAGCACAAGTGGCTCGACCACCGCTTCACCACGCTGGCCGAGCACTTCGGCGGGCACGGCTACGACACCTGGCTGTTCTCGGCGAACCCCTACCTGTCCACGCACACCAACCTCACCCAGGGCTTCGACGAGGTGGAGCACCCGTGGTCGCCGCGGTGGAAGGCGGCGGCGCGCGAGGCCACGATGGGCAAGCTGCTGCCGGAGGACGCGTCGAACACGCTGGCGCCGCGCTGGGTGCCCACGATCTACCCGACCGGCCGGTCGAAGGACCGGGTGAAGGACGCGGGCCCGGTGGCCGCCGACGCCCTGCTCGCCTGGCTCGGCGGGCGGAGCGACACCTCCCGTCCGTGGCTCGCCACCCTCAACTACATGGAGGCCCACGTCCCGCGCGTGCCCAGCAGGGCGAGCCGCGAGGCCCTCTTCGACGCCTCCCGCATCCACCAGCAGCTCACGCTCGACCAGTCCTTCGGCAACCTGCTCGCGTACACCCTGGGCAAGCACGCCTACACGGCCGAGGAGATCGAGGTCATCGCCTCCACCTACGACGCCGCGGTGCGCGACGTGGACGCGGCCCTGGGCGTGCTGCTCGACCGCCTGGAGGGCCAGGGCCTGCTCGACGACACCATCGTGGTGGTGACGAGCGATCACGGCGAGCACCTCGGCGAGCACCACCGCATCGGCCACAAGTTCAGCGTGTACGCGCCGCTGGTGCGGGTGCCGCTGGTGGTGCGCTGGCCCAAGGGGCTCCCCCCGGCGCGCGTCGCGCAGGTGGTGTCCACGCTCGCCGTGCCCAACACCGTGGCCGATCTGGCCGGCCTGCCGCCGCTGCCCGACGCCACGCTGGGCAGCCTGCGCGCGCTCGACGCGCAGCCCGACGAGGCCTTCAGCGAGCTGCTCCACGCCACGCCCCAGGCGCTCGAGCGGGTGGGGAAGATCCACCCCGAGCTGGACTGGGCGCCGTGGCTGCGCACCTACCAGGCGGTGGAGGTGGTCGACGCCAAGTGCATCGAGCGCAGCGACGACGCGCGCGAGCTCTACGCGCTGCCCGACGACCCGCTGGAGACGCAGGACCTGTCGGCCACCGACCCCGAGCGCGCCGCGACGGTGTGCGGTCGCCTCGAGGCCTGGCGCGGACGGGTCCCGCCGTACGATCCCGGCCTGGCCGGGCCCGACGACAACCCCACGCTGGCCCTCGACGCCGCCACCCGCGCGCGGCTGGAGGTGCTCGGCTACCTCGACGACAAGGCCGACCCGGAGGCCGCACCGTGATCTCCCTGCTCCTGGTGGGGCTGCTGGGCTGCACCTGCGCACCCGGGACGCCGCAGACGACGCCCGCCGCCGCCCGTCGCGCCGCGGCCCCCGAGGGCTCGCCGAACGTCCTGGTCGTGGTCTGGGACACCGTGCGTGCCGACCGCACCAGCCTCTACGGCTACCCCAAGCCCACCACGCCCTGGACGGCCGCCTGGGCTGCGCAGCGCGCCGTGGTGCACGAGCGCGCGGTGTCGCCCGGGGTGTGGACGCTGCCCAGCCACGCCAGCCTGTTCACCGGGCTGCCGGGTCGCACCCACGGCGTGAACGCGGCCCACACGCGCCTGGACCCGGAGTTCGTGACCTTCGCGGAGGCGCTCCGTGAGCGCGGCTACGCCACGTGGGCCTACGTGGCCAATCCGTACATGGGCAAGGACACCGGCCTGCTCGACGGCTTCGCGGTGGTGGAGCGCCCGTGGTCGAAGCGCTGGCTCCCCGACGTGCGGGCCCACATCGCGTCGAAGCTGCTGCTCGACGACGCCAGCACGCCGCTGTCTCCCCGGTGGGAGGGCCAGCCCGCCACCAGCCGCTACCTCGTGAAGGAGTCGGGGCCCGTGGCCGCGGCCGCGCTCGACGCCTGGCTGGACCGCCGTCGCCGCGGCGACGCTCCCTGGTTCGCCTTCGTCAACCTCATGGAGGCGCACCTGCCGCGCATCCCGTCGGCGGCCGCGCGTCTGGCCGTGATGTCGCCGGGCGCGCAGGAGCTGGCCAAGCACATCCCCCAGACGATGGATGCCTTCCACGACCACATGGCGGGCGTCGAGACCTACGACGAGCTGGAGCTCGACGCGATCTCGCAGCTCTACGACGCCACGCTGCTGGATCTGGACGCGGCCTTCCGCGCGCTGGTGGAGGTGCTCGAGCGCCGCGAGCTGCTCGAGGACACGGTGATCGTGCTCACCTCCGACCACGGGGAGCAGGTGGGGGAGCGCGGCCTGCTGCTCCACAAGTACGCCATCCACCAGGAGCTCACGCGCGTGCCGCTCGTCGTGTCGTGGAAGGGGCACCTCGAGGCCGGACGGAGCGCGGACCGGGTCTCGGTGGCCGATGCCCTGGTGGACGTGGCCCGGATGGCGGAGCTCCCGCTCACCGAGGCGATGGAGGCACAGCTCGCGTCCCGCACGGCGCCGCTCGGGCCCGACGCCGCCGTCAGCGAGTTCAACGCGGTGGCGCCCATGGCCCTCGACCGGCTGGTGGCGCGGCACCCCACGGTGGACCTGTCGCGCTTCCACGTCACCTGGCAGGCCCTGGAGGAGGGGGACCTCAAGGTCGTCGAGGGCTCCGACGGTGACGTCCAGCTCTACGACCTCGCCCGCGATCCACGCGAGCTGCGCGACCTCGCCGACGGCGAGCCTGAGCGGGTGGCGGCGCTGCAGGCCGACCTCGCCCGCTGGCGCGAGGGCACGCCGGAGCACGCCGCGCCCACCGAGCCGGATCCCGGCGTCCAGGATGCCGAGCTGCGCGAGGGCCTGGAGGCGTTGGGCTACCACCAGTAGCCGGGAGGCCTCAGCCGCCGGTCCACCACACCCAGGCCACCAGCGGGGTCGCTGCGGCAGCACAGGCGAGGCCGAAGGCGATCCAGAGCGGGAGCAGGAGGCGGCGCAGGCGGGACGCGACCGAGGTCACGCCGGATCCGGCCTGGACGAGCGCGGAGGCCAGCGAGGCGAGCCGACTCCGCACCTCCGCGTCGGGAGGTGGTGCCGTGCCCTCCAGGGTGGCCGCGGCGTCCTCGAGGACCGGCGGCACGACGGACGACCGCGACCGCGCCCGAGGGTGCTCCAGCGTGTCGGCCATGCTCCGCACCCCCCGGCCCACCAGCGCGCGCAGGATCCAGCCCGCGGGCCGGCCCCACCTGCCGAGCTGCCGCTGTGCTGCGCCCACGACGAGGGGGGCGACCACCTGCTCCCAGGAGGAGCGCACGAGCGCGCCGGCGCCCGGGACCGGCACCGCGCCCGAGCGCAGGTCGTCGAGGTCCCCCAGCATCAGGATGGTGACGCGGAGCAGCTCGGTGAGCAGCTCCTGCGCGCGACCGAGCTCCGCGTGGGCGAGGCGGAGCAGGGCGGCGGTGGCGCCCAGCACCAGGCCCACGGCCAGCCCGTACGCGGCCGCGACGGCCCATGCCCACCAGGGGGCCCCCACGCCCACGGTGCAGGCGACCACGGTGAGCTGCACGGCGAGCACGACACCCGCGAGCGTCGTCGCGAGCTCGGCCAGGCGCCCCGGGAGCGAGAGCACCGCGGCGATGCGGTCGCCGAGGGCCTCGGTGCGGTACCGCGACAGGTCCGGCGCCACGCCGGATCCGTCGTCGTCGGCTCCAGGGGTGTGTCGTGCAGGTTGCATGCAGAACCGAAAGCAAAGGTAGAGCCGATAGTGGAGGGTACCCGGTCCATCGGGCGGTGCCCTCGGTCGCTTGCCCTGCAACTTTAGGCGAATCGCGCAAGGACGAGGTAAAGTACGGGTCGAGTCCGACCTTCCGGATCGGCGGGTCTGGCCTGCGCTTCGGCGAGGCCCAGGCAGCGCGCGGGAAGGAGGTCGGGCGGGACGGGCGCTGGGGTGCCCGTCCAGAGCACGCCATCGGGAGTCTGGGGATGTCGCAGCAAGCTGCTCGGGGCCGAGTGTCGTTCGTGTCGCACCTGGTGCGGGGCGGGAGCACGGTCCTCCTGCTCGCCTGCGCGCCGGCGATCGATCCCGGCGCCCAGGTCGTCGACACGAGCGCCGCCGACGCCTCGGAGCTCGCCCCCGAGATCGGCCAGGTCACGCTGCTGCGCGGCGGCGATCGCTGGAAGTGGAAGGACGGCGGGGACTGTGGCGATGGCTGGGGCTGGGACCACGACGACACCTGCCGCGACGACGATCGGCACGACCGTGACGACGAGTGCGACGACGACCACGGGCACCACGACGACGAGTGCGACGACGACGACCACGGGCACGACGACGACGAGTGCGACGACGACCACGGCCATCACGACGACGAGTGCGACGACGATGACGACCACGGTCATCACGATGACGAGTGTGACGAGGAGGAGGAGTACGGCTGCACCTACACGCAGGGCTGGTGGAAGACCCACCACGCCGGCGCCAGCCAGCCCCACAAGCGCATCCCGTGGCCGCTCCCCGAAGACGCCGAGCTGTGCGGCCACACCTGGCTCGAGCTCCTCCAGACCCCTCCCCGGGGCGATGCCTGGCTGATCCTGGTGCACCAGTGGATCGCGGCCACCCTCAACGCGGAGTCGGCCTCCGTGCCGGCCGACGTGGCCGACGCGCTGGCCGTGGCGGCCGCGCTGCTCGAGGACTGCTCGATCGACCGGCGAGACCGCAGCCTCGCCACCGATCTCGCCGACCTGCTCGACGACTACAACAACGGCCGCACCGGTCCAGGTCACTGTGACGACGATGGCGGGGACAGTGGCGACTCTGGCGACAGTGGCGACTCTGGCGACAGCGGTGACTCCGGGGACAGCGGTGACTCCGGGGACAGCGGTGACTCTGGCGACAGCGGCGACTCGGGCGACTCTGGCGACTCCGACTCTGGCGACTCTGGCGACAGCGGCGACTCTGGCGACAGCGGCGACTCTGGCGACAGCGGCGACTCGGCGACAGCGGGCGACTCGGGCGACAGCGGCGACTCCGGCGACAGCGGTGACGGCGACTCTGGCGACAGCGGCGACTCTGGCGACAGCGGTGACTCTGGCGACAGCGGCGACTCTGGCGACAGCGGCGACTCGGGTGACAGCGGCGACTCCGGCGACAGGGTGACAGCGGCGACTCTGGCGACAGCGGCGACTCCGGCGACTCGGCGACCTCCGCGACAGCGGCGACCCGGTGACTCGGGCGACAGCGGCGACTCCGGCGACTCGGTGACTCCGGCGACAGCGGCGACTCCGGCGACTCCGGCGACTCCGGCGACTCCGGCGACTCCGGCGACAGCGGCGACTCCGGCGACTCTGGCGACTCCGGCGACTCCGGCGACAGCGGCGACTCCGGCGACTCCGGCGACAGCGGCGACTCCGGTGACTCTGGCGACAGCGGCGACTCTGGCGACAGCGGCGACTCTGGCGACAGCGGCGACTCCGGCGACTCGGGTGATTCCGGCGACTCGGGTGACTCTGGCGACAGCGGCGACAGGGCGACTCCGGCGACTCGGGCGACTCCGGCGACTCCGGCGACTCGGGTGACTCCGGCGACAGCGGCGACTCCGGCGACTCCGGTGACAGCGGCGACAGCGGTGACTCTGGCGACAGCGGCGACTCCGGGCGACAGCGGCGACTCCGGGTGACAGCGGCGACTCGGGTGACAGCGGCGACAGCGGTGACTCCGGCGACAGCGGTGACTCCGGCGACGGCGACGGTGACTCCGGCGACAGCGGCGACTCCGGCGACAGCGGCGACTCGACAGGTGACTCCGGCGACTCAGGTGACTCTGGCGACAGCGGCGACTCCGGGCGACAGCGGCGACTCCGGGACTCCGGCGACTCGGTGACTCCGGCGACTCGGGTGACTCCGGCGACAGCGGTGACTCCGGCGACTCGGGTGACTCCGGCGACAGCGGTGACTCCGGCGACAGCGGCGACTCGGGGACAGCGGCGACTCAGGGCGACTCTGGCGACTCGGTGACTCCGGCGACAGCGGTGACTCTGGCGACAGCGGCGACTCCGGCGACAGCGGTGACTCCGGCGACAGCGGCGACTCGGGTGACTCCGGCGACAGCGGTGACTCGGGCGACAGCGGCGACTCTGGCGACAGCGGCGACTCTGGCGACAGCGGCGACTCCGGCGACAGCGGCGACTCCGGCGACAGCGGCGACTCGGGTGATTCCGGCGACTCGGGTGACTCCGGCGACTCGGGTGACTCCGGCGACTCGGGTGACTCTGGCGACAGCGGCGACTCCGGCGACTCCGGCGACTCGGGTGACTCCGGCGACAGCGGTGACTCCGGCGACTCTGGCGACAGCGGTGACTCCGGCGACTCGGGTGACTCCGGCGACTCGGGTGACTCCGGCGACAGCGGTGACTCCGGCGACGACTGCGGGCCGCTCGGCGATGCCGACGGCGACGGCGTCTGCGATCCGGACGACCTCTGCGAGGGCGACGACGCGCTGGGCGACAGCGACGGCGACGGGATCTGCGACGACCTCGACGTGTGCGAGGGCGACGACGCGCTGGGCGACAGCGACGGCGACGGGATCTGCGACGACCTCGACGTGTGCGAGGGCGACGACGCGCTGGGCGACAGCGACGGCGACGGCGTCTGCGACGACCTCGATCCCTGCCCCGACGACCCCCTGGACGACCAGGACGGCGACGGTGACTGCGACGACCCTGCGCCCTGCGTGCTCGAGGGCGGTGTCGACAGCGACGGCGACGGCGTCTGCGACCCCGAGGACGTCTGCTTCGGCGACGACAGCACGGGCGACAGCGACGGCGACGGCCTCTGCGACGACGTCGAGGAGGACATCGGCACCGATCCCTTCGACGCCGACACCGATGACGACGGCCTGACCGACCGGGTGGAGCACCTCGGCGAGGGGCCGCTGGCGGCCATCGGTCCCACCGACCCGCTCGACGTCGACAGCGACGGCGACGGCGTGCAGGACGGCACCGAGGTGGGCCTGACCCGCGGTCATCCCACCGACACCGATCCCGCCGTGTTCATCCCGGATGCCGACCCCGGGTCGGTCACGGATCCGCTCGACGCCGACACCGACGACGACTTCCTCTCCGATGGCGAGGAGGACGTGAACGGCGACGGTGCGCGCCAGCCCACCGAGACCGATCCCCTCGACCCCGACACCGACGACGACGGCTGCACCGACGGCGAGGAGGTCCTGGTGCTCGGGACGGACCCGCTGGATCCCGACACCGACGGCGACGGCCTCTTCGACTGCGAGGAGCTCGATCTCGGGACGGATCCGCTGGACCCCGACACCGACGGCGACGGCCTGTCGGACGGGCTCGAGGTGGAGCTCGGCCTGGATCCGCTGCAGCCCGGGGTGAACCAGGGTGGCGGGTGCGCCCAGCGCCGTGGCCCGTCCTCGCTCGGGTGGGGGCTGCTCGCCCTGGTCGGTCTGCTCGTGGGCAGCCGTCGTCGGAGGTGGCTTCGGTCGGGCTGGCTGATCCTCGGGGCCGTGCTGTGGGCGGAGCCCGCCAGGGCCCAGGCCTCCATCGACATCCAGCGCTTCGATCCGCTGCCGCAGCGTCTGGGCTTCACCCGGGCGCGCGAGGCCGAGCATGTCGACAAGGGCATGTTCATCGGCTCGCTCACGGCGAACTACGCGCTGCACCCCTTCGAGATCGGCGACCCCGACACCGGGGAGCGCCTCGCTGGCGTCGTCGACCACATGATCGGTCTCGACCTCGGCGTGTCGTACGCGCCGCTCGACTGGCTCAACGCCGGCGTGTCGATGCCCATCCTCCAGATCGTCGAGAGCTCGGAAGACGCGAAGCGCATCGCGGCCGAGTACGGGTCGGGTGCCACGGTGGGCATCGGCGACGTCACCATCTCGGTGGGCTTCTTCCCCCTGCGGCGCGGCGATCGCTCGAAGGTCGCGCTGTCGATCACGCCCTGGGTCTCGGTGCCCACCGGCACGCAGGGCGCCTTCGCCGGCGCGGGCGGGCCCACGGTGGGTCTCGACGCGGCCTTCGGCGGCCACTGGCGGCACTTCCGCTTCAGCGCGGGCGTCGGCTACGCCCTCCTCGCGCGCCCCCAGCAGGCGGTGGGCACCATCGTGCCCGACGACGAGCTGCGCTTCAGCGGCGCCCTGGGTGTGCCCTTCGGCGGCGAGGAGCGGTTCGAGGTGCAGCTCGAGCTCACCGGCGGCACCGTCGTCATCCCCAACGCCACGCCCGGCGGGGTGGATCCCTCCTTCGACCGGCTCCACACGCCGGTGGAGCTGGTGGGCGCCTTCGCGTGGATCCCCCCCGAGCTGCCCGTCTTCCTGAAGTTCGGTGCGGGCCCGGGCCTGTCGCACGGCTTCGGCACGCCTGACGTGCGCGCCTTCGTGCAGATCGGCGGAGTGTTCCGCGGCCGCAAGGATCGCGACGGCGACGGCGTGATCGATCGCGAGGATCCCTGCCCGGACGATCCCGAGGACTTCGACGGCTTCGAGGACGCCGACGGCTGCCCCGACACCGACAACGACCAGGACGGCCTGCTCGACGCCGACGACGGCTGCCCCGACGAGGCGGAGGACCTGGACGACTTCGAGGACGACGACGGCTGCCCCGACCTCGACAACGACCTCGACGGCGTGCCCGACGTGGACGACGGCTGCCCCCTGCGGCCCGAGGACGTGGACGGGTGGAAGGACGGCGACGGCTGCCCCGATCCCGACAACGACCTCGACTCCTTCCTGGACGAGGTGGACGGCTGCCCGGACGAGCCCGAGATCGTCAACGGCGTGGACGACATGGACGGGTGCCCCGACGAGGTGCTCGCCGAGGTCGACGTCGTGAAGCAGGAGGTGGTGATCTCCGACCGGATCTACTTCGAGTTCGACAGCGCGGTGCTGAGCGAGCGCTCCACCCCCGTGCTCGACAGCATCGCGAGGGTGCTGCTCGCCTACCAGGACATCGCCCGCGTCGAGGTGCAGGGGCACACCGACGAGCGTGGCCGCGCCGACTACAACCGCACCCTGTCGCAGGGGCGCGCGGAGTCGGTCGTCGATGCGCTGGTCGCCCGCGGCGTGGATCGGGGCCGGCTGGGCGCCCGCGGGTATGGCGAGGACCAGGTCGTGGTGCCGAACGCCAAGGACGAGAGCGACCACGCGCTCAACCGCCGTGTGCAGTTCGTGATCCTCGAGCGCGAGGGCTTCTCGCGGGAGGAGGGGCTGCCGACGCCCTGAGGCCGCCGCCGCGGGCGATTGCCTGACTTCCCCCTTTCGATCGTCGCGCTCGTCGGGTATTACACTCCGTCGTCACCGGGCTGTCCCTCGCCTGGTGTGCAAGGTCCGTTCGGAGGTCGACATGGTTCGCCCGCTCTCGCTGCTGCTCGCCACCCTCGCCGTGGTGTCGGGCTGCCAAGAGCCGAACATCCTGCTGAACAACGTCGGCCGCGGCAAGGGCGACGCCCCGCCGCTCTCCACGCCGCGGAAGACGGATGTGATCCGTCAGACCACGGTGCCCGAGGTCGACATCCTCTGGGTGGTCGACAACTCCTGCTCCATGTCCGACGAGCAGCAGGCGCTGGGCACCAACTTCTTCGCCTTCATCAACTACTTCCTCGACTCGGGCCTCGACTGGCACATCGGCGTGGTCTCCACCGACATGGATGCAGGCGGCCACTCGGGCAAGCTCCGCAAGGCGCTCGGGTTCAGCTACCTCACCCCCGAGGTCAACGACCCGATCTCGCTGTTCCGCACGATGGTCAACCTCGGCACCGACGGCTCGGCCACCGAGCAGGGCATCGACGCGGCGTACGCGGCCCTCGCCACGCCCAGCTCCACGCTGGCCGCGGCCAACGCGGGCTTCTACCGCGACGACGCCGCGCTCCACATCGTGGTCATCTCCGACGAGGAGGATCAGTCCACGCGCATCGAGCTCAACGAGTTCATCGACTACCTGCGCACCCTGAAGCGCGACGCCGACATCCCGGTCACCTTCTCGTCCATCGTGGGCATCCCGGGCAAGGCCTGCGGTGGTCTCGACTGGACCCCTGGCAGCCGGTACCTCAACGTCACCTCGGCGGTGGGCGGCATCGCCTTCGACATCTGCGAGCAGGACTGGCAGCCGGTGCTCGACCAGCTGGGCCTGCAGGCCGCCGGTCTGCGCGACGAGTACTTCCTGTCCGAGGTCCCCGTGCCGGGCACGATCTCGGTGTGGCTCGACGACCAGGGCCAGCGCTGGGAGGGCATCGACCTCGACACCAAGCCGCCCAAGCCCACGCTGGCGCAGGTGTGCGACAAGCGCCACGAGCACACCCGGTGCTTCGGCTTCGTGTACGACAGCCAGCGCAACTCGATCGAGATGCCCGACTTCATCCCGCCGGCGCTGTCCGACGTGTCCATCGACTACGAGCTGCTCCGCGAGCAGCAGCCCGGGCTCGACGAGGACGAGGTCGCCAGCGAGTGAGGTCAGGCGGGGAGGGCGCTGCCGCCTCCCCGTGCCGCTCCGTCCCGCACGCATCGTGGACCGGCCCGGGTTGCCGGAAGGTCACGCAGGCGCCCGCGCTTCGCCCCGGCGAGCGAGGTCGCGTGTGCCTGCAGGGCAGGTCCAGTTGACATCCGCCTGACGTGCAAGCGACGTCTCGTGATGCAGCAGGTGGCTCCAGCGAGACGGCCCAGAAAGTGAGACAGGCCATGTCGGCGAACCGACATGGCCTGTCTTGGCGTACCGGCGAGGGCCGAGGCCTTCGCCGACTGGAGCCGAGGATCAGCCCTCGGACTTCCAGTCCACCGCCGCGAACTGCAGGCGCCAGCCCGTGTTCGCGTCGACCTCGGTCATACCCGTGTAGGTATCGTCCGTGTCGGTCGCGTCGGTGTCGGTGTCGTCGGTGTCCTTCGCGTCCGGCGTGCCGCAAGCGGCAGCGAACCCGAGGGTGGCAACGACGGCCAGAACGTACGCACTCTTGTCCAAGCGAGCCATATGGCACCTCCTCGCTGGGGCCCTGTTTACTGCATGCAGGCAGCACCAGCAAGCGAAAACTTGACCTGGGTGGCGGCGTTGTCGGCGGCCTCGCCGATCGGGCACTCCGGGGCCAGGACGGCGGCGCGGAAGCCGGCGCCGATGTGGGGGTGGGCGATCTCCACCACGCCTGGCCCGAGCGGCAGGAAGCAGGGCGGGCAGGTGTAGATCACCACGATGCGGCGAGGCTCCCGACGCAGGGGCAGCGGCAGGGCCCGCTCGACGCGCTCCAGGTCGAGCACGCCGTCCGACGCGAGCACGTGCGTGGGCTCGGCCCACGACATGCCGTCGCGGGTGGCACGCAGCACCACCAGCTGGAACTCCCCGAAGGTGGTGTCGGTGCCGGTCTCGTGGGCCAGGCCGTGGTCCACCGAGGCCGCCACCAGCCAGTGGTCCGGGTGGTAGTAGAGCTGGAGCCGGTGGAGCTCGTGGCTGCCGAAGAGGAAGACGACGAGGTCCTCCTCGGGGTCGAGGCCGTCCACGAGCCGGTCGACGTTCTGCGCGGCGTGGGTGCGGTAGCGCAGGCCGAAGCGCCCGTAGTCCCCGGTGAGCATCACGTGCGACGGCAGGTCGGACCAGTACGCGTCCTTGCGCAGCAGCAGGTCGGGCGGGATGGCGTACCAGAAGCCCGCCAGGTTGAGCGCGACGTACACCGTGGCCATCAGGCCGAGGCCCTGCGCGGCGCGTCGCCGGTCCGCATCGCCCAGCACCTGCAGGGCGCTGGCCACCGCGAGCGCCAGCACGGTGAAGAAGACGGGGACGAGGGTGAGGACGTACCCGCTCTTCGCGAGGTGGTGGAAGACGTAGATCGCCGTGCCGGGCAGGATCCACGCTGCGAAGAACAGGAGCGTGCCGCGGGGCAGGGCGTGCGTGGCGGAGCGACCGCGGACGACGAGCGCCACGAGCATCACGGGCCACAGCGCGTTCGCCGCGTCGAAGAGGTAGCGGCCGAGCCGGGTGCTGCGCGGGACCACCTGGGACAGGTCGCCCACCAGGATGCTGCCCAGCTCGAGCTGCCAGTCCGACAGGGCGTCGTTCGCCGCCGCGAAGCGGGTCCAGCCGCCGCTGAGCACCACCGTGGGCACCGCCCACGCCAGCATGCCCACCGCACCCGCGATGGCGCCGACCATCCAGTCGCGCGGTCGCGGCCGGGCGAGGGCGGCCCCGACGATCACGACGGGCAGCAGGGTGACCACGCCGCTCGGACGGATGCCCATCGCCAGGGCGGCCAGCAGCATGCCCCAGGGCAGCGCGAGGCGACCTCGGGCCATCGCCACCGCCAGCGCCGCGGTGGACACGCTGAGGAAGCACTCCGCGACGTACGCGGTGCTGGCGGCCCCGTGGTACCAGAAGGGCGGCGACAGGGCGACGCCGGCCGCCGCGAGCCAGGCGCCCCACGGGCCGGCCACGCGCCGCACGAGGTAGGCCACGCCGAGCAGGGCTGTGGCGCCGAGCAGCGCGTTCACCACGAGGAAGGGGGTGACCGTGCCGTCGCCGAGCAGGGCGGCCAGATCGAGCAGCAACACGAAGACGGGGGAGCCGGGCGCGTGGGGCTGGTGCTCGAAGACGTCGAAGTGCTGGATGGCGAGGGCGTAGTTGGCCGAGTCCCACTCGAGGAGGAAGTCGGGCGCCACGCCCCAGCGGCTCACCACGAGGAAGGCGAGGAGCAGCAGCCAGGCCACCCCCTCCGCCGGGCGCACCGGCAGCGGCCGGGCGTCGGGGTCGACGAAGCGTGCGAGGGCGTCCCCCGCGGTGGCGTCACCGGGTCCGGATCCTTGGTCTGGCACGACGGGGGTGCTGGACATGGGGGCGACCCTGGACCCGTTGCGTGGCTGCGTCGGGGTCGTCCATGGAGGTCTGGCGCGCGACCGCCCGGCCCCCCGGGGATTGGGTGCCCTAGGTACACGTTCGGTGTCGGCGCGTCCAGCCCGCGCGGGCGGCCCGCCGCGCTGCCGGCGCCCGGTGCCGACGGGATAGGCCGCCGGGCACGGGAGTCCACCATGTCGTTCGCGATCCGAGGTCTCGCCCACGTGGGCATCCGCGTGCACGACCTGCGCCGTGCCGCCGCCTTCTACGAGATCCTCGGCTTCGAGCTGGTGGCAGGGCCCGTGGGGCCCGAGCCGGTGGCGCTGCTCCACCACCCGGCTGCCGACCTCGAGATCAACCTGATCCTCAACGCGCCGTCCCCCGACATGGTCAACCTGCTGATGGACGTGTCGGGCAGCAAGCCCCCCGGGTACACGCACATGGCCCTGGTCTGCGACGACCTCGACGCGGCCGTGCGCACCCTGGAGGCGGCGGGCTTTCCCATCCGGGAGCGCGTGACCTTCCCCACGGGCGTGGAGGCCGTCTTCGTGCGGGATCCCGACGGGAACGTGGTGGAGCTCGACGCGCTGCCGCCCGGCTGGACCCTCCGCGGCGCGGTGGCCCGGCTCCGCGGAGGATGAGGGCCGGGCCGGCCTTCGCCGTCTAGAGCACCCACCGTCCATGTGCCGGGTTCCAGCCGGCCGGACCCCGCGGCTCGCCCCCCAGCGTGACCGCCACGTCGGCGAGGACCTCCGTGGCCAGGTGGTAGCCGTGGTGGGGGAAGGGGTGACGCACGGCGGTGCAGTCCACCACGTCCACCTTCGCCGGGAGCAGCGCCATGTTCGCCGGCCCTGCGTGGCCGAGGCGGTCGGGGTTGCCCTTGGTGAGGTCGGAGGTGGCGAGCGCCGCGTCACGGCGGTTGTGGTACACGGTGACCCGCCGCGCGAGGTTGGCCACCAGCGCCAGCTTCGACACCTCCTGCAGCGCGTCGGCGTCCACGTCCGAGGCCAGCAGCAGCACCTCGTGGAAGATGCGCGGCAGGCGGCCGGGGAGGTTGTCGTGCACGGCGCGCATCGCGTGCTCGAGCACGTGGTTGCCCATGGAGTGGCACATCAGGTGCACCCGGCCGTCGCAGGCGTCGTCGGTGGCCACCTCCTTCAGCAGGCTGCCGATGCGCAGCAGCATGCGACCGAGCGCGCGGCCGGTGAGCTCGGCGTCGTCGCGGTCGGAGCGGTAGGCCGTGAAGGGCGTCATCTTCCCGTCGGACGGCCACGAGAAGAGCACCACGTTGCACGGCCGCATGCCCTGCGGCCCCCGGGTGCGCAGGTGCCACTGCAGGCCGTAGGCCGTGGCGAGGGCCTCGCCGAAGGTGGTGTTGTAGCCGTGCACGTAGATCAGCGTGTCGCGACCCTTCTCGCGCATGAGCGCCTGGAGCTTGTCGAAGAGCTGCGAGGAGCCGTAGACCGGCGGGCGCGCCCCCTTGCGCGGCCGCTCCCCGAAGACCTCGAGGCGGGGAGCGTGCCCCCGCACCCAGGCCTCCACGGCGAGGGCGTCGTCGAAGGCGAGGCCGGGATCGGCCAGCAGCGCCTTGCCATACCGGAGCTCGTCGGGGCGGGCGTGGTTGAACTCCACGCCGAAGTCCCGGATGTTCCGCTCGCGGGGCAGCGGGTTGCGGTTGGTGGCGAAGGACACGGTGACGTCGGGCATGGGGCCTCCTGTGGCGATCCCCTGGAACGCGGGCGGCGGCACCGTGCCCGGGGTCCGGGGAGGTGGACGCCGGGGTGCCGGGGTGGCGTGGGCAGGCCGCGCCGCGCCATGATGCCCGCGGGAGGTGGCCCGTGATCCTGCGGCTGGTGCAGATCGGCACCCGCAACCTGGCGCGCAACGCGCGTCGCACCGCCATCACCGTGCTCGCGCTGGGGGGCGGCCTCGGCCTCGCCATCGTCACCTGGGTGCTGGTGGACGGGTACACGAAGGCGGCCATCGACGCGATGGTGGGCGGCACCTACGGCCACCTCCAGGTGCAGGATCCGGGCCAGCTGCTGGCGCCCAACATCTTCGACGCGGTGGAGGACGCCGACGCCGTGGTGGCCGCGCTCACGGCGGACCCGCGCGTGCTCGCCGCCACCGCGCGGGTGCACACGCCGGCGCTGCTCGCGGTGGGCGACATCTCGTCGGGCGCCGACGTGTGGGGGCTGGACCCGGAGCGCGAAGGGGGCGTGAGCCGGTGGCCGCACGACGTGGTGGAGGGCCGCTTCGTGCAGGCTCCGGGCGAGGTGGTGCTGGGGCTGGGCCTGGCGCGCCGTCTGGAGGCCTCCCTGGGGTCCGAGGTGGTGTGCCTCACGGGCGCGGCGGACGGCTCGCTCGGCAGCGCGCTCTGGACCGTGGTGGGCGTGGCCGACCTGCACTCCGACACCGCCAACCGCGGCACGGCCTGGATCACCCTGGCCGCCAGCGAGGATCTCCTGGCGCTGCGCGGGGCGCACACGGTGGTGGCGCGAGTGTCGGACCCCGAGGCGGCCGTGGCGGTCACGCGCGACTTCGCCGTGCGGTCGGACTGGACGGGCGTGCTGAGCGAGGGGCCGACGGAGGGCGCGGAGCTGCCGCCCCAGCCGAACAAGGTGGCCGTCGATCCCCTGGCCACGCACGTGGTGCGGTCCTGGAAGGCGCTCAACCCCTTCATGGCCGAGATGTACGCGCTGACGGGCACGTGGACCCTGGTGAGCGTGGCCATCGTGCTGATCACGGCCGGGATGGGCGCGATGAACACGCTGCTGATGAGCGTGGCCGAGCGCACCCGCGAGCTCGGCATCCTCATCGCGATCGGCCTGCGCCCCCGACAGATGGTGGCCCTGGTGGTGTTCGAGTCGCTGGCCCTCTGGGCGGTGTCGGTGGTGGGGGGCGTGGCGCTCGGCGGCGCGATGTCCTGGTACCTGGTGGCCTGGGGACTCGACTTCTCCGACAGCTCCGGCGACATCGTGTTCGCGGGTGTCGCGATGGAGCCGGTGCTGCACGGTGCGGTGAGCCTCGAGGCCTTCGTCGTGCCCTGCGCCGGCCTGTTCGTGGTGGCCGTGCTCGCGAGCCTGCTGCCGGCGCTGCGGGCGGCCCGCCTCGATCCCGCCGTCGCGATGCACCAGAGCTGAGGAGGAGCCCATGACCGGTCTGCTGCTCACGGTGCGGCTCGCGTGGCGCAACGTGGTCCGGTACGCGCGGCGGTCGGTGATCACCGGCGTCACGATCTCGGCGGGCCTGGTGATGCTGATCGTGGCGGTGGGCGTGTCGGAGGGCAGCTACCGGCGCGCCGTCGACACGGCTGCGCGCTCGGGTGCCGGGCACGTGAGCATCCAGGTGCGTGACCTCGACGTCTTCGCGCCCACGCCGCTGCCTCACCCCGATCGGGTGCTGGCGGCGGCGCGCGCCGTGCCCGGAGCGCTCGTCGCGCCGCGCGCCGAGGCGGCGGTGCTCCTGCAGGGCACGGGGGGCAGCGCCAACCTGCTGGCCCTGGGGGTCGACGCGGTCACCGAGCGGGATGCCTCCATCCTGCCCGCCTCGATGGTGGACGGCGCGTGGCTCGACGACGCCCCCGGGCGGGTGGCGCAGGCGGTGGTGGGGCGCGCCACGGCCGAGCGCATGGGCCTGGAGACGGGCGATCGCGTGGTGCTGATGGTGCAGGCGGCAGGGGAGGTGCAGTCGCTGCTCGCGCGGGTGGTGGGGGTGTTCGCCACCGGCTCCGACGAGGTGGACGGGGGCATGGTGGTCACCCACCTGCAGAGCCTGCAGCAGCTGCTCGTGGCGCCGGGTGCGGTGCACCGCGTGGCGGTGGTGCTCGACGATCTGCAGCGGGCCCGGTCGGTGGCCGACGCCCTGCAGGCCGAGCTCCCCGACACCGAGGTGCTCACGTGGGCCGAGGCCGTGCCCGAGCTGGGGGACTTCATCAAGATGGACCGCGCCGGCGGCGACGCCACCTTCCTCCTCCTGTTCGCCATCGTCAGCCTGGCCGTGCTCAACGCCGTGCTCATGAGCGTGTTCGAGCGGCTGCGGGAGCTCGGCCTGATGCTCGCGCTGGGCACGTCGCCGCTCACCCTCTTCGGGATGGTGCTCGTCGAGGCGCTGATGCTCAGCGTGTCGGCCTCCCTCGTGGGGGCGGCGCTGGGCGGAGGGCTGGTGCTCCACCTGGGGCACACCGGGGTGGACTTCACCGCGCTGGCGGGCATCGAGGGCAGCGCCGACATCGGCGGCTACGACATCTCCGGCACCATCCACCCCTACCTACCCGTGCGCCGCACGCTGCTCGACATGCTCGCGGTGATCGGCATCACCACGAGCGTGTCGCTGTACCCGGCGTGGAAGGCGGCGCGCGTGGAGCCGGTGGCCGCGATCAACGGGATCTGACGTCCGGTCGGTGCCTGCGCGGTGCCTCGCTGCGGGTGTCGGTGACCGTGGGCCGAACGGTCACGGTGGATGACTTCGCCGGTCGCGGCGAGGGCGGCGCCCACGCGGTGCACGAGGTGCCCGACACCCCGAACCGCGGGCGCACGCTGCCGGGTCGCCTGGGGCTCGAGGCCCGGTACGACCTCGAGGCGCGGGAGGCCGAGCTCGCCGACCCGATCGGGGACCGCCCCCATGCTGGAGTGCGAGCACGACGACGTGGTGCATGGACGAGCCCGACGACGTGCCCATCCTCGACCGCCTGGGCGAGGAGGCCGCGGCGCGCCTGGTGAAGCCCGAGCACCTGCCGGAGCGCTTCGACCCGCTGCCGTGAGCCTCACGCCTCACGTCTCACTCCGAGAACACGAGCTCCAGGGCCACCTCGCGCGTCTCGCCGGCCACCACCGTCACGTCGGCGCCCGCGTTGGCCGTGCCCTGGGCGGCGTGGACCGTGTAGGCGCCCGGCGGCACGTCGAAGCGCGCGGGCAGGACCGCGTCCTCGCGCACCTCGCTGAAGCCGTCCTCGTGGTCCACCTCGCCGTGCCAGACGGCGGCTTCCGTCACGCCCACGGCCGCCACGCGCTCCCGGTCGTCCACGGTGACCACGAGCGTGGCCGTGGTGGGGGTGCAGGCAGCGAGGAGGAGCAGGGCGAGGGGACGCATCGGCACTCCGGGGGGGCGGTCGGCCGCGAGGGGACGATCCGCCGTAGCCCGCTCCGTGGTCCCGGGTGGCCTGCGCCCGCCCTGCGGGTGAGGGCGTCGGCCGCCCAGGAGCCCCATGTCCTCCCTCGACCAGCCCCTCACGCTGCGATCCGGCCTGCGCCTCGGCGGGCGCGTCGCCCTGGCACCGCTCACGAACACCCAGTCCCACGCCGACGGCACCCTGGGCGACGACGAGCTGCGCTGGCTGCTGCGGCGGGCTCGGGGCGGCTTCTCGTGGATCAGCACCTGTGCGGCGTGGGTGAGCGAGGAGGGCCAGGCGTGGGCGGGCCAGCTCGGCATCGCGTCCGACGCCCACCTGCCGGGCCTGCGGCGCCTGGCGGCTGCGCTCGGGGCCGAGGGCGTGGCGCGGGTGGTGCAGCTGCATCACGGCGGCGCGAAGGCCGAGGTGGCGCCCCGGCGGCTGTCGACCGGGGGGCCCGAGGGCGCCCGGGCGGCCACGGCGGCAGACCTGGCCCAGGTCACCGAGGACTTCGTCGCCGCCGCGCTGCGGGCGAAGGAGGCCGGCTTCGACGGCGTCGAGGTGCACGGCGCCAACGGCTACCTGTTCACCCAGTTCCTCGCCCCGGCCGACAACCCGCGCACCGACGCCTGGGGCGGCGACCTCGAGGGGCGCGCCCGCCTGCTGCGCGACACCACGCGGGCGATCCGCGCCGCAGTGGGCACGGACTTCGCCTTGGGGGTCCGCCTGTCGCCGGTGGACCACTTCGCGCGTCGTGGCCTGGTGCTGGCCGACAGCGTGCAGGTGGGGCGCTGGCTGGCCGAGGACGGCGTGGACTTCGTGCACCTGTCGCTGGGCGACGTGCGCGGCGCGCCCCCGCACGAGCCGGAGGCGGGGTCGATCGTGCGCGCCTTCCGGGACGCCCTGCCGCCCGACGTCGCGCTCTTCGCACCGGGGGGCATCTGGACCCTCCATGACGCGGAGGAGGCGCGGGCGCTCGGCGTGGACGTGGTGGTGCTGGGCCGTGCGGGCATCGCCCACCCGGACTGGCCGCGGGCTTCGGCGATGCCGGAGTTCGCGCCCCACCGGCCTCCGTGGACGCGGGAGGCCCTGGTGGAGGTGGGCGTGGGGCCGGCCTTCGTCGACTACCTGGAGCGGTCGGCCGGGATGGTGGTGGGCGGGTTCGCGCGGAGGTGAGAGGGTGACCCTCGGCTAGGGGGCGCGCGTGAGCAGGCCTTCACGGCAGACCCGGTCGCCCACCTCGGTGCCTTCGTCCACCACTCGCGGCGCCGCGCCATCGCGGAACACGGCACAGCGGCTCACGGGCGCCTCGGCGGCGTCCGAGAGGTTGTCCTCGTCCACGGCGGGGTCCACGCGGATCGACACGGGCGTGGCCGGCGGCTCGCCGGTGAACCGATTGCCCGTCACCACGGTGTGGCCGGCCATGTCCTCGTCGCTCACCGAGCTGCCGAAGGGGTAGCCGTCGTCCAGCGGGCAGAAGCCCGGCACGATGCCCGAGCTCTTGCGTGAGCCCACCCAGATGGTGGGGAGCAGGGCGCCCGAGGGGTGGGCGAAGGTGTTGCCCGTGATCAGGTTCCGCCGCGGCTCCTGGTGGCGCACCGTGCCGCCCTCGCCGCAGTTCCGGTACACGAAGACCCCTCCGTTGCGGGGCTGGGCGAAGGTGTTGCCGGCGATGACGTTGTCGGCCGACCCGTCCACGGCGAGCACCTCGCGGGGCAGGGGACTGCCCTCCATCTGGGCGTCGAAGGTGTTGCCCACCACCTGGTGATGGGCCGACTCGGCGTCCAGGTAGACCACGGTGGACACCACGCGGCCGCCGAAGGTGCTGTCGCGCAGCGTGACCGCGGTGGTGCCGGGCGCCAGGTAGACGGGGATGCGCCCGTCGGCCACCACCGTGAGGCGCTCGAGGAGCACGCGGGTGGGGGCCGCGGCCTGGGCGCGCTCGCGGTGGCCCAGCGTGAGCGAGTCCACGCGCACGTCCTCGGCCTCGCCGTTGGCCCCCTGGCCCTGCACGCGCACCGAGCCCTCGATGCGGCAGTCGCGCACCACCACGTCGCTGGGGCGCGCCCAGGTGGTGTCGTCCACCTTGCGTGAGACGATCCACACCATGTCGGACCCGCCCGCGCCCAGCGTCTTGCGCAGCGTGGCGCCCTGGCAGTCCAAGGTCACGCCCGAGGCCTCCGTGCCGCGCAGGTGGACCTTCTTGGTGACCACGTCCCCGGGGTCGAGCGTGAGGCTGCAGGCGAGCTCCACGGAGGGGGCGTCGGCCGTGGCGGGGGCCAGCACCAGGGCGCGCGTGGCCTCGTCGCAGGTCGTCGCCACGGGGCGGGGGACGCAGGTGCCCTCGTCGCACACCTCGCTGTCGCCGCAGGTGGTGTCGCAGTCGCCGCAGGCCTGGGGGTCGAAGCGCACGGGACGGCAGAGGCCGTCGCAGACCTCGTGGTCGTCGGCGCAGGTCCAGGCGGGGTCGAGCGGCGGGGCGGTGTCGACCGGGGTGGTGTCGACGACGTCGGAGTCCGCGTCGGTGTCGGTGGCGGGCGGGGAGGCGGGCGCGCAGGCGAGGAGGAGGGCCGGGAGGAGGGGGCGGACCATGGCGGGCTCCGGGGCGTGGGCGGGGGGTATCGGGACCGCCTCGCGTGCGCGATACGGATCGTTCGCGCCCACGCGCCGTGCATTCTCACGGGCGAAACGGAGCAAGCGTCCGAGGGTCTGTGGTGCCTGGCCCGGACCTCGTGCGTCGCCTACGCGGAGAGCTCGAGCCGGATGGGCTTCAGGTTCACCTCTTCGTAGAGGTTGCCCGTGACGACGCCGAACTTCGGGAACACGTACGACGTGAGGAAGCACTCCTGGTACGTGAGCGTCGACCGCGCCTCGCCGTCGCGGTTGAGGCCCTGCACCACCACCGTCCACGCGGGGTTGCGGGGCTTGTCGCCCTTGAGCTGCTCGGCGAGCAGGCGCGCCGGCCAGTCACGGTCGGAGACGGGGCCCCCGAGCGTCAGCTCGGTCACCTCGACCTCCTTGACGGGCACGCACACCTCGTCCTCCCCACCCTCGCCGCGCAGCGCGTCGACCAGACCGCCACCCTTGGTGGCGTCGAGGTCGCCGTCGAAGAACGAGAACCCCGAGGGGGACTTGCCCTCCACCGACAGGCCCCGCGGGGCGGGGCCCGGCGGAGGAGGAGGCGGGGGGAGCGCCAGCTCGACGCGCTGCATCTTGCAGACGATCGTCTCGTTGGCCACGTTGCTGCTGGGGCTGTACTCGCCCGGGTCCCAACGAACCGGGAAGGCGTCGATGATGTTCCAGCGGCGGGCCTCGGTGCCGTCCCGCTTCGTGGCGATCACCGAGATGTTCTTGCGGATGTTCTTTCCCTGGGAGCAGCCCAGCCACCACGAGTACAGCTCGGTGCTGTTCTTCCCGACGCGGGCGCGGATCGTGATGCTCCCGTAGTGCGCGTCGCCGGGACCGAAGGTGGGGTTGCCGTCGGCGTCGACGTCGGAGACGATGTCGAACCGGATCGGGTCGATGTCGACGGCGACGACACGGCGAGACGTGCGCGCCAGGCCCTCGATCTCGACGGTGAAGGTGAGCGGCTCGACGGCCGCCCACGCCAGACGGGGCGAGCCGAGGAGCGCGACGCCGGCGCCGAAGCCCTGGAGCAGCAGGCGACGGTCGAGGTGGGGTGCGGACAAGGGACCTCCCTGGATTGCTGCGGCCTCTCGGGGGCTGACGACGGCGGCTATAGGACCTGCGGCTTGCAAGGGCAAGATCGGTCGATCCGGAGGTTGCGCAGCGGTCGTCCGTCGCGCGCCCGTCGCACGGCACCCGCCTCGAGCTCGAGGGTGACCGAGCAGCTCGGGCGCGTGGTCTTCGTCGGCTTGCGGTCCGTGGACCATCGCGCTCTCGGGTTCGCGGAGGTGTCCGCGAACGCGGATCGAGCCCACCGGGCTTGGAGGTGTTCGATCCCTTCGCGGGATGAGCGGGCGCGGGACCGGCTCGACTCCAGCCCGCGTGGTCGGTGGAGGCAGGGTCATTCCTGGCCTTCCTCCCTGGGGTGGAAGGATCGCCCGCTGGGGGACGACACGAGGACCCCGGTGGTGGCGCGCACGGACGAGATGGAGGCCGTGATCGAGCAGGTGGCGGCCTGGACAACATACGGTTGATATCGTGATATCGCTCCGTGGAGAGGTGTCAGTGGCTCAGCTCATCGTCAGGAACCTGGAAGAGGACGTTGTCGAAGCGCTGAAGGCGCGCGCGGCCGCGCATGGCCGTTCCGCGGAGGCGGAGCACCGGGAGATCCTGCGTACGGCCCTGATGGGACCGACGGCGGGGAAGTCTCTGTGGGACTGGCTCGCCGCCATGCCCGATGATGGTCACGATGAGGACTTCGAGCGGATTCGTGACCTGCCGCGCGAGGTCGAGCTGTGAGCTGGCTGCTCGACACGAACGTGGTGTCCGAGATCCGCAAGGGTTCGCGTGGAGACCCGGGCGTGGTTCGCTGGGCCAGCGGCCGCGACGACGCCGCGTGGCTAAGCGTGCTGACCGTCGGAGAGATCCGCCGTGGCGTCGAACTGAAGCGGCGGAGGGATGAGGTGGCGGCGCATCACCTCGACCTCTGGCTGGAGGGGTTGGTGACCTCGTTCGCGTCGCGAATCCTGCCCGTCGACCAGCGCGTCGCCGAGGTGTGGGCGCGGCTGAACGTGCCTGGTCCACGGCCCGTGGTGGACGGGCTGATCGCGGCCACCGCTGCGGTCCACGGCCTCACGCTGGTGACGCGAAACGCCAGGGACTTCGAAGGCGCGGGCGTGGAGTTGTTCAACCCCTTCACGGGCTGAGTGGCGGCGGGACCGATTCGGATCCAACCTGGCGGGTCGGCGGAAGTGACGTGACTTCCGAGCTTTGACTGCAGGAGGAAGGGAGCGCCCACACCTGGACTCGAACCAGGGACACGCGGATTATACCGAATCCGGTTGACTGATCCGGTCACGCAGCCGCCACGGCCGGCCACCAGTGGAAGCGGCAGAGTCGGCGGACGACATCGTGCTGCTCGTCGAGCTCGCGGCAGCGGGCGCACACGGTGTCCTCGAGGTCGTCGATGTCGTCGAAGACCCGATTCGCGAGGGACTCCCGGACCAGGGGCCACAGGCGCTCGGCAGGCTGCAGCTCCGGCGAGTACGGCGGGAGCCAGACGAGATGGATGCCGTCGGGGACGACCACCTCTCGCGCGGTGTGGAAGCCGGCGCCGTCGAGGACCAGCACGATGCGCTTGTCCGGGCCCGCGCCGACATGTGCGGCGAACTCCCGCAGCGCGACGCTCCAGACCTCCGCGTCCATCGAGGGCATCACCAGCCAGAAGACCTCGCCGGTCTCGGGGCGCACGAAGCCAAGCAGGTACAGCCACTGGTACCTGGGCTTCTGGTGCGCGGTCGGTCGGATGCCCCACGCCGCCCACACCCGACGGACGATCGGCTTCAGCCCGAGGCGGGCTTCGTCTTCCGTCCAGAGCTCCACACGCGCGTGGGCGTACGCTCGTTGGATCCGCTCGATGGCGGCGGCGAGGCCCCCTTTTTGAACTCTTCCTGATTGGCCTCGTCGGCCTTGGCGTGCCGTGGGCGGGGGACCTTCAGGCTGAACCCGAGCCGCTTCAGGTAGTCCCAGCCTCGCTGCGGGTGGACGGGGCGCCCGAGACGGTCGCTCATCCAAGCGGCCACCTTCGGGCCAGTCCACAGACCTCCACCGGGTGGCTCCCCCTGGAGGGCCTCGCCCAGGGCGTACTGCGCTTCCCCGTCGAGCATGGGCCTGGCGCCGTTGTCCGACCGGCGATCACGCAGCCCGTCGGGACCGAGGTCGTTGTAGCGCTTGAGGATCACGAAGACCCAGTCGCGCCCGAAGCCCGTGGCCTCCACCAGGAAGCGCGACGGCCTGCCCTCCATCGCGAGCTTGATGATCTGCCAGTGGATGCGGACGGTAGCGTCGTCCTCGGCCCGGAACCGACGCTCGACCTCCTCGTACGGCAGGTGGGGGCGGACGGTCAGCGGTCGGCTCATGGGCACCTCCACGATCTGCGTGGTGCCTAGCTGATCTGGCGATCCGGTCAATCAGCCGGAGTCGGTATTAGCAGGCCTGCCGCGGGAACTTGGTGGGTGAAGGTGGGCTTGGGACGGTGGTCGGAGTTCTTGGTGGGCTGATGTGGCGGCGGGTGACCATGTGGCGGAAAGTGGCGGCGGCGACCGACGAGGGTCTCCGTCACCAGGGGGGAGCCAGGCCCAGGTCATTGGTGAGGTACCGGTGGACCTCTGCGTCTGTCCACGTCCCGAGCCGCTTGAAGAATCCCACAAGCCCCTTCATGTACTTGAAGTGGACGCTTGGCCTCGGGCTCACGCCGTGCGCCACCTCGTGGCGTGTCGTCAATGCCTTGTTGAGACGTTCCCGGTTCGTCTTGCGACTCGCGCCCTTCCAGGTCCATTGGGCGGTCACGTCGGGGAGCCCGATATGCTCGCGGAAAAGGCGTTGCGTATTCTGCGTGTTCGGGGTGTTGAAGCGCCCGATCTGGCTCTTTGCGCCCGCCAACAGCGCCGGCCAGGTTCCTAGCGGAGGCGCGGCGGGCTTCATCGCCATGACGGATTCCTCTAGTAGGCACTCGACGTACATCTCCCAGGCGGAGACAGCGACGACAACGCCGGCTCGGTTGATCCCCCCTAGTCGCCACTGCCGGCCCATTGCGCCGGTACTCCCAGTGTTGTGGGCACCGATGAGGTCGTTAACGTCTTCAAGCAACGGGATTAGGTGACTCTCGTAGGCATCAGATGGCATCGGTCGCCTCGCTGCTTGGGTGGCCAGGGGGCGGAGGCACCTTGCCGTCAGCGGTGGCGGGGTGGGCGTGACCAAGTTCGGCGCTCATGCCGCCCCCTCCAGATCCCCGAGGATCTCCTCGATCTGCTCCAACGCCGCCCGCAAGTCCTCGGCGATCTCCTGCGCGATCTCGTCCGGCTCGGGCAGGTTCTCGGCATCCAGCAGGCTGTCGTCCTTCAACCAGAAGGTGTCCAGGCTGCACTTGTCGCGCGCCACCAGCTCGTCGTAGCTGTACGCCCGCCAGCGCCCCTCGGGGTTGCCCTCCTCGTCCCACAGGGCGTCTACGGCCCCTCGGTCCTCGGCCCCGTAGCAGGCCACGAACTCGCCCAGGTCGGCCCGCCGCATCCGCTTGGTCTTCAACGTGAAGTGCTTGTTCGTCCGCAGATCGTACACCCACAGCTTGCGGGTCCACGGGTTCGGGCTGGCCGGCTTCCGGTCGAAGAACAGGACGTTCGCCTTGACCCCCTGGGCGTAGAAGATGCCCGTCGGCAGCCGCAGCAGGGTGTGGACATCGCAGTCCCGCAGCAGGGCGCGCCGGACGGTCTCGCCCGCGCCGCCCTCGAACAGCACGTTGTCCGGCACGACGACGGCCGCCCGCCCATGGATGTTGAGCATGGACCGGACGTGTTGGACGAAGTTGAGCTGCTTGTTCGTCGTCGACGCCCAGAAGTCGTCCCTCTCGTAGGTGATGGCCTGGCGGTCGGTCTCGCCCTCCTCGGTGACCACCATGACCGACGACTTCTTGCCGAAGGGCGGGTTGGTCAGGACCACGTCGTACCGGTCGCTGCCCAGCTCGCGGAGGGCGTCGTCAGCACGGACAGGGAGGCGCTTGTCGATCTCGCCGTCGGCTTGGTCCTCGGACTTGCCGGCGTCCACCAGCTCCTGCCTGAGCTTCTCCAGCTCCTGGGGCGTCGGCCCGACGCCGTGCAGCATCAGGTTCATCGCGCAGAGCCGGGTGACGGACTGGACGATCTCGATGCCTCGCAGGCCGTCCAGGCGCAGGTGCTCGCGCTCCTCGCGGGTCATGGCCTTGTTGGTCGAGACGATGTGCTGGTGGGCAGCCAGGAGGAATCCGCCGGTCCCGCAGGCCGGATCCACGATGGTCTCGTTGGGCTTGGGGTCGACGCAGGAGACAATGGCGTCGATCAGCGGACGGGGCGTGAAGTACTGGCCCGCGCCCGACTTGGTGTCCTGGGCGTTGCGCTCCAGCAGGCCCTCGTAGGCGTCGCCCTTCACGTCGACGCCGACCATGACCCACTGCTCGCGGTCGATGAGATCGGCGATCAGCCGTCGCAGCTTGGCGGGGTCTTGGATCTTGTTCTGGGACTTGCGGAACACGAGCCCCAGCAGGCCGTGCTGCTTGCCCAGGTGCTCCAGGGTCTTGCGGTAGTGGACCTCCAGGGCGTCGCCGTCCTTGGCCACCAGGGCGGGCCAGCCGTAGCCCTCGGGGACCGGCGAGGGGCGGTTCCAGGGCGGCCTCGAGTACTCGTCGGCCATCTTCAAGAACAGCAGGTAGGTCAGCTGCTCGACGTAGTCGCCGTAGGACAGGCCGTCGTCGCGAAGGACGTTGCAGTAGGCCCACAGCTTGGAGACGAGGGTGTCGGCGGTGCTCATGCGGGGATGCCTCGGGTCGCGAGCCACGCGTTCAACCAGAGCGGCAGCGGCTCGTCGGGTGCGATGATGCGAAGGAAGTCCGGCCAGGTCAGGCGGCGGAACGTGCGGTGGCGTTCCTGGTCGAGTGTGCGCTCGAACGCCGCTAGGTCCTGGCCCGCGCGACCTCGGAACAGCCGGTCCGGGCCGAGGTTGATGAGGGCGAACGGATGGTCGGACGCGAGGGCGCTACCAACCGCCCAGTTGCGGGCGAGTTCGTAGAACCCCGAGCGCGTGGTGGCATCGGGATCAGCGAACGCGGGGTTGCCCTCGACGTACTTGGCGAACTTGCCCGCGTGGCGAGCGGGTTGGACGTCGTTCGGCGACAGATGCTTGACCTCGATCACGATGATGCCGTCGCTGCCGAAGTCCAGCACAACGTCCGGTTCTGTCCGACCGTTCGGGCGCTCGCCCAGTTTGTCGAGCACGCCGATGACGGCCTGGCGGACTTCCGCCCCACGTGACCCCGCGATGGGGACGCCCCAAAGGAGGACGGCAGGCGTCACGTCGGACCGAATGCCCACCGCCTTTGCCAGCGAGGCCAGGGACCGCAACGGGTGTTCGGCCAGCCACGAGACCAGCGTCCAGGTGATCGCGTCTTCCGATGTCGAGTAGCCGAGCTTCGTCAGCTTGTTCGACCGGTTCCGCTCGTTCAGGCTGCGCTTCACCGCTTCGGCTGCCCCTGCTCGGACCTCGACGGGGAGGTTGTGGAGAGGGTTCCGGTAGATGACCGTGGGCGTACGACCATTGGAGAAGCCGACGCCGCAGGGTTCACAGCGGCGGTCACACGTGTCGAACCCGGTGGTCCGCCCGGAGTGGGACGGGAGCACGGTTGGACCCAAGGACTCACCGCAGCTGGGACAAAGGAGTTGGCCCGACCCGGCGGCGGCTTCTCGCGTCCTCATGCCCCACCGCCCAGGCGGGCGAGCAGCTTCTCGGCAGGCTCGTCGGTGGGGTCCTGGGGGACCAGGCGGCCCTCGAAGGCACGCTTGAGGATGGACTGACGGAGGCGTGCGCAGCGTCTGACTGACGCTGTGGTGGACTCAGCCAGTGCATCGAGAACAGTAGTCTGTACGTCTGCTTCGAGCTGGATGCGCGCCTGCTCCACCAGCGGCGGCACGGGCACAGTCAGGCGGCGTAGATCGCGTAGGTACAGGTGTGGTTGCGCGGTCGCTCCAGACGACGACGACATGGTTCGTTGCATCGAAGGGGATGAGAGCGCCGTCGCGAGAAACGGCGTAGAATCGGCAACGACGGGGCGGATGGCCGCTAGGTTGCGGTCTGCGCTGAACCGAAGACCTGCTGGGACCACGGCGACCTGCCCAACCGTGCCGACGCACGTGACGATCACGTCGCCAGGAGTTGGGAGGTACCGGCTGCTGGTCTGCGCGAAGCCCTCTTCTGACACGTAGCTGCACCCAGCCAGGGTCAGTCGGCCCCCCTTCACGTTCTTCGCGGTGAGATGCGGGACGCCCTCCGGGACGCGCTTCGGGGGGTTGTGGTCGCCGTCCGTGACTAGGACCGACAGCTGCTCGACCGTGGCCCAAACCCACCCCTCCGGCAACTCCCCCAACCCCTCCGTCTCCGGCCCCACCGGCTCCTCGTACTTCCTCCTCCGCCCGCCCCCGGCCTGCGCCTCCTCCCACCGCGCCCGCCGGGCCTCCAGGATGCGCTGGAGCAGCGCCTCGCCGGTCTCGTAGTCCCGGCCCTCGGCCCGCGCGAGGGCGGCCTCGGTGGGCACCAGACGCCCCTCCACGGCGGCCTTGAGCACGCTGGCGCGGGCGCGCTGGAGGTTCGCCCGGACGCGCTCCAGGGTGGCGACTGCGGCGTCGAGGCGACTGACGTGCGCCTCGATTGTGTCGCAGATTCGAACCTGCTCGCGCTCGGGCGGCACAGGAACCTCAAGATGAAGCAGGTCGCCCTTCTTGAGGTTGTTGATGTTCACTCCGCGCGCAGCCTCGGAGACAGTCCGCCGATACCCTGGGGTCTGGAAGTACCAGCTGAGGTAGCGGCTGATTGCTCCGCGAGGGCGCACGACCATGCAGAATGCGCCGAACGCATGGTCCGTGTCCACATTGCATCGGGCCGCCTTTCCCACAACGGCCAGGCTTCCCGACGATGTTGCGACGAGGATGTCTCCAGCTCGGAGGCGTTGGTCATCGCTTACGCATGCTGCGGGAACCCAGACAAGATCTTCGAAGTCGAGCACGCCGCTGATGTTTGTCGCTCGGAGGACGCCGACGAGTCCCGGAGCTGGCTCCGAGGCGGACTCGGACTTTTGGTACGTCACTCCACGGATGGTCTCTGCTACCGCACCAACGGTGGTCCAGAGCCACCCAGCAGGGAGACCGACCTCGTTCTCACGCCCGAACGGAAGTCCCTCCTGCTGACTCATGCGACCAGCTCCTCATTCAGCTCGGCGACAATCCCGTCCAGTTCGCTCCCGAACAGCTGAAACGCCCTCCCGAGACCACCCTCCTGCACGAACGGCACGTCCTCCAGGTCGTCCTTCCGCATCTCCACGTCCGACGCGATCCGGTCCCGGATCATCTCCAGCCACCGCACCTGCTCCCCGGTGAACGTCCGCCCCTTGTTCCCCTGCTGGGCGAGCCAGTTGTCGAACCGCGCCTGCACCTGGTCCGCGAACGGAACGATGTCCTCCTTGGGATGCAGCGCGTGCCGGGCGAGGGCGACGATGTCGGTCCACAACCGCCCGCTGCTCGACCCCTTCACGCGGCCCTGCTCCACCTTCTCGTACGCGGCCCACAGCCGGTCGGTGGCCCAGGCGCGCGGGGGCTTCTCGATGGCGTGAGCCAGCTGCCGGATCTGCTCACGCGTGAGCCGGTCGCCGTAGGGGCGGGCGTACAGGATCTGGAGCGCGTCGATCTCGTCGCGGTGCTCGGCGATGAACGCTTCGAAGTCCTGCACGAGCAGCTTGTCGACGTCGAGCTTGTGCTCGGGACGGGCCCCGGACTTCGTGACCTTGTCGATCGTCGTGTCGTCGATGATCTGCTCCTGCTGGCGTCGAATCTCCAACAGCACCCCGCGCAGGCCGGGGTTGTGCGCGATGGGCTGGGCCGCCGGCTCGCGCAGCTCCTCCTGGGCGACCTTGAGCTGCGCCCCGCTGGGCTTCACGTCAGCGGGCAACTGGTACAGCTCCCGGGCCTTGGCGTACTCCACGTCGGGGTCCAGCGCGTTCATGAACCCGGCCACGATCGCTTGCAGCGGCTGCCCGTCCGACGCGGCCTCGACCTCCTCCCGCTGCTCGGGCGTCAACTGGCGGTCCATGCGGTCGAGACGTCCGGCGAGGGTGGACAGGATGTCCTCGTCGCGGTTGCCGGCGGCGACCATCTCCAGAAGCTTCTTCAACGACAGCCCGCGGTCGCGGATGATCGGCGGGTCGGACTTCTGCTCGTCCATCACCCCGACGGCGTCGACGATGACGAAGTGGGTCTTGGTCTTGGCGTCGGGCGTGACGGCCTGGAAGTCGGCGTCGGCGATCACACGCACGCCCCGGCCCTTCATCTGCTCGAACAGGGCGCGGGACTTCACCGACCGCATGAACATCACGCACTCCAGCGGCTTGATGTCGGTGCCAGTGGCGATCATGTCGACCGTGACCGCGATGCGCGGCTGGTAGCTGTTGCGGAAGGCCTGGATGACGTCCTCGGGCTTGCGGGATGCGGAGGTCGACCCGGGCTGGGTGGCGTCCTTTTCGGGCTTGTAGGTGACCTTGACGGCCTCCTCGTTGCCGTACCCGAACTCCTGCCGGACGATGTCGAGGACGTCCTCGGCGTGCGCGTCGTTCTTGGCGAAGATCAGCGTCTTGGGGACCTCGGTGCGGCCTGGGAAGATGCGCGTGAACAGCTTGTCCTTGAACTCCCGGATGACCGTGCGGATCTGGTCTTTGGCGACCACGGACCGATCGAGCGCGTTGGCCGCGTAGGACAGGTCCTCGTCGAGCGCCTCCCAGCGGACGCTCCGGGTCTGGCGGTCGCGCTTGCCGACGAAGGTCTCGTCGTCTGCGAGCAGGTCGGCTCCGCCCTCGGTGATGCGGGTGCGGATCTCGTAGACCTCGAAGGGCACGTTGACGTGGTCGCGCACGGCGTGCTCGTGGCGGTACTCCGACACCACGTTCTTCTCGAAGAAACCGAAGGTGTGCTTGGCCGGGGTCGCCGTGAGCCCGATGAGCGAGGCGTCGAAGTACTCCAGGACCTGCCGCCAGAGCGTGTAGATCGACCGGTGGCACTCGTCGACGACGATGACGTCGAAGAACTCGGGCGGCAGCTTCGGGTTGTAGACGACGGGAGGGGGCTCGCGGAGCAGGGCCGCCCCGGAGCCGGTGAAGGCCGAACCCTCCTCCAGGTCGTCGGCGAAGTCGGGGTCATCGCGGAGCATCGCGTACAGGCGCTGGATGGTGGTGATGACCACGCGGTTGACCGGGTCGACCTTGTTCGAGGTGAGCCGCGCGACGTTGTACAGCTCGGTGAACTTCCGGCCGTCGTCGGGCGTGGTGTACGCCTGGAACTCCTTGAGGGCCTGCCGGCCGAGGTTGCCGCGGTCGACGAGGAACAGGACGCGCCGCGCACCGCCGTGCTTGATGAGGCGGTACAGTGCGCTGATCGCCGTGAACGTCTTCCCAGAGCCGGTCGCCATCTGGATGAGCGCGCGACGGCGGCCCTTCTGGATGGACGCCTCCAGGTTGGTCACGGCGGCGATCTGCGCGGGCCACATGCCGGTCTCGACGAGCGGCGGGGCCTTCGTCATCCGGCCATAGAAGGTGGGTGCTGTCGGAGCTCCGGGGAGGCCCCGGTCGATGGTGACCTGCTCCTGGGCCCAGCCGTGCAGGGTGGCGGGCTGGTGGAACTGGAACACCCGGCGGCTGCGCGGGATGGGGTCGAGGCCGTTGGTGAACCGGGTCTCCTCTCCGCTGGACTCGTACAGGAACGGGAGCGGGGAGACGGGTGGCTTGAGCCAGTCGGGGAGGCTCTCGGCGTAGGCCTTGGTCTGCGCCTCGATGCCGGTCAGCACCGTGCCAGCGGGCTTGGCCTCGATGACGCCCACGGGCTTGCCCTGGGCGAAGAGCAGGTAGTCGCAAGGGCCGGACTGCGTCTGGAACTCGCGCACGGCGACGCCGGGGCCTGCTCCCAGGTTCATTGCGTCGCGATCCTGCACCAGCCATCCGGCCTGCTCGAGGTTCGCGTCGATGACCACGCGCGCCTGTTGCTCTGGTGTGCGCGGCTCCGCCACGGCGCTTCCCCCGGGTCCGACGTGGGACGCCGGACTCTACACCCGCGCGCCGTACCTGGGAGGACGGACGACCGCTACTTCTTCGACGGCGCGTTCCCGCGCCCACCGCCGGAGGGGTTGCCCGTGGTGCTGGGGGCGTTCGCGGGCCTGCCGCCGCCCTTGCCGCCCTGGCTTCCGGTGCTGTTGCCCTTGCCCGAGTTCGAGGAACCTTGCTTGGCCATGAGGAGCTCCTGGTTGAGGCGTCGACCGTTCGACTGACTGCATCATATTCTAACGAGAATTAGAAAGCAAAGATGATTCGCGATACGGCGCCGCATGATCGTCATCGGTGACCTCCCGGACCGGCTGGTGCTCGGCAACGTGGTCGCGGCGCTTCGTGCGGAGCAGGGGCTCACGCAGGAGCAGCTCGCGCAAGCGGTCGGCATTTCCCAGCCGACGCTCTCGCGGATCGAGCGGGGGGCTTCGGTTCCCGACGTGCTCGCGTATCGCCGCCTCGCCGAGGCGCTGGGTGTCACGGCGTCCGAGCTTGACCAGCTGACCCTCGATGCTCGGGAGGGAGTGGACAAGGCCATCTCGGGTGTGGTCGGCGAGTCCACACCCGCCACCGCGTGGAAGCGCGCGATTACCGTGGCTGGGGTGGCCTTGGTCGGCGGTGTGGTGGCCTTCGCGGTCGTGCTCTTCGTCCGCAAGTGGATGGCTGCGCGAAAGGATGCAGCTTCTTGATCGCGTGAGGGTCGTCCGCTGCCCGTGAGGCGGCTGCGCGCAGGAAGCGGGGTGCTTTGGCTGGGTCCCGCGGCCTGACCTCGGGAGGCGCATGTCGGCTACGCCGCCGTGCGAGGGCGCAGCCTGGATGGCGTGTGGATGCCTCGCCAGCCTCCCTCACGCGGTTCGGTCGGCCGGCGCCCGCGCCGTGCTCGTCCTGGCGATGCGGTTCGAGTACGGCACGCGCCGCCGGCAATCCCGCTCCCGACCCCCTGCGGCCGCCGGCCCACACCTGGACCGTGCGCTCACTCGACGTCACCCGACCTCTTCGAGGTCGGGCTCGCTCGCTCGCTGCCCGTCCAGGTGATGGGCGCTCAGCAACAGAGCCCGTGAGCGATGCTCACGGGCTCTGCGGCTGACGCCCACACCTGGACTCGAACCAGGGACACACGGATTAACAGTCCGTTGCTCTAACCAACTGAGCTATGCGGGCAGGTGCTCGTCCAAGCGTCCGAGCCCGCGCCCCTTAGCGCACCCGCGGCCCCCCTTCAACGCCTCCGCCACACCTCGCGCGCACCTCCGCGGCCACGCCCCTCCTGTACCTGCCGACCCGCCCCCCGCAGCGCCCCCCTGCGGCATCGGGACGCCTCGCCGGCGGGCCTCCCCAGACCCGCCCGCGGGCGCCCGTCGCGGCCCCCCGGCCGCGACCCCGCTGCAGGGTCAGCAGGCGTCCTGGTAGGCCTGGTACTCGGTGTCGCAGGCCTCCACGTCGGCGGGCACGGCCACGCCTTCGAAGCAGGTGTACTCGAGGTCGCCTTCGCAGGCCTGCCAGGCCTGGAGGGCGTCGATGCAGGGCTGGGTGTCGGCGGTGATCTCGTAGGCGCCGCAGACCCCCTTGCAGGTCTCCACGTCGAGGTCGGGGCAGGCGGCGCCCTGCACGTCGCAGGTGGCCTCGCACTCCTCCGAGCCGGCATTGGGGCCGAAGGCGGGGCCGCAGGCGGTCAGCAGCAGGGCGAGCACGGGACGGGTGGCGCGTGGCATGGGGTCCTCCTGGATCCTCGGCGGGCACCTACCGCCGGGCGGGCCCGCCCTGGTCGGCCTCCACAATTGTTCCCGGCCGCGCCGCGGCGCCCGGCCTGCTACGCTCGGCGCGGGAGGCCGCCCTGATCCCCCTCGACGCCTGGTACGACGGCACCCGCACCACCACCGTGGCGGGCCACCGCGTCTGCGCCCGCAGCGAGGGGGCAGGGGAGGTGCTCGTGTGCCTGCACGGCTTCCCCACCAGCTCCTGGGACTTCGCGCCCCTCTGGCCCGAGCTCACCGCGCGCTTCGACGTGATCGCGCCCGACCTCGTGGGCCTCGGCCGCAGCGACAAGGCCGCGCGACCCATCACCGTGGGCCTGCAGGCCGACGTGGTGCTCGGGTTGCTGGAGGCCGAGGGCGTCACCGAGGCCCACCTGTTCGTGCACGACCTGGGCGACACCGTGGCCCAGGAGCTCCTCGCCCGGCAGGCCGAGGGGGCCAGCCCTGTGCGCTGGCGCTCCTGCCTGCTGCTCAACGGCGGGCTCTTCCCCGAGACCCACCGGCCGCGGCTCATCCAGCGCCTGCTCGCCTCGCCCGTGGGCCCGGTGGTGGCGTGGTTCAGCACCGAGCGCACCTTCCGCCGCAACCTGGCGGCCACCTTCGGCCCCCACACCCAGCCCGACGAGGCCTTCCTCGCCGGCGGCTGGACGCTGCTGGCGGCCGACGGCGGCCGCGCCGCGCTGCCCTGGCTCATCCGCTACATGCACGAGCGCCGCACCCACCGCGCCCGCTGGGTGGGCGTGCTGGAGCGCCCGGTGGTGCCCACGCGCTTCGTGAACGGCGCCCTCGACCCCGTGTCGGGGCGCCACGCCGCCGAGCGCTACCGGGCGCTGGTGCCCGACGCCGACGTGGTGCTGCTCGAGCAGCTGGGCCACTACCCCCACGTGGAGGACCCGCCGGCCGTGCTCGCGGCCTTCCTCGACTTCCACGCCACCCTGTGACGCCTACTCCCCGCCCTCCCGGCCCGCCGACCCTTCCTCCTCTCGCGACGGCGCCCCCTCCTCCAGCTCGTACCGGAAGGTGAGCTCCGCCCCCTTCGGCGGCACCCATCCCGTCACCACCACCGCGTTCTGCTGGGCGTCGTACGTGTAGGGGAAGCAGCGGTCGGCCTCGGGCTGGGCGCACGCGCGACCGGGCGCCGCCGTGTCGACCGTCGCGTCGGCGTCGAGGCCCACGAGCACCGTGTCGGCCAGGGCCACCTCCACCTCGAGGGTGCCCGCCCGGGGGCGCTGGGACAGCGGGTAGCTGCGCCTGAGCAGGCTCGCGTGCTCGCCCACGTCGGCGAGGGCGGGGCCGAGGTCCCAGGTGCAGTACGACCGGAACAGGCCGCCCGTCTGCTCGGCCGCCCGCACGTAGGCGGTGCCCGCCTCGATGTGCGAGACCACGTCGCCGTCGGCGTCGCGGAGGACGCATCCGGCGTTCTTGGTGCCGGAGATGGCCGACAGGGAGGTGGGCGCACCGGCCGCCAGGGCCAGCTCCGCGAACAGGTCCGCCACCTCCTCCGGGGAGACGGCGCCTCCGTCGTCCTCGTCGGTGTACACCAGCGCGTGCAGCGCGGCGCCCTTGCGGCGGAAGCCGACGTTCGCCTCCTGGAGTGCCACGGAGCGGTTCCGCAGCGTGAGGGTGACGGCCTGCAGGCCCTGCTCGTCCTCGCGCTGGGCGGGCGCGGCCTCGACCAGCCGCGCGAAGGCTCCGGCCACCTCGGCGGTGTGGGCGTCGAGCACCTTCAGGCCGTCCACCTCCACCAGCCGGCCGCGCGGACCGTCTCGCTCGGTGTCGGTGGTGATGAGGCCCAGGTGCCAGTCGATCCGCTGCGCCGCGAGCACCCCGAAGAGCGAGGGCATCGCCGCCACGAGCCGGGGGATCTGGTGGAAGTTCGAGGCCGACGTGTCGAGCACCACCAGCAGGTCCACGCCGCGCTCCCGCGTCTCGACCACCACCTCCTCCTCGAGCTCCACCAGCGAAGGCACTCTCCGCGGGGGCCACGTCAGCGAGTCGTTGATCTGCGGCAGCTGGGCGCAGGCGGCGAGGGCGAAGACGGCAGGGAGCACGGCACGCATGGACACCCCCCTGGGTGGGTCCCGCGGATCCTACCGTGCGATGGGCACGATCGCGCCCTCTTCCTACGCCGCCTTCGCCTTCCGCCGCGCCCGCTCCTTCGCCACGATGTCCTCGGCCTCGAGCCAGGCGTAGATCCCCCGCACCGTGTCCTCCACCGGGCGGCGCGTGTAGCCCAGCTCCCGCTCCGCCTTCGCGCTCGACATCTCGGGGTTGGCGGTGAGCGCGTCCAGCGCCTCCTTCGTCACCGGCGGCCGCTGGCCCATCCGTTCCAGCACCGGGCCCGCCCGGTAGAGCACCCGCAGGAACCACATCGGGATGGGCTGGGGCGGCACCGGCTTGCCCGTCACCTCCTGCGCGAGCCGCCCGAGCGCCACGTTGGTGTTCCAGTGGCCCCCGAGGATGTAGCTCTCGCCGGGGCGCCCCTTGTCCATCGCCTGCAGGGCACCCTCGGCCACGTCGCGCACGTCCACCCAGTTGAAGCCCCCGGGACCCACGCGGCCGATGTTCCCGCGCAGCACGGCACGGAAGAACTTGCCCATGCGGCTGGGCTTGTAGTCGTAGGGCCCGATCACGCCGCAGGGGTGGATCACCACCACCTCGAGGCCGCCCTTCGCCGCCTCCTCCAGCACCGCCAGCTGCCCCTCGGCCTTCGACACGTTGTAGGCCGAGCTGCTGCGCCCGATGGCCAGCGGGGTGGCCTCGGTGACCGGCGCGCCGTGGGTGTCGATGTCGAAGGCGTGCACGCTGCTGGTGTGCACCATGCGCCGCACGCCGGCGGCCGCCGCGGCCCGCGCCACCGCGCGCGCGCCCTCCACGTTCACCGACGGCACCAGCCCGCCCTTGTCGCCGCTGGTGGAGATCACCGACGCCAGGTGGAAGAGCGTGTCGCCCTCGGCCATCACCGAGGCCAGGAAGGCCGCATCGCGGATGTCGCCCTCGAAGACCTCCACGTCGAGGCCCTCGAGTCCGGGGCCGGCCGACAGGTCGACCGCCTTCACGCGCTCCCCGCGGGCGAGCAGGGCGCGCACGAGGGTGGCGCCGAGGTGGCCTCCGGCGCCGGTGACGATGGCTGGCATGG
The DNA here is from genome assembly GCA_020632955.1 of Alphaproteobacteria bacterium. GTDB lineage: Bacteria > Myxococcota_A > UBA796 > UBA796 > JACKEO01. The sequence continues at coordinate 216,824 of JACKEO010000003.1, forward strand.
ATGGTCCAGGGAAGGGGGGCGAGGCGTGTATCCGGTCGTGGGCGCCGCGGGTGCCGTCCTAGGCCCCGCTCCGCGCCGCCTCCACCACGGGCCGCACCCGCGCCGCCAGGGCCTCAAGCCCGGGGTCCACCACCTGCCGTGAGGCCAGCGCCGCCACGGTGTCGAGCAGGTAGTCCGCACCCAGCGCACGCTCCCCGCGGACCCGCGGCGTGGCCGCGAGCAGGATGGCCGCCACCGTGGTCTCGTCGAGGTCGGGCGCGTGCCACGGACCCGGGCGGCTCACATAGGTGAGGCCGGGCCAGGTGCCCTCCTCGCGATCGATGGGCAGCACCGTGGCGGTGTAGCCGTCGGTGGGACGCGGCGGGTCGCCCACGCCCTCACGCCGATCCAGCAGGGTGCGCACCTCGCGGGCCACCGCGGCGGGCCACCGCAGCAGCAGGCCGTGCACCCGCTCGCCGCGGACCGCGCCCGCCTGCACCTCGTGGACGCCCAGGCAGAGCGACACGCGACGCCGCCCGTCCGTCCAGCCCTCCACGGCCGGCCCGAGCGGCGCGTCGGCCTCGGTGCAGCCCCGCGTGAGGCTGCGCTTCTCGAAGGCCCGCCGCCAGCCGGTCAGCCACGCGGGCGTGACCTCCTCCAGCGCGTCGGCCCGCGGCGGGTCCACCATCAGCGACCCGTAGGCGAACACCTGGAGCGTGCCCGTCAGCGCCGGACCTCGGGGCAGTAGGGGCCGAGGCGCTCGCGGGTCCACCATGTGCCCTCCGGGGCGTCGCTGCCGGCGAAGGCGTAACGGTACAGCACCATGCGCGTCGCGTCGGGGGGCCGGGCGGTGCGCAGGCGCAGGTCGCCCACGAGGTCGGCCACGGGCGCCTCGCCCAGCACGAGGCGCTTCTGCAGGCTGTGCACCCACGGGTTGCCACGACAGGTGCCGAGCCCGGCGAACCACAGCTGCCAGTCCAGCCGCGGCATGTGGGGCGCCACCTGGGCGGGCTCACGGCTCACGTCCGAGGTCTGCCAGCGCCAGGTGAGCTCGGTCCACTCGCCGTCGCCCCAGCGGGCCTCCAGCACGGGGATGGGCCGCTCCGTGGTCATCACGGCGAACAGCCCGTAGTGGTTCACCGTGCGCCAGGGGGAGGCGAGGCGACGCACCTCCTCGAGGGGCGCGGGCAGCTCCACGCCGGCGTAGCGGGGGCCGATGCCCACGAGGCTCACGGCGAAGAGCAGGGCCGCCACGGTGCCCGCCGCCCACGTCGCGGCCCGGGAGGGGGCCTCGCGCACCACGGGGGGCGCGAGCCGGCCCCGCAGGGTGGGCAGATCGGCGTCCTGCAGGGCGGCGAGGCAGAGCACCCCCGTGAGGAGCTGGAAGAAGCCGTAGTTCCCGGTGGCCGCCAGCGCGGCCATCAGCAGGGCGATCGACCCGGCCGCCGCGAGGCGCACGCCGCGCACCGGCAGCAGCACGCCCCACACGAGCAGCAGCTCCACCACGAACATCCCGGCCGCGCTCACGCCGTGCACCCAGGCCGGCAGCGCGTGGGCGCTCCACGACAGGGGATTGGGCAGGGGCTGGGTCATGTAGTGGTAGGTGAGCGCGCTGAAGTCCCGCCAGGTGGGGTCGCCGCTGGTGAGCTTCACCAGCCCCCCGAAGAAGACGAGGCGGAACAGGATCCACCGCAGCAGCCACCACCCCGCCTCGGGCGCCGCGCGGCCCTCGCGCCAGCCCCACGGCGCCACCAGCATCGCGGCGAAGCTCACCTCGATGAGCAGCACGTCCCACTGGAAGGACAGGAAGGCCTGCCCCAGCACCGACAGCGACAGGTAGCTGGCCCACACCACCAGCAGGGCCGGCCCCACCAGCCGCCCCGCGATCACCGCGAGGCTGGCGAGCACGCCGGCGCCGGCCAGCAGGTGCATGCCGGTGCGCGGCAGGAACCAGCCCAGGGTGGGGGCGTGCTGCACCCGGGTCCACGCATTCGACAGGTGCAGGCGCGCGGCCTCGATCATCCCCGCGCCGTCGGGCACGGGCGGCAGCTCCTTTCGACCCACCAGGGTGCCCTCGATGGCGCGCAGCCAGTCGTGGGCGGGCAGGATCCCCCGGGGTCCCACCAGCCCGTCCAGCTGCACCCACAGCGACAGGAAGGCGATCAGCTGCACCACGCCGAGGCCCGTGAGGAACAGGCGTCGGACGCTGGGGACCGCGCGACCGGGCTCGGTCTTGCGCGCGCGACGGGGGCGAGGTGTGGACGGCACGCCGCACGGCTATCATCGCGCACCTCGTGGAGGTCCCATGCGCCGCCTGCTCCCGATCCTCCTCTTCGTCGGATGCCAGATCGCCCCCGACAAGGCGGGCGACACCGACTCCGACGGGGCCGCCCTCGACCCGCTCCCGCTGGGCCTGCCGCGCACTCGCGACGGCGTCACCCTCGCCGGCGCCGCGGTGGTGGACCTCACGCCCACGATCGCCGAGACCTTCACCGACCTGAACGGCAACTTCCTCTTCGACGGCTGCTTCGACGACCCCAGCGGCACGGGCAAGGGCTGCGACGAGCCCTTCGACGACGCGAACGGCAACGGGGAGTTCGACGCGGTGTTCATCGGCGGCTTCGACCCGCTGCGGCCCGCCCGCGGCGTGCGCGACCCCATCACGGCGCGCGCGCTGGTGCTCGAGGACGGCGGCTCCTACCTGGCCGTCGTGATCCTCGACTTCGTGGGCCTGGCCCACCCGCGCATCGACGACGCGGCCGCCCTGCTCGCCGCCGACGGCTGGGACCCCGACAAGCTCGTGGTGGCCTCCACCCACAACCACCAGGGCCCCGACACCATGGGCCTGTGGGGCAACCCCGAGGCCTGCATCGTGCCGGGCGATCCCCAGTGTCGCAGCGGCTTCTCGGAGGCCTACCAGCAGCGGGTGGCCGAGGGCATCGCCCAGGCCGTGCGCGAGGCCTCCGCCAGCGTGAGGCCCGTGAGCCTCACCGTGGGCGCCCTGCACCTGCGCGACCGCTCGCCCTACTTCAACGGCGAGGCCTTCGGCGGCGTGAACCCCACCCGCAAGATGCACGGGATGATCCACGACATCCGCGACCCCGTGGTGGTGAGCGACCAGGTGCTCGCCATCCAGGCCCACGCCCCGTCGGACCCGTCCGACGTGGTGTTCACCTGGACCAGCTTCTCCGGGCACCCCGAGGTGCGCGGCGGCGACAACGATCAGATCAGCGCCGACTTCGTGGGCGTGCTCCGTGAGCAGCTCGAGGCCCGCTACGGCGGCATCGCCATCCACCAGCCCGAGTGCCTGGGCGGCATGCAGTCCGCGCTGGGCGGCAACCTCCCGCTGGTGCAGGCGGACGGCACCCACGTGGTGGAGACCTGCGACGCCGACGACCTGGCCGCGCCGGTCACCGAGGGCTGCGAGGGCAAGGCCGAGGGCGACGTCAGGACGTACGTGGGCGGCCCCGCCGACGGCATGCCCGTGCCCGTGTGGGCCGACAAGGACTCCTGGGACTTCGTGGTGAGCCACGGCCACCACCTCGCCGAGGCCGTGGTCGACGCGCTCGCCACCGGCGAGACCACCCAGGCCACGCCCCTGCGCTCCATCGCCCGGGGCGGCTGGGTGCCCGTGCGCAACCTGGCCTACAACCTCCTCGGGCCCACGGGGATCTTCGACCTGGGCCTCGACGAGGGCACCGACGACACCACGCTCTGCCCCGAGGCCAGCGAGGTGGATCTGGGCTGCATCCCCTTCCGCGTGTACCGCCTGCAGGTGGGCCCGGTGGGCTTCGCCACGGCACCGGGCGAGCTGCTGCCCGAGCTGGCCTGGGGCCTGCCCACCGACGACCCCGCCTGGGTGGCCGAGGCCGACGACCCCGGCGCCCGCGGGCCCACGAGCACCTACTTCCCCCAGCACGACCCGGCGTGCGACACGGTGGGCTTCGAGGCCTGCCGCGACACCACCGGCAAGAAGAGCGGCTGCGACTGCCTGGCCATCCACGCGTGGCCCTACACCATCGCCGAGGACCCCACCTACGGGCCCGTGCTGGCCGACCTCGACACGAAGTACCGGGCCGCCATGAGCATGACGTCCACCTACCTGTCCTACGTGGTGCCGAAGACCGACACGAACCGCGCCGTGTGGCTGCTCACCGACGACGGCGACCACTACGAGGACACGGTCACCCCGGCCTGGGACTTCGGGGAGATCTACCTGAAGACGTGGAAGGAGCTGCAGGCGGACTGGTGAGGGGCGGCAGCCCGCGCGTGTGCAGGTCGTCGAGCAGCAGGGCCAGCCCCGGGGCCTGCGTCACGGCGTGGCTGTAGCCCATCACCGCCACCACCCGGGCGCCGCGGTCCACCGCGCAGCCGAGCAGGCGCACCATGTGGCGGTCGCGCACCTCCGACGAGGCGCGGGCCAGGGCCTGGGTCCAGGTGCCCTCCTGGCTGGGGTCGAACCACGCGGCGGGGGCCTGGCGCCAGTCGGCCAGCTCCGGGAGCCAGCGGGCCGCGGCCGCCTCCAGCTCGGCCACGGTGCGGGGGCGTCCGGGCACGCCGCCGCGGGCGAGGTTGTCGAGCAGAACCTGGGCGTGGGTCTCGATCGACACCACCCGGTGGCCCCGGTGCCAGGTGACGAGATCGCGCATCACCGTGAACACCTTGATGGCCTCGGGATCGGCGTGGGCACGCAGGGCGTGGGCCTCGTCGATGCGCCAGGGCTCCAGCGAGCCCAGCCGCACGCGCCCGAAGCGCGCCAGCCAGGCCGCCAGCCCGATCTCGCCGTAGGCCCCGATCATGTCGCCCAGGGTGGGCAGCGGGGTGGGCTCGCCGCCCTCCACGAGCACCCGGGTGGGCCGGGTGCGCCGGAAGGCCTCGCGGATCAGGCCGAAGATCGGGTGGGCCGGGTCGTGCACGTGGGGCACCCCCAGCACGGTGAGGCGCCCCGGGCCGCGCCGCGCCCGCCCCTGCACGACCACGGGAGGTCGCACCTGCTCGCGCACGGCGGCATAGGTGGCCAGCGGCCAGACGGCCGCCTGGGCCCGGGTGAGCTCGTCCATGGCCCGATCCTGCCACGCCGCACGGCTTGACGCCCCCCGAGGCCCGCCCGATGATGTCGACCCCTGCCGGAGGTGCCGTGGACCGCGCGTGGATCCGCCTGTCGCGGACGTGCGACAACGCCTGCCTGTTCTGCAACGAGGCCGACCTGCTCGACGGCACCGTGGTGCCGCTGGAGGAGGTGCAGGCGGCGATCGACGCGGCCGCCGACGGTGGGGCCACGGCGGTGGTGCTCTCGGGCGGCGAGCCCACCCGGTCGAAGCACTTCCTGGCCGCCATCCGGCACGCCAAGGCGCGCGGCCTCTACGTGGCCGTCACCAGCCACGGCCGCATCGTGCAGAGCGACAAGATCGCCCAGATGCTCGAGAAGGCCGGCCTCGACGAGTACCGCGTGTCGGTGCACTCCGGTCGTCGCACCACCCACGACGCGCTCACGCAGCGCGACGGCAGCTGGGTGGAGAGCCTCGCGGGCCTGCGCTTCCTCGGCAAGACCAGCATCCGCACGGTGCTCGTGAGCGTGCTCGCCGAGCCGAACCAGGCCGAGCTCGCCCACCTGATGCACATCGGCACCATGGCCGGCATCAAGGAGATGGAGATCCGGCGCACCCAGCCCGTGGGCGCCGCGCGGCAGCACGCCGACGTGCTCACCCTGGGCCTGCGCAACGCCCTGCGCACCCTGGCCACCCTCTGGTACGAGGCCAAGGAGGAGGTCATCCTCCTGCGGGGTGCGGGCTTCGGCGACACGGTGGACCTCGGCTACCCGCCCTACGGGGAGGTGCGGCAGGCCGATCCGGCGCTGCTCGCCTTCCTGCGCGACCGCGTCTTCATCGCCCAGGCCGGGCAGGGCACCTCCCTGCAGGGCGACGAGGGCATGACCAAGGACGTGGTGGCGCTCTGCACCGCCGAGGGCGGGCTGGGGCAGGTGGGCCACGAGCTGGCCGCCCACGGCGCCCCCCTGGTCGACGCGCCCTGGTGCGTGGGTGGTCGCCCGGATCGCACGCCCACCGACGTGCACGGGGCCGACGCCCACTTCGCGGAGGCCTGCGCGCCCTGTCCGGTGCGGTCGAGCTGTCCCGGCCTGCCGCGCAAGCTGGGCAAGCTCGACGTCGGCGTGCTGGGTCCGCTGGCCTCGTGGTCGGGCGTGAGCCAGGGCACGGCGGTGGTGTGCGGCGGCGACGACCCGATCCTCACGGGGCTCACGCTGCCCGCCCTGGCCGAGGCCCTGGCGGCGCGCGGCCTCGACGTCACCGTGGGGGAGCCGGCCGACGCCGACCTGATCGTCTGCGGCGACGCAGCCACCGCGCGGCGCGTCCCGGCCGACCGTCGCGGACGGCTGGTGGTGCTCGACACGGCGGGCGGCGCGGGCCTTCAGGGCGTGGGCGCCGACGTGGTGGCCTCGTCGACGCCGGGCCTCGTGGGGGGCCTGCTCGCCAGCGGGGTGGACCTGCGCACCGTGGCCTGGCGACCCTTCCCGGTGCCCCCGGGTTGCGCCGACGCGGCGCCGGCGCCGGGCGGCCCCATCGTGGCCGTGGGCGTGCACGCCGACCACGCCCTGCTCGAGCAGGCGGTGGTGGCCAGCACGGGCAAGCTGCCGCCCGTGCACGTCTACGCCGCGTCGGGCCAGGCGCCGCCGTCCTCGGGCGTGCTGCGGGTGCACCTCGACGCCCCCGACGACGAGATCCTCGCGGCGGTGCTCGCGGCGCGGCTGGTGGTGCTGCCGGCGCGGCGCCACCCCGACACCGAGGCGGGCCGTCGCGCCGCGGCCGCCGATCTGCGGTGGCTGTGGATCGCCCAGGCGGCGGGACGCCCGGTGGTGGCGGTGCGGGCGCCGGGCGTCGAGGACGCGGTGCGCCACGAGGCCACCGGCTGGCTCGCGCCGGCGGAGGGGCCCCAGGCCCTGTCGGAGGGCCTGCGTCGGGTGCACGGCACGGGCATCGCCGAGCGCTACGGCGTGCAGGCCCGCGCGTGGGCCGGGCGAGGGCTGCCCGTGGCCTGGGCGGCGGAGCTCGTGGAGGGGGTGCTGCCCACGCAGCCGCGGCGCAGCGTGGTGCCCAGCCGCCCGTGGCCGGCGATCGGGTAGCGCGCGTCGTCAGAAGCAGACGGAGAACACCGGCGACCACGGCGGCACGACCACGCGCAGCGCCAGCAGGCAGAGGTCGATGGCGAGGTGGGCCACGCCGAAGGCGGGCTCGGCCCGACGGCGCGCCGCGGGCACGAAGTGCGCCAGGCTGCCGGCCACGAGCACGCCGGTCACACCGATCGGCACCTCGTCCTCCCAGAACCCCTGCGACAGCCCCACCGTCGTCACGCCCCAGCCGAGGGCGAGCAGGGCGGAGGCGAAGGCCATCCGCGGCGCGTGCGCGCCCCAGCCGCGCGGCAGGCGATCGGGCCACAGGCTGGCGTGACGCAGCACCACCGCGAGGAGGAGCGCGCCCACCCACAGCAGCAGGGGCAGGCCCTCGAGCGTGGCGACGCCGTACAACATGGGCACTCCCGCGAGACGCACCGCCAGTGTACCCGCCGGCACGCCGCCCGGGTGCGCGCGGGCCCCTCGGGCTACGTCGAGGGGGCCGGCACCTGCCGCCGGCACGAGCGCGGGGCGGGCGATGTCGTGGCTTCGGATGGGGATCGTGGTGGGGCTCGCGGCGTGCAGCGCCGGCGGCGACAAGGGGGCGGACGACACCGACCCCGACACCGACACGGGGGCGGTCGACAGCAGCCCGGGCGACACGGGCGACACGGCCGACACCGCCCCCGTGGCCTGCGTCACCACCAACGAGATCGACAGCGACGGCGACGGCACCCCCGATCAGCGGAGCACCTCCACCTTCGAGGGCGCGCGCCGCACGGTGCTCATCGACAGCGACGGCGACGGCACCGACGACCGGCGGCTGGAGTCCACCTGGGTGGACGAGGAGCGCACCACGCTCAAGGACGTCACCACCTACGGCCTGCCCGGCGAGGAGGTCATCTACCGGGAGCGCAGCACCGTGGACCCCGAGGGCCGTGTCACCCGCCGCGAGCAGGACGCCGACGCCGACGGCACGATCGACGTGCTCACCCTCACCAGCTGGGGTGCCGGCGCCGAGGAGTACGAGCAGGAGGTGATCACCGACGAGGACGACGACGGCACGCCCGACACGCGCGAGACCCGCACGCAGGACGCCGAGGGCAGGGTCACGCGCACGAGCTGGGACGAGGGCGCCGACGGCACGCGCGAGCAGCTGCGCACCTGGACCTACGCCGGCCTGGTCACCGAGCTGAAGACCTTCGAGCCCGAGGGCACGCTGGTCGAGGGCCTGCGCACCACGGCGAACGCCGCGGGCGATCCCACCTTCGAGGAGACCGACGCCGACGGGGACGGCACCTACACCAGCGAGGCCGACCACACCTGGAAGCAGACCTGGCGCTCCGACGGGCAGCCCGAGATCACCGAGCTCGACGGGCTGGGCGAGGCACCCGACGGCGTGTGGGACGAGCGCACCGTGCGCACCTACGACGGCGCGGGCCTGCTGCGCACCACCGAGCTCGAGTCCGCGGGCTCCGGCGTGTACGCCCGCATGACCTTCACCTACGACGGCGCCGGGCACGAGCTCACCCGGGAGGACGACCTCGACGCCGACGGCACCATCGTCGACGGGGTGCGGCGCACCGTGGACGCCGACGGCAACCCACTCACCGTGGAGACCCTGGAGGGCGGCGTGGTGGTGAGCCGCTCGGCCTTCACCTGGCAGGACGGACGGGAGACCTCGGCCCGCTTCGACACCGACGCCGACGGCACGCCCGACCGGGTGCGGGAGACGGAGCGCGACGCCCACGGCCGCCCGGTGCACTTCCGCGAGGACCGCAACGGCGACGGCACCTGGGAGTACGACGAGCGCTGGACCTACAGCTGCCCGCCGGGGCCGGGGGAAGGCCCGGGACGCTGATCCACGGGCCGGGGATCGACGGCCGCGACCGTCAGGGCGGGAAGGCGGTGCGCACCAGCCGGAAGCCCAGGTCGGCGTGGGCGTCCTCGGGGGGCAGCCGGGCCCGCGTGGCCACACGGGCGTACGACACGGCGTAGCTGTAGGCGCCGCCGCGGCAGCCGCGGTTCACGCCGGTGGTGGAGCCCTGGGGATCGGTGGCGGTGGACGTGGACGGGTAGGGGCCGTGCAGGTCCCACACCCGCTCCCACACGTTGCCCGACATGTCGCAGAGGCCATGGCCGTTGCGCGCCCGGGCCGGATCGCAGCCCGGGTGGGTGCGCTTGTCGGCGTTGCCGCTGTGCCACGCCACGGCGCTGCCGTCGTCGCTGCCCGCGTAGGCGTGCTGGCCGCCGCCCCGCGCGGCCCACTCCCACTCGGCCTCGGTGGGCAGGCGGTAGCCGCCGCAGTCGACCGGGTGGCCCCCGGGTGCGGTGACGCGCACCCCGGTGCAGGTGCGGCCCTCGCCGAGCGCGTCGGCGGTGCACCCGGTGAGCTCGTAGCAGGGGTCGAGGCCCTCGGCCTCGGAGGCGGCGTTGGCGCCCGCGAGCATCTCCCACCAGGTGAGGTACTCCACCGGCCGATCGTCGGAGACGTGCGCGGAGGGGTTGGCGAAGCCCAGGTCGCCCCAGCTGCCCTGGTCCACCTCGCGCTCCATCACCCAGAAGGCGTGGGTGAGGACCACCTCGCGGGTGGGCACCTCCTCGGTGCCGGTGCAGGCGATGCCGTCGACGTCGTCGCGACCGGGCACGCAGCCCATCACGAAGCTGCCCGCGGGCACGAGGGGCATCGCACCGAGGGTGGAGCTGATCAGGGGATCGGGGAGGGGAGGCGCGCCGGTGTCGCAGTCGCCGGCGCCCACCTCCGGGTCGGCGTCGTCGCAGTCCTGGGCGGTGGGCACCCCGTCGCAGTCCTGGTCCTGCTGCGTGGCGCCGCGGCCGGCGTCGGCGTCGTCGCAGTCGTGCGGCGTGAGCACCCCGTCGCAGTCGGCGTCCTCGGCCCGCACCGTGGAGGTGGCGTCCTGGTCGTCGCAGTCGGCGGCGGCCGTCACGCCGTCGCCGTCGGCGTCGGTGCCCAGGCGCACCGGGCCCTCGCCCGGCTTCGGTGCGCAGGCCGTCAGCCACAGGGCGAGCAGGGGGAGGGAGCCGGGAGGGCGGGCCACGGGGACTCCGGAGGCAGGGCGCATCCTACCCCCCTTCCTCGCCCGTCCCCGCCAGCGCGCGCATCCGCCGCGCGAGGTCGGCGCGCTCCGCACCCCAGGGGCCCGCGTCCACCGCGTCGGCGGCGCCGCGGATCGCGGCGGGGGGCTTGCCCTGGCCGAGCTTCCAGGTGCTCTCCACCGCGTCGATCGTGAGGCGCACGGGGACGATGCCGCGCTGCAGCGCCTCGCGCCGGGCGTCGGGGAGGTCGTCGAGGGTCCAGGGCGGCACGGGCGCGCGGGAGGCCTCGAGCAGGGCGGCGAGGTCGGCGAGGTGGCCCGGGAGGGCGGCGTCGGGCAGGCGCTGCAGGCGTCCGCGCAGGTTCACGGCCACGTAGTTCCAGGTGGGCACCTGGGCGGGCAGGCCGTAGGCGGTGGGCGAGACGTAGCCGTCGGGTCCCTGGACGCTGAGCAGGGCCGCGTGCGGCTCCGTGAGCACCGTGAGGATCGGGTTGGAACGGGCGAGGTGGAAGCCCGCCGTGAGCCCGTCGTCGTCGAGCACGAAGGGCACGTGCGCCGTGAGCACCTCGGCGTCGCGCGCCAGGCAGAGGATGCCGAAGGCGCGCTGGCGCACGAAGGCGAGGTCGTCGGCCGCCGACGGGCTCCGGTAGGCGGGGCTCGGGTGCATGGCGGACCCCTGAACGACGCGGGACGGCCGATCAGACGAAGAAGTCGGGGATCAGGTCGTCGGCGTTCTCGGGCACGTTGGCGTACACCGACAGGTCGTCGACGCCCTCGGACGCGAGCACCTCGTCGTCGACGAAGAAGTTGCCGGAGCAGTCCACCCCGCGGGTGAGGACGTGCCAGGCGGCGTCGGCGAGGATCTCGGGCGTGCGCGACTTCGCCACCACGTCGTCGCCCCCGAGCAGGTTCTGCACCGCGGCCGTGGCGATCACGGTGCGCGGCCAGAGCGCGTTGAAGGCCACCTTGCCGCGGAACTCCTCGGCCATGCCGAGCACGCACAGGCTCATGCCGAACTTGGCCATCGTGTAGGCCACGTGGGGCGCGAACCACCGCTCCTCGATGCTCGTGAGCGGCGGCGACAGGTTGAGCACGTGGGGGTTGGTGCCCTGCAGCAGGTGCGGGAGGCAGCGCTGCGTGGTGAGGAAGGTGCCCCGGGTGTTGATCTGGTGCATCAGGTCGAAGCGCTTGATGTCGGTGTCGAGGGTGCCCGTGAGCTGGATGGCGCTCGCGTTGTTCACGAGGATGTCGATGCCGCCGAAGCGCGCCACCGCGGCGTCCACCGCGGCCTGCACCTGGTCGTCGAAGCGGATGTCGCACACCACGGGCAGCGCCTGGCCGCCCGCGGCCTCGATCTCGGCGGCGGCCGTGTAGATCGTGCCGGGCAGCCGGGGGTGGGGCTCGGCCGTCTTCGCGGCGATCACCACGTTGGCGCCGTCGCGCGCGGCGCGACGGGCGATGGCCAGCCCGATGCCGCGGCTGCCTCCGGTCACGAACATCGTCCTTCCCTTCAGGCTGCGCATGGGCTCGACTCCGGCACGGGGGTGTGGCCCCTCGGTTAGCGCGCAGGGGTGCGCGAGGGGAGGCGGCATGGCGGGCGTGGCCCTGGTCACCGGCGGAGGCAGCGGCCTGGGACGGGTGATCGCCCTCCGGCTGGGGAGGGCGGGCCTGGGCGTGGCCGTGCTGGGGCGGCGCCCGGAGCCCCTGGACGCCACGGTGGCCGAGCTGCCCGACGGACTGGCCCTGCCCTGCGACGTGCGCGAGCCCGACGCCGTGGCGCGTGCCCTCGACGCGGTGCTGGCGCGCTGGGGACGGCTGGACGTGGTGGTGAACAACGCCGCGCTGCTCGGCGACCCGGGCCAGCAGCGGGTGGACCCGTGGACCACCTTCTCGTGCGTGCTGCGCACCAACGTGCTCGGGCCCGCGGTGGTGACGGAGCTGGCCGTGCCCCGGATGCGGCACGGCGGGCTGGTGGTGATGATCGGCTCGTCGGTGGCCGCGCTGCCCACGCCCGACGCCCTGGCCTACGGGGCCAGCAAGGCGGCCCTGGAGCACCTGGTGGGCTCGCTGGCCCGACGCCACGTGCCCCGGCGGGTGCGGGTGGTGGGTCTCGCGCCGGGGGGGCTCTTCCAGGACGCGGGGGCGGAGGTCACGGCGGCCGATTCCGTGGCCGAGACGATCGTGTGGCTCGCGAGCCGCTGGGGACGGCACGTCAACGGCACCACGCTGCGTCTCGACGACGGGGAGGTGGTGAGAGGATCGGGGATCGATCCCGACGCACCTTGACGGGTGGGTTGCAACCGTGGTGAAACCCGCATGCTACGCTTCAGACGCCTGCCGGGGTGGCGATGAACCTGGGCCTTCGCGAGATGCTGCGTTCCGCCGACGACGAGCGTCCGGTGCTGGGCAGCTGGGCCCTGCTCCTGTCGGTCGCCGCCGCCGACGGCACGGTCACCGCGAACGAGCAGGCCACCATCGAGCGCTGTGTGCGCGAGATGTTCCGTCTCGACGACGACAACCTCCTGCGCCTCCGCCAGACGATGCGCGGCGTGGGCAGCGACCCCGAGGACATCGACGTCTTCAGCCGGTACGTCCGTGATGGCGCGCCCGTGGGGCTCGACGACTGGCTCGTGGACGCCGTCCAGGACGTGGCGTGGGCCGATGGCAGGCCCGATCTCCACCGCGTGCGCGCGATGCTCCGCGTGGCCGAGGCGGTGAACTTCGACGTGCGTCAGCGCAAGCGGCTGCTCAAGGAGCCCTGAGCGTCGCGGGTCGAGCGCCTGCGTCTCCGACCGCCACCGCAGGTCACCAGGTGTCGCTCGGTCATCCCCGAGGGGCGCAACCAGCACTAGAGGGGTCCCGTTTCCGGCCGACGCCGCCCGACGGAGCCCCTGTGGACCCCGCCCTCGACGCCGACCTCGCTGTCTCCTCCTCGGACGGCGCGCTCTTCCTCCTCGCCGAACAGCTCCTGAGATCCACCGGACAGCCGGTGGATCCGATCGCGGTCGGTCGGCGGGTGGACGAGGTGGTGCGCGAGCACGGGGCGGCCTCGGCCAGCTCGTGGCGTCGCCTCCTCGAGGCCCTCGCCGGTCGCCTGGGCCTGCGCGTGTCGTGGCGGGCCTGTCCCGACCCCGCCGTGGCCGAGGCGGTGCGCTCCGACGTGCCCGCGGTGCGCTGGACCGAGGCCGGGTGGACCGTGGTGCGTCAGGGCCTGCTGGGGCCGCGTGCGCGCGCGGTGGGCGAGGACGGCCGCCTGCGCACCGTGCGTCTGGCCGACGACGGTGCCGCCCACGCCTGGGCGCTCGTGGCCGATCCGCTGCCCGGCCGGGTGCTCGGCGCCGAGGACGGGCGGTCCCCGTGGCGTCGCCTCGTGGGCCTGCTGCGCGCCGAGCGGGAGGACCTCGCCCTCGTGCTCGTCTACGCCACCGGGGCCGGGGTGCTGACCCTGGCCACGCCGGTGGCGGTGCAGGTGCTCGTCAACACGGTCGCCTTCGGCACCGTGCGCCAGCCGGTGCTGTGGCTGGGCGGCGGCCTGCTCGCCTGCCTGGGCCTCGCGGCGGGCCTGCGGGCGCTGCAGCGGTGGGTGGTCGAGGTGCTGCAGCGCCGGGTCTTCGTGCGCATGGTGGCCGACCTGGCGGAGCGCCTGCCACGGGTGCGCGCCGAGGTCTTCGACCGTGCCCACGGACCGGAGCTGGTGAACCGCTTCTTCGACGTGCTCACGGTGCAGAAGGCCCTGTCGTCGCTGCTGCTGGACGGGCTCACGGCGGGTCTGCAGGCGGTGGTGGGCATGGCGCTGCTGGCGCTCTACCACCCGGCGCTGCTGGGCTTCGACGTGCTCCTGCTGGGGGCGATCTTCCTGCTGGTGCTGGGCCTGGGCCGCGAGGCGCCGCGCTCGGCCATCGTCGAGTCCAAGCACAAGTACGCCGTGGCCGGCTGGCTCGAGGAGATCGCGGCCCAGCCGGCGCTGATGAAGCTGGGCGGCGGTCCCGACCTCGCCGCGGTGCGGGCCGAGCGCCTCGCGCGGTCGTGGCTCCAGGCCCGTGAGTCCCACTTCGACGCCTTCTTCCGGCAGTACGCAGGCGCCCTGGCGCTGCAGGCCGTGGCCGCCACGGTGCTGCTGGTGGGCGGCGGCTGGCTGGTGATCGAGCAGCAGCTCACCCTGGGCCAGCTCGTGGCGGCCGAGCTGGTGGTGTCGCAGGTGCTCATCGGCTTCGCGAAGTTCAGCGAGAAGCTGGAGACCGTGTACGACCTGCTCGCGGCGGTCGACAAGCTCGGCCAGCTCGTGGACCTCCCGGTGGACCCGGGCGCGGAGGGGCGACCGCCCAGCGGCGCGCTGGGGCTGGAGGTCGAGGAGCTGGGGTGGACCGACGCCAGCGGGCGCCAGCGGCTCGCAGGCCTGTCGCTCGCCCTCGAGGCGGGCGCCCACGCGGTGGTGCGGGTGGACGACGAGCAGGCACGCGGAGGGCTCGCGGAGCTGCTGCTGGGCCTGCGCACGGCCACGCTGGGCACCGTGCGCCTCGGGGGCGTCGATCTCCGCACCCCGGCCTCGGCGGATCTGCGGCCCCACCTCGCCCTGCTGCGCGGGGCGCCCACGCTGGCGGGCACCGTGGCCGACAACGTGGACCTGGGACGCCTGGACGTGGCCCGGAGCGACGTGGAGGCCGCGGTGGCGCGCGCGGGCCTCGCGCCCGGGCTGGAGGCGCTGCCCGGAGGCCTCGACACCCCGCTGGGGGTGGGAGGATCGCCGCTGTCGGCCGACGAGCGGGTGCGGCTGGCCGTGGCGCGGGTGCTCGCCGCCGAGCCGGGCCTCGTGGTGGTGGACGGCCTCCTCGACGGGCTGGACCCCGCGCTGCGCGACAGCCTGTGGACGGCGCTCACCGCCGACCCGGCGCCCTGGACCCTCGTGGTCCTCACCCGGGAGGGCTCCCTGATCGACCGCACCCGCCGCGCCTTCACCGTGCGCGACGGCCGCCTGGTGCCCGAGCTGCGCGCCGCCGGGGAGGGCCGATGACCGTCGAGCCCGCCCGCACGCCCGGGCGCTCCCCGGTGCGCACCGGCGCCGCCGCGCGTCCGCGCCCCTCCGCCAGCCTGCTGCCGGGCGTGCGCACGCCGGGGTGGATGGTCACCACGGCCCGTCGCCTGGGCCTGGTGTTCGCGGTGCTCCTCGTGCTGCTCGCCCTGCTCCCCTGGCAGCAGAACGCCGCGGGCATCGGGCGCGTGATCGCCTACGTCCCGGCCGCCCGGGAGCAGCAGGTGGACGCGCCGATCTCGGGTCGGGTGGTGGAGTGGCTGGTGCGCGAGGGCGACGAGGTCGTGGCCGGCCAGCCGCTCGTGGAGCTGTCCGACAACGACCCCGACTACGTGGAGCGGCTGGCCCGCCAGCGCGAGCTGGTGGAGGTGCAGCTGCAGGCCGCCCTGGCGAAGGTGGCGGCCGCGGAGGCCAAGCTGGAGGCCGCCGAGGGGGCCCGGGCGGCGGGCATCGCCGCGGCCGAGGCCAAGCTCGACGCGGCGGGCGAGAAGGTGGAGGCCGCCCGCCAGAAGGTGGAGGCGGCGCGGGCCTCGGCGCAGACGGCCAGCTCGCAGCGCACGCGCGCCGAGGCCCTGGCCGGCGAGGGGCTGCGGTCCACCCAGAGCGTGGAGGACTACCGCCTGGCCGACGCCACCCGGCAGGCGAAGCTGGCCGAGGCCGAGGCCGACCTGCGCGCCGCCGAGGCCGACCGCACCGCCACGATCAGCGACCGCGACAAGGCCCGCACGGAGGGCGACGGCAAGCTGGCCGAGGCCCGCGGCGAGCTCCAGGCCTCGCTCTCGGCGGAGCAGGACTACCGGCAGAAGCTGGTGGATCTCGACGTGAAGCTGGCCCGGCAGGCCACCCGCGTGGTGCTGGCGCCGGCGCCCGGTCGCGTGGCGCGGGTGACCGTGGGGCAGGGGGGCGCCCAGGTCAAGGAGGGGCAGTCCCTGGTGGTGCTCGTGCCCACCACCCGCAGCCGGGCGGTGGAGCTGCTGCTCGACGGCAACGACGTGAGCCTCGTGCGGCCCGGCCAGGAGGTGCGCCTGCAGGTGGAGGGCTGGCCCGCCCTGGTGCTGCCCGGCTGGCCCTCGGCCACCGTGGGCACCTTCGCCGGCCGCGTGGACTTCGTGGACCCGGTGGACGACGGCAAGGGCAGCTTCCGGGTGGTGGTGCTGCCCGATCCGGACGCCGAGCCGCCCTGGCCCGCACCCGAGCTGCTGCGGCAGGGCGTGCGGGCGAAGGGCTGGGTGATGCTGGCGCGGGTGCCGCTGGTCTACGAGCTCTGGCGGCAGCTCAACGACTTCCCGCCGATGCCGGTGGCCACGGGCACCAAGTCCGGACCCCCGATCCCGGTGCCCGAGGACAAGGCGGGCAAGGCCTGGAAGCCGAAGTGATCGCCGTGCTCCTCGCCGCCCTGGTGTGGGCGGCCCCGCCGGCGCCGACGCTGGCCGAGGTGCTCGCCTCGGTGGATGCGCACCTGCCCCTGCTCGCCGCGGCCGAGGCGAAGGTGCGCGCCGCGGAGGCCGAGCAGCTGGGGTCGGCCGGCATCTTCGATCCGGCGATGGAGGTGAGCGCCGGCGTGCGCCAGGGGCCGTACGACGGCTTCTCCCTCGACGCGCAGATCCGCCAGGCCACGCCCCTGTACGGCCTGCGCCTGGAGGCGGGCTACCGCCTGGGCACCGGCAGGTTCCCCGTCTACGACGGCAAGCTCGACACCCTCGACCAGGGCGAGGTGGGCGGCGCGCTGGTGCTCCCCCTGCTCAAGGACGGCCTCACGGATCCGGCGCGCACCGCGCTCGCCGTGGCCCGCGCCGAGGTGGAGGGGGCCGAGGCCGACCTCGCGGCGAAGCGCCTCGACCTGCGACGCAAGGCGCGGCACGCGTGGTGGGGGTGGCTGGCGGCCTCCGAGAAGCGGGCGGTGGCCGACGACATGCTCCGGGTGGCCCTGGCCGCCGAGGAGGCGGTGACGGCGCGCATCGCGCGGGGCGACGCGGCGGCCATCGAGGCCGTGGACGCGCTGCGGGTGGTGCGGGAGCGGCAGGCCTCGCTCGCCCAGGCGGTGCGCGACCAGGAGGTGAGCGCGCTGGTGCTGGGCCTGTACCTGCGCGACGGGTCGGGCCGTCCGGCGGCGCCGGTCGCCGCGGCCGACGGGTTGCCGCGTCCGACGGAGCCCGGCCTGGAGGATGCGGCAGACGCCCTGGACCGCGCGTTGCGGCAGCGGCCCGAGCTGCGCGGGCTGGAGGCGCGCCTGGCCGCCGCGGAGGCCCACCTGCGGCTCGCGAAGGTGGGGGTGCTGCCGAAGCTCGACCTCGGCGTGGGCCTGTACCAGGACCTCGCGGCGCCCGGCGAGAACGCCGAGCCGCTCGACGTGCGGGCAGGGGGCAAGCTGGCCTTCACCTTCCTGCAGCGCCCCGGCCGCGGCAAGCTCGGGTCGGCGCGGGCGAAGGTGGAGGGCGTGGAGGCCGAGCGCACCTGGCTGCGCGACACGCTCGCCGCGGAGGTGGGGAGCGCGCGGGCCTCGGTGCAGGCCGCCCACGCCCGGGCGCTGCTGGCGGAGGAGGTGGCGGCGCTGGCCGCGCAGCTCGAGGAGGCCACGGTGCGGCGGCTCGAGCTCGGCGACGCCGACCGCTTCGCGCTCTACCTGCGCGAGCAGTCCACGCTCAAGGCGCGCCTGGACGCCATCGACGCCTGGACGGCCTTCCACCGCGCCCAGGCCGACCTGCGCGCGGCCACGGGCGAGCCCTGATCGGTCAGCGGGGCCAGCGCACCAGGTAGGCGGCGCCGGCGTCCATGCCGTCCAGGTCGCTGTCGGGTGCGCCCACCGCCAGCGCGGCGGCGCCGCCCACGAGGCCCCCGGCGAGCGCGGACCCCAGGGCGCCGGGGCCGGCGGACTCGCCGCCCACCACGGCCCACGGCACGGGGTCGAGCCCGCCGGTGCCGTCGTGGGCGAAGAGCTCCACGCGCCCGCCCAGCGCGTGACCGCCGCCCGCGCCCCGCGGGGTGCCCACGGCCACCAGCGTGCCGCCGGGCAGGTCGGGGTGGGGGAGCAGCGCCACCGCCGCGCCGAACAGGGCGCCGGCGTCCACGCCCACCAGCCCGGTGCGCACCGTGAGGCCCTGGTCGGGCAGCAGCAGGTGCCAGGTGGTGGCCTCGTCAGAGGGGAGCCCGCCGGCGAGGGACTGACGCGGCAGGTCCCGCACGTAGGCGCCCGACACGAGCCACACCACGCCCAGCTCCGCGAAGTCCACGCGGTACTCGGCCCCGCCCACCACGAGGTCCGGCACGCCGTCGCCGTCCACGTCGCGACCGCCCGCGAGCGCGCTGCCCAGGCCCGTGCCCACCACCTTCACCGCCAGCGTCGTGACCTCCGGACCCGTGGGGCAGCCGGGCCCGCCCCAGCCCCACAGCACCCGCACCGTGCCCTGGTTGAACCAGTCGCGACCGAGCTCCTCGCCGGTGGCGCCCACGGCCACCTCGTCGCAGCCGTCGTCGTCGAGGTCGCCGAGCACGGCCACCGACGCACCGAGGCGATCGAAGGAGGTGGACGAGGTGTAGCGCTCCTGGGTGCAGATCACGGTGGTGCCGCTGGTGCTGGCCGCGGCACCGCGGACGATGGCCACGCCACCCCCGGTGCCCCAGGACGTGCTGCCCACCACGAGGTCGTCGTGGCCGTCCCCGTCGTGGTCGAAGCCGCCCGCGGCCACCTCGACGTAGCCGGAGCTCTCGGGGCCGAACCACGCGAAGGCGGGGCTGTCGGCGAGGCCACCCGCGCCGCCGCGGTACACGCGCAGCGAGCCCGCGCTGGAGCGGTAGCCGCCGCACGCGCCGGGGTTGGCGATGGCGTCGTCCCAGCTCGTGGGGCGGCTGTCGGACCGCCCCACCACGAAGGCGTCCTGCCAGCCGTCGCCGTCGACGTCGCCGGCGGCGCCCACCACGTGGCCGAAGCGGTCGGAACCGGAGTGGGTGGTGTGGTCGGCGAAGCGGCGGTCGGCGGTGGCGGCCAGCGAGGAGCCGGTCCAGCGCCAGGCCGACACGGTGCCCGCGTTGGCGCCGGCGTCGGGATCGCCTGCGCTGGGCGTGCCCACCACCACGTCGGCGCCGTCGCGGGCGTCCACGTCGAGCAGGGCCACCGAGCGGCCGTGGTCGTGGCCCGCCTCCACGCCCGGGTCGATGAGCGCCGTGAGCGTGCCCGAGGCCCCGTCGACGGCGTAGACCGCGCCGGCCTCCACGCCCACGAGGCTGCTGTAGCCGGCGAGGCTCACCAGCTCCGCGTCGCCGTCGTCGGTGAGGTCGCCCACCACCGCGAGGGCCTGGCCGAAGCGGTCGTAGCGGTCGGCTCCACCCCAGATCCGGTCGGGCGGGTCCTGGCTGGCGTCGTGGCGGAAGGGGAGCGCCACCTGCGCGCCCGCGTCGGTCCAGGCGTACACCAGGCCCTGGCCGTACAGGTCGTCCTCGGCGCGGTAGGCCGACGCCACCAGGTCGAGCCGGCCGTCGCCGTCCACGTCGGCCACGTCCACGGCGGCGCCCAGGTAGTCCGAGGCCTTGCCGCCATAGGCCACCCAGGCGGCGTCGGCCGGGCCCAGGGTGCCCGGGGTGGCGAGCACGTCCTCGAAGACCAGCACGGCGCCCCCGGCGTCCACGCGCTCGTCGGTGGACCAGGCGCCCACCACGAGCTCGTCCTCGCCGTCGTCGTCCAGGTCGCCCACCGCCAGGGCGTGGCCCAGCTCGGCGTGGCTGCCCTTGGGGCCGGCCAGCGCCACGGTGGGGCTGCGCTCGAGCAGCAGGCCGTCCTGGCGGGTGCCCCGGTAGACCAGCACCACCCCGTCGGTGGAGCCGCCCGCCCAGGCGGAGGCCTCGACGCCCGCCGCGGCCAGATCGCAGAGGCCGTCGTCGTCGAAGTCGCCCGCGGCCAGCGAGGCGCCGAGCTCGAGCCCGGCCTTGGCCGTCCAGCCCCCGGGGCCCTCCACCACGCCGTGCAGGATGAAGTCGGGTCGCTCGGCCCAGCCGTCGCTGCTGCCGCGGTAGACGTACACCCCGCCCTGGTCCTCGGCGGGCACGCCCACCGTGCGGTCGGTGGACTCCAGCGCGCCGGCGGCCAGGTCGAGCCAGCCGTCGCCGTCGAAGTCGCACACCGCCAGCGCGGAGCCGAGCCGCTCGAAGCTGGTCTCGCCGTGCCAGCGGCGGCTGGGCTCGGGCTCGAACCAGCCGCCCTTCAGCCCGCGGTGCAGGCGCACCTCCCCGGAGTTCGTCGCGCCCACGTCGGCCCGGTCCACGCCGACGATCAGGTCCGGCTCCCCGTCGCCGTCCACGTCGCCCACGGCGAGGCCGCGCCCGGCGGTGTCGAGCTCGTGGGCGCCCGAGAGCACCTGCACGGGGGTGGGGGAGGGGCCGCCCCGTCCGCCGGCGTAGATCGCCACGGCGCCGCCCTGGTGGGCCTGCACCGACCACTCCACGAAGCCCACGGCCACGTCGGGCCAGCCGTCGCCGTCCTTGTCGCCCAGCGCCCGCATGGTGCCCTCGGAGCTGCGCTCGCCGTCGCGAGGGGCATCGGGACGCAGGGCGCGCAGCACCTCCACGGGCACCTCCACCGTCTCGTCGGTGGCGCGGTCGCGCAGCCGCACGAGGCCGCGCGCACCGGGAGGGCCGGTCACGGTGTCGCCGGCCAGCTGCAGGTCGCCGTCGAGGACGGTGAGCTCGAGCAGCCCGGACCCGCCGAGCGGCGCGAAGCGGTAGGACGAGCCCTCGGGGACGAAGACGCCGCCGCGGTGGCCCGCCACCGCCAGCCCGCCCGAGGCGTCCACGTCGATCCACACGTCGAGGGTCTCGCCGGTGACGGGCTCGGTGACGCGCACCGTGTCGGTGCCCGGTGCGCCGCCCGCCCGGTAGGTGCAGTCGGCGCCCACGGTGGCCCCGGTGAGGTCGGCGGCGAGCGTGCAGGCGGCCGCGCCGGTGCCGCCGGTGACCGTGAGGCGCAGGGCCGTGCCGGGCCGCAGGTGGGCCTCACGCGGGCTCACGGCCAGGGGGGCCACCACGTCGATGGTGGCCGTGGCGCTGCCGGTGCAGCGGGCGTCGGTGACCTCCACCACGTCCTGGGTGCCCGCCACCGCGCCCGCAGCGTAGGCGCCGGTGCCGGCGTGGACCTGGGCGCCGCTGCCGTCGGTGGCCAGGGCGAAGCGGTGCTCGCCGCTGCCCCCGGTGGCCTGCAGGCGCAGCAGCCCGTGGGGGGCCGTGAAGGCCGCCGCCGAGAGCGTGAGCGCGGGGTCGCACGGGAGGAGCACCGCCTCGGGCGGCGCCGGCGGCGTGGGGGGAGAGGTGGGCGTGAGGTCGGTCTGGTCGAGGTCGGAGGCCTCGTCCGCGACGTCGTCGGCCTCGGGCTCCCTACAACCGGACGCCGCCGTGCCGATGACCGCGACGAGACCGAGGGTGAGCTTGCGAACGTCCTGGACCACGACCGTCCTCCGCCTTGCTGCGACGACCCTCGTCGTCGGCTGCGAGGCGTCCAATCGGTACGAGGACCACGGTTCTGCACCCCATGAGCCCATCGTCGAGGTGCTGGTCGCCTCGGGCGCCACCAGCACGGCCACCGCGAGCCCGGCCCGCGCGCTGGTGGGCGACGCCTCCGGCGTGCACGTGATGGAGGCCTCGGGTGCCCCCTGGGAGCTCACGCCGCTGGACCGACCGGTGCGCGCGGCGGCCACGCTGCCGGGCGACGTGCTGCTCGCCGCCACCGACGAGGCGGTGCTCGTGCACGGCGCCTTCACCGGGCTCTCGGGGCTCACGGAGGCGCTGACACCGCCGGTGCGACGCCTCCAGGCCGCGGGCGGGGACCTCTGGGTGCAGGACGCCGACGGCCTCGCGCTCTGGCGCGACGGCTGGTTGCACCGGGTGCTCGTGGACGACGCGCCGGTGACCGGGCCGGTGGCTGCCGACGCGGGTCGCGCCTGGGTGGGCACGTCGTCGCGTGCCGTGCTGGTGAGCCGCACCGCGGACGGCTGGGCCGTGGCGGACGGCCTGTCGGGGGGCGGCACCGAGGCCGTGGCCTGGGACCTGGCCGGCACCGCCTGGGTGCTGCAGGACGGCACCGTGTGGCAGCGCGTGACCTCGGGCTGGGTGGCCCTGGAGCTCCCCGAGGCCACAGACGTGCTGGCCCACCCGCGCGCCGTGGGCGCCTGGATCGACACCGCCGAGGGCTGGTGGCACGCCACCGCCGACACCCTGCGCCGCATGGCGCTCGACCCCCTCGACGACGCCTCGGTGGACGACGGGGGACGCCTGGTGGGCCGACGGGGCGACGAGGCGGTGCGCGTGCACCCCGAGTCCCGCGTGGTGCTGGCGGGCCTCGAGCCGTGGACCAGCCTCGACGAGCCGGTGGACGTGCTCCTGGTGCCCACGCGGCCCGAGTCGCTGGCCGAGGTGCGGGTCACGCTGGACGGCGCCGAGCTCGAGGTGCTCGAGGATCCCCTGCGCGTGAGGCTCACGCCGGGGGCCCTGGAGGCGGCGGTGCACACGCTGGCCGCCACCGCCACCTGGCTCGATGGGGCACGGCACGGCGCGCCCCAGCTGCCCTTCCTCACGGGCGACGTGGAGCTCGTGACCTGGGAGGGCCAGATCCGGCCCCTGCTGCAGGACCGCTGTGGCGTGTGCCACGAGAACGGCACCGAGACCATCCTCGCCTCCAAGGCGGACTTCGTGGCGAACCTCGACGCGGTGATCGACGCCGTGTCCGTGGGTCGCATGCCGCTGGCCGGCGCGAAGCTCACGCCCGCCGAGGTGGACCTGGTGGTGCGCTGGCAGGCGGGAGGGACCCCATGATCCAGCTGCTGATCGTCCTGCTGGGCACGGCCCTGGCGGACGAGGGTCCGCCGCCCGTCTGCGACCCCGACACCGAGGTGGTGGACGGCGACCACCTGCTGCGCGCCCTGTCGCTCGACCTGCGCGGCGTGGTGCCCACGGCCGAGGACCACGAGGCCCTCGTGGACGGCGAGGTGCCCGACGAGCTGCTGGACGCCTGGCTCGACGACGAGGGCTTCGTCGAGCGGGTGGTGCGTCACCACGAGGCCCTGCTCTGGCCCAACGTGGGCGACATCCGCCTGCTGTCGAACCGGCAGCGCATGATCTCGAAGAACGGCGTCCTCTACCGCTACCTGGTGGCGCCGAACTACCGCGGGGGCCCCGAGTACTGCGGCGACTTCGAGGCCAGCTGGGACGGCCAGGGCGAGCTCGTCACCCGCACAACGCCGGAGGGCTGGATCCAGGAGGGCTGGGTGGAGGTCCACCCCTACTGGGCGCCCGACACCACCGTGAAGGTGTGCGCCTTCGAGGCCCAGACGGCCGAGGTGAGCCCCTGGGGCACCGAGTGCGACACCTACGACAGCCGCTACGATCCCTACTGCGGCTGCGGTCCCGGGCTGCAGTGGTGCGACACGCCCGCGCTCGGGCACGTGCAGGAGGAGGGCTACGTGGCCCCCGTGCACCGCGCCATCGCCGAGGACGTCCGGCGGCGCATCGCGCGCGTCATCCGGGGCGACCTGTCGTACCTCGAGCTGTTCACCAGTCCCGTGGCCTACGTGAACGGGCCCCTGGCGCACTTCTACCGGCACAACACGCGCACCCCGGCCCACGTGCGCTTCAACGAGATGCCGGTGGACCCGGACCTGCTGCCCGACCTCGACTTCACCGACGAGGACACCTGGGTGGAGGTGAGCCTGGGCGAGGAGCAGGCGGGCGTGCTCACCTCGCCGCTCTACCTGATGAAGTTCCAGACCCGCCGCGCCCGGGCGAACCGCTTCTACACGGCCTTCCTCTGCCAGCCCTTCCAGCCGCCGGACGGGGGCATCCCCGGACTCGACGAGGCCGACCCCACCCTCGACCTCACGCAGCGCAAGGGCTGCCAGTACTGCCACGCCATCCTCGAGCCGGCCGGCGCCCACTGGGGACGCTGGGGCGAGTACGGCGCGGGCTACCTGCCGGCCTCGCGCTACCCGACCACGGCCCCCGAGTGCCAGTGGTGCGCCCAGACGGGCGAGAGCTGCTCCGCGGCCTGCCGCCAGTACTACGTGGTGGACCCGCTCACGCAGGAGCAGGATCCCTATGTGGGCATGCTCCAGGGCTACCAGTTCCTCGAGGAGCGCCACCGCAGCCACCCCGAGGTGGGGCCCAAGCTGCTCGCCACGCAGGGCGTGGTGGACGGGCGCCTGCCGCGCTGCGTGGCCCGCACCACCGCCACCTGGCTGTTGGGGCGTGAGCCCGCGACCCACGAGGAGGCCTGGGTGGACGCGCTCGCCCGCACCTTCACCGAGGCGGACTACCGCTACGACGCCCTGGTGCGCGCCATCGTCACCAGCGACAACTACCGGAGGGTGCGATGAGCGCGCTCCTGCTCGTGCTGGCCCTGCTCGGGTGCAGCGACGACCTCGCCCCGCTGAAGCCCCGGGAGGTGGTCACCGGCGACACCCGGCCCGCGAGCGGCGCCGGCGACGTGACGGTGCTGCCCGAGCGCGCCGTCGACGTGGGCACCGCCGACCAGCAGGGCCGTCCCCGCAAGCGCATGGACATCGACCAGCTCGCGGCCAGCCTGGAGCGCGTCACGGGCGAGCGCTGGGAGGAGGGGAGCGGCGACGACACCGTGCAGCTCTTCCAGCGCCTCGCGGGGTCGCTGGGCAAGCCCGACTACCTGTCGAGCACCGAGGAGGACCTGTCGCCGGGCCTGCTCTTCCAGAAGTTCCTGGACGACGCCGCCACCGCCACCTGCGGACGCATGGTGGGGCGGGAGCTCGAGGCCACGCGGCGGCACTTCCTCGACGGCCTGCCCGCGTCCGGCGACCCGGCGGCCGATCCGGCGGCCACCGACGCGGTGGTCCGTCGGGCCCTGCTGGCCTTCCACGGGCGGCGCACCGTGGAAGGCGACGAGGCGGCGGAGCCCTGGCTCTGGCTGGTGCGGGAGGTCCACGCCCAGACCGGCAGCGCCACGAAGGCCTGGCGCACCCTGTGCGTGGGGCTGGTCACCCACCCCGACTTCGGCACCTACTAGGAGACGGCATGACCACGCGACGTGACCTGCTGCGCGGCGTGCTGGGCCTGGGAGGGCTGGCGGCCTTCTCCGGCTTCGCACCGCGACTCACGTCGGCTCACGCCGGCGAGGTGCGCGACGATCTGTACTACGTCTTCTGCTACTTCTCGGGCGGCTGGGACCTGCTGCTCGGCCTGGATCCGCGCGATCCGCGGGTCTTCCGGGACGACCTGAAGAAGTCCACCCGCATCCAGCCCGGCTACGGCGAGCTCGCGAAGTCGGACGCCGATCTGGTGCGCACCTCGGTGCCCGGCATGGTGTTCGGGCCGCACATCGGCGGGCTCGCGCGCCACGCCGACAAGCTCGCGGTGGTGCGCGGCATGTCGATGGACACGCTCACCCACGAGGTGGGACGCCGTCGCTTCCTCACGGGGCGTCCGCCGGCGGGCCTGCAGGCGCAGGGCAGCTCCCTCGCCACCCTGCTGGCGGCCACCCTGGGGCGCGACGAGCCCATCCCGCAGCTGTCGGTGCGGGTGGAGTCCTACAACGACACCCAGCCCAGCTACGCCAGCGCCATCCGCGTCACGAGCGTGAGCGATCTGCTCCGGGCCCTGCGCCCTGCGCCCGGCGCGCTGTCGGCCACGGAGCGCCAGGCGCTCGAGGCCGTGGTCGAGGCCACCCGCGCGTGCGGCGAGGTGCGGCGCTCCAGCGTCCTCACCCAGGCCTTCGACACCCGCCTCGCGGCGCAGGACCTCGTCTCCCTCGGGCTGGACGGGCGCTTCGACCTCGGCGCGAAGACCGACGAGATGGAGGCCGTCCGCTCGCTGTACGGCATCGACGCGCGGGACCTCGCGGCCCCGGGTGCCCAGGCTGCGGCGGCGGTGACCGCGCTCACCAGCGGCATCGCGCGCTGCGTGAGCGTGGAGGTGGCGAAGGACCTCGACGCCCACGGACCCGACTGGTCGGGCAGCCACGGGCAGCGGTGCGAGGCGGGCTTCGACGTGGTGGCCTCGATGATCGACGACCTCGCCAGCCGTCCCTACAAGGACACCGGCGACTCCTGGCTCGACCACACCACCATCGTGGGCTTCAGCGAGTTCGGGCGCACCCCGCTGCTCAACAGCTCCGGGGGGCGCGACCACCACCTGCACAACGCCGCCTTCCTCGTGGGCGGCGGGATCCGCGGGGGGCGGGTGCACGGCGCGAGCAGCGATCTGGGCATGGCGCCCGTCCGCATGGACCTCGCCTCGGGCCACACCGACCCGGGCGGCGAGATCATCAAGCCCGAGCACCTGTGCCGCGCGATCCTCCAGCACGCAGGGATCACCGACGACATCGGCGACCTGCGCGTCGACCCGCTCACCGCGCTCTACGCCTAGGCCCCGCGCGCGGTCGCGGGCCGGCCCCCGCAGAGGGTAGGCTCCCCGGTCCGGAGGGCCGCGTGCGGGCTGGCGTGGTGGTGATGGTGGTGCTGCTGGGCTGCGGGGGAGGGCGACCGACCCGCGTGGGCGGTGGCGTCGACACCGGCGACGACGACAGCGCCGACGACAAGGACGGTGGCGACGACAGCGCCGACACCGACGGCGCGGTGGACAGCGGCGACGACACGGCGGGGGACTCCGACACGTCCGACAGCGGCGACTCGGATGCGGTCGACACCGACGCGCTCGCGCTGGGGCCGTGCACGCGCCCCGGCTTCGAGCCCAAGGCCGCCCTGTGGACCCTGCCGCCCGTGGAGCTGCCCGCGGGCCACGAGCTCCGCGACACCACGGTCAGCGCCACCTGTCCGTCCCCCGGCGGCTCGGCCGAGGTGATCAGCCTCGACGTGGACGGCGACGGGCGGCTCGACCTCGTGCAGGCCGACGTCTGCGCCGACGACTTCGTGGGCACGGCGTACTGGAAGGTCTACCGCAACACGGGCACCGGCTACGCCACCACGCCCACCACCGTGCCGCTGCCCGACTTCGACGCCCCCGTCGAGACCTCGGTGTCCCGGGTCTTCCATGGCCGCTGCGAGGTGGGATCCAACGGGCTGCTCGTCGGTCGCTACGAGGACGTGGACGCCGACGGCAAGGTGGACATCCTGGTCACCGACCACTGCACGCTCACCGACGTGGGCATCAGTCGGTGGCTGCTCTACCGCGGCACCGGCACCGGCTTCGCCGCGCCCCAGGACCTCGGCCTGCCCTCCCTGGCGGGCACCATGGACCAGCCCTTCCGCGTGCTGCGCAGCGCCCTGTCGACCGCGTGCGCGGTCGGCAACGTGTGGTCCGACCTGACCTACCGGCCGTCGGGCCCGCACCTCGTGGTCACGCGGGTGTGCAGCGCGAACGAGCCGGGTGCGTCGGTGTGGTGGGAGTACCCGCTGCAGGGGTCCACCTTCGCCGGCAATCCCCAGGTGATCTCCGCGCCGCCCGAGATCGCTGCGGTGATGCGCGTGGAACGCACCGACGGGCCCATGTACGAGTGCAGCGACGGCGCCTCCTACACGCTGACGCGCATGGACCTCGACGGGGACGGCGACGCCGACCTGGTGGCGGGCGACATCTGCAAGGAGGCGACGAGCGGCGGGGACCACGTGACCTGGTGGCCGCGGGAGGCGGGGGGCTTCCCGGGGCCGGGCCGGACGTGGTCGCTGCCCTCGGGACTGCGCGAGACCACCCTGGAGCCCCTGCGCACCGTGGGCACGTTCATCCAGGGCTGCACCGACGGCGAGCGGCTGATCCAGACGGCGGTCCGGGACATGACCGGCGACGGCCTGCCCGATCTGGTGGTGACGCGGAACTGCGACACGACGAGCGGCGTGGGGGTGGACCACTGGCTGGTGTACCCGGCGTCCGGGGGAGCCTGGGTGGGCCCGCCGCTCCGGGTGGACGTGCCGGCGCTCGGGCCCACCTTCCCGGAGCTGGCCTACGCCAAGTTCAACATCGCCTGCCCCGACCGGCCCGGCACGGGCGCGCTCTCGGGCAGCCTGATCGACCTGGACGGCGACGGCCTGCAGGATCTGGTCTTCCACCGCTACTGCGACGACACCTCGGTGGGCACGAGCACCTGGCGGGTGCACAAGGGCGTCTGCCTGCCGTGAGCCGCGTGAGCCGCGTGAGGATCAGCGCTCGCTCCACCAGGCGGCGAAGCGGTGCTCCCCGAAGCGGTCGTAGCCGCTCACGAGCCGCAGCCTCATGCCGCGCTGCCGGTTCTCCTCGTGCTTCTCGGCGATCTGGTCGAGGGTGGACACGGTGGTGATCGACCAGTTGCCGCGGTTGCGCTGGTCCCACACACCCACGAGGAAGGGGTCCTCGTCCACCACCCGCACGTCGAGGTACGACAGCTGGCGTCCCTGGGAGCGCTGCGACTGCTGCATCCCGAAGAAGTCGGGCCGGGCGATGTCGTAGAGCGTGAGCACCTGGCCCACGGGCTCCTCGTCGTACAGGGCGGTCCAGGCGCGCTCCTCGTCCTCGGTGTCGACCTGGGCGATCACCACGGGCCGCCGGCCCGCGTCCTGGTTGGTGACGTAGGTGGCGAAGTGGGTGGCGTCGTCGGCGTCGGCGTAGGCCTGCCAGGGGCCGGGACGTGCCGCGGCCACCCCGGCGTGGCGGATCACGCCGCCCATCGCGTGGGCGTCCACGTGCACCGGGCGGAGGCCCTGCAGGACGGCGTCGGCGATGGCCTGCTCGTGCCCCGCGCGATCCATCCCCCACCAGACGATGGCGGGCTCGTCGCGCGGCTCCGACAGCAGGTTGTAGTACCAGGCGCCGTCCATGGCGTAGACGTCGATCCACACGGGCTCGAGGCCCAGCGCCCGGTGGTCCTCCAGCGTCTGGGCCACGTCGGCCTCGGGGATGGCGAAGGCGCTGGCCTGGGCGTCCACGAAGAAGAGGCGGCGGGCGGCGAGGACGCCGTTGATGCGCACGTCGGCCGTCCAGGTGCCGCGGTAGTCGGCGGCGAGGCGGTTCCACCACCAGTGGTGCCGCCCGAGCTCCCGCGACAGCGTGGCGCCCACGGTGTCGTGCAGCACGCCGTCGGGACGGTAGATCTCGATGGCGAAGCGGTCGCCGGGGCGGCCGCCCGAGAGCGTGAGCCCGTAGGTGAGGGTCTCGTTGCCGCGGATGGACGCCAGGTCGGGCGCCGGGTCCTGCAGCGGGCCCACGCTGTCGACCGGCCCGGCCAGCACGTGGGTGTCCATGAAGCGCAGGGGCGGGGAGTAGGCAGGCGGCGACGCCCACATGCCCAGGGCGAAGGGGTCGACCAGGGCGCCGGCGCAGTCCCGCACCTCGACGTGCACGTGGGGGTGGGTGGAGCAGCCGCTCGACCCCACCACCGCGAGCGCCTGGCCGCCGACCACCGGCTGGCCGATGGCGACGCGCGCCGAGCGGGACTTCAGGTGCAGGTAGGTCACCGTGAAGCCGTTCTGGAGCTTCACCGAGATGGCGTTCGGCGTGCCGGTGCAGGTGGTGTTGCGGTCGGCCTGGCCGTCCTGCACGTCCACCACCACGCCCGAGGCCACGGCGCGCACCGGGAAGTCCCCGTCCATCCAGCGGAAGTTCGGGACGTCCACGTCCACGCCGGTGTGGCCCTCGTAGGTCTTGGCGAGGCCGCCGGTGGCGCCGGTGTAGTCCGAGACGCCTGCGCCGGGGGTGGCGTCGACGTACTGGTTGATCACCCAGTCGTGGCCCTCGCGGCCGCCGAACATCCAGCCGAGGCTCACGTCGGAGGCCAGGCAGGAGGGGTCGCCCGGGACCCACGGGCTGGTGTCCCACCCGATGCCGGTGTCGACCGGCCAGCCGGTGTCGTCGGGCCCGGGGGGGCCGGTGTCGATGCCCGTGTCGCCGAAGACGCCGGAGTCGCCGCTGTCGCCGGAGTCTCCCGACGTGCCGGAGTCGCCGCTGTCGCCGCCGGACCCGGAGTCGCCGGGGGGGCCGGAGTCGCCCACGGTGCCGCTGTCGCCGCTGTCGCCGCTGTCGCCGGAGTCCCCCGACGTGCCGGAGTCGCCCGAGTCGCCGCTGGACCCGGAGTCACCGGTGGTGCCGCTGTCGCCGCTGGATCCGGAGTCGCCCGAGTCGCCTGTGGTGCCACTGTCGCCCGTGGTGCCGGAGTCGCCGCCCGTGGTGCCACTGTCGCCCGTGGTGCCACTGTCGCCCGTGGTGCCGGAGTCTCCGCCCGTGCCCGAGTCGCCGGAGTCTCCGCTCGCGCCGGAGTCGCCGGAGTCTCCGCCCGCGCCGGAGTCGCCGGAGTCGCCCACCGCGCCCGTGTCGCCGACCGTGCTCGTGTCGCCGGTGTCCCGGCCGAGGGTGTCGACCACGAGGCCCAGGTCGTCGGTGTCGCGACCGCCGGGGCCGCCGCCGTCGCGGCCGTCGCCGAGGCTGCCCTCGCTGGTGTCGGCAGTGTCGGGCGCGTCGCCGAGCGCGTCGACGTCGCACGCGGCGAGCGCCAGCAGCGGCAGGGTCAGCAGGGATCGAAGCATGGGCCCAGGCTCGGGGTGACGCTGGGCAATCGGCACGATCCGCGCGATCCTGAGCGCCACGGAGACCCGTCGGTCTCGCTTCGGTACCGCCACGACCGCGCGCGGCCTCGCGGCGGGTGAGGAGGCTGGCGGGGGCCGGACCCGGCGTCTATGCTGGCAGCCCACCGGAGCGTGCCGTGGCCCGTCGTCCCCTGCCTCCCCTCCCGGACGCCCCGGTCGCGGTACCCCGCGTGCAGGCGCTGTCGGCCCTGCTCGCCCTCGCGGGGTCCGTCGCCTGCCAGGGCCAGGTGATCATCGCGCCCCAGGTGCCGCCCGACACCGACACGGATCTCGTGGCCCCGCAGGTGCCGCCCGACACCCACACGGACGGGCTCGACACCGACACGGACGTCGACACCGACACGGACGTGCCCGTCCCCCAGGTGCCGCCGCAGCTGGCGCCCGACACGGACACCGACGTGATCGCGCCGCAGCCTCCGCCGGACACGGACACGGACGTCATCGCGCCGCAGCCTCCGCCCGACACGGACACGGACGTGATCGCGCCGCAGCCTCCCCCCCAGCCTCCGCCGCAGCCGCCGCCTCCCGACACCGACCTGCTGCCGCCCCAGCCTCCGCCCGACAGCGGCACCGACACCGACCCCATCCCACCCCAGCCCCCGCCGCCCGACACCGACGACGACCCGGTGCCGCCCCAGCCCGCGCCGTGACCGACCACGCGCTGCCCGCCGTGCGGCAGATCTGGGTGGCCGAGGCGCTGCTCGACGGGCACGCCGAGGCCGAGGTGGTCGCCCGGCTGGAGGAGGCCGGCACGCCCGCGGCGCTCGCCGCCGACGCCGTGCGCGAGATCGCCAGCTCTCCGGCCCTGCTGGTGGCGCGTCGGCGCCTGCTCGCCCACCGCCTGCGGGTGCGCGTGGCGCAGGCCGGCGAGGGCGCCGTGGAGGATCGACCCGACCTCGACGCGCGCGCCTTCCGCGACACCTACGTGGCCCTGGGCGTGCCGGTGCGCATCCCGGGCTTCTGCGCGGACTGGCCGCTGGCGGCGTGGACCCTGGAGGATCTCGCGGCGCGCTTCGGCGACGTGGAGGTGCCCGTGGCGGTGGGCCGGGGTGCCGTGCGCGAGCCCGACCGCCGCACCCGCGAGCTCACGCAGACCCTGCCGCTGGCCGAGGTGATCCGGCGCGTGGAGGCTGGGGAGGACCTGTACCTGGTGGCGCAGCACCGCGTGTTCGAGGGGCCGCTCGCCCCGCTGCTCGACGCGGTGACGCCGGCCGAGGGCTTCGCGGACCGCGCGCGGCTCAGGGGCGGCGCCAGCCTGTGGCTGGGTCCGGCAGGCACCCGCACGGCCCTGCACCACGACGTGTCGAGCGTGCTCTTCTGCCAGGTCCTCGGCCGCAAGCGCGTGGTGCTCGTGCCGCCCTTCGCCGATGGCGTGGCCGCCACCGCCCGCGACTTCTACGCGTCGGTACGGCTGGACGACCCCGCGGCCCGCGCGCCGGGCGGCGCGCTGCACGGCATCCCGGTGAGCGAGGTGGAGCTGGGTCCCGGCGACGCCCTGCTGCTGCCTGCCGGGTGGTGGCACGAGGTGGTGGCGCTCGAGACCAGCCTCAGCGTGTCGCTGGTGGGCATGCCCTGGCCCAACCGCTTCGACGACCACGTGGCCGGCCGTGTGGCCTGACCGGCCCGGCTACTCGTCGTCGTCGAGGTAGCCGAGCTCGCGCAGCTCGCCCTCCATCCCCGGCGCCGAGGCGTCCACGGCGTGGCCTCCGGGCTCGGGGGTGTGGACGAGGTCCACCGCCAGGGACCAGCGACCGGCGGCCTCCAGGGCCCGCCGACGGGCGCCCCCCGCCGCCGGCGGCAGCGGGCCGGCGGTCTCGGTGATCGTCGAGCCCCCGTGCGTGAGGCTGAGCGTGAGGCCCTCGGGGTGCTCCGGATCGCCGGCGGGGCGCACGAAGAAGACCTCCGCCATCCGCCCCTGCGGAGGCTGGGTCACCACCACCTGGCCGTCCTCCACCGCGAAGGTGGTGCCGCCCCAGCGGGCGCGGGGGTCGTAGGCCGGCCAGGCGTCGAGGAGGCCGTCGGGGTGCGTGAGCGTGAGCGTGACGGGCTCGCTCGCCGACACCGCGTGCAGGCTCACGCGCCAGACGGCGGGCACCTTCCGGCCCAGCGCCGTCTCGAGGTCGGCGGGGTAGCGCTCGAGGGGCAGGGTGTTGGCCCGATCCACCCGCTCCGCGGGGTCCTCGTCGAGCAGGTAGAGCTCCTGCGTGCTGCCGCGGCGGACCCACTTCCGGTCGCCGGAGAGCACGCCCCAGCCCTCCTCCCCGTAGAGGGGATGGCCGAAGCCCTGGGGGGGCACGGTGTCGTCGGCGCCGTCCCCGCGGGCCAGCGGCGCCAGGGAGCGCCCGCGGACGTCGGGCACCTCCAGGCCCAGCAGGTCGAGCACGGTGGGCGTGAGGTCGAGCAGGCTCACGGGCGTGGACACCGCGCCGGGCGCCAGGCCGGGCGCGCGCACCACGAAGGGGATCCGGAGGAGCTCGTCGTGGAAGGTGTGGCCGTGCTCGAAGCCGCCGTGGTCCCAGAACTCCTCGCCGTGATCCGCGAACAGCACGGTGACGGCGTCGTCGGGCAGCGACTCGAAGAGCCGGCCCACCTCGTCGTCGAGCACGCGCAGGTTCTGGTCGTAGCGGTCGACGACCCACTGCTTCACGGCGGGGAAGTCGCCGTCGTCGGGCTGCACGCGGACCAGGCGCGCGCGCAGCGGGGTGGCGTGGCCGTCGGGCGCCTCGCCCGCGAAGAGGTTCCGGTAGCCCCGGGGTTCCCGGTACGGGAGGTGGGCCTCCATGAACTGCACCAGCAGGAGCTGGTCGCGGCCGGGCCAGGTGGCGAGCACGTCGAGGGCCTGGTCCACGGTGGCGGCGGCGGGCTGGAGGATCCGGTAGTGGTAGCGGCCGAAGCCGCGGTGCGGCCCGAAGACCTGCGACAGGTAGGCGTTCGCCACGATGCCCGTGGTGGCGAAGCCCTCGGCGGCGAGCCGGTCCGCCAGGGAGGGCACGGTGGGCGCCTGCTCCGGCACCTCCCCCGTGAGCGCGCTGAGCGTGCTGGGCAGGGTCCACGGCGCCACCGAGCGCGCGGCGTCGAAGCGCACGGCCGTGGCGGCCCAGCGATCGAGGCGCGGGGTGGTGGGGCGCGCGTAGCCGTACATGCCGAGGTGGTCGGGACGCACGGTGTCGACGAAGGCCAGCACCACCACCCGCGGATCCTCGCGCGGGGTGTAGACCGCGGGCTCCTCCACGAAGACCAGATCGAGCCGCGTGTCGGGAGAGGTGGAGGCCAGCGACAGGCCGATCTCCTGCCCGGCCCAGCGGGACAGGTCCACCCGCACGTCGGCCCAGCCCGACCCCACCCGGATCCGGTCGACCACCTCGCGGCTCTCGCCGCGGCTCACGCCCACCTCGAGCACCGCACCGTCGGAGGGCCTGTCCGACACGATGGCGGGGGGGAGGATGCGGGCGCGGGCAGCGAGGAGGCCTCGCTCGGGCACCGTGAGGATCCAGTCGGCGCGCGAGGGCGCCGGCAGCAGCAGGCCGGTGTGGGAGCTGGTGCCCAGGATCACCGTGCGACGGAGGAAGTCCTCCGGCGTCTGGCCGCTGGAGACGTAGTGCAGCGCCTCTTCGCGGCTGGTGGCCCGGGGCCAGCTGAGCACCACGTCGGCGGGCTCGGGGCGGGGCGTGTCGAGGGGCAGCCCCACGTAGAGGACGTCCTCGTCGAAGCCGAAGGACCAGGCCCGGGACGCGCCGCGCTGGAAGGACAGGACCCGCTCGCCCACGCGCACCTGCAGGCCCGACGGCGCCCAGTTCCCGAAGGTGCGTGCGCCCACGCCGCGCTCGAGGAAGACGTGGAAGTCCACCGGCAGCGGGGTGGCCCACACGGCCACGCCGTCGGGGGACTGCGCCCGTCGGAAGGTCTCGAGCGGCGTGAACGTGGTGGGCGCGCCCTCGGCCCGGGTGGTGGGGGCGAGCGTGATGCGCGCCGGCGTGGTGCGACCGAGGCTGACCGCGGTGTGCACCGCGGTGGGGGGCGCGGGGGGCGGGGGCGTCCAGGTCCTCGGCGTGCAGGTACAGCCGAGCAGCAGCAGCGCGAGCAGCATCCGGTCTCCGGGGGGCCGTGTGGCACGGAGGGGGGAGCCTGTCCAGCCGCGCCGGCGCGGGGCGAGGCCGCGTCGGGCCGCGCGCTACAGGCGGGTGGGCCGGTTCACCGGCAGCTCGCCCATCACGGTGGTGCCTGCGCCCTTCGCGCTCTCGATGATGACGTGCCCCCCCAGCAGGGAGGCCCGCTCCTGCATGCTCACGAGGCCCAGGCCGCTCGACAGCTCGTGCCGGGGGCTGGGGTGCTGGGGGTCGAAGCCCTGGCCGTCGTCCTCCACGCGCACCGCGACCTTCTGCGGATCGATGCTGAGGGAGATGTCCACGTGGGCGGCGTTGGCGTGCCGGCTCACGTTCGTGAGCGCCTCCTGCACGATGCGGTAGACCGCCAGGCGGCAGGTGGGGGACAGCGCGCCCTCGTGCTCGCGGCCCTCCACCCGCAGCTCCAGCGCCAGGTCGTAGGCCTCGCGCGCGTCGTCGGACAGGCGGGTGACCGCGGCGATCAGGCCGAGCTCGTCGAGCACGCTGGGATGCAGACCCCGCGCCATGCGTCCGATGTCGGCCACCACCTGGCGGAGCTGCTCGGCGATCTGCTGGCCCATGTCGCGCTGGGTCGCCTTGTCGAGGGAGTTCGTGAGGCCGCGCAGGCCCACCAGCAGGGCGGTGAGGCTGCCCCCCGTCTCGTCGTGCAGCTCGCGGGCGAGGTGGCGGCGCTCGTTCTCCTGCACCTCGAGCACGGTCTCGAGGTAGCGCTCGCGCAGGGCCTCGGCCGTGCGCTGCAGGGTGATGTCGGCCACGATGTGGATGGAGCGGTGGGTGGGGGTGGTCTCGTCGCCCACCGCGTAGACCGAGTGGCGGATCCAGCGCGCGTCCCCGTCGAGATCGAGGCGGTAGACGTGGTCCTTGCCGTCGGCCTCCACCGGGAAGAGGGCGCGGTCCTCGTGGAGCACGCGGCGGCGCCACACCTCGGGGTCGGCGGCGAGCTTCGCGCGGCTGAGGCGGAAGACCTCCTCGAAGGCGGGGTTGGCGTACACCACGCGGTCGCTCTTCAGGTCGTGCATCCACAGGGCCTGGCCGATGTGCTCGGCGATCTGGCGCACGTTCTGCTGGCTCATCCGCAGCGCGGCGTTCGTGCGCTCGAGGCTGCTGTAGGCGCCCACCAGGTCGCGGGAGGCCTCCTGGCGGGTGCGCTCGTAGTACCAGCCGAAGAAGCTCACGAAGCAGAGCAGCAGGATCTGCGCGCGGAGCACGTCCTGCGCCTGGCGGGTGGGCATCGCCGAGCCCGGTGCGTCGAGCAGGCCGTTCGTCTCCAGGCCGAAGAGCAGGAACAGGACGGCGCTCACGATGGCGGCGGTGAGCACCGTGGCCCGGGGGCCGGCCAGGAAGGCGCTCACGATGGGGACGGCGGCCAGCCACCACGTGGCGGGCGCGCCGAAGCCGCCCTGGAAGTAGGCGATGAAGGTGAAGGTGGTGGCGAGGCCGCCCACCAGGAACAGCGCGCCGGTGTCGGGGCGGCCGGTGCGGCGCACGAGGAAGGCCACCGACAGGTTCACCAGCCCCGAGAACAGCATCATCGACACGACGGGCCGGGGCAGGGGCAGGGGGCCCCACGCGTAGAGCGGGGTCCACTCCAGCATCGCGAGCACGAGGACGATCACGCCGAGCAGGGACAGGGAGCTGGCCACCACGAGGCGACCGCGCCGTTCGGTCTCGGGGTCGAGCCGCAGCTCTGCCGGCACGAACCAGCCGAGGAAGGCCTCCACGCTGCGGACGAGGGGCGGCGGAGGCGGACCCGGCTCCAGGGGGAGCGGGCCCTCGGGGAGCTCGGACATCGCTGCTCCGGTTGCGGCGCCCATCGTAGCGCGGCATCACGCCCGCGGGTCCACGGAGGTCGCGTGCAGCTCGTGGTGCCGATGGCCGGCTTCGGCGAACGCTTCCGCCGCGCCGGCTTCGACCGGCCCAAGCCCCTGGTGCAGATCGAGGGACGGCCCATGATCGCCTGGGTCCTCGAGCTCTTCCCGGGCGTCGACGACCCGCTGTGCCTGGTGAACGCCGACCACCTCGCCCACGCCGACTGGGGACTCGAGGCGGCGATCCGCGCGGTGCGGCCGGCGGCGCGCGTGGTGCCCGTGCCGGCGCACCGACGCGGTCCGGTGCACACGCTGGCGCTCGGCCTCGACCACGTCGATCCCGACGACGACGTGCTGGTGAGCGTGTGCGACCTGGCCTTCCCCTGGGACCTGGCCCACTTCCGCCGGTGGGTGGCGGCGGCGCGCGCCGACGCGGCCGTCGTGGTCTACCGGGGCTTCCACCCCCACTTCCTGCGGTCCACCCACTACGGCTTCCTGCG
Source organism: Alphaproteobacteria bacterium (assembly GCA_020632955.1). Taxonomy (GTDB): domain Bacteria; phylum Myxococcota_A; class UBA796; order UBA796; genus JACKEO01. The sequence goes on from JACKEO010000003.1 coordinate 253,958, forward strand.
GGAGGAGGGCCGCTGGGCCGTGGAGATCCGCGAGAAGCACGTCTTCACCGACGACCCGATCGGGCAGCGGGAGCCCTGCTCCAACGGCGTGTACTGGTGGCGCTCGGGCGCGCTGCTCGCCCGCACGGTGCGCGCGGTGGACGGGGACCCCGGGCTGGCGATCGCGGGGGAGCACTACCCGGCCCAGGCCATCGGCGTGCTGGTGGACGAGGGGCGGGACGTCGCGGTGTACGACACCACCCACTACCTGCAGTGGGGCAACCCCGAGGATCTGGGCGAGGAGCGTGCGGCCGCGCGGGCCTTCGCCGATCGCCTGTCGCCGCCGCCGCGGGGACCCGACCTCGACGCCACCCTGCTGCTGCCGCTGGCGGGCCTGGGTCAGCGCTTCGCCGACGCCGGCTACGCCCTGCCCAAGCCGCTGCTCGAGGTGGACGGGCGGCCGATGGTGGTGTCGAGCGCGCGCGGCCTGCCGCCGTGTGCGCGACAGGTCTTCGTGCTGCGTCAGGACCAGCCCGGCCTGGAAGCCCTCCAGACGGCGCTGCGATCGGCCTGGCCCCAGGGTCGTCAGGTGGTGCTCCCGGGCGCCACCGACGGACAGGCGCGCACGGTGGTCACGGGCCTCGACGAGGCCGGCGTGCCCGACGACGAGCCGGTGATCGTGGGGGTGTGCGACACCGGCCTGCAGGTGGACGGCGAGGCGCACGCGGCGCTGCTCGGCGAGGCCGACGTGCTGGTGTGGACCATGCACGGCCACCCCGGAGCCCTGGCCCGTCCGGAGCACTACGGCTGGGTGGACGCCTCGGACGGTCGGGTGCGCGGGGTGTCGGTGAAGGTGCCCCTGGCCGACCCGGCCACGGATCCGGCGATCGTGGGCGTGTTCAGCTTCCGTCGCGCGGGCGATCTGCGACGCGCCTTCGCCGCGCTCCTGGCCCGGGACGGTCGGGTGCGCGGCGAGCTCTACCTCGACAGCCTCGTCACCGACGCGCTGGCGCTCGGGCTGGACGTGCGGGTGATGCCCGTGCGTCGCTACTTCGGGTGGGGCACGCCGGACGACCTGCGCACCTACACGTACTGGCAGGGCTTCTTCCATCACTGGCCGCACCACCCGTACCGGCTGCAGGACGATCCCGCGGTGGCGCCCGAGGCGGTGGCGCGCCTCGCCGCGGCCTCGGCCTTCGACCCGCCGGCCCCGCTGCCGCCGCGGGGCTCGCACGGCGCGCAGGGGATAGGCGGCGTTCCGGAGGAGCCGTGACCCGCCTGTCGCTCGTGGTGCCCTGCTACAACGAGGCCAGGAACCTGCCGTTGCTGGTGGATCGCTGTGCCGTGGTCTTCGGCGATCGGGCCGACGTCGAGGTGGTGCTCGTCGACAACGGCTCCACCGACGAGAGCGCCACGCTCCTGCCCGAGCTGCTGGCACCCCACGGCTGGGGCCGGTCGGTGCGGGTGGAGCCGAACCAGGGCTACGGCGGCGGCATCCTCGCGGGGCTGCGCGCGGCCACGGGCGAGATCCTCGCCTGGACCCACGCCGACCTGCAGACCGACCCGCACGACGCGCTGGTGGGCCTGGAGCGCTTCGACCGCGCCGACGACCCCAGCCGGGTGTTCGTGAAGGGACGGCGCTTCGGTCGCCCCGTGGCCGACGTGGTGTTCACCGTGGGCATGGCCGCCTTCGAGACGGCGCTGCTGGGCGTGGCGCTCTGGGACATCAACGCCCAGCCCACGATGTTCCACCGGGACTTCTTCGTCACCTGGGCCGACCCGCCCACGGACTTCTCGCTCGATCTGTACGCCTACCAGAAGGCGGTGCGCGACGGCCTCGACGTGCAGCGATTCCCCGTGCACTTCGGCCCTCGTGCCCACGGCCAGAGCCGCTGGAACGTGGACTGGACCAGCCGCTACCGCTTCATCCGCCGCACGGTGGACTACAGCCTCACGCTGCGCCGCGAGCTGGGGCGGCGGTGATCGTCGTCGCCCATCGGCGCAACGGGCTGGAGGCGCTGCGGGCCACGCCCGCCCACCTGGGGGTGGAGGTGGACGTGCGCAGCGAGGGCGGCGCGCTGGTGGTGGCCCACGACCCCGGCGAACGGGGACCGCGCTGGGAGGACTGGCTCGCCGCCTACCGCCACGCGCTGCTGGTGGTGAACCTCAAGGAGGAGGGCCTCATCGCGCCCGCGCTGGCGGCTGCGGAGGCCGCGGGGGTGGCGGACCTCTTCCTGCTGGGGCCCGACCCCGGCGAGGCGCTGCCCTGGTGGCGGGGGGGCGAGGGCCGCGTGGCGGTGCGGGTGAGCGAGGTGCACCACCCGGGCACGGCGCTGGGCCTGCAGGGCCTGGCGCGGTGGGTGTGGCTCGACGGCTTCGACGGCTTCCCGGTGGCGCCCGACGTGGTGCAGGCGCTGAGGGCCGCCGGCTACCGCATCTGCCTGGTGTCGCCGGAGCTGTACGGTCGACCCGAGGGCGAGGTGGAGGCGTACCGCGCGGCCGCCGACGCCACCGGCGTCGCCTTCGACGCGGTCTGCACGCGCTGCTGGGATGCCTGGGGCGGCTGACCCCCCGGTCAGGCCGGGGCGTCGCGGAACACCCAGAACTTCTGGCCGACGAAGTTGAGGATCATCGAGCAGCCCGTGGCGGACACGACCGAGCCGAGCTCCGCCAGCTGCTGGTCGAGGCCCAGCCCGAGGGTCACCCAGAGCGCGCCGCGGTTCACGGTCACGTTCACGACGGCCGCGAGGGCGTACAGGGCCAGGAAGCGGGCGGTCTCGCCGGACGCGGGGGTGCGATCGGGGAAGGTCCAGAACTTGGCGAGCAGGTAGGCCACGGTGGTGCCGAGCACGTAGGCCACGGCCTTGCTGGCGTCGTACCGCCCGTCGAACACCGTGTAGAGCAGCAGGAAGTAGGTGCCGAAGTCCACGAGGGTGGCGAGCACGCCCGCCGCGATGAACTTCGCGAGCTGGCGACGGGTGTCAGCGTCCATCATGCGGGCACCGGGAGCAGGTCGGGGAGGAGGTGGCCGAGCGCCGGCAGGGCGTGCGCCATGCGGGTGCCGTGCCAGGTGAGGGCCTCGCCGTCGACGGCGCGGAAGCGCGCGCGGGGCAGGCCCGTGGCGGCCGCGAGCTCGTCGGCGTGGCGTGCGCGGAAGGGGAAGGGCTCCGACGACAGCAGCACGAGGTCGGGGTCGGCCGCGCGCAGCTGCGCGGCGTCCACCGTGGGGTAGCGGCCGTCGAGGTGGGCCAGCGCCTGGTGCAGGCCGAGGCGCGACAGCAGGTCGGAGGCGAAGGTGTCGGCGCCCAGCGCCATCCAGGGTCGGCGCCAGATCAGGGTGGCCACCCGGCGCGGGCTCCGCGCGGCCACGCGGGGGGCGAGCGTGGCGCGGTCGGCCTCGATGCGGGCGCGCCAGGCGGCGGCCTCCGCCGGGCGACCGACCAGCGTGCCGAGGCGCACGAGGTCGTCGAGCGCGGCGTCCACCGTGCGGGGGAAGGCCGCGTAGACCGGGGCCACCTCGGCGAGGGCGTCGAGCGCCTCCCGGGTGTTCTCCTCGCAGTTCGCGACCACCAGGTCGGGCGCGAGCCGCGCGATGCGGTCGAGGTCGGGGTCCTTGGTGCCGCCCACCCGCGGCAGGTCGGCCACGGCGTCCGCGGGACGGGTGCAGAAGCGCGTGACGCCGACGACCGCCGGACCCACGCCCAGGTCGAAGAGGGTCTCGGTGCTGCTGGGCACCAGCGAGACGATCCGCCGGGGGGGCGAGGGGAGCGTCACCTGGGTGCCCCGGTCGTCGACCACCTCGAGCACGCGGCCTCCGGAGGGCGGCGCCTATGGCGTGGTCGGCGCCACCGCCAGCGAGCTGACGGCACCGACGGGCACCGCGCGGGCTATGCTCGTGGCATGCGCGCGATCCCGTGGCTGCTGTCCAGGACGGGCGCACGGCCCCTCGCCGTGCTCGCCGCGCTCACGTCCACGTCGTGGGCGGGGGCGCAGGACGCGGTGGCCGACCGCGGGGGCGCCGACGCCGTGGCCGAGGCCGTGCGCGCCCTGCGGGAGCCCGGGAGTGCCGAGTGGGTGCTGCTCGTGCGGCGGGTGCTGCTCGAGGTGCACGACGCGGACGGCTCGGGCTGGCTCGACGCGGGCGCCGAGGTGGGCGCGGTCACGTGCGCCACCTGGCAGGCGGTGGATGCGGGCGTGCGGCTCCGGTGGGACCGCGGCGTGTGGGACACCTATGGCGTGGGCGGCGGCGCCTTCTGGCTCGCGTCGGTGCTCGGCGTCGACCTGGGGGCGCGCTCCGATCTGCGTCGGGCCCTGGTGGGCTGCCACCTCGGGCCCGTCGGGGGCTCCGACGAGGGGCAGGTGGCCGCGGAGCTCCGCGAGCGGCTCCGGTCCCCGCTGGCGCGCGAGCTGCTCGCCCTGCCCGACGGCGGCAGCGATGCGTGGGACGGCCAGGTGCGCACCCGCCTGGTGGCGGCCCACGATCACGACGCCACCGGCAGGCTGGATCAGCCGGGCGAGGTGGAGGCCGTGTCCTGCGAGGTGTGGGAGGCGGTGGACGCCGGCGTGCGCCAGGGCTGGGGATCGAGCCTGTATGCCGTGTACGGCTTCGCCCCCGAGGCCAGCTGGGTGGGTGGCGTGCTGGGCGTGGCCCAGGAGGTGCGCACCGCCGCGGCGGCGCGTCTCGAGGGCTGCGGCCTCGCCGAAGAGGGGCTCGCGATCGAGCCCGACGGGCCCGATCCGGAGGCCCACATCCGGGCCCTGCGCGGGGGCGGCACGAACGCCTGGGACGATCAGGTCCGCCGCGTGCTGCTCGGCAGCTTCGACGCCGACGGCAGCGGCATGCTCGACGAGGACCACGAGGTGGACGCCGTGCCCTGCGAGGTCTGGCGCGCGGTCGACGCGGGCGTCCGCCAGTCCTGGCCCGCCGGCCTCTACCTCACCTACGGCTTCGATCCGGATCTCGTCTGGATCGGCGACGCCATCGGCCTGCACGAGGGCACGCGCCAGGCCTCGGTGGACGCGCTGCGCGCCTGCGAGGTGCAGGGGGCGCAGCAGCGGCTGGGCGTGTCCACCGATCCCTGGCGGGTGGCCGATCGGCTGGCCTCGCTGCCCGACGCCGGGGGGCCCGTGTGGACCGAGATCGTCCGCGCCAGCCTGCTCCGCGGCTACGACGTCGACCGCTCCACGTGGCTGGACCGGCCCGACGAGGTGCGCGCCGTGCCCTGCACCCTCTGGAGCGCGCTCGATCTCGCGGTGCGCCGCGATCGCGGGAAGGGCCTCGTGGCGGCGTACGGGCTCGATCCCGACAGGCGCTGGCGGGGCTGGGCGCTCGGGGTGCAGGCGCCGTTGCGGGCGATCGCGGAGGACGCGGTGCGCGCCTGCCTGCTGCCCGAGCCGGTGCCCGGCGCCGAGGTCCTGCCCGAGCCTGCGCCCGATCGCCTCGCCGAGCTGCTCCTGCCCTTCGATCTCGACCTGTCGGGCAGCCTGGAGCGGGCCCGTGAGGTGCGGCGTGTGCCCTGTTCCGTGTGGAAGGGGCTGGACGCGCAGAGCCGCCGCGAGACGGGCCTGGGCGCGCTGGATCGCTACGGCCTGCACGCGGGGGCGCGGTGGACGGGCGACGTGGTGGGGATCACCGCGGGGGCACGCGCGGGTGCCGTGCGCGCGGCGGCCCGCTGCCTGCCGCGCTGAACCCGCTCCTCGTCGCGCGGGGGGGCGCGGTCTAGATCTGGCCCTCGACCAGCTTCCGGAGCGCGGTGGGACCGCCCTGGACGCCGATCTTGCGGTCGACCTCCTTGCCGCCCTTGAACACGACGAAGGTGGGCAGCGCGCTCACGCCGAACTTGCGGGCGGTGTCCATGTTGTTCTGGGCGTCGAGCTTCACCACCTTGAGCTTGCCGTCGAGCTCGGCGGCGAGCGCGTCGAGGTGCGGCGCGATCTGGCGGCAGGGGGCGCACCAGGCCGCCCAGAAGTCCACGAGGACGGGGACCTCGCTCTGCAGGACCTCCGTGTCGAAGGTGGCGTCCGTGGCGTCGGTCGTGTGCTCGCTGGCCATGCGTGGCTCCTGGGGAAGAGCGGAGCCTAGGCACTGCTCGGGGACCCGGCAAGACGGAGGTCTCACCGCCGCGCGGCTGCCGGGTTAGGTCGGCGCCTTTCGTCGGGTCGGAGGTTGTCCTGGTCGTCGCCCACCTGCTCGTGCTCGCCGTGTACGCCGTCGGTGCCGTGCTGCTGCTGGGGGCGGTCCGCGCGGCCGACGGTGGCGAGGGCCCCCGGGGGCCGGCCCGCCGGGGTCGTGCCGCCGTGGCCGCGGGGGCGGGCGTCCACGTGCTGGTGGGCCTGCTCGGCGGCCTGCTGGGCGCCCAGCCCGGCTTCGCGGGCTCGCTGTCGGGGGTGGCCCTGGCGATCGCCGTGGTGGTGGTGGCGCTGCCGGCCCGGCTGGGGGTGGTGGCCGCCGTGCTGGCGCCGCTCGCCACCGGTCTGCAGGGGGCGAGCCTCCTCGCGCCGGAGCGCCACGTGGTGGCGCTCGACGCGCTCGACGCCACCTGGTGGCTGCCGCTGCACATGACCCTGGTGCTGGGCGCCGTGGCGCTCTTCCTGCTCGAGCTGAGCGTCGGGGCGGTGCAGGTCGTGGTGCGCGGGCGGCTCAAGCGCAAGCAGCTCGGCGCGCTGCAGCGGATGCCGTCGCTCGACGTGCTGGACCGCCTGCAGGTCCGCGCCCTCGTCGCCGGCGTGGCCTGCCTGGGCCTGGGGCTCGTCGTGGGCTCGGCGGGGGCGGCCACGCAGCTCGAGCACGCCGGCCTCGTCACGGATCCGAAGGTCGCGATCAGCGCCGGCATCTGGCTCTGGTACGTGATCGTGCTCCAGGCGCGGGTGCGGCGCGGCTGGCACGGCTGGTGGGGCGTGCGCATGTCGGCGGTGGGCGTGCTCGCCCTGCTGTTCTCGTGGGTGGCGCTGGAGTTCGTGGCCGGGGGCTTCCACGCCTATGGCTGACCTCGCCGCCGGTGCCGCGCTCTCCCTCGTCGCGCTGGGGCTGTCGCACCACGCCGCGCCCGTGGCCGTGCGCGAGCGCCTGGCCTTCGACGAGGACGGGGTGCGTGCCGAGCTGAGCGGCCTGCTGGGCCAGGGCCTGGCGCGCGAGGCGCTGCTGCTGTCCACCTGCAACCGGGTGGAGCTCTACGCCGTGCCCCAGCCCGGCGAGGAGGACCACCTGCGGGCCCACCTCGGCGGCCTGCGCGTGGGGGGCGAACCGCTCTCCCGCTACCTCTACGCCCATCGCGGCGCGGCGGCGGTGCGCCACCTCTTCCGCGTGGCCAGCTCGCTCGACAGCCTGGTGGTGGGGGAACCGCAGATCCTCGGCCAGGTGAAGGAGGCGGTGCGTGTGGCGGCCTCGGTGGGTTCGCTCGGCGCCGTGCTGCACCGCCTCACCCAGCGCTCGCTCTGGGTGGCCAAGCTCGTACGCACCCAGACCGACATCGGGCGGCACACCGTGGGCGTCGGTGGCGCCGGCGTGCGGCTGGCCCACCAGCTCTTCGCCTCGCTCGACGGGCGGCGGGCACTGCTCGTGGGGGCCGGCGAGATGGGCCAGGAGGTGGCCAAGGCGATGGTGGGCAGCGGGCTCGCCGAGCTGCTGGTCGCCAACCGCACCCTGCAGCGCGCCGTGGACCTGGCCCAGGCCTTCGGGGGCACACCGCTGCCCTTCGATCGCATCGACGACTACCTGCACCGGGTGGACGTGGTGATCGTCGCCTCGGGGGGCGGACGCTTCGTCGTCGATCGGCGTCAGGTGGCCGCGGCCCTGCGCCTGCGGCGCTACCGGCCGCTCTTCCTCGTCGATCTCTCGGTGCCTCGGGCCATCGATCCCGAGGTCGACACGCTCGACGAGGCCTTCCTCTTCAACGTCGACCACCTCGTGCAGGTGGTGGAGGAGGGGCGCCAGGCGCGCGTGGAGGCCAGCCGCGAGGCCGAGGCGATGGTGGAGGTGGAGGCGGAGCGCTTCGCCCAGCGCCTCGCCGATCTGGGCGCCAACGACGCCCTGGGCGCGCTCGTCCGCAAGGTGGACGCGCTCCGGGAGGTCGAGCTGGCCCGCACGACCGACGTGCTCGACCGGCTGGATCCCGCGGATCGGGCGCGCGTGGAGGCCATGATGCGGGCCTTCCAGAAGCGGGTGCTCCACGGCCCCCTGGCGTCGCTGCGTGCGGCCGCCCGCGCGGGCGACGCCGACGCCCTGGCCCGTCTGCTGGAGGCGTGGGAGCTCGATCGCTGACCCGGGCGGGGTCGCGGAAGGGGCGTGCATCGCCGGGTCCCGTGGCGGGTCGGCTCTGTTACAGTCCCGGCGCTCCGCCGGTGCGCACCCCGGCGGTCATCCCCTGGGAGGGACGTCATGCGCCTGCTCGCCCCGCTGCTCCTGCTCGCCGCCTGCTCGACGGCCACCGACAAGGACGCCGACACCGACGCGGTCGACACCGACGCGGTCGACTCCGACACGGCCGACACCGCCGACACCGACGCCGAGCCCGACACCCTCGACCCCGCCGAGGCGATCACGGTGTCGGAGGTGCCCGTGGGCGAGCTGTCCTGCCTGCCCGCCGCGGGCACCTGGCTGACGCAGACCGTGGACGCGTCGTGCATCAAGACCGTGCCGGTGCAAGGCGAGGTCACCGACTTCGAGTCGGGCGACGGCGTCGACGGGCTCACGGTCGAGATGTTCTTCGGCGACGAGATCACCGGCACGCCCGACATCACGATGACCTCGGCCGATGGCGGCAAGGTGAGCGGAGCCAGCGCGCCCACCTGCACCGCCTGGGCCTCGCGCGTCACCCTTCCCGGCGATGCCGACACGAAGCCGGCCATCCAGTTCCACTGGAGCGAGCCCTTCGCCGACCCCATGGACAGCTTCTACAACTCCGTGGATGCCGGCACGATCCAGCTCATCTCGGCGCTGCTCGGCATCGAGCTCGACGCCACCAAGGGCGTGGTGGCCGGCACCGCCTACGACTGCGGCGGCGAGGGCAGCGAGTTCCAGGGCGTGCAGGTGCTCGCCCGGAACGCCGCCGGCGTCTACCCGGCCTCCCAGCAGCCCCGGTACTTCCTCGACGAGTTCCCCAGCCGCGTGGCCACGGCCACGAGCGAGGACGGCCTGTGGCTCATCGGCGGCCTGGAGCCGGGCGACTACGTCGTCGAGATGTGGGCGGTGCCCGCCGCCGGGCAGGCTGCCCGCGTGATCGGGCAGACGAAGCTGGAGGTCTTCGCGGACAGCCTCACGATCGCTGACGTGTACACCGGCTCCGAGGACGGCGTGGTCTTCCCGGACGAGTGCACCGCGCCCTGCGCCGCACCCTGAGGGCGACGGAGGCGGCGGGCACGCACCCCGCCGCCTCCGCTACCGGGGCAGGGCCGCGACGAGGCCCTCGAGGCCGGGGGGCACCGCCTCCGCGAGCACCTCGAGCCCCAGGGCCTCGCAGGCGGCGGTGGTGGTGGGCCCGATGGTCCCCACCGGGGGCGTGCCGTGCGCGGGCGTGGCGGCACGCGCTGCGGCGTAGGTGCGGGCGATGCTCGGCGCGGTGAGCGTGACGAGGTCCACGGGGCCCGCCGCGGCGAGCAGGGCGGCCGCACCGGGGTGGGGCACGGTGCGGTAGACGACCACGTCGACGAAGGTGGCGCCGGACGCGATCAGCGCGCGGGTGGTGGCCGCCGTGGCCTCCTCGGCGCGCGGCCACAGCACCCGCTGGCCGCGCAGGTCCCCGAGCAGCCGCACCGCGTCGGCCCCCGTCCGGCCCTCGGGCACCTCGTCCACGTCCAGGCCGAGGTCGGCTGCCGCCTGGGCCGTGGCCGGACCCACGCAGCACACCCGTCGGGGGGCGAAGCCGGGGGGGAGCCGGTCGGTGAGCGCCACGGCGGCCGCCGCGCTCGTGAGCAGCAGCACGTCGGGCTCGGGCACCTTCGCGAACGGGTCCTGGCGGGGGGGCGGCGCGGGCTCCCGCGCCACCATCGGCGCCACGACGGGCTGGTGGCCCGCCTCGGCGAGCAGGACCACCAGGGCCTCGGCGTCGTCTGCGGCGCGCGTCACCAGCACCCGGCTCATGGGGTCCTCACGCCAGGGTGCGCAGCTTCACCAGGTCCTTGGTGATGTTCTTCTGGTGGGCCTCGAGGGTGCCGCCGCCGATCTCGAGCAGCTTCGCGTCGCGCCACAGGCGCTCCACCGGGTACTCGCGGCAGTAGCCGGAGCCGCCCATCACCTGCATGGCCCAGTCGGCCACGGTCTTGCCCACGGGGGCGGCGAAGAGCTTCACGGCGTCGGAGTTGAGGCGGGCCCGGGAGTCGGCGCTCACCTCGCGGGCGGCGTTGTAGACGAAGCACTTCGCGGCCTCGGTCATCGCGTAGCCGTCGGCCACGTACCGCTGGATCTGCCCGAAGCTGGCCAGGGGCTGGCCGAAGGCGCGGCGCTCCTGGGCGTGGCGCACCATGATGTCGACGCAGCGGTCGGCGATGCCCACGCTCATGGCGGCCAGGCCGAGGCGCTCGATCTCCAGGTTGCGCATCATGTGGGTGAGGCCGCCGCCCACCTGGCCCAGCAGGTTGCCGACGGGGATGCGGCAGTCGTCGAAGATCAGCTCCGACATGGTGGAGCCGCGCATGCCGAGCTTGTCGATGTGCTGGCTGGACGAGAAGCCGGGGCAGTCCCGGTCCACCACGAAGGCGGTGATGCGGCCCTCCACCTTCGCGTACACGAGGAAGCAGAAGCCCTCGCAGCCGTTCGTGATGTAGGTCTTCGTGCCGTTGAGCACCCAGCTGTCGCCGTCGCGGACCGCCGTGGTGGTCATGCCGAGCACGTCGGTGCCCGCACCCGGCTCGGTCATGCCCATGCCGCCGATCCACTCCCCCGAGATGACCTTGTCGAGGTAGCGGGCGCGCTGATCGGCGTTGGAGCAGTGGTAGAAGTTGTTCACGAAGAGCAGGGCGTGGGCCAGGTAGGCGAGGCAGAAGCCCGGGTCCGAACGGCTGAGCTCGTGGTGCACGATCACCGCCGCCACGCTGTCCATGCCGGCGCCGCCGTCCTCGGCGGGCACGGTGAGACCCAGCAGGCCCAGCTCGCCGAGCTGCTGGAGGAGGGGGACGTTGAGCGTGCCGAGCTCGTCGTGCCGGGCCGCCTGGGGCTCCACCTCCTGCGTGGTGAAGGAGGCGACGAGCTCGCGCAGGGTGCGGTGCTCCTCGGTGGGGTGGAAGAGGTCGTCGTAGGACATGGGTGCCTCGGGGATCAGGTGGCGAGGAGGTAGTCGCGGGCGCCCGACAGCAGGAACTGGGCGCCCAGGGTGAGGAGGATGAGCCCCATGAAGCGCAGGAAGATGCGCTGGCCGCGGGGGCCGAGGGCGTGGTCGACGGCGCGCGCGCTGCGCAGCGCGAGGGCGAGCACCACGGCGAGGGCGCCGATGGCCGCGAAGAGCAGGGCGTGACCCACCACGCCGTCGGCCTGGGAGGCCAGCGTCATGGTGGTGGTGATGGCGCCGGGGCCGGCGATCATCGGCATGGCGAAGGGCACCACGATGGAGTCGGCGAGCACCTCGCGCTCCTCGCGCTCCACGTCGGGGTGGGGGGCCTGCACGCGGGTGCGCTCGCCGCGGAGCATCTCGAGACCCATCAGCAGGATGACCAGCCCGCCGGCCGCACGGAAGGCGTCGAGCGACAGGCCGAACATCCCGAGCACCAGGCGGCCGAACAGGGCCGTGGCGACGAGGATGGCGGTGACGGCCACCACCGCCTGCCGTGCGCGGTGGGTGCGCTCGGCCGCGGTCGTGCCCTCGGTCATCGTCAGGAAGATCGGCACCGCGCCGATCGGGTTGGCGATCGCGATCAGCGCGGTGGTCGACTGCGTGAGGAAGGCCAGCGCTTCGCCGGTGGTCACGGCGCCTCCAGGCGGTCCGGCTAGCCCGGAGCGTGGGCGGGGGCCGGTGGTGCGCGTTCGACGTGCCGGCGGGCGCCGCCCGCTCGGTTAGGGCCCCGGCTCGCCCCGGAGGCCGCACCATGGCGCGCATGCTCCTCATCGACGGCAGCAACCACGCCTTCCGCGCGCAGTTCGCGCTGCCGCCCCGCCACGCCTCCGACGGCTTCCCCACGCGGGTGCTCTACGGCTTCACGCTGCTCTTCCAGAAGATGCTGCGCACCTGGAAGCCCGACTACGTGGCGGTGGCCTTCGACGTGGGCCGCAACTTCCGGGAGGACATCTACCCGGACTACAAGGGCCACCGTCCCGAGATGCCCGAGGACCTGCGGCAGCAGTGGCCGCACCTCCCCGAGCTCGTGGAGGGCTTCGGCTACGCCGTGGTGAGCCGCGAGGGCTTCGAGGCCGACGACGTGCTCGGCACGCTCGCGGCGCGCTTCGGCTCCGAGGACTGCGAGGTCTTCCTGGTGACGTCCGACAAGGACTTCTGCCAGCTCGTGAACGACCACGTGCAGGTGCTCGACGAGGCCAAGGGCGACACGCTGGACGCCTTCGGCGTGGAGGACAAGTTCGGCGTGCCCCCCGAGCGCATCGTCGACATGCTCGCCCTCGCCGGCGACAAGTCCGACAACGTGCCGGGCGTGCAGGGCGTGGGCGTGAAGACGGCGGCCAAGCTGCTCACGGAGCACGGCGACCTCGACGGCGTGCTCGCGGCCGCCGCGCGCGGCGACATCAAGGGCAAGACCGGCCAGCGCCTGGTGGACGAGGCCGACCTCGCCCGCCTGTCGAAGCGGCTGGTCACCATCGCCACCGACATCGACCTGGGGCTGGAGCTCGACGACCTCGCGCCGAAGGGTCTGGACGAGGATCGCCTGCGCGAGCTCTTCGACCGCTGGGAGTTCGGGCTGGTGATGCGCAAGCTCCTGCCCGATCAGGAGACCGTGGACGTGAGCCGGTTCACGGCGGCAGGAACGCCCCAGGCCGTGGACGCCGCGCTGGCGGGACTCCGCAAGGGCGACCTGACCAGCGTCCAGCTCTCCACCGGCGAGGACGGCGCACCGGTGGGGCTCGCGCTGGGGGGCACCGAGGGCGGCGGCGTGTGGATCCCGTGGACCGACGAGGTCGCGCCGCGCCTGCTGGCGGTGCTCGCCGATCCGGCGGTGGCGAAGGTGGGCTTCGACACCAAGGCCCTCGACCACGCGCTGCACGCGCTGGGCTCGCGGCTCGAGGGGGTCACCGGGGACGTGCTGCTCCTCGACTACCTGCTGGCGCCCCATCGTCGCACCCACGGCCTGGAGGACCAGGCGGCGCGGCACCTCGCGCACACCCTCGGGCAGGCCAAGGCGGCGGCCGCGGTGGACGGCGACCCGGTGGCGGCGGAGGCTGCCGAGATCGCCAACGTCACGGCGGTGCTCGCCGAGCGGCTCACGCCCAAGCTGGAGGAGGGGCAGGCGCGGGTCTACACGCAGATCGAGCTGCCCCTGGTGCCGGTGCTGGCGCGGATGGAGCGCACGGGCATCCGCCTCGACACCGAGGCCATCGGCGGCGTGGCCGACGACCTGCGGGGGCGCCTCGAGGAGGTGGAGGCCGAGTGCCACCGCCTCGCGGGCAAGCCCTTCAACGTGCGGTCGCGCCACGAGCTCCGCGACGTGCTCTTCACCGACCTCGGCCTGCAGCCCAGCAAGAAGGTCAAGGACGGCTGGTCCACCGCGTCGGACGTGCTGGAGAAGCTCGTCGACGCCCACCCGCTGCCCGAGAAGGTGCTGGAGTACCGCAGCCTCGACAAGCTCATCGGCACCTACCTGTCGAAGCTCCCCGACTACGTGGCGGCCGACGGGCGCATCCACACCTCCTTCAACCAGGCGGTGGCGGCCACGGGGCGTCTGTCGAGCAACGACCCCAACCTGCAGAACATCCCGGTGCGCACCTTCGAGGGGCGGCGCATCCGCGCCTGCTTCGTGCCCGAGGAGGGCCACGTCTTCCTCTCGGCCGACTACAGCCAGATCGAGCTGCGCGTCCTGGCCCACGTCACGCGCGATCCCGTGCTCCTCGACGGCTTCACCAAGGGCATGGACATCCACCAGCGCACGGCTGTGGAGGTCTTCGGCCTCGACCCGGCGGAGGTCACCCAGGAGCACCGCGCGGCGGCCAAGGCCATCAACTTCGGCCTGCTGTACGGCATGAGCGCCTTCCGGCTGTCGCGCGACCTGCAGATCCCGCGCGAGCAGGCCCAGGCGTGGATGGACGCCTACTTCGACCGCATGCCGTCGGTGCGCGGCTGGATCGAGGCCACCAAGGAGGCCTGTCGGGCGCAGGGGCACGTCGACACGCTGTACGGGCGTCGCCGGGTGATCCCCGAGATCCACAGCCAGGTCTTCACGGAGCGCGCGCAGGGGGAGCGCGAGGCCGTGAACACCGTGATCCAGGGCACGGCCGCCGACCTCATCAAGCTGGCCATGCTGGCCGTGGACCGCGCGCTCACCGCGTCGGGCGTGACGGCGCGGCTCGTGCTGCAGGTGCACGACGAGCTGCTGCTCGAGGTGCCGGAGGCGGAGGTGGAGCAGGTGCGGGCGCTCGTGGCGCGCGAGATGGAGGGCGTGGCCGAGCTGGCGGTGCCGCTGGTGGTCACCACGGCGATCGGCCGCGACTGGAACGAGGCCCACGGCTGAACGCCCCCTCCCTGGCACGCCGCGTGCTGCGGTGCGCGACGGAGGTCCCCATGCGCGCCATCCTTCCTCTCGTGCTCGCCCTCGCCGCCTGCGCTCCCGCCGACCCTCACGCCGACCCGCCCGACCGCGTGGCGCGCCGGGTCACCGCGCGCACCGGGGCCACGGGCGACGTGGTCGATGGCGCGAACGCCTTCGCCTGGGACCTCTACGCCGAGCTGGCCGCCGCCGACGCGAACCTGCTGTTCTCGCCGCTGTCGGTGTCTGCGGCCCTCGGCATGACGGCCGCGGGGGCAGCGGGCGACACCGCGACCCAGCTGGCGCAGGCGCTCCACGCCACCGAGCCCGCCGACGCGTGGCACGCCGCCTTCGGAGAGCTGCTGGACGACCTCGGAGGCGACAAGGCGCGCGGCTACCAGCTGTCGGTGGCCAACCGCCTGTTCGGCCAGCAGGGCCTGCCCTGGGCGGCCCCCTTCCTGGCGCGCTGCGAGGACGACTGGCACGCGCCGCTGGAGGACGTGGACTTCGCCGCCGACCCCGAGGCGGGCACGGATCGCGTGAACGCCTGGGTGGCCGAGCAGACGGCCGACCGCATCCCCGAGCTGCTGCCCCCGGGCCTGATCGACACCGACACCCGCTTGGTGCTGGCCAACGCCATCTCCTTCCTCGCGAGCTGGTGGACGCGCTTCGACGTGCAGCGCACGGCGCCGTCGCGCTTCAGGCGGCTCGACGGCTCCGCGGTGCAGGTCGACATGATGTGGCTCGACCTCGAGGAGGTGGAGGACGCCCGGGTGCGCGCGTCGTGGACCGACGAGGCCGTGGTGGTGCGTCTGCCCTACGAGGACGACGAGGTGGCGGCCTACCTGGTGATCCCCGGCGAGGCGGACGGCCTGCCGGCGCTGGAGGCCTCGCTGGATGCGGCGGCCTTCGAGGCCCTGGTGGCGCCGGTGGCGGGAGCGGGGCGCGAGGAGGGCCTGGACGAGGGCGTGATCGGGCTGCCGCGGCTGTCGCTGCGCTGGAAGGCCTCGCTGCTGCCGGCATTGCGCGCGCTCGGGGTCGTGGACCTCTTCGACGGCGACCTGGCCGACCTGTCGCCCATGGCCGACGACGGTGCCGCCGACCAGATGTTCGTGGCCGAGGTGCTGCACGAGGCATGGATGCGGGTGGACGAGGAGGGGACCGAGGCGGCGGCGGCCACGGCGGTGGTCACGAAGGACGTCTCGGCGCCGGTGCCGATGGTGGCCGACCACCCCTTCCTCTTCGTGATCCGGGACGACCTGACGGGCAGCGTGCTCTTCGTCGCGCGCGTGCTCGACCCCGCCGCCGGCTGAGCACGGGCGGAGGCCTCCGCGTGGGGGTCGGGGCGGGGGAGGCGCGCCCTGCGGGACGCGATACCCGCACGGACGATGCCGGGGCAGCGGCGGGTCCCTCGACCGCGCGGCGCCTGTCGGGTGCCGCGGAGGGTGCATGGCGAGGGAGCCCGACGACGATCTGACCGACGCCGCGCTCGTGGAGCGCGTGCGCGACGGGGACGCCACCGCCTACCGGGGCCTCGTCGAGAAGTACCAGACGCGCGTCTACCACGTGATCTACGGCATGGTCCGCAACCGCGAGGACGCGCTCGACCTGTCGCAGGAGACCTTCGTCAAGGCCTACCGCAACCTGCACGGCTTCCGGGCCGACAGCCGCTTCTACACGTGGCTGTACCGGATCGCGATGAACGTGGCGATCGACTTCACGCGCCGTCGGGCCCGGGCACCGGTGTCGGGCCTCGACGAGGCGGTGGCCGCCCGCGATGCCGACGGCACCATCGCCGCCGTGCACCACGAGGGCAGCCCGCGCAAGGCGCTGGAGCGCAAGGAGCTGCACGGCGCCATCCTCGACGCGGTGGAGGCGCTCCCCGAGCAGCAGCGCCAGATCATCCTGCTCCGCGAGGTCGAGGGCCTGTCCTACAAGGAGATCGCCGAGGTGCTCGACGTGCCCGAGGGCACCGTGATGTCCCGGCTCTACTACGCGCGGAAGAAGCTCCAGGCCGAGCTCGCCCACCTGCGTTGACCCCCCCTCCGCGGCGGTGAATGCCGCGCGTCGTCGTTCGTCCCACCCGTGTCGCCCCGAGGTCGTCCCCCGATGTCCGAGCCCACGCTCCGAGACCTGCTCCACGCGCTGCTGGCGGATGCCCCGTCGGCCGACGCGGTGGTGCGGGCGCGGGAGGCGCTGGCGGCCCATCCCCTCGGCGAGGGGCTCGCGCTCGACGCCCTGTTCGTGCACGACGTGGCCGGCGACGCGGTGGATCTGCTCGCGGTGCTCGACGAGGCGCGCGACGAGGGCCTGGCGGAGGCGCTGGCGGAGGCGGGCGGGTCCGTGGACGTCGCCGACGGCGTGATGGCCGCGCTGTTCGGAGCCGCCGCGTCCCCGGTCGCCGACGCGGTGGACGCCGAGGCGGGCCGTCCAGGGGATCTGGGCCGCGCGCACGATCCCGCGGCGCTCCCCGTGGCGGAGGCCGTGGCTGCCGAGGCGGGGCGCGGGCCCGAGCTCGCGAAGGCCCACGACCCCGAGGCGCTCCCGCTGGCGGAGGCCCTCGCCGCCGAGGCCGGCACGGCCGCGCTGGTGGAGCCCGTGATGGCCCGGCTCGGCGAGGAGGTCCCGGAGCTCCCCGAGGGCTGGGCGTCCGCCTTCTTCGACGCCCGGCTCCCCGACGGCCTGCGCGTGCGGGCGGCGGAGCGCCTGGCCACCGACGCCGACGCGCGGGCGGAGATCGCGGCCTTCGCCGAGGTCGGTCGCCTGCTGCGGGAGGCCGTGCCCGCGGAGGCCGGTGCGGCGCCCGCCGTGTGGCCGGCCGTCGCGGCCGCCGTGGGCGCCGACGTCGAGCCCCGGGTCGAGGGCTGGGACGAGGGGCTGCTGGGCCGCGCCGTGGCCGCGGAGGCGGGCGAGGCCGCGATCGTGGACCGCGTGATGGCCACGGTGGAGCGCGGTGCCCAGGCCCCCACGCCGCTGCCCCTGCCCGAGCCGGCGAACGTCGGGGGGTGGTCCGGGCTCGGTCTCGTGCTCGCGGCCGCTGCCGCCGCCCTCCTCGTGGCGGTGCTGCCGCGCGTGCTCGGTGGTGCGGACCCGGGCGATCCCTGGACGCCCCGCCCGCTGTCCGAGTTCGCCACGGCCGACGAGCTCACGGTGGACCGCGTGCAGTACGGCGAGCGCGCGTCGGTGTTCGTGGAGGTCCCCGAGACCCAGGGCGCGCCCGTGCTCATCTGGGTGGACGACGGGGCCGACCTGTGAGCCCCCGCGCCGCCCTGCTGGGCCTCCTCCTGGCGCTGCCGGTCCTCGTGGTGGCGCCGCCCGCCCAGGCTCAGCCGGCACCGGCGCCGGTGATGCCCACGTCGGTCCCCGCGCGGGTCGACGTCACCGTGCGGGTGATCGAGGCCTCCTCCAAGGGCACGCGGGTCGATCCCCGCCTCGCCGCCCAGGCGGCCTCGCTGAAGAGCACGCCCTTCACGGCCTTCCAGCTCCTCGACGAGCAGCGCTTCAAGCTGCCCGACGGGCGGTCGGCCGAGGTGGTCCTGCGCGACGGGCGTCGGGTCACGCTCACGCTGCGGGGTCACGACACCCGGGCCGCGCGCGTGCACGTCGCGATCCACCGGGGCGGACCCGAGCGCGTGGAGACCGATCTCACCGTGGCCCGCGATCGCGCCTACATGTACGTGCTGCGCACCGCCGAGGCGGGGGTCTCCCTCCTCCTCGAGGTCGACGTCGCCTACTAGGAGGGGGTGCCCGTGCGTGTGGTCCTCTGCAACGTGCCGCCGGACGAGGCCGGGCGCATCGCGCGCTCCGTGGTGGAGGAGGGGCTGGCGGCCTGCGTGAACCTCCTGCCCGGCGTGCGCTCGGTGTACCG
This sequence comes from Alphaproteobacteria bacterium, assembly GCA_020632955.1. Classification (GTDB taxonomy): domain Bacteria; phylum Myxococcota_A; class UBA796; order UBA796; genus JACKEO01. Next base: position 272,421 of record JACKEO010000003.1, read on the forward strand.
CTGGGAGGGCCGCGTGGAGGAGGCTGAGGAGACCACGCTCCTGATCAAGACGACGGCCGAACGCGCCCCGGCGCTGCGGGCGCGGCTGTGCGCGCTGCACCCCTACGACACACCCGAGATCCTGGCGCTGCCGGTGGACGAGGCGTCCTCGGATCCGCGTTACCTCGACTGGGTGCGCCGCTGCACCGCGGAGACCCCGTGACCATCTTCTCCAGGATCCTCGCCGGCGAGATCCCCTGCGACCTCGTCCACGAGGACGATCAGTGCATCGCCTTCCGCGACATCCACCCCCAGGCGCCCGTCCACGTGCTCGTGATCCCGCGCACGCCGCTGTCCGGGATCTCCCAGGCGACAGCGGAGCACGAGGCGCTGCTGGGGCACCTGATGCGGGTCGCGGCGGAGGTCGCGCGAAAGGAGGGTCTGGACGGGCGTGGGTACCGGCTGATAGTCAACGACGGCCCTGACGGGGGACAGTCCGTGTCCCACCTCCACATCCACGTCCTCGGTGGTCGCGCCCTCTCCTGGCCGCCGGGGTGAAGACCCGACGCCCCGGCTGACCGGCGCGGGTCTCCTGCACCAGGGAGAGAGCCCCATGGCCACCTTCGAGGCGACCACCCATCCGATGACGTTCGCGCACATGGAGGGGGAGGTCAAGACGGTCTACGTCGTGCCCCGCTCGTCCGAGTACGACCACGTCAGCAGCGGCGACCGCATCGAGTTCGAGCCCCTCGGCTCCATCACGATCGGCGCGATCCGTGCCTACGACGACCTGCCTGCGCTCCTCGAGGGCGAGGGCATCACCAACGTCGTGCCCGACGCCGAGACGGTCGACGCGGCGATCGAGGCGCTCCGCGCGGGTCCCGAGTGGAACAAGCGCGTGGAGGAGAGCCGCGGCGTGCTCGCGCTGCGGGTGCGCGCCACCAAGCGCAAGACCTAGGGTCACGGTGCGGCTCCACCTCCGTCCCGACGGCCTGGGCTTCGGCCCGGCCGAGGTGGACGACGCCGGGGTGCGTGGCTTCCACGAGCACTTCGACCCGTGGCGGGCGCAGGTGTGGCTCGAGGTGGCCGGTCCCGGCTGGCGTGTGCCCGCCGAGGACGGGTACCGCGAGGTGCGTGCCGCGCTGCGCGCCCGCTACCCGGATCGACCCTTCACGTCGGACTGGTCGGGCACGGGGCGCTTCCCTGGGCTGGTGCTGGGGCTGCCTCCGGGACCTGCGTGGACGGTGCTCCTCGCGATCGTCGGGGCCGTGGTGCTCGTGACCGGTGCCGTGGCGGGCCCCGTGGCCGGCGTGCTGGCCGGACTGGGCTGGACCTGGCCCCTCGCGCGCGCCCGTGCGGCCGTGTGGGTGCTGCCCGAGGGGGTGCGCGTGGGGCCCGCGTGGGCGCCCCTGCGTGGCTGGCACGAGGTCGAGGCGCTGCGGGTGGGGCGGGCCCGGCGCGGCGTGGTGCTGCGCGTGCTCGGCACCCACGGCGCCGTGCGGGTCCCGCTGCCCGCCGCCACCTGGCCGGCCGTGCGTGCCCGCCTGCGTCGCCTGGGCGGGCTCGTGCCCCAGGAGGTCCCCGTGGATCTCGACGAGCGCTACGGACGCTTCCGCGCGGCGGCCGTGGGGGCGCCCTGGGGGGTGCTGGGAGCCGTCCTGGTGGCAGGTGCGCTGTCGCCCGACCCCTGGGGTGTCTGGTCGGTGGGCGGCCTCGTGGCGGCGGCCGTGGGCTTCGTGGGGGCCGCCGTGGAGGCCCGTCTGGACGGCTGGCGCCTGGGTGGCATCTTCTGGATGACGGTGGCCTACGGGGCGGCGCTGCTCGCGTTGCTCCTCGCGATGATGTGACCTCGGGCCCAGCTCAGCCCCGGCGGGCCACCACGGGTCGCAGGGCGTCGAGGAGCGCGCGGAGGTCGGGATCGACCACCACGCGGGCCGCGCTGTCGACGAACTCCTCCAGGCCCCCGGTGCCGGCGTCGGTGAGGGCCGCGGCGCGCAGCACCATGTCGAGACGGTCGAGCTGGCGCACGAAGCGGGCCTCCGGGTCGGTCTGCGCCTCGTAGGCATGCCAGAGCGCCGCGAGCCCGGGCCGCGCGGCGAGCAGGGCGTCGGCGGCCCGGGCTTCGCGGCGGGCCTTGTCCGCGGCCTCCACCCCGTCGTGGGGCGTGAGGTCGCCCACCCGCACCTCGGGCAGGTCGTGGAGCACGGCGTAGGCGAGGGCACGACCCCGGTCGAGCGCGTCGGGCAGCAGCGCCAGCACCAGGAAGGCCACGCCCCAGCTGTGGGCGGCCACGCTCTCGGGCGCCGGCACGCCGCGGCGCACCCAGCCTGCCCGGGGGAGGTCCTTGAGGGCCTCGGCCTCCCGGAGCAGCGCCAGGAGCGCGTCGTTCACGTCTCGTCCTGCGACGGCGTGCCCCGCTCGAGCTGCACCGCCACGGGGATCCCCAGCGCGCGCGCGAGCAGCTCGGTGCGTTCCCGGGCCGACCAGCGCTCGAGATCTCCGCCCTCGTCGGCGTGCGCCACCACGCGCACCTCGTCGTCGTCGAGCTCCACGCGCAGCCCGTCCACGGCGTGGGCGTGGCCGCGGTCGAGGGCGTCGGCCAGGCGCAGGATGCCGGCCAGCACCCGCGCCCGGGCCTGGTCTTCGCCCGACAGCGCCTTCCACTCCGGGTGGGTGGGCTTGGGCATGGAGCGGGTGTGGTAGCGCACCAGGGTGGCGAGCATCGCCACCTCCGGCGCGGTGAAGCCCCACATCCGGATGTGCTGCAGCAGGTAGTGGCCGTGCTTGTGGTGGGACTTCGGCGAGATGTGGTGGCCGATGTCGTGCAGCAGGGCGGCGGCGCGCAGCAGCTCCCGCTCGTGCGCACCGAGGCGGTGGGCGGGCGCCGTGCCGTCGAACACGGCCAGGGAGAGGTGTGCGACGTGCTCGGCGTGCGCCACGTCCACGCCGAAGCGCTCCATCGACACGCGGATGGACCGCTCCCGGGGATCGTGGACGCGTGCGTCGACGAGCAGCTCGGGCCGGTGGTGCTCGATCCAGTCCACCACGAGGCCGTCGCGCAGGGACCGCTCCGAGGTGACGAGGCTGTCGACCTCGAAGGCGCGCATCACCTCGCGCACCACCACGGCGCCGGCGGGCAGGGTGTCGCGTCGCTTGGCGTCCATGCCGGGGAGCTGCACGATGGCGTCGCGCGTGAGGCGCTCGAACTGCTCGAGGAGCGTCTCGAGATCCGGACGCCGCAGCACGAGGCCGTGGTCGTGGGCCGGCACCTCCTCGCCGCGGGCCAGCGTGGCCATGCGGGCGAGGCAGCGGATGGTGCCCGAGGTGCCCACGAGCGTGCCGACGCGCTCCGGTCGGATGACGGGCACGAGGGGGGCGAGGAGGGTGCGCACGTGGCGGCGGATGGCCCGGCGCTCGTCGGTGCCCATGGGGTCGGAGCGCTGGAAGCGGTCGGCGAGCCGGATGTGGCCGATGGGCAGGCTGCGGGCCTCGAGCAGGCCCTCGGCCGACCCCAGGATCAGCTCGGTGGACCCGCCGCCCAGGTCGAAGAGCAGCACCGGACCCCGCGAGACGTCGAGGTCGGCGCGGGCGCCGAGCCAGATGAGCCGGGCCTCGTCGGGGCCGGTGACCACGCGCACGTGGATGCCGGTCTCCGCCTTCACCGCGCGGCAGAACTCCGGTCCGTTGCGGGCCTCGCGCACGGCACTCGTGGCCGCGGTGTGGATCTCCTCGGCACCGAGGTGCTCGGCCGTCTCGGCGAAGCGTGCCAGCGCCTCCAGCCCGCGGGACCAGGCCTCGGGCGTGATGCGGTGCTGGGCCATGCCCCCGGATCCGAGCATGACCTGGGCCCGCGCCTTCTCGACGGTCTGCACCGAGCCGTCCGCCAGGACGTCGGCCACCATCAGGTGGAAGGAGTTCGTGCCCATGTCGATCGCGGCGATGCGCATCATCCGTCCTCGGCCGCGCGCCCGTGGTGGGGGCCCGGCTCGCTGGGTAGCGCGACCTGCAGCTCCTCGGCAGCGCGGGCGATCACCGCGACGAGGTTGAACTCGTCGGCGTCGGCGGCCACGCGGTGGGCCGCGACGAGGGCGTCGAGGGCCTCCGCGGGGTGGCAGCGGGCCACGGCGACCTGGGCGTGGACCTCCCAGGTCACGTCGGCGCCCTCGCGGGCGAGCGCGAGGGCGCGCCGGGCGAGCGGCGTGGCCTCGGCCACCTCGCCGCCGTCGAGCAGCGCGAGGGCCTTCTTCACGTGCACGGCGGCCCGTGCCGCCGGGCCCTCGGCCGTGAGCAGGAGGTCGGCCAGCGGCGTGGCGGCGATGCGTGCCTGCTCCTGCCGGCGCTGGGCCTGCTCCGCGTCGTGCGCGAGGAGGCCCACCACGCGGTCCTGCAGGCGCCGCACCTCGGCGGTGCCCGTGGCGTCGCCGAGGCGTCGCAGAAGCCGGAGGGCCTCGCGGCACCGCGTCTCGGCCTCGCGGAGGCGCCCGAGCTCCAGCAGGGCCTGGGCGTGCCAGCTGAGCGCACGCGCGCGGAGGTCGGCCAGATCCGCGGCCTCGGCGAGGTCGGCGTCGTCCACCACGGGTGCGAGGAGCGCTTCGGCCTCCGACCACCGGCCGCCGCGGAGGGCCGCGAGGCCGGCGGCGAGCTGCTCGGGCAGCGTCACGCAGGGTCCGAGGACGCGAGCGCGTCGAGCGCCAGCTCGGCCGCGCGGACCTCGAGATCGTCGGGCACGCGCTGCAGCCCCGGCGTGAGCGCCTGCTGCGCGAGCCACTCGAGGCTGAGCCCCACCACGGCGTGCTGCAGCAGCACGGGCTCGGGCGAGCCCGAGTTCAGCACGATGTTCAGCGGGTGGCCGTCGCCGAGCACGGTGACCGTGGTGCCGCCCTCGAGCCCGTAGCGCACCACGTCCTGGCCCATGTGGTCGACCACCTCGGCGGCCCTGCGCAGGGCGGGCACGTCGATCTCGTCGCCCCCGGTGCCCGCGTTGAGCAGCACGAGACCGCTGCGGGCCTCCCGCAGGGCCGCCACCCCGATCACGCCGGGACGGCCCGTGGCCGTGGCGACGATCTGTGCGCGGGCCAGGGCCTCGGGCAGCCCGGGGGTGGCGAAGCCGTCGTAGTGCGCGAAGAGGCGCCGCACGGGATCGGCCTCCACCACCTCCACGGCCATGCCGGCGTGGCGCGCCCACGTGGCCAGGCCGCGTCCCACGGGGCCGTAGCCCACCACCGCGGCGCGGCGGCCCGCGAGGTGGATGCCGGTGAGTGCGCTGACCGCGAGCCAGACGGCCTCGCCGATGCCGTGGCGGTTCTCGACCGCGTCGTGCAGGCGGCCGGCCGTGAGGTCGACGACGGGGATGGGGAGGGGGCGTGCGGCCCGGGCCCGCACCACGCCGCTGCGGCTGGTGAGCACCGCTGCCCGGACGGTGGGCTCGGGCGCCGCGAGCGCCGCCTCCACCAGATCGAAGCCCGCGTCGACGAGCAGGTCGGGCGAGGTGTCGAGCACCTGCTGGTGCCGGTCCTCGCGGTCACCGCCGGTGTGGACCGCGACGTTCCAGCTGCGGAGGAGGGCCACCGTGGCCGCGTCGGTGGTGCCGGGGTTGGCCGCGCTCACCACGCAGCGCGCGCCGCCCAGCGTGAGCTCCTGCACCAGGGCCGCCGTGAGCGTGGTGAGGTGCAGGTTGAGGCCGATGGTGCGACCCGACCAGGGGCGCGACAGGGCCCAGCCGTTCCCCAGGCGCGGCAGGATGGGGAAGAAGGCCTTCGTCCGGCCGAGGTCCTGCTCCGCATCGAAGGCGAGGTCCTCGAGCGTCGCCATCGTCCCTCCGGGCGGAGGCCGCGCCTATCGTGGCCCTCGCGGCCGGTCCATGGGGCGGCCACTGCGAAGGGGCTGAAGTCGGGTGTCCGGTGCGCCGATGCATCCGCATGGACGGGAACTCTCGCACGCGCGTCACCTTGTGACTCGTCGGTCGGTTTTCGGTCGGATACCCTGGCTGGATGGAGGTGCCGTGAGCACCCAGCTCGTCGACCGCAGGACCCTGCTGAAGAGCGGCCTCGCCGCCGGTGCGGCGGTGGCCCTGGTGGGCGCGGCGAGCCTGCCCGGGCCCGCGGCCGGGATGCGGGTGCTCTCGGCGCACGAGGCCGAGATCGTCGCCGCGATGGCCGAGGCCTTCTTCCCGAAGGGCGCCATGCCCGTCTCCGGGGCCGAGGCCGGCGTGGTGCGGCGCATCGACGAGATGCTCGAGGACTGGTTCCCGCCGGTGATCTCGGGCGCCTTCCGCTACCTGCTGCGCGCGGTGGAGTGGGGCACGCTGGCCTCGCGGGGCTGCCGGTTCACCGAGCTCGACCCCGCGCAGCGTCGCGAGGTGCTCGACGCGTGGGACGACCCCGGCCTGGCGCCCCGGCGCATCGCCTCCGACGCGATGAAGATGGCCTTCGGCATCGCCTACTTCAGCCACGGCGAGGTGCTCGACCACATCGGCTGGCGCAGCGCCTGCGGCGGGAGGCTGGTGTGATGCCGGTGCGTGACGTGAAGCCGGGGCGTCATGCGTCGCCCGACTACGGGGGCGAGCTGGTCGTGCACGCCGACGTGGCGATCGTCGGCGCGGGCGCCGGCGGGTGCGCCGCCGCGGCTGCGATGGCCGAGAAGGGCCTCACCGTGGCCCTCTTCGAGGAGGGCCGGCACTGGCGCCCCAGCGAGTTCCGGCAGGGGTCCGCCTTCGCGCTGAAGCACCTCTACCAGGATCGCGGCATGCGCTCGATGCGCGGCAACGTGCTCATGGCGCTGCCGGGGGGGCGCGGCGTGGGCGGGTCCACGCTCATCAACTCCGCGATCTGCTTCCGCTGCCCCGACGAGATCCTCGACCAGTGGCGCGAGCAGCACGGCTGCAGCACGGTCACCCGCGAGCGCTTCGGCGCCTACTTCGACCGCATCTGGGAGACGATCGGCGTCACCGTGCAGAGCGCCGAGGTGCAGCGCCTGAACAACATCGTGTTCAAGGAGGGCGCCGAGCGCCTCGGGCTGCAGGGCAGCTTCATGGCGCGCTCCGCACCCGGGTGCGTGGGCTGCGGCATCTGCCAGTACGGCTGCCCCACCGGGGGCAAGGCCAGCATCGATCGCACCTTCCTCGTCGAGGCGCTCGCCACGGGCACCGTGGGCGTGTACGCCGACTGCCGCATCCGCGAGGCGAGGACGCGCGCCGGCCGGGTCACCGAGCTCGCGGGCCAGATCCTGCACCCCGAGACCCAGGCCGTCCTCGGCACGGTCACCGTGCGCGCCGACACCTTCCTGCTGTCGGCGGGTCCCATCGGCACGCCCAGCTTCCTGCTGTCGAACCGGCTCGTCGACGACGACCACTGCGGCCGTCACCTCGTGGTCCACCCCACGGTGGGGGCGCTCGCCCGCATGCCCTTCGAGGTGCGCCCGTGGCACGGCGTCACCCAGGGCTACTACGTCGACATGTGGGAGCAGGGCTACCTGCTCCAGACCTACACGGTCACGCCCGACCAGTACTTCGCGCTCATGCCCACGCCGGTGGGCGAGGAGACGATGCGCTGGATGGCCGACCTGCGGCACCTCGCGAGCGCCGGCGCCCTGGTGCACGACGAAGACAGCGAGGGGCGCGTGCAGATCACGCCGCTCGGCCCCGACATCAGCTACCACCTCGGCGAAGGCGACAAGCGTCGGCTCATCGAGGGCCTCCGCAAGACGGGCGAGGTCTTCTTCGCCGCCGGGGCCACCGCCTTCCTGCCCTTCCGCATCGGCGGGGGCGTGGTGCACCGTCCCGACGACATCGCCGACCACCTGTCCCTGGACCTGCCGGCCACCGATCTGCAGCTCTACGCCAGCCACCCCATGGGCACCTGCCGCATGAGCGGACGCGCCGAGGACGGCGTGGTCGATCCCGAGGGTCGCGTGTGGGGCTGGGACAACCTGCGGGTGGCCGACGCGAGCGTCTTCCCCAGCAGCCTGGGCGTGAACCCGCAGGTCACCACGATGGCGATGGGCCTGCTCGTGGGCGAACGCATCGCCGGCTGAGCAGGCCCGGGCGCCTCAGCTCAGGAAGCCCTGCGCGTCGAGGAAGTCGATGACCTCCTGGCAGGCCTCGTCGATGCTCTTGCCGGCGGTGTCGAGCACCAGCTCGGGGGCCTCGGGGGCCTCGTAGGGCGCCGACACGCCGGTGAACTCGGGGATCACGCCGGCGCGGGCCTTCTTGTACAGGCCCTTGGGGTCGCGCTCCTCGCACACGGCGAGATCGGTGGCCACGTGCACCTCGAGGAAGCGGCCGTCGGGCAGGAGCCCGCGCGCCTTGTCGCGGTCGGCCTGGTACGGCGAGATGAAGGCCGTGAGCACGATGCAGCCGGCGTCGGCGAACAGCTGGGCCACGCATCCGGCGCGGCGGATGTTCTCGTTGCGATCCGCGGGCGAGAAGCCGAGGTCGCTGGTGAGGCCGTGCTGGCTGCGCAGGTTGTCGCCGTCGAGCACGTAGGCGTGCTTGCCGGCGCGGAGCAGCAGCTCCTCGACGCGGCGGGCCACCGTGGACTTCCCCGAGCCCGACAGGCCGGTGAACCAGACCACGCAGCCCTTCTGGCCGAGCAGGGACTCGCGCTCCTCGTGGGGGAGGTTCGCGGCATGCCAGGTGATGTTGTCGGACTTGGGCTGGCTCATCGGGGGGCGCTCCGTGCTCCGGGGGGGGCGCGGGCTAATCGGTCCGGACGGGGGTCGCTAGGACGGGGGCCGCCGTGGTAGGGCGTCCCAGGTGGAGGAACGGTGGCGGAGCCGATCAGGATCGCGCTCGACGCCATGGGCGGCGATCACGGCGTCACCGAGGCGATGCGCGGCGCGGCGCGGCTGTCCCTGGAGGACTCCGACATCCACGTCCTGTGCGTCGGCGACGTCGCGGCGATGGACGCGGTGCTGGGGGAGACCCAGCACGATCCCTCCCGGCTGACGCTGGTGCGCTCGGGCGGCGCCGTCCCGATGGAGGCCAGGCCGCGCACCGCGCTCGCGGAGCTGCCCTCATGCTCGGTGCTCACCGCCGCGCGCGTGGTGGAGGACGGGGGTGCCGATGCCCTGGTGAGTGCCGGCAACACCGGGGCCACCGTGCTGAGCGCGGCCGAGACCTTCTCCATCCTCCCCGGCATCCGCCGGGCGGCCCTGGCGTCGGTCTACCCCACGGCCCAGCCCCACGGGCCCAAGGGCGATCCCTTCGCGCTGATGCTCGACGTGGGCGCCACGCTGCACGCCACGGCCGAGGACCTCGTGGGCTTCGCGCTGATGGGCACCGCCTACTCGTCCGTGGTGAGCGAGATCGCCTCGCCGCGGGTGGCGCTGCTGTCGAACGGCGCCGAGGCCTCCAAGGGCACGGCGGCCATCGTCGACGCCCACGGCCGGCTGCTCGACGGCCCGCTGCACTTCTCGGGCAACGTGGAGGGGCTCGACATCCCGAAGGGCTCCGTGGACGTGATCGTCTGCGACGGCTTCCTTGGGAACGTGGTGCTGAAGATGCTCGAGGGCATGGGCGACGTGCTGTCCAGCCTCGCGGCCGAGGCGAGCGCCCGACGGCTCCAGTGGCGCATCGGCCTGTCCATGCTGTCCGGGGGCCTGCGCGAGATCCAGCGGCTGACCGACTGGAAGATGTACGGGGGCGCGCCGCTGCTGGGCTTCGACCGCGTGGTGATCAAGGCCCACGGGCGCTCGGAGGCGGGCGCCATCCGCAACGCCATCAAGGTGGCGGCCAAGACCGTGCGGGGCGACCTCCTCGGGCGCATCGAGGACGGGGTGAGCGCGCTGCGCCTGGACGGGTCCCCGTGAGCCGCGAGTGGGCGCCCGAGACGCAGGACCGGTGGTTCTACGCCACCCTGGCGCTGTCGGCGGTGGCGGTGGGGGTGCTGCTGCTGCCCTTCGTGGACGTGATCGCCTACGCGGCGGTGGTGGCCACGGTGTCCACGCCGGTGCACCGCGTGATCACCCGCCGCCTCGGGGGGCGGCGCCTGGTGGGTGCGGTGGTCACCACGCTCCTCGTCGGCGTGCTCGTGCTCTGGCCGCTCGCGCTGCTGCTCTACCAGTTCGCCCTCGAGGCCGTGTCGGCCGTGCGGGCCGCCCTGGCGTGGACGGCCTCGGGCCACCTCGACGTGTGGCTCGAGGAGGGGCGCGCCTGGTGGGAGAGCGAGGGCATGGAGACGGTGCGCGGCATCTTCCCGTCCGACACCGATCCGGTGCAGGCGCTGCTCGGCGCCCTGCGCGAGGCGGTCCCGCAGGGGCTCTCGGCCACCAGCTCGGTGCTGCCCCAGCTGCTCGGCGGCATGTTCACCGGCGTGCTCGACCTGGTCCTCTTCGTGTTCACGGTGGTGGTGCTGCTGGCAGACGGCCACACCCTGCGCTCCTTCCTCTTCGACCTCACCCCCCTCGACAACCGGTACGAGGAGCGCCTCGCCGGGGTCTTCGAGGAGCTGGCCACGAACGTGGTGCTCGGGGCCTTCGCCGTGGCGCTCGCCCAGGGGCTCATCGCCACCGTGGGCTACGGCCTCATGGGGCTGCCGCGTGCGCTGTTCTTCGGCATCATGACGGGCGTGTGCGCGCTGGTGCCGGTGGTGGGCACGGCGGTGGTGGCCGGTCCTGTGGTCCTGTGGACCACCTCCCTCTACGGCTGGGGCTGGGGACTCGTGATGCTCGTCTACGCCGTGGTGGCCATCGGCGGCGTCGACAACGTGATCCGGCCGATGGTGATCCGCGGCAAGACGAACATCCACCCGCTGCTGATCTTCTTCGCCGTGTTCGGCGGCATCAGCTGGATGGGCCTCGCGGGTGCGCTCCTCGGCCCGATGATCGTGGCGGGCTTCCTGTCGCTCGCGATGATCCACCGCGAGCGCACCGAGCTCGTCGGCGGTGGCGACACCACCGGCACCTGACGCAAGCGTCCGCGGGAGGGGCTGACGCAAGCGTCCGCGGGGCCCCTCGCGGACGCGGGGAGGTGCGTCACCGTGCCGTGGGCGTGCAGTCGCCCACGCGGCGCGTCCTACTCGTCCTCGTCCTCTTCGTCGTCGGCGGCCCAGTCGCGCCAGGAGCGACCGGACATGCGCTTGGACTTGGGGACGGCCTTGGCCGCGCGGCTGTCGGCGTCGGGCTCGCGCGACTCCTTCCGGCGCTTGGGCTCGGAGCGCCGCGGGCTGCGCGCCTCGTCCCAGCCGGCCTCCTCCTCGGCAGGAGGGGACCAGCCACCGGGGCCACCGCCGCCGAAGCCGCCGCCGCCGAATCCGCCAGGACCTCCGGGGCCCCCGGGACCGCGGCGCGCGAAGGTCGGGGGACCGCCGCGATCGTCGCGGCGAGGAGGGCCGCCGGGACCGGGACGCCGGTCGTCGCCGCCCGGAGGCGGCCGCCGATCGCCGTAGCCGCTGGGGCCGGGGCGGCGCTCATGGCCGTCGCCGCCGGGGGGGCCGCGACGGTCGCCGTAGCCACCACCACCACCGCCGCCGTAGCCGCCGCCACCACCACCGTAGCCGCCGCCACCACCGCCGTAGCCGCCGCCACCACCACCGTAGCCGCCGCCCTCACGGGGGCCGCCGGGAGGAGGCCGGCGATCGCCACCGCCGCGCGGAGGCCCGCCGCCGCCGGGCCGGTCCTCGGCCACGTCGACGCGGATGCTCCGGCCGTCGAGGGAGGCGCCCGCCATGCTCTGCAGCGCGGCCTGGGCCTGATCGGGCGAGGCGTACCGCACGAAGCCGAAGCCGCGACTGCGGCCCGTCTCGCGGTCGAGAATGACCCGCGCCTCCGTCAGATCCCCGTACGGCGCGAAGGCCGCACGCAAGGATGCGTCGTCGGTCTGGGGAGCGAGTCCTCCCACGAACAGCTTGCTCGACATCTCCCCGTCCCGCATGAACCGCTGGGTGAGCGCATCATCGCACTCGTCGGCTTCATGCACAAGCGCGCGCTCCTGACCCTGCGCGGGCTCCGCGTCAAGCGAACGCCTCTGCTCGGGCCAGGAAGCCAAGATAGTCCGTGGTGACCGGCACCGACGGCGGAAGGTCGGCACCGAGCAGATCCAGGGCCGTGTGCACCTCGTCACGCACCCGCTCCAGCGCGGCCTCCGACGTCACGAGCGCGCGCGCCGCCTCGGGCGCCACCAGACGCCTCCGCACCGCGTCCTGCGTGAGGGCCGCGAGGCGCACGGCGCCGAGGTCGCCCGCGCGGTCGACGGCCTCGGCCACCGCCGCGACGCCGGACGGGGCGAGGCGCCCCTCCGTCCAGAGGGCCAGTGCCGCCTGGTACCAGGAGAAGACCACGCGCACGCGCTCGCCGAGCAGGGCGAAGGTGCGCAGCGGCACGCCCCGGTCGACGTGGATGAAGATGCCGGCCACCACGTCGGTGGGCGTCATCCGGGCCAGCGCGCCCAGCGCGGTGGCGATCTGGTCCTCGTAGGCCCCGCCCGCCCGCAGCACCCGCTCCACGCCCTGGCTGTCGACGCGTCCGGCGACGGCGTCGGCGTAGAGGGCGTAGACGAGGGCGTCCACCTCGGCGTCGTCGCCGAAGAGGTACTCCGGGCCGGTGCCTCCCTCGTCGGCGTGCATCGCGAGCAGGTGGGGCAGCTTGTACCCGAGCTGTCCACGCACGGCGCGGAAGCGGCCGCGCCGGAGGTTGCGGAGGTTGTCCTTGAGCACGAGGCTGTCGAAGCGGATGCCGTCGAGCGCGAGCTTCTCCTCCAGCACGGCGCGCATCTGCACGGGCGAGCCCGACAGGATGGTGGCGCGTGCGCCCTCGTCGGCATCGAGCAGGCCGCGCAGCAGGGTGTCGGCGCCGGGGATGGTGCGCTTGTCGGCTGCCGCCTCGAAGGCGGATCGCAGCATGCCCCGCACCGTGAAGATGTCGGTGTCGAGGTAGGTGCGATCGAGGTCCCAGCGGTAGACCACCATGCGCTGCGGGGTATCACGGCGGCGGAGGACGGCGGTGCGCACGACGCGAGGCAAGCCCACGCTCGCGCTGGGGACCGAGGGCGAGCCGGCGCTCGCTGCGGCCCTCGGCGCGGCCCTGGCCCACACCGATCGCCAGGATCGCTGCACCCATGGCTTCCACACCTACCCGGCAGGGCTCCACCCCGAGGCGGCGCGGGACCTGCTGGCGGCGCTCCCTGGACGCCGGGTGCTCGATCCCTTCTGTGGCGGCGGCACCGTGCTCGTCGAGGCCCTGCGCGCCGGGCGCGAGGTGGAGGGCGCCGACGTGTCTGCGGTGGCGCGGCTGGTGGCGCGGCTGCGCACGGCGCGCACCGACGAGGCGCTGCGCACCCGCCTGCGCGCCACCGCACGTGCGCTCACGGAGCAGGCCCGCCAGGCGCGCGACCTCCCGTCTCCCGACGTGCTCGCGGTGGTGGGGGACTGGTACGCGCCCGAGGTGCTGCGGGAGCTCGCGTCGCTCCGGCGGGGCATCGAGGAGGCGACCGTGGACGAGGAGGTGCGGATCCTCCTGCTCGGCGTCCTGTCCTCCCTGCTGATCAAGGTGAGCTGGCAGGTGTCCGACACCTCGGCGCGCCGGGAGCCCCACGTCCGCCCGCCGGGCACCACGGCCATCCTGTTCCACAAGAAGGCACGGGAGCTCGCGCGGCGGCTCGAGGCGCTGGAGGAGGACATCCCCGAGGGCACGCCGCCCGCGCGCGTGGTGAACCGCGATGCCCGCACGCCGCTGCCCGACGGCAGCGTGGACCTCGTGCTCACCTCGCCGCCCTACCCGGCGGTGTACGACTACCTCCCGATGCAGGCGCTGCGGGAGGCCTGGCTCGGGGTGCGCTCCGACGCCGGCGCCGAGATCGGCGCACGCCGCGACTTCCGGCGTCCGGAGTCGGCCTACGCGCGCTGGGTGCGGTCCACCGACGACTGGATCGCCGCGGTGGCGCGGGCGCTGGCGCCGGGCGGGCACCTGGCGATCGTCGTCGGGGACGGACTGATCGAGGAAGGCACCGTGGAGACCCGCGAGCCCACGCTGCGCGCCGCACACGCCGCCGGCCTCGTCTTCCGTGCGTCGGCGACGCTGTCGCGACCCGACCACGCCCGACGCGCCGTCCGCGACGAGCACGTCATGGTCGTCCAGGCTCCGGGGCGAGCGTCCGGCCCCGTGCGGGGCTAGGAGGGCGGTGCCGGCTGGACCAGAGGGGCGCCCACCGGTACCATCACCGCGAACCCCCGGGGCGACACGACGACATGGCCAAGCTGCGCGTGCTGCTCGCCGACGATCACGCCATCCTGCGGTCCGGCCTGCAGATGCTGATCAACAGCCACGGCGACTACGAGGTCGTGGCCCAGGCCTCCGAGACCCAGGAGGCGATCGACAAGGGCGCCGAGCTGCAGCCCGACGTCGCGATCGTCGACATCACGATGCCCGGAGGCGGCGGCGTGAAGGTCACGGAGGCGCTGGTCGAGTCCAGTCCCAAGACCCGCATCATCGCGCTCACCATGCACGACGACCAGGCCTACCTGAAGGCGGTGCTCACCGCCGGGGCCTCGGGCTTCGTGGTGAAGCGCTCGGCCGACACCCGGCTGCTCGACGCCATCGAGACGGTGCTGCGCGGGCAGGTCTACATCGACCCCGCCATGGGGCAGCGCGTGATGCAGGGCCTGCTCGACGCCGAGGCGGCCGAGGCCGAGGAGGACGACGAGCGTCACCCCGACAACCTCTCGCTCCGCGAGCGACAGGTGCTCACCCTGCTGGCCCACGGCTACACCAACCGCGAGGCGGCCGAGCGCCTGGGCCTGTCGATGCGCAGCGTCGAGACCTACCGCTCCCGCATGGCCGAGAAGCTGGGCTTCCAGAGCCGGGTCGATCTCGTCCGCTACGCCCTCGAGACGGGCCTGCTCAAGTCGGGCGAGCCGCTCTGACACCGGGTGCCGCGCAGGGTGTGGAGGCTGTGCTCGAGGCGCTCCGTGTGGTCCACGACCCGGATCTGCACGGGGACGTCGTCTCGCTGGGCTTCATCCGCGACGTGCGCGTCGACGGGCCCGCGGTGTCCTTCGAGTTGCGCCTGACGACGCCGGCCTGTCCCGCCCGGGAGTCCTTGACCGAGGCATGCCGGGTCGCCGTGGCGGCGCTCCCCGGGGTGGGCTCCGTGGACGTGCGCGTGACGGCGCGCACCGTCGGGGGCCTGGCCGGCGTGGACCCGGCGGACGCCCTCGGGGGCGTGAAGCACCTGGTGGCCGTGGCCAGCGGCAAGGGCGGGGTGGGGAAGAGCACCGTCGCGGTGAACCTCGCCTGGGCGCTCCAGGCCGCCGGGGCGCGGGTGGGGCTGGTGGACGCCGACGTGCACGGGCCCTCCCTCCAGCACCTCACGGGGGCGGGCGTGCCCACGGAGCAGCGGGAGGGGCGCAGCCTGCCGCCCGAGGTCGACGGGGTCGCCGTGGTGAGCATGGCCATGTTCGTGCCCCGCGCACAGCCGGCCCTGCTGCGGGGGCCGCGGGTGAGCGCCGTCGTGCAGCAGCTGCTCACGTCGTTCGCCTGGGGCGAGCGCGACTACCTGCTCGTCGACTGCCCGCCGGGCACCGGGGACGTCCACCTCACGCTGGCCCAGGTGGCGCCGCTCACGGGGGTCGTCCTCGTCACGACGCCGCAGGAGACGGCGCTGCTCGACGTGCGCAAGGCGGTGACGATGTACCGCCAGCTCGACGTCCCGATCCTGGGGGTCGTCGAGACGATGGCGGGCTTCCTCTGTCCCTCCTGCGACGTGCTGCACCCGATCTTCGGCGAGGGCGGCGGGCAGGCGCTGGCCGACGAGCTGGGCGTGCCGCTGCTCGCGCGCGTGCCCCTCGACCCTGCGGTGGCGGCCGGGGGCGAGCGCGCGCGTCCCGTCGTGGTGGGCGAGCCCGACGCGGCGTCGGCGCGGGCGCTGGCCCACGCGGCGGGCAGGCTGGCGGCGCTGCTCTCGGTGCGCGCCGCCTCGCCGGGCGAGGCGCTCGACTCCTTCCGCCTGGTGTGGCGTCGTGGGTGAGGGGCGCCCGCGCGTCACCGCGATCGAGCAGCTGGACGGGCGCACGCTCCGGCTGCGATGGACCTCGGGACGGGTGACCGACCACGACGTGGAGGCGCTGCGGCGTCGCTGCCCCTGTGCCCTGTGCGTCGACGAGCTCACGGGTCGTCGGCGTCCCGCTCCGGAGGGCTTCGCCGTGGGCGTCCGCCCGCTGGAGGTGCGCTCGGTCGGCCGCTACGCACTCACCGTGGTGTTCGACGACGGTCACGCCACGGGGATCTACCCCTTCGAGCTGCTCCACGACCGCTGGACGCCGGAGGCCTGAGCCGGACGGGGCCCTGAGCAGGACGGGCCCGCGCCGTCGGGACGGCACGGGCCCGCTGCGTGAGCGCGGTGCTCAGCTCTCGGTGGAGACCTTGGCCTCGAAGCCCACCGACTTCACGGCGGCCAGCAGGCTGTCGGTCTTCACCTTGGCGGCGTCGAAGGCGATCTCGGTGCGGCCGGTCTGGTAGTCGACGGCGGCGGCCACGACGCCGTCGATGCCGGTGATGGCCGCGGTGACCTTGTCGGCGCAGCTGCCGCAGTGCATGCCCGCCACCGCGAGGGTGACCTTGGTGCCGTCGGCGGCCTTGACCTTCTGGGCCGCGTCGTTGAACGCGGCGGCGTCGGCCATCGGGCAGGCGAGGGCGGGAGCAGCGAAGAGCAGGGCGGCGCCCAGGGCGAGGGTACGCATCGGAGTCCTCCGGGGTGGATCGGGACACGGGAGGGTAGCGCGGAGGCGCGCGGGTGGCCCAGCGACCGCGACGCGAGGGTACGAAAGGCGACAGTTCGCCGCGCGGGAGCCGAGGAACACCCTCGCGTGGTGGCGGGTCCTCGTCCCGGTCCAGGAAGGCCCGCCGCGATCGGCCGGCGCACAGTCCGTTGCTCCTCGACGGCTGCGCTGCGATAAGGTGGGCCGGGCTTCGGTGGAGGTCTCGGATGGTTCGGCAGATCACGACCCTGTGCGCGGCGCTCGCGCTCCTCGCTCCCGCCTCCTGGGCCCAGGACGGCGAGGGAGCTCCGATGGAGGAGGGGGCGAGCGAGTCCACGGCGGATGCCGCGGCGCCCGCGCCCGAGCCGGCCGGAGACGACGATCTCCCCGAGGCCGAGCTCCCCGAGGAGGAGAGCACGGTGGCGCCGCCGCCTGCGGACGAGCCGGAGCCGGAGCCGGAGCCGGAGCCCGAGTCCGCCGCGGCCCCCGCCCCGGCGCCCACCAGCACGGAGCCGCCGATGGGCCGCTCCGCCACCCGCGACGCCGCGAACGACGGCGAGGCGCCCGCCGCCCAGGGCACCAAGCGCGAGACCGTGTACGCGGAGGTCCGCCGCGGCGAGCCCGCGGGCGCGCTGCCCGTCACCAGCAAGGTGCTCCCGGTCTACCCGATCCAGCTGCAGACCATGTACGGCGAGCAGGCCATCCGCTGCACGGCGAAGGTCTGGGTGGGCGAGAACGGCAAGGCGAAGCGTGTCGCGGTCACCGACTGCCCCGACGGCTTCCACGTCGCCGCCCTCGAGGCCATCCAGAAGTGGTCCTGGGAGCGTCCGTCGGGTCGCGTCCCCGAGGAGGGCGTGGTCACCGAGGTGATCACCGGCTTCGCCCGGCCCACCAAGCGCATGTACTTCCCGGGCATCACCTACTTCCGGTCGCCCGAGGAGATCACCTCGGATCCCGAGCTGCTGCTGCTGCTGAAGGGCGGCAAGCTCCCGAAGTATCCGCCGGCCGTGAACAGCGGCGACGACATCTGCCTGGTCGAGCTCACCGTGGACGCGCGTGGCAACACCGTGGAGGCGCTCATCGACGAGTGCGCGCCGCCCTACCGCAAGGAGCTGTCCAAGGTCGTGAAGACCTGGAAGTGGTGGTGGACGCGCGACCCGGGCAAGAAGGAGACGACGCGGCTGGTGACGGAGATCGTCTTCAGACTCTGATTGCCCCGTGCGGGGCCGGCCCTATTGCCCCGTGCGGGGCGCTTTGCGCCCAGCCCGGGGCTTGGCGTCGTCGTAGGATCGCGGGGCGCTTCGCGCCCAGCCCGGGGCCTTTCGTCGTCGCAGGGGCGCGGGCCGCGGGGCGCGTTGCGCGCAGTCCGGGGCCAGGCGTCGCCGTAGGTCCGCGGGGCGCTCTGCGCGGGGCCCCCGGGGCGTTGCGTCGTGGGTCCGCTCCGGGACCATCCCGCGGCGGTGGTCAGGAGGTCCAGGTCATCGGGAAGCGGGGCTTGAGGGCGAAGTGGCGGTGGGTGTCCTGCCCGCGGACGAGGGTGGCCTGGCCGCTCTCGGCGGTGTCGGTGGAGATGGCGGGGCTCATGTAGCGGCCGACGAAGGCCACGCGGCGGCTCGTGGTGGTGTTCGGGCCCGAGCTGTGCACCGTGGCGAAGTGGTGCATCGACATCATCCCGGGACGCAGGGTGTTGTGGACGGTGCGCTCCGGATCGAGGTGGGTGGCCGCCTCCTTGGTGAGCGTCAGCGTGAAGCGGTCCTTGGGCCCGCCGGGGATGTCCTGGCGGTGGGAACGGGCCGAGAAGCGCAGGGCGCCCTTGGCGTCGTCGGCGTCGGTGAGGCCGAGCCACACGGTGAGGAGGCGGTCGGCGTCCTCGCCGGTGACCGCGGTGTCGCGGTGCCAGCCGATGCCGCGGCGCACCCCCGGCTCCTTGATGAAGACGTCGCAGTTGCGGACCAGGATGTCGGGGCCGAGCAGCGAGGCCACGTGGTCGAGCACGGCCGGGTGCCGCGCGAGGCGGTCGAGCCAGTCCACCAGCGGGTGGTCCTCCTGCTCCCAGGGCCGGTAGTCGCGGGGGTGCCAGCGTCCCCCCCGGGCCTCGACCTCGCGCGCCTCGATCTCCTCGAGCTCGGCGAGGAAGGCGCCGGCCTCCTCCTCCGACAGCGCGCGGAGGCCGGTGACGTAGCCCTCCTGCCAGTAGTGCTCGATCTGGTCGGGCGAGAGCGACATCGGGTCACCTCCGGGAGGGGTCCAGGGCGCGGCGGGCGCGGCGGGTGGCAGCCCGGGCGGCGCCGAGCAGGAGTGCGGCGAGGACGACGGGCCCCGCGCGGCGTCGTCCGAGGCCGAGGAGGGCGAGCAGCGCGGCCAGCCAGCCGGCCGCCGCCGCCAGGGCACCGGTGAGGGCGAGGCTTCCCAATGCTTCCCGCACCAGCCCGGCCAGGCCCACGCGGCTGTGTCCGTCGTAGCGCCCGGTCTTCACGTAGGGGAGCACGTCGAGGCGGGCGTCGAGCGCCACCAGCAGGGGGGCGAGGTTGGCCTGTTCGACGCCGCAGGCGGCCACGCGCCGGGCCGTGGCGCGGCGCAGCGCGCAGTACGCACCGGCGCCCGACGGCACGCGGCGCGCACCGGGCGCGCGCTGGAGCAGGGCGTACCCGGCACGGCCGAGACGGAACCACAGGGGGTCGCGCCGCGAGACCTTCACCGCCAGCAGGCCGTCGAGCTCGGGCTGGGCCTCGAGGGCCGCCACGAGGTGGGGGATGCGCTCGGGGGGATCCTGCAGGTCGCCGTCGAGCACC
Organism: Alphaproteobacteria bacterium; assembly: GCA_020632955.1. Taxonomy (GTDB): domain Bacteria; phylum Myxococcota_A; class UBA796; order UBA796; genus JACKEO01. Next base: position 291,880 of record JACKEO010000003.1, read on the forward strand.
ACCACGATCTCGCCGAGCGCGGCGGCGAGGCCGGCCTTGGTGGCCCCGAGCTGACCGCGGTTCGTCGGCAGGCGCACCACGCGGACCCCCGCGGGCAGCGAGCGCGACAGCTCCTGGGTGGCGTCGGTGGAGGCGTCGTCGGCCAGCACCACCTCGGCCTCGGGATCCACGCGCCGCGCGGCGGCCAGGCAGCGACGCGCCAGCTCGTGGAGCACGCCGGCCTCGTTGTAGACGGGCGCCACCACCGAGACGCGTGGGCTCACCGCGTCCTCCCCACGTCGGCGTAGGCCGCCTCGAGGCGCGCGAGCGTGGCCTCCGTCATCCGGGAGTGGAGCGGCAGGCACATCAGATCGGCGTGCACGGCCTCGGTGACCGGCAGCGCGGGCTGGGGCGCCACCCGACGCAGCAGGTGCAGGGGCGGGTGGAAGTAGCGACGCCAGCCCACGCCGTGGCCGTCGAGCACCGCACCCGCCGTGGCCAGGTCGATCGGGGCACGCGCGCAGTGGTTCACGCGGTTGGGCACGACGCCCCCGGGCACGTGCTGCAGCGTGAAGCCGGCCGTGCGGAGGGCCTCGTCGAGGCGGCCGGCGTAGGCGGCGCGCCGGGCGAGGATCTCGTCGGCGTGGGCGAGCGCGTGCCGGGCGGTGGCGGCCGACAGCTCGTCGAGCTTGGCGTTCTGGCCCACCACGGCGTCGAGGGGGTCGGGGGTGAGGCCGTGGGCACGTCGCACCGCCACCGCGTCGGCGAGGGCGGCGTCGGCGCAGACCACGAGCCCGCCCTCGATGGCCGGGATCAGCTTCGTGGCGTGCAGGCTGTAGACCGTGACCGTGGCGAGCGTGTCGCGCCGGCCGTGCGTGGTGGTGCCGAGCGCGTGGGCCGCGTCGTAGACCACGTCGATGCCGCGCGGAGCGGTGAGCGCCGCCACGCCCTCGAGGTCGGGCGGCACGCCGTAGACGCACACCGGGAGCACCACCGCCACGTCGTCGTGGGTGGCGAGCAGGCGGGCCAGGTGGTCGGTGGACATCGTCCAGGTGGACGGGTCGATGTCGCAGAACACCGGCTCCAGGCCCGCCAGCTCCACCGCGTTGAGGGTGGCGATGTACGTGAAGGAGGGCAGGATGGCCTTGCCTTGGCGACCCAGCGCCCGCAGCGCGAGCTCCAGCCCGGCGGCGCCCGACGCGACCGACACCACCCGGTCCACGCCGAGCCACGCCTCGCACTCGGCCTCGAGGGCCTGCACCTGCGGACCCGCGTTCGTGGTCCACCCCCGCTCGAGGCTGCCCCGGAAGCGGTCGAGCAGCCGTGCGTCGGCGTCGTAGTACGGACGCACCACGGGCACGGGGTCGCGAGGCAGGGCGCGCGGCGTGGGGGAGAGCATCCCCCAGTGCGCGAGGGTGCGGCGCACGCCCTCCACCAGGTCGACGCGGGGCCGGACGCCGAGCGCCTCGGCGATGGCGCCCACGTCGGGCACCCGGTGGGGGATGTCCTCGAAGCCGTGGCCGAAGAAGACCTCGCCCGGCACGTCCTCCACGCCGGGGGCGTGGTCGGCGAGGGCCACCACGATCTCGGCGAGGCGCCGCATGGTCACGGGCTCGGGGTTGCCGATGTTGAAGACCCGGCCGGACACGGCGCTGCCGGGCTCGAGGGCGAGCGCCAGGTCGACCGTGGCCCGCACCGCGTCGTCCACCCAGCAGAAGCAGCGCACCGCGTGCCCGCCGTCCACCAGCCGCAGGGGCTCGCCGCGCTGCAGGGCCCCCAGGAACTGGCTGAGCACGCGGCCGGTGCCGGGGGCGTCCAGCGTGGGTCCGTAGACGTTGAAGTACCGGGTGGCCGCCACCGTGAGGCCCTGGGCGGCGAGGCCCCAGGCGTAGTGCTCGCCCGCGAGCTTGCTCACCGCGTAGCACCAGCGCGCGTTCGTGGTGGGCCCGAGCCAGGTGTCGCCGTCCTCCCGGAGCGTGGCCGGGTTCTTGCCGTAGGCCTCGCTCGTGGACGCGATGAGCACCGGGATGCCGCGGGCGTGGGCCGTCAGGAGCACGGTGCGGGTGCCCAGCAGGTTCACGTCGAGCACGTCGACGGGACGCTCCAGGTAGTGGTGCACGCCCGCGATGGCCCCGAGGTGCACGATGCGGTCGCACCGCGCGGCGAGCGCGGCCAGGAGAGGGGCGTCGAGGACGCTGCCCTGCACCCGCTCCACGCCGGGCAGCGTGGGGTCCAGGCGTCCCTGGTCGAGGTGGCTGTCGAGCACGACCACGGCGTGCCCGCGGGCCACCAGCTCCGCCGTCACGTGGCTGCCCACGAACCCGGCACCTCCGGTGACGAGGACTGTGGACATGGAGCTCCCGGCAGACGCCTCCGGGTACCCCGATCGGGGCGCCGGCGCCGGTCGGCGACCCCGTCGGGCGTTAGCCCTGCGGCCCGCGCGCGGAGGCAGGGTGCTGCGTCTGGACGAGGTGACGGTCGAGGCAGGTCCCCAGGTGCTCCTGGAGGAGGCCTCGCTCCACGTGCGCCCGGGCGACCGCATCGGCCTCGTGGGCCGCAACGGCGCCGGCAAGACCACGCTCCTCAAGGTGATGCTGGGCCAGGTGGAACCCAGCCGCGGGCAGGTCCACCGGCGCGGCGACGTGCGCCTCGGCCACCTTCCCCAGCAGGCCGTGAGCGGCTCGGAGGCCAGCCTCTGGGAGGAGGCGCGGTCGGGGATGACCCGGCTGCTCGCGCTGCAGGCGCGCCTGGAGGAGGCCGAGGCGCAGGTGGCCGCCGCGGTGCCGGGCGCGGTGGAGCGGCTCGACACGGCCACCGAGGCCTTCCGCCACGCGGGAGGCTTCGCGGCCGACGAGCGCGTGGGGTCGGTGCTGCACGGGCTGGGCTTCCGCACCGAGGACTGGCAGCGACCGTGCACCACCTTCTCGGGCGGCTGGCAGATGCGCATCGCGCTCGCACGCCTGCTCCTGTCGGACGCCGACCTGCTGCTGCTCGACGAGCCCACCAACCACCTCGACCTGCACACGCGCAGCTGGCTCGCCCGGCACCTCGCCGCCCACCCGGGCACGCTGATCGTGGTGAGCCACGATCGGCACCTGCTGGACGCCGCGACCACGTCGACGGTGGAGGTGCGCCACCGCCGCCTCGATCGCTTCGCCGGCCCGCTGTCCCGCTGGCTGGTGGCGCGGGAGGAGGGGGACGCCCGGCTCGCGAAGCAGGCCGAGCGGGTGGAGGCGGAGGCCGCCCGTCTGCAGGGCTTCGTCGACCGCTTCGGCGCCAAGGCCACCAAGGCCAGCCAGGCGCGGTCGCGCAAGAAGGCGCTCGAGCGGCTGGAGCGCGTGGAGGTGCACGCCGACGCGCGGGGGCCCCGGTGGTCGCTGCCCGAGGCACCCGGGTGCGCGCAGGAGGTGGTCTCGCTGCGCCAGGCGTCGGTGGGCCACGGCGACACGCCGGTGCTCACTGGCGTGGACCTCACCATCCTCCGTGGCGAGCGGTGGGTGATCCTCGGACCGAACGGTGCGGGGAAGTCCACGCTGCTGCACGCGATCGCGGGTCGTCTCCCGCTGCTCGCCGGCCGTCGGGTGCTGGGGCGCGACGTGCGTCAGGCCATGTACGCGCAGGATCTCGCTGCCGAGCTGCCTGCCGACCGCACCGGGCTGGCGCACGTCCTGGCCGCGGCGCCTGCCGTGTCGCCGGAGCGGGCCCGGTCGGCCCTCGGGGCCCTGGGGCTGTCGGGCGATGCGGCCCTCCGACCGCTGGGCGCGCTGTCGGGGGGCGAGCGGGCGCGCGTGGTGCTCGCGGAGCTGGCGGTGCGGCCGGCGAACCTGCTGCTGCTCGACGAGCCCACGAACCACCTCGACGCCCTGTCGGTGGAGGTCGTGGCGGAGGCGCTCGCCGCCTACGAAGGGGCGCTGGTGCTGGTGACCCACGACCGCTGGCTGGTGGAGCGCCTGGCCACCCACGTGGTGCGCGTGGGGGACGGGCGGGCCTCGGTGCACCTGGGCGTGCGCCCGGAGGACCTGGAGGCGATGCCGCAGGCGAGCCCGGCGCGGGAGAGCGGCGGCGAGGCGGCCGACGCGCCCACCGCCCACGAGCTCCGCAAGGTGCAGCGACGCCACCGGGAGCGCCTCGGCCGCCTCGAGAAGGAGGCCGACAAGCTGGCCGCGTCGATGGAGCGCCTCGACGCCCAGATGGTGGAGCACGCCCTCGACCACGTCCGGGTGGCCGAGCTCGCGGCCGCCCGCGACGCCGACGAGGCCCGCCTGGAGGCCCTCTTCGAGGAGATGGCCGCCCTCGAGGACGAGCTGTCGGGCTGACCCCCCGCCCCGATCCCGTCACAAGGCGGGGCTGGGCCCCCGCCGTGATCGGACAAGGCGGGGCTGGGCCCCCGCCGTGATCGGATTCCTCACGGGGTGCAGCCGGGGTCCGCGAGGTCGACCTTGCCGTCGCAGTCGTTGTCGCGGAGATCCTTGCAGGCCGCGTCCGACGGCTGGAAGCCCTCGATCCGCTCGGGGTTCACCTGGCCGTCGCTGTCGTCGCAGTCGAGGCCGGGCTTGTCGCCGGTGCTGCGGTCGGTGACCCACGCGCCCGCGGCCGGTGCGGCGCAGGCCACCACCTTGCGCTCCGGGTCGCCGTAGCCGTCGCCGTCACGATCCTCGTAGAAGTCCTTCGCGTCGATGGCCGCCTCGTCGGCGGTGCCGTCGCAGTCGTCGTCGCGCCCGTTGCAGGTCTCGGGCGTGTCGGGGTTGGCCTTCGCGTCCTGGTCGTTGCAGTCGAGCCCCCCGCACTGGGTGGCGTCGTAGCCGTCGTCGTCGAGGTCGCAGTCGATCGAGAACCGGACGAGGAGCTCCTGGAGCTCGGCCGTGGGCACCGGCTCGACGTCGGTTCGCCGGGGGTCGGGCTCGTCCACCGCCTGGCCCTGCCAGAAGTAGAGGGTCTCGAAGGGGAAGGTGACCTCGTAGTCGCCGGTGGCCCACCGCCAGGTGCGGGGGTCGAGGGTGACCTCCATGGGGAAGGTCTGGTTCGGGGACACCGGCGTGTAGGGCGCCAGGGTGCGCTGGGCCTGACGGAACACGAGGAGGTCGGCGCCGTCGCCCTCCGCCCGGTCGGCCGCGGCGGTGATGTAGAGCTTCGACAGGCCGTCGTTGCGGATCTGGAAGGACGTGAAGCGGGGAGGGGCGGCGTAGGTGGACACCGGGATGGTGACCTCCAGCGGCGTCACCTCCGCCAGCACGGCGTGGGGTTCCCCGGTCAGTCCTCCGCAGCCGGCGAGGGCCAGGGCGAGGGCGGGAACATGGGGCGCGGGGACGCGCATGCGGACCTCCATCCACGGCCAGACTACATCGGCCAGGCCGCGCTGTCCGGCCTTCCGACGGCCCGGGGGGGATCACCACGGTCGCATCGCCGAGACGGCGCTCGCGGCCCACCGATTGCCGGTGTACGCTGCGCCCACTGCCGGGAAGGGCACCATGCGCACACCCCTGCCGATCGTCTTCCTCCCCCTCGTGCTGGGCGTCCTCGCGGGCTGCCCCGGCGAGACGCTGGAGAAGTGCGAGGCGAACCCCAACCTGCTCGACTGCCTGATCGACACGGATCCGGACGGTCCGGGCGACAGCGGTCCGAAGGACAGCGAGCCCGCCGACTCCCAGCCGGTGGACTCGGGGGACTCCACGGCGCCCGATCCCTGCGTGAACAAGGGCGGCGACAGCGACGGCGACGGGGTGTGCGACGACGACGATCCCTGTCCCACGATCAAGAACGACAACGACACCGACGGCGACGGCGTGTGCGACTCGGTCGACCCGTGCCCGCTCGACAATCCCGACGACAGCGACGGCGACGGCGTGTGCGACAGCAACGACGCCTGCCCGAACGACGCCCTCGACGACAGCGACGGCGACGGCGTGTGCGACAGCGACGACCCGTGTCCGAAGGACCGCCTCGACGACCGCGACGGCGACGGCGTGTGCGACAGCGACGACCCGTGCCCGCTCGACAACCCCGACGATCCCGACGGCGACAACATCTGCTCCAGCGACGACCCCTGCCCGAACAATGCCGGGTCGTCCGACAGCAGCGACTGCGACACCGGCGAGACGGGCGTGCTCGTGCCGCACCCCGAGGATCTCGCGGTGGGCGGGCTCGTCATCACCGAGGTGATGGTCAACCCCGCCTCGTGCAGCGCGAACCAGTTCGGCCAGTACCTCGAGGTGAAGAACGTCTCGGGGCTGCCGCTCAACCTCTCCACGCTGAAGATCGCCTACACGCCCGCCGGGGGCTCCACGGCCACGGTGTCGGTCACCGCCGACCTCTTCGTGCCCGACGGCGAGTACGCGGTGCTGCGCCCGAACTGGGTGCAGATCAGCACCTGCAAGTACACGGGGCTCACCGCCGACTACCTGTACTCCACGCAGCTCCAGTTCCAGCTGGCCGGCGGCGTGGTGAGCGTGCGCGACGTCGACGGTCGCGTGATCGACCAGGTGGACCTGGGCGTGGTGGGCCAGGGCGGTGGTGGGCTCACCACCGTCGACGGCTACGCCATCCACATCGACACCGACGCCGGGCCCAACCGCGAGAGCTCCGACGCCAACGACCTGAAGGGCGCGTGGTGCCTCGCGGGCGATCCCATCGGGGGCAACAACTTCGGGAGCCCGGGCGGCCCGGGCGTCGGGTGCGCCGAGATCGTCGTGGAGTCCGGCGACAGCGGCACCGTGGACTCCGAGATCCCGGAGTCCAAGCCCCCCACGGGCACGGTGTTCAAGCCGCCCGCCTCCGGCGATCTGCTGCTCACCGAGGTGATGCTGCGTCCCAAGGACTGCGGCGTCACGCCGAGCCGGGGCCGCTACGTCGAGCTGCTCAACACCACGGCCCAGTGGCTCACGCTGGACGGCGTGGAGCTCGACTGGGGCACGGCCGAGGGCATCCGCATCTTCCCGAAGCCGGGCAACGACCTGTACGTGGCCCCGGGCGAGCGCTTCGTCATCCACTCGATGGACGGCAGCCTCCAGACCTGCCACGGCGTGTCGCACTCCTTCCGCATGTTCCACCCCCTGTCGTCCGAGCCGCGTCGCCTGCGCGTCCGCGAGGGCCTCACGGTGGTGGAGGACGTCGACTTCGGCGGCGCCGGCTGGACGGGCTTCCCCCTCGGCGCGGCGCTGGGCTTCGACCCCACGCTCGAGGCCCAGCCCACGCTGAACACCAACCGCCTCAACTGGTGTCCCCAGGAGGATCTGCTGCCCAACCAGGGCTTCGACCTGGGCACGCCCAACCGGGCGAACTCGACGTGCGACGGCGGTCCGGGCACCGACCCCGAGCCGGTCGAGACCGACATCCCCGCGAGCTGCCTCGACAACGTGCTGCGCAACCCCGCCGACAACGGGCTCGACGCGGCGGAGCTCTGCGAGGGTGATCTCGTCGTCACCGAGGTGATGTTCGACCCGGTGGACTGCGGTGTGTCGGAGGCGCAGTACCTCGAGGTCTACAACGCCTCGGGCGTGGCCGTGCGGCCGGTGGGCCTCAAGGTGGTCATCGACGACCCCTTCACCACGGCGGTGCCCAACGACCTCGAGCTGGAGCTCAAGCTCAAGGCCGGGTCCACGGTGAACAACACCATCGCGCCCGGTGCGTACGCCGCCTTCGTGCTGCCGTCCGACACCACCTACTGCTACGCCTTCCTGCGCAACTTCGACCTCGACGCCACCGCGGGGGTGGATGCGCTCTTCCCCGGCAAGCTCCAGGTCACCAACGGCACCTACCTGGTCGACGAGGTCGACTTCTCGGTCTTCTCCGGCATCCCGGAGGGGCGCGCGCTGCAGCTCGATCCCGAGATCAGCCCCGAGTACCCGGCGAACAACGACAACGAGTTCGCCTGGTGCGCCGACGGGCCCACCCTCGCCAAGGGTGGCACGCTGCCCGTGGCTGATCGCGGCACGCCGGGTGCGGTGAACAACTGCACGCCCGACGTCGTCGACACCTCGCCGGTGGAGAGCGGTGGGGGAGGCGACGCCTCCGGGCCTCCGCGCGACAGCATCTGGGAGTCGCAGCCCTGCGCCGACACCGGGTGCATCGACGACAGCGGGCCCGACCACACGGGCGACGGCAACGGCGTCATCGACGGCGACGAGCTCATCTACGGCGACCTCGTGATCACCGAGGTGATGTTCGATCCCACCGCCTGCGGCGGCGGCGCGTCGGCCCAGTACATCGAGGTCTACAACACCACGAACCGCCCCGTGAACCCCTCCGGCGTGTCGGTCGACATCGGCACGAACACCGCCGGCCTGGTGCGGCTGCGTGCGGGCGCCACGGCCGCCGACGTCATCCCGGCGGGCACCTACGGCGTGATCTCGCTGGTCTCCACCACGCCCTTCTGCTTCGCCGACGCTGGGGCCCACCACGAGATCTCGCGGGCGTCGATGCCCGCGGCGCCCACCGACGTGCGCCTCTACAACGGCAACACCTCGTCGATCGACACCGTGAACCTGGCCAAGCCGGGCTCCACGCTCCAGACCTGCACCGGTCGTGCCGTCCAGCTCGCGCCGGCGGCGGGGCTGTCCCCGGTGGCCAACAACGACCTCGACAACTGGTGCGTCTCCGGCAAGCGCATCCCGGGCACCGAGGACTACGGCTCCCCGGGTGCGGCGGGCTCCTGCGGCTCGTGCCTCATCCAGGACTCCACGCCCGACTCGGAGGACGTCTTCGACGGCATCCTGCGCGCCGGCGATCTCAAGGCCGGCGACCTGCTGATCACCGAGATCATGGACAACTCGCGGTGCTCGCAGTCGGAGTCCGACTACATCGAGGTCTACAACACCACCGAGTACACGATCGACCTGAAGGACCTGCGGTTCCGACAGAAGAACGACACGATCGACAACATCCGGGTGATCCCGAACTCCTACCTGCTGCCGCGCAACGGCTACGCGCTCATCACCCGCGCGCTCACCCCGGGCGTGCAGCGCTGCTACGCGGGCGAGCAGCCGATCACCACGTTCAGCGCCTTCTGGCAGTTGTCGGTGGGCGCACAGGACTTCTACATCGACCACGTGCGTGAGGGCCTCGCCTTCACCATCGACGACGTGCGCACCACCGCGGCCTCCTGGGACACCTACGACGACCGCAGCAAGCGCATCGGCCGGTCGATGCAGCTCAACGCCGAGAAGTTCACGCTGGCCGCGAACAACTCGGGCGCGAGCTGGTGTCCCACGCCGGTGGTCGCCGGCTACGAGATCCCCCGCCGCGCGGGCAACACGAAGATCGACTACGGCACGCCCGGCAAGCCGAACGATCCCTGCTTCTTCGTGCCCACCGAGAGCGACGCCAGCATCGCCCCCCCCGACTCCGACGAGGGGCCCCCGGTCGACACCGACTCGATGGAGCCTGACACCGCCGTGGACCTGGCCCTGATCTCGCCCGGCACCCTCGTGATCACCGAGTTCATGGTGCAGCCCACCGACTGCTCGCCCGAGTACCGCGCCGAGTACATCGAGATCTTCAACGCGTCGGGCAACTACGTCGACCTGCGCTACCTCGAGGTCAACGTCGGCTTCGACGTGGCGGTCATCCGCAACCGCGCCATCATCGGGCCGCAGCAGTACGCCGTGCTCCGGAACGGTCGCGCCATCGAGAGCCAGTTCTGCTACCCGCAGGTGCCGGTCACCGCGAAGCTGGGCACCACGGCCGTCGGCGACCACATCGACGAGTTCGGCAACGGCGGCGCGAAGATCAGCATCTCCGACCAGACGGGGCGCGTCTTCGACGAGGTGGACTACGATCCCTTCCCGCCGGTGGTGGGCAAGGCGTGGGAGCTCGTCGAGGCCGCCCGCGACACCGACTCGAACGACGACCTGGCGGCCTGGTGCCTCGCCGTCGACCGCATCCCCGGTGCCTCGGGTGACTACGGCACGCCGGGCAAGGCGAACACCTGCACCCTCGACCAGCCCCCCATCGATCCGGGCGTGCGCACGGTCAGCCAGCTCCAGCGCGGCGATCTGGTCATCACCGAGATCCTGCCTGCCACCGCCGAGGACGGCTGCGGGGGCAGCGGTGGGGCGCAGTGGTTCGAGCTGCTGAACACCACCGACGAGGTCGTCGACCTGCTCGGCCTGGATCTGTCGAACCGCTTCGACGAGGTCCGCAACCGCGTGCTCGACCACGTGTACGTCGCCAAGGGCCAGCGCGTGGTGCTCGGTCGCTACCGGGCCGACGGACGCTGCTACGGCGCCAGCGCGGCCTACCTGTACCCGACGATGCTGCTCACCGAGACGGGCGACGCGCTGCGTCTCTTCGCCGGCACGCGCATCATCGACGAGGTGGACTTCCAGGGCTGGCCCATCACGCCGGGGCGCTCGCTGCAGCTCGACCCGAGCGCGCTGGACGCCGACCTCAACGACGACGAGACGGCCTGGTGTGCCGGGGCCGATGCCGACACCATCGCCGGTGCCTCGGTCGACCGCGGCACGCCCGGCAAGGTCAACAAGGTCTGCGACATCTACGATCCGGGCCCGCAGGACACCGGTCCTCCCGACGGTCCGGATCCGGGCACCTGCCCGATCGTCGGCGTGGCTCCGTGGGCTCCGGCCGGCGGTGGGCTCACCGTGGACGACCTGGCGCCCGGCTCGCTGATCGTCAGCGAGGTCATGTCCGGGCCGAAGGACTGCGGCGACGAGTACGCCGAGTACATCGAGATCTACAACACCCTCGGGCAGGAGGTGAACCTCAACGGGCTCGCGGTGCAGACGAGCACCGGCACCTTCCGCATCGCGTCGGACGTGTACGTGGGCCCGGAGGGCTACGCGCTCGGCCTGCCCGACACGGCGTCCACCTGCTACGGCCTCGCCGCCTGTGCGACCTTCCGGTACAGCGGCCTGTCGATCGCCGACACGGGCACGCCGGTGCGCCTGCTCAACCGCACCAACGTGCCGATCGACCAGATCGACACGTCCACCTTCGCCGCGCCCATCTACGGCGCCTCCTGGAACCTCGGCAGCGCCAACCTCGACGCCGACGCGAACGACGCCGCCACGTCGTGGTGCCAGAGCACCGAGCTCATCTTCGGTGCCGTGAGCGACCGCGGCAGCCCGGGCGAGCCGAACCAGCAGTGCGGTGCGCCCGACGACTCCGACGACTCCTACCGCGACACCTTCGAGACCGATCCGGTGGTCACCGGCGAGGTGAAGGTGCTGGCGGATCTGGTGCTCGGCGAGCTGCTCATCTCCGAGCTGCACGTCGACCCGCGGGAGTGCAGCGACACCGCCGGCGAGTACATCGAGCTCTACAACAACAGCACCCTGCCCATCGACCTGAACGGCATCGTGCTGGGCAACAACCGCGACTCGGTCACCATCGCGCGGCAGCCCCGCAGGCTGGTGATCCAGCCCGGCCAGTACATGGCCTTCCGCTACGCGTCGGTGGAGTCCTGCTACGACTTCACGGTGCCGGTCTACTACACGTCGATCAACCTCGACGATGCCCGCGGCTACTTCTACATCGGCGGGGCGGGGAAGGTCCTCGACGTGGTGCGCTTCGCCGACCTGGGTCCGAGCCCGGGCGAGGCCTGGCAGATCGACCCGGCCCACCTGGCCAGCGTCGTGCCGGGCGGCACCGGCGACCCGATCGGGGTCACCAGCTTCACGGCCGGCTACCCGGGCTACGACACCGCGAACTGGTGTCCCGCCTACTACAAGATCCCCGGGGCCACGGGCGACAAGGGCAACCCCGGCAGCGCGAGCAAGCCCTGCCTGGACGACACCGACATCGTGCCGCACACGGGCGACTACGTGGCCCACGTGGACGAGTTCGTGCCCGGTGATCTCGCGATCACCGAGTTCATGGCCGATCCCGAGGACTGCGCCGATCTCTTCGGCGAGTGGCTGGAGCTCCGCAACGACGGCCCGTACACGGTCGACCTGAAGGGCCTCCGCATCCAGTCGGGCCAGTCCAGCGCCACCGTGAAGGGCTCGGTGATCGTGCCGCGTGGCGAGATCGCACTGGTGCGCCGCTCCAGCGGCCTGTCGGACTGCTACCCGGGTCTCGTGCCCGACGCGCTGGTGCCCGACATGGTGCTGCCGAACGGCTCCGGCTTCGTGCAGCTGGCCAACGTGCACAGCACGCTCGACCGCGTGGACTACACCATCATCGGCACGCGTCCCGGCCGCTCGCTCGCGGCCGACCCGGGACGCGACGACGCGGTGTCGAACGACGACCCGCTCGCCTGGTGCTTCCAGCCGGACGTCTTCGTGGGTGCGGTGGCCGACCGCGGCTCGCCCGGCGAGGCCAACTCCGCCTGCGTGGGCTCGGTGGCCACGGTGCCGCTCGACCAGGTGCAGGTGGGCGACCTCGTCATCACCGAGCTGATGCTCAAGGCCAACAACTGCGATCCCAACAACTTCGACCAGTACATCGAGATCACGAACGTCTCGGGCAAGGCCATCCGGCTGCTGGACCTGCGGTGGCAGGTGGGCAACTTCAACGTCGAGGGGCGCATCCGCACGCGCCCGGGCACGTCGAACCCCGACTCGATCGTCGAGTCCGGCGAGGCCTTCGTGATGAAGGCCACGGCGAACTTCTGCCTGCCGAACATGCTGCCCGACGGCAGCGTCTGGTGGGACTACGTCTACTCGGAGCCCTTCCTGAACCCGTTCGGGGGCGGCGACGTCCTGCGCATCACCCGGGTCAACGCCAGCGGCGGGCGCGACATCCTCGACGAGCTGGACTTCCGGCCCTTCCCGGATCCCCCGGGGCACGCCTACCAGCTGCAGCCCGACAGCTACAACACCCTCGACAACGACGACTACGACAACTGGTGCACCACCGGTCCGCGCATCCCGCGGTCGACGACCAGCGGCACGCCGGGCGAGCTGAACGACTGCTCCATCGACACCGATCCCATCCTCGACACCGTCGAGACGGACTCGGCGGGGCTCGGCTACGACACCGGCTTCTTCGACGTGGCGGTGATGACGGTCAGCGCCCAGGTCGTGCCGAACGCGCTCTTCCGCGGGCAGCTGACCCGCTGGGTGGCGCGCGGCGTGCCGGGCATCACGGCGGTGGGCGAGGACGTCGACATCCTGGTCGTGGGGCCGCGCCTGATCTGCGCCTACGCCTGGACGGTCACCGAGGACCAGTTCGCGCCCAACAGCAGCAAGGGTCGCCTGAGCACCGCGGCGATCTGCCCGGACTGCGAGTGGGGCTTCGCGCTGCGTGGCAGCGGCCGCATCGACCTCGCGGGTCAGCAGCTCGGTCGTCCATCGCAGTGCACCGGCCAGTTCGACGCGTACGGGGGCACGCCCGTGAGCTTCAACAACCGGCGCATGTACGGATCGCAGCGCTACGGCGGCGTGTTCATCGAGGACGCCCAGGGCAGCCTGGTGCCGTACTCCTACGACGTGGTGCTCGAGAGCGGCACGGCCGACTGGAAGGTCATCCTGTACGCCAACCCGGTGCCCTGAGGTCCACCTCGCACCGGCACGTGTCAGCCGTCTGGTGACGGTGAAATCGGGTTGACAATCGGGTCGGTCGTGAGACACTATCGCGCCCGCGAACGCCCCTGTCGGAGCCTCGCTGGTCCGTGCCGTCCGGCCGGCGACGCCCACAGCGTGCGGCACTGGCGCCCGTGGCGCCGCTCCGTCTCCCGAGCCATTCCGCGAGCCGACGACACCCAGCCCTCGCCGCATCCGGCGGGCTGTCCCACCCCTGCATGCCACACCCCAGCCCCGTCCGCGCCGCTGCCCAAGCTGCCCACCGGGGCCGAGGAGCCAGTCTCAGATGAGCTTCATCGACACGCGCAAGAGGACGTCCGAACGTCTCACCGCAGATCAAGAGAAGGACCTCGCCCGCAAGATCCGTGCGGCCGAGGAGCGCGCTCGCGCCGCCATCGAAGGGCTCGACGTCGCGATGGCCATCCTGTCCAAGCGCCCGGATCGCGCGGAGCGCACCCGCGCTGGTGCCGTCGACCGCCTCGAGCAGGCCGTCGAGTCCGTGTGGAAGTCGAGCAAGGAGCGTCCCGACCTCAAGGAGGCCGGTCGTCGTGCCAAGGGCGCCTGGGCCGAGGCCGAGGCCCTGCGCTGGACGCTGGCCATGAGCGGGCGTCGCATCGCCCACGGAGAGGCCCGCAAGCTCGCCGGCCCCTTCATGGACGAGGAGGACCTGGTCCAGGAGGGCTACATCGGCCTGCTCCGCGCGGCCAAGCGCTTCGATCCCGACCGCGACATCCGGTTCAGCACGTACGCCCGCTGGTGGGTCCGTGCGCAGATGACGCGCGCCATCGACCACACCGGCCGCCCGGTGCGCCTGCCCGGCTGCGCCGTGGAGCAGACCCGCAACCTCCGCAAGGCGATCAAGCGCTTCGAGGCCTCGGGCCTGCAGTACGGCCTGTCGGATCTGGCCGACGAGGTGGGCATCGACAAGGAGCGCGCCGAGCTCCTCCTGTCGCAGGGCTCCACGATCTCGCTGGAGCAGCCGGTCGACGACGGCCCGCGGCCCCGCTCGCTGGAGCGCTTCCTGTCGGACGAGGACGCCATCCGTCCGGATGCCGACGCCATCCAGTCGCAGGAGCTGGGGCGCATGCAGGAGGCCTTCGACATGGTGCTCACCGAGCGCCACCGCTTCGTGCTCACGCGCCGCTACGGCCTGCGTGACGGCGAGTTCCGCACCCTGTCCGAGGTGGGCAAGGAGATGGGCCTGTCCCGCGAGCGCGTCCGCCAGATCGAGCGCGAGGCGCTCATCCGCCTCCGCGAGCAGAGCCAGATCCGCGAGGCGATGTAGCGCCTTGCGTGTCCACCTCCGGGGCGTCGGGCTGGCGCTCGCCCTCCAGGGCGCCTGCGACGCGCCCACGGCGCGTGTGGCGGACGAGACGGGAGAGGACTCGGATCCGCCCGCGGCGCCCCCAGAGCGGCTGTCGTGCCCGCCGGAGGCCGCGCAGGCGGTGGCCGGCGCCGTGGTCACCGACCCACGGGTCACCGAGACCTCGGGGCTCGTCGCCAGCCGCACCCGCCCCGGGTCGTGGTGGCTCCACAACGACTCGGGCGACAAGCCCCGCGTGCTCGCCATCGGTGCCGACGGCGCCGTGGTGGCCGAGGTCACGTTGTCGGGCATGACCGCAGCCGACGTCGAGGACCTCACCTGGCTGCCGTCGGACGACGGGGACGTGCTGGTGCTGGGCGACATCGGCGACAACGCGCGCGCGCGCGTGGGGGTGTGGCTGGTGCAGACGCCGCCGCTGGATCCCGCCGCGGGCGACGTCACCGTGGAGGTGACGCCGCGCACCCTGGTCTACGGCGACGATCTGCGGCACGACGCCGAGACCCTGCTGACCGACCCGCTCGACGGCGCCCTCTACGTGGTCTCCAAGGAACTCATCGAGCCCGTCGCCACGCTCTACCGGGCCACGACGGGGGACGAGGCCGACGTCCTCGAGGTGGTCGCCACCGTCGACGTGGGCCGCCTGGGCGCGCCCGCCGCCACCTTCACGGGCGGCGACATCTCCCCGGACGGCCGCTGGATCGCCCTGCGCACCTACGACCGCGGCTGGGTCTTCCCGCGGCCCCGCGGCACCACCGTGGCCGACGCGCTGCAGGCCGAGCCCTGCGTCCTCGACCTCCAGCCCCAGCGCCAGGGCGAGTCCCTCGCCTTCGACCCCCAGGGCCTCGGCCTCGCCACCCTCTCCGAAGGGGAGGGGCAGACCCTGTGGACCTACGTCTGGGGTGGGGTCGTCGAGTAGGGATCGTCAGCCGCCACAGAGGCACAGAGGCCACGGAGGGGTGCACAGAGCCAGATGCCTCTGTGTCTCCGCGTGCGGCGGGGCAACCCGTCGCCCACCGGACGTACGCCACGCCACGACAGCCCCAGCCCGTGTCCCGCGGAGCCGACCCAGGGAGCCAGAGAGGCTCATCCCCACCGCCCTCTGTGCCGGCCTCTGCGCCCTCTGTGCCTCTGTGGCGGCTGCCGACAGACGACCCCGCTACTTGGCCGACAACCGCGCCATCTGGTCTGCCCTCATCGGCCCGCGCATGACGTCGCGGACCTTGTCGCCCTCGAGGGGCTCGGGGATGGGGCAGGAGGCGGGGTCGAGGGACCAGACCTTCTCGGCCAGCTCGCGGATGGCCACGGCGACGGGGGAGTCGGGGGCGTACTCGAGCACCGACTTGCGGAAGAGCTCGGCCTCGCCCACGATCGGGTCGCGCGGGATGACCTGGAGGATGCGGGTGCCGATGGCGTCGGCGAAGCGCTGGATCGGGGCGAGATCGGCCTCGTTGGAGCGCAGGTTCACCACGAGCCCGGCGAGGCAGATGCCGTTGTCGGCGTAGCGGCGGCAGGCCTTCGCGATGTTGTTCGCGGCGTAGCAGGCCATCATCTCCTCGGAGAGGATGATGCAGACCTTGCTGCCGTGGGCCTTGCGCATCGGCGCGGCGAAGCCGCCGCAGACCACGTCGCCGAGCACGTCGAAGACGGCGGCGTCGTAGAGGGACTCGTCGACGATCTCGAGCTCGTCGAAGATCTCGAAGGACTTGGACACGGCGCGACCGCCGCAGCCCACGCCCGCCTCGGGACCGCCCGACTCGATGCACTCGATGTTCGGGTGGATGCCCTCCATGATGAGGTCCTCGGCCTCCAGATCCTCCGGGTCGATCTGGAAGGACTGGCCGATCACCGTGCGGAAGCGCTCCTGGTCCTTCACGAGGACGAGCGAGCTGTCGGCCTTCGGATCGCAGCCCACGTGCAGCAGCTTCCGGTCCGCGTGGGCCAGGTGGTAGCTGACGCCGGTGGCGATCGTGGACTTGCCGATGCCGCCCTTTCCGTAGAATGCGATGCGCTGCATGCGGGAGGCCTCCGCGACCTGGGGGAGCGGACAGGAATCGCCTGCCCAGCCCCGCAGCATAGCACACCGCCGCGTCGCGCCCCGGTCGGGGCGTCTGTTGCTGTCTACGGCCTCCCCGCGCGCTGGGCGACGTAGTCGCGCCCCCGCTCCATGAGCGCGACGAACCCGGGCTCGTCGCCGCGTCCCACCAGCTCCCGCACCCGCGTCACGGCGCGATCCAGGGCGTCGAGGGAGGTGCCGCCGTAGGCGTTCAGCGCCTGGATCTCGAAGTAGAGGTGCGGGTTCTCCTGCGCGACCCGCGCGCTCACGCCCAGCTGGGCGTCGAAGGTGGTGGAGGAGATCCTGGCGAGGAGCGGCAGGTCCTCGCCCGACGACGCCAGGGCCTCGACGAAGGCGAGGTTCAGGGCGTGCGAGAGGCCCAGCACGTAGGCGATGAGGCGATCGTGCGTGTCGAGGTCCATGTCGGCCTGCTCGGCCATGGTGGCGGCGAAGAGCTCCCGCGCGGCGCGCGTGGCCTCGGGCACGCCCACGTCCACGAAGAGCACGTGGCGGCCCGAGAGCAGGCTGGTGTCGGGTCCGAACATCGGGTGCACGGAGGTGACCTGCACCCCCGCGTCGCGGAGCGCGAGGAGCCCGCTGCGGAGGGGGGTCTTGAGCGAGCCGATGTCGAAGACCACGCCGGAGGGACCGCGCTCGGCGAGCGCGAGGAGGACCTCGTTCGTGGCCGCCAGCGGCGACGCCACCACCACGAGGTCGTGGTCGAGGGGGAGGGCGCGCCAGTCGGCGACCCAGGGCAGGCCATCGGCCACGGGCGTCGGGTCGGCCACGGTCACGAGGTAGCCCTGCGCGGCGAGGAATCCGACGAACCAGCGTCCCATCTTGCCGGCGCCGCCGATCACCAGGGCCCGCTTGCCGGCGCCGCTGCCGGCCGAGGCCACGCGGTCCTGCTCCTGGAGCGACAGCGAGGAGGTGATGAGCTCGATCATCAGGCGCTCGGCGAGCGCCTCGGGGGCGCCCAGCTCGCGCGCCACGCCGCGGGCGCGCTCGAGCACCACCTTCTCGCGGGCGAAGTCGCGCGTGCCGCGTCCGAGCTCGGCCTTGAGCCGGCCGATCTCCAGCGACAGCTCCGACCGTCGGGCGACCAGCTCGATGAGCTGACGGTCGAGCCCGGAGAGCTCGGTGCGAAGGCGGTCGAGATCCTCGCGGGCCATGGGATCCTCCGGCTGCCCGCCTAGCTCGCTGGCGCCGGTGCCGGGCGGTGCGATCCGCTGCGGGCCGGGGTGGGGGGCGCGCGCTAGGTCGCTGGCCAGGTGCTGGAGGTCGGGTGGGCGACGTGAGGCTGTACCGGGCGGACGGACCAGCCGACGCCTACCTCCTGCGCCAGTGGCTCACCGAGCACGGCATCCGCTGTCGTGTGCAGGGCGAGGACCTGATGAGTCTCGCCGGGGGCATCCCCGTGCGGGACGCGCTGCCGAGTGTGTGGGTGGACGCGGCGGACGAGCCCGCAGCGCGCGACCTGCTCGCGCGCTGGAAGGGGCCGTCGCTGGTTCACCCCGCCTGGCGCTGCGCCGCCTGCGGCGAGGAGAACCCCGCCACCTTCCAGGTGTGCTGGAGCTGCGAGGCCGAGCGCGACGAGGGCTGACGCGCGTGCGCTCGGCTCAGGCGCGGGTCGCGCTCCGACGCCGGCCTGCGAGGGCCGCCAGGGCCAGCAGCACGATGGCGCCGCTGGGGGGCAGGTGGCTGCACCCGCCGCCGCGGAGGCGGTCGCTGTCGCACAGGTCGCCGATGCCGTCGCCGTCCTCGTCCTCCTGGTCGGGATCGTAGAGGAGGGGACACACGTCGCACGCATTGCCGATGCCGTCGGGACGCGGCTCGCCCGTCTGGGGGTCGCGGTCGTCGTCGAGCTGATCGGGGTCGGGCACGTCGGGGCAGAGGTCGCAGAGGTCGCCCACGCCGTCGGCGTCGGCGTCGAACTGCCGCGCGTCGAAGATGTCGGGGCAGACGTCGCAGGCGTCGCCGAAGCCATCGCCGTCACGGTCGAGCTGGTCGGGGTCGAAGGCGTCGGGGCAGATGTCGCACACGTCGCCCGTGCCGTCGGCGTCGCGATCCTCCTGCAGCTCGTTCGCGATGAGCGGGCAGTTGTCGCAGGCGTCGCCGAGCTCGTCGCCGTCGGTGTTCGTCTGGTCGGCCGTGGCCGGGCAGTCGCCGCCGGTCTGGCCGTTGTTGCAGACCAGCGGGCAGTTGTCGCAGTCGTCGCCGAGGCCGTCCTTGTCGGCGTCGAGCTGCTCGGTGTTCTGCACGTCGGGGCAGTTGTCGCAGGCGTTGCCCACCTCGTCGCCGTCGTCGTCGGGCTGCTCGAGCTCACCGCCGCGCGGGTTGAAGATGTCGACGCAGTTGTCGCACTCGTCGCCCACGCCGTCGCCGTCGCTGTCGATCTGGGTGATGCACCAGTCCTTGGTGCTGCCGTCGGGCATGTGCTCGGTGAAGGGGATGCTCCCCGCCGGGCAGGCGCGGCCGCTCTTCTCGGTGCGCGGGTCCTCGTTGTTCGGGCAGACGTCGCAGGCGTCGCCGAGCAGGTCCATGTCGGCGTCGGCGTTGTCCTCGTTGATCACCGACAGGTCGGGGACCCCCGAGACGAAGGGCTCGAGATCGGGCGGGCAGGTGTCGCACAGGTCGCCCACGCCGTCGCCCGCGCCGCCGTTCTCCTCGTCGACCTGCTCCGGGTTGAAGAGGTCCGGGCAGTTGTCGCAGTCGAGGTCGACCCGCAGGAAGGGCCCCGTCTCCTCGTCGGAGTTCTCGGGGTCCAGGTAGAGCTCGAGCGACCCGAAGGACAGGCCGTCGAAGTCGCCGTCGACCTCGTTGATCGAGATCGGGTAGCGACAGCCGAAGACCGCGTAGTCGTAGTAGAAGTCGGGCGTGGCAGGCGGCGGCAGGTTGCCGTTCGTGGCGTCCTGGATCGCCGCCGCGCAGAAGGGGTCCGACAGGTTGAAGCCCGCGGACTCCTCCACCGCCGAGATGCCGGGCGGGTTGGCGTCGGGGCCGTCGGTGAAGTCGGGCAGGGAGTCGCTCGCCTGCACCGGCTCGTTGAACCAGTTGGCCTCGTTGGGCAGCACGTTGCAGTTGAGGTCCTGGTAGGGACGCGGCGGCAGCGTGAGCGGAGGACCGGCAGGGGCGGCGTGGGCGCCGCCGACCAGGAGCGTGAGCAGCGTGGCGATCACTGGGCCTCCTCGGCGTCGGGGGCCGGGGCGTCCGCGGGGGGTGGGGTCTCGTCGGGGGTGTCGTCGGCGGGCGGCGTGACCTCCTCGCCGCCGTCGTCGTCCTCCTCGTCGTCGAAGCTGACGTCCTTCAGCGTGTCTTCCGAGCGCTCGGGACGCTTGGTGCTGGGCAGCAGCTCGTCGAGGCCCATGCGCTCCTCGGCGGTGGGCATGCGGGGCTGCTGCGCCTCGTAGGTCTCGCCGTTCCAGGGGTAGACCTGATCGAGCTCGTACTGGGGCGGGGTCTCCCACTCCTCGTACTGACGGCTGATCTTGAAGACGACGCGACGGCTCTCCTTGAGCTCGTCGATGCCGCCGGTGGCGTCGATGGGCACCACCTCGCCCATGCCCCGGTAGGACAGGCGGGAGGGGTGGACGCGCTGCTCGACCAGGCGCTTCCAGATGCTGGCGGCGCGCTTGATCGACAGGTCGTAGTTGTTCTCGAAGGTGCCCTCGGGGCTGGCGTGGCCCTCGATCACGAGGTGGCCGATGCGGGCGTCGCCGTTCATCAGGTCGGCGATGAAGTCGAGCGTGGGGTAGCTCTCGGGGAGCAGCTCCGCGGTGCCCACCTTGAACTGGATGGCGTAGCGGATGTCGATGCGGTCGCCCTGCTGCTTGGCGAGGACGCCCTCCTCCCACGGATCGGGCTCGGGGAGATCGCCCTCGCCGTCGGTGCGGAGTCCGGTGAGCTCCCGCACGTTGAACTGCAGGCCGCCCTGGCCCGCGTTCGGGTCCTCCTCGACGAAGCCCTCGTCCATGTCCTCGCCCACCTCGAGGCGGCGACGCTGGAAGCGGAGCTGGCCGAAGACGCGCAGATCGCTCGAGCCGTAGCCCTGCGTGAAGCCGCGACCGCCCGACAGCTCGACCACCAGCCACGGGGTGGCGGTGTAGGCGATGGTGCCCAGCACCTCGCCCGTGGACTCGCCGGCGCCGAAGAAGTTGGAGAAGCCGAAGCGGCTGTAGATCGTGGCGCCCACGTCGAGGCGCTCCTTGATCACGTTCACGCGCACGCCGGTGTTCCAGACCAGCTCGGTGCCGAGGCGCAGGTCGTCCTGGGTGTCGAGCGTGCGGAAGCGCACGTTGGCGCCCAGGTTGCTGGCGATGCGCACCCGGCCCACGTCGATGCCGAACAGCAGCATCGGCAGCAGCTTGGGGATGCGCTCGCCCGCGTAGAAGAGGGAGCGGCTGGTGGGCAGCGTGAGGTCGACCGACAGGCCCATGCTGAACACGGGCTTGCGGAGGAAGGCCCAGTGGCCGCCGACCGCGACGTCGCCCAGCGAGATGCCGTCGGCCGCGTAGCGCGGGACCGTGGAGCCCGTCTGGTAGTACAGCGGCAGGCTGACCCGGGCGGTGAAGGCCCGGCTGATGTCGACCGACACGCCCGCGAAGGCCGTGAAGCGGTGCTGGATGACGTCGCCCACCTCGCGCTCGAACTCGTAGAGCACCAGCGGCGAGTTGGTGTACTGCAGCGACAGACCGGCACGGACCGAGCCTCCGCGCCAGTTCGACGGGACGTCGATGCCGGGCAGGATCTCGGGCGCGTACACCGGCCTGACGATGTCGAGGTCGGCGTCGGTACCGGGGGCGGTCGGGGTGGTCTGGGCGTGCGCCGCGACGGGAGCGGCGAGGGCCAGGACCGGGAGGGACCGCGCCACGAACCGGCGCGGGACACGAGCGGGCATGCGGGGTTCGTCCGGGTGAGCCGGGGGAGGGAACGCCCCGGGAGCCGAGGCGGGCGCACAGTAGCACACCGATCGCCGCCCGACAGGCCCGGTGGACGGGCAGCGAAGGCCGCGCGGCGCGCGGTCCGGGGCGGTGCTATCGTGCGCGCCATGTCGTCGTCGCGTCCCCCCCGTTCCCCCTCGATCATGGCCCTCCTCCTCCTCGCCGCCGCCGGCTGCGCGGAGGAGGCCGGCGAGGTCGTGATCGGCGACCGCGACAGCGACACGGCGGTGGTCCTCGACACCGACACCGCGGGCGCCGACAGCGGCAGCGCCGACAGCACCGTGCCCTGCACCAACGAGCTCCTCTCGCTCGAGCCCCGGGCGGGCGACGACGACGTGCTCCTGTCGGTCGACATCCTGGCCCAGCTCCAGCAGGCCGAGGTCGGCGCGGGGATCAAGGTCTTCGAGGACGACGTCCAGCTCCCCGGCGTGGTGGAGGCCGAGGGCAAGCTCATCCGCTGGCGACCGCAGTCCCCGCTTCGCGCCGACAGCGCCTACCGCACCGAGCTCACCTGGAGCTGCGGCACGGTGAACGCGGCGTGGACCACCACCGGACGCACCTTCCGCCTGGGCCTGGCCAGCGGCACGCTCGCCCTGCCGGCCACCGATCTCGCGCTGGGCGACGTCTTCTCGGAGCTGCTCGTCCGCGTGGAGGTGTACGGCGCCGGCCGGGTCTCGCTGCTGGCCGCGCCCGCGGGGGCGTCGGGCCAGGAGCCCTGCGCCGCCTCGTCGCTGCTCGGCGGCGTGGTGGCCCCCGGAGGGGATCTCGAGGTGGCCTCGGCCGACGCCTTCCTCGTGGCCGCCGGGCAGCGGATCCCCGTGAACGCGCTGCGCGTCGTGTCGGCGCTGCAGGCCAGCCGGTGGCGTCTCGAGCCGGCCACGGTGGTCTTCGACGTGGACCTGTCTCCGCTGGCCACCACCCTCCTCGGGCGCGTCGACGCCACGCCCGCCGAGGCCTGTGCCCGGGTGGGCGGGTGCACCTCCTGCCGCGGATCGGGGGGGCGCACCTGCGTCACCGTGCGCCTCGAGGACGTGCCGGTGGCGGGATCGAGCCAGCTCGTGGAGCCGCGCTCTGCGGCCGACGTGGGGCGCGACCCGTCCTGCCGCTGACCCGCGGGGACGGCGCCGTCGATCAGCCGGCGAGCGGGTGGGTCCACGCCCGCAGCGCCTCGGGATCGGGCTCGGTGCCCAGCTCCGCGAGCATGAGGTCGGCGGGACACAGCCCGCGGCCGATCAGCGCGATCAGCGGGTCGAGCCAGCGCACCTCGTCGGGCGCGCACCGCCCCAGGCCGGCGCGGGCGGCCTCCACGAGCTGCTGACCCCACCAGGCCAGGGTGCGCCCGCCCACCATGCCGGCCGGTCCGTGGCGGCAGGCCACGGCGAAGCGCTCCTGCGGCGTGCCGAAGCGGGTGAAGGGATCGAGCAGCGCCAGGGCGTCGTGCGTGGCGAGGTTGCAGTAGAACAGGCCCTCGAACAGCGCGCAGAAGGCCGCGACGAGCGGCATGGCCACGCAGTCGGCCATGCGGACCTCGATCTGGCGCTTCACGCGGACCTCGGGGAAGACCGAGGTGAGGTGCAGGTCCCAGTCCCCCCAGGTGGGGAAGCGCCCGTCGGCGTCGCCCCGGGTCATCCAGTCCCGGAAGGTGCGCCCGTCGGCGGCGGCCCAGCGCCCGTCGACCTTCGTGAACATCATCGGGACGTCGAGGAGGTAGTCCACCCAGGCCGCGTGGCTGTAGGCGAGCGCCGCGGGGGGGAAGCCCGTGCGGCTCGCGTCGGTGTCGGTCCAGGTGAGGCCCCGGAAGCTCTTGAACCCGGTGGCGCGACCGCGGCGGTAGGGCGAGCTGGCGAACATCGCGGTGACGATGGGGGCGGCCGCCGACGCCACGCGCACCTTGCGGGCGCAGTCGTGCTCGTCCGAGAAGTCGTAGCTGGCCTGGGTGGCGCTGGTGCCCTTCATCATGTGGTGGCCCAGCGAGCCCACCCGCTGCATGTGCGCGCGCATGATGGCGTATCGGCCCTTCGGCACCCAGCCGATGGCCTCGATGGGGGCGTAGGGCGTGTAGCCCAGGGCGCACTGGGCGTAGGGGCCGGCCTGCAGGTGGCGGTCGAGGTCGCGGGCGAAGGCCTCGGCCTCCGCCACGATGGTGGCGACGTCGCGCGCCGGGGCGCCCGACAGCTCGAACTGGGCGCCCGGCTCCAGGGTGATCGACGCCTTGCCGCGCGTGGCGGCGATCAGCGCCGTGCCCTCGCGCTCCGGACGCCATCCCTCGCGCACGAAGTCCTCGATCAGCGAGCGCACCCCGTGGGCGCCCTCGTAGGGCGCGGGCATGCCCTGGGCGTCGAGGAGGTGGCGCTCCATCTCGGCCCCGAGGAGCCACCGCTCCCGCGGGCGTCCGTAGCCGTGGTAGGCGTCGAGGAGATCCTCGCATGTGAGGCGGACGGGCGGCGCGGGAGGCATGGGAGACCCGGGGAGGGAGGCGGTCGGGCGTGGCGCGTCGACAGGGGGTGACGCGGCAGGGCGGCTGCACGGGTTAGCCTGCGGGGCTGGCAGCCTGCATGTCCCTGGAGTCGCCAGTGCGTCTCGTTCCGTCCCGGACCCTCCCCGGCCTGCTGCTGGTGCTGGCCTCGGCGTGCGAGCCCCGGCTCTACACGGAGGGGGGCCCCGTGGCGGACGCCGCGTGGACGCCCCCCGAGAACAGCTGGCCCGTGGGCGCGCCACCGGAGGACCTCCGTCCCGAGGGCATGGGCGTGGGGCGGGTGGTGTACGACGTGCGCGGGCTCGACCAGCACGGCGACGAGCTCAGCCTGTGGCAGTTCCACGGGTCGTGGGTGCTGCTCGACGTGTCCACGATGTGGTGTGCGCCGTGCCGTGACCTGGCCATCGGCACCGAGGCCCTCTGGCAGGAGTACCGCGATCGCGGCCTGGTCACGGTGACGCTGCTCCTCGAGGACACCCACGGCGACCCGCCCAAGGTGGCCGATCTCAAGCAGTGGGCCACGCTCGCCTCGCTGGATCCCGAGCACGACTACGAGCTCATCACGGCCCCGGTCGTGTCCGACCCCAAGGGGCGCAGCGGCAGCATCGAGGCCATCGAGCGGGGCCAGTACCCGGCGCTCCTGCTCATCTCCCCCGACCTGCAGGTCACGCGGCGCATCGAGCCGGTCACCGACGTCCGGGTGCGCGAGGTCCTCGCCGAGCTGGACCTGTAGGGGGCGTGGGTCCCGGTCCGGTCGTCGTCCAGGCCTGCGACGGCTGGCCCTTGGGGGTCCGCCGCGTGCGTGCGGTGGGGGAGGCGCACGGCACGGTGCTGCTGCTCCACGCGATGATGGTGGACGCCCGCACCTTCGACCGACCTGCGGGGAGGGGACTGCAGCAGACGCTCCGTGCTGCCGGGCTCGACGTGGTGGTCGCCGACTTCCGTGGCCACGGCGACTCGGGACCCGGGGCGTCCGAGGGAGGCACCTGGTCGTACGAGGACCTGGTGCTGCGCGATCTCCCCGCCCTCGTCGCCGCCGCGCGTCGCTGGGGTCGCGGGCGCCTCGGCGTGGTGGGCCACAGCCTCGGCGGGCACGTCACGGCTGCCGCGCTCGCCGCCGGTGCGGTCCACGTCGACGCGCTGGTGTGTCTCGCGGCGAACGTGTGGCTGGCCGCGTCGGAGCCCTCGCTGCGGGTCCGGGCGGCGAAGGCCGTCGGGCTGGCGGGTCTGCAGGGGGCGGCCCTGCTCGCGGGGCGCGTGCCCGCACGGCGCCTGGGTCTCGGGTCGACCGACGAGGCGGGGCCCTACGCCGACGATCTCGGCCGGCCCTTCTGGCAGCAGCGGTGGGGCACGCGCGACGCCCGGCAGGACTGGCTCGCGGGCCTCGGTCGGGTGGGGGTGCCCACGCTCGCGGTGGTGGCGCGGGGGGATCGCCTGCTCGCCCGGCCTGCCGGTGCCCTCGGCTGGGCGGCCCACCTGCCGGCCGTGCAGACCCGCGTGGTGGGCGACCCGGACGCGGGGGTGCTCGACCACATGGGCGTGCTCACGAACGCCGAGGCCCGGGGGATCCACACGGAGCTGGCGGCCTGGCTGGTCGGGGTGCTGGCGCTTGACGGGGGCAGCGGCAGCGGTACGTGAGGGCCAGCCCGGAGGTCTCCCGATGCGCACGCTCGCTCTCGCTCTCGCCCTCGTCGTCGTGGCCCCCGGCTGCAAGTGGAAGAAGGAGGCGGAGCGCCTGTCGGAGGAGCTGGCCGCCAGCCAGCAGCAGCTGCAGGACAGCCGCGACACCGTGACCTCGCGCGAGACCACGATCGGCGAGCTCGAGGCCGAGGTGGCCGAGCTCGAGGCCCGCATCGGCGATCTGCAGGGCAGCCTGTCGGCGATGGAGGCCGACCTCGACGCCCAGCGCGAGCGCAATGCGCAGATCCTCGCCGACCGGGGCGCCCTGCGGAACGAGGTCCGCGACATGAAGCAGGCCCTGGCCGAGCTCCAGGCGCGCAAGGAGCAGGCCGAGGCTCGGGTGCGCCAGTTCAAGGACCTGGTGGCGCGCTTCCAGTCGCTCATCGACGCCGGCAAGCTCGACGTGCGCATCGTCGACGGCCGCATGGTGGTGGTGCTGGGCACCGACGTGCTGTTCGCGTCGGGATCCGCGGACCTGTCGGAAGGGGGAGCCGGCGCCATCGCCGAGGTCGCCGCCATCCTGGCCAGCATCCCCGACCGTCGCTTCCAGGTGGAGGGCCACACCGACGACGTCCCCATCCACACCCAGCGCTACCCGTCGAACTGGTTCCTCGCGGCGGCGCGCGCCATCGGCGTCGTGAACAGCCTGGTGGCGAACGGCATGGCAGCCGAGGACGTGAGCGCGGCCGCCTTCGCCGACACCCGCCCGGTGGCAGCGAACGACACCGACGAGGGTCGGGCCGCGAACCGCCGCATCGAGATCGTCGTCGTGCCCGATCTGTCGGATCTGCCCGGCTACGAGGAGCTCTCCTCCCTCGAGGAGTAGGTCAGCCGTGCTCCCGACGCGCCTCGCGCTGCATCAGCGCGGTCACCGCGTCGATGGGCGGCATGCCGTCGTAGACCGCGAGCAGCCCCCGCGTGAGGGGCGCATCCACGCCGTGGAGCTTCGCGAGCCGGGCCAGGGCGCGCGCGAGGCGCTGCGGCGTGGGCGTGCCCACGGGCTCTCCGCGGGCCAGCGCGCGCCCCGCCTCGAAGTGCGGGTGACCGGGCAGCGCCTGGGAGGCGACGAGGTCGGCGACGCCGGCGAGGCCCACGAAGGTGAGGGGATCGGCCCCCACGGCCTGCCCCAGGCGCACCGCCTCGGCGAGGCCGCGCGCCAGCACCATCGCGTGCAGGCCCACGCCCGCGCCCCCGAGGGAGCGGGCCAGCCCCAGCACCGCGGCCAGCACGGGCACCATCGCGCCCGACAGCTGCACGCCCGTGAGGTCGGCGCTGTCGTAGCAGCGGTAGCGCGAGCTGTGCAGCGCCTCGATGGTCAGCGCGCGCACCTCGTCGAAGCGGCTGGCCACCACGCCGGCCGACAGGCCCCCGTTGAGGATCTCGTCCACGGGGGCCGGCCCGGCCAGCGCACCCACGCGGACGGCCTCGCACTCCTGGCGCACGGCGTCGGTCAGCCAGTCGCCGCTGTCGGGATCGATGCCGCGCCCGGCCACCACCACGCGGTGCCGGGGACCGGGCACGGCCTGGCGGATGGCGGATCGCACCTCGGCGGCGCTGGTGGCCACGAGCAGCAGGTCGCAGGCCGCCGACACCCTCGGCGGATCGTCGGTGGACGGGAGCACGTGCGGCGGGCGCTTGTCGCGGTAGGCGATGAAGGGCTCGTGGCCCGCCGCGATCACCAGCCGGGCGAGCGCCTGGCCCCAGTTGCCGCCGCCGAGGATGCCGACCTTCACGAGGCCTCCAGGTCCGCGTGGGCGAGGCGGTTCCGGTAGTACAGGCAGAGCTTCGCGTCCTCGACGAAGAGGCCCGCGGCATCTGCGCCCACCGCGCGCGAGGTGTGGTAGCGGGCGAAGTGGTCGAGCGCCGTGTCGAGCGTGCCCTCCGCGGAGCTGGGGAGCTCGGCGTGCCAGCGACCCTGGCGTGCGCCGGCCCGCACCGCGTCCTGGGCCCTGCGCAGGCGGGACAGGAAGTGGCCGCGGCCGAGCCGCCGGAGGTCCACCGGGGCGCGCACGAGGCGGAAGGGATCGGTGGAGTCGACGGCCTCCTCGAGCGAGCGCCACGCCGCCCACGCCACGAGGTGGGTGGGCAGCACGGTGGCGTCGCGAGGCCACACCTCGACGAGCTTCCGCGCGAGCATGTCGGTGTAGACGTGGTCGCGCTGTGCGTCCGGCTGCACGGTGCCGTCGCTGGCGCAGACGTAGCCACGACGCGCCTGGGCCGCCTCGGCACGCGCGGTGGCGTCCTCGGGGACCGGCCGGCCGAGGACGTCGAGGGGGGCCCCGAAGCGGCAGACGACGCTGGCGTCGAGGGACAGCACCCGCTGGGCGAAGGCGGCCACGCGCCGGCTCTGGGAGAACTCGTCGTCGGTGATGATGTACCGCTGCTTCCCCTGGTCCGCGAGGAAGTCCTCGATGAGCGTCCGGGCCTCCAGGCAGAGCGTGTACGACAGGGTCATCGGCACGACGTAGATCTCGGGATCCTCGCGCCCCGCGGCGAGCATCTCCTGCCACGCGAGCACGCCGGTGCCGAGCAGGCCCTTCTTCACGCGTCGCTCCAGCAGCCCGCTCCGCGAGCGCGTGCCTCCGGGGAAGAAGAGCGAGTGGTGGCGCCGGGTGAGCTGGAGCACCGAGTAGTCCTTGAGCACGTCCTTGTAGAGCTCGGCCTGCTTGGTGCGGTCCACGGTGTAGGCGCCCAGGCGCGACATCCACCAGCCGAGCACCGGGTTGCCGAAGAGGTTCAGCCCCGCGCCGTACTGGAAGGGGGGCAGGCCCGCGAGGGTGAGCGCCAGGCCGATGATCGGGCTGTCGAGGTTGGAGACGTGGGTGGGGGCGAGGACGAGCGTGGCCTCGTCCGCGAGCTGGCGGATCAGCGGCAGCGGACCCTCGACGCGCACCCGCTGGTCGGGCCGGACGTCCCAGGTGCCGAGCCGTGCGGGGGCCGCTGCGAGGAGCGCGCCCAGCGCGGGTGGGAAGACGCGGGACGCGAAGCGGTAGGCGGGGAGGGAGAAGCGTCCGTGGATCTCGTTGGACCACCGCCGGACGAGCGCCAGACCGGCCGTCACCCGCGCCCCGCGCCCCCGACGCACGAGCGCCTCCGCCAGGGCCTCGAGCTGATCGAGCTCGTCGAGGACCGGCGCCTGCGACTCGAGGCGCTGGCGTTCCCGGTAGAGCGTGTCCTCGAGGAGGTGCTGCAGGGTGTCGTCGTCGAGCGCGTCGAGGCGGCGGTGCGCACGGGTGACCAGGGTCTCGATGACCTCGGCGCGCGACCGGGGAGCGTAGAGCCCCGTGGCGGGGCGCACCCGCGCTGGGCTCACGGTCCGCCCGCGTCGAGGAGACGCACGGTCCAGCCCCGCTCCTCGGTGCGGACGATGCCGGTGGCCTCGAGGA
Organism: Alphaproteobacteria bacterium; assembly: GCA_020632955.1. Lineage (GTDB taxonomy): Bacteria > Myxococcota_A > UBA796 > UBA796 > JACKEO01. Next base: position 321,196 of record JACKEO010000003.1, read on the forward strand.
TGGCCACCTGGTCGGCGAGCACCGGGAGCGGCAGCCGGGTCTCCTCGCCGAGGCGCTGCAGGGTGGCCACGCCCGTGCCCTCGCGCAGCGCGCGCACCACGTGGGCGGCGCTGCCGGGCAGCCCGAAGGGCCGGCGATCCTCCGTGTGGCGCGTGGCGTAGGGCTCCAGGGCGATCCAGAGGGAGCGAGGCAGCCCCTGGCTCCGCCGCCAGGCCACCGGCACGGCTTCCCGACGGGTGACGCCCAGCCAGTCCGCGAGCTGCTCGGCGTCGTCGAGGGTGAGCGCCTCGGGCGTGAGCACCACGGCCCGGTCGGACGGGAGCCACGGAGGCGGCGCGGCGCCGTGCAGCAGGAGCAGGCCGGGACGACCGCTCCGGAGCAGCGCCTCGGTGGTGGCCTGCACGTCGGGTGCCGTGGTGCGGGTGGAGCCCACCGGACGACGACCTGCCGCGACGGCCTCGAGGAAGGTGGCGGCGTCGAAGCGCCGCAGCAGCTCCATGCCCTCCAGCGCCCCCTGGCGCAGCGCCTCGGCGGTGAGGCTGCGTCGCCCGCTGCCGGTGGGTCCGTAGAGCACCACCACCACCGGCTCGCCGTGCACGGCGCGTCGGACGGCGCGCAGCAGGGCGGACCGGGCGCGCTGCATCCCCAGGAAGGGGCGCCGTGGGGGGGAGGCCCAGGCGCGCACCAGCACCTTGCGGACCTCGTCGAGGGGAGGTCGCTGCGCCGGGTCGGGCAGGAGCAGCTTGCCGAGCAGGCGCTCGACCCGCTCGGGCACGTCGATGCGACCGGCGCTGGGCGGGACGGGAGCGCCGAGCGCGGCGCCGGCCAGGGCCGGCTCGCCGGGCAGGGCATGGGGCGCACGACCGGTGAGGGCGGCGTGGAGGGTGGCGCCGAGGGCGTGGCGATCCGCCGCGGGCGTGACCGGGGAGCCGGCCAGCAGCTCGGGTGCCGCGAAGCCCGGCGTGGCGCGTCCGCCCCCCACGTCCACCACCTTCACGTGACCCCAGTCGTCCACGAGGACGTGGGCGGGCTTCAGGTCGCCGTGGACGGTGCCGGCGGCGTGGAGGTGCTCCAGCACCGCCAGGATCTCGAGACCCACGCCGAGGATGTCGGCGGCGGGACGGCCGGCGGCCCAGCGGTCGAGGCGCTCGCCGTCCACCAGCTCGGTGACCATCCAGCCCTTGCCCGCGGCCTCGAGGCGCACGAGGTGGGGATGGCCGCTCCGCCCGAGGAGCTCCACCTCCTCCTGCAGCAGCGCCCGCGCCTCGGGTGTGCGCGCCACCTTGAGCGCGACGTCGCCCGCCGGACCGCTGGCCCGCCAGACCGCACCCTCGGCGCCCAGACCGAGGAGGTGCTCGGCGCGGTAGGGACCGACGGCGGGGCGGGGAGGCATCATCACGCGGTCCCGGGGTGAAGGCGCACGGGCGGCACCATACCCGTGCGCGTCGCGCTCTCCAAGGCGAGGGTGAGGCGGAGGACCAGGTGACGGGACCACGCTTCCACGTCGTGCTGTACCACCCCGAGATCCCGCCCAACACGGGCAACGTGGGACGCCTGTGCCTGGGGCTCGGTCTGAGGCTGCACCTCGTCCACCCGCTGGGCTTCTCCACCGACGCCAAGGCCGTGCGGCGGGCGGGGCTGGACTACTGGCAGCACGTCGACCTCGTGGAGCACGCCGACGAGGACGCCTTCTGGCGCTGGGCGGAGGGGCGCCGCGTGCACCTCTTCTCGTCGAAGGGCGCGCGCAGCCACGTGGCGTGTCCCTACGCGCCGGACGACGTGCTCGTGTTCGGCCGCGAGACCGTGGGCCTGCCCGACGATCTCGTCGCGCGTCATGGCGCCTGGCGCATCCCGATGACCGGCCCCATCCGCAGCCTCAACCTCTCGAACGCCGTGGCCGTGGTCGCCTACCGCGCGCTGGAGCGGATCGACCCGGACCTGTTCGCCTGACGGGGCAGGAGACGATGCGCGCGGCGCGCTCGGTCCGGGTCCGCCGGCATCCTGCTGGGCGAAGCGCGCAGCGAGGCGAAGCGGATCCTTCACCCCCCTCCGCAAGCAAGCCTCAGCTGGCTGCCGCCGGCCCCTCCCGTCGCGCGCCTGCCGCAGCCCCGGGGTGCCCGTCGTCGGTCACATGCGTCCGCATGCTCCCTCCTCCGGCCGCGACCTCGGTCGCTCCCCGCCAGGACGGCTGCCGCGCGCGGCGCGCTCGGTCCGGGTCCGCCGGCATCCTGCTGGGCGAAGCGCGCAGCGAGGCGAAGCGGATCCTTCGCCCCCCCCCCAAGCAAGCCCTAGGCGAAGCGCGCAGCGAGGCGCAGCGAAGCGAAGCCGAGCGAAGTACTACTTATTCATCCCGGACGTCCATCTTGCCGTCGCCATCGGTGTCGCGGCCGGTGCGGACCACGGCGCCCGAGGGGTCGAAGCGCTCCCAGGCGTCGATCTTGCCGTCGCCGTTGGTGTCGCGCTCCTTGCGGTCGATGTAGGACTTCCCGTCGGCGCCGACCGCGTAGTAGCTGAAGACGTCGGGGCGGCCGTCGAAGTTGGTGTCGACCTCGGCCAGCACGCGCACGCCGTCCTTGTAGTGGTCGGTCCAGTCGAGGACGCCGTCGAGGTCGGCGTCGAGCTCCTCGAGGTAGAGCGAGCCCGTCTCGTCGAAGTGGCTGACCACGTCGACGCGGCCGTCGAAGTTGAGATCCACCTTCTTGCGCACGCGGAGGCGCGGGGCGTCCTCGCGCTCCTGGAAGAGGTTCCAGATCTCGGGGGTGCCGTCGCCGTCGAGGTCGATCTCCTGCACGATCAGCCCCTCCTCGGGCAGCTCGCGCTCGGTGATGCGGGGCTGGGGCTCGTCCTTCGTGGGCTCGCCCGCCTTGGCGCAGGCGACGAGGAGGACGGGCAGGAGGATCTGGGACGGCGCACGCATCGGAGTTCCCCTCGGCAGCGACGGGGGCATCCTACTGCGCGCGGCGTCGCCTGTCCCGGCTTCCGCAGCGCGCGGGCGCGGCCGCCGCGTGATAGCGTCCCGCAGCGTCGTCCGTGAGGCAGGTGGTGCCGTGAAGGAGCAGACCTCGCCCCGGGGCCGCCTGGTCATCGTCGATGACGAGCGGGCGATCCTCGACCTGCTGGTGTCCCTCTTCGAGGACTCCCGCGAGGTGGTGGGCTTCGAACGAGGCCAGGATGCCCTGGCCGACATCCGTGCGCACGGCGTCGACGTGCTGCTCACCGACAAGAACCTGCCCGATCTGGGCGGGCTCGAGCTGCTCGACCTCGTGAAGCGGGAGCTGCCCGAGGCCGAGGTCCTCCTGATCACCGGCTACGCCTCCATCGACACGGCGGTCACGGCCCTCCAGCGGGGCGCCTTCGACTACATCGTCAAGCCGCCGAAGAGCATCTTCGACGTGCGTCGGAAGGTCGACCAGGCCTTCGCGCGACAGGCGATGGCCCGGGAGAACCGGCGGCTCGTCGGCGACCTGCGCTCCAAGAACCACGAACTGCAGGCCGCGCTCGACGAGAACCAGCGTGTGCAGGCCGAGCTGGTGCAGTCCGAGAAGCTCGCCGGCATCGGCACGCTCGCCGCGGGCATCGCCCACGAGATCAGCTCGCCCCTGTTCGGCGTGATGGGGCTGGCGGAGGCCATCGGCGAGGAGGAGGACCTCGAGACGATCCACCGGCACGCGGCCGAGATCGTGACCTACGCGCGCTCCATCAAGGACATCGTCGTCCAGCTCTCGGGGTACAGCCGCACCGCTGAGCGGGAGTACCTCGCGAACACGCCGCTCGACGCCGTGATCACCGACGCGGTGCGGCTGGTGGTGCGCACGGTGGGCCTCGACGAGGAGGCGGTGTCCCTCGACATCGCGCCCGGCCTCGCGGTGGTGGGCCGCGCCTCCGAGCTGCAGCAGGTGATGGTGAACCTGGTGAAGAACGCCGTGGAGGCGGTGGGCGACGCGGGTCGGGCGCTCGCGGGTGCGGTGCGGGTGGAGGCGGTGGCCGACGAGGGCGAGGCCGTGGTGCGCGTGCAGGATCGCGGCCCCGGCATCCCCGGCGACGCGCTCCGGGAGATCTTCGATCCCTTCTTCACCACGAAGCCGCCCGGGCGCGGCACCGGCCTGGGGCTCAACATCGTCTACCGCCTCGTCACCAAGTACCGGGGCACCATCCACGTCGACAGCGTGGTGGGGGAGGGCACGGTCTTCACCGTCCGCCTCCCGCTGGCCGACGCCGCAGGTGCCGCCTAGATGCGCCTCTGGCTCCGACTGACGCTCGTGATGGCGGCGCTCACCCTCGTGCCCCTGGTGGTCACCGGGTCGCTGGCGGTGCGCGCCTCCACCGAGAACGCGACGCTCCGCCCCGAGGAGCAGATGTCGCGCGACGCGTCCACGCTCGCCATCTTCACGGGCATGTGGGTGGACGCGCAGGCGCGCACCATGGCCGGATGGCAGAGGGTCTGGGACGTGCGCGCGCGCAGCGAGGACCACCAGCTCGGCCTGATCCGGGCCGTCTGGCAGGCCATGGACCACACGGTCACCGTGGCCCTCGTCGACGAGGCCGGTCAGCCCGTGGTGCCCGCCGTCTACCTCACCGAGAACCAGATCATGGGGGCCCGCGAGGCCGGCTCTCCCGCTCGCGCCGACGCGCTGCTCGCCCACATCCCCCGGCGCCTGAACGCCGAGGGCTTCGGCGTGGGCGATCCCTACGTGCCGCCGGGCGCCACGCTGCCCGTGGTGCCGGTGATCGCGGGGGTGCCGGGAGGCAAGCTGCGGATGGTCGCCGAGATCACCCTGTCGCCGGTCGCGCGGGTGTACGCGGGGCGGGGTGGCAGCGCGGCGGTGCTCGTCGACGGCTTCGGCAAGCCCGTGCTCGGCACCGACCACCCGCTGCTGCAGATGACCGACCTGTCGGAGCTGCTCGACTTCGGCGAGGATCTCACCTTCACCGCCGACACGGAGCAGGGCCTGCTCCAGGGCGCGATCTGGTCGGTGCCCCAGCTGGACTGGAAGGTGATCGTCCTGTCGCCGCCCACGGTGGCCGAGAAGGCGGCCGCGGCGATCCGCCAGTCCACGGTGCTCGTGGCGGGGCTGGCGCTGCTCGTGGTGGTGCTCGTGGGCTTCGTGATCGAGCGCACGCTCACCCGGTCCATCCACGCGCTCCGGCAGCACGCCGCCGGCGTGACGCAGGGAGCCTACGACCAGCGCAACGACGTGGATCGCTCCGACGAGCTGGGCGAGCTCGGGCTGGCCCTCAACGTCATGAGCACCCGCCTCGAGCTGCACAGGCGCGAGATCCAGGCATTCCAGGACGAGCTGCAGGATCGCGTGGCGGCACGCACCGCGGACCTCCAGGCCGCGCAGGCGCAGCTCGTGCGCGCCGGGCAGGTGGCGGCCGTGGCCGAGATGGGCGCGGGCCTGGCCCACGAGCTCAACAACCCGCTCGCGGCCCTCCTCGGGCAGGTGCAGCTGGTGCGTGCCGGCCTGGCGCCCGACGAGGACGTGGCGCTCGCGCGCATCGAGACCCACGCCCAGCGCGTGCGCGAGGTGGTGGAGGAGATCGTCCGGGTGTCGGCGGGCGAGGTCTCCGACCTCACCGCGGCGCGGGCCGACCTGCGCGAGGTGCTGGACGCCGCCGCCCAGGGCGCGGCGCAGAGCTTCTCGGAGCGGGGGGTCACCCTGCAGGTGGAGCCTGCGAGCGCCACCGTGGAGGCGCGCGTCGATCCCGGGGTGGCCGGGCGCGTGCTCGCACACCTCCTGGAGGCCCTGTGCGCGGGCCTCGAGGCGGGGGCGAGCCTGGTGGTCTCGGTAGGCCGTGAAGGCGAGGCCGTCGGCGTCTGGCTGCGCCCCAGCGAGCCCGTGGGCCGGGCGCAGGGGCAGGCAGAGGACGACTGGCGCGCCGCGGGCATGCGCCTGTGGACGGCGCGTGGCCTGGTGGACCTCGTGGGGGGGACGCTGGGGGAGCCCACCGCCGAGGATCCGTCCTGGCGGGCGCTCTTCCCGGGGTGTGCCTGATGCGGTGGGCCGCCCCGGTCGTGGTGGTGGTGCTCATCCTGGCCGCCCTCGCCGCCCTGGTCCGGTACACGGCGGCCGATGGCGGCCCCGGTCCGCTCGTGGTGGAGGAGGTGCAGGGCGACGTGCGCCGCGTGCGGGAAGGGGACGAGATCCACGCCCAGCTCGGGATGCACCTCCGCCCTGGGGATCGGGTGAGCACCGGGCCCGGCGGACGCGCTACACTCACGCGAGGCGGCAGCTCGAGCCTCCGCCTCTCGGAGGGCACCAGCGTGGAGCTCTCGGGCATCGACGACGGCGTGATCGAGCTGCAGCTCCAGCGCGGCCGGCTGCGAGCGCGGGTGCGTCCGGACGGCGGGGCCCTGCGGGTGGCGAACGCCGAGCGATCGGTCCTGGCCACGTCGGCCACCTTCGACGCTGCGGTCGACGCCGACGGCGTGCTGACCGTGGAGGCGCAGGAAGGCGAGCTCGCGGTGTCGGGTCTCACCGACGTGGCGCGCCTGCAGCCCGGACAGCGTCTCGTCGCCTTCGCCGACGGAAGCAGCGCGGTCGAGCCGATTCCCACGCAGCTCCTGCTGGAGGTGCCCTGGCCCGATCCGTCCCCTGCCGAGCTCGTCACCGTCGTCGGCCGGACGGCGGCGGGGGTCGAGGTGCGTCTGAAGACCAGCCGCGGCGAGGTGCAGGGGCGGGCCGACGCGCGCGGCGGCTTCTCGCTCGAGGTCCCGCTGGAGCCGGGCGACAACCAGGTGGAGCTCATCGTCACCGATGCGCTCGACCGACAGCACCGCCAGGTGGGCACCCTGGTGCGCACCCCCGGGCGCGCGCCGAACATCCGCGACATCCACGTCGACTACGGGGCGCGATGATCGCCGCGCTGCTGGCGCTGGCGGGGTGGGTGACGGTCGCGGGCGCGGTCGAGGTGGTGGTGGTGGCGGCCGACGGTGCGCTCGAGCCCGGCCGCAGCGGCGAGGTGTGGGTGGGGGCCGCCGAGGCGGACGGTCGCCCGCTCCCCGTCCCCCCCGAGGTGCGCAGCGACGACAGCCGCTGGGAGCGCCTGCCCGGGCGCGACCTCCCCGGGGTCTGGGCGTACGCGGTCACGCCGGAGGAGGGCGTGGCGCGGGTGAGCGGCACGGTGTCCTGGGGTCCCACCTCCCGATCCTGGACGGTCCCCGTCGACACGACGCCCGCGCCGCCCGCGCTGCGCATCGAGACCACGCTGGGGGATGCGCGGCGCGGGTACGCCCGCTTCCGGGTGCGGGGCGACGACCTCCCCCCACCCGACGCGCTCCAGGTGGTGTCGAGCGAGGGGCGGGTGGGTCGCGTGGTCGCCGAGGACGGCGCGCTCGAGGTCGAGCTGGTCACCGAGGGCTCCCCGCTGCCGCGCCTGGTGCTGCTCGGCGTGGGGGACGCCCGGCGCAGCGGCCTGCCTGCCTGGGGCGTGGTGCGCCTGGAGGGCAAGGCCACCGTCCCGGTGCCCACCGATCCCGGTGCCGTGGTCACCGTGGAGGTGGGCGGACGCACCTATGGTCCCGTGGCGGCAGGCAGCACCGGACGCGCGGTGGTGGAGCTGGTCCACCTGCCCGAGGAGACCACCGCCCGGGTGCGTGTCCGGGATCGCTTCGGCAACGAGGCGGCCCGCCCGGTCCCGCTCACGGGTCAGGTCGACCCGCTCCTGCTCGCCTTCGTCGCCGGGCCCCGCCTGCCCGGCGAGCCGGCGCCGGAGGTCGTCCTCCACGCGGTCCGCCCCGATGGTCGGCCCTGGACGGACGCGCCTCCCACCTGCCGCGCCGGGGATCGGGACGTCCCGGTGGTGCCGGTGGGCGCGGGCACCTGGCGCGTCCCCGTGCCCACCTCCGACCTCGACGGCGTGTGGGACCTGCGCGTGCGCTGCACCCTGGCGGGCCTGGCCGATGCGCAGATCGCCGTGCCGGTGGCCGAGGGCCTGCCGGTGGCCCTGCGGGTGCGCACCTACGACGAGGTGCTGCGCACGGACTTCCCGGTGGCCGAGCTCCAGGTGACCCTCGAGGACGCGCTCGGGCAGCGGGTGGTGCCCACGGGGGAGGTCCAGGCCTCGGCGCGGTTCGGCACCGCGCTGGTGGAGCGCACCACGGGCCCCTCCGTGCGGGTGGCCTACACGGGCTACGGCGCCGTGGAGATCGGTGAGGACGCGGTGCAGGTGTCGTGGACCGCGGCGCCCGGCGTCGGACCGGTGCACACCCTGCGTGTGGTGGGGGGACCCCTGTCGGACGAGGGGGCGGCGGTGCACGTGCGGGCGCTCGATCGCCGGCTGCGACCGTTGGCCGGCGAGGAGGTCACGCTGGCCTTCGGGGCCACCACCGCGCGCGCCCTGGCCGGTCCCGACGGCTGGGCGTCCTTCCACGTGCCCTGGAGTCGCCCGGGGCTCGTCGCTGTGACGGCCGCGGCCGGCGCGCGCACGGTGGCGGCCGTGGCGCTCGTCGGACGTCGACCGCCGGTGGGGCCGGGCCAGCCCGACCTCGTCGCCACCGTGCCGATCACCGTGGATCCGGGGCGCCTGGCGCAGATGCAGCTCGTGGCGGATCCCCCGCTCGTGGCGGCGGGACCTCGCGCCTCGTCCACGATCACCGCGCGGCTCCTCGACCGGTCGGGCAACGCGGCAGAGGCCGGCGAGCCCGAGCTGGAGGCCAGCGCCGGCCAGCTCACGCCCCTGGGGCGCTCCGACGACGGCACCTTCGCCTGGGCGTGGATCCCGCCCCCCGGCTACCGCGCCCGCACGATCGAGCTGGTGGCCCGCGACGCGGACCTCGACGTGGAGGAGCGCCTCACGCTGCAGGTGCGTCCGCGCGAGGTGCGTCGGTGGCTGGGGCCGAGCGCGGGCGTGCAGACGAACTTCGCCCGCATCGTCGCGCCCTTCGTGAGCCTCGACGCCGCCTGGTACGTGCGCGTCGGACCCAGGCACCAGGAGCTCCCGCCCGGGCGCTCGCGCCTGATGATCCGCGCCGGCGTGGGCTGGTACGGCACCCAGGCCGACTCGGACCTGGCCGGCGACCTCACCGGCAGCGTCCGCATGGACCTCATCCCGATCACGCTCGCCCTCGTCCTCCGCCAGGCCTACCCCAGCCAGGCGTACTGGTTCTCGCTCGGCGGCGTGGTCGCCCCCTTCGTCGGGTCCTCGGCCTTCGACGGCGCCACCATCAGCCGCCAGGTGGGCGTGCTGCCGCCCGGCCTGGTGGCCACCGCCGGGTACGGCGTGCGCGTGCCCGGGGGCGAGGTGGCCGTGGAGCTGAGGGGCACCGTCCTCACCAGCCCCGGCTCCGACGTGAGCCTCGCCGGCCAGGTGGGCGGGCTCGCCGTGACCTTGGGGTACCGACTGGCCTATTGAACGGGCATGCTGTCCCGTGGGAGTCCTTCCGCTTGCTTCGCGTCTTCCTGCCACTGCTCCTCGCCGCTGCGTGCACCGCGCCGCCGCCCGCGCCCGTGCCCGACCGGGTCGAGCCTGCGTGGGGCTACGTCGGCGACGACACCCTGGTGCGGGTGATCGGCACGCGCTTCTACCCGTCGCTCCAGATCCCGGCGGGCGGCGGCCCGGCGGGCACCGACGACGCCTTCGAGCTGCGCCTGTGGGGTGCGGACGCGAGCGAGCCGGTGGAGCTCCTCGCGGAGTTCGAGTCGCTCAACGCCCTGAGGGCGCTGGTGCCCAGCGGCCTGCCCGTGGGCCGCTACGACGTGGAGGTCGTCTCGCCGGCGGGCATCGGGGGCGTGAAGGCCGATGCGTTCGAGGTGACGAGCACGCGGGTGGACCGCGTGGTGATCGACGTGAACGACTTCGTCGGCACGGTGGGCGAGACCCTGCAGGTGGTGGTGCAGGTGGTGGACCCCGAGGGGCGCGCCGTGGTCGAGGATCTCGCCGTGCGGGTGGAGGTGGACGCCGAGGACGCGGAGGCGGTCGATCTCACCCTCGACACGAGCGACCTGGAGCAGCGGGTGCCGTCGCCCACGGGCCTGGGCGCCACCGGGCGCCTGGGCAGCGACGGTCGCGTGGTGGTCGGCCTCACGGCCACCCGGCCCGGATCGGTGCGCCTGATCGTGGGCGGGGACGAGGGGGTCGGCGCCGACGAGGTCAACCTGCAGTGGACGCCCGGCGCGGTCTTCGGCGTGCGGGCGAGTCTCGGGGACGTCGAGAACGCCACCGTCACCGCCGGGGAGCGCTTCGTGGTGCTGCTCGAGCTCGTCGATGCGTCGGGCAACCTGGTGCCGGATGGGCGGGCCGACCTGCTCGTGAGCAGCGAGTGCGGCTCCTACAAGGAGGCTGCGGACGTGGTCCGCGGCTACTTCTCGCTCGACGTGGAGATCGACGAGGCCACCTCGCGGATCGCGGGCTGCTCGGCGGAGCGCCTGGAGGTGGTGTCGCGGGACGGACGGAACCTGCAGGGCCGTTCCGCGCCGTTCACCGTGGTGCCCGGTCCCCTCCAGGACCTGCGGGTGCGCGTGGTGGGCCCCACCACGGTGGCCGCCGGCGAGCTCGTGCCCGTCACGGTGGAGCCCCTGGACGCCTTCGGCAACCGGCCTGTGCAGACGGTGACCCTGTCGGACATCCGCGCGCCGCTCGACGACCGCCTCGACTGGTCGTGTCCCGCGCAGATCACGCCCACCACCGACGGCTTCTGCCAGATCCGGCCCACGCTGGCCCAGGCGGGCGTCAGCTTCTCCGTGGAGGGCACCTACACCGACGACGGCCTGCCGAGCTCCGTCTCGGGCACCAGCCAGTCCGTGGTGGTGGGGCCGGGCCGCCTCGCGCGCCTGGAGGTCGGCCTCGAGGCCACCACGTGGGTGGCGGGGGATCCCCAGGTGGTCGACGTGGCGGCCTTCGACGCCTACGACAACGCGATCCCCGCCGGCAGCGTGGACCCGTCGGCCCTCCGCATCTTCGACGCGCGCTTCGAGGCGGGCCCGCCGTCGCCCGATCAGGTGTGCACGGCCCAGGGGGTGGCGGGGCGCTGGCGCTGCCGCACCACGGTGGCCACCCGAGGCACCGACACGCGCGTGGTCGCGGAGTGGAAGGACCCGCTGGCGCCGAGCACCACGGTGCGTGGCCAGAGCGTTCCGGTGCGTGTGCAGAACTCGATCCTGGCCGCCGCCGTGATCACGCCGTCGGCGAGCGAGGCCACCGCGGGCGTCCCTCTGGACGTGCGCATCGAGGCCACGGACGCCTATGGCAACGCCTACCTCGACCAGACCGTGATCAGCGTGCTGCTGCGCGACAGCACGGGCACGATGCTGCCCCGCAGCGTCACCCTGGGTCCCGACGGCACGGCCACGCCGCGGGCCGTGTTCACCCGCACGGGCTCCACCCGCGTCACCGCCCTCATCGGTGGCGTGGAGCTCGGGGTGTCGGCGCCGATCCAGGTCGTGGCGGGCGATCTGAGCGGCCTGTCCGTGCTGCCTGGGAGCCCCTTCGGCTGGGTGGGCGAGCCGGTGTCGGTGCGCGTGGAGTCCATCGACGCGTACGGCAACCGCGTGCCGCGCGACCGTGACGTCACCGTGCGCTCCCGCGACGGCCGTGGCGCTCCCGTCGCCTTCCGGCTCGTCAACGGCGTCGGCGTGGGGTCCTTCACCTGGACCACGTGGGACGACGAGGACGCCCTGGAGGCCACGTCCGCGGAGCTGTCGGGATCGTCCGGCGTGGTGGCCGCGATGCTCAGGTGCCCCACCGGCGCGCCGGTGGTGGGGGTGGGCTTCCCGGTGGGCCAGGTCACGCGGTCCTACGGCCTGGCGTGCACCGACGACGACGGCGATGCGTCGGTGTGGGTGGATCTCGCCTCGAGCCTGCCCGCCGCCGGCCTGCAGATCCTGCGCTACGGCGCCGCGCTGGGGGCGTCCGGGGTCTCGGGCCCCTCCACCGGCATGCGCGTCACGGTGCCCTCCGCGGGCCGCTGGCCCCTGTCGGCCTACGTCGTGCAGAGCGACGGCTGCGGCGCGGTGACCGACCGGCTCGCCTACGCCGGCGCCGACGACGGCCGGGTGGTGGGTCCCCTGCAGATGGTGGCCCGCCCGGCGCAGGTCGACCTCGAGCGGGAGGGCGCCGGGGCGGACCTCGAGCTGGACGGCGTGCTCACCTGTCGCGGCCTGCTCGCCGACGACACCTGGGTGCGGGTGCGCGCCGACCTGGGCGCGCTCACCGGGGCGTCGCTCGACGGCGGGGCAGGGGGCCTGCGGCTGGGGGTCGACCAGGGCCACGCCGAGGTGCGGCTCGACCTGTCGGAGGTGGAGGAGGGCGACCCCGCGCGGGTGCTGGCGTGGGTGGACGGCGGGCAGGCGCAGGGCGCGGTCGACGTCCCGCTCGACGGTGACCTCCGCTCGCCCACGGTGTGGCGCCAGCTGCCTCGCGGCGTGCTGGCCTCGTCCACGGGGTCGCTGCTCCTCGAGCTGTCGGAGCCCCTCGACCCGGCCTCGCTCGGCGGCGGGGCCGTGCGGGTGGAGGAGGGCGGGGTCCCGCTCACGGTCACGCCGGCCCTGTCCGGGCGCCTCCTGACGCTCCAGGTCTCTCCGCCCCTGCGCGCCGACGGCACGGTCTACGAGGTGATCCTGGAGGACCGGATCACGGACCTCGCGGGCAACGGCCTCGCGGGCACCTGGCAGGGGGCGCCCGCCACGTACCGTCGGCTGGTGGGTGCCATCGGGGCGCCCGACGCCGTCACCACGTGTTCCGTCGACACCCCCATCCTGCGGCCCGACGGGTTCGCGGGCGTCGGGGTGGAGGCCGACGAGGTGGTCGTCGACTTCGCGTCCCCCTCCGTGCCGGCCTGGTGGGTGATCGAGGTCCGGGACGCCCAGGGCTTCCTCGTCCGCTACGAGCAGCTCGTGCCCACCGATGCCGACGGGAGCTGGACCTGGGATGCCCGCGACGCCGAGGGACGCGTGGTGGACGCGGGCACCTACACCGTGTCGCTCGACGCGGAGGGCAACGGCGGGAACCGGGGCGGGGCGTGCACCCGCGCGGTCTCCGTCGAGGTCTGGGAGCCCGCGCCATGACCCGCACGCCCTCCGGGACGCCGCCGGCCGAGGGCGCCCGGCTCGCGCGCCTCGCCGAGCTGGGGATGCAGAGCGCCGTCCTGCTCCACGAGCTGCGGCAGCCGCTCTTCGCCCTCAAGGCCACCGCCGAGCTCGTGCTCGCGGGTCGCCACCCCGAGGGTCCCACGGGCGACGAGGCCGCCTGGCGCCAGGTGGTGGAGCAGGTCTCCCAGATCGAGCAGCTCATCGGTCGCTACGGCCAGGGCGGCGGTGTGCACCCCGAGGTGGTGGCGCGGGTGGACCTGGGGGCGTCGGTGCGGGCCGCGCTGGACGTGCAGCTCGGACGGGCGGCCGGCGTGGACGTGGCACTCAGGAGCCGCCTCCCCGGCGATCCGGTGTGGGTCCGCGGAGACGACGGTGCGCTGCGCCAGGTGGTGCACAACCTCGTCCAGAACGCGCTCGACGCGGTGGAGGGCGGCCCGCGACGCGAGGTGTGGGTGGAGCTGGCCCGCGTCGACGAGCACGCGGTGATCGAGGTGCGGGACTCGGGCGCCGGCATCGCGCCGGAGCTGCTGCCGCGTGTGTTCGAGCCCTTCGTGACCACCAAGGCGCCCGGCCGTGGCACGGGGCTCGGCCTCTTCGTCACCCGCGCCCTGGTCACCGAGGCCGGCGGTCGGCTGGAGCTGGAGACCGGCGCCACCGGCACCACCCTGCGCGTGCTCCTGCCCACGACCTCGTGACCCCGGCCCTCCTCGGGCGGTGCAGGTCTACAGATCGAGCACCGGCACCATGCCGCGGGTGCGCCAGCGTTCGAGGTGCTCGCGCGGCACGCCGGGGCACCGGGCCTGCGCCGTGCAGAAGCGACACACCACCCCGAAGACCGTGCCGTCCTCGGCGAGCCGCCAGGCGGGCAGGGGGCTCGTGCTGTGGGGACGCCGCGCGACCATGCACACGGGCATCCCGGCGGCGGTGACCTCGCAGCCCTCCGCCACCTCCGAGAGCTCCACGGGGTTGGCGTCGGCCGGCAGGCCCGCCACGGCCGCGGGCACGAGGAGCACCTCGGCGCCCGCGCGCGTCAACGCCTCCACTCGGGGGCCGAGTCCGGCCACCACCTCGGCCGTGGCCGGCAGCCAGGCGTGGACCGCCACGCCCAGGTGGCCCGCCGCGACCACCGCGGCCGCCGTCTCCTCCGCGTCGGCCGGCAGCACCACGGTGGTGGCGCCCCAGAGGGCCAGGGTGCCGATGGCGTCGGGGTCTGCGGGCGCCTCGACCTCGATCTCGTCGAAGCCCGACTCCACGAGCGCGCCGAGCACGGCCTCCAGGTCCGGGTGGCCCCACACCTGCCGCCCTCCGACCGCGGCGCGACGCAGGCCGGCGGCCGCGGCGTCCGAGACGAGGGCGAGGCGCGCGGCCCGCATCGCCTCGGGTGCATGGTCCTCCCGGGCCGACAGCAGCACCAGCAGCTCGTCGTCGAGCTGCCACCCCGCCAGCGCCGCGCGCTGGTCGGCGAGGCAGGCCAGCTCCACCTCGGCCAGGTGCAGGGCCGCGCGGGCCTGGGGCGCGTCGTCGGCGCGCAGCGGCTCGGGTGCGTCCGGATCCTCGGCCTCCTCGGGCGCCTCCGGCTCCTCCCGACGGAGCACCAGCCGACCCTTGTCCATGCCCTCCACCCACTTGAGCAGCGCCAGCACCACGCGCTCGGTGCGACGGGCGAGCGGCGCGCCGTCGGGCACCTCGAGGGCGACCTCGGCCGACGCCGTGGTGGCGTAGGCGGCACCGCCGTCCTCGCGCGGGCGCAGCTTCAGCGACACCGCCTGGCCCGCCACGTCGAGGTCGACCCGCACGCCCCCCTCCCACAGGCCCACCGCCATGCGGTCGAGGGCGGGCAGCGCCTCCACGAAGGCCTCGCTGCGGCGCTCCAGCGCGTCGTGGAGGTCGACCGGGGGCAGGCCTTCCGGGGCGTCGCTCATGGGGGGGACTCCGAGCCCGCGGACCAGGGCGTCAGCTCGCCCTCGCCATAGGCCTCCAGGTGGGCGGGGACCACTCCCCGGCAGCGGTGGCGCGCGTCGCAGCCCACGCACGGCGCGGCGTGCACCAGCCGCTGGGTGCGGAAGTAGAGCGCGATCACCGCGGCACCGCCCCGGGCCAGGCCGGTCGCGGCGCAGGCGGGGAAGCCGACGAGCTCCACCGGCGCGTCGCCGACGGCGCTGGCCAGCTCCCGCCACGACGGGGCCTCGTCCTCGTAGCGGAAGAGGTCGTCCTTGCGGCGCAGGGGCGCCACGGCCAGGGTGGACCCCCAGCGCGCGTGCACCTGGCGGGCGAGGGGCGCGAGGCCTCCGAGCGTGCGGCGGAGGGCGAGCGTGTGGACCGCCACGTCGATGCCGGCGGCGCGTGCGTGGTCGAGCCCCGCGACCACGCGGGCGTGCTGCCCGGGCCGCTCGACGATGGCGTCGTGCAGGCCCGGCACGGGGCCGTAGAGGGGCACCGCGACGCGGGCCACGCCCAGATCGCGCCACCGGGCGGCCTCGCCCGGCACGGCGAGCGACAGGCCCGAGGTCATGATCTCGGTGGCGATGCCGGCGGCGGCGCAGCGCGCCAGCACCTCCTCGAAGCGGGGGTGCGTGGTGGGCTCGGTGCCGCCGATGCAGAGCAGGTCGAGGCCGAGCGTCTCCAGCCCGGCGAGACGCGCCTCCACGGTGGTGCCGGTCGTGACCAGCTCGGCGGGCATCTCCACCAGCGTGCGGTTCGAGCAGAAGAAGCAGCCGCCGTGGCACGACGACAGCAGGTGGAGCAGGCCCACGCCCGGCCACCCCCACGTCTCGAGGGTGGCCGCCTGCCCTGCGACCGGCGTCGCCATGAGGGCGAGCATCTCCGGGTCCTCGTGGGCCACGGCGGGCATCGCGTCCGCGGTCATGGCGTGGCCTTCCGGGTCATCGGTCGCCTCAGGCCACCGACGCGTCGGCACCGCCCTCGGGCGCCGGCGGCACGGCGCCGAAGGTGCCGTCGGCCCGCAGCCCGGCCCGCTCCCAGCCCACGAGCTGGCGCACGTGGTCGATCACGAGGTCGACCGCGGCGCCCATGCGGATGTTCTGGGCGATGGCCCGGTGCTCCCGCGTGCCCTCGGCGTAGGTGGCGCGCATCACGCGGTCGAGGCGGGCCAGGTCCCAGCGCAGCACGTCGAAGTCGTCGAGATCGAAGACGCTGCCGCGATCGTAGGTGTCCTTCAGCTGGGGCAGGCTGCGCTCCAGGAAGATGGCGCCGTCGTGCATCACGGTGCCGTCCACGTCCACGATGAGCTCGTCCGACAGCATCACGGGCTCGCACTCGGAGAGCCAGTTGTAGAGCAGCATCCCCTCGGGGTTCGCGGCGTGGTGCAGCAGCATGGCCTGCAGGGCCGAGAGGTAGCGCTGCTCCTGCTGGGGGTTCCAGTAGTGGCCCACCGAGTAGTTCATCTGGAAGCGCGGCACGCCGTGGCGACGGGCCCAGGCGTAGCGCTCCCCCACGTCGTCGGCGCCGTTCGGGGGCACCGTGACGTTCATGAACCAGTGGATGCGGCTGGCCATGAGCAGACCGAAGGTGCGCCGGATGCGCCGGAAGGCCTCCTCGTCGGTGGTGAGCACCGCGGGCCGGAAGCGGGCGTGCACCTGCTCGTTGCCGTCGAGGCTGAAGAGCAGGGTGGCGCCGTGGGCCTCGAGGAAGGCCACGCGGTCCTCGTCGAGCCCCGTGCCGTTCGTGGTGAGGATCAGGTCGAGCGGGCGGCCGGCGCGCTGCGGGTGGTCGACCGCGTACCGGATCGTGCGGGTGACCATGTCCCAGCGCCGGCTCGGCTCGCCGCCGAAGAACTGGATCTCGAGCTTCGGGCGACGCGAGGCCATGAGCAGGTCGACGCCCCGCTCGGCCACCTCGGGCGACATCTCCTGGCCCGTCTCGGTCTTGTCGACGAAGCAGTAGGTGCACCGCAGCTCGCAGGAGCGGGTGATCATCAGGAGCAGGCGCTCGGAGCCCGTGGGCTCGCCCAGCTTGCGGTTGCCCCGCGCCAGGATGGCGGCGAGGCGCTCGTCCACCTGCTCCGCCGTGGGCACCAGGATGCGAGGATCGGCCGCCGAGGCGCTCATCGAGGCTCCAGGAGGCCTGATCCTAGCGCAGCGGTGGCGCCGCCGCGCACCTAGGCCGGCTCGTCGGCCTGGGAGCTGGCGCCCCCGGGGCCGAGGAAGAAGGCGTGGTAGCTGCTGTATGCGTCGGACGGATCGAGTGCGGCGGCCTGCTCGAAGTGCACCTTGGACTCCGCCAGCAGCGCACGGAAGGCCTCGGGCTCGCCGAAGATCACGTCGTCCTCGTCGGCGCGTCGACGGAGGATCTCGGCGAGGGTGGCGTGGGCCAGGGCGAGCACCACCTCGGCGGGCAGCTCCTCCACCCACTGGCCTCCGGCCTCGAGGAAGCGCAGGGCCTCGCGTGCGTGGGGCTCGGCCTCGCCGACGCGGTCGGTGTCGAGGAGCAGCCGCGCGAGCTCGAGGTGGGGCTCGGGCAGCCGGGGCTCCACCGCGAGGATCTCGCGCAGGGTGTCCTCGGCGGCGTCCAGCCGCCCGCCGTCCTTGTCGGACAACGCCTGGAGGAAGCGCTCCCCGAGGGCGTCGAGCACCTCCTGCTCGGCCTGGGCGTGCTGCTCGGCGGCCTCCGCGGCCTCGCGCGCGGGGAGGTCCTCGAGGGGATCCTGGTCGTCAGGGCTGCTCACGGCCGGGCTCCGCGACGGGGTGATCGAAGGGGGTGGGGCGCGACGGGCTGCCCGGCGCGGGCCCGGGTCTACCGCGGGCTGCCGGACCGGGCCCGGTGGTGAAGACGCCCTGCGAGCCGATCACCACGGTGGAGGTGGGGAAGGCGCGGTGGAGCGCACGCAGCGCCGCCGGGGCGAGGACGCGCCGCGTGGGCGGCAGGATCATCGCGAAGCCGGCGAGGTCGGTGAGGATGCCCGGGGTGACGAGCAGCAGCCCGCCCGCGGCGACGAGGCCGGCCTCCACGAGCTGCTCCCCCGGAGGCACGCCCTGCGAGGCCGCGCTGGCGATGCGCTGCAGCACCGCCACGCCCTCGCGCCGCGCCATCGCCGCGCCGATCACGCCGGTGGTGAGCACGAGCAGGAAGGCGGGGAGGGGACCGAGCCACGAGCCGAACCACAGCAGGATCGCCACCTCGGCGATGGGCAGCACGACGAAGAAGAGGAGCATCAGCAGCATCAGGCGGACTCCTTCACGCGCTGCCAGTAGCGCTCGAGCTCGTCGGGGCTGCACGTAAGCACGTCGGTGCCGTCGGCGAGACAGGCGGCCTCCACCGCCCGGAAGCGCCGCTCGAACTTCGCCGTGGCCTGGCGGAGCGCGTCCTCGGCCCCCACGCCGAGGAAGCGGCCGAGCTGGGCGGTGGCGAACAGCAGGTCGCCGTACTCCTCGGCGATGGCGTCGGGCTCGCCGGCCTGCACCGCCTCGTCGAGCTCGCCGAGCTCCTCGGTCACCTTGGCGCGCACGCCGGCCAGGTCGGGCCAGTCGAAGCCCACCGACGACGCCTTGTCGCCCACGCGATGGGCCCGCAGCGCCGCGGGCAGGTGGGGCGGCAGGCCGTCGAGCGCGCTGGCGCCCGGGCCGCGCTCCTCGGCCTTCGCCGCCTCCCAGGCCTGGCGGATGCGACCCACGTCCTGCGTGTCGAGCGCGCCGAAGACGTGGGGATGCCGTCGCACCATCTTGTCGGCCGCGCGCCCCGCCACCGCCCCGAGGTCGAAGCGCCCGTCCTCCTCGAACATCCGGGCGATCAGGGCGACGAGGAAGAGGAGATCGCCGAGCTCGCCGGCCACCTGCTCCGGGTCTCCCTCGTCGAGTGCGGCCACCACCTCGTGGGCCTCCTCGAGCAGGTGGGGGCGCATCGTGGCAGGGGTCTGGGCACGGTCCCACGGGCAGCCCTCGGGGCCGCGCAGGGTGGCGACGACGTCCAGCAGGCGACGCAGGGCGTCCAGGGCGACCTCCTGCCCGCCTCGACGTGCGGGCTCCACGGGGTAGGATGGGGCGCGCCTCGGACCGGGGGCGGGGAGAGCGCGTGGGTACGGACGCATCCGACCGCAAGTTCGGGGAGTATCACCTCGTCGAGCGCATCGCGGTCGGGGGGATGGCCGAGGTCTGGAAGGCCCGCGCCTACGGGCTGGCGGGCTTCGAGAAGACCCTCGTCATCAAGAAGATCCTCGCCGACCTCACCCGCGACGAGGAGTTCGTGCGCCTCTTCATCGACGAGGCGCGCATCGCGGTGCTGCTCCAGCACCACAACATCGTGCAGGTCTTCGACCTCGGCACCGCCGAGGGCACCCTGTACATGGCGATGGAGTACGTGCAGGGCACGGACCTGTCGCGCCTCGTGAAGCGCGTGCAGGAGCGCGAGCCCTTCCCCGTGCCGCTCGCCCTCTTCATCGCCAGCGAGATCCTCAAGGCGCTGCGCTTCGCCCACGACCGCAAGGACGACGACGGCCGCAACCTCGGCATCGTCCACTGCGACATCAGCCCGCACAACGTGCTCATCAGCCACGCGGGCGAGGTGAAGATCACGGACTTCGGCATCAGCCGCGCCGCCTTCCAGGCCGCCACGATGCACGACACCGTGCGCGGCAAGTACGCGTACATGAGCCCCGAGCAGATCGAGAACAAGCCGCTCGAGGCGCGCTCCGACCTGTTCAGCCTGGGCATCGTGCTGTGGGAGGTCCTCACCGGTCGGCGCCTGTTCAAGGCGAAGACCAAGGAGGAGACCCTCACGCGCGTGAAGCGTGCCGAGGTGCCGTCGCCTCGGCTCTACCGTCCGCAGATCAGCGAGGGGCTCGAGAGCATCGTGCTCAAGGCCCTCGCCCGGCAGCCCGAGCAGCGCTTCGCGTCGGCGGGCGAGATGCTCGATGCCCTCGGCATGCTGATGATCCGCGAGGGTCACCGCGCCACGAACAACGATCTCGCCGCCTACCTGCAGATCATCGGCCCCGAGGGCGCCGACCGGAAGGTGCCGCGGGTCCGCTCGATGCCCGAGACGCTGGTGGTCGTCTCGATGGAGGCCAGCCCCGAGGACCCCACGCGACCCGAGGACGAGGTCGCGCGCCTGGTGGAGGGCTGGGCCGACGAGCTCGTGCGCGCGGGCGCGCAGATCTGGGAGCGCGAGCGCACCAGCCTGCTCGGCGTGTGGACCGTGGAGGAGGACCTGTCGAAGACGCTGCCCCACGTGGTGGGGGCGGTGGCCGAGCTGGGCGAGATCGGTCGGGCCGCCGGGTGCCGGCTGGCCATCGGCGTGGCGCCCGGGCGCGCGCGCATCTACGAGGACACCCGACGCCCCGGGCGCAACTGGGAGCTGTCGGGTCCCTTCTACCTGGCGCGCTGGATGATGAACCTGTCGGCGCACCGCGGACGGCTGGTCATCACCAAGGTGGGGGCCGAGCACGCCAAGGCCGCCTCGGTGGAGCGCCTGGGCAAGGTGGCCATCGAGGACGGTCGCTACATCGAGCTGTTCGAGGTCTCCTGACCCGCGGGCGGTCCGCGCCGCCTGCGGCGGACGACGCGCGCCCGTCTTGACGCAGGTCCCCGAGGGGACCACGGTGCTCCGGGGAGGTCGACATGTCGCTGCGTGACGCGCTGCTGGCGAAGGGCCTCGTGGACGACAAGCGCGCCCGGCGTCTCGATCGGGAGGCGAAGGCGGAGCGCAAGGCGAAACAGGGCAACCGGGCCCGGCGCCGCGAGGAGGAGGCCGCCGCCGACGCGGCCGAGGCGGCGCGCGACCAGGAGCGTCGGGCCCAGGCCCAGGCCGACCGCACCACCGCGGCCCAGGCGCGCGACCTGCACGAGCACGCCCACCGGGTGCGCCGCATCGTGCTCGACAACCGGCTCGGCGGGCGCGGTCCGATCGTCTTCTTCCATCGCATCGGCACCTCGGCGCGGATCGGCCGGCTCCAGCTGCCCGAGGCGCTGGCGCGCGATCTGCGGGTGGGGCGTGCGGCCATCGCGGCGCTGCCGCGGGACGGCGGCGGGTGGGACCACCACGTCGTGGGCGAGCGCGGCGCCCGCAAGCTGCTCGAGGTCGCGCCCGAGACGCTGGTGCACTGGGTGGACGACGAGCGGGGCACGCTCGATCCCTCCGAGGTGCTGCTGCCCCCGCTCGGCGAGCCCTCGCTGCGACCCCACCGGGTCCGCGCCCCGGAGACCCCATGAGCCGGCTCGCGTGCGCCGCCCTGCTGACGGCGAGCTGCACGCTGCCGGTCACGGCCTCGGGCCTGCTCGCCGAGCGCGGGCCCGAGACGTGGATCGAGGCGCCGAGCGGCAAGGCCCGGCCGCTGTCGGGGGCCGAGGTGGAGCGCCTGCGCCACCTGGCGGGGCTCGTCGTCGACGTGGAGGGCACGCTGCGGCGCGGCGCCATCGAGGTGGAGTCCTGGAGCATCCTGCAGGGCCCGCTGGGCTTCGAGGCGCACGTGGGCCTGGTGGACGCCGGGGTGTCGGGCGTGGTGCTGAGGGAGGTGGGCACGGGCAAGGTGCTCGGCCTGCACGGGGATCCCGCCGAGGCGCTCTGGGACGAGGTGGGGCAGTGGGTGCTCGTGGAGGGCATCGTCGACGGACCGCTCCGGGTGCGGGTGATGGGCTGGCGGCCCCTGCACGAGACGCGGCGGTGAACCACGCGGCGTGGACGGTGGAGCACCCCGTGCCGGGGCTGCGGCTGCACCAGCCCGCGCGCTCCTTCCGCTACGCCGCCGAGGCCTTCTGGCTGGTGGGCCTGGCCCTGGAGGGAGGGGTCCCTCCGCGCGCCCTGGACCTGGGCACCGGCTCGGGCATCCTCGCCGCCCTGCTCGCCGCGCAGGGGGCGGAGGTGCTGGGCGTGGACCGCCACCCCGGCTGGTCGGAGGGCTGGCAGCGCACCCTGGGGGACTCACGGCTCGCGGGCCGGCTCACGCTGGAGGTGGCCGACGTGGCCACGCTCCGACGCGACCCCGTGGACCTGGTGGTGTCGAACCCCCCCTTCTTCGCGGCGAGCGCCGGCCCGGTGTCCTCCGACCCCCTCCGCGCCAGCGCCCGCACGGAGTCCACGGCCCCCCTCGCCGCCTTCGTGGCCTGCGCGTGTCGGCACCTCCTGCCCGGCGGGCGCGCCTGCCTGGTGGTGCCACGGGCGCGCGAGGAGGAGCTGCTCGACGGCGTCCCGGCGGGCTACGGCGCGCGTCGGCGGCTGCGCGTGGGGCGGGTGCGCTCCCTGGTGGTGCTGGCGCCGGGTGCCGCGTCCTGCGCGCCCGAGCAGCTCGACGATCGCGGGCCGGAGGTGGCGGCCTGGTACGCCCGCGCGCGGGCCGTCGCGCCGGGCCCCGCGCGCGGCTAGGACGCCAGGATGCTCGGCCCCACCCTCCGCATCCGCTCGGTGCTCCGCGATCGCCTCGCGCCGTCCGACCTGCGCGCCTTCCTCGTGGAGCGCGTGCAGCGGGGCGTGGCCGCGGGCCAGGCCGACCCCGTCGTCCTCGTCGTCCGCGAGCGCACGCTCGACGCCATCGATCTGGGGGAGATCCGCGCCACGGGGCTGCCGCTGGCGTGGTTCGTCGCCGGCCTCACCACCTCGTCCACCACCGCCGGCGGGGAGGCCCTGGCGGTGGGCGTCTCGGGTCGCCTCACGCGCCGACGCACCGGCACCCAGGCGCTCGAGACCTGCGCCACCGTCTTCCTCGAGTGGGAGGACGGCCGGTGGTGGCAGTGGGCGGCGGCCCTCGACGACGGCGGGTCGATGGACCCCGCCACGGTGGAGGTGCGGGGCGCCGAGGCCGGCGACCCGTTGCCCGAGGGGCTCGGCCGCTGGTGGAGCACGGGGCGTCGGCACGGGGTGTCGCTGGGGCTGCGGGCGCTCGCCCCGGACCCCACCGGGGGCATGGAGCAGTGAGGGTCAGGCCGGGCTCCACGCGATAGGGGCGGGGCCCCGCGCTGCCCCCGGTGAGCCATGTTCCGGCGCCTGCCCGCACCCGTCGAGCTCGAGGAGGAGGTCCGCCGCCTCTGGGAGACCCACGACGTCTTCGCACGCTCGCTCACGAAGGAGGCGCCGGCGGGCCCCTGGGTCTTCTACGAGGGCCCGCCCACGGCCAACGGCACGCCCCACAACGGCCACGTCCTCACGCGCGTGATGAAGGACGTGTTCCCTCGCTTCCGCACGATGCGGGGCCACCGCGTGCTGCGCAAGGCGGGCTGGGACACCCACGGCCTGCCCGTGGAGGTGGAGGTCGAGAAGCAGCTCGACGTGCACGGCAAGGAGGCCATCGAGGCCTACGGGCTCGAGCGCTTCAACCGCGCCTGCGTCGACAACGTCTTCACCTACATCGAGGAGTGGAACGAGCTCACGCGCGACATCGGCATGTGGCTCGACCTCGACGATCCCTACGTCACCTTCCACAAGCCCTACGTGGAGAGCGTGTGGTGGGCGCTCGCCCGGCTCTTCGACAAGGGCCTGCTCTACCAGGGCCACAAGGTGGTGTGGTGGTGGCCCCAGGGCGGCACCACCCTGTCGGCCGCCGAGGTGGGTCTCGGGTACAAGACGGTCGACGACCCCGCGGCCACCGTGCGCTTCCGCGACGTCGACGATCCCACGCTGAGCTACCTCGCCTGGACGACCACCCCGTGGACCCTGCCCAGCAACGTGGCGCTCGCGGTCAACCCCGAGGTCGCGTACGCCGTGTGCGAGGACCCGGAGGGGGGCACCGTGGTGCTCGCCGCCGATCTCGCCGCTGCCTACGACCTCGTCCCCCTGCGCACCGTGCAGGGGCGGGAGCTGCTGGGTCGCCGCTACACCCCGGTCTTCGACCTCGGCCCGCTCGCGGAGCCCGGGGAGGCCTTCGTCGTGGTGCCCGGGTCGCACGTCACCACGAAGAGCGGCACCGGCATCGTCCACACCGCGCCGGCCTACGGCGAGGACGACATGCTCGTGCGCCGGGAGCAGGGCCTGGGCATGCTCCAGTGGGTGGGGCCCGACGGCCGCTTCGCCCCGGGCACCGGCGAGCTGGCGGGCCTGTTCTGCAAGGACGCCGACGGGCCGATCCTCCGCGATCTCAAGGCCCGCGGCCTGCTCTTCCGGCGCGACACCTACCGCCACGAGTACCCCTTCTGCTGGCGTGCCAGCGACGACCCGCTGATCCAGCTGGCGCGCCCGGCCTGGTTCATCGCCACGAGCACCTTCAAGGACCAGGCGCTGGCCAACAACGCCGCCGTCGACTGGCACCCCGAGCACATCCGCGAGGGCCGCTTCGGCGACTTCCTCCGGAACAACGTGGACTGGGCCCTGTCGCGCGAGCGCTTCTGGGGCACGCCGCTCAACATCTGGACCTGCGAGGCCTGCGAGGCGCGGGTGGCGCCCACCTCGCTGGCCGATCTGGCGGGGCGTGGGGCCGAGGGCCTGCGCACCGACGTCGAGGAGCACCTGCGCGTGCACCGCCCGTGGATCGACGAGGTCACGCTGCCGTGCGCCGCGTGCGGCGGCACGATGCGGCGGGTGCCGGAGGTCATCGACTGCTGGTTCGACTCGGGCGCGATGCCCTTCGCCCAGCACGGCTTCCCTCACGCCGAGGGCAGCACGGATCGCCTGCGCGAGGCCCTGCCGGCCGACTTCATCTGCGAGGCCATCGACCAGACCCGCGGCTGGTTCTACACGCTGCTCATGATCTCCACGCTCGTCTTCGACGACGAGACCTGCGCGGAGCTGGGCCTCGACGCGGTGGGCATGCCGCGTCCGTACCGGAGCTGCGTGGTGCTCGGTCACGTCACCGATCGGCACGGCTACAAGGAGTCCAAGTCCAAGGGCAACTACACCAGCCCGAACCTGGTGATGCGCGGGCAGACGTGGCAGCTCGTGCACGTCGATCCGGGGCTGCGTCCGGGCACCCTCGGCCTCAAGCGCGCCCAGGTCGACAGCCTCGAGCTCGGCGACGAGCCGGTCACGCTCTCCACCGACCGTGAGGGGGGCGTGAGCCTGCAGGCGCGGGTGGTGGCCGCCGAGGTCCCCGGCAAGGACACGGTCTCGCTGCATCCCGAGGATGCCGCCCGGCTCGGTGTCGTGGCCGACGGGCGGGTCTGGCTCACGCTGCCCGGCGAGCCGCCGGGCGCCGACGCCTTCCGCTGGCTCTTCTGCTCGGCCTCGCCGCCGTGGCAGAACACGCGCAACGCGCTGCGCACCATCCGCGAGTCGCAGCGCGAGTTCCTGATCCGACTGCGGAACGTCTACCAGTTCTTCGCGATCTACGCCGACATCGCGGCGGGGCAGGGGGCCTTCGACCCCACGGGGAGCGCGCCGCGCCCGCCGTCGGAGCGCCACCTGCTCGACCGGTGGATCACCCACCAGCTCCACGCCACCACCGCCAGCGTCACCGAGCACCTCGAGCGCTTCCGCCTGTACGAGGCGAGCCGCGCCCTGCTCGCCTTCGTCGACGACCTGTCGAACTGGTACGTCCGGCGCAGCCGGCGCCGCTTCTGGGGCGAGGGGGCCGCCCTCGAGGACGCGGTGTGGACCCTGTACGAGGTGCTCCTGGCCACGAGCCGGCTCATCGCGCCGATGGTGCCCTTCACGGCCGAGGGGCTGTACCGGGCGCTCACGGTGGAGGTCGGCGTGGGGGATGCCTCCGACAGCGTCCACCTGGGGCCGTGGCCCGAGGCCGACCCGGCCGCCGCGCAGCCCGAGCTCGCCGCCGACATGGCGCTCGCCCGTCAGGTGGCCAGCCTCGGCCTCGCGGCCCGCGCGGCCAGCCAGATCAAGGTGCGCCAGCCGCTGCAGGCCATCGACGTGGTGCTCGCCGACCGCGGCCGGGCGCCCGCGCTGGAGGCGCTGTCCGATCTCGTGCTCGACGAGCTGAACGTGCGGGAGCTGCGCCTCGCCGACGACGCGGCGGCCTTCGTGCAGTTCGAGGTCAAGCCGGACTTCAAGGCCCTGGGGCGTCGCCTCGGCAAGAAGGTCAAGCTGCTGGCCCAGGTGCTCTCCGGCATGGACGGCAACGAGGTCAAGCGCCAGCTCGACGCCGGTGGCCTCACGGTGACCCTGGACGGTGAGGCCGTGCAGCTCGGGCCCGACGACCTCGACGTGCGCGTGCGCGCCGAGGGCGACGTGCAGGCGGCGAGCAGCCCCGAGGCCGTGGTCGCGCTGCACACCGCCCTCGACGACGACCTGCGCGCCGAGGGCTTCGTGCGCGAGCTCACGAGCCGGGTGCAGGGCCTGCGCAAGGAGGCCGACCTCGGCTACACCGATCGCATCACCCTCACGGTGTCGGGCGACGCGGTGCACCTCGCGCAGATCGACCGCTTCCGGGGGTGGCTGGAGGCCGAGACGCTGTGCGTGGGCCTCACGCTCACCGAGGACGGGAGCGGCCAGGTGGTCGAGGTGGACGGGGTGGCCCTGGGCGTGGTGCTGGCGCGGGCCTGATCCCGCGCCAGCACGCCCCGGCCGCGTCGATCAGCCCACGCGCACCGTGATGGTGCGGGCGCGCGTCTCGGCGCGTCGCGGCAGGTCGAGCGTGAGCACGCCGTGCCGCAGCGCGGCCTGGATGCCGGCGCCGTCCACGGTGTCGGGCAGGCGGAAGCTGCGACGGAAGCCTCGCTCGGGGCGGTCGGAGCGCTGGGCGCTCACCTCGAGCACGGCGTCCTCGACGCGGACCGTGAGGCCCTCGGCGCGGACGCCGGGCAGGTCGAGCAGCAGGCGCAGCTCGCCGTCCTTGTCGAGGACGTCGACGCTGGGGACCACCCAGTGCTGCACGGGCGTGCGCGCCTCGGTGGCCTCCACCGGGGGGGTGGGCGTGGTCTCGGTCAGGGTCTCGGGGGGGGTGTCGATCTGGGACATGACGTCCTCCGGGGAGGGTGGGGAGAGGGGTGCGGGTGCGTGAGGATCAGCCCTCGAGCACCGGGACGGTGACGACCTGGGGTCCGCGGCGCGGGACGCGCAGCGTGAGGACCCCGTCCACGAGGCGTGCCTCGACGCCGTCGGCGTCGACCGGACGGCCGAACCGGAAGGAGCGCTCGAAGCGCCAGCGCGCCCGCTCGGTGCGCACGGCCTGCCAGCCCTCGGCCGGGGCCTGGCCGTCGAAGCCGCCCTTCACCGTGAGCACGCCGTCCTCGAAGGCCACCTCGAGACCCTCGGGGTCGAGCCCGGGCACGTCGGCCGACAGGGTCCAGCCCGCGTCGGTCTCCTCGACCTCGAAGCGCGGGAAGTAGCGACCCGCCTGGTGCGTGAGCCCGTGGCGGCCGTCGAGCCCGCGCCCGGCACCGAACATCGCGTCGGCGCGCCGGAAGGCCTCGTCGAAGACCGAGTCCACCTCAGCCAGGATCGAACGGGGAAAGTGCAGCTGTGTCATGGGACCTCCGTGCAGTGCGAGGCCGCAGCCTCGGGTGCCGGAAGCGTGAGCACAGCGTGGCGGGCGTCAAGCGGGGGGGCGGGATCGGCAGCCGCCACAGAGGCACAGAGGGCGCAGAGGGGTGCACAGAGCATGGACCCCGCGGCGGGTCCGACCTGCCGCGGCAGATCGACCCTTTCCTCTGTGCCTCGGACGCGGCCGACGCCCACTGGGCGGACCACGAAAACGTCTGCGCGACCGCGCAAGCGGGCGCCCACCGCCCCGTCGGCCCGCCCCGACACCCCCTGAGTCACAGAGCCGAACCCGGGTCGCCCCGCCTCCCCTCTGTGCACCCCTCTGCGCCCTCTGTGCCTCTGTGGCGGCTGATCGACGCTTCTCTACTGCGCCGGGTCGAAGATCTCCTCCCACAGCGCATCCGCCCGCTTCCTCCCCACCCGGGTCTCCTGGCTGAACCACTGCCACAGGGCGGGGACGTCGGTGGACTCGGGGGCGGGCGTGAGGCTCACGACCAGGGGATGCTCGGCCTCGTCCACGAAGCGGCCGCCGAGGAAGCGGTACACCTGGGCGAGGGCGCGGGTGGCGTCGCTGTCGCCTTCGGCGTTCAGGGCGGCCTTCAGGGCGACGGCGATCGAGTCCTCGGCGGCGCCGAGGGGGGGCAGGATCGAGTGCTGCGGGAGCTGGGCGAGGTGGGTGCCCAGCTCGAAGAGGCTCACGAGCAGCGGCAGGTCGCGCCCGGCGTCCTCCTTCGACAGCGCCATCGCCGTGTCGACCCAGTCCTCCACGCGGTCGCGGATGGCCGGGTTGAGGCGGTCGAGGACCCACCGGAGCTGACCGCGCTCCAGCTGCGCCATGAGCTCGGTGGGGGAGCACGTGGCGGGCAGGGGATCGCGCGCGTCCTGCACGCGGCCGGAGAGCCAGCGGGTGATCGGCTCGCCGCGGCCTCCCGACATCGCCCGACCCGCGCGCAGCGCCAGGGCCATGCGGAGGAGCGGCGGCGCGGGGGCACCGAAGAGCACGTCGAGCACGGCGGGGTCGGGCGAGACGCCCAGCGCCTCGAGCACGCGGCGCAGCCCCTTGGCGAGCTCGCGGGCCGGCACGCGCGGGTCGCGGGACAGGGCCACGTAGGCGCGCGTGGCGGGGTGGCAGCCCTCGCCGGTGCGATCGACCAGGAACCAGCCACCCGTGCCGTGCGGCGTGGCGCTGACGAGCACCGGCGCACCGGGCGGGCCGGGGACCACCACGGTGGCGCCGCTGCCCAGGTCACGGCCCACGCCGCAGCTCGCCATCACCGGCGCATAGACCACGGCCGGGCCGGGCACCGGCGTGATGTCGTCCTCGACGCCCACGATCGACACCGAGAGCTGGAAGCCGAGCTGCCGGGCGCGCGTGAGCAGCATGATGCCCGCGGTGAGCGCGCTCGGGCTGGTGCCGGTGAGGGCGACGTCCATCCCGTTCCTCGGGGTGCCGTGGGGGGGTGCTCAGTCCCCGACGGTCGCGTCGGGATGGACGGCGTCGGGCGCGAGTCCGTAACGAGCCACCAGATCGCGCGCCCGCCACATCAGGGGCTGCAGACTCGAGTGCGTGACGGCCGCCACGGCCTCGTCGGCGGTGAACCACTGGACGTCGCCGATCCCCTCGGCGCTGGCGGGGTCGAAGGCGCCGAGCTCGCCCACCGGCTCCATCAGGTAGAGGAAGATCGTCTTGAGGCGCGGCTCCGGCCCCGGGGCGAGGAAGCCGTAGCGCACGTCGCCGACGTGGCGGAGCAGGCGGAAGTCCACGTCGACGCCCATCTCCTCCTGCACCTCACGCACCGCGGCGTCCTCGGGGCTCTCGCCGGGCTCGAGCTTGCCCTTCGCCACCTCCCAGGTGGTGCCCGATCGCCGGGTCACGCGGATGAGGGCGAAGCGGATGCGGCCGTCGGGGTCGCGACGGGCGGGGATGCCGCCGGCCGACCACTGCTCCGCGTAGCCGGGACGGAGGTTCAGCAGGTGACGGGCCGGGATCGGCGTGGCGGTGAACAGGTCGTGGGAGCGGGTGCGGCTGAAGCGCACGCCAGCGCGCCGTGCCCGCACGGCGTCGACCACCAGCACCCGGGGCTCGCCGTCGAGGCGGTGCGCGGCGCGCCAGGCCTGGTCCTCCGAGGCCGACATCACCAGGCGCCGCGACGCCGGTGCGCCCAGCAGATCGAGGTCGACGGCGCGCTGCACGCCGGCCGACGTGGTGGCGTGGAAGAGGATGTCGGGCACCGCGGGCAGCCGGGCGCGCTGGTGCATGCGGATGAAGGTGCCGCGCACCTCGAAGCGCTGCAGGCGGTGGCCCACCTTCAGCACCTGCTCGGACCGCACCTCGAGGCACAGCTCGGTGGAGGCGGCCACCACCACGTCGTCCACGGCCACCCAGCCTTCGCGATCGGCCCGCAGCCCGTGGGCACCGCGGGCCTGGAGGAGTCGATGGAGGGTGCGGACGAGCTGGTGGGGATCGGGAGGATCAGGGGGCGCCACGGCGAGCGGTCCCGAGGTGTCGACGGGATCGGGTATCACGGGCGATCCGGGCGGGCTCCCGCGCGCGGAGCGGGACGGGTCGGCCCGTTCCGCCCACGCGGGACGGCGCGGTGACCTCAGCCCCCCTTGTGGGTCCTGCGGTCGACGCCCCGGCCCGAGGGGTCCACCAGCTCCACCGTCTCGCCCTCGTCGGCGTACACGGGCACCGCGCTGCCGAGGTGCACCACGAGCTGGCGGGCCGGGTCGGCCTGGAGCAGGCCCACCCCGGCGAGCACCTTCACCGTGTGCCCCGCCGGGACGACCAGGGACGGCAGCGGGAGCACCTGGTTCGTCGCGCGCGTGCGCACGGCCCAGCCCGTGAGATCGACGGGCCCGGGCCCCACGTTCGCCACGCGCAGGTACTCGCCGTTGACGTTGTCCTCGTCGGGCCCGGGGGCGTTGGCGTGGAAGGAGGTGATGTGCAGCGGCGCCTGGTAGGCCTCGGTGGTCCAGATGCCACGACGCGCCGCGCGGGCCCGCTCCTGCGCGGCGAGCAGGGGAGCGATGTCGGTGGGGTCGGGCGGGATCACGAAGACGTGGGCCAGCCCGGCCTCGAGGAGCCCGAGCGACAGGTCGCCCTCCGGCGTGGACACGCCGGCGACGAGGCGGCCGTACCCGTCCCTGCCGTCCGGGCTGGGGTCGAGGGTGACGACCTGACGGTGCACCATGCGCTCGGTGAAGGCACGGGCCTCGTCCGAGAAGGGCTCATGGGGCTTCAGCTCGGGCGTGTTGACCCAGCGGAGGCGGACCTTGTCGCCGTTCTCCAGCGTCATCGTGTCGCCGTCGTACACCGAGATGACGAGGGCCTGGGGCGCTTCCGCGCGCTCCTGCGTGGCCACGGTGGCGTCGGCGGCGGGTGGCGCACCGAGGGCGGAGGCGGGGAGCAGCGCGAGCAGCATCCAGACGGGCAGCGGACGCGTCATCGGACCTCCGCCGCTGGCGTAGCGCCGAGGCGGCGCGCGATCCACGCCCAGGTCCAGCGGATCGCGGCGTGGCCGGGGGCCCGTCGGACGGCCTCCTGGGCGGGCGCGAGCGCCTCCTGCGCCTCTCCGCGGGCGACGTGCACCGCGGCGAGCGTGTCGAGGCGTGAGGCGGTGGTGCCGCCCCGGGCGAGCGCGCGTCGCACGTCGGCCAGGGCCGTGTCGAGATCGATCCCGGCGCAGGCGGCGTACCAGGCCCTGCAGTTGTCGGCGTCGGCGTCGTGTCCCGCGCAGTCCCGCGCGACGCCCTCGGCGCGCCAGGCCGCGGCCCGGGAGGTGTCGCCCAGCCGGGCCGCCGCGGCGGCCAGCGCGTCCAGCGGGCGGAGCGAGGGGTGGGAACGCTCCAGGACGCGCGCGAGGTCGGCGTCCAGGGTGGGGAGGTCGGCGGGCGAGGCGAGCGCGGCGTAGACGCGCAGCGCGAGCCCGTCGGTGGGATCGGCCAGGGTGGCGGCCCGCGCGAGCGCGAGCGCGCCGTCGTCGTCGTCGAGGTCCAGCGCGTGGAGCACGGTGCGCAGCATGGAGTCGACGCCCTGCGGCGCGAGGGCCAGCGACGCGGTCGCCTCGTCCGGCCTGCCGCGCGCCAGGGCGAGGTCCGCGCGCGCCGCGGCCACGGCGGGCAGGTCTGCGGGCAGGGCGTCCAGCAGCCCGACGACGTCGGTGGTGCGCCCCGCGGCGAGCAGCGCGGCCACCGCGCCCCCGAGGTGCCCCCGTGCGAGGAGCTCGGCCGGTCCGACGGCGAGCAGGGCCTCGTCCGCGGCGTCCAGCGCGCCCTGCGCCCGCAGCAGGTCCCCCAGCGCGAGCCACGCCTCCGCGTCGTCGGGCCGTTCCGAGAGGCGCGTCCGCAGCGCCTGCTCCGCCTCCGCGGACCGGTCCAGGGCCGCGAGCACCCGCGCGCGGGCGGCGGCACGGGCGGGGTCGGTGCCGTGGGTCTCGAGGTCGAGCTCGAGCCACCGGCGGCGCCCGTCGTGGAAGCGCGCCGGCCGGCGCGTCGGCAGCAAGGCCAGCGCTCGTCCGGGGATGTCGAGCCACAGGCGGCGGCCCCGGAGCACGCTGTCGCCGATCAGTCCGTCGCCGGTGTGCAGCCCTCGGCGGTCGCCGAGCCACCGCACCTCCTGCGCACCCCGCAGGCGACGCCCGCCCACCACCACGCTCGCCAGCGGGATGCGCCGCGTGGACCTGAGCGCCTCGGCACCCGCGGCGGCACCGCGCGCGATGCCGTGCACGCGCTCCAGGCCCTCCGAGCCGAGGTCGGCCAGGGCCGGATCCAGGGGTCCCCGGAGCAGGATGCCCGTGGCGCCGGTGTCGATCACCAGGACCACGGCCGCGTGGGTGCCCGGCGCCTCTGCGGGCTCGAGCTGGACGGGGACGTGGGCGTGGCGCCCGTCGAAGCGGAGCTCGGTGGCCCGGGCCGGGGGACGACGGGTGCCTGGACGCCACAGGGTCAGCCGGTCCGCGCGCAGGTCGAGGTCCAGGGCGAAGCGCGACCAGACATTGGTGCCGAGCATCCCGTCCACCGGCATGGCTCCGTGTCGGCCGGACAGACCCGCCACGCCCACGACGACGTCCACGTCGCGCACCGTGAGCCCCCCGAGCTGCAGCCACGGCAGGCGACCCAGGTCCACCGTGGTCTCGTCGTCCAGCCCGCGGACCAGCGCGGCGTCCGGCGCCAGATCCAGGCCGAGGCGCGCGGCCACCTCGGGCGCGAGCACCGAGAGGTCGGCGCCCGTGTCCACCAGGAACAGTCCCCGGGCCCCGTCGGGGAGGGTGACCTCGACGTAGACCTTCGGGGCCTCGCGCCACGGCCGGTACAGCGGGAGCGCCACCCGGTCGGGCGCACGATCGCGCGGCGCGCCCCACGCGACGCCGGGCCCGGAGGCCAGGAGGACCGCGAGCACGCCGCGCAGCAGGGGGCCGTGGGCGGTCGTGCGCTCCTCCGAGGGCTGCCCGGGCACCGCGCGGGATCGCGAGCGGGTGCACGGGCCAGACCCCTTCAGATAGCCTCCGCCCATGTCTCCTGCCGACCCGCAGCGTACCGAGCTGGCCCGCGTGCTCGCCGCCCGCCTCTCCACCTGGGAGGACCGGGCGGCCGTGGCCACCGCCGCCGCGCTCGACGATCCCCAGCTCTCCGGCACCCCCGAGGTGGTGTGGACAGGCCTCGTGCGCGACGCCCACGCCCAGGGGCGCCTCGAGGCCCTGGCCCGCGCCGCCCGCGCCCGCGCGCCGGGCGACATGGCCGTGGCCCGTGCCGTGGCCGCGGTGCTCGGCGAGCGCCCCCCGCCCGCCCCTCGTCTCCTCATCGCGGTCGCCGCGATCCTCGGCCTCACCGGGTCGGGCCTGGCCTGGTGGGTCCTGGCCGGCGACGACGCGGGGAACCCGGAGCCCGTGGCCGAGGCGCCTCCCGCGCCCGCGTCGGACCCGACCCCCGCTCCCGCGATCGAGCCGGAGCCCGCTGCCGAGCCTGAGATCGAGCCCGCTGCGGAGCCGGAGCCCGCTGCGGAGCCCGCTGCCGAGCCGGAGCCTGCTGCCGAGCCGGAGCCGGAGCCGGAGCCCACGGTCGTGCCCGAGCCCGAGCCCGAGCCCGAGCCCGCGGTCGCGCCGACCCCGACCCCGACCCCGACCCCGACCCCGACCCCGACCCCGACCCAGGTGCCGGTGTCCACGCCCTCCCGCCCCGACGGCCCCTGCGTCGGCTACGCCTACATGGGCACGAGCAGCGCGCTGCACGCCGGCGACGTCTGGGAGGTCGCCACCGCCACCAACGTCCGCGAGGACTACCCGCGGTCCGAGAACGGGTGGTCGCCCCGCACGCCCCGCGTCTGTGGCCTGCTGGAGGGCACCCGCCTCGAGCTCGTGGAGGACCCCATCGAGGTGCAGGGCGGCGCCGTGTGGGTGAAGGTCGTCCGTCCCTGAGGGGCGACCCCCCGGGGCGTGCGCGGAGGTCCTCGTGCTGCTCGTCGTCGACGTCGGCAACACCAACACCGTGATCGGGCTCATGGAGGGCGCGACGGTGCGCGCCAAGCTCCGCCTGAACACCGTGGAGCGCACCACCGACGAGCTCGGCATCGTGCTCATGGCCGGGCTGGCGCACCGTGGCGTGGGCCGCGGCGACGTCACCGGGGCGATCGTCTCCTCGGTGGTGCCCAGCGCGCTCTACGCCTTCGAGAAGGCCTGCCAGCGCTACCTCGGGGTCGACACGATGATCGTCGGGCGCGGGCTCAGGACCCGGCTGCGCATCCGCGTCGACAACCCGCGCGAGGTGGGCGCGGACCGCATCGTGAACTCCGTGGCGGCCCTCGACCGCTGGGGCGGGCCCATCGTCGTGGTCGACTTCGGCACGGCCACCACCTTCGACTGCGTCAGCGCGGAGGGGGAGTACGTGGGCGGCGCCATCGCCCCCGGCTTCCGCATCAGCGAGGAGGCCCTCGTGGGCCGCACGGCGAAGCTGCCGCGGGTGGAGGTGCGCCGGCCCCCGCGCGTGATCGGCACGAACACCCAGGACGCCATGCAGGCCGGCATGTTCTACGGCTACGTCGGCCTGGTGGACGCGCTGGCCTCGCGGTGTGCGGCCGAGCTCGGGGGGGCGCGCGTGGTGGCCACGGGCGGGCTGTCCGGGATGCTGGGGGAGGAGAGCGCGGTGATCGAGGAGGTGGACCCGGATCTCACGCTCCGCGGCCTCGCCCTGCTGCATGCCTTCAACGACGAGGGACAGGCGTCGCAGCTCCCCCCGGGCTGACGTCGGACCCCGCGGCCCGCGCCCCGGATGTCGGGCGCGCCGGGCCTCTCGGGACGTGGGCCTGTTCGGGCCTGCGGCATCGACCACGCCGAAGCGATCGTCCCTACAGGATCATCGCGCGGTACCGATGCCCTGCGCGTTGTGGAACGGCGGGCGCCGACGTAGGGTGGCGCCTCGCGGAGGTGCTTCGATGGTGACCCGTCACTCGCTCGTGATCCCCCTGGCCCTGCTCGCGGCCTGCTCCGCCAACCGGGGGTCCGGCACCGTCGACGACACCGACCTGGTGGATCCCGACGCGCTCGCGGCGCTGCGGCCGCTGGTGCAGGTGGCCACGCTCGCGGTGGGCGACGCCACCTGCCCCGACGGCGGCGTGGAGCTGCGCATCGGGCTCGACGACGGCACGCCGGGCGGCACGCCGGGCGACGGCGTCCTCCAGGACGAGGAGGTCGACACCACCCAGGCGGTCTGCAACGGCGCGGCGGGCGATGCGGGTGGCGCCGGCGTGCCGGGCCTGTCCCCCCTGGTGGAGTCCGTCGCGGTGGAGCCGGGCGCCACCTGCGAGAGCGGCGGCGTCACGCTCCGCGTGGGCTTCGACGACGGCGACGGCGGCGGCACCGCGGGAGATGGCGCCCTGCAGGACGGCGAGGTCGAGTCGAGCCAGACGATCTGCAACGGCAAGCCCGGCAGCGCGTCGGGCACGGCGCCGCTGGTCGAGGTCGGGCAGGCCGACAGCCAGTCCTGCCCGGACGGCGGCGTGGAGATCAAGGTCGGCCTCGACGACGGCGACCCGGGCGGCACGGCCGGAAACGGCACGCTCGAGGCCGAGGAGGTCGACCGCAGCGAGGTGGTGTGCGCCGGCGAGAGCGCGCCCCTGCCGCTGGTGGCCACGGTGGTCATCGAGGCCGGTGACACCTGTCCTGCGGGCGGGTCCGAGGTGCGCATCGGGCTGGACGACGGCTCCGGCCAGGACGGCATCGCGGGCGACAACACCCTGCAGGAGGGCGAGGTCCGGCTCTCCCAGGTGGTCTGCGACGGCATCGACGGCGATCCCGGCACCCCCGGTGCCGACGCACCGCTGGTCGAGGTGGTGGAGTCAGCGGACGGCCTGTGTCCCGATGGCGGCGTCACCATCCTCGTGGGTGCCGACGACGGCGATCCCTCGGGCACGGCCGGCAACGGCATCCTCGAGCCCGACGAGATCGACGTGTCCGAGACCGTGTGCTCGGGCGTCGACGCCCCGGCGCCGCTGTTCGAGCGCGACGTGCTCGAGGTGGGCGACGAGGTCTGCCCCGACGGCGGTGTGCGCATCCGCGCCGGCTTCGACGATGGCGGTGGCGAGGGCGGCATCGAGGGCGACGGCGCGCTGCAGCCCGGGGAGGTCACGCTCAGCGAGGCCATCTGCAACGGCGCGGCGGCGCCGCAGCCCACCCCCACGCCCGGGCCCGAGCTGCCCGAGGGCCAGGTGGGCAGCGGCAGCCTCGTCGCGCGTGGCGGCGACGGCGAGACCTGGGGCGGCAACGGCGGCCGCATCTACGTCACGGACGGCGCGCCCACGCAGCGGGGCTGGCTCCGCGTGCACCCCACGGGCTCCCTCGACCTCGCGGTGGTCGACACCATCCCGGGCGCGCTCGACTTCGGGAGCCAGCCCTTCGTGGTGTCGAGCGACGTCACCGCGCCGGCGGCCGACAGCCTCGCCGACATGAACCTGCTGGCCGACGGCGCCCTGTTCTACAACCAGTTCAACGGCGGCGGCCTCGCCCGCAAGGACGCGGCCGACAGCTACACCTTCGCGACGGGTCTGCAGATCCTCCCGGGGGCCACGCTCACGCTCGACGCGCGCAACGCGGCCGGCTTCGTGGGGTCCAGCCTCTCCTCGTTCAACCTCGGCTTCGACGCGCTGGAGATCGGCGGTCGCCTGCTGGTCGACGCAGGAGGCGTGCCCTTCGTCTCGTCCCTCGACCTGCGGGCCCAGACGGTGCACGTGCTGCCCACGGGCGTCATCGACTTCGACGGCGACACCGCCTCGGGGCCGGGCGGGACGGTCACGGTCCGCGGCGAGGGTCCGAACCCGATCGTGCGCATGGTGGGCAACGTCACGGTGGCGGGCACGGGCAGCGCGCCCGGCGGACGCCTCGAGGTGTACCCGAGCTTCCTCGGCGTGGTCGGCGGCAACATCGATGCGCGCGGTGGCTCCCAGGGCGGGCAGGGCGGCTCGATCTACCTGGGCCAGGCCGGCTTCATGCGGGTCCGCGGCAACCTGATGGTCGACGGCGGCGCCGGGGCCCCGGGCGGCTCGGTCCGGGTGGAGGCCTACGACGTGCGCTCCTCGGCCTCGATCACCGCGCGCGGTGGCGCCGGCGAGTACTTCGGAGCGCACGGCGGCGCGATCAGCCTGTTGTCCTACGAGCGCGCCCTGCGCGTGTCGGGCTTCCTGTCCGCGCGGGGTGGCGATGCCTACGCCACCTCCGGCGGCGAGGGGCCGAACGAGG
The DNA here is from genome assembly GCA_020632955.1 of Alphaproteobacteria bacterium. Taxonomy (GTDB): domain Bacteria; phylum Myxococcota_A; class UBA796; order UBA796; genus JACKEO01. Next base: position 358,265 of record JACKEO010000003.1, read on the forward strand.
GCGGCGAGGGCGGCGTCGTCGAGCTGTCCCTCGGGGGCGGCCAGGGCGAGATCGCGCAGCTGCAGGCCAGCTTCGACCTCGCATCGCTCCAGGGCACCCTCGGCATGCAGGCCGAGGTGGACGTGAGCGGTGGCGATGCCGCCAACGGCGGCGGTGGCGCCAACGGCGGCGAGGGGGGGCGCATCGAGATCAGCCGCTGGGTGGCGGGCGAGCCCACCTCCGAGCTCCAGGTGCTGGGCACGTCCTACCTCGACGTCTCGGGCGGCGAGGGCAACGCCGGGTCCGGCGGCGACGGTGGCACCATCCGCATCGAGCGCTTCGAGCTGCCGCAGCGCATCATCTTCCCCGGGCGGCTGGCCAGCCTGGCCGTGCCCGATCTGCTCGGCACCGGGGGTGTCGTCGTCGACTCCACCCTCGTGGGCGTGGGCGGCGAGGGCTTCGACATGGGCGGCGACGGCGCCTCGGTCTTCGTCGGCGGCGAGGGCGGCTCCAGCACGCTGGGTTCGCCGCCCACGCTGGTGCGCAGCGACATGTACCTGGGGGGCGCGGTCTCGCGCTTCTGGGCGGGCGAGGGCGGGTACGTCCGGGTGTTCTCCGACGGCCCCGTGTACGCCGAGGGCCAGTGGGACCTCGCGGGCGCGGATCTCTCGGTCGGCGTGGGTGGCGAGGGCAACCTCACCGCCGGCGAGGGCGGCGCCGTGAGCTTCGACGGCGCCTCCACGGTGCTGCTCGGCGAGGATCTCTTCGTCGACATCTCGGGCGGCTTCGGCAGCGTCGACAACAGCTATGGCGGCGAGGGCGGCAGCTGCGAGGTGTTCGGCGGCGAGATCGAGTCGAACGCCACGCTCTTCGGCGTCGGTGGCTCCGCGGTCACCACGGGCACCGGCACGCTCGGGAACTCGGGTGCCATCGTCAGCTTCTTCGGCATCGACGTCGCGTCCGTGGTGGACCTGCAGCGCATCGACGTCAGCAGCGGCACGGGCGACAACGTCCTCGGCCCGGGCACGGTGACGGTCGACAGCGTGCTCGTCTTCCCCACGCCGTGAGCGGACGGCCCCCGTGCTGATCCACGACGCCCGTGCCTGGGTCCGGGCTCGGGCGTCGCTGCCTGCGGACGGTCCGGTCACGCTGGCGGCTGCGTTGCTGGTGGAGCCCACCGGCTTCGCCGTGGCCGCCGAGTCCGCCTCCGACAACGCCTACATGGACCTCGGCGCCGTCGTGGACCCGGAGCGCGCGCAGGCGCAGCTCTGGGGCGTGGCCCGGGTGCTCACCCGCGTGGGCGTTCCCTGCCTGGTGGTGCCCGGGGACGCGGACCTCCCCGACGCGGTGTACCCGAACAACGTGTACGCCTTCACGCCCGGTGGCCGTGCCGTGATCGGGCACATGAAGCACCCCGTGCGCCAGGGCGAGGCGGCGCGGGCAGAGGTGCGGGAGCTGCTGGTCCACGGCCTGCGGCGCGAGCTGGTGGACCTGTCGGGGCGTGAGGCCGTCACGGAGCTCACCGGGGTGCTCGCCGTGGACCACCCGCGTCGGGCGGCGGTGTGCGGGCTGTCGAGCCGGGCCGATCACGAGAGCGCGGATCTCATGACCCACGCGCTGGACCTCCGCCTCACGCTCCTCACACCGCTGGTGGAGGGCGAGTACCACCTGAACATCGTGTGTGCGATCCTCGCGGGTCGAGCAGCGGTCCTGTGGGAGGGAGGCTTCGCGGATACCGACGTTCCCCGTGAGCTGGCCGGGGCGTGGCCGGGTGCGGTGCTCACGCTCACGGAGGAGGAGAAGCAGGCCTTCGCGGGCAACCTGCTCGCGGTCACGCCGCGCGACGTGCTGCTGTCGGCCACGGCATGGCGGGCGCTCCGCCCGGCCTCGCGCACGTGGTTCGCGGAGCACGGCTTCACCGCCCACGCCGTGGAGGTGGACGAGCTCGAGAAGGGGGGCGGCAGCCTGCGGTGCCTCGTGGCCGAGGTCTTCTGAACCGGCACGGGCGTCACCTGCCCGGTGCTCGCGGCGCGTCGCGCGGCCGGCTACGGCCTCGGGGGGAGGATCACGTGGGCGTACGCGTCTTCTCGGAGATCGGGGACCTGAAGCGGGTGCTGGTGCACGCGCCGGGTCCCGAGGTGGACACGATGCTGCCGGAGGACATGCACCGCATGCTCTTCGACGACATCCTGCACGGCGTGCGGTGCCGCATGGAGCACCGGCACTTTCGCGCCGTGCTGGAGGCCTTCGGCGTGGAGGTGGTGGACCTGCAGGACCTCCTCGGCGAGGCTCTCCAGGAGGCCCCGGAGGCGCGCGGCAGCCTGCTCGACGGGGTGGGGGCCACCGAGTGGCTGCCGCCGGAGCGGCGCGCGCTGCTGGAGGGGCTGGAGCCCACGGCGCTCGCGCGTGCGCTGGTGGAGGGCATGTCGCCGGGGGGCGAGGGGGCCGACGAGCTCTGGCGCGAGGCGCCCCTGCCCGTGCCCAACCTGCTCTTCTCGCGCGACGCGGGAGCGGTGATCGGCGAGGAGCTCGTCGTGAGCAGCATGAAGGCCGGCGTGAGGCAGCGTGAGCCCCTGCTGCTGCGCTTCGCCTTCGCCCACCATCCCTCCCTCGCGGGCACGCGCGTGCTGGCCGACTTCTCCACGCCGCGTCCGCGCTCGCTCACCCCCACGATCGCCGCGCCCACCATCGAGGGGGGCGACCTGCTGGTGCTGCGCGAGGGCATCGTGCTGATCGGCATCGGCGAGCGCACGATGACGGCGGCCGCCGATCGGCTGGTGGAGCGGCTGCGGGGCCATCCCCACCTGCGGGCGGCGGTGCTCGTCTTCCTCCCCGCGGCGCGCAGGGTCATGCACCTCGACACGGTGTTCACGCGCGCCAGCGAGCACGAGTGCCTGGTGTACGCCCCGATGATCTGCGACGGCAGCCTCGAGTCGGTCAGCGCGGTCACGGTGGAGCTGTCGGACCACGCCGCCCCGGGGCGTCGCTACACCTCGCTGCTCGCGGCGCTGCGCAGCCTCGGGGTCGACCTGGAGCCGCTGCACTGCGGGGGGCGGGCCTCCTACGTGCAGCAGGCGCGGGAGCAGTGGACCGACGGCGCCAACTGCTTCGCGATCCGGCCGGGCGTGGTGGTGCTCTACGGCCGCAACCGCGCCACCGCCGAGGAGCTGTACGAGCATGGCTACGAGGTGGTGGAGGTGGGGGGGCTGCCCTGGGACGAGCACGGCCGCTGCCTGCGCAGCTTCAAGCACGGCAAGCGGTATGCGCTGCTCCTCGACGGCCACGAGCTGTCGCGCGCGCGCGGCGGACCCCGCTGCATGACCATGCCCCTGGAGCGCCTCGACGCGGGCGCGCCGGGCGTTTCCTGACCCGATCGTCCACGGTTGCCCGGCCGGGGCGCGCCGCATACGCGGGGCGGCCCGTCGGCAGCCCTGCCCGAGGCCTGCGCCCATGTACTTCCAGGACCTGATCCTCGCGCTGCAACGCTACTGGGGCGAGCGCGGGTGCGTCCTCCTCCAGCCCCACGACTTCCCCATGGGCGCGGGCACCTTCGCGCCTGCCACCTTCCTGCGGGCCCTCGGGCCCGACCCGTGGAAGGTGGCCTACGTGCAGCCCTGCCGCCGCCCCGGCGACGCGCGCTACGGCGAGAACCCCAACCGCCTGGGGCACTACTACCAGTTCCAGGTGATCCTCAAGCCCAGCCCGCCCGACGCCCAGGAGCTCTACCTGGGCAGCCTGCGTGCGGTGGGCATCGACCCCCGCGAGCACGACATCCGCTTCGTCGAGGACGACTGGGAGAGCCCCACGCTGGGCGCCTGGGGCCTCGGCTGGGAGGTCTGGATGGATGGCATGGAGGTCACCCAGTACACCTACTTCCAGCAGGTGGCGGGCTACCCGTGCCGGCCGGTGAGCTGCGAGCTCACCTACGGGCTCGAGCGCCTCGCGATGTACCTGCAGCGGGTCGACAACGTGTACGACCTGGCCTGGGTGGAGGGCGTGTCGTACGGCGACGTCTTCCACCGCAACGAGGTCGAGCAGTCCCGGTACAACTTCGAGCACGCGAACACCGAGGCCCTCTTCGCGATGTTCGCGCGCACCTTCGACGAGTGCCGCACGCTGGCCGAGCGTGGCGTGGCGCTGCCCGCCTACGACCAGTGCATCCTCACGAGCCACCTCTTCAACCTGCTCGACGCCCGCGGGGCGATCAGCGTGGCGGAGCGGGCCCAGTACATCAAGCGCATCCGCGAGCTGGCGATGACCTGCGCGGCCTGCTGGCTGGGTGACGAGCTGCCCGCGCTGTCGGTGGGAGGTGGCGCATGAGCGCCGGGCTCTTCGTCGAGCTGCGCTGCGAGGAGATCCCCGCGGGCATGGTGCGGCCCGCGCTGGCGGGGCTCCGCGACGGCCTCCTCGGGCTGCTCGGGGCACTGGAGCACGGCGAGGTGCAGACCTTCGCCACGCCGCGTCGGCTGGCCGTGGCCATCGCCGACGTGGCCGCCCGCCGGCCGGTGGAGCGCCGGCAGATCACGGGCCCGCCCGCCGACCGGGCCTTCGACGCCGAGGGCCGTCCCACGCCCACCGGGGCGGGCTTCGCCGCGAGCAAGGGCCTGCCGGTCGACGCGCTCGAGATCGTCGAGCTGCCCAAGCGCGGCAAGGTGGTGGCGGTCACCGTGGAGGAGGGCGGAGAGACCGTCCACGACCTGCTCGCCCAGGGCATGGCCGGCGTGATCGAGCGCATCCCCTGGAAGAAGTCGATGGTGTGGGGCGAGGGCGGCCTGGCCTTCGGGCGCCCGCTGCACGGGGTGCTGGTGGTCTACGACGGCGCGCTGGTGCCGGGCGAGGCCCACGGGCTGGCCTTCACCGACACCACGCTGGGCCACCGCCTGTTCCCGGAGCCGCTCCGCGTCACCGGCGTGGAGGGCTGGGCCGAGGGCCTGCGGGCCCGCCGGGTGGAGCCCGATCTGGCGCGACGTGCCGCCGCCATCCGGGCCCTGCTGGACGAGGCGGCCGCCACCCTGGGCGCCGATCCCATCCACGACGAGGCCCTGGCCGAGGAGGTGCTCCACCTCGTCGAGTGGCCCACGCCCGTGCTCGGCTCCTTCGACGAGAGCCTGCTCGAGCTCCCGCCGCGTCTGCTGGTCACGGCGATGAAGGTGCACCAGCGCTACTTCCCGGTGCACCGTGAGGGGACCCTCACGCACCACTTCGTCGTGGTGGGGAACAACCCCGTGGCCGATCCGGCCGTGATCGCCGAGGGCAACGCCCGGGTGCTCCGCGCGCGCTTCCACGACGCGCGCTTCTTCCTGGCGGAGGACCGCAAGCGCACGCTCGCGGAGCACGGCGCCAAGCTCGCCACGATGCGCTGGATCCGTGGCCTGGGCACCATGGCCGACAAGCAGGCCCGCGTGGCCACGCTCGCCGGGCGCCTGGCCGCCTGGTGTGGCGCCGACCCGGGGCATGCTGCCCGTGCGGGCGCGCTCTGCAAGGCCGACCTGCCGTCGCAGATGGTGGGCGAGTTCCCCGAGCTGCAGGGGCACATGGGGCGCCTCTACGCCACCTTCGGCGGGGAGCCTCCCGAGGTCGCCCGGGCCATCGAGGAGCACTACCTGCCCGCCGGGGCCGACGACGAGGTGCCCACGAGCCCCGCGGGCGTGGCCGTCGCGCTGGCCGACCGCCTCGACACCCTGGTGGGCTGCTTCGGCGTGGGCCTGGAGCCCACCTCGGGCGGCGATCCCCAGGGCCTCCGCCGCGCCGCCCTCGGCGTGCTCCGCACGGTGGAGGCCCTCGGTCTCCGGGGGTCGGTGCGGGAGCTCCTGGCCGAGGCGCTGGACGGCTTCGAGGCCGCGGTGGCGTCCGACACGGGCGATGCGGTGCGCTTCGACGCGTGGATCGCCGGCGCGGCCAAGCGGGCCGACGTGCTCGACCGCCTCGGCGCCTTCTTCCTGGCGCGCTTCAAGGCGGCCAAGGTGGCGGAGGGCTTCAGCCCCGACGTGGTGGAGGCCGTGCTGGGCGCGGAGGGTGCGCCCGACGACGTGGTGGCGCTCGCCAGCCGGCTGCGCGCCATCGCAGGCCTCGCCGGCACGCCGGGCTTCCCCGCGCTGCTCCAGACGGTCAAGCGGGTGCTCAACATCGGCGGCGCGGTGCCCGCCGAGCCGCACCATGCCTCGGCCTGCACGGAGGACGTGGAGCGCGCGCTCCTCTCGGCCGTGCGCGAGGCCGACGCCGACGTGGCCGCTGCCCTCGCCGCCCTCGAGGACGCCCGGGCGCTCCAGCGGGTCCTCGCCCTGCAGGCGCCGGTGGAGGCCTTCTTCGAGGGCGTCCTCGTGAACGCCGACGACCCCGACGTGCGCGCGCTGCGCCTCGGCATCCTCGGGGAGGTGGCCCGCACCTTCCGTCGCGTCGCCGACTTCTCCCGCATCACCACCCGCTGACGTCCCCCGTCGGCTCCCTCGCCGCCCCAGGAGGCCTCGTGGCCGGCACCCGCTGGATCTACGCCTTCGACGACCCCGCCCTCCCGCCCCCCGACGCGCGCAAGCGCATCCTCGGCGGCAAGGGTGCGGGCCTGTCCTCGATGACCGCGATGGGGCTGCCCGTCCCTCCCGGCTTCACGCTCACCACCGAGGCGTGCGTGTGGTTCTTCGAGCACGCCCAGGCATGGCCCGACGGCCTCGCGGGCGAGCTCCAGGCGGCCGTGTCGGGCCTCGAGGCCCGCACGGGCAAGACCTTCGGCGATCCCTCCGACCCCCTCCTCGTGTCGGTGCGCTCCGGTGCGCCGGTGTCGATGCCCGGCATGATGGAGACCGTGCTCAACGTGGGCCTGAACGACGCCACGGTGGTCGGCCTGGCGGAGGCGTCCGGCGACGCGTGGTTCGCCTGGGACAGCTACCGCCGCCTCGTGACGATGTTCGGCGACGTGGTGCGTGAGATCAGCTTCGCCTGGTTCGGGCGCGCGCAGGACGCCTTCCTCGCGGGACGCAGCCTCCAGGACCTCTCGGCCGACGAGATGGCGGCGCTCACGCGGCGGCTGCTCCAGGTGCACGAGGAGCAGGGCGAGGCCTTCCCGCAGGATCCGCAGGTGCAGCTCAAGCTGGCCATCGACGCGGTCTTCCGCAGCTACAACAGCGCCAAGGCCCGCTACTACCGCTCCACCCAGGGCATCCCCCACGACACCGGCACCGCGGTGAACGTGCAGGCCATGGTCTTCGGCAACCTCGGGCCCACCTCGGGCACGGGCGTGGCCTTCACCCGCAACCCGAAGACGGGCGTGGCGGGGCTGTTCGGCGAGTGGCTGCGCAACGCGCAGGGCGAGGACGTGGTGGCCGGCACCCGCACGCCCCAGCCGCTCAACGACCTGGAGGCCGAGGGGGGCGAGACCCTGCAGGAGGCGATGCCCGCGGCCTACGACGAGCTGGTGCGCATCCAGGGCATCCTCGAGCAGCACTACCGCGACATGCAGGACCTCGAGTTCACCATCGAGCGGGGCACCCTCTGGATGCTGCAGACGCGGTCGGGCAAGCGCACCGGCACGGCGGCGGTCCAGATCGTGGTCGACCTCGTGTCCGAGGGCGTGATCTCCCGTGAGGAGGCGCTGCAGCGCGTGGAGCCCAAGGCGCTCGAGATGGTGCTGCGGCCGATCATCCCCGAGGGCGTGGAGCGTCCGGTCATCGCGCGGGGCCTGCCCGCCAGCCCCGGTGCCGCCACGGGCAAGGTGGTGTTCACCCCCGCCGAGGCCCAGGAGGCCTTCGAGCGCTCCGAGCCCTCGATCCTGGTGCGCATCGAGACGAGCCCGGAGGACATCCAGGGCATGACGCTGTCGCAGGGCATCCTCACGGCCCGCGGCGGCCAGACCAGCCACGCGGCCGTGGTGGCGCGCGGCATGGGCAAGCCCTGCGTGGTGGGGTGCTCCGACATCCAGGTGGACCTGTCGCGCGGCCTGTTCTACGCGGGCGACACGCCGGTGCGACGGGGCGACTGGGTCACCATCGACGGCCAGACGGGCGAGGTGATGTCGGGCAAGCTCGAGATGCTGGAGCCCCAGGCCGACGGGGGGGCCATGGCCACGCTCCTGGCCTGGGCCGACGACGTGGCGAGCCTGTCGGTGCGGGCCAACGCCGACACCGGCCCCGATGCGGCCAAGGCCCGCCAGCTCGGCGCCCTCGGCATCGGGCTGTGCCGCACCGAGCACATGTTCTTCCAGGAGGAGGCGCTCGCGGCGATGCGCCGCATGCTCATCGCCGAGGATCCGCGCAGCCGTCAGCTGGCGCTCCGCGACATCCTCCCCATCCAGCGCGGCATGTTCGCCGACCTCTTCCGCGTGATGGACGGGCTGCCCGTCACCATCCGCCTCCTCGACCCGCCGCTGCACGAGTTCCTCCCGCACAAGGACGAGGACGTCTCGGAGGTGGCGGCCTCGCTGGGCGTGCAGCCCGAGCGCCTGCGGGCGCGGGTGGACGACCTGTCGGAGGCCAACCCGATGATGGGCCACCGTGGCGTGCGCGTGGGCATCACCACGCCCGAGGTCTACGCCACGCAGGTGCGTGCCATCTTCGAGGCGGCGGCCCTCGTGAGCCGTGAGGGCGTGGTGGTGCTGCCCGAGGTGATGATCCCGCTGGTGGCGCTGCCCGCCGAGCTGGAGCGCATGCGGGGCCTCGTGGTGGAGACGGCGGAGCGCGTGCTCACGGAGCACGGCGTCACGCTCAAGTACAAGGTGGGCTCGATGATCGAGCTGCCGCGCGCCGCCCTGCTCGCCGACAGCGTCGCCGTGCACGCCGACTTCTTCAGCTTCGGCACCAACGACCTCACGCAGATGGTCTTCGGCTTCTCGCGCGACGACATGGGCAAGTTCTTCCCCGACTACCAGCGGTTGGGCCTGTTGCCCGAGAGCCCGCTCGCCACCTTCGACACCGAGGGGGTGGGCCAGCTCGTGAAGCTCGGCTCGGAGCGCGGTCGCGCGGGCAACCCCCAGATCAAGCTGGGCGTGTGCGGCGAGCACGGCGGCGACCCCGTGGGCATCGCCTTCTTCCACACCCTGGGCCTGGACTACGTGAGCTGCTCGCCCTACCGCGTGCCGGTGGCGCGCCTGGCGGCGGCGCACGCGGCGCTGGCCGACCGCGCCGGGGCGTGAGCCCGTGAGCCCGCTCGGCGCCGTCTGCGTCTACTGCGCCTCCTCCGAGGCCGTGGTGGCGCGCTACGGCGCCGCCGCCCGCCAGGTGGGTCGCCGCCTCGCCGAACGCGGGGTGCGGGTGGTCTACGGGGGCGGCCGGGTGGGGCTCATGGGCCAGGTGGCCGACGGCGCCCTGGAGATGGGGGGCGAGGTGGTGGGGGTCATCCCCGAGCGCCTCTACGCGCTGGAGGTGGGCCACGAGGGCTGCACCCGCCTCGAGGTGGTGCCCACGATGCACGACCGCAAGGCGCGCATGGCCGAGCTCGCCGACGCCTTCGTGGCGCTCCCCGGCGGGTGGGGCACCTGGGAGGAGCTGCTCGAGGTCGTGACGTGGACGCAGCTCGGCTACCACCGCAAGCCCGTCGGCGTGCTCGACGTGGACGGGTACTACGCCGGCCTGCGCGCCCTGCTGGAGCGTGCCGTGGGCGAGGGCTTCGTGCGCCCCGAGGTGGCGGGCATCCTGTCCTTCCACACCGAGGTGGACGGCCTGCTGGACGCCCTGGCGGCGGCCGAGCTGCCCGAGGTGGAGCGCTGGCTCGTCGAGCCGTGAGGCGCGCCCACGCTCACGGCGTGAAGGGGATGGTCACCGTGTGGTGGTCGTAGCGGAAGGCACCCTCGACCGTGCGCCAGACGTCCACCACGCGCACCCGCACCTCGTCGTCCCAGGTGGCATCCGTGAGCACCACGTCGTAGCCGGCGTCGGCGGCGGGCTGGTCGAAGTCGAGGTGGAAGTGGCCGCCGAGGTTCATCGCCACCACATCCTCCCGTGCGCGCGTCAGCTCGGCGATGCGTCCGCCCTCCACGGCCGTGAAGCCCCCGGGGATCACCAGCATCGGGTGGTGGGTGAGCACGATCACGCGCTCGTCGAGGCCCTCGGGCACCGCCGCGAGCTCCTCCTCGAAGAAGCGCCAGGTGCCCCCCTCCACATCGTGCAGCGCGGCGTTCTCGCCCAGGATCGGCAGCTTGATGCGCGTGCCCCAGTCCAGGCCGAGGAAGGTGACGCCGCGGTGGCGGAAGCGCCAGTTCAGCAGCGTGGCCGGCTCGCCGGTCTCCGGCAGGGTGACCGTGACGTCCGACAGGCGCCAGTCCTCGAGGCGATCGGCCAGCCCGGCCAGGTGCGGGCTGAACTTCTCGGCGTACAGGGCCTCCTCGCCGTACTGGATCTCGTTGTCGCCGATGACCGGGACCCAGGGGATGGGCAGGGTGTCGAAGGCGGCCAGGGCGGGGTCGTGGCCCTTCTTCCAGGCGACGTCACCGGCGACGAGGACGAAGTCCACGGCGAGGGCCTCGCGCTGGGCCTCGATCCACGTCAGCGCCTCCTCCAGCCGTCGCGTGTGCTCCCCGTCGTCGTAGACGTGCGGATCGGCCACCACCACGAAGGTGAAGGCCCGCGTGTCCTCGGTGGGAC
>JACKEO010000030.1 GCA_020632955.1 Alphaproteobacteria bacterium
CGGCGACCTTCAGGGGGTCGTTCGGGCAGTCGTCGAGGCAGTCCGGCAGGTTGTCGGTGTCGGTGTCGGTGTCGGCCACGCCGCAGCCGCACTCCCCGGGCATCACCTTCAGGGGGTCGTCAGGGCAGTCGTCGAGGCAGTCCGGCAGGTTGTCGCTGTCGGTGTCGGTGTCGGCCGTGCCGCACCCGCACTCCCCGGGCGCCACCTTGTCGGGATCGTCCGGGCAGCTGTCGAAGCAGTCGGGGGTGCCGTCGCCGTCGGCGTCGGTGTCAGGCGTGCCGCACCCGCAGTCGCCGGGCTCCGTCTTGTCGCCGTCCTGCGGGCAGTCGTCCACGCAGTCGGCCGTGCCGTCGGTGTCGGTGTCGGTGTCGGGGTTGAAGCACCCGCACTGACCCTCGAGGATCTTGTCGGGATCGGTGGGGCACTCGTCGACGTCGTCGCACACGCCGTCGTCGTCGTCGTCGCCCACCGTGTCGTCGCCGAGGCAGTCGTCGATGTCGTCGCAGTAGCCGTCGCCGTCGCTGTCGCCCGTGAGCACGTCGCCGAGGCAGGGCACCTGCACCGCGTTGGTGCCGCACTCCGAGGTGTGGCCGTCGGCGTGGGTGGCCGTGGCCGTCACGCGATCCGACGGGGTGAGGACGACCGCCGACGGGATGGGCAGGAAGCAGCTGAACGCACCCGAGGCGTCCGTGTTGCACGCGCCGATGAAGGCCTCCGCCTCGCCGTGGGGCACGTTCTCGCCGTCGCCCACCTCGACCTCGCCGCTGGCGTCGACCGTGCCGTTGTCGAGCGCCCGGAAGAGCTCGATGCGGTGCACCCCGGGGATGGGACTCGAGATCGTGCCGACGTAGCCGCGCACGAAGACCGCGGTGGGCAGCACCGCCACCGCGGTGAGCACCGGGTAGTCCATCTCCTGGTTGGCCGTGCCCGGGTCGAGCACGCCGTCGTTCGGGGTGACGCCGTCGCCCGGGATGACGCTGTTCGGGTCGAGGGCCTGCGGGTCGAGATCGATGCCCGCGCCCTGGTTCAGCCGCACCACGTTCTTCGACAGCGTGACCCGCTCGGCATCGCTCTGGATGACGAAGCCGGGGCCGCCGTTGCGCTCCACCAGGTTGCCCCGGAAGCGCGAGGAGGAGCCGTCCGCGGTGTTGCGCACGATGACGCCCACGCGCTCGGTCGACGGCGTGGTGCCGTCGGCCAGCAGACCACAGCGGGTGACCGTGTTCTCGAGGAAGAGCGGCCCGTCGATCAAGCCGCCGGACCAGCCCACCTCGATGCCGGCGCCGCGAAGACCCTGCACCACGTTGTGCGAGATGAGGCCCCCGGTGAGCGTCTCACTGGGGTTCAGGATGAAGAGGATGCCGTCGAAGGTGGCCGCGTGGCCCCCGGTGGGCACCCGGATCTCGTTGTGGAGGATGGTGGGGTTGTCGCCGTCGTCGTCGAGGCGGATCGCCGAGTTGTCGGCCGACACCAGGTTGTGCACCGTGGCCGTGTCGCTCAGGCCGGTGCCCAGGTCGATGCCGTAGGCGTCCTCGATGGGCACGTCCACCGTGCCGTTCGCGCGGTAGCCCACGAGGTTGTTCTCGGCGCGCGCCTCGTCGCCGTCGTACTGCAGCGTGACGCGGTGCAGCGCCGTGTACGCCACCATGGCCTGCTCGCCGACGAGCACGGCCACGTCGGCGCCCACATGCTCCAGCTCGAGCTCAGGCAGCACGAAGGGCAGCACGGTGTACTCGTCGCCCGTCTCGGGCACACCGTCGGGACCGACGCCCGCGACCACGTTCCCGAAGACCGTGCCCGGGTTGGCGTCGCGTCGCTCCGTGACGGCGCACTGCATGCCGTTGCACCAGGCGCGCCCGTCGAGCGTGGCACCGTCGGGCAGGCGCAGCGCGGCCGCGGCGCGCGGCGGCACCGGGTTGCCGTTCGGGGTGGGCAGCGTGATCCGCCACCAGCTGGTGGCGTTGGGCGGCGCCACCGGCACGAAGCGGATCGGGTGCGGCCCGGTGAGCTCGTTCGCGCTGCGGATCACCTGCTGCAGACCGCCCTGCACGTTGCGGTTGGCCGAGTCCGAGCCGGTGCGGGTGGTGGTGAGGGCCACGTACGAGAAGGTGAAGTTCAGTCCGGTGCGCCCGGCCGCCGACAGCTCCACGCGGGCCACGTGCTCCGCCGTGGACAGGGCCGAGGGCACGTCGGACACGTCGGCACGTCGGCCGCCGTAGCAGGCGCCCGCCGTGGCCCGCTCGGTGACGCCACCCAGGCCGTCGGCGCACAGCGAGCCCGCCGGGCCGGCCACCTGCTCGGCCCACGTGCGGTTGACGTTGCCGCCCTGACGGAGCGCCGGGGGATCGAGGCTGAAGCTGCCCACGCCCACCCAGTAGGTGACGCCCTCGGGCAGATCGGCAGAGAAGCTGCCGTCGGCCGCCGTGCTCAGCGTGGAGACCAGCACGTCGTCGGCGCCCGTGGGGAGCCCGTCGCCGCCGTCGGCCCACACGCGCACGGACGCGTCGTCGAAGGGCACGAAGGGCCCGCTGGTGCTGGCGGTGGGATCCTCGCGGACCACGCCCGCGAGCGGGGCGGCGTGGGCCACGCCGAGGAAGGAGCAGCCGACGATCAGGGCGAACAGGCGCATCTGTGGACTCCGCTTCGGACCGCGACGAGCGGACGCCGCGATCTCGACGGGGACCCGGACAGGTCCCCCCCGCTGCGCCCGTATCGCGGCCCGAGGCCGACCGGGAGCGCGGGACACCTGCGCGAAGCCTTGCACATGCCTTGCACACCCGCTGCGCCGACCTTCCGGAGCCGCGACCCGCGACCGGCGCGAGCATGGGCCCCGGAGGTCCGATGCCGCCCGCCCTCGCTCTCGCCCTCGCCCTGACGGCCCTCGGGGCCCCCCGCGCGCCCGTGGTCGCGCCCCCCGCGCTCTCGTCGCCCACGAGCCGGACGCCGGTGGACCTGCCCGCCGATCCCGAGCTCCTCGCCGCGCTCTCCGAGGGCGTCCGCCGCGTCGGCCCCCTCGTCGCGGCCGCTCCACGCCTCACCATCGCCCTCGAGGCTGCCGGCACAGCAGACCTGGGCCGAGGCGCCGCGCACGACGGGCTGGAGCGGCTCGACCCGCGAGGCCTCGACGCCGCCCTGCGCGCCCCGCGCGCCCTCGGTGCGCCGGGCAGCTGCGACAGCCTCTCGACCTCCGCCGACGGTGCGTGGGTGACCTGCCGCTCGGAGACCAGCGATCCCGCCACCACCGCCGCCCTCACCTTCCCGGCCGCCACGCCCTGGCGGGATGCCGCCACCTGGGCCATCCCCGTCGCCCACCCCGACGGTCGCCACCTGGCCCGCGGGGACGTCGGCGGCGCCGCGGTGTGGGACGTGGACGCCGCGCGGCCCGTGGCACGGCTGGCCTGGGTGGGCGGGTGCGACGGAGGCGCCTGGTCGGAGGACGGCGCCTGGCTCCTGCTGGCGTGCGTGGACGAGGACGGACGAGGCATGCCGGTCGCCTGGCGCTGGAGCGATGGCGCCACACGCACCTGGCCGGGCTCCAGGCTGCGTCACGGGGCGCGCACGCCGGTGGCGCAGTGGCTCCCCGCCCACCGCGGGTGGTGGGTGGACCGGGGTCCCTCCTGGGGGCTGCTGGTGGCGCTCGACGGCGAGGTCACCCCCCTCTTCGAGGGCACGCCATCGCCCCGACCCCCGCCACACTTCGACCAGGTGACGCTGGGCTGGACCTCCGACGGACGGGGCGGCCTGTGGTCGGCGCGACGCCGATCCACGGGGGAGCTCTGGATCCAGCCCTTCACCCTGGACGCCGACGGACGGCCTCGGCTCGACGCCGCGTCCCTCCTGGCCGACCGGCCCCGGGCCTTCGCGGCCCGCTCCCCGGGCGGACACGTGCTCGTGGCCACGGGGCACCCCACGCCGCGCCTCGAGGCCCTCGCCGAGGACGGATCGCGGACGTGGGGCCCCGAGCCCCTCACGCCCTCGCTGCACGCCCTCCTGCTGCACGACCTGCGCACCGGACGCTGCCCCACCCAGGTCTCCCCGCCCACGGAGGACACCACGCACCTCCAGGAGGCCGTGCGTTTCGGGCAGATCGGCCTGTCCCCCGACGGACGCTGGAGCGCGGCGCACGCCGTGCGCCCCACGGCGGCAGCAGGGCCCGTGTGGACCTGGCCCTCCCGGGGACGCATCGGCTTCGCGCGCCCGGTCCCCGAGGGGCACGCCTTCGTCCCGCTCACGATGTCCACGGGGGAGCGCGATCCCCATCACCCCGGCTTCCTCCGCACCTCCCTCGCCTTCCTCGACGTGGCCTCCGGCGCGTGGGCCTGGGCCCGTGCCGACCACGAGCTCCTCGCCTTCGACGGGCGGCACGCCCTGGTCGCGCCCCAGGGCCCGTCCCGGTCCTCCCACGAGGAGCTCGTCTCGCTGGATCTCGCCCAGGGCACCGCCACCCGCTGGGGTGACGCCCGCTTCTTCCCCACCTCCACGGGCGACGCCGTCTGGGCCTGGCAGCCGGGCCAGCTGCTGCGGCTGTCGCCCGACGGCACGGTGCAGGCACGCGTGGCGATCCCCGCCCACCTCGGCGGCCTCGCCACGCCCGGGAGCCGCTGGACGGGCGTCCCCGCGGGCGTACGCGACGACCTGGCCCACGAGGAGCGGAAGGGCTGGAGCGTGTGGGTCCACGAGCACGGCGCGGTGTTCGTGCGCACCGACGACCCCGACGACGCGCTCGTCGTGGACGGCGACCGCTGGCTCTTCGGCTGGTTCGCCGAGGGCAGGATGTGTGGCCCCCCCGACCGGCCGCCCGCCTCCGGCTTCGTCGAGGACGGGGCAGCCGTGGTGCTCGGACCCCAGGGCGCGCAGCGGCTCCGCGACGCCCCGCCCCGAGACGACGAGCCGCGGGGAGACGACACGCTCGTCACCTGGCTCGCCGATCGCCACGGCCTCGACGGGTGGCGCATGGACGCGCCGCTCGCGCACACCCGCGTGCAGGCGGGTCATGTGGTCCACCAGCTCGAGGACGGGGGCTGGGCGCTGATCCGCCCCGACGGCAGCGGCGTGGGACGGGACCCGCGCGGTCAGCTCACCCGGGTCGATCCCACCACCGGAGCCGAGGACATGCCGCTGTTGTGGCGCCGTGAGCCCTGGACGGCGCCGCCACCCGTGGAGCAGGGCGCCTGCCCGTGGCACGCAGGACCCGAGGCGCCGGTGCCCCCGGGTCCCTGACCCGAGGCCTCAGTCGCAGCTCAGCGACGCGGTGAAGGGAACGTGGCGGAAGTTCACCGCCCCCGACGCCGACACCGCCGCCACCACGCCCTGGACGTCGCCGCTCGACACATCGAGATCGGCGCCCGGCGCCAGCAGCGAGCCCTGCCAGTTCATGTTGCGCAGGCGCACCCCGGTGGCGTCGGGCAGCACGAAGACCACGCGCTCCGGCGACACGCCGTTCATCGAGAAGCCGAAGCCGTTGGCCGTGAAGCCGTCGCCGGTGACGCGCACCTGTCCAAGGACCCGCACTCGCACATCCACTTCGACAGCCGGCAGGCGCGCACGATCAACATCCGCGAAGCGGCGCGCCTCCAGCGCTTCCCGGACGGCCTCCGGTTCGCAGGGAACCACGGCGACGCGTTCCGTCAGATCGGCAACGCGGTCCCGCCGCTCCTCGCCAAGGCCATCGCGCAGGCGGTCATCGCCCAGGTCGGTCCCCTCAGGGCCGCCATGGAACGCCGCCAGACCCCGCGACCACGCCGCTAGACCCCGCGACCATGCCGCTAGACCCCGCGACCACGCCGCTAGACCCCGCGACCCGCTCCAACCTCCCTTCTCGCCGCGGGGCCGCTACGTGCCCCCACCCGACCCCGATGCAGCGCCCGGACACGCCGGACCAGCCCCCCACCCACGCGGGCACGCGCCGCAGGCGAGGAGACGGCCTGTCCACCGCCTGCCCCGTACGCGCCCCGCGCGCGTTGGCAGCCCAAAGTTGCCTCGATAGCGGCACGCCTCCGAAGGGTGGAGGCGACATGCGGCGCGTGAACGGTGCGATGGTGGCAGGCTGCGTGATCGCGTGGTCGGCGGGGGCACACGCCGCCGACAGGGCGACCTGGGCGATGACCACCGCGGAGGGGTGGGCGCTCGACGGCTGGAGCCAGTCCACCGAGCTCATCCGCCTCGCCAAGGATGTCGCGTCCCCCGCCGAGGCGACCGCGACCATGCCCGGGGTGCTGGACGCGACCGGATGGGCCGTGCCCACGATCACGAGCCAGCTCTCGTTCGACCGCCCCGGCGACGAGCCGCTCGTCACCCGCTTCTACGTGGAGGCGTCCGGCGATGGTGGCTCGACGTGGCAGCGCTTGCACCAGCACACGCCGAACCACACCGACGGCACCGCCGAGACCTGCACCGCCACCGTCCCCACGGACCTGCTCACAGCCTCGTTCACGGTGCGCTTCGTGGTGGACGGTCCTCCTTCCGAACGGCCCGCCTGGGACCTCGAGGTGCGGGACGTGCAGATCGCCGACGCACCCGTGGGGCTCTTCGACGTGGGGCTCAACTCGGTGACGCGGGGGCAGACCGTCGACCTCGCCTGGGCCGTGGACCCTGCCGCAACCCTGACGAGCCTGGCCGTGACGGCCTGTTGCTCCCCTGGTGCCACCTCGGTGGCCTCCGGCCTGTCGCCTGAAGCACGCTCGGTCAGCTGGACGCCTGGCGTGTCCACAGGAGCCGGCTGGGTAGAGGTCGTCGCCAACCTGTCCAACGGTGGCACGGCGACGAGCCGGCGTACCGTCATCGTCGAGTCCGGACCACCCTCTTCGTTCAACCTGGGCGGCCCGAGCTCGGGCTCCAAGGTGGGGCCCACCGTCTCCCTCTCCTGGTACCCGTCTGCTCCCACGTCGGGCGAAGGGGCTGTGTACTACGATCTCGTGGTCGACGCGCAGGTGCAGGTCCGCGACATCTTCCAGCGGCGTGGGCCGGGGTACCTCACCTACCGCGTGCCCCCGGAGCACGGCCTCACCGAAGGCCGACACGACTGGTGGATCGTGGCGCGCGACCGGGCCGGCAACAGCCGCATCGCCGCGTCCCGGTGGGTGGAGGTGGACGCCACGCCCCCCAGCGCCTTCGACCTCCTCACCCCGGCGGACGGCGGATGGATCGGCCCGTCCACCGCCATCTCGTGGGCCGAGCCGACGCCCGACGTGGCCAGCAGCTTCCGCGTAGTGGTGGACGGAGAGCCCTGCGACTGGACCGCGACCACGTGGACCACGCTGGCGGACGACTGCGAAGACCTCGACCTGCCCGACGAGGGAACGATCCACTGGTGGGTGGAGGCCCGCGACGCCTACGGGAACCTCCGCAGGGGCGGCCCGGAGGGCGGACGCGCAGCACAGCTCGACGGCTTCGCGCCCGGTCTGCGCGACCGATGGACGGGCTGGGTCAGGGCCGACGACATCGCGAGCGCGAACTACGCCACCGAACAGGTCACCGACCTCACCGCGACCACGGGCGAGGAGATCCGCGCCCACCTTCCCGACCCCACGGATCGGTGGTGTTTCGACAACACGGGGAGCTGCTCCAGTCTCTGCTACGGAGCCGCCGGCAGCGGCAGCTTCACCGACGCGCGCCCGGTGCCACAGTGCAGCTTCGGCAGCCTGCTCCTGGGGGTGCGCCCCAACACCGGCCCCGAGACGTGGGGCTGCTGGAGCCGGTCCGAGGGCGTCCTCGCCGCCCAGGACGGCAAGATCATCCTGGCCGCGAACGACAACGACCAGCTGAACTGCGGACTGTCGCTGTCGGTGGTGGTGGAGGTCGGCGCACCCTGGCCGAGGCTGGCGGGCGAAGGCACGACCAACGAACGCCGGCCCACCTTCTCGTGGACCGCGCTCACCGACACGCTGTCGGGGCTCGACCGGTACGAGGTGATCCTCGACCCCGCCACCACGATCCCGCCGGGCGGGGACTCCACCCTCCCCTTCCTCTGGTGCGAGACCACGGGCACCACGTGCACCGGCGAGTTCGATCTCCCCGACGACCGCTACACGGGTGTGCTGAGGGCGGTCGACAACGCAGGCAACGCGCGGGTGCAGGAGTTCACGCTCCAGATCGACACCACGCCTCCGGATGCGTTCGACCTCGTGGCACGGGACACCTGCGACGCATCGCTCACCCCGACCCTCTGCTGGGACACCACCCGGGACACCTTCCCGGGCAAGCTGGTGGAGACCGAGATCTGGGCGGACGGGGACGTGCTCGTGGACGACATCCAGCCGACCACCGGCTTCACCCAGTGCGAGGTGGTGGTGCTGCCGCGCGGGGCGCACACCTGGTGGGTCGTCGCCGTGGACGCCGCCGGAAACCGCACGCGCTCCTCGAGCACGGCCGACCTGTCGATCGGGGCGAACCCCGAGATCTGCAACGGGCTCAACGACGACTGCTTCGGGGGGCTCCCGCTCGACGAGCGGGACCTCGACGACGACGGTGTGATGGCCTGCGAGGGCGACTTCGACGACAACGACCCCACGAGCTTCCCCGGCGCACCCGAGATCTGCGACGGCATCGACAACGACGGTGACGGCTCGTTGCCCCTCGACGAGATGGACGCGGATGCCGACGGTTTCCTGGCATGCACCACGTGCCCGGGGCTCGAGGGAGGCGCCGGCATCGACCGGGATCTCCTCGGCTGCGGCGACTGCGACGACGGCGATCCCAAGGTGTCTCCGTCGGCCACGGAGGTGTGCAGCGACGGCGTCGACGACGACTGCGACGGGGAGCTCCTGTCGACCGAGCACGACCGGGACGCCGACGGGGTGTATGCCTGCGACGACGATCCCGACGACGACGACCCGACCACCTACCCGGGGGCGCCCGAGCTCTGCGACGGCGTCGACAACGATGGCGACGGCACGATCCCCGCCGACGAGGCCGACGCGGACGAAGACGACGTCCGCGTCTGCGATGGCGACACCGTGGACGACGACCCGACGGTCCATCCCGGCGCACCCGAGCTCTGCGACGGGCTCGACAACGACCTCGACGGCACCGTGCCTGCCGACGAGGCCGACGCCGACAGCGACGGCATCGCCGCTTGCGAAGGCGACTGCGACGACGGAGACCCGGAGCGGCGACCGGGCGCCCCCGAACGCTGCAACGGTCTCGACGACGACTGCGATCCCGCGACGCCGGAGCCCTGCGACACCGCGAGCACCGACAGCGGGCGCCCCGACGACACCGCACCCGACAGCGGCGACGACACGGCACGGGACACGACCGACGCGCGCGGAGGCACCAATGAGGACCCCACCGGCTGCACCTGCTCCACCTCCGCGGGACGCCCCGGTCTGACATGGCTGCTCCCCCTCCTCACCGTCCTGCTCGGCCTGCGCCGCCGCCACCCAAAGCCCCCGACCCCAGCGGCGAGCCCCGGTGCCGAGTCCCACCCCCCGTCCCGACGCGCCCGTTCCTGGGCGGCGCAGGGCGTCTCGTAGGAGGGCGTTTGAGCGAAGCGAGCCCGACGGAGGCGCCCAAGCATCAGCCCAGGAACGGGCGCGCCACCCACGCCCAAGCCGGACCCTCCACCGAGGTTCACCGCTCGGGCACCACCCTGACGAGGGCGAAGGCGTCCGCCACCACATGTCCCCAGGCGCCGTCGTGCTCGTCCACGATGCGCACCACGAGCTCCTTGCCGACCTCCGGGTCCAGCGACACCACCACCCGGTCCAGGTGCTCCCGTCGCCGACCGCCCCAGCGGCCCACCTCCACGCCGTCGGCCTCCAGCACCACCGCCGTGCGCGTCACGTCACCGCCGCCGCCCACGAGGAAGGTGAGCGCCTGCCCGCGCCGCGCGCGGAAGGGCGGCGACACCAGCGCCCCCGACAGGGCGTCCAGGTAGGCGGGGTGGAAGCTGTTCACGAGCCCCGTGCCCTCGTAGCCGTCCACCGGGGCCTGACCCGCCCAGGTGCCCGGCGCGGGCTGCAGCGCGAAGGCCTCGCCCTCGGGGGTCCAGCCGTCGAGCTCGCCGTCGAAGCGCCCGAGCCACTGCTCCACCTTCCAGCTCTGCCGGTCGGCCACGAAGAGCTCGGCCACGGGCAGGCCCTCGGGCGCGTCGTGCCGCTTGGCCAGCGGTCCTTGCTCGAGCACGGTGAGCGGCAGGTCGCCGAAGGACTCCGCCACCCACTGCGGCTTCGTGGACCAGAAGGGCAGGTACGCCTCCTCGCCCAGCTTCAGCACGAAGGGAGCCTGCCGCAGCCCCTCCTCCGCCGTGCGCGAGAAGAAGCGGATCTGGTTGTTCACGCCCCGGCGCTCCAGGTAGCCGGGCGGGGCGAAGCGATCGTGGGCCATGCGGCGGCCCTTGTTGTCGCGCACGCCGTGGGTGCGCGCGACGATGGCGTCGGTGAGGCCGAGCCGGTCGATCACGGGCAGGCCCGGGAAGACCCAGCCGTACACCCCGATGTTCGGCTCCACGCTCACCGCGTCGGGCGGCAGCACGCTGGCCACGCCGTAGGCCTCGTAGGGCTGGTAGCGCTCCCGCTGGTACTCCCCATAGACCTGGTGCTCGCGGGCCCGCATCGCCACGAAGTGGTCCACCAGCCAGGCGCCCCAGGCGTTGTACTTCGGCATCGCCAGCACGAGGCCCGGCACCCAGCGCAGCCAGGGCGTGGTCTCCAGGTCGAGCTTCACGTGCAGGATGTGCGTGGCCTGCCGCCCCATCGTGGCCAGCGCGATCCGATCGTGGGCCACGGGCAGGGCCACGCCGTACAGCAGCGTCAGCGCGGTGATCACCGCGCCCGCCGTGCCCGACACCAGCGCGCGCTGCGCCAGGGGCACCGTGGACGCCAGGCCCCGCGCACAGGCGCCGATGCCCTCGGCCGCGGCCAGGTAGAGCACCGGCCAGTACGGGTCCACCATCCGCCACTCGAAGTGGTCGCCGCCCAGCCGGGCGAGGAGCACCACCTGCGGCACCATCCAGGCGAAGGGCGCCAGCACCGAGGCGTCGCCGCGCGCCGCGCGCGAGATCCCGCCCACCAGGGCCAGCGGCGCCACCAGCCAGAGCCCGTGCTCCAGGGTGATCATGCCCCAGAAGGTCCAGCCGGCGTCCCACCACGGCCGCACCGACTTCGCGTAGTAGGTGTTGGGCAGCCACTCGCCGTAGTAGGCGAAGCGCCACAGCAGGTGGCCCCCCACGAGCGCCGCGAAGGGCAGCGCCACCGGCACCACCTCCCGCCACAGCGGCCGACGTCGCACCAGCCGCTCCAGCCCCCAGGCCGCCATGAGCGCGGGGCCGAAGAGCAGGGCCTCGGGTCGGGTGAGCGCCGCCAGCCCGAAGCAGGCCGACCCTGCCGCGCGCCCGCGACGGTCGTCGAGGAAGAGCAGCCAGGTGCCCAGCGTGAGCAGGAACGTGAACTGCCGCGTCTCGAGCCCCGACGTGGCCCACACCGCCACGCTGCGGTTCGTGGCCCAGAGCAGCACGGCCAGCACCGCCAGCACGCCGCGCTCGCGCACGCCCGGCGACCGCAGGGCCATGGCGAGCACCACGAGGCCCGTCCCCACGGTCATCAGCTCCGACAGCACCCAGCTGCTGTCGACCGGCGAGATGCCGAGCAGCGCCCAGATGGCGGCCAGCTCCAGCACCCAGAGGAAGTTGGTGTAGCCCTCGACGTACTCGCCGCGGTTGAACACCAGCCCCTGGCCGTCCACGAGGTTCCGCACGTAGCGGAAGCTGATGTAGGCGTCGTCACAGAGGAAGAAGTGCCAGGACGACCACACCACCGGGATGGCCAGCAGGGGCAGGGCGAGCCACCAGCCTCGCGCGGATCCCGGCATCACGAACCCCTCGGCCCGCCGGTCTAGCCGCCCGCGGCCTTGCTGTCATGACGGGGCGCCGCCGCGCCCAGGGCCTTGCGTCCCTCCGGCGTGGCCAGCCACGCCCGCAGCAGATCCACGGCGCGTGCGTAGCTGGCCGTGCCGTCCTGCACGTCGTTCGCCCGCAGGTACAGGTCGTTCACGTCGTCCTGCGCCGCCTGCAGCCAGCCCTCGTAGCGCTCCCAGTAGGCCCCGAGGGCCACCACGTCGCGCTGGGGTCCGGGGTCGAGCTTCCCCGCCACCTTGTCCAGCGCGTCGGGGTCGAGCCGCACCAGCTCGGCCTGCAGGTGACGACGGACGGCCTGCCACGCGCCGTAGGCCAGCAGCGGCTCGTCGGCGGCGAGCAGCGCCAGGGTGCCCACGAAGGTGGCCTCGTCCTCCCGGGTGACCAGGCGCTGGTGCGCCTTCTCGTGCGCCGCGGTGGCCACCCGCGACCAGGTGGGCGGCCCGGCGTTCACCACGGCCTCCCCCGTGAAGGGCACGAAGACCCCGGCGATGCCGAGGTACGAGAGCACCGGCGAGATCCAGGGCAGCTTCACGGGGCCGCGCGCGCGCCCGAAGTCCTCGCCCAGCCCCCGATCCGCCGCGAGGCGCTCGAAGCCGCGCTCGATGGCGGCGTCGACGTCCAGCCCCTTGCGGGGCTCGGTGACCACCCCGGCGTCGTGGCTGCCGTGCACCTTGCGGTAGGCGGCGTTGGTGCGCTCGGTGGCCGCCAGCGTCATCGCCAGCAGGGCGTCGCGGTCGGTCTCGGCGGCGCGGCGCACCTCGAGGCCCCAGCGCTCCCCCAGCTCGGGTCGCTGGTAGGCCGTGCCCCAGGTCACGTAGAAGGCGGCCCCCAGGAAGAGCGCCAGGTCGCCCGTGAGCAGCACCGCCGAGAGCAGCCCGTTGAGGAGGCCACGACGCCCGGCCCCCACCTCGGCGAAGCCCTCCAGGGTGCGCCAGATCAGCCACACCCCCAGCAGCACCACCAGGATCTCGGCCAGCGCGAGGGGCAGCCAGGCCGTGAACCAGGTGAGCCAGCCCGTGGCGAGCAGGCCCCAGGGGACGAAGACCTCCTCCACCCACGCGGGATCCTGCGCCAGCCCGTGCAGCAGCAGCAGCGCGCCGCCGCAGGTGAGCCAGATGCGCGCGTGCGCCCAGGCTTCCAGCGGCTGGTCGGAGGGGGTGCGCCGCCGCGCGGTTGTCGACATCGGGCCTCACGCCTGCTGGCGACCAGCGATACCAGACCGCGACGCTCGGGGAAAGGCCGGATGCGCTCGCACTGGGAGACCCGCCTGCTGCGGCGCGGACGGGTGGTGATCGGCGGCGGGATCGTGGGGCTGTCCACGGCGCTGGCCCTGCGCCGTGCCGCCCCCCACGTGCCGGTCCTCGTGCTGGAGCGCGGCCTGCTGCCCACGGGGGCCACCACGCGCAGCGCGGGCTTCGCCTGCCTGGGAGGCCTGGGCGAGCTCGCCGCCGACGTGGACGCGCACGGCCTGCAGGCCACCGTGGACCTCGTGGCCCGTCGCCACGCCGGGCTGCGCCGCCTCCGCGAGCGGCTGGGCGACGACGCCCTGGGCTTCGAGCACACGGGCGGCGCCGAGCTGCTCCAGGCCGAGCGCGCGGGCCTCCTCGACCGCCTCGACGCCCTCGACGCCGCCCTGCGTCCCGTGGTGGGCGGGCCGATGTTCCGTCGCGACGACCGGGCGCTGCCCGCGCTCCGCTTCGGCCACACCGCCCACCTGGTGCGCCTGCCCCGCGAGGGCGCCCTCGATCCCGGGCGCCTGGCCGAGGCCCTGCTGCGCGCCTGCCGCGCCGCCGACGTGGAGGTGTGGACGGGCGCCGCCGTCACCCGCCTCGACCCCGGCGAGCACGGCGTGGACCTGGCGCTGCACGACCCGGCCGTGGGAGCCACGCGCCTGCACGCCGCGCAGGTGGCGGTGTGCACCAACGCCCTGGCGCGCCAGCTCGTGCCCGGCCTGCCCGTGGTGCCCGGCCGTGGCCAGGTGCTGCTCACGGAGCCGGTGCCCGGCCTGCCCTGGCGCGGCGTCTTCCACCGCGACGCCGGCGACGTCTACTTCCGCGAGGTGGAGGGCCGCGTGCTGCTGGGCGGCGCCCGCCAGCGCGACGTGGCGGGCGAGACCACCGACGCGCTCGCCCTCGCCGACGGCATCCAGGCCCACCTCGACCACCTGCTCGCCACCGTGGTGCTCCCGGGCTGTCCGGTGCGCGTGGCCCGGCGCTGGGCGGGCGTGATGGCCTTCGGTCCGGCGCGGGCCCCCCTCGTGCAGCGGGTGCACCCGCGGGTGGCCGTGGGCGTTCGCCTCGGCGGGATGGGCATCGCGCTGGGCACGGGCGTGGGGGACGAGGTGGCGGCGCTGCTGGAGGGCTGAGCCGTCAGGGCCCCTCGAGGAAGTCCGCCGCGTCCCGCAGCATCGCGTCCCCCAGCACCGGCACGATGAGGTCGGCGTGCAGCGACGAGCGGTACTGCGCCCGCTCGAAGCCCCCCACGCGGATGAGGTTCTCGGTGGTGCGGTTGGGGATGATGAGGTCGCCCGTCTGCTCGTCGATCTTGTCGATCTGCGCGAGCACCGCGGTGGGGCCGCCCACGAAGCCGCGGGCCACGCTGTGCGGGTCCACGCTGTCGAGGATCCAGCTCGCCACCTGCAGCAGGCGCTGCTCCTCGAAGGTGCCGTGCTCCAGTTCGAGCTCGTCGAGGAAGACCTGGAGCTGCGGCTGGAAGTAGGTGGACTCCAGGAAGAGGTCCACGAGGTTCGACCCGGGCACGTTGAAGACGGCGCGGTCCACGTCGGTGCGCGCGCCCACCCACACCACGCCGAGGATCGAGCCCAGCGACTGGCCCAGGTACGACACCGTGTCCACCTGCAGATCCTGCCGGAGCGCGTCGGCGAGGTCGCCGGTCGACAGGGCGTGGCGCAGCGTGGACAGGTCCACGAGGGCCTGCCGGAAGTGGTCGGGCACGTGCGGCAGGTCATGGGTGTCGAGGAAGGCGGCCCCGCTGGCGGGCTGCATGTCGATGATCGGGAAGTCGGTGAAGCCCTCCACCCTGCCGCGGGGGTCGAGGCACTCGCCGGTGGGCGAACAGCTGCCCTGGGCGCCGCTCGGACACGGCGGGAACTGCAGCAGCGGCTCCCGCATCCCCAGCAGGTCCTGCAGCGCCGGAGGCAGGAAGTTGGGCACGCGCACGAGGCTGTCGCGCACGCAGACGATGCGCTCGCCATGGTACGGGAAGTCGATGCCCACCGTGACGAAGCCCCGCTTCGCCAGCTCGCCGGCCACGAACAGCAGGAAGCGGCGATCGGTGACCACGGCGTGGCCGAAGATCACCACGGGAGCCGGCGTGTCGCGGTCCACGCCCTCGGGCAGGGCGGCCCAGAAGGGCAGCGGTTCGGGGGTGGCCGTGGCCGTCCAGCGGCGGGTGGTGTCGTGCAGGTGGTCGGGGGAGATCAGCGTGCCCGCCACCACCTCGCGCACCCCCGCCACGCGGCCCAGGTAGAGGGCAGGTCCGGGGTTCGCGAGGCCCGGGAAGAGCTCCCCCAGGGCGTCGGCGCCGATCAGCGCCGAGGCGGGCCGCCGCCAGTCCACGTGGGGGGACGGGTCGAGTCCCAGGTCCTCCGTGAGGTGGGCGGCCTCCACCAGGACCGGCAGCGGGTCCATCGTGGTGAAGGGCCAGGCCGCCACCACGTCGCCGCGGCCGCGGGTGTCGAGGAAGGGGGCGATCGAGGCCCGCGCCCCCTCGAGCACGGTGGCGGTGGCGTCGTCGAGCAGCGAGACCTGCGAGCGGCCGCCCACCGCCAGCGGCGCCGGGGCCGCCACGAGGTGCCCCAGCGGCATGGCGGCCAGCGGCTCGCCGCGCCGTCCGCGCAGGGTGTCGCGCACCACCACCGCGTACCGGGTGGCGGGCCGCAGCGGCAGCTCCGCGTCGGGCAGGCGCAGGAAGAGGTGGCGGCAGTCGTCCAGGTAGGGCGGCGCCCGGCAGCCGTCGGTGCCCTCGGCCCGCATCAGCTCGAGGTCCACCGGCACGCGTCGGGGCCGGTCGGCCAGCTCCCAGAGCTCCACGGCGTCGGCGTCGAGGGTGCGCGGATCGGCACCCGCGGTGAGCTCGAGGAAGGGGTCGGCCGACAGCCCGAAGCCGTCGAAGGTGCTCGCCACCGCCTTGGCGTCGGCCTCGATCGGGCTGTCGTCGGGCGAGGGATCGAGGTGGACGAGGCCGGTGGCCGGGTCGCGCAGCAGGTCGAAGGGCAGCGGCACGCGCTGGGTGGCGCGGTCCATCGCCACCTCGGGGCGTGCGTGCACCGAGAAGCGGAAGAAGGCGGCGATCTCGCCCACGGGCACGTCGAGGCCGTCGAGCAGCGGCTCCAGGCGGGCGCGCTCCGCCTCCAGCTGGCGCTGCAACGCCTGGCGCGTCGACGGGTCGCTGCCGGGGATCTCGTCCAGGCGCAGCGGATCGGACGACAGGAGCAGGCGCATCGCCGCGTCGGCCTCCACCGGCTCGCCGCGCGGCGTGCGCACGCCCCCGGGGCCGCCCCGCACCAGCACCGCGTACGACCCGCCGGGCGTCCAGCCCCCCACGGGCGGGTCCAGGCGCACCCGCGACCCGTCGCCGGTGGCCGCGGCCGTGGCGTCGCGCAGCCAGGTGAGCCCGTCGTCCGCGGCGTACAGCGAGACGTTGCGCGGCCCCACGGTGTCGGGGTCCACGGGCTCCGACATCGTGAGCACCACCGGCAGGGTGGTGGGCCACGCGGGCAGGGTGCCGAGCCAGGCGCGGAAGGCCAGCTCGGCGGCGGGCAGCCCCGGGGGCTGCGGGAGCACGAGCTGGCGGGCCACCGGGTCGCGCAGCAGGTCGTTGGGCACCGGGAGCACGCCCGCCGCCGGGTCGTAGACCACCACCGGAGGCGGCACCGGGATCACGCCGCCCCCGCCTCCGTCGTCGCCCGGCAGGCCGGTGTCGGGATCCCCCGCGAGCGGCGATGCACACGCCACCCATCCGAGCACCCCGATCACCGGCCACCGTTGCACGCAGACCTCCGCCGTCCGGGGAGCATGCCACGGACGGCGGAGGCCGCGCGGCGGATCGGAGGGCGCCCTACTCCGACCGCGCCGCCGCCAGCTCCACGAGCTCGGCCAGCTCGGCGGCGTCCTCGTTCCCCGACGAGGCCAGCGTGCCGGCCCAGCGCACCAGCGAGGGCCAGGCCAGCTCGGCGGCCATCGGACCTCCGCGCAGCTTCTCGGCGAAGGCGGCCACGGTGACGGCCAGCCGGGTGTCGGCCGACGCCGAGGCGAAGGGCGTGGAGGGGCGCACGTCCACCGGCCAGGCGTGCTCGGCGGCGGGCGCGTCGGGCCCCGGCGCCTTCCAGCGCAGGCGCACCGTGCCCAGCGACCCCGCGGCACCGCCCACCAGGCCCACCTCGTAGACCGCGGTGACGTGGTGGCCCATGCCCAGCTCGCCGGCGTCCACCGCGTCGTTGCGGAAGTCGCGGTCGGCGATGTCGCGGTTCTCGTAGCCCACGAGCCGGTACCAGTTCACCACCGACGGGTCCCAGGCCACCTGGATCTTCACGTCGCGGGCCAGCACCTGCGCGGTGGCGGCGAACTGCTCCACGAACACCCGGCGCGCCTCGTCCATCCCGTCCAGGTAGACGTACTGGCCGTCGCCCTCGTCGGCGAGCCGCTCCATCATCGTGTCGCGGTAGTTCCCCGTGCCCACGCCCACGGTGGTGAGCGCGATGCCCTGCTGGGCGTACCGACGGATGCTGTCGACCAGCGGCCCGTGCGTGGTGGCGCCCACGTTGGCGTCGCCGTCCGACAGCAGGATCACCCGGTGGGTGCCCCCCTTCGGCAGCATCTGCTCCGCCAGGTCGTAGGCGAGCTGGATGCCCGTGCCCATGGCCGTGGACCCGCCCGACTCGAGGCCCTCGATGGCCTGGAGGATGGCGCTCGACCGCGCCGGCCCGGTGGGCGGGAGCACGAGGCCCGCGCTGCCGGCGTAGGCCACGATCGCCACGGTGTCGCCGTCGCGCAGCTGCGAGGTGAGCAGCACGAGGCCCTTCTTCACCAGCCCCAGCTTGTCGTCCCACGACATCGAGCCCGAGGTGTCCACCAGGAAGACGAGGTGGACCGGCGGCCGGCTGCCCGTGGGCTTGCGCCCCTGCAGGCCGATGCGCACCACGTGGGCCGACGGGTCCCAGGGCGCCACGGCGGCCTCGGTGGTCACCTCGAAGGGCACCCGGCCCGTGGGCGCGGGGTCGGCGTAGCGGAACCAGTTCACCGCCTCCTCCACGCGCACCGCGGCGGGCGGGGGCAGGAAGCCCTCGCGGAGCTTGCGCCGCACCACGGTCCACGAGCCGGTGTCGACGTCGACGGCGAAGGTCGAGAGCGGGTCGTCGGCGGCGAGCACGCGCGGGTTGGTGCCGTGGTGGGTGTAGGTCTCGCCACCGGAGGGATCGGTCGCAGCGGCCTTCGGCTCTGCCGCCGGGGCAGCGCGGCGGTCCGTGCCCCGCAGGCGCGCGCCGTCGCCGATCGGTCCGTTTGCGGCCTCCCACGCGGCCAGGCGCGCGGCGATGTCGCGGTACTCGGCCATGTCGTTCTCGGTGAGCAGGGCGCCGGACGCGTTGCCGCCGCTTGTGCCACCCAGCTTCGCCTGCATCGACCGGAACAGGAACAGCTCCCGCGCCTCGTCACGCGGCGTCCCCGCCTGCGAGCCCGCGGGATCGCCATGGCCGTCGCCGTCGAGGTTGCGGTACTGCACCGTCTGGCGCTGGCTGCCACGGTAGACCGTGATCTCGTTGTAGGGCGTGGCCTCGGCCGGCGCGCCGCCCCCCCCGCCCTCGACGTACCCCAGGGCCTCCAGGGCGGAGAGCCCCTCCCGCTCCTCCTCCCCGGGCAGGTCCTCGGCGGCCGGAGCCATCGCGGCGGCCACCGGCTCCGGCATCGCCGACGAGGCCACCCCTCCACGGGCCGGCACCAGCACCTCGTCCACGGCCAGATCGGCCACGGCCTGCTCCTCGGGCGCCTCGTCCGGCCAACCGGCCAGACCCACCAGCGCCAGCACGGACCCGGCGGCGAGCGCCCCCAGTCCCACGCCCAGGCCGGCCAGGCGCAGGCCTCCGGCCCGCTCGTCGACGATCGGACCCACCCGGTCGGCGAGGTCGTCCGGCAGCGTGGGGTCGGTCAGCGCTGCCGGCGCGAAGCGCGCGTCGAAGGCGGCCCGCAGCGCGGGATCGGTGTCGAGGGCACGGGCGAGGTGCTCGGGCAGGTCCTCCTGCGCCGGGTCCCATCGCATCAGCTCGTCCAGGCGGCTCATGAGATCACCCCTTCGTCGGCGGCGACGTCGTGGAGGAGGAGGCGGAGGGCGGCGCGGCCACGGGCCACGCGGGAGGCCACGGTGCCCACGGGGGCCTCGAGGACCACGCCCGCTTCGGCGAAGGTCAGGCCCTGGCCGTCCACCAGGAGGATGGCGTCACGCTGGCCGTCGGGCAGCTGGCGCAGCGCCTCGTCCACCCGGTCGCGGATGCGGCCCCGCACCAGGGACTCCTCGGGCCCGCTGCGCACCTCGGCGAGGTCGACCACCTTGGCGTCGTCCCCCTGCTCCCGGCGCCGGTAGGCCCGGTTGCGGCGGTTGAGGAAGGTGGTCCAGACGATGCGGTGCATCCACGCCCGGAAGGCACCCGGGTCGGCCAGCTGCCGGTGCCGGTCGAGCGCCTTGGCCACCGCCTCCTGCAGCAGGTCGTCGGCGGCCACGTCGTCGCGCTCGAGCCGGCGGGCATACCGCCAGAGCGACGGCAGGGCCGCGAGGAGCTCCCGCTCCACCACCCGTCGCGATCCTGGAAAGGGCCAGACGGCCATGGGTCCTCCCGTCGTGCGACCCCAGGACCGAGCAGCCCGTGGCGTCTATCCATCGGACCGCAAAGAAGGCCCCGCGGTGCCGAGCGGGAGAGCGCGACGGGGGTGCCCGCGTCTACAGGCCGCCCTTCCCCAGACGATCCTGGGGACGCTCCTCGACCGGTGCGCGCTTCGCGTCGGCCTCGCGTCGCTCGCTGTAGCGGTCGACGAGCGTGTCGCGCAGGTCGCGCGTGAGCACGGTGAACCGGTAGAGCTCCTCCATCACGTCCACCACGCGGTCGCGGAAGGCGCTGTCCTTCATGCGTCCGTCGTCGTGGAACTCCTGGTAGGCCTTGGGCACGCTGGACTGGTTGGGGATGGTGATCATCCGCATCCACCGGCCGAGCAGGCGCAGCGTGTTCACCACGTTGAAGGACTGGCTGCCGCCGCTCACCTGCATCACGGCGAGGGTGCGGCCCTGGGTGGGACGCACCGCACCGAGGGCCAGCGGGATCCAGTCGATCTGGTTCTTGAAGACGCCGGTGATGGCGCCGTGCATCTCGGGGCACGACCACACCTGGGCCTCCGACCAGATCGACAGCTCGCGCAGCCGCACCACCTCGGGGTGGTCGTCGAGGCCGGGCCCCTTGATCGGCAGGTCGTGCGGGTGGAACCAGCGCACCTCGCACCCCAGGTCCTCGAGCACGCGCGCCGCCTCCTCGGCCAGCAGGCGGGAGTACGACCGCTCCCGCAGGCTGCCGTAGAGCATCAGCACGCGCGGCGGGTGGGTGCTGCGCGGACCCTCGGGCAGGACCGGCCGGGCGAGCGGCGGGGGGCGACCGTCGTGCCAGTCGGCCATCAGCCCTCCCCCGGCTCGACGTCGGACGCCGCGTCGCGCAGCGAGGCCAGCTCCTCGATGCGTGCCGCGATGGCGTCGCGCGCCACCCGGAAGTGGTGCATCCGCTCCTCGTCGGTGAGCACCTCCTCCTTGCGGTCGGGGTCGGGCATGGCCCAGCTGATGCGCCGCGCCGCGCCCAGGAAGACGGGGCAGGACTCCTCCGCGCACAGGGTGATCACGAGGTCGACCGACGCCGGGTCGATGGTGTCGACGTGCTTGCTGTGCAGCGCCGCGGCGTCGATCCCCCGCTCGGCGAGGACGCGCACCGCGAAGGGGTTCACGCGGGAGGGCGCGCTGCCCGCGGACTGCACGCGCACGGCGTCGCCGAAGCGGCTGCGGGCGAGCGCTTCCGCCATCTGGCTGCGCGCGGAGTTGGCCACGCAGAGGAAGAGGACGCTGTGGAAGGGCACGGGGACCTCAGGCGGCGGCGCGCGCGTCGAAGGCGGCGCGGGTGCGGTTGGCGACGGCCACCAGCGACAGCATCACCGGCACCTCGATGAGCACGCCCACCACGGTGGCCAGGGCGGCGCCCGACTGCAGCCCGAAGAGGCTGATGGCCACGGCCACGGCCAGCTCGAAGAAGTTGGACGTGCCGATCATCGCGGCGGGGGCGGCGATCTCGTGGCGCAGGCGCAGCACCCACGCGAGGCCGTAGGCCACGAGGAAGATGCCGTAGGACTGCACGAGCAGCGGCACCGAGATCAGCGCGATGACGCCGGGCCGCGCCAGCAGGGTGGGCGCCTGCAGGCCGAAGATCAGCACCACCGTGGCGAGCAGGCCCACGATGGAGGCCGGCGCCACGGCCGCGTCGAAGCGTTCGAGGGCGTCGCCCCCGCGCGCGAGCAGCGCCCGACGCGTGAGCGCCCCGGCCCCCAGCGGCACCACCACGAACAGCACCACCGACAGCACCAGCGTGCCCCACGGCACGGCCACCTCCGACACGCCCAGCAGCAGGCCGGCGAGCGGCGCGAAGGCCACCACCATCACGAGGTCGTTCACCGACACCTGCACCAGCGTGTAGTTCGGGTCGCCCCGCGACAGCCGGCTCCACACGAACACCATCGCCGTGCACGGCGCCACGCCCAGCAGGATCATCCCGGCGATGTACTGCCGGGCGTCCTCGGGGGAGACGAGGCCGGCGAACACCCCGTCGAAGAAGGCCCAGGCCAGCAGGGCCATCGTGAAGGGCTTCACCAGCCAGTTGATGACCAGGGTGAGCGCCAGGCCGCCCGGCCGCCGTCCCACGTCGCGCAGGCAGCCCAGGTCCACCTTCACCATCATCGGGAAGATCATCACCCAGATCAGCACCGCCACCACGAGGTTGACCCGGGCCAGCTCCACCCGCGCCACGGCCTCGAACACGCCCGGGAACAGCGCCCCCAGGCCCACACCCGCCGCGATGCACAGCGCCACCCACACCGACAGGTACCGGCCGAAGAGCCCCAGCGGGTTGCCCTCCTCCTCCCCGCCGCTCACCTCGCCGTCGCGCACAGGCCCCCCACGAGCTGCTGCAGCAGCGCGAGCGCCTCGGGGTCGACGCAGTAGCAGCGCCGCGGCCCGTCCACCTCGCCCTTCACCAGCCCGGCCTCCTTGAGGTGACCCAGGTGCTGGCTCACCGTGGACGCCGCGATCGGCAGCTGGTCGGCGATCTCGCCGGCGAAGCACGCCTCCTGCGCCAGCAGGAAGCGCAGGATGTGCACCCGGTGCGGATGCCCCAGCGCCTTCGCGAACCCCGCGAGCCGCTCGTCCTCCTCCGGCCGGCCCTCGAACGCCCCCCCCGCCTCGCTGCAACACCCGTCCACGCCTACCTCGTTTCGTCGTTCGCCGAATAACGAACACACCCGCAGGCGTCGAGGGATCCAGGTCCGACCGGAGGGGACCCCGACCATCAGCCCCGATCCGACCCGGCCTCCCGCCGAGCGGAGCAGACCTCGGGTCCCGCCGGTGGGGCGGTGCATTCCTCTGGCGACGACGGTCGACGCGGAGCGTCGGGGCGGGTCGGGGTCCCCGTAGGGAGGACGTCCCCTCCCAGTCCGACCGGAGGGGACCCCGCCGATCAGCCCCGACGCGGAGCCGGCAGCCGGCCTCGACAGAGAAGGTCACCCCGCCCGCCCAAGGCATCCGCGGGCTAGCGAAGTGAC
This sequence comes from Alphaproteobacteria bacterium, assembly GCA_020632955.1. Taxonomy (GTDB): domain Bacteria; phylum Myxococcota_A; class UBA796; order UBA796; genus JACKEO01. Next base: position 22,708 of record JACKEO010000030.1, read on the forward strand.
ATGTGTTTGGTGCTGCTCCGCCACGATCCCCGGTCCCCCCACCCCCTGGTCCTCGCCGCCAACCGCGACGAGCTCCACGCCCGTCCCGCCCAGCCCTTCCACCGCTGGCCCGACCTCCCCCACGTCTGGGCCGGTCGCGACCTGCAGGCCGGCGGCACCTGGCTCGGCCTGTCCAGCCGCGGCCGCCTGGCCGCGGTCACCAACCTGCGCGGCGGGCCCGCCACCGCACCGCGGTCGCGCGGGGCCCTGGTCACCGACTTCCTCGACGGCACCACCCCGGCCGCCGACTTCGTCGCGGCGATCCGGCCCGAGGCCTACCGTCCCTTCAACCTGCTCGTGTGGGACGGCGAGGTGCTGGCCTACGCCTCCTCCGACGCCCCCGCGCGCGTGCTGCCGCCCGGCCTGCACGGCGTGTCGAACGCCTCGATGGGCGCCCCCTGGCCCAAGGTCACCGGCGGCGTGGACGACCTCGATCGCGCGGTGCGCGCCGGGGCCGCGACCGACGACCTGCTCGCCCTGCTGGCCGACGACCGTCCGCCGCCCGACGGCAGCCCCGGCACCGAGGGCCTCGACCCCGTCCTGGCCCGCGCGGTGGCCGCCCGCTTCGTCCGGCACCCGGTCTACGGCACGCGGGCGAGCACCGTGGTGCGCGTGGACGGGCGCGGAGCCCGGGTCACCGAGCGTGCCTTCGGCCCCGCCGGCCGACCGGGCGACACCGTCGAAGCCACCGTCCCATGGGACCTTCCGCTGCGCGCCTGAGGGCGTTGCACCCCATGGGCCGGCTGTCCGGACGTGCTATCCTCCGACGTCCGCGCCTCGGACACCCGCCCTGGGGAGGGCTCCCGGGGCGTGAAGGAGCGCCAGCCAGATGGACGCCAGGTCGCCGACGGGGGTGGACGCCCGCCCCCCACGCCTGGCGCGGTGGGGCGCTCGTCTGCTGTGGGTGGTGGTGGGCTGCGTGCTGCTGCTGCTGCTCACCGAGGGCGCGCTGCGCGCCGCGGGCATGTGGCTGGCCGCCCACCCCGACGACAGCGGCGAGCCCGCCGAGTTCACGCTGCTCGCGGTGGGCGACTCCTTCACCTTCGGCGTGGCGGGCATCGCCTTCCCCCGCCAGCTCGAGCAGCTGCTGAACGCCGAGGCGGGCCGCCGACGCTTCCGCGTGGTCAACGTGGCCCTGCCCGGTGCGAACACCACGCTCATCACCGACGAGCTCCCCGCCCAGGTGGCCCGACACCGGCCCGACGTGGTGCTCGTCACCACCGGCGAGAACAACTCCTGGAACGCGGTGCGGCTGGAGCAGGGCGCGCCCTGGCACGAGCGCCTCCGCTACGCCGTGCAGCGCACGCGGGTCTACAAGCTCCTCGACGTGGCGATGGCGGGCTGGTCGTCGCCCAGCTTCCACGCGGGCGCGCCCACCCTCCTCGAGGTGCAGCAGGCGGCCAACTACCTCACCGACTTCAACGACACGGTGGGCGACGAGTACCGGCAGCAGGCCGACAACGCGCCCGCCGAGACGCCGATGACGCCCGCCCAGCGGCAGATGCTCGGCCAGGCCTTCCAGCTGGAGGACGAGCTCCGCTACGAGGACGCGATGGCGCTCTTCCGGCAGCTCATCGAGGAGCAGCCCACGAACCTCGAGGCCTACGTGGGCCTGCAGGAGTGCCTGTCGCGCCTGGGCCGGTACGACGAGGCCTCCGACGTGATGAGCCGGGCCCTGTACGACACCCCCGGCATCGTCCCCAACGCCGCGGCCTTCTACGAGCTGGGCATCACCCTCGATCTGGCCGACCGGCACGAGGAGGCCGTGCGCGCCTGGGTGGCGGGCCTGAAGCTCTTCCCCCGGTCCCAGGCCACCTTCTACGTGCTGGGCAACAGCTTCTGGATGCGGGGCCAGCCCGTGTGGCGCGCGATGGAGGTGGTGGCCGACATCCCGGGCATCGAGGAGAACAAGCTCCACGCCTACCTCGAGCACCTCTCGCACATGACCGAGGGCTATGCGTCCGAGCAGGTCCGCGGCCTGGTGAGCGACACCTTCCGCGCCGACATCGACCGCATCGTCGACATCGTGCAGGCCGCCGGCGCCCAGGTGATCTTCTCCAGCTACCCGGAGCACGCCTACGCCGAGGTGGAGGAGGTCGCGCGCGAGCGGAAGGTGCCCTACGTCGACTTCCGTCCGATCTTCGCCAAGACCTTCACCGACCGCTCCGACTACATCGGCGCCGACGGCTTCCACTGCAACACCGCCGGCTACCGCCTGATGGCCGAGGTCTTCGCCGACGAGGTCCGCGAGGTGCTGGAGCTCGGGCCCGCCGAGCCCACGGCCGTGTCGGCCGAGCCGGAGCCCGCCGGCACGCCCTGAGCCCGCGGTGAAGCCCACCACCGGCGCCACGGTCCTGTCAGGACCCGCCACGGCGGCCGCGATCCGGCCGGTCGCCTGCTAGAGTGCGCGGTCGCCGGAGGCGATCCATGCCGCACGCCCGCGTCCTGGGCCTGACCCTGCTGCTGCCCGCGGCCGCCCTGGCGGTCACGCCCCCCGAGGGCGGGCCCTGGCAGGGTCGAGAGCCGGGCCACGTGCGCACCACCTCCCCCGACGCGCAGGCGTTCTGGGCGTCGCAGCCGGCATGGCGCAGGTTCACCGACGGCGTGGGACGTGGCTGGACGGCCACCTTCGACGAGACCACGGGCCGACCGCTGCGTGCCTGGGGACCCCCGATCCCGCTGGGCGACCCCCGCACCGGCGACGCCGTGCTCGCGGCGATCCTGGACCTGGTCGACGGCGACCCGGCCCTCTGGGGCGTGGAGGCCGCCGAACTGGTGCCCCGCCCGCCCGCGCAGGATCCGGCCACCGGCACCTGGTACGTCCAGCTCGACAGCTGGCGCGAGGGGATGCCCGTGTACCGGGCCGGTCTCACCTTCCGCGTGCGGCACGGCGCGCTCGTGATGGCGGGCGCCGAGACGTGGCCCGACGCGCCGATCGACGGCCCGGTGCAGGTCGATCCCGCCGCGGCCCGCGCCACCGCCCTGGATCGGGGTCCCGTGTCCACGGGCAGGGTCACCGCGCGGCCGCGCGCGCTGCTCGTCCCTGAGGTCCGCGGCGGCCGCGCCCACCTCCGCCCGGTGTGGGAGGTGCGGGTGCGCAGCGAGGTGCCCGTGGGCGACTGGAGCGTGCTCGTCGACGCGCGCACCGGCGACGTGGCCACGTGGTTCAACCACGTGCGCTTCGCGGCGGGTCGCGTGGACGCGGAGCACGACCCCCGTCTCGCCGGCCCCCCGCTCGTGAGCCCCCTGCGGAACGCCGAGGTGGGGCGCGGCCCCGATCGCGCCACCACCGACGACGACGGGGCGTGGTCGGTGCCCGACGAGACGGCGCCGGAGCTCCGCCTCGACGGGCCCCGCCTCGTGATCGACGACGAGCTCGGCAACGCCCGGCCCGAGCTGCCGAGCGGCGAGCACACCGTGGTGGCCAGCGACGAGGGCTTCAGCCCCGCGGCCCTCACCACCTTCCACTACATCCAGGAGGTGCAGGACTTCGCCCGGGGGCTCGCGCCCGAGGTGCCCTGGGTCGACGCGCGGGCCGAGGTCTACGTGAACCTCGACAACACCTGCAACGCCTGGTTCGACGGCACGCTCAACTTCCTGCGCGAGTCGGACGCCTGCCGGAACACCGGTCGCCAGGCCGACGTCATCTTCCACGAGTGGGGGCACGGCTTCCACGACGCGAGCCTGCTCGCGGGCGCCTACGACTTCAGCCTCGGCGAGGGGGCCGCCGACACCCTCGCGATGCTGAAGAACCGCGACAGCCGCATCGCACCGGGCTTCTTCTTCCAGGGGACCGACGCGCTGCGCGACACGCTCAACACGCGTCGCTACCCCGACGACTACACGCCGGACCAGACGTACATCCACCAGAACGGGCTGATCTTCGGCGGCTCGATGTGGGACGTGAAGGAGGCCCTGCAGCGCACGATGGGCGAGGACGAGGCCTACGCCACGCTCGCACGCATCTTCGTGCGCATGCTCAAGGGCGGGCCCACGCTCGAGACGGCCTACGCCGAGGCCCTGCTGGCCGACGACGTCGACGGCGACCTGTCGAACGGCACCCCGAACCAGTGTGCCCTCGTGGAGGGCTTCGGGCTCCACGGGCTGGGTCCCCAGGGCGGACAGGACGTCGCCCCCCTGCACGCCGTGCCCGAGTCCCTCACCGCCGAGGTGCTGCCGCTGCGCGTCGAGCTGCCCGATCCCGCGCCCACCTGCCTGGAGCTCGTGGCGCACAGCGCCACCCTGCACTGGCGCGTGGACGACGGCCCCTGGCAGCAGATCCCCATGGTCCTCGACGGCCAGGAGGTCCGGGCCAGCCTGCCCGTCGACGACCTCGCCCCGGGCACCCTCGTGTCCTACTGGTCCGAGCTCGAGACCTCGCTCGGGCACACCGTGTCCGACCCCACGGGCGGACCCATCCGTCCCCACACCCTGCACGTCGGCGGGCTGCTCCCCATCTGGTGCCAGGACTTCGAGGCCGACGACGGCGACTTCCGCCACAGCCTCGTCGGCGGCGAGGACGTCGACGGCGCCGACGACTGGGCCTGGGGCACGCCGATCGGCCTCAGCGGCGATCCGGCCGGCGCCGCCTCGGGCAGCAAGGCGTGGGGCAACGATCTGGGCGGCGGCCGCTTCGACGGCGCCTACCAGAACGAGAAGCACAACCGGCTCGCCTCGCCCAAGCTGCCCACCTTCCACTACGACGGCGTGCTGCTCCGCTACCAGCGCTGGCTCACGGTGGAGGACGGGTTCTACGACCACGCCACCATCCTGGCCGACGGCGTGGAGGTGTGGTCCAACCACGCCTCCGGTGCCGACGTGGGCGACGAGCACCACCTCGACGACCGGTGGGAGCCCCACACGGTGCCGCTGCGGGGCCAGGCCGACGACGGCGAGGTGAAGCTGGCCTGGGAGCTGCGCACCGACCAGGGCTTCCAGGCGGGCGGCTGGACCCTCGACGACGTGTGCCTGCACGCCCCCGACACGCCCGACAACCGCCTGGGCATGAACGACTTCACGGCCCGCCGCGACGCCGACAGCACCACCGTGCGCCTGTCGTGGACGATGCCGCGCCACGACCCCGTGGACGAGGTGGTGGTGGTCCGCAAGCGCGGCGCCTGGCCCACCGGCCCCACCGACGGCGACCAGGTCTTCCGCACCACGCGCATCACCCTGGAGGCGCCCGCCACCGCGGTGGACGAGGAGGCCTCGGGGGTCGACCTCTACTACGCCGCCTACGCCCGCGACGGCCGCACCTGGCTGTCGTGGACCCGGGAGGGCTTCAACGCCGCGTCGGTGGATCCGCGTCCGCCCGGCGAGGATCCGGAGGGCTGCGGCTGCGCCACGGGTTCCTCCTCCCGGAGCGGCCTCCTCGCCCTGATGCTGGGCCTCCCCCTGTGGCATCGTCGCCGTCGCCGCCCGCCCGCCCGCTCCGCGATCGGGCTCACCGGCTCGCCTCCCTGAGCTTGGCGACACACGGTTTCGATCGCAGCCTACAGTCACCCCCCCTTCCGACCGAACGCACACCAGAGCCCCGAGGACCGCACGCGATGGCCTCCCACACCGACCTGCCCACCGACGCCGTGCGCGAGCTCATCGAGCCGGTCGGGGCGATGTCCGGGCGCCTGCCCGCCTGGCTGCGCCTCGTGCACTGGGCCATCATCCTCAACCTGCTCGGCCAGTGGCTCTACGGGGGCTGGCAGGTCTTCGTGGTGCTCGCGCCCGACGGCGTGGTGGGCCCCATGTTCGGCGCCGCGGCGAAGGTGCCCTACGAGCTGATGATGGCGCGCCGCATGTACGCGCTGGAGGCCTGGGTCGCCTTCCTCGGGCTCGCGGTCTACCTCGGCGTCACCGAGGTCCTCCCCCGGCGCAGCGGGAGCTGAGCAGCACGTCGCCTCTCCGCGTTAGCCCGCGGCACCCCGCCACAGGGAGGCCGCATGGCACGCGAGATCGAGGCCGAGATGGGCGCCGCGCCCTCGGGTGAGCTCACCTACGCCGGCTACCTGCAGCTCGATCGGCTGCTGTCGTGCCAGCAGACGCTGTCGCCGGGTCCCCACCACGACGAGCTGCTGTTCGTCATCATCCACCAGACCACCGAGCTGTGGTTCAAGCTGGCCCTGCACGAGCTGCGCGCCGCGCTGGCCGCCGTGGAGGCCGACGACCTCGCCACGGCCTTCAAGATCCTCGCCCGGGTGAAGCACATCCAGCGCTGCCTCTTCGACCAGTGGGGCGTGCTCGAGACCCTCACCCCCAGCGAGTACGTGCAGTTCCGGGGCGTCCTGGGTCGCTCGAGCGGCTTCCAGTCGGTGCAGTACCGCACCCTGGAGTTCCTCCTCGGCCACAAGGACCCGGCGATGCTGCGCTACTTCGCCAGCGACGACGAGGCCTCGGCCACGCTGCAGGCCGCGCTGGACCGTCCCAGCATCTACCAGGCCTTCCTGGCCTGGCTCGCGCGGCACCGGCACCCCGTTCCCGCCGACGTGCTGGCCCGCGACCCGGCCGTGCCCTGGGTGAAGCACGACGGCGTGGTGGAGGTCTTCCGCCGCATCTACGCCGACCCCCAGGCCCACTGGGAGGCCTACAACATGTGCGAGAAGCTGGTGGACCTCGAGGAGAACGTGAGCCTCTGGCGCTACCGCCACGTGATGGTGGTGCAGCGGGTCATCGGCTTCAAGCGCGGCACCGGCGGCTCCTCGGGGGTCTCCTTCCTCAAGAAGATGATCGACGTGCAGCTCTACCCGGAGCTGTGGGCGGTGCGGACGGAGCTGTAGGGGGAGGACCAGGGGTGCGTCCTGTCTTCCGCGCGCTGCGACGATAGGGGGCCGGTCGCCTGCCGGAGGACCCCGATGCGCTGGACCCTCGCCCCCGCCCTGGTGCTGGTCGCCTGCACCGAGGTCGACAAGGACGGCACCGACACCGACGTCGAGACCGACACGGTGACCGACACGTCCGACAGCGCCGACACCACGGACAGCTCGGACACCACCGACACCTCCGACACGAGCACCGGCGACTCGGGCGACTCCGGGACCGTCGGCGACTCTGGCGATTCCGGCGACTCAGGCAGCGTGGGCGATTCCGGAGACAGCGGCGACTCCGGCGACTCCGGCACCGTCGGCGACAGCGGTGATTCCGGAGACAGCGGCGACTCCGGGAAATCCGGCGACTCCGGCGACTCCGGCACCGTCGGCGACAGCGGTGACTCCGGGAACTCCGGCACCGTCGGCGATTCCGGCGATTCCGGCGACTCCGGCGACTCCGGCGACTCCGGCACCGTCGGTGACAGCGGCGATTCGGGGGACTCCGGCGACTCCGGCACCGTCGGTGACAGCGGTGACAGCGGCGACTCCGGGGACAGCGGTGACTCCGGGGACAGCGGCGACTCCGGCGATTCGGGGGACTCCGGCACCGTTGGCGACTCCGGCGATTCCGGCGATTCCGGCGATTCCGGCGATTCCGGCGATTCCGGCGACTCCGGCGACTCCGGCGACTCCGGCTCCGGCGACACCGATCAGGACGGCACGCCCGACGCCCAGGACTGCGCCCCCGACGACCCCGACGTCCACCCCGGCGCCTTCGAGTTCTGCGGCATCCTCGAGCTGGACTGCGACGAGGCCACCCCCGACACGGACGCCCTCACCACCACGCTGGAGGCCGCCGCGAACACCGCGATGGCCAACCTGGCGAACGGCTTCGGCGGCACGATCGGCGCCGGACCGGTGGGGCTCACCAACGTCGACCTCCTCGTCCGCAACGCCACCACCACGGTCACCATCGACGACACCGGCATCGAGCTGGGCTTCGACGTCACGCTCGACCTGAACACCAGCAGCGACCGCTACGACGTCACGCTCGCCGCCTGCTCCGGCACCGGATGGATGACGGGCGCCCGCTGGGTCGGCTCACGCCGCTACGATCTCGTCTGGGTGCCCGACGGCACGAGCTCCTTCGTCGCGGGCGCCACCGACGCGGTCGCCACCGCGGCGGGCACCTTCAACGGAAGCTGCGCCGCCCAGCTGAACGTGGCGTGGACGGCCCTCGCGTCGGCGATCCGCACCTCGATCGTCATCCCACGGCTCGCCGCCGCCACCGACGCCACGCTGCTGCCCGTGATCGAGAGCACCTGCCTGCCCTGACCGCGTCCCCAGCCTCCGCGCCGGATGCGTTAGAGCGCCCGGCCGCCCGGAGGCCCACGTGACCGCCGCCCCTCGCTCCGCCGACTGGATCGCCGCCGCCGCCGACGCCGCAGAGGCGTGGGCCGCCCGCCACAAGGGTCCCGACGACACCCTGGTGTGCGCCTCGGGCATCAGCCCGTCCGGGCCCATCCACCTCGGCAACCTCCGCGAGGTCCTCACCACGCACTTCGTGGCCGAGGAGCTGCGCGCCCGCGGTCGCAAGGTCGACCACCTCCACTCCTGGGACGACTTCGACCGCCTCCGCAAGGTGCCCGTCGGCATCCCCGAGCACTTCGCCGAGTTCATCGGCCAGCCCCTGAGCCGGGTCCCCGACCCCCAGGGCGAGCTGCCCTCGTGGGCCGACCGCTACATCCAGCAGTTCCGCGCCGCCGTGGAGCCCCTGGGCGTGCAGGCCCGGTGGGTGCGCCAGTCCGAGATGTACGGCACCCGCAACGCCTACGCCGACGCGGTCTGCGACTGCCTCGCCCGTCGCCACGAGATCTTCGAGGTGCTCGCGCGCTACCAGACCGAGAAGCTCCAGGAGCTCTCCCTCGACGAGCGCCGCGAGGCCTTCTGGCCCTACCGGGTCTACGACCCCGTCACCGGCCGCGACGATGCCGAGCTGCTGTCCTACGACCCCGACACCTGCGTGCTCACCTGGCGCAGCCGCGGTGACGGCAGCGTGGCCCAGGCCGACCTGCGCACCGAGAGCCCGGGCAAGCTGGTGTGGAAGGTGGACTGGCCCATGCGCTGGGCCTTCGAGAAGGTGGACTTCGAGCCCGGCGGCGCCGACCACTCCTCCCCCGGCAGCAGCTACACCGTGGGCTCCGAGCTGGTGCGCACCTTCTTCGCCTGGGACCCGCCCGAGTACGTGCCCTACGCCTTCGTGGGCTTCGGCGGGCAGTCGAAGATGTCGAGCTCCCGCGGCGTGAGCGCCACGCCCGACTTCGCCCTGCAGTTCGTCGAGCCCGCCCTGCTGCGTTGGCTGTACCTGCGCCGCCGCCCCGACGCCGAGTTCGCCATCGACTTCGGCGAGCAGCTCTGGCGCGCCTACGACGAGTGGGACGCCCTGGCCCGCAAGGTGGAGGCCGGCGAGGTCGACGGCGTCGAGGCCGCCATGTACCACCGCGCCCTGCGCACCTCGGCGGGCGAGGTGGCCGCACCCCGGCGTCGCGTGGCCTTCCGCACCCTCTGGACCGCACTCGACTCCACCCAGGGCGACCGCACCCAGACCCTGCGCATCGCCGCCGCCCACCTCGACGACGACCCCGATCCCGCCACGCTGGAGGCCGAGCTCGAGCCGCGGCTGACCTGCGCCGCCGGCTGGGTGGAGCACGTGCTGCCCGAGGAGGACCGGGTGCGTCCCCGCGAGGCCTTCGACCGGGCCGCCTGGGACGCGCTGGACCCCCGCGAGCAGCAGGCCATCGCCCGCCTCCTCGCCGAGGCCTCCTCCCCGTGGACCCTCCACAAGCTGGAGTCCCTGCTCTACGGCGTGCCCAAGCTGATGGCCGGCCTGCCCCTCGACGCCGACCCGCCCGCCGAGGTGAAGAAGGCCCAGCGCGAGCTCTTCAAGGCGCTCTACCGCCTGCTCCTCGACGCCGAGCGCG
>JACKEO010000031.1 GCA_020632955.1 Alphaproteobacteria bacterium
TCGGCGGCCGGGCCGACGAGTCGGGGGTCTGTGGTCGCGAGGGGTCGGCCTACTGCGGCGACACCTGGGAGCACGACGGCTCCCGCTGGATCCGCCGCGATCCGCCCACGTCGCCCACGCCCCGCGCCGACCACGCGATGGTCTACGACGCCGCCCGCGGGCGCGTGATCCTCCAGGGCGGCGTCGTCGACATGGACCAGGACTGCGTGCCGCTCGACGGGAACCGCTGCGGCGACACCTGGGCCTGGGACGGCAGCACCTGGGAGCAGCTCACGCCGGACGTCCGTCCGCCGGGGCGCATGCTCCACGCGATGGCCTACGACCCTGCGCGCGCCCAGGTGGTGCTCTTCGGGGGCTGCGACGAGACCGGGGGGGGCTGCGCCTTCGGGTCGGCGCAGCGGGCCGACACCTGGGTCTTCGACGGCAGCACCTGGACCGAGATGGCACCGCCCACCTCGCCGCCCCGCCGGGTCCGCCACGCCATGGCCTACGATCCCGTCCGCGGCGAGGTGGTGCTCTTCGGTGGCACGAACGCGGGGAACGGGGGCTGCGGGGCCGGCGACGTGGAGCAGTGCAGCGACACCTGGGCGTGGGACGGGTCCACGTGGACCGAGCGCACGCCTGCCAGCGCTCCCGCCGAGCGCGAGAACCCGGCGATGGCCTGGGACGGGGCGCGCGGCGCCGTGGTGATGACCGGAGGGCGGAGGGCGCCCGGGAAGAAGTGCAACGGCTCGAACGAGCGGGAGTGCGACGACCTGTGGGTCTGGGACGGGAGCACCTGGACGGAGGACGTGCGCCCGGAGGTGCCGCCGCGTCGGGCGGAGGCGCAGCTCGTCTTCGATCCCGAGCGCGGGCGGCTCCTGCTGTTCGGCGGGAGGGGCTCGCTGGGCGGTCCCTGCGCCGACGTCGGCGGGACGTCCTGCGAGGGACTGTGGGCGGACGCGGGCGGCGTGTGGACCGAGCTGCGGGCCCTGTCGGAGCAGCCGCCGGCCCGCACCGCGGCACCGATCGCCTACGACGCCGCGCGGGGGCGCGGGGTGCTCTTCGGTGGCTACGGGGTGCCCATCGGTCGCTGCGGCGTGCTGGGCAGCGGCTACTGCAACGACACCTGGGAGTGGACCCCGGCGGGCTGGCTGCAGCGCACGCCCGCCAGCTCCCCCCCGGCGCGCTCGGGCCTGGCGTCGGCGTGGGACGCGCAGCGCGAGGTCACCGTGGTGTTCGGGGGCTACGCCGACGAGATGGCCGACTGCCCGCCCTTCGACGCCCGGGTGTGCGCCGACACGTGGACCTGGGACGGCACGTCGTGGACGGAGCACGTGGTGGATCCGTCTCCACCCGCCCGCCGGGCCGCGGCCTTCGCCCACGATCCGGTGCGGGGGCAGACCGTGCTCTTCGGCGGCACCTCGGCGTCCAATGCGCGCTGTGACGGCGCGAACGAGGACTGCGGCGACACGTGGACCTGGGACGGTGCCGCGTGGACGAAGCAGACGCCGTCGGGCGCTCCGGGGCGCCGGGACCGCAGCGCCATGGCCTTCGACGCGGCGCACGGCGTGATGGTGCTGTTCGGGGGCGAGGTGGCCTCGCGCGGCGGGTGCGGCATCGTGGACAGCCGGTCCTGCGGCGACACCTGGGTGTGGGACGGCAGTGGCTGGACCGAGCAGCACCCGCTGGTCTCGCCGCCGGCACGGGCGGGCCACGGGCTCGCCTACGACGAGGTGCGCGGCACGGTGCTGCTGTTCGGTGGCGAGGTCGAGGAGGTCGGTGCCTGCGGGGATCCCTCCGGCACGCGGTGCAACGACCTCTGGTCGTGGGACGGCGTCACCTGGACGGCCCTCGGCGCGCAGCCCTCGCCGCCTGCGCGGCAGGAGGTGGGGCTGATCCACGATCCCGTCCTGGACGTGCTGCTGGCGTCCGGAGGCTACGGCGAGCGGGACGGAGCGTGCGGGAACGACACCCGCCCCGAGTGTCGCGACACCTGGCTGTGGAAGGGCAGGTCCAGCCCCACCGCCGCCATGGTGCTGGAGGTGCCGTGGGACGCGGCGCGCGTGCCGGAGGCGCGGATCCGGGCGGTGGGCGCCACGTGGCGTGCCGGCGGGGAGGGCCACCCGGGCGGCGTCACCCGCCCGGGCGCCGAGCTGGTGGTCTGGGACGGCGGCGCCTGGGTAGCGGTGGACGCCCATGCGGCGCCGCCGTCGTCACCCGAGGATCTCTGCTGGACGGCGCTCGTCGACGCCTCGGTGCCGGAGGGCGCGGGCTGTGCCACCGAGGTGGACCCGGTGCGACCGGGTCGGGTCCTCGGCTTCAGCGCCCAGGGCGCGGCCGCGTTCGCCGTGCGGCCCGCGGCCCCCGCCGGCCTGCAGGAAGGCGCGCTGGTGTCCGAGGACGTGGAGGTACGGGTGCGCTACCGCCTCGATCCCTGACGGTGGGGGAGATCGTCGGCTAGCCTGCGCGCGGAGGGCGACCGATGGGGAGCTGGTGGGGGCATCCGGGCATGATCGCGGTGGGCATGGCCGTGGCCTGTGCCCCGCAGGTCCCCTCGTCGACGCCGGACAGCGACGCCCCGGGCGTGGAGACGGGGTCGGAGGACGACACCTCCGGGGGCGACACCGCGGTCGAGACCGACACGCCCGACGCGCCCTTCCTCTACACGCCGCTCGACACGGGCGACTTCGTGGACCCGGGAGAGCCCTGCGCCGACGTGTGCTGGTCGGACCTGCCGGTGACCGGCCACGCGGCCTCGGCCTGCAACGTGGGCGGCAGGTTCCAGGGCCGCTGCCCCGATGGAGCGGCCTGCGACGAGGCCTCGGGCACCTGCCCTCCGCTCGCCCACGATCGCTACCGGGTGGACCTCGCGCCCGCGACCGACGGCGTCGACGTGACGCTGCGGCTGCGCATCGGCGGTCGTGCGTGGCCCGAGCAGCCCCTGGTGTGCGACGGCGTGCCCGGCCTGGTGCCCATCCCGTCGTGCTGGACGCCTGCGGTGGGCGACCTGGTCTTCGTGCACGACGGCTCGGGGGATCGCCGCGTGGCGGCGCTGCCGGTCGACGGCGGCGACACCGTCGCGGTCACCCTCCGCCCCGGACGCCACCTCGTGCGGTGGGAGGACTTCGGCGGCTCCACCGCGCGCCTGGCCCACGACGCCGCCCCGCGGGTCCTCGTGGTGAGGGCGCCGGGCGAGCTCACCCTCGAGGTCCCCGGGGTGCAGGTGGAGCTGCGCCCCTCGGTGGCGGGGCTGGCCGAGCTGGTGGGCGCCGACGACGCGGTGACGGTGGAGCTGGAGGCCGTGGTCACCGAGGCAGGGACGACGGTGGTGCCGTGGGATGGGGATCCCTTCGCCCAGCCCGAGCCCACGGCGCGGGTGGTGCTGCCGCCCGGCCGCCACGGGGTGCGCGGATTCCTGTCCTGGAAGACCGACGGGATGCGGCAGCGGCAGGCCTTCGTCACGCCGGTGGAGGTGGGCGACGTGCCGGGGCCCGTGGTCGTGTCGGGTCCGGCACGGCTGCGCCGCGTCCACGGCCGCCTCGCCCCGCTGCCCGGGGTGCGCATGCGGGTCGGCTGCGGCGGTGCCGCCGACCTCGTGCCCTTTCCGGGTCCCGCAGGTGACGTCGCGCCCGACGGCAGCTGGTCGTGCTGGGTGCCACCGGGCGAGGTGCGCGTGCTGGCGATCCTGGCCACCGACGACGGGGCCTTCGCCACCCACCCGGTGGCCGAGCTGCCCGTGTCGGAGGGCGAGCTCGACGTGGGCGAGCTGTCGGTGGCAGCGACGCGCGTGCCGGTGACGGTGCGGGTGGACGGCGCACCACCGTCTCGCCAGGTCTCGCTGGTGCTGGTGTCGGGGTCCTCGTTGGCCACGGCCACAGTGGATCCCGCCACCGGGGACGCGGTGCTCCTGCTGCCGGAGGGCGCGGGTCCCTGGGAGCTGTCGCTGCCCGATCCCGAGCGCCGCGACGGGGTGCTGTTGCAGCGCTGGGACGTGCGCCCGTCGCCGGGCGACACCCTCGACCTGGGCACCGCCACCGTCCGGATCGACGTGGACCTCCGGGACGACTTCCGGGTGGTGGGCCTGTCGGCCGATCTGCAGGTGCAGCCGCTCGCGCCGGGGGCCGCGCCACCGGCGGGCGCGCCCTGGGCCGACACCGTGCCGCTGGGCCTCCGTGGCACGTCGTGGTCGGCGACGGTGGGGCGGGGGAGGCAGGCGCTGGCGCTGCGTCTGGACGCGGGCTGGGGTGCCGGCGTGGTGCCGCTCGGCACGCCCACCCTCGACGGGGACCGTGGGTTCCCGCTGTCGCTGCGGGCGCGGTCGGTCGAGCTCGTGCCCTGGCGCGACGGCACGGCCTTCCCCGTGGGCGACCCCGACGCCGGGTGGACGGTGGACGCGCGCGCGGGCGGCGTGTCGGTGCGCGCGGAGCAGCACTTCCCCACCCGCGCCGAGCACACGCTGCGGGTGCTGGAGGGCCAGGTGGTGGACCTCTGGCTGCGCTGCGCCCACGCTCCCTGCCAGGACGCCTCCACCGACCTGTGGCCGGTGGTCCGTGGCCTGCGGTGGGACCGCCCCTGACGGGGACCGCGCCGACTCACATCGTGAGCACGGCCGCCATCCGGTACCCGGCCATCAGCACCACCACCGTGGCGAGGTGCCAGGCGATGGCGTTGCCCGCCTTGCCCATGCGCTCCCGGAGCGCGCCGAGCTCGGCCGCCTGCGCCTCCGTGGGCGGGCCGCCCTGCGCCGCCACCTCGGCCCCCAGCGCGGCGAGGCGCGCCGCCCGGGGCCGCTGCACGCCCATCGCGATGCCGAAGGCCGACAGGCCGACGATCATCCCGAGGGTGAGCACCACGCCCTCGCCCGAGGCCACCCACGCGGTGGAGAACTTCAGCTGGTAGAGCCTCAGGCCCGACAGCACCGCCAGCAGGGCCGACAGGCCCATGAGTTGCGGGAACTTCCGCGCCATGATCCCCTGGGCCACGGGCGCGCCGGCGGGTCCGGCGGCCTTCACGGCGGGCAGCACCCACCAGCCCATGATGATGCCGCCTGCGGCCCACAGGATGCCGAAGACCAGGTGCACGAAGCGCAGCGTGACGTATTCCATGGGACCTCCCCCGCGGACGCTACGCCTGCCGGCCTCGCGCGGCAAGGTCGGCGAGGCGTGCTGCCGGCCCGCGCGGCGGGGCGACGATCGCTTGACACCCCCGAGCCGCCGCGGCGCTCCGGAGGACGTAGGCTGGCGGGCGTGAGGAGGCGCGACGTGCGGTCGATCCTGGGTCCGGTGCTGATCGCGGCCGGCTGCGCGGGCGCAGCCGACGGGCCCGCGGACGACACCACCGACGACGGCACCGACGACACCGGCGGCCCTGCGCGGCGGGACGACACCGCCATCGACTGGAGCCGCGCCCCCGGCCAAGGCGATCGCGGCGAGGACGTGTCCCGCACCGACGCGCCCATCGGGCCCACCGCCCTCGACGGACGGTGGACGGGCACCTTCACGCTCACCGAGGTGATCCCCTTCGGCATCGTGAACCCGGTGTGCGCGGGCACGGCCTCGCTCGTGGTGGACGGCAAGGCGGCGCGCCACGTCATCGCCGAGCTCGCCTGCCCCACGTGGGACCCGAAGAACACCCTCGGCGCGCCCTACGGCCCGATCGTGGGCGTGGGCTTCGGCACGCTCGACCCGGCCGCGCCCGTGCCCTTCCGGCTCGATCTGGGCCTGGGCGCGAAGAACAAGGAGACGGTGAACGCCGAGGGCGCCGTGGCGCGGCTCGACGGCGACCTGCTCACCGTGCGCTACGACGACGTCTTCGGCATCGGCCAGCTCAAGGCCGGCCACCGCGTGGTGATGGAGGTGCGCCGTGAGGTGCCCTGAGCTGCTGCTGCTGGCGGGCCTCGCCGCCTGCTCCGACGTGGGCGTCTACGACCTGTCGCTGGCCCGGGGCCGGGGCCAGGCGCCGCCTCTCGAGACGCCCACGCGCACCGAGTCCACCTGGCAGACCATCCCGGCGAAGGTGGACGTGCTCTGGGTCATCGACGACAGCGGCTCGATGTCGGACGAGCAGGACAAGCTCGCCACGAACCTGCCCGCCTTCTTCGACTACCTCGACGGCTCCGGCATGGACTGGCACATCGGGGTGACCACCACCGACGCCGAGCTCGAGGGCCTGGCCGGCTCCCTGCGGCGCGTGGCCGGCTACGCCTGGCTCAGCCAGGACACCCCCCACGTGCGCGAGCTCTTCGAGATGCTGGTGCGGGTGGGCGTGGGCGGGTCCATGGACGAGATGGGCCTGCTCGCCGTGAAGCAGGGCGTCTTCCAGCCCCACAGCGAGCTGATCGCGGCGAACGCGGGCTTCCTGCGCGAGGACGCCGGGCTGCACATCGTGGTGATCTCCGACGAGGACGACAGCTCGGAGGACCGCGTGGATCCCACCGAGCTGGCCACCTCGCTGCGCACCATGAAGGCCGACCCCGAGATCCCGGTCACCTTCAACAGCATCGTGGGTCCCAAGCCCAACGGCTGCGACAGCGGCACCAACCAGGCCTCCTACGGCAGCCGCTACGTGGTCACCACGATGCGGGTGGGGGGCATCCACCGCTCGATCTGCGAGGACGACTGGGTGCCCGTGCTCGAGGACCTGGGCCTGCAGGCGGCGGGGTTGCGCGACCAGTACGTGCTGTCGCAGGTGCCGGTGGACGGCTCGCTGCAGGTGGTGGTGCGCACGCAGGAAGCGCGCTGGGAGGGCGTGGAGGTGGCCGGTCCCGGAGACCTCGACGCCGCCTGCGCCGCGGCCGGGCGCGCGCCCGAGGCCTGCTTCGGCTTCCGCTACGATCCCGTGCGCAACAGCGTGGCCCTGGTGGGCTTCGTGCCCGACAAGGGGGCGCTCGTGCGCATCACCTACGCCCTGTTGTCGGGCCGGCAGGTGGTCGAGGAGGGCTAGCGCGGTCCACGCGCCCGGCGTGCCCGCGGGCCGGGCGCGGGGTGGGCGAGCACCACCCCCCGGCGTCGCAGCTCCCGCACCCGGGCGCGCAGGCCGGCCACCTCGGCGTCCTCGTCCACCTCCCACGGCAGCCCGTCCTCCAGGTGGTGCCACCGCTCGAAGGCGATGCGCACCAGCAGCTGGGCCAGGCGACGGTGCTGCCACCACCCGAGCACGCCAGAGGTGAGGAAGGCGCGGGCGCCGTCCTCCAGGCGTCGTCGGGCGGGCACGAGGCGATCGATGTCGCCGGGCAGCACCACGTCGCGCGGCTCCAGCGCGAGGAAGGTGCGCAGGATGCCCTCCTCCTGCCGCCAGGTGGCCAGCGTCACGCCCAGGAGCGTGATCAGGAAGGGGAACTGCAGGAGCACCACCGCCAGCGGCATGCGCACCAGGTAGACGTCGGGGCCCTGGGCGTCGGCGAGGACCGCGGCCGAGAAGATGTTCCAGGTGGCGTGCGCCACGATGGCCACCGCCAGGCCCGCCCACGGCACCAGCCAGGCGCCGCGCCCGCGCCGCAGCACCCGCGACAATCCCACGCCCACCCCCACCAGCGCGGTGAAGGTGGCGTGGCTGCCCACCCCGCTGAGCACCCCCCGCATCCAGGCCAGCACCACCATCGCGCTGGCCCCCTCCTCGGCGGCGTGTGCGTAGTACAGGATGTTCTCGAACCAGGCGAAGCCCATCCCCACGAGGGCCCCGTACACGAGCCCGTCGAGCACGTTGTCCACGTGGTGGCGGTAGGCCGTGAACAGGAAGGCCAGGGCGGTGGCCTTCAGGGGCTCCTCGGTGAGCGGGGCCACCACCCACGCCGTGAGCGTGGCGGCCCGCTCGGCGTCGCCCACCACGGCCGTGCCGATGGCCATCGCGGTGGCGTTCACCGCCAGCGCCACGCCCGTGGCGGCCAGCGCGCCCCACAGGAAGGCGGTGAGCAGCAGCCACCACGGCTCCTGCTCGTTGCGGTCCACCCACAGGATCGCGGCGCAGTACGGCACCGCGGTGGCGGTGGCGAGGCCCGTGGCGGCGAGGGCCACGCCGGGCTCCGCCACCAGCATCGACAGCGCGCTCACGCCGGCGGCTGCCGCACCGGGCAAGGCGATCCCGAGCACCAGCAGGGTGGCCCACAGCGTGGTGCGCGCACCGGGCGGTCGCCGCAGGCTCGGCGGGGACGGGGGCGGCGGGACCGCGGTCGACGAGGCCATGCGCACGCGTAGCGTCGCGGGGGAGACGGGGGAAGGGCAGCGCCGTCGGGCGGGTGAGCCTTGGGGGGGTCGGCCGCTCCCCGAGGGGTTTCCACACGTCCGTGTGCGGGGGCCGACAGGCTCGAGAGACTGGGGAATGGGGACGAGTGCGCCGGCGGCGCTGCCTTCCCCCGCATTCTAGCCATCGACGGATGTTCCGCAAGGGGACTGCGGACATTCCACATCGAACACTTCGGAACACCCGTGATCGACGTCCATCCGGTACGCCGGGAGTGGAGGAGGCGCCTCGTCTACGAGCGGCCCTGCAGGACCATGTCGCGTGCGATGCGGAGCGCTTCGTCGAGGATGGCGTCGGGGCCCTCGGTCTCCACCTCCTCCCCGTCCTGGGGCGCGGGGGGGGTGGGCTCGGGGGGCGGCGCCTTGCCGTCGAGCGGGCGGGCGGGCGGCACGTCACTGGTGGCGTCGGCGCGCGCCGCCTTCCGTGCCTCGGCGCGGTCCTTCATGCGGTCGAGCTCGGCGCGACGCGTGGCCTCGTGGAGCGAGATGGTGCCCAGCTCGCGCTGACGGGAGCGCTCGACGATGGCCTCGCGGAGGAAGCCGAACTCCGGGTCGGCGGCCACACGGGCCGCGCTGGCGGTGCGCAGGCGCCCCACGTCCACGCCCAGCCCGAGGGGGGCGTAGGTGGCGGGGGGGATGCTGCTGAAGGGCAGCGGGTTGTCGAGGTCGGCCTCGCGGATGTCGAGGCCCTCCAGCGGGCTGGGCAGCACGATGTCGGCCTCGACGCCCATCACCTGGGTGGAGCGGCCGTCCACGCGGAAGAACATGTGGGAGGTGAACTTCAGCGCGCCGCCGTCGCCGGGGTCGGCCTTCACGCCGGCGCGGCGCAGCGACCGGCCGAGGTTCTGCAGGTTCTGCACGGTGCCCTTGCCGTGGGTGGCCTTGGCACCCACCACGAGGCCGCGGCCGTAGTCCTGCATGGCGCCGGCGAAGATCTCGGAGGCCGACGCCGAGCCCTCGCTGGTGAGCACCACGAGGGGGCCGTCCCAGGCCACGCCGGCCTCGCGATCGTCGAAGACGTCGATGCGGCCGCCGTTGTCGCGCGTCTGCACCACGGGGCCGGTGTCGATGAACAGGCCGCTGACCTCGATGGCCTGGTCGAGGGCACCGCCACCGTTGCGGCGCAGATCCACCACCACGACGTCGACACCCTGCTGCTGGAACTGCCCGAGGATGCGGCGCATGTCGCGGGCGGTGCTGGCCCACTCGGGATCGCCGGCGCGACGGGCGGCGGCGTCCACGTAGAAGCTGGGCACGTCGAGCACGCCCACCTGCACGTCGTCCCAGGCGTGGATCGCGCCCTTCGCCGCGGCGCGGTCGAGCTTGACCTTGTCGCGCACGATGCGGACCTCGCGACGCTCGGCGGGGTCGGCGGCCTCCTTCGGGTGGATGGTGAGGCGCACCACGGTGTCGGCCGGGCCGCGGATGAGCTGCACCACGTTGTCGAGGCGCATCTCCACCACGTCGACGGGATCGCCGTCGTCGCCCTGCGTGACCGCGAGGATGCGGTCGCCGGGCGCGAGCTCGCCCGTGCCGTCGGCGGGCCCGCCGGCCACCAGCTCGCGGATGGTGGTGTAGCCGTCCTCGATGGTGAGCACGGCGCCGATGCCCGTGAGGGAGTCCTGCAGGTCGATGTCGAAGGACTCCTTCGACACCGGCTTGAGCCACCGGGAGTGCGGGTCGAAGGACTCGGTGAGGCCCACCAGGTAGAGCTCGAGGACGTCGACGGACTCGAGGGAGGTGAGATCGGTGCGGATGCGCTTGTAGCGGACCTGGAGGCGCTCGATGGCCTTGGCGCGCTCCTCGCCGTTGAGCAGCATGCCGAGCACCTCGGCGGCGATGCGGTCGCGCCAGATGGCGTCGAGCTCGGCCGGGGTGGTGGCCCAGGGGTCCTCGTGGCGGTCCACGTCCACCGTGCGGGCGGGGTCGGAGAAGTCGAAGGCGTTCGCCGCGAGCACCTTGTCGATGTGGTCCATCCGCTGCCCGAGGCGCTCCAGGAAGCGCGTGTGGATCGCGAAGGCCGCGTCGAGGCTGGGCTGGGGCGCGAGCACGTCGTCGTCGAGCACCGTGGCGAAGCGGGTGCGGAACTCCTGCACGTCGGACGCGAGGAAGTAGAGACGGCCGTAGTCGAGCTGGTCGAGGTAGCCGTCGAGCCAGGCCTTCGACAGGGCGTCGTCGATGGCCTTCTGCCGGTCGTAGTGCTGGTAGTCGAGGATCATCGCCACGGTGTGCGCGATGGCGGGCTGCACCGTGTCGGGCGCGAGCGCGTCGGCCAGGGCGAAGGGGGTCGCGACGGCGAAGGCGACGCCGAGGGGCAGCACCACGCGGCGGGCGACAGCAGACATCGAGACTCCCGGGCAGGACGTGGTCCGGTCTATCCGACCCCGGCGAGGGGCGCGGCCTTCCGTCGTGTCGCGGGTCGTCCCGCCCACACGGGGTCGACGCGCCCCCGGGGGTGCGGTACCCGCGGTCGCGCGCGGAGGGTGCGTGGCAGAGGGCTTCTGGACCGGCCGTGGGATCCCCGCCGCCGTCGACTGGTGCGAGCCGAACTACGCCGTGACGCCCTACGTCGCGGAGTGGTGGAACACCCTGTCGAGCCTGCCGATGGTGGCGCTCGGGCTCTACGGCCTGTGGCGCTGGGCGGGGCTGCGCGATCGCCTCGAGCGGCGCTTCGCCCTGTGCTTCGTCTTCCTCCTGTTCGTGGGCGCGGGCAGCGCGGCCTTCCACGGCACGCTGCTGCGTCTGCCCCAGGCGCTGGACGAGCTGCCGATGATCTACTCCGGGCTCATCGCCACCTGGGTGGTGCTGCACCGCGGCGCCCTGCGCGACGAGGGCCGCGCCCTGGCCTGGACCTTCGTGCTCTACGCCGTGGCCTTCACGGTGGCCTACGCCGTCTCCGCCGCCTTCTTCGCCATCTTCCTGGTCACCTACGCCGGCCTCGTCTCGTACCTCACCATCGCCAGCGTCCTCTTCACCTGGATCCGCCCGGCACCCCGCCTGCTGGTCCTCCTCCTCGCCGGCGCCGCCCTGGGCTTCCTCGGCACCTTCTTCGGCTGCTGGCTCCCCGAGCACGTGTGGCTCCCCTGCGACCACCCCGCCCAGGCCCTCCAGCTCCACAGCCTCTGGCACCTGGGCGCCGGCGGCGGCACCTACACCTTCGTCCTCTGGATGATGGGCGATCGGGCCCGCGTCCAGGGACGAGAGGCGAGGTTCGACAGGGGCTTCGTCGTCGTCGAGTAGAGATCCTCTGTGCCTCGATGTCTGGGTGCGTCGGCCTTGTCAGCCGCCACAGAGGCACAGAGGGCGCAGAGGCCGGCACAGAGGGAGGCGGGGGCGGGCCTCTGAGCCTCGCTGGGTGGGTTCCGCGGGGCCTGGGACCTGGGGGCCCTGGGGCTGGGCGTCGTCGTGGAGGGCGGCGCGTTGCCGCGCCGCGCGGGGAGGCACAGAGGGTGATCGTGGTGGCAGTCCGGTCCGGCCCGCCGCAGGTTCCCTGGCTCTGTGCACCCCTCCGTGCCCTCTGTGCCTCTGTGGCGGCTGCCGATCGAGCGCGACCTAGAAGCGCCCCCCGACCGTGATCCCCCCGTAGAGGGCGCCGTGGAGGCCGCCTTCGAGGCGGAACCAGGCGTGGTCGACGAAGAGGAACTTGAAGCCGATCATCAGGTCGGGCGCCGGCCACACGGGGGAGCGGAGATCCACCTTCTTGTCGGGGGGGACGAGGTCCTTGCGGGCGTACGCGGGGGTGAAGGGGGTGGTGCCCTGGTCGGCCACCCACTGGTCGAGCTCGCCCACGAGCACGGCGATGCCGAGGCCGCCGCCGATGACGAAGGACATGGCGAAGCGGCCCTTCGTCTGGGCCAGGGTGACCACCGGGGCGTCGTACACGCCGTTCGCGCCGATGATCACGGCGCCGTAGACCTTCGACGGGCGCACCCAGGTGCCGTCGAGGTCGGACTGCACGCCCTGGTTGCGGCGGTCCCAGTACCCGGCCTCCACGAGGCTGTGGGCGTACTCGATGTAGAAGAGGCCGAAGGTCTGCTTCTTCTGGACGTTGAACTCGAGGCCGAAGGACATGCCCTGCACCACGGGACGGCTCTGCTCGAGCGGCCAGCCGGTGGTGTTGCTGTCGGTGTACCAGCCGTCGAGGATGGCGGCGGGCAGGTTGATGTAGCGGGCGCGCACGCCGAGCTCGTAGCGCAGGCGGTCGGGGTCCTCGGCCGGCGCCGCGGGGGCGGGCTCCTCGCGCTCCTTCATGCCCCCGATCAGCACGGGGGTGGGCTCGGGCCGGGCCACCGGCTCCGGGGCCGGCTCGGTGGGCTCGGCCGGCGGCGTGGGCTCCGGGGCCGGCTCGCCGGGGGGCGGGTCGGGCGGCCAGCGCGGGACGATGGGCCCCTCTCCGTCCTGGGCGGGCGCGACCACGGTGAGGGCGAGCAGCAGTGCGAGCATGGCAGTCCTCGGACCCGCGGAGGATACGGGCTTCGGGTGTCAGCGTCCATCGGTCGTAGGGCCCTTCCGCTGTACCCTCGCCGGTCCCGCGGGGGACGCCTGTCGGCCTGCGCGTTGACCCGCTCCGCGACGTGTCTACGAGAGCGGGCTGCGGTCCTCCCTCCTCGGGGCGACGCGCTCACCAGGACGGTCCATGGCCCACCCCCACGCACTGCCGGGGGCGCCGCCGCCCGTGCCGGAGCCCGTGGGGGGTCCGCTGGCCCGGGTGCGCGCCTTCTTCGAGGTCTTCCGCTTCACGCCGCGGGCCGTGGGTCTGGTGTGGGCCACCGATCCGCGCCTGCTGGCGGCCATCGCGGTCCTCACCGTGCTGGCGGGGCTGCTGCCGGCGTCGGTGGCCTGGGTGGGCAAGCAGCTCGTGGACGCCGTGGTGGCGGCGGCGCGCGACGGCGCCGACGGCTGGGTGGCGCTGGGCTGGGTGGCCGTGGAGGCCGGTCTCGTGGGGTTCCGGGGCCTGGTGCAGCGCGCCCTCGGCGTGCTCGACCAGCTGCTGCGGGCGCGCCTCGGCCAGGTGGTGAACACCCGCATCCTCGACAAGACGGTCACGCTGTCGCTGGCGCAGTTCGAGGACGCGGACTTCCAGGATCGGCTCGTGCGGGCGCGTCGGGGAGCCTCCACCCGCCCCCTGTCGCTCGCGCGTCGCACCTTCGGACTCGTGCAGGACGCGATCACCCTCGTCACGGTGGGGGGCCTGCTCTGGTCGTTCTCGCCGTGGGCGGTGCTCGTGCTGGCGGTGGCGGCGGTGCCGGGCTTCCTCGTCGAGACGCGCTTCTCGGATGCGGCCTTCCGCCTGTTCTCGTGGCGCACCGCCGAGACGCGCCAGCAGAACTACCTGGAGGTGCTGCTCGCACGGGAGGACCACGCCAAGGAGGTGAAGCTCTTCGGGCTCGGTCCCGAGCTGCTCCGGCGCTACCACGCCATCTTCGAGCGGCTCTACGCCGAGGACCGGGCGCTCACCCTGCGACGGGGGGCCTGGGGGGCGGCGCTGGGCCTGCTGGGCACGGCGGCGCTCTACGGCATGTACGGCTGGATCGCGTGGGACGCGGCGGGCGGCCGCATCTCGCTGGGCGACATGACCATGTACCTGGCGCTCTTCCGCCAGGGGCAGACCGTGATCGGCGGGGCGCTGGCCTCGGTGGGCGGGATGTACGAGGACAACCTGTACCTGTCGGCCCTCTTCGGCTTCCTCGACGGCGCCCGCCCCGAGCGTGCCGGCGGCGCCACCGCGGGGCCCGACCCGGGGGACGGCGTGCGCTTCGAGCACGTCACCTTCCGCTACCCGGGGTCGGAGCACCCGGCCCTCGACGACGTGAGCCTGCAGCTGCGTCCGGGCGAGAAGCTCGCGCTGGTGGGCGAGAACGGGTCGGGCAAGACCACGCTGGTGAAGCTGCTCGCCGGCTTCTACAGCCCCGAGGGCGGTCGGCTGACCGTGGACGGCCTGGACGTGGCGGACTGGGACCTGGAGGCCCTGCGCCGGCGCATCGGCGTGATCTTCCAGGACTTCGTGCGCTACCAGTTCCTCGTGGGCGAGAACATCGGCGTGGGCGACGTGGACCACCTCGGCGACGAGGCGCGCTGGGCCGAGGCGGCCGACAAGGGCCTCGCCGCCGCCTTCGTCGACGAGCTGCCCGACGGCTTCCACACCCAGCTGGGCCGGTGGTTCCAGGACGGCCGGGAGCTGTCGCTCGGTCAGTGGCAGAAGGTGGCGCTGTCGCGGGCCTTCATGCGCGGCGACGCCGACATCCTGGTGCTCGACGAGCCCACGGCCGCGATGGACGCCGAGGCGGAGTACCGCGTCTTCGAGCGCTTCCGCGAGCTCACCGAGGGCCGCACCGCCGTGGTGATCTCCCACCGCTTCAGCACGGTGCGCATGGCCGACCGCATCGCCGTGCTCGATCACGGGCGGCTGGTGGAGCTCGGCACCCACGCGGAGCTGGTGGCGATGGACGGGCGGTACGCGCGCCTCTTCGGCCTGCAGGCGGAGGGCTACCGGTAGCGACGGTCAGCCCCGGGCCAGCTCCCGCCGGTAGCGCCAGGCGATGCGGAGCAGGTCCCAGGGTGCTCGCAGCAGGTCGGTGGCCTTCACCTTGCTCCCGTGCACGTCGAGCCAGCGCAGCAGGGGGACCTCCACGAGGAAGTCGCCCGCCGCCTCGCCGGCCACGCCGGGGTGCTGCCCCCGCCAGCGGGCCAGCAGCTCCACGTCGAAGGCCCAGCGGGTGCTGAAGGGCTCGGCGAACAGCGCCGCCGTGCCCGGGCCCACCCGCAGCAGCTTGGCACCGCACTGGGTGTCGTACACCGGCAGCCCGAGCAGCCAGGAGGCCATCGTGGCGGCCACGCGACCGAAGTAGTGCCGCAGCGGCCTGCGCTGCACCTCGCGACCCAGCAGCTTCACGCGGGCGCCGAGCACCATCTCGAGGCGCGGACGCTCGACCAGCAGGCGCACGAAGTCGGGCACGAAGGCGAGCGGGGTGGCGAGGTCGGCGTCCCAGTAGCCGACGTAGGCGGTGTCGCCGGCGAGCACGTGGAGCATGCCCCGCCGCACCGCCTCGGCCTTGCCGCGGTTGGGCGCCAGCGCCAGCACGTCGAGCTGGTCGGGGCGCTCGGCCGCCATGCCCTGCAGCACCGCGAGGGTGTCGTCGGCGCTCCCGTCGTCCACGAACAGCAGCCGCACCTCGGGGTGGGCGTCGACGAAGGCGAGGAAGGGCGCGGGGTCGAGCCGGCCGGCCTCGTCGAAGCAGGGGACGATCAGCGTCGTCACGGGGCGCGCGTCCGGCATCCGAGTCCTCGTCGGAGCCGACCATAGCCCTCGGACTTCCGCCCGGCCTTCCGGGTGGGACCCCCACGGCGGCGAGGCGCGGTGATAGGATGCGCGCCCGAGGAGGCTGCGTGCGACGGCTGCTCCTGCTGAGCCTGATGGCGTGCGGCGACGCCGTGGACGCGCCGGTCGCGACCCCGGAGGTCGGCCCGTCGCCGGGCGAGCCCGTGGCGCTGGCCACGCCGGCCGAGGCCTTCGCCGCGGCCGAGGAGGCTGCGGGCGTGCCCCGGGGCCTGCTCGCCGCCCTGGCCCGGGTGCACACGGGCGTGCAGATGGTGCAGCCCCTCGAGGAGCACCCGGGGCGGCCCGGGCGCTGTGGCGTGCTGGGCCTGCCGGTCGATCTCGTGGCCGAGGCCGCGGCGCGCGCGGGCGTAGGCGAGCACGCCGCCTGCCACACGCTCGACGCCCACCTCCGAGCCGGCGCCTTCCAGCTCGCGGCGTGGGCGGCCGAGGCCGGCGTGGCGGCAGACGGCCACGCCGCCTGGGCGCCGGTGGTGGCCCGCTGGGGAGGCGTGGCCCACCACCCGGAGGCCGCCGCCGAGCAGGTGGCGCGCGTGTACGACGCCCTGCGCGGCGGGGTGCGCGTGGAGGGGGCGCTGCTGGGCAAGGTCGACGTGGTGCCCGACTTCGCCGCACCCGTGGAGGCCGGCCGTCGCGGGGTGGACTTCGCCTCGGCGAAGTGGCGCGCGTCGCCCAACTTCAACAGCCGGGGGTCCTTCGATCCCGAGCTGGTCATCATCCACACCTGCGAGGGTGCCTACAGCGGCTGCTGGAGCTGGCTGGTGAACAGCGGCAGCGGTGTCAGCGCCCACTACGTGGTCGACGAGGCGGGGTCGGAGGTCAGCCAGCTCGTGGCCGAGGCCAACCGGGCCTGGCACATCTCGGCCACCTACGACTGCAAGCTCAACAGCAACACGCGGTGCGACCTGTCCGGCGTGGGCTCCAACAGCTTCACCATCGGCATCGAGCACGGCGGCAGCGCCTCGCAGACCAGCTTCTCCACGGGGCAGATCCAGACGAGCGCCGAGCTCCTGTGTGACATCACGCGGCGGCAGGGCATCCCGCTCGACGCCTACCACGTGGTGGCGCACGGCCAGCTCCAGCCGGCCAACCGCATCGACCCCGGTCCCAACTGGCCCTGGAGCGACTACCTCCGGCGGGCCAAGGCGGCGTGCGGGGGTGGGGGGCCCGTCACGCCGCCTGCGGGCCAGCGCATCATCGACAGCAACAACGCCGCCAACCCGTCGGGTGATGCCGAGATGGTGGTGAGCTCGGCGTGGGTCTCGTCGGCCAACGTCAGCGGCTACTGGAACACCGGCTACTACGTGGCCCCCACCGAGGCGGTCTCCGACCCCGCCCACTTCCGCTTCCGCACCACCGCACCCACCTGCTACACGGTGGAGGCGTGGTGGACGGCGGCCACGGATCGCGCGCCGAACGCCACCTTCCTCGGCTGGAACGCCGCAGGGGCCGAGGTGGGCCGCAGGTCGGTCGACCAGCGCGGGCTCGGCAGCCAGTGGGTCACCCTGGGCGACTGGCTGTTCACCACCGGCTGGAACGAGGTGGTGCTGTCGCGGTGGACCACGCCCGGCGCCTACGTGGTGGCCGACGCCGTGCGCCTCACGCCGTCCACGGCCTGCCCGGGCGGTGGCGGCGGCCCCCCCGATCCCTGCAGCGTCGACAGCGACGGCGACGGCGCGAACGACTGCGTCGACCAGTGCCCCTCCGACCCGGCGAAGGCCGTGCCGGGCGCCTGCGGCTGCGGCGTGTCCGATGCCGATGCCGACGGCGACGGCGTGGCCTCGTGCGACGACAACTGCCCCGGGGTCTTCAACCCCGCCCAGCGCGATGCCGACGACGACAGCGTGGGCGACGCCTGCGACCCTGATGGGGGCGACACGGCCTGGGATCCGGGGGCCACCGGCGACACCAGCACCACCCCGGATGCGCCCGACGACACCGACACGGGCAGCGGCGGCGGCAGCAAGCCGCCGGGCAATGGCGGGGGGGCCGCCTGCGCCCAGGGCGGGGCTGCATCGGGCGGGTGGCTGCTGCTCGCGCTCCTGCTGGTGCCGCTGAGAAGGCGCCGCTGACCGGGTCCGAGGCGCCTCCGTCGTCCACCCTGGCGCCGCGGGCGGCAGGCCTCCTGGTGGGCCTGCTCGCCTGCGTGGGGCTGGCGGTGCGTCTGCAGGCCTGGGCCGACGGGGCCGCCCCCGACGAGCTGGGCACGGTGCAGCCCGGAGACTTCCTGGCCGTGCTGCTCGATCCGGAGGCGGGCGTGAACCCGCCGGTGTGGCGTCTGCTCACCAACCCCTGGCTGCCGGACTGGTCCAGCCTGCGGGCGGGCCGCGTGATCGCGCTGGCCTGCGGCGTGGCAGGGATCCCGGCGGCGGGCTGGCTGGGCTGGCGCGCGGGAGGTCGGAGCGCGCTGGCGGCCACGCTGGCGGCCGCGCTCGTGGCGCTGCACCCGGTGCACGTGGTGTGGTCGACGATGTTCCGGGTCTACACCCTGGCCTTCCTGCTCATGACCCTGCACCTGGGCCTCGTCGGCCGGTGGCTGGAGCGACCGGAGGGGCGCGGTCGCATGGCGGCGGTCGTGGCGACCGCCGCGGTGCTGCCGTGGCTGCACTACGTCACCGTGCCCTGGCTGGTGGGCGTGGGACTCGGGGCCGCCCTGGTCGTGCCGGGCGCGCGCCGGCTGCCGCTGCTCTACGTCCCGGCGGCGCTGGGCACGGCGCCGTTGGCCTGGGCGGTCCTCACGCAGCCCGATCGACGGGTGGAGCACCTCGAGCCGGCGGCGTCCACGCTGGCCAAGGTGCTCGGCACCGGGCTGCACGCCCCTTCCGTGGTGATCGGGCAGGGCGGCCGCCTGCTGCGCGCGCTGGGGGGGAGCGGCCTGTCGAGCCAGGCGTGGATGGCGTGGCTCGTGGTGGCGTCGCTGCTGCTCGGGCTGGGCGCGTGGCGGCGGCTGGCGCCCGAGGCCCGCCTGGCCTGGCTCTCCACGGCGGCCGTGGGCGTGGCGGTGCTCGGGCTCGCGCGCATCCAGTACGTGCGCACCCCCACGGCGGTCTTCGTGCTGGTGGGGCTCGCCCCGTGGCTGGGGGCACTCCCCGGGGTCGTGCCGTGGCGTGGCGCGTGGCGCGCGGTGCGCATGGTGGCCGTCGCGGCGCTGCTGGGCCTGCTGGGTGCGGCGCTGCGCGTCGATCTGCCGGCCGCGCTCGCCCAGGCGCGCGCGCGGGATGCCTGGCTGGAGGTGCTGGACGGCCTGATCGGCACGGGATCGCTCCCGGCCCCCGAGGGCGTGCTCCACCTCACGCCGTCGTACGCGGCCAGCTTCCTCTGGTTCCACGCCACCCGCCTGCACCCGGCGCGTCACCAGGCGCGGGGACCGTGCCGGGGCGCCGGGAGCTGCTTCGAGGCGGGTCCCTGGGTGTTCCGCGGCGTGGACGGCCCCGACGGCCTCCAGGGCGTCGTCGTCAGCGTGGACGACCATCCCTCGCCGGTGTGGGACGCCACCTGCGCCCGGCTGCCGTCGGGCGCCGGGTGGCACGCCTGGCGCTGCGGGGAGGAGCCCACCGCGGCGACGCCCGGGTCGCTGGCGCCGCCGGCGGAGGAGGGCGGACTCAGTTCGTCCGCGCCAGCTCCTCGTCGATGAGCTTGGCGAAGGCCTCGAAGGGCTGCGCGCCGCCCACGAAGCGGCCGTTCACGAAGAAGCCCGGGGTGCCCTCGACGCCCACGCGCTGGCCGGCCGCCTGATCGAGGCTCACGGTGGCGCCGTGCTTGCCCGACGACAGGCAGGTCTCGAAGGCGCCCGCGTCGAGGCCGAGATCCTTGGCGTACGACACGAGCTGGCCCTCGCCCAGGGCGTCCTGGTTGGCGAAGAGCTTGTCGTGGAACTCCCAGAACTTGCCGCTCTCGTGGGCGCAGAGGGCCGCCTCGGCCGCCTTCTTCGCGTTGCGGTGGAAGTCGAGCGGGAAGTTGCGGAAGACGATGCGCACCTTGTCGCCGTACTTGGCGGTGACCTCGTCGACCGTGGCGGCGGCGCGGCTGCAGTAGGGGCACTCGAAGTCGCTGAACTCCACGATGGTGATCGGCGCCGACGCGGAGCCCTTCGTGGGGGCGCCGGCGGGGATCTCCACCTCGAAGCGCGGGGGATCGAGCATCACCTTCACGTTCGAGGCCGCCTTCAGCTCCTCGAGGAAGGCCTGCATGCGCTCGCCGCGATTCCGCTGCTCGAGGAAGGCGGTGATCTTGCCGCGGACGTCCTCGAGGGTGGCGCCGCCCAGGCGGGGCTTGCTCTGCTCGTAGAGGGCGAGGATGTCGGCCTCGGCGGGCACCGCCGCCTTCGCCTCGACCTCGGCCTTGAGCAGCGCGTCCTCGGTGACGCCGCGCTTGCCGGCCTCGGCGGCGAACAGCTTGGCGGCGATCATCTGCTCGAGGGCCGACATGCGGACCTCGTACATCTCCTGGCGCTTCTTCATGATCTCGGCGCCGGCCTCGGCGTCGACCGCCGACATCGGGATGGGCTCGCCGTTCACCGTGGCCGCCACGTCGGAGGAGGACGACGAGGGCGCCGCGGGCGTGGTGGCCTGCGGGGCCGCCTGGGCGTCGGTGGGGGCGGGCGTGGCGCCGCAGGCGCCGAGGAGGAGGCTCAGGAGGAGGTGTCGCACAGGCCCTCGGGGGCGGGGGGAGAGCCTGCCTCACACCGTGGGGCGGTCCTGTCCACGCGGCCGCAGGGAGGCGGTCGGTCCGACCACGCCGCGGCGCGCGGTCGCCGTGGCCGGGGCTGCCCCGATCAGCTCGGTGGGATCGTGCCCTCGAAGGCCGACAGGTACAGGATGGCGGCCTCGCGCGACGGCGCGGCCTCGAAGACGTCGATCGCGTGCTTCAGCAGGTCGGACCGGCCGATGATGCCGACGAGCCGACCCTCGCCGTCCACCACGGGGAGCCGCCGGATGGGGTGCTGCAGGAAGAGGTGGGCCACCGTGAGGTAGTGGGTCTCGGGCAGCACGGTGCGCACGTCGCGGCTCATGACGTGCTCGACGAGGTGGGAGGGCAGGCGCTCCACCACGGCGTGCACCAGCGCCTTGATGCAGTCCTTCTCGGACAGCATGCCCACGACACGGCGGTCGGCGTCCACCACGGGGGCGCCCGAGAGTCCCTTGCGGACCAGCATCTTCACCGTGTCGTAGACGCGATCGTCGGGGCGCACCGTGCGGACGCTCGTCTGCATCAGGTCCCGCGCGATGAGCATGGACGGCTGGCGGCTCCTCGAGTTCATGGTGCACCCCCTCGTGCCTGTGGTGGGCCTCCTCCACGTCGGACGCTAGCACGCGCGCCCCACCGGACTTCATTCCGGTACGCCCGAGGAGTGAGGGGAAAGCGTCAGGAACACGTAGATCGACTGCGCGAGGCTATCGATCTCCGCTGCGTGGTGCGTGCGCACGGTGGCGCGCGGGCCCCTCGATCAGGGGCTGGCCGGGCACGACCAGACGCGTGCGCACACCGCCGGCGGCGTGACCACCTCGTCCTCGCAGCGCCACCCGGCGGGCTCCACGCACACCCGCGCGGCCTCCGAGCGGTAGTCGCAGTCCACCTTCGGCGGCAGGGCGGAGGTCTCGCGGCCCTCGTCGCGGCAGTGATCCGGCTCGGTGGTGCCGCACTGGTCCACCCAGGTGGCGCACCACCGATCGGTGTAGACGTCGGCGAACTCCTCGGGGAGGGGACCGCAGGCGGCGAGCAGCAGCAGGGGCGTCAGGCGCGTCATGGGGCCCGCAGCTAGCACGGTGGCCGACCCCGGCCACGACGCACCCGCAGGAGCATCAGGGCCAGCAGCGCGAGGGGAGCCGCCGGGGTGCTCGTGCGGCAGCCGCAGGCCGGTGGGTCCACCTCGGGCTTGCAGCAGTCGGGTCCCACGTCCACGGGGTCGGGGGCGCGCACCCACACGTAGGAGGCGAGGGTGCGCGGGAGGCCGTCGCGCAGCACCTGGGCGCGCACCCGCGTCTCGCCGTCGTCGGGGGCCTGCACCACCCAGGTGTGGGTGAGCGTGCCGTCCTCCAGGGGGAGGGACGGGCCGGCCGGCTCGCCGTCCTGGATCAGCTCGAGCACGTCGCCGGGCGCGCCGCCCGTCACCGTGGCGGTGAAGCGCACCTCGGCCGCCCGCAGCACCTTGGCGTCGCGGGGCGGGTCGGTGACCAGCTCCAGCATCGGATCGTCGGGTCCGCCCAGCTTCACCACCGTGCGTCCGGCGCGCAGGCCGGCGAGCAGGGCCTCGGTGGACAGGGCGTCGGCCTGCACCAGCGTGGTGGGCGAGCCGAGCGGGCTGTTCGCGAAGACCACCGGCGTGGTGCCGCCCGTGTGGTCGTCGCTGCCCCCCAGGGCCGTGGGGTGGGCGCCCGCGTCGCACCAGGCCTCCCAGAGCGGCAGGGCCCCCGCGAGCAGGGCGGTGCCGGTGCCGTCGAGGCTCGTGGTCTGCACCTCCAGGCCGTCGAGCGTGACCACGTCCACCTCATGGGCCCAGGCGCAGCCCCAGCACAGGTCGCCGAGGGCCAGCGTGGGGTGGGTGGGTGCGAAGAGCCCGCCCTGGGCGTGCACCTGGGCGATCGCCTCGTCGGCCCGCAGGCCGCGGGCGCCCACGTGGAAGGGCACGTGGTCGGTGATGCCGATGGCGTTGGCGTGACCGCGGTACGTGGTCCACTCGATGCCGGGCACCAGCAGCACGCCGGGATGACGCGCCTGCACCGCCGACAGCAGCTGGAGGTGGGCGGTGGTGTCGTGCTCGCTGATCTCCACGAAGTCGAGCCCCACCTGCTCCGCGGCCGTGGCGATCTCGTCGAGGGTGGGGCGGGCGTCGCCCGAGTGCACCGAGTGCACGTGGAAGTCGCCGGCGTACCAGCCTGGCACGTCGAGCAGGGGGGCGGCCGGCACGTAGGCCCCGCGATCGGGGTCGGCGGGCAGCGTGGGCGTGTCGCGGAAGTGCAGCTCCACCCGGTAGGTGCCGCCGCCGTAGGGGTCGTTGGGCACGCCCAGCAGGATCTCCCAGGTGCCGGGCGTCATCGGGCCGGTGCGGTAGCCGGGGGAGGCGGCGTCGGCGCCCACCACGGCGGGCCGGGGGTTCGAGCCGTTCCAGCCACGGAAGTCGCCCTCGGGCGCGAAGAGCCCCCAGTCGGTGGCGATGCCCTCCGGGGCGTCGGTGTGGACGAGCTCCAGCTCCGCCACGCCCGCGGGCAGCTCGAAGGGCAGGAAGGCGAAGGCGCCCTCGGCGGGGAGCGGACCCTCCAGCACGAGGTCGGGGGCAGCGAGCGCGGCGCCGAGCAGGAGGGGGATCACGCCGGCCGCCTCACCGCAGCCCGGGGGGGCCGAGGACGAAGGCGTACAGCAGGCACATCTCGTCGAGGGTGCCGTCGCCCCAGCGCACGCGACGGGGCTCCTGCTGCACGCCGTTCACCACCGGCTGGTGGGCCGCGGAGTTGTCGTAGGTGCAGGTGAGCGTGTAGCGGTCCCCGTCCTGCAGGTCCTGCCAGGCCTCCTGCTCGAAGAAGTAGGACTGCTGCCAGTCGAAGTCCCAGTCGGGCACCTCGATCAGGCACCTGCGGTCCAGGCCACGCCGTCGCTCCAGGCGGATCGACGTGCCGAGCTGGTGCATGTGGGGCCCCGCGCCGATCACCTGCAGGCCCTCGGGCACGTCGGGGTAGTCGAAGTGCTTCTGGGCCACCACGTGGGGGTCGCCGGGCGGCAGGTCGAGGTTCCCCACGGCGAGGGGCTCGGAGATCAGCTGGCGCTCGGGGAGCTCCCCCTTGTCGAGGGTCCACAGCGCGAGCTGCGTCTGGTCCCCGGGCACGGCCTCGTCGGGCTCGAGGTTGAGCGTGTTGTAGTGGACCTGCAGGACGAGGCGGCTGCCCTGGGCGATGCGTCGGGCGATGCCGTCCGGGTAGACCTCGGGCTGCTGGCCGGGCGCCCAGCCCGCCAGGGTGTCGACGGCGTTCGTGCCCGGACCGCCGTAGCAGGTGTACCCGGGGCCCGGATCCCGGGCGTCGAGGGCCTCGGCCTCCGCACCTCCGGCCGCGTCGAGCCGGTAGAGCAGCACGTGATGCACGAGCTCGCGGCGGTCGGGCTCCACGCTCAGCGCGCGCACCCAGGTGTCGTCGGGGAAGTCGTGGTCGAGGAGGAAGCAGCGGTAGTCGTCGGGACGCGTCGGGTCGGCGGCGTAGGGCTCCTCGGCCTGCAGCAGCAGGTCGGGCTCCTCGAGCTGCACCGCGGGGGCGGCGGCGGGCGGCACGTAGGTGCGCGGACGGCCCACGGGCATGCCGTCCCGGGCCCAGCGCCG
This sequence comes from Alphaproteobacteria bacterium, assembly GCA_020632955.1. Classification (GTDB taxonomy): domain Bacteria; phylum Myxococcota_A; class UBA796; order UBA796; genus JACKEO01. Next base: position 23,861 of record JACKEO010000031.1, read on the forward strand.
GACGGTGCGCCGCTCCGCGTCCGAGAGCTGCCGGCTCCCCGCCACCGGGAGGCAGTCGTCCGAAGGCATCCACGGGGGCATCGTGCCCGCCTCGATGGCCGCGACGGCCGAGGGCACCCAGGCCGGCGGTCGACCGGCCCAGGCCTCCTCGCCCAGGTCCATCACGAAGGGCCCGATGCCGCCCTCGTCGTGGCAGCCGAGGCAGTGCGCCTCCAGCAGGGGCCGCACGTCCCGGTGGTAGGTGGGGGGCGGGCCGGGGTCGCAGGCCGCCGCGAGGAGCAGGGGGAGCAGCGTGCGCACGTGGTCTCCGGCTCCGCATCCTAGCCCGGCTTCCTGCCGGGCGTCGGCGCCGCGGGGCCACGGGGGTCCCGTCGGCGTGGGGATCTGCGAGAGTCCTGTTTGCAGGCCCCTGGACAGCCTCCGTCGTTCTTCGGTACCGTGCGGGCGGGGAGGTGAGGCATGGTCCGCAACGTGCTGATCGCCGCGCTCGTGCTGCTCGGCGTGCTGGTGGTGGTGGTGATGCTCCAACCGTCGGAGCTCCGCGTGGTGCGCTCGGCCCACGTGGCCGCGCCGCCCGAGGTGGTCTTCGACCAGCTCGACGACTTCGTCGCCTGGCAGCGGTGGAGTCCCTGGCAGGATCTCGACCCGCAGATGCAGAAGGAGGTCGGGGGTCCCGAGTCCGGCGTGGGCGCCTGGTACACCTGGTCGGGCAACGAGGACGTGGGGCAGGGGCGCATGGAGATCCTCTCGGCCACCGCGCCGGAGCGCGTGGTGTGGGACCTGCAGTTCCTCTCCCCGTGGGAGGCGCGGAACACCACCACCATCGAGATCGATCCCGATGGCGAGGGCTCCACCGTGCGCTGGACGATGACCGGTCCCCAGGCCTTCATGGCCAAGGCGGCGGGCCTGTTCATGGACATGGACGCCATGATCGGCGCCGACTTCGAGCGGGGGCTCGGGCGCCTGGACGCGGTGGCCCGCGACGAGGCCGCCAAGCGCAAGGAGGCGGCCGAGGCCGCCGAGGCCATGCGCCAGGCCGAGGAGGCCGCCGAGCTCGAGGCGCCGCAGGCCGCCGCCGACGGCGAGGCGATGCAGGAAGAGGTCGACGCCGCCGAGTGAGCGCCGCGGGTCCGCGACACGGGCCGGGCGCCGCTGGTTGCTGCGGCTGCGCGCCGCGGGTCCGCGATAGGGATCCGACGCCGCGCGGGCCCGCGCCCTCGCGCGCCGAGGAGGGGCCATGGCTGCCTTGGACTGGTTCACCCGCCTGGACGGACGGGAGCACGCCGACGACGACGCGCTGGCCGAGGCCGCGCACGAGGCGCTCACCCGCTACCGCCTCGTCCACTTCGTGGGCATCGAGGGCCGCGACGAGGCGGGCCTGCGGCGCATGTACGAGGCCGTCTTCGAGCGGCTCGGCGTGGTGCTCGACGTCCGCGAGGACTTCCGCCAGGGCGGCGTGCGCACCGGCGAGCGGTGGATCGAGATCAACTACGACCACGACATCCCCGACCTGGCCGCCTACCGGCACTCCAAGAACGCCCAGCCCTGGCACACCGACTCGGCCTACGTCTCGAACCCTCCCGACGTGATGGGCATGTACTGCCTGCGTCAGGCCGAGGAGGGCGGCGCCACGAACTTCGTCGCCGTGGAGGACGTGCTCGGGATGCTCCAGTCCGAGGAGCCGGAGCTCGCCGCGATCCTCGAGGGCGAGACCTTCCACTTCTCGAAGGTGCACGAGCACCGCCGCCAGCCGGTCTTCGTGCGGCGCCCCGATGGCCGCCTCACGATGAACTACAACTACTACACCCTCGACGCGAGCGAGTCCGAGGCCCACAAGGCAGCGAACCAGGCCTTCTTCGACTGGATGCAGCGCCGTCTCCGCGACGCGCCCGCCTGCCTGAGCGTCTGCATGCAGCCCGGCGAGGGCGTGCTGTGGTGGGACGACTACGTGATCCACGGCCGCGACGCCTTCGTGGCCACGAAGACGAACGACCGCTTCCTGTGGAAGACCGGCATCCAGGTGGCCGGGGTGTCGGCGCCGGCCCGATGAGCGTGGTGCGGCGCACCTTCGGCGGAGTGCAGCTCTCGCCGATCTGCCTCGGCACCATGCGCCTGGATCCGGCCCGGCTCGGGCGCGACGACGCGGTGCGCCTGCTCGCCCACCTCGTGGATCACGGGGTCGACACGGTCCACACCTCCCACGAGTACGCCTCCCACGCCTACGCCCTGGACGTGCTTGCGGCCTTCCGGCGGGCGCACCCGGCACGGCGCCTCGTGCACGTGGTGAAGCTCGCCGAGCCCCACTTCGAGGACCCCTTCACCCTGGATCCCGCGCGCCTGCTGGCCCGCCTGGATGCGGCCCAGGCCGAGCTGGGGGTGGACCGGGTGGACGTGCTGCAGTGGCTGCTGCGCTCGAAGCCCATCGAGGACGGCCCGCGCCTCGCGCTGCTGCGCGACCGGGGTCGGGCCCTCGCCGACGCGCTCGACGCCCGTGTGCGCGAAGGCCGCCTCGGGGCCTGGGGCGTCTTCCCCTACGGTGTGCCCTTCGCCGAGGCGGCGGTGGGCTTGCCGGGCTGCGCGGGGCTCGTGAGCTACCTCGGCCTCGCGGAGCGCGAGCACGTGGGCCAGCTCGACGCATTGCAGGAAGCGGGCCAGGCCTTCGTGGCCATCCGTCCGCTCTGGGGAGGTCGGCTCACGGCCCGGGGGCTCGCCGATCCCCAGGGTGACCACCGCGTGCGGCGCCTGGCCGACGCCCTCGAGCTGGACGGCGACGAGGTGGCCGCGGAGGCCCTGGCGTGGCCGCTGCGCCACCCGGCGGTGGCGAGCGTCATGGTGAGCCTGCACGACACGGCGCAGGCCGACGCCGCGCTGCGGGCCGTGGAGGGGGTGCGTCCCGATCCGCTGGCCTTCCACGCGGTCGCGGCGCGCCTCACGGCCGCAGGGGCCTGAGCGCCCGGCGCCCGCGCAGCGCTCACGTGAGGAAGAAGACCGCCAGGGCCAGCGAGAGCACCCCCCAGCCGAGCACGTCGAAGAGCACGCCGGTGCTGGCCATGTCGCGGGCGGGCACCCGTCCGGTGCCGAAGACGATGGCGTTGGGCGGGGTGCTCACGGGCAGCATGAAGCCGAAGCTCGCGCCCAGCGCCGCCGCCACCACCAGGGCGGTGAGCGCGTCGGCGCCCAGGCCGGGGAAGGTGGCGGTGAGCAGCGGCACGAGCACGGCCGCCGAGGCGGTGTTCGACCCGAACTCGCTGAGCAGGACGGCGAAGGCCACCACCGCGCCCAGCGTGAGGCCGGGCGCCATGCCGCCCCCGAAGACGGCGCGGCCCACCTCGCCGGCGAGGCCGGTGTGGTCGAGCATCGTGCCCAGGCAGAGCCCGCCGCCGAACAGCAGGATCGTGCCCCAGTCGATGTGCAGGGCCTCCTCCCAGGTGAGCACCGGACGCCCCTCGTCGCCGGGCAGCACGAAGAGGGGCAGCGCCGCCGCCACGGCCACGCCCCCGAGGGGCAGGCGCGCCTCCAGCCAGCCCACGGTGGCCTCGTCGACGCCGGCGAGGCCGGCCACGCCGGGCAGCAGCCACATCGCCACGGCGGCGAGGAAGCAGGCGGCCACGGCGCGCTCACCGCGTCCGGGTCGGCCGTGGTCGCGCAGCCGGGCGGCGAACTCCTGGCGCACCTCGGCGAGGTCGAGCGGAGGCACCGGGTAGCGCCAGGCCAGCAGGCCCAGCAGCGCCACGAGCATCAGCGCGGCCACCGGCAGGCCGAAGGCCATCCAGTCCAGCACGCCCAGGGTGATGCCCTCGTCGGCCAGGAAGGACAGCGCGAGCAGGTTGGGCGGCGAGCCCATGGGCGTGGCCAGGCCGCCGATGCTGCTGGCGAAGGCCGTCAGCAGGAGGGCACGCGACGCGAAGGCCTTGCGCGCGGCCTCGTCGGGGAAGCGCGGCCCCAGGGTGTCGACCACGCCCAGCACCACGGGCGTCATGATCGCGCAGGTGGCCGTGTTCGACATCCACATCGACAGCAGCCAGCAGGTGAGCGCGAGGAAGGCCGTGAGGGTGCCCACCGAGCGCGTGGCCCAGCGCCGCGACAGCACGAGGCTGGCGATGCGCTGGTCGAGGCCGTGGGCCTGCATGCCGCGCACCAGCAGGAAGCTGCCCAGGAAGAGGAAGAGGATGGGGTTGCCGAAGGCGCCGAAGGCCTGCTTCGCGTCCATCAGGCCGTAGGCCACGCACAGCACGGGCACGAGCAGGCCGGTGACCGCGAGGGGCAGCAGCTCGGTGAACCACAGGGCCACCACCGACACGAAGCACGCGGTGGGCAGGGCCTGGGCGCCGCCCACGCCGAGGGCCACGGCCAGCGGCAGGCCCAGGACGAGGAGGGTGGCGAGCAGGCGCGGCATGGACCCCTCGGGGCCCGTGCGCGCCCCGGCCTCCTGCTAGCTCGGCAGGTAGGGGGCCACGAAGGCGTGCAGCGCCGGACCCGTGCGCGCGCCGGACTCCGAGCGCTCCAGCCGCCCGCCCCGGTAGACCGCCAGGGTGGGGATGCCCTGCACGCCGAGCTGGCCCGCCACGCGCGTGTGGTGGTCGACGTTGATCTTCGCCACGATCAACCGGCCCTGCTCCTGGCGGGCGAGCGCCTCCAGGTGGGGGGCGACCATGCGGCAGGGGCCACACCAGGGCGCCCAGAAGTCCACGAGCACCGGCACGGTGGAGGCCTTCACCAGGCGCTCGAGGCGGTCGTCGTCCACCTCCACCGGTGCGTCGGCGCGCAGGGGCCCGTGGCAGCGGCCGCAGGTGGGACCGGCGGCGAGGCGCTCGGCCGGCACGCGGTTGAGCGCGCCGCAGGCGGTGCAGGGCAGGACGAGGGGCGTGGACATCGGGGCCTCGCGGCGGATGCCCGAACGTGGGCACGCCGCGGGCCTCCGTCCACTCAGCGGCGGACGTAGATCTCCATGCGGTTCGAGCCCGTGCCCGCGATGCCGGTGTTCAGGCCGAGGGCGCGCCCGAAGCCGATGGCGTCCATCTCGACGGTGGTGGAGCCGCTCTCGGGCCCGAGGCCGGCGCGCGAGGGGTCGTCGAGCGGGCAGGCCTGGCCGTTGTAGGCGCTCCAGTGGAAGCCCCACGCACGCGTGCTGGAGTTGCTCTGGCAGGTGGTGCTGCCGTCCTGGTCCTGCGCGTTCCACATCAACGACGTGCTGCAGAGCGTGGTGCTGCTCGTGGTGATGGTGCCGCTGCGCAGCGGGATGCCGGTGCCGGAGCCGTAGCAACGCGGACTGGCCATGTTCGTCGTCATCCACGAGCCGAGGCTCTGCTCGGTGCCCACGAGGCGGTACTCCGCGTACTTGCTGGACGGCCGGTGGATGAACAGGACGTCGCGCATGGGCACGCTGTTGATCAGCGGGGCCGCGCGGTAGTCTCCATAGAGGTTGTTCGGGTCGCCGAACGACGTGGTGCTGGTGCCCCAGTAGCTGGCGTTGCTCCAGGTCCACCGGTTGGCGCCGTCGTTCGCCGAGATCATCACCAGCGTGTAGCCGCCGCCCGCCACGGTCATCTCGCACCGGGCCTGCATCTTGGTGGCGGTGCCCGGCGGCATCAGCCAGTACACGCCGGTGGGCGCGTCGGGGCGCACCAGCTTCAGGTCCTGGCAGTCCACGGCCGGGCACGTCTCGTCGCCGTAGTCGCACTCGCTGTCGGCCCCCGAGCAGTCCTCGTCGATCTCGTTCTGCGGGATGTCGAAGGCCTCCGGGTTGATCGTGTCGTCGTCGTCGACGCAGTCCAGGCCCGCCTGCACGCCGGCCTCCACCACCTCGGCGCCGTAGCCGTCGCCGTCGCCGTCGGTCATGCAGAGCACCTCCGACTCCAGCTCCGCCGCCCCCGGGTAGGTGTCGAGGTCGTCGTCGTCGCAGTCCTCGAGCTCGGTGGACAGGTGGTGGTCGTCGGTGGGGCGGTCGCACTGGGTGAGCGACACGGCCCGGCCGGCCCAGCCGTCGCCGTCCTCGTCGAGGAACCACACGTTCGCGATCAGGCCGGGGTCGGCCTCGTCGATCTTGTCGTCGCAGTCGTTGTCGATGTCGTCGCAGACCTCGTCGGCGCCGGGCAGCACCGTGGCCACCGTGTCGTCGCAGTCGTTGGCCTCCGGGCGTCGCCGTTCGCCGTCGCCGTCCTGGTCGTAGTCGTCCTCGCCCCCGCAGTCGGCGTCGACGCCGTCGTACCAGGCGTCCTCCGCGCCGGGGCGGGTGGTGTACTGGGTGTCGTCGCAGTCGGTGCCGGCGGTGACCCCCGCCTTCGCGGGCACCTTCGCGCCGTAGCCGTCCTTGTCGCGATCCTGGCGGCAGCTCGAGCCCGACTCGTTCTCGGCCGCCCCCGGCCAGGTGTCGATGTCGTCGTCGTCGCAGTCGGCGGCCTTCGAGCCCGAGCCGGACGTGGGGTAGGCGTTGGCGCCGGGCTTGGTGCACTGCACGCGCTTGTCGGCGGTGTCGGGGTAGCCGTCGCCGTCCTTGTCGATGAGCCAGGGGTTGGTGACGTTGACGCTGTCGTCCTCGTCGTCGGTCTTGAGGTCGCAGTCGTCGTCGAGGCTGTTGCAGATCTCGGTGGCGCCGGGCTTCACCGCGTTGCGGGTGTCGTCGCAGTCCTGGGCGTTGGTGACCCAGCCCGACGGCCGCGCGTTGTCGCAGGCCATCTGGGTGTTCGAGGGCGTGCCGAAGGTGTCGCTGTCGGCGTCGCGCCAGAGCTGCACGAGGTCGCTCTGCCGCACGGAGTCGTCGGCGGCGTCCACCTTGTTGTCGCAGTCGTTGTCGATGCCCTTGTCGCAGATCTCGGGGTTGCCCGGGAAGCGGGTGTCCCGGCTGTCGTCGCAGTCGGTGTTGTCGAGCACCCACCCCGACGGCAACGCGCCCTTGCAGAAGCGCTGACGGTTGGACGACGAGGTGGACGTGGTGCCGAAGCCGTCGCCGTCGGCGTCGCGGTGGCCCCACTCCACCAGGCTGGCGTCGATGCCGGAGTCGTCGGCGTCGATCTTGCCGTTGCAGTCGTCGTCGAGGCCGTTGCAGGTCTCGGAGGCGCTCGGGTTCACGAGCGGGTTCGTGTCGTCGCAGTCGCCGTCGTCGTCGGCCCAGCCCTGGGCGGGCTCGAAGCAGAGCCACTGGCCGTCGCCGTCGCCCACGCCGTCGCCGTCGCCGTCGACGTAGCGGAAGACGGCGTCGGGCGAGCCCTGCACGTTGAGGTCGAGATCCTCGCCGTCGGTGAGTCCGTCGCAGTCGTTGTCGACGTCGTCGCAGATCTCCACGGCGCCGGGACGGATCGACGCACGGGTGTCGTCGCAGTCGCCGCCCTTCAGGGTCCAGTCGTTCGGGGCGCTGCAGAAGAAGCGCTTCGAGGTCTCGGCGCCGAAGCCGTCGATGTCCTCGTCGCGGAAGTACGGGCCGGTGGCGCCCGAGAAGGGCTCGTCGGACTGGTCGATCTGGCCGTCGCAGTCGTCGTCGGCGCCGTTGCACTTCTCGGTCTGCGACGGGTTCACCAGCGGGTTGAGGTCGTTGCAGTCCTTGGACGCGGGCACGCCGTCGCCGTCCTCGTCCACACGCGAGAGCGGATCGGTGTCCTCGGGCCAGAAGGGGTCCGAGTCGGTGCCGGCGTCGGTGTCGGTGTCGGTGTCGAGGCCGGGCTGGAAGGGCGCCGGGCCCGTGCAGGCGCCGAGCAGGGCCGCGAGCAGGAGGCGGTGCGACATGGAGGAGTTCCCCGGTTCTGGGCCGGGGAGTCTAGCCGAACGGGCGTGGCTTCGCGCGTGTCGGCTTCGTCACCCCTCGGGGCCGGGGTGCCCCGGGGGGTGCGCGAGATCGCCCAGGGGGCGCGTCAGCCCTCGGGGATCAGCGGCTGGTCGGCCAGGGCGGCACGCAGGCGCTCCGACAGGGCGTGATCCGGCACGTCGGTGAGCTCCTTCGCCACCGTGGCGTTCACCTTGCCGGCCACCACGCCCGACAGGGCGCCGCGCAGGTCGCCCAGGAAGTGCGGCGGCGCCACGAGCACCAGGTCCCGGAAGCCGTCCCCGGT
>JACKEO010000032.1 GCA_020632955.1 Alphaproteobacteria bacterium
CGTCTGCGCCAGGCGCACGTGGTGCCAGTCCTCCTCCGGGACCCGTAGCGGCAGGCGCTTGCCCCGGGCCTCCAGGACCCCGGGCCGGGTGAAGCGCTGGAGTCGCGGGATCCGCCAGACGTCCTGCCGCTGGTAGAAGGCGTGCTCCCCCCAGACGCCGCCGTACCCGACGAGCAGGGTGGGCGTGTAGTGCACGCCGGGGTTCGCGCCCCAGAGACGCACGACGTCCTCGTGGAGCTGCTCCACCGGCAGCGCGTGCTCGATGCCGGTGTGGCCGTCGACGATCATCGTGAGGTCGTGCTGCAGGGTGCTGCCGCCCTCGGGCACCACGAGCAGGCCCGCCTCCCGCGCCGCACGCAGGATCCACTGCCGCTGGTCGCGCCGGGGCTGGTTGTAGGACTTCACGCTCTGCGCGCCGTAGGCGGCCAGACGCTGCACGTGGCGCCGCGCGTCGTCCAACGACTCCACCACGGCCCGATCGTCGTGGTCGGCGCCGTAGAGCACGAAGCCCGTCGACAGGATGCGGGGACCCACCACGCGGCCCGCGAGCTCGAGCTCGCGCTGGCCGAAGACGAACAGGGTCTCGGCGCTGGGATCGTGGGTGGTGGTGACGCCGTAGGCGAGGTTGGCCGCGTAGGCGGGGATGGTCTCGGGGCTGACGTCGGCGTGGCCGTACCCCATGTGGGCGTGCACATCGACGAGACCGGGCATCACGGTGCGCCCCCCCACGTCGATCACCACGGCACCGTCGGGGATCACGGTGGTGGCCCGGGGACCCACCGCGACGATGCGCTCGCCCCGCACCACGAGCACGCCGTCCTCCACCACCTCGTCGCCGCGCAGGGTGAGCAGGCGGGCGCCCGTGAGCGCCAGCACCTGGTCGTGCACGGGACGCGCCACCTTCAGGTCCGTGGGGAGGCGCGTCCCGACGGGGTCGCGCAGCGCCGAGGGCCAGGGCTGCCCCTTGGTGGCCTTGGGCGTGGGCGTCGACGGGGCCTCGGGCAGCCCGCCCGACAGGTCCACCCGGTAGACGTCGGGACCGCTCGCCCAGGTGAGGGTGTCGGCGTCCGTCCAGGACAGCCACTCGCCGTGGACCTCCGACAGCCGCACGGCGGGCACGGCGTCCCCGGGCTCTCCCAGCACCAGCGGGCGCCCCGCGGTGGGCGGCCACGCCGCCACGTACACCTGGTGCTGCGTCTTCCAGGCGATCCACCGGCCGTCGGGCGACGGGGCGATCTCGGCGGCCTGGGCGCCCCGCGCGAGCACGCGCCGGTCGCGTCCGTGGAGGTCCATCGAGACGAGCACGGTGTCGTCGCCGTCCACGTCGGTGACGAGGATGCGCTCCCCCGTGGCGTCGAACACCGGCCGCGGGGCCCGCACGCCGGCACCTCGCGGACGCACGGTGCCGGCGTCGTGCACCTCGCCGTCGGGCGCGATCCGCCAGCGCACACGCAGGGGCTGGCCGTCGAGGCCGGTGCTCCCCCGGTTCGTGGTGCCCGTGCCCTGCACCCACAGCAGGCGCATGCCGTCGTCGTGCCCGAAGGAGGGGTTCGTGTAGAGGTCCGGCACGTCGCCCACCGGCTGCGGCAGGCCCGACGGACGGCCGCGCTCGACCTCCTGCACCCACAGCATGCCGCCGCGCGCGTCGTCCCAGGTGGTGAAGGCCACCGCCCCGCCGTCGGGCCGCCAGGTGGGCGCGAAGGACAGGCCCGTGGGGGGACCGAGCGCGACGGGGGCCTGCCCCGGCTCCCGCAGCCACACCCGACCCACGGCCTGGAAGAGCAGGGTGCGCCGATCGGGGCCCAGCGACGGCCAGCGGATCACCCGGGCGGTGAAGCGATCGGGCGCCAGGTCGTGCCGCTGCCGCAGCGCCTCCACCACCGGACGCTCCACCTCCGCCGTCCACCGGACCGTGCGCACCTCGCCGTCGCGCCCCACCACGTGCAGCCCGCCGTCGAAGGCGAAGACCGCGCCGCTGCTGTCGGGCAGCCAGCTCCACGCCGGCGCGGTGCCGTGGATGGCCCAGGTCTCCTGCTGGTCGCGATCGAGATCCTCGAAGACCACCCGCTCCCCGCCGCGCTCCAGATCGCGCAGCACCCACGTGGTGCGCTGCCCGTCGAGGTGGCGTCGCAGGTAGCCGAGGGTGCGCCCGTCAGGGCTCACCGCGGCACGGATCGCACCGCCCGGTCCGCCCGCCACGTCCTCGTGCACGCCGGTCTGCAGGTGCACCCGCTCGAGGCCGTAGATGCCCGCGTACACGTTGCGGTTGTAGTCGAAGGGCCCGGCCACCGTGGTGTAGAGCCAGGTGCCGGTGGGGTCGACGTGGGGCTCGTTGACGTCGGCCTCCTTGTGGCCCGCCTCCGTCCAGCGCACGCCCTTGCCCTTCCCGTCGGCGGGCCACGCCCAGATCTCCCCCGTGCCGAGCGACCGCGTGCCGGTGACGTGGCGACGGCCGTAGATCCACCGCCCGTCCGGGGTCCAGTCGGGCTGCGTGACCAGCTGGAAGGACTCGGTGCTCACCGCCCGCGCGTCCGACCCGTCGGCCCGCATCACCCAGAGGTTGTCGCCACCGTCCCGATCCGAGACGAAGGCGAGGCGCTTGCCGTCGGGCGACCAGCGGGGGTGCATGTTCCAGGCGTGGCCGTCGGTGAGGCGGCGCGCCCGACCACCGGCCAGCGGCACGACGTAGACGTGGCCCAGCAGATCGAAGGCCACCCGGTCGCCCGAGGGGTGCACGTCGACGTTGCTCCACGTGGCCTCGTCCACGTCGAAGCGCACCACGTCGTGGGGATCCGCCGCGGGCTGGACGGGGGGCTTGGGCGGCTCCGCGGCGAGCGCGGTGGCGAGCAGCAGCGGCAGGAACATGGCGATCCTCGGCGGTCGACCCGGGAGGGGTCGGTGCCCCGCGGCCTATCCCCTGGGTTCAGGGTCGCGCCCCGGCGTAGCGTCGGCCGAGGCTGGCGCAGAGGGTCTCGAGCGCTGCCACGTCGGCCTCGTCGAAGGCGGCGGGCAGGTCGCTGTCGACGTCGAGCACGGCGAGCACGCTGCCGTCGGGCCGCAGCACCGGCACCACCACCTCGCTGTTCGTGGACGAGGCGCACGCGATGTGGCCCGGGAAGGCGTGCACGTCGGGCACGAGCTGGGTGGCGCGCGTGCGCGCCGCGGCGCCGCACACGCCCTGGCCGAAGGGGATGCGCAGGCAGCCGTGTCCGCCCTGGTAGGGGCCCACCACCAGGAGGTCGGCGGTGACGGCCCGGTAGAAGCCGGTCCAGTGCCAGGCGGCGAAGGCGTGGTGCAGCTCGCAGGCCACCGTGGCCATGGCGGCGATCCAGTCCTCCTCGTCGGCCAGCAGGCTCTCGAGGGAGACGGCCAGGTCGGCGTGACGGGCGAGGCGGTCGGCGCGGGGAGCGCCGGGCGAGAGGGGCGGCCACATGGGGACTCCGTCCGCGGAAGCGGCTTTCACACGGTTGACAGAAGGCGTGGTCCGGAGGGAACACGTTCCGCTATGGTGTCGCGCCCACGAGGTGCCCCATGTCCTGGACCCGGTCCATGCTCGCGCTGTCCTCCGCCGCCTTCGCGGTGGGCTGCGCGTCGCCCCCGCCCGCCCCCCAAGGTCTCGACGAGGCCGCCAGCTACATGGTGCGCGAGTTCTACAGCGACGATGCCACCTTCCAGGCGGGCATCCAGGGCTTCATGGACTGGTTCGACCTGGGCAGCCCGAACGAGGACGGCGACTTCGCCGAGCCGGGTCGCGAGCTCCTGGGCCTCAAGCCCGGCCAGGAGGGCAAGGAGGTCGACGCCTTCACGGTCAACCCGCTGAAGGCCAAGGACATCGAGCACCTGCCGCTGGTCGACCAGGTCGTGTCGGACGTGCAGGACGGCGAGGAGATCCGGGGCCCGCGCGACATCTCGCTGGCCCTCGGCGTGGTCTCGCTCGCCGAGATGGGCTGCGACTACGCCCGCGCCGAGGCCCTGCTCGTGCGTCCCGACCAGGACAACGTCTTCGACGGCGACTGGGCGGCCTACGCGCGCACCTACAGCTCCGGCGCCGGCAGCCGCGCGGCGTGGGAGGAGGGCATGGCCTCCCGCACCTTCGCGCCCATCGACGAGCCGCTGCAGCCCTTCAAGGAGGACAACAGCTTCGCCGACGGCTTCGCGCCGCTCGACCTCGCCTCCACGCTGCTGTTCACCGACAACATCGTCGACCCCACCCCGGTCACGGGCATCGACCTGCCCGCCTACGATCTCAACCTCGACCTGCGCCACGGCGTCTTCGAGCTCGAGCTGGCCGACGAGACGGGCGGCAACCGCGCCCCGCAGGAGGTGCGGGTCTTCGCGATCCTCACCTACAACCCCGACGCGGTGTACTCGCAGTTCCTCAACACCGAGTACGGCGCCGGCCTGAAGCAGTCGTACAGCATCGAGATCGCGGTGGAGCGGCCCAACAAGAAGACGCTGCGCATGCTCGCCGTGTGGGCCGAGATCATCGATCCGCTGGGCCTGCCCGAGGGCCTGAAGCTCACGGAGGCCGTCGGCAAGAGCCTGAACTCGTCCAACCGCCTCACCGAGATCTGCGAGGGGCGCGACACCATCGACGACGAGCCCTGACCGGGTCCGGAGCCTCCGCGTGGCGCCCGGCCCTTGACGGGCGCCGCCTCGTACCCAAGGGAGTCGGCTCGCCGAGGTGCCCGTGACGACGTCGACCGACAACCCCCTCCTCGATCTGCCCTTCGCGGTGCCCTTCGACCGCATCGAGGCCGCCCACGTGCAGCCGGCCATCGAGGCCCTGCTCGCCCGCGCCGAGGGGGCGCTGGAGGCCATCCGCCGCCAGGAGGGCACGCCCACCTGGGCGTCCACGCTCGGCGCCCTCGACCGCGCGCAGGAGCCCCTGGAGCGCGCCTGGGGCGTGGTGGAGCACCTCCGGTCGGTGCGCCACGCCGAGGAGCTCGACACCGCCCACGCTGCCGTGCTGCCCAAGGTCTCGGCCTTCTTCGCCGGCATCCCCCTCGACGACGCGCTGTACGCCGCCCTGGTGGCCTTCGCCGCCACCCCCGAGGCCGAGGCCCTCACGGGGCCGCGCCGCCGCCTGCTCGACCGCACCCTCGCCAGCTTCCGCCGCGCCGGCGCCGACCTGCAGCCCGAGGCCAAGGCCCGCTACGCCGCGATCGTCGGGGAGCTCGACACCCTCGCGGCGCGCTTCGCCTCGCACGTGGTGCAGGAGACCAGCGCGTGGACCCTCGACCTGCAGGACGAGGCCCGCCTCGAGGGCCTGCCCGAGAGCGCCCGCGCCAGCCTCGCCCAGGCGGCGCGCCAGGCCGGCGTGCCCGGCTGGCGGGTCACGCTGCAGGCGCCGCACGTCACGGCCGTGCTGTCCCACGCGCGGGATCGGGCGCTCCGGGAGCAGGTGTGGCGCGCCTACCAGGGCCGCTGCGTCGCGGGGCCCCGCGCCAACGGCGAGATCCTGCAGCGCATGCTGGCGCTGCGTCGTGAGCAGGCGGGGCTCGTGGGCTTCGCCGACTTCGCCGACTTCATCCTGTCGGACCGCATGGCCGGCAGCGGTCACGCCGCGCAGGCCTTCCTCGACGACGTGGAGGCCCGGGTGCGTCCCGCCGCCGACCGCGAGACCGCCGAGCTCCGTGCCTACGCGGCCGAGCGGCTCCAGCTGCCCGAGCTGGCCCCGTGGGACGTGGGCTTCGCGGCAGAGCAGCTCCGCAAGGAGCGCTTCGACCTCGACGACGAGGACCTCCGCCCCTACTTCGCCCTCGACCGCGTGCTCGACGGCGTGTGGGCCCTCCTGGGACGCCTGTACGGCGTGAGCGTGCGCGCCGCGTCCATGCCCGTCTGGCACCCCGACGTGCGCTCCTGGGAGCTCCTGGAGGCCGACGGCACGCTGCTCGGCGCCTTCTACACGGACTTCCACCCGCGCAACGACAAGCGCGGCGGCGCCTGGATGAACGGCCTGATCACGGGCGGCCCGCGCGCCGACGGGTTCGCGCCGCACCTGGGCCTCGTGTGCGGCAACCTCACCCCGCCCGCCGACGACCGCCCCGCCCTGCTCACCCACCGCGAGGTCGAGACGGTCTTCCACGAGGTGGGCCACCTGGTGCACCTGCTCCTCTCCACGGTGGAGCTGCGTCCCCAGGCGGGCACGAACGTGGCGTGGGACTTCGTGGAGCTGCCCAGCCAGATCCTCGAGAACTGGGCGTCGGAGCGCGAGGGCCTCGCGCTGTTCGCCACCCACTGGCAGACGGGCGCGCCGCTGCCCGACGCCCTGTTCGAGCGCATGACCGCCGCCCGCACCTTCCGGCAGGGCAGCTTCTTCCTGCGCCAGCTCGGCTTCGGCCAGACCGACCTCGCCCTGCACCGCCGCTGGGATGCGGAGCGCGACGGCGACGCCGTGGCCTGGGGCACCGCCCTGATGGACCGCTACGCGGCCACCCCCTCCCCCGCCGGCGCGTCGATGCTGCCGGCCTTCCTGCACCTCTTCTCCGACCGCACCGGCTACGCCGCCGGCTACTACTCCTACCTCTGGGCCGCCGTGCTCGACGCCGACGCCTTCGGTCGCTTCCGCGAGGCCGGCATCTTCGACCGCACCACCGGCCAGTCCTTCCGCCGCGAGATCCTGTCGAAGGGCGACAGCGCGCCCCCCGAGGAGCTCTTCCGGGCGTTCATGGGACGCGATCCCGATCCCGAGGCGCTGCTGAAGCGGGCGGGGATCGCGGCGTAGCGGGGTTCGGGACGGGGGAGGTTGGGGCCGCCACAGAGGCACAGAGGGCGCAGAGGCCGGCACAGAGTGGGCGGGTGCGGGCCGACGGGGCGCTCCGGGTGGGGAGGCCGCGCACGTGGGCTGGGGGCCTCCCGCCTGGAGTCGCGACAGCGGCCGGGGGACTTGCGCCCCCGGGTGGTGCGTGAGCTTGCGAGGCACAGAGCGGCCCCGCCTTGCCGCAGGGCGCGATGCGGCGCCCAGGATCAGGCTCTGTGCACCCCTCTGCGCCCTCTGTGCCTCTGTGGCGGCTGACGCCCCCTACTCGACCTCTGGCGCGGGCTCCTCGGCCGCGGGGGCGGGCTCCTCGACGGCCTCGCGGCCCTCGGGGATCTCGTCCTCGGGCACGACCTCCTGCTCCTGCTTCGCGATGGTGAAGGCGACGCGGCGGTTCTCGGCGCGGCCGGCGGAGGTGGCGTTGTCGGCCACCGGCATGGTCTCGCCGAAGCCCTTGGCCGTGAGGCGCTCGGTGGCCACGCCGCGCTCCACGAGGGCGGCCACGACCGACTCCGCACGGGCCTGCGAGAGCTTCATGTTCATGTCGTCGTTGCCGCGGTCGTCGGTGTGGCCCTCGACCTGGACCTTCTCGATCGAGGGGTAGGCCACGAGCACGCCGGCGATGTCGTCGAGCAGGCCGAACGAGACCTTGCGGATGCTCGCCTTGCCCGTGTCGAACTGGATGGTCTCGGTGATCTTGACCTCGGCCAGCGTGACGTAGACGCGCGCCGGGCAGCCGTCGGAGCGCAGGGGATCGATGCCCTCGTTCGCGGCCTTGTCGGGGCAGGCGTCGCGGTGGTCGGGCACGCGGTCGGCGTCGCGGTCGGGGCAGCCGAAGGACTCGGCGGGGCCGGCCTCCTCGGGGCACTCCTCGTCGATGTCGCGCAGGCCGTCGCCGTCGGTGTCGGGGCAGCCCATCAGCTCGGCGGGACCCGCCTGGTCGGGGCAGTCGTCGACGCGGTCGGCCACGAGGTCGCCGTCGCGATCGGGGCAGCCGCCCGTCTGGAGCACGCCGGCCTGGTCGGGGCACTCGTCCTCGGCGTCGAGCAGACCGTCGTCGTCGTTGTCGGTGTCGGGACAGCCGTCGCCGTCCTGGAAGCCGTCGATGTCCTCGGCGTCGTTCGGACAGCCGTCGTCGGCATCGGGCACGCCGTCGCTGTCGTTGTCGAGGTCGGGGCAGCCGTCCTCGTCCTCGAACTCGTCCATGTCCTCGGGATCGTCGATGCAGAGATCGGTCTTGTCGGGGATCTTGTCCTTGTCGGTGTCCTTCGCGAGCGCGATGCGGACCTCGAGGCCGGCCGTCCACTCGAAGTCGACGAAGGGGTAGCGGTAGGTGTCGTTCTCGCGCGCGGCCGTGATCAGCATGCGGGCGTCGGTGCGGAAGGACAGGGGCCCGATGATCGGCACGATCAGGCCGGTGCCGAAGGAGGCGAGGCCCTCGAGGCGCTCGCCTGCGTAGGAGGCACCGCGCACGCCGGCGTCGTCGAGCACCTTGTACGCCAGGCCGCCACCGGCGGTGATGATCGGGCGCACCGGCGCGTTCTTCTCGCGCGGGATCGGATCGCCGATGATGTTGAGGCTCGGCAGCATCGCGAAGAAGCCGTGCCCGGTGGCGTCGGCGGCACCGGTGGTGAAGCCGACGTCGAGCTCGAGCCCGATGCCCTGCGTGAACCAGAAGCCGATGCGCGGCGTGGCGTACCAGCTCGTGTTGAGCTGATCGACCTCGTCGAAGACGATCACGCCGGCGTGGGCGCCGAGGCCGATGGCCTGGTCCGCAGCGAGGGCCGGCGCGGCGCTCGCGAGGCCGACGAGCAGGAGGAGGCGGTGCATGGGGGCTCCCGGAGGACGGCAGGCGGCGGGCAGGAGGCGCGCTGCCTCCCCCGGACGGTCCCGCCGCCCGTGCGCCGAGCATATTCCAAGGTCGACGGCCGCTGTCCACCTTCGCCGGCTGCTCTGGACCGCCTCCTTCCACGGCACGTGGCGTCGCTCACGGGGGGATCCATCGCGGAAAGCACCTTGGAAGGCTCGCTCCGCGATCCACGGACGCCCGCGCGCGACCGATCCGCGGCTCCAGGCTACCCTCCGCGCGTCGCGCCGGTCCCGAGGTTCGCATGACCTTCCCGCTCGCCCTCCTCCTCGCCTGCGGCACGCCGGAGCCCTCGGACGCGCCCGCGCCCACGCCCACCACCCTGGACGTGGCCGCGCTCTCCTTCCCGGCGGCGTGGCTCGCCGAGCGTGTGGGTGGCGAGGCCGTCACCGTGCGGAACATCGCTCCCCCCGGGGAGGATCCCCCGCACTGGCAGCCGCCGGCGGAGGTGGTGGCGAGCCTGGGCGAGGCCGACCTGATCGTGGCGAACGGCGCGGGCTTCGAGGGCTGGCTCGCCACCGCGTCCGTGCCCGAGGAGCGCCTCGTGCGTGCCGCCGACGGCCTCGAGCTCATCGTGCTGGAGGGGCGCACCCACAGCCACGGCGCGGCGGGCGAGCACAGCCACGCCGGCACCGACCCCCACACCTGGTCCGACCCCCTCGCCTTCCTGGCCGAGGCGAAGACCGTCCACCAGGCCCTGGCGCGCACGGCCCCCGCGCACACCGCCACCTTCGACGCGGGCCTCACGGCGCTCCAGTCCGAGCTCACCGCGCTGCACGAGGCCCTCGACGCCGCGCTGGCACCCCTCCGTGGCCGCCCCCTCGCGGCCAACCACCCGGCCTTCAACTACCTGGCCCGGCGCTACGGCCTCGAGCTCACCAGCTTCGACCTCGACCCGGAGGAGCCGCCCGGCGCCGAAGCGGTCGCCGCCGTCCTGGCCTGGAGCACCACCGCCGGCGACACGCCGATCCTCCTGTGGGAGTCGGCCCCCATGGACCCCGTCCGCCAGGCCTTCCCCGCCAGCTTCCGGCACGTCACGCTCGATCCGCTCGAGCAGCCCGCCACCGCCACCTACGACTACCTGGCGCAGGCGCGTGCGAACGTGGTGACGCTGGGGTCCCTGGGTCCCTGACGCCCCCGTTGCGTCCCCGATTTCACCGCCCCACCACAGCCCCGTCCCACGATGGGCCCACCGGCGGTATACGTGGGCCCGCCGGAAGAACCCGCCCCGGGGTGGGGTCTGCCCGTCGCCCGAGTCGAGAGGGACCCATGCACACGCCGCTCCGCGCCTTCGCCCTTGCGCTCCTCGCGCCCGCCCTCGCCCACGCCGCCCCCGGCGACGAGGGCCTGGTCACCGAGGAGGTCACGGTCACGGCCGCCCCCGGCAAGGCCCCGCGCCCCAGCCTGAACCTCAGCCTGCCGAAGTACGACCTGCCGATGCAGGACCTGCGCTTCCCGTCGGGCCTGCGTGTCATCTTCCAGAAGGACTCCACCCAGCCGATCATCGCGATCACCTCGGTCACCGACCACGGCTCGTCGGAGGACCCCCTGGGCAAGGAGGGCATCGCCCACCTCGTCGAGCACCTCTGGTTCCGCTCCGAGCACGGCGAGCTGCCCAAGACCTGGGACCTGCTCGAGGCGGAGATGGGCTGCGATCTCAACGCCTTCACGCAGTACGACATCACCGCCTACATGACGTCGTGCGGCAGCCAGTTCCTCGAGGCGATGCTCAAGCTCGAGTCGCTGCGCATCACCGACACCGTCAAGGGCGTCACCGAGGAGATGGTCGACACCGAGGTGGAGGTCGTCCGCAACGAGATCCGCATGCGCGGCGAGAACTTCAACATCCCGTTCTTCACGATGTGGGAGTACGTCAACAAGCACATGTTCCCGGAGGGCCACCCCTACCACCGGTCGATCGCGGGCGATCACACCACCATCCGGAACTGCAAGCTCGCCGACGTCCAGAAGTTCACCGAGGAGAAGTACCGCCCGGCCGACACCACGATCATGGTCGTGGGCGATCTGCCCGACACCTCCTTCAACTACCTGGTCGACCTGGTGGTGCGGACCTTCGACCTGTCGCTGCTCGACGCGGGGCTCACCGACGAGCTCATCCGCTACAGCCCCAAGCCCGGCATCGACAAGCCGGACCCGCGGAACCCCGAGCACTACTACATGGTGCCGATGAACCCCGCGGCGCCCGACGAGACGCTGCCCATCCAGGTCACCTTCCCGCCGCGCGCCGCCGAGTTCGCGAACGTCGAGCCCCCCGCCCCGGTCACGATGGACATGGGCGTGTACGAGGCCCCGGTCGAGAAGCCCGTGGTGGTCGTCGCGTGGACCCTGCCCGCCGGGTACCAGGGCATCGACACCCTGATGCAGATCTCCGGCGGCCTGATGAACGGCTTCGTCGCCGGCGGCCTCCAGGACAGCGGCGGCAACTGGCGCCTGCCCGACATGAAGGACTTCTTCGGCTGCGGCGCCCTGCCGTCGAAGCGCAGCACCACCCTGCTGTGCGTGGTGGAGGTCAAGAGCAACGACGCCAACGCCGAGCAGGTCGCCCAGACCATGATCTCCCAGGTCTCGGGCATCTACGACGCCACCTTCGACGACTTCCAGAAGCAGATCCTCGAGGTGCAGCTCTCGCGCGCCCGCAACGAGTTCCTCGTCGACATCCTCACGTCGGTCGACATCTTCGCGTCGATCGGCGCCGGCCGGGCCACCGAGACCAGCCAGTTCGCGCACTTCACCGGCGACCTCAAGTACTTCCAGAACGCCATGGAGGAGGTCAAGAAGGTCCAGCTCTACCAGATCACCGAGCTGCTCTCGAAGTGGGCCACCCGCGACCGCGCCGGTGCCGTCTTCCTCAAGCCGGCCAGCCGCGACGAGGTGGCGATGCTGTCGGAGGACACCGAGGGCTCCGGCGGCCACTTCCGTGGCGGCGGCGAGAGCGCCATCCTCAAGCCCAGCATCGACCCCAAGACGCTCACCCCCACCGTGCTGCGCGACATGATCGCCACGCCCGACCTGTCGCGGGTGGAGGACTTCCGCCTGCCGAACGGCCTGCGCGTGGTGGTGGTGCCCCACGGCGAGGCGCCCCTCGTCCGCATCACGCTGGCGGCCTACGGCGGCGGCGCCCTCGACACCGAGGGCCGCAACGAGCTGGCCTCGCGCTTCTTCACCTTCGACGACTACGATCCCCTGCGCATCGGCGGGGAGTGGCGTCCCTGGCGCAACAGCGGGAACCTCACCACCAGCACGATGTACACGTACGTCGGCTCGATGAACGACTTCGAGTGGCAGGTCGAGGACACCATGGACACGATGACCCTGCGGGCATCGTCCGGGAACCTCGACGCGGCGCTCTGGATGATGCGCGAGCGCGTGAGCACGCTCAAGCCCTACCTGGCGGGCAAGCCGGTCTTCATCAAGCGGCTGCGCGGCGCCGAGAAGAAGGAGTGGTTCGACGTCGACGCCACCATCCGCCGCATGCGCAACGAGCACGTCAACCCGGATCACCCGTACTACGACGACATCGACTGGGTCGACATCGACATGCTCGAGAAGCTCGGTGCCGGCGACCTGTCGGCCCTCGCCGACGAGAAGTGGCAGCCCGCCAACAGCGTGCTGGTGATCGTCGGCAAGGTCGACCCGCAGGCCGCCAAGGACCTGGCGATCCGCACCTTCGCCGGGTGGGAGCCCAAGGGCGAGGCCTCGGGCAAGCGCATGCCCGCGGTGCCCGGCCCCAACCCCGCCAAGGATCGCGCGATCTACGTCTTCGACGACAAGGGCAAGACGCAGACCAACGTCACGCTGGTGTGCCCGCTGGCCCCCGCGAAGAGCGAGCCCAGCCCCGCGCACGAGCTGCTCGGCGACGTGGCCCGCATGACGCTGTTCGCCAAGCTCCGTGAGGAGGCGGGCGTCGTCTACTCCCCCTTCGCCGGCGCCTTCACGTTCCCCGGCGGCTCGTCGATGATGTACATGACCGCCGCCATCCAGAACGACTCCGCCGTCTTCGCGATGGAGCAGTACCTGGACTACCTGGAGCAGGCCTCGAACGGGAAGGTCGACGAGACCGACCTGCGCATCAAGCAGCTCGCCACGGCGTCCGGCTACGTGCTGCGCCAGCAGTCCATCGACCAGATGGCCGGGCGCATCATGAGCGCCATCGAGAACGACCAGCCCTGGACCACGTACGACGACTACGCCGACGCGCTGTCCAACCTGCAGATCGCCGACCTCGCCGAGATCACCAAGGGCTGCGCCGACCACGCCTTCATCGCCTTCAAGGGCCCCAAGGCCAAGATCTCCGAGCAGCTCGACGCCGGCGGCTACACCTACGAGGTGGTCGACGTGAAGGAGCGCGCCAAGGCGATCTACGAGCAGAACGACCCGAAGGGCTACAAGAAGTACCTGAAGGCCGAGGCGAAGAAGGAGAAGAAGAAGAAGGACGACGAGGACGAGGAGAAGGAGGACGGCGAGGAGGAGGACGAGGGCGAAGAGGACTGATCGCGCCCCCGGGCATCCTCCTGCCCCCCGAACGAGCTCGCCCCGGCAGCGGGGCCCACCCCCGGCACGCCGGCGTGGGTCCCCCGCTCCGGGGCGAGGTGCTCAGGGGGGACGGGCGGAGGAGCCGCCCACCCCGGATCAGGCGGTGAGCAGCTCGTCGAGCTTGCGCAGGGCCTCGCGCTCGTCGGCCGACACCGAGCCCAGGCCGAAGAGGCCGCCCGAGCTGCGGGCGATGCGGCGCGCCTTCTCGAGCAGGTCGTCGTGCAGGGCCTGCCGCTCCACCGAGGTGAGGTGGGGACGCAGGGCCTGGTGGTAGGACCGCCAGGCGTCGAAGAGCTCGGGCCGCGGCGCGCGGGAGAGCCAGGACTGCAGCAGGGCGTAGCCCGGGCCGTCGTCGCGCATGCCCACGGCGCGCGCCTCGAGGAGGATGGCCTCCGCCTCGCCGTCGTCGAGCACCTCGTCGGCCCACGCCACGTAGAGCAGCGGCACGATGGCGAAGGCGGCGAGCGTGTCGGGCGTGAGGCCGAGATCGGCGAGGCGATCGAGGACCTCCCCGTTCTGGATGCCGGTGAGCGCCGCGAGATCCACGGCGGCCTGCTGCTTGGCGGCCTTCTCCTTGATCGCGACGAGGAGCTGGCGATCCCGCTCGGCGAAGAAGATGTCCTCGAGGGTCTTGCCGCGGTCGTGGAGGGGGTCGTGGGACATGGTGGGCGCTCCGCGACGCGCCACGGAGGGGCGCGCAGTGTGGTCGGCGTCGTAACGCCGGCGGCGCCTCCGCGACCACACGCAGCCGCCCGCCCGGCGACGGGCTAGGGCCTTCGAGGCGCGCGAGCCGGAGTGGCGCGATGGACGGTCTGGACGACGGAGCCCACACGGACGCCCTCTTCCTCGACGTGGAGGCGTTCGACGAGACGTGGAGCCCGTGGCCCGAGGCCCCGGAGATCGCCGACGACGGGGGGATCGTCACGCCCCCCCCGCCCGAGCCGCCGCGGCGACGGCCCGGAGGCGGCGGCGCGCCCCACCCCGATCGCGCCGCGGTCAATCCGTGGATGACCCTCGCGATCGTGGCCCTGTTCGTCGCCTCGGGCGCGCTGCAGCTGCTCACCATCAGCGCGGGCGCCCGGGGAGGCCTCGCGGCCGCCTACGCCCTGTCGGCGGCCTTCGGCGTGCTCTTCCTCGGTCCCTTCGTCGTCGGCGCCCTCTGGCTGGGCCGCCAGCGGCGATCCTGAGCGCCCGTCGTGCAGCCCACCGTGCCCGACACCGCCCGGCTCACGCCCCACGCCGAGGCGGCCGAGGCGGAGGCCGTCGCCCAGACCTCCCCTGCGGGCCGTGCCCGCGGCTGGGCCGAGGCCGCGCGCACCTGGCTGCGCGCAGGTCGACCCGATCGCGTGGCGGTCGCCCTGGAACGGGCCGAGCAGGAGGCGGAGCGCGCCCACGACGTCACCGCCCGCGGCGTGGTGGCGGCAGTGGCGGCGGAGCAGGCGCTCCGCGTGGGCCGCACCCGCCCCGCGGTGCTCCACGCCGAGGCCGCCGTCCACGATCTCGCCGAGGGCGCCGACGACGAGCTCGCACGGGCCCTGCTGGTGCTGGCCACCGCCCGCGAGGCCGACGGCGGTGTGGAGGTCGACGCCCTCCTCGAGGAGGCGGCGCGCCGGGCCGACGGCGAAGGCCGCGGCGTGGCCCTCGAGATCGCCCTGGCGCGGGCGAGCCGCCCCGTCCGCCTCGGGCACCCCGGCCAGGCCCTCCGCGCCCTGCGGCAGGTGGTGTCGGCGGCCGAGGCCGCGGGCGACCCGGTGCTGGAGGCCGCGGCGCTGACCGCCCTGGGGCGCGCCCTGGTCGACGCCAGGGACTACGTGCGCGCCCGCCCCGCCCACGAGCGTGCGCTCGCCCTGCACGCGGCCCTGGGAGCGCGTCCGGGCGTGGTGGCCAGCCTGGGTGGCCTGGGGCTGTGCAAGCTCGGCACCGGGGGCACGGCCGACGCGGTCCCCCTGCTCACCCGGGCCATCGACGGCTGCCGCGCCACGGGCGACCTTCCCGCCGAGGCCGCCTGGCGGGCCCACCTCGACCACGCGCTCGTGCTCCTGCAGCGCACCGAGTGGCGCGCGCGGGAGCTGCGTCGCTTCGTCGAGGTGGTGCGCGCGCTCGGCGACGAGGCCGGCACCGCCTCGCTGCTCTGCGAGCTGGGCAACACGCTGCGCGAGGTGCGCGATCTGGAGGGCTCCGCCGCCGCCCACGCCGCCAGCCTGGCCATCAGCGAGGCCCGCGGCGACGCCCACGCCGCCAGCATCGACCACGCGAACCTGGGCTGGACGGCCCTGGCCGCCGACGACCTCGACGCCGCCCACGCCGCCTTCCGCCGCGCCCTCGAGCTGGCCGCACCGGACGCCCCGCACCGCCCCGCGGTCGCCGAGATCCTCACCCGTCTCGACCAGCGTCCCACGTAGACGCCCGGCGCGCCGTCACTCCGAGGCGAGGGCCTCCTCGACCGCCCGCACCACGTTGAAGCCCGCGCCCGCCTTCTGCACCCAGCCGTCGACGCCGGTGTACCCGCCCACCGCCGCGATGGCGTCGGTGTCGTAGCCCGTGATGGCGAGCACCTTGATGCGGCCGTGGCGCTCGGCGAGCTCCTGGGCGCGCAGCCAGCCGTCGCTGCCGTCCGCGAGGCGGCTGTCGGCCACGATCAGGTCGACCGGGCCGTCCTCGAGCGCGGCCGCGAGGCCGTCGGAGTCGTCGACCTCGATGACGTCGTAGCCCTCCGAGCGGAGCACCCGGGTGATGCCCCGACGGAAGAGGAGATCGTCGTCGAGGACGACGATCGTCGCGCGCGGCGGGTCGGCATTGCGCTGGCGATCGCCCGCGCGGTTGCCTCCCTGCTGCCCGCCACCGCTGCTGCTGCTCCCCACGGGCATGTGCCCTCCGCCGCGAGTCCAAGGTGACACGGGTATACCCCGGACCGACCCCGCGCCGGTACTCCGAGGATCAGCCGGTGAGCCTGCGGGTGCCTCCACCGCCGCCCATGGCCGGATCGATCTGGGCTTCCATCCCGCGTCGATAGCCCTCCGCATCGAAGGATCCCACGCCCGACGGCATCGCCCGCCAGCGCACGCCGGCCTTGCGCATCCAGGCGTCCAGCTCCTTGCGCTGCCGGCGCGCCTCCTCGGTGGCCACCGGGTCCTTGTCGAGCTCGGCGCGGCGGTCGCGCTCGAGACGCTCCTTCACGCCCAGCACGAAGCTCACGCAGAAGGCCTCGCGGGCGTCGAGCTGCTGCTTGCGGTGCAGGGCGTCCCAGGTGCCGTCGTCCTGCAGGGCGGCCGCGTGCTCGCGCCAGCCCTCGCGGAGCTGCCGCAGGTAGACCGCGAAGGCGTACTCCACCTGCGGGAGCGCAGCCTCGGGTCCGAAGGTCTCGACCACCGTCTCCCGCGCGCGGTGCAGGGCCACGCAGTCCAGGTACTCGGCGAGACACACCGCCAGGGTGTGGCGCCAGGCCTCGTCCTTGCCCAGCTCGAAGGTGCGGTGGCGGAAGTCGAAGGCGCCCACCCAGTCGGGCGAGTCCACCGCGGCCCAGGTGAGGCCGTGACGCGTGAGCAGCTCCTCGGCCCGCTGTCGCGCGCTGCGGCCCTCGGGCTGGCCGGCCTGATCCTCGGCCAGGCGGAGCAGCTTGCGCACCCGCGTCATGGCGCGCAGGCGGCGCGTCAGCGCATCGGGATCCTTGTCGAGTCCACGGGGACGGTACACCGCGCCTCCAAGCACCCGATCCTAGCGCATCCGCGGCGCGCCGGCGTCAGCGCGGCCGCGGTCCGCGACCCCGACGAGACCCGGGCGGGCGCTCCATCAGGCGCGCCATGGTGGCCAGGACGTCGGCGTGGAGGTCGGCCACCTGCTCCTCCTCCCGCTCCGGCTCCCACGCCGGAGGCCGCAGCGGCGCCGCCACCCGGTGGCGCAGCCGCACGGGGCGCGGCACGAGCGTGGGCCCGAGGCCATAGGCCAGCGGCACGGGCACCTTCAGCGCCTTGTAGGCCAGCCCCGTCACCGGGTTGTCGACCACCGTGTAGATGTCGTCGGCATCCGGGCAGGCTGCGAGCACCAGCGGCGCCCCCGTGCGCAGCGCCAGGCGCACGAAGCCCTGGCGACGGCCCCAGCGCACCTCGCCCCGCTCCCGGCTGGGACGCAGCGCCTCGCGCATGCCCCCCGGGGCCACGAACACCAGCCGGCCGTCCGCGAGGCCCCGCACGCCGTGGGCATGCGAGGCGGGACGCACCCCGAGGGTCCAGGCCGCGCCGGCCAGGCCGGGGAGCTTGAACAGGAGGTCGTCGCCCAGCGCCAGCGGCACCCGTCCCGTGGCGTCGTGGATGGCCAGCCCGAGCAGCAGCGCGTCGTACGTGGCGAGGCTGTGGTTCACGACGCAGATGGCCGGCCCCTCGGCGGGCACGTGCTCCGGACCGTCCACCTCGTGGTGGTGGTAGGCGCGCAGCGGCTCCAGCACGCGACGGATCGTCGCATACCCGCGCGGCGGCTCACCATCCGGACCCTGGACCTGCATCCCCGACCCTCCGACGCGCCGGTCTCACATGATCGCGAGACCGGCGCGAGGGAGGGCAGCGGTTCAGCGCAGGGAGCCCGTGATCAGGCGGAACTCGGCGCGCCGGTTCTGCGACCAGGCCGACTCGCTGTGGCCGCTGGCGGCGGGACGCTCCTCGCCGAAGCTCACCGTGCGCACGCGGGGGCTCTCGACGCCCGCCCCGAGCAGGAAGGTGCGCACCGCGTTCGCGCGCTTCTCGCCCAGGGCGAGGTTGTAGTCGGTGGTGCCGCGCTCGTCGGCGTGGCCCTCCACCTCCACGGCGATGCCCCCGTGCTGACGGAGGAGCTCGGCGTTGCGCGCCAGCGCGGCCTTGCTGGCCTCGTTCAGGGCGGCGGAGTCGGTGTCGAAGTGCACCTTGGCGAAGTTCGACAGCACCTCGTCGAGCACCTCGCGCGGGGTCTCCTTGGAGGCCGAGCGGTCGAGGGACTCCATCGAGGCGTCGGCCGACTCGGGAGGCGCCTGCTTCTTGCAGGCCACGAGGGAGGTGCCGACCAGGAGGAGCGGGGCGGCGCGCAGGAACCAGCGGGTCATGAGGGGGTCCCCCAGGGTCGCTCCGAGGTCCTGGCGCGGCATGCGCCTCGGCTCGGGGACACGCGCAATGTACCGGACCCCCCGTGGACCGTCGCGGGTCGCAGCATTCCGAGACGATCGGAAGGATCGGCATTGCTGGCTGATCTTCCGGCATGCAGACACAGGATCCCGCGCAGGGGGAGGCTGCCCGTCCCCCCGACGCAGGGCTAGGGCGCTCCCCGGAGCCGCCGATGGACCTCGAGACCCTCACCGCCTGGAGCAGCGAGCACGCCACCGCCCTCGGCACGGCGGGCGCGATCCTGCTCGTGGCCCTGGTGGCGGCCGCGTGGCTCCGACGCGCGCTGCTGCGGGCTGCCGAGCAGGCCGAGGCCGACCACGAGGCACGGGCGCACGTGCCGGGCGAGCTGCCGCTCACCCCGGCCGAGGAGACCACCACCGAGCCGCGGCCTCCGCCGGATCCCACGGCGGAGG
The DNA here is from genome assembly GCA_020632955.1 of Alphaproteobacteria bacterium. Classification (GTDB taxonomy): domain Bacteria; phylum Myxococcota_A; class UBA796; order UBA796; genus JACKEO01. Next base: position 18,721 of record JACKEO010000032.1, read on the forward strand.
GGCCACCGCCCGCCGCCCCGCCCCCCGCGAACCTGGTCCGGGCGACGGCCGCCATGGCGCCGGTGCTGGTGATGCTGGTGGGCGTGGCCGCGGCCCTGGAGGTCACCGGCCTGCTGCCCGTGGGCGAGTGGGTGGCGGTGAGCCACGAGGCGCTCACCCGGCCCCTCACCGGGAACACCGAGGACCCCATCACCGCGCTGAGCCTGCTCACCCTGCTGTTCTGGCTGGGAGCGGGCTGGTGGACCTCCCGCCTGCTGCAGCGCGCCCTGGGGCGCACGATGACGCGGCGCGGCAGCGACGAGGGCGTGGTGGCCTCGATGCAGCGCCTGCTGCACTACGTGATGCTGCTGCTGGCCCTTGGCGTGGGCCTCGAGGCCGCCGGCTTCGACCTCTCGGCCATCTTCGCCGCCTCCGCCGTCTTCGCGGTGGGCATCAGCTTCGGCCTGCAGAACATCGTCAAGAACTTCGTCTCGGGCATCATCCTGCTCATCGAGCAGTCCATCAAGCCCGGGGACTTCCTCACGGTGGACGGCCGGCTGGTGCGCGTGCGGGAGCTCGGGGTGCGCGCCACCATCGCCGTCACCCTCGACGACGACACGATCATCATCCCGAACAGCACGCTCATCGAGAACTCGGTGGTGAACCACTCGCTGGGCACCGACGTGGTGCGCGCCCGCGCCCAGGTGGGCGTGCACTACGACAGCGACCTCGACGTGGTGCGCAAGGCGCTGGAGCAGGCCTCCCGCCGCTTCCGTCCCCGCGAGACCCACCACGACCCCGTGGTGCTGCTCACGGGCTTCGGCTCCTCCTCGGTGGACTTCGAGGTCTCGATCTGGATCGGCAACGCCTTCCTGCGTCCCCGCATCCTCTCGCAGCTGCGGCACGCCCTGTGGAACGCGCTGAAGGAGGCCGACGTGGTGATCGCGTACCCGCAGATCGACGTGCACCTCGACGGCGTGGTGCTCGAGGCCCTGCGCCGCCGAGGCTCCCGGGCCACGCCGGCCGACGAGCGCGAGGCATGAGCCGCGGACCCCTCACCCTGCGTGCGCTCCGCCGCCTGGTCGACCGCGGCACCGCCTACCGCCTGGGCATCTCGCTCTACCCGCCCTACCTGGGCGCCGGCATCGCCTGCGCTCGTGCCACGCCCGACCTGCGCACCGTGGAGATCACGCTCACCCTGCGCTGGTACAACCGGAACTTCGTGGGCACCCACTTCGGCGGGTCCCTCTTCTCCATGTGCGACCCCCACTACATGCTCATGCTGCTGGAGGCCCTGGGCCACCGCTGCGTGGTGTGGGACAAGGCCGCCACCATCCGCTACCGGCGGCCCGGCCGCGGCGTGGTCCGCGCCGTCTTCCACCTCTCCCAGGAGCGGCTCGACGCGATCACGGCGAAGCTCGACGCCGGCGCCCGCAGCCTCGACGAGACCTTCGAGGTGCAGGTGGTCGACGCCGAGGGCACCGTCGTCGCCGAGCTCGAGAAGGTGGTCTACCTCCGACGCAAGGAGCTCCCGCAGGGGTGAGCGCCACCGCGTGCTGCGCGATCCTGTGCCGACTTCGCCACGCGCTCGCCCTCCGCGAGGGACTACGATGGACCCATGCACGGTGCGCCGCACACGGTCGTGATCTCCGACGTCCACCTCACGACGGCCGTGGAGCCCGATCCGAAGCGTCCCCTGTGGAAGCGCTTCCAGCAGCGCGACCTCTTCTGCGACCCCGATCTGGTGGCCATGCTCCGCCACGCACGCGCCGACGCCCGGGAGGCGGGACGCACCCTGGAGCTGGTGCTCGACGGCGACATCTTCGACTTCGACGCCGCCACCCGCCTGCCGGACGACGACCGCTTCAAGGTGGGATGGCTCGAGCGCCTGCGCGGGCTCAACCCCACGGAGGAGAAGTCGGCCTGGAAGCTCGAGCGCATCCTCGACGAGCACCCCGAGGTGGTGCTGGCGCTGCAGGAGCTGCTCGACGACGGCGACCGCCTGGTCTTCGTGGTGGGCAACCACGACCTCGATCTGCACTGGCCCGCCGTGCAGGCCGTGCTCCACCGGCGCCTCGACCCCGAGGGCACCCGCGACCTGCGGGTGTGCGCCTGGTTCTACCTGTCGAACGGCGACACCCTCATCGAGCACGGCCACCAGTACGACACCTACTGCCTCTGCCAGGACCCCGTCTCGCCGGTGATCCGCACCCGCCCGCAGGGCCCCGGTCGCATCCGGCTGCCCTTCGGCAACTACGCCAGCCGCTACATGTCGAACGGCATGGGCCTGTTCAACCCGCACGCCGACAAGGCCTTCGTGATGCCCTTCTGGGGCTACGTGGACTTCTTCTACCGCCACGTGGCCCGCACCCAGCCGCTGCTCGTGTGGACCTGGATCTGGACCTCGGCCGCCACCTTCGTGGCCAGCCTGCGCGACGGCCTGCTGCCCGCCGAGCGTGACGTGGTGGGCCTGGAGGACCGGGTGGAGGAGATCGCCCGCACCAGCCAGGCCACGCCGCGCGTGGTGCGTGCGCTCGACGCGCTGCGGGCCCACCCCGCCATCTTCCACCCCTGGAAGGTCTACCGGGAGCTGTGGCTCGACCGCCTCACCCTGGTGCTGCTGGTGATCGTGGGGTCCTTCCAGCTGCTCGCCACGATCAACGTGCTCGTGGGCGTGTCGCTGGCCTGGTGGTTCCTCGTCTTCGGCGCCCTGCTCGTGCCCTTCATCTTCTACGCCAAGCAGGTGCGGTCCGACGTCGACAACCTCGAGGGCGAGCTGCGCCGGCGCCTGCCCCTGCTGCAACGGGTGACCGGGGTGCGCCGCCTCGTGCTCGGCCACACCCACGTGCCGCGCCACGACGTGCTGGGTGGCATGGAGGTGCTCAACGCCGGCACGTGGGCGCCCGCCTACCGCGACGTGGCCTGCACCGAGCCCGTGTGGCGCCGCCACGTGGTGCGCATCCGCCCCACCTCCACAGCCGGCCGACGCGCCACCCTCGAGGCCTGGACGGGCGACCACTTCGACGTGGTGTCGTCGGGCTCCCCTGGCGGGCCCGCCCGCACGCCCTCGGTGGTGGCCGCGAAGTAGCGCCACCGCGACAGCGATGTCGCGATCCCGGCGACCCCCTGCCGCACGACGCCGTGGGCACGGGGCTGGCGGGGCTGGCACGTCGCGTGCAAGCGTGGAGCCGAGGAGGGTGGACCCATGACCATCTCCAGCTCCCTGCTGCTGGCGGCCCTGGCGGGCTGCAGCTCCGCGGACTCCAAGGACTACGAGCGCGGCGGCGCGGACTACGACACCGACGTCGACGCCTACGAGCCCGACGACGGCGACACCTTCACCTTCGACACCGCCGGCGGCTCCCCGCCCGAGACCGAGACCGACCGCCTGAACCTGCGCCCCGCGCAGACCGAGGCCTACGTCTTCGTCGCCAACCCCGAGCGCGACACGGTCACCCGCATCCACGTGCAGACGCGCGACGTGCGCACCGTGCGGGTGGGCCACCTGCCCCGCGTGGTGGCCATCACGCCGGACTACCGCCGCGCCGTGGTCTTCAACCGCGGCGACGACAGCGTCTCGGTGATCGAGGCCGAGAAGCTGCAGGTGGACCACGTCGCGGTGCGCGACAACCTCACGAACATGGTGCTCGCCCCCGGCGGTGCGTGGGCGGTGCTCTGGCACGACCCGGGCGCCATCCGGAAGGGCGACCCGCCCGTGCCGCCCGCCGCCTCCTTCCACGAGGTGAGCCTGGTGCACACCGAGACCCTGGCCCACGTGCCCCTCGTGGTGGGCTTCATCCCCACCGCCGTGCGCTTCACCCCCGACGGCCGGCGCGCGGTGGTGGCGTCCGACGCCCAGCTCGCCGTGGTGGACCTGTCCCTCGACGTGCCCACGCTGGAGCTCGTCGACATCGCCGACCCCCTCGACCCGCCGCTCACCGAGGAGATCGTGCTGGATCCCTCGGGTCGCTGGGCCTTCCTGCGCCAGCGCGACCGCGACGTGGTGGCGGTGGTCGATCTCGAGCAGGAGATCGTGGGCGAGGTGGCCGTGGGTGCCGACCCCACCGACCTCGACCTCACCCCCGACGGCACGCGCGCCGTGGTGGTGAGCCGCGGCGCCGGCGAGGTCACCGTGCTCGACGTGGCCGACCCCTTCGCGCCGCCCACCGTGGTGCCGTTCCCGGTGGGCGCGGGATCGCTGGGCGCCGTGCTCCTCGGCCCCGACGAGACCGGCATCCTCTACACCACGGCCACGGCCGCCAGCCGCTACGCCACCTGGGACCTCACCACCCAGGAGATCATCGCCCACCCCCTGGTCAAGCCCGCCCAGGTGGTGGCCCGCACCCCCACCGGCGACAGCCTGCTCGTGGTGCACACCCGCGACGACGCGCCCGACGGCAGCACGCCCGTGCCCTACCGGGGCAAGGACGCCATCAGCCTCGTGAGCCTGAAGGACTTCCGCGCCAACACCATCGCCCTGCAGGCCGAGCCCATCGGCTACGCCAACAGCCGCGACGGCCGCCGCGGCTACCTCGTGCTCGAGGACACGCCGCTCCTGGCGGTGCTCGACTACAGCTCGCTGATCCACACGCCGCTCACCCTGCGGTCGAACGCGGTCTTCGTGGGCGTGCTCCCCGACCTCGACCCCTCCGACGGCGACCAGCCGCCGGCCTGGGTCAGCCAGGAGCACAGCCTGGGACGCATCAGCTTCTACGACCCCGACGCCTCCAGCCTCGAGACCATCACCGGCTTCGAGCTCAACAGCGCGATCGAGGAGTGAGCATGCGCACCACCCTGGCCCTCCTGGCCCTCCTGGCCGGCTGCGAGCAGGTCGAGCTCGGCGGCACCTACGCCTACCTGGACGAGCTCGTGGACCCCACGGGCGCGGTGGCCGGGACCGACGCGGTCTTCATGCCCCTGCCGCGTGCGGGCGGCGTGGCGCGCCTGGCACCCGGCGCCGAGGAGGCCACCGTGCTCGACCTGGGCGCCCGGCGGGTGGAGCGCCTGCAGGCCACGCCCACCGGCGACGTGCTCGCCCGCACCGTGGCCACCCTCTGCGACGACGAGACGGTCACCGGAACCCGGATCGACGACTGCCCCTACGACGAGCTGCGCCGCGTGGGCTTCGTGCAGCGCCTGGGCAGGGAGAAGGCCACCGACACCTGGCAGGTGGGCCCCTGGTACGGCGACTTCACCTTCTCGGCGGACGGCCGCTGGGCGGTGGCCCCCATCGACCCCGACGTGGGGACCACGGGGGGCGGCATCGTGAACCTCACCTCGCTCCTCGCGCTCGACCTGGGGTCCGGTCGTCGCTTCGAGATCCCGGTGGGCTTCGCCGCCGACCGCATCCTCTTCGTGGAGGACGAGGCCGGCGCCCGCAGCGCCGTGGTGCTCTCGCGCAGCGCCGTGGCCGTGGTGGACCTCACCGCCGACCTGCCCGGGGTGCGCATCACCTACCCGCTCACCCTCGACGCGGGGTCGCCGCTGTCACCGCGCGACGTGGTGCTCACGCCCGACGGTGGCCACGCGCTGGTCACCGTGGCCGGCAGCACCGACCTGTACGTCCTCGACCTGCAGGACCCCTCCATCAACCTCGTGAGCCTGGCGGGCACCCCGGCCGACCTCGTGGTGGACCCGGCGAACGACCAGACCCTGCTGGTGTACGCCAACCGCTCGCTGGTGGAGGTGCTGGACCACCAGCTCTTCGACCTGCGCGAGGTCACCCTCGCCCGCCCGGCCAACCACATCGACCTCGGTCCCGACTACGCCCTGCTCTCGCAGCTCGGCGCGGGCCTCGACCTGGTGCGCCTCGACCTGGCCAGCCTGCGCACCGACACCATCCGCCTGAACTACCCCCCCGACGAGGTGCAGCTCGCGCCCGACGGCGCCTTCGCCGTCACGCTGGTCCGGTCGGGCTCGCAGGGCGACAACCTCGAGCTGGTCGACCTCGTGCTGCGGGACGGCCGCGTGCGCACCACCTCCACCGCCTTCCGCCTGGACGGCGCGCCGGTGGGCCTGGCGATGACCGAGATCCCCGACGGCATGTCGCTGCTGGTGCTGCAGCAGGGCGTCGACACCCTCTTCGAGCTGTCGTGGCCCCTGCTGGGCCTGGCCACCGCCGATCTGCCCGGCGGCCCCGCCGCTCTCGGGCGCGTGGGCGATGGCTTCTGGATCGCCCACGACGACCCCCTGGGGCTCGTGAGCTTCTACACCCCCGGCGAGGACGTGGTCTCCCTCGCGGGCTTCGGCCGCACCGGCCTGTTCGACGTCGACCAGCTCTTCGTGGAGGAGGAGTGATGCGCCCCATCGTCCTGCTGGCCGGGCTGCTCGCCGCGGCCCCGGCCCACGCCGCCCGCCACGAGCTGTCGTACGAGTTCCTCGGGGCCTTCACCTCCGACCTCACGCTCGGCGAGGTCTTCGACACCCGGCTGCCCGCCTTCGGCCTGAAGGCCGGCGGTGCGGTGCTCCGCAACGGTCCCCGCACGCGACGTTTCGGCCTCGTGATCGACGGCGGCTGGAGCCGCGCCAGCCGGGGCTCCCGCGTCGACCTCTACAGCGAGGTCTTCGACCGCAACACGCCCTTCGGCGCCACCCTCGTGGTCGACACGATCACCCTGGGCGCGAAGGCCGACGTGAGCGTGGCCGACCTCTTCTTCCCCTACATCCACGTGCAGGCCGCCCTGCTCCACGGCCGCGTGCTCACCGACAGCGACCCCGACGACCACGACGACCCCTTCGTCGACGACGGCCTCGCCCCCGCCGGCCTCTTCACCTTCGGCTTCGAGCTCGGCCCCCCCGACACCCACCTGGGCTGGCCCGTCACCTTCGCCTTCTACCTGGAGGCGGGCGTCCAGATCGCCGGCGGCATGACCGTGGGCGCCCTGGGCGGCCCCGTCGACCTGTCGGGGGCGGTGCTGAGATCGGGCGTCGGGCTCAGGTTCTGAGGGGTGAGGCGTCAGCCGCCACAGAGGCACAGAGTACGCAGAGGATGGCACAGAGCCTGAGCCCTGGCGCCGGCCCCCACCTCCGTGCCTCCCGCGTGACCTACCGGGAGCGCGGCGCGAGGACGAAGTCGTCGATGCGGTTGCCCGCGATGTCCTTGGCGGTGATCGTGGCGCCATCGTCGGTGAAGTCGGCCACCACGTAGTGCATGACCGCCTTGGCCTCGACGTTCCACCAGCCCTCACCGATCTTGTCGTAGAGGGGCGCGCCCGCGCCGCCGGTGACGAGGTAGACCGTGCCGTCGGGGTCCTCGACGCCGTCGCGGATGGGCACCGAGCGCTCGTAGATGTGGTTGTGGCCCGAGACCGACAGGTCGAGCCCGACGGCGTCGAAGGACGGCGTCCACGCGTCGCGGAGTCGCTCGTTGGACTTGTGGCGTTCGCAGACCGCGTAGGTGGCGACGTGGTTGAGCGCCAGCTTCCACAGCGCGTCCGACCCACCGAGCCGCTCCTCCACGAAGTCCGGCTGGTCGACGTCGATCACGCTCTCGTCGACGAAGTAGTCGACCAGCGCCGCCACATGCAGCGGACCCACGCGGAGGTCGAAGTACTGCTCGTCGCGAGGGAGGCTGAAGCGCGCGAAGTAGTTCGTGGCAAGGTACTCGTGGTTGCCCAGCGCCGGGATGAGCGGGCGGCGCGCGAGCACGTCGCCCGTGGCCTCCCACCAGGCGTACCACTGGCCCTCCGACAGCCCGCTCTCGACGAGATCCCCGGTGAACAGGATGAGGTCCGGCGCCTCGGTGTCGACCTGGGCGAGCAGCGCCCCCCAGTCCTCGTAGTGATCGCGGCTGTCGCCGACGAAGACCACGCGCAGCGCGCCCGAGCTGCCTGGCGCCTGGGGCGTGGTGAAGCTGTGGATCGGGCTCCAGTGGCTCGCACCGTCGCCCTCGCCCCCCACGCGGTAGCTGTAGGTCGTGCCCGGCTCGAGCGTGCCGAGGGTCTTGAACTCGTGGGTGCGGTAGGCGTCGTCGTCGGAGCCGCCGTACAGGTAGCTGATGCCCTCGTAGGTGTGCTCGGCGCCGAAGTCGGAGGGCGCCAGGTCGGCCCCACGTGCCAGCTGGACCTGGCTGGCGAGCGTGCCCGTGTCGGTGGACCACACGAGGCTCACCGACCGGCTCGTGTCGACGTCGGGGAAGCCCAGGTGCACGTGACGCGGGTCGGGGCCCACAGGCAGCTCCTGCGCGGGAGCGTCGACGTACTCGGTGGTGCCGAAGACGGCACTGTGGGGCTCGATGCCCTCGGTGGTGGTCTCTCCCCCGGCGAGGGGGCGGGTGTAGACCACCGCGGGCGTCCCGTCGTCACGCGCGTCCGTGTCGTCCGTGTCGGAGGCAGGGCCCGCACCACAGCCGGCGAGCGCGATGGCGAAGACGAGGGGAGCGGCGCGCACGGAGGCCTCCGGGTCGCGACGGCGTCGGGGAGGTGACGCCGCGGTGACGAGCCCCCTACCCCGCTTCCGCCACCTCGGGCAGCGCCAGGCCGGCCTCCCGCAGCGCCCTGCGCCCCCGCGCGGTGAGGTCGGTGACGTAGGCCTTCTCGTGGCGGGCATCGAAGACGTAGGACTTCACGCTCACCACGAGCAGCGGGTGCAGGCCCACCACCTTCTCCTCGGCCACCGTGACCACCGGCTTGTCGAGGTAGACGTAGGCGCTGGTGGCCGCCACCTCCTCGAGCAGCGCGCGGGCCGTGGCCACGTCGGCGTCGAGCTGCAGGGTGAAGCCCACCACCACCATGCAGTCCAGCGCGCCCGCGTTCGCCGACGCCACCGACTCCGTGAGGAACTTGGAGTTCGGGATGGTGACGAGGTTGTCGTCCAGCGTGACCAGGCGCACCGAGCGCAGCCCGATCTCGGTGACCTCGCCGTAGTACCCGCCGAAGCTCACCCGATCGCCCACCTGGAAGGGCTCGTCGATGAGCAGGGTGACGCCGGCGATGAGGCTGGCGACCAGATCGCGGAAGGCGAAGCCCAGCCCCAGCCCCAGGGTGGCGAACAGCGGGACGAGGGCCTCGCGATCGGTCTCGCGCAGCAGCGTGAGCGGCACGATCAGCCCCAGCGCCACGTAGGCGCCGAAGCGCAGCAGGGCCTTGACCTTCTTCAGCGTGAGGCGGCGATCGGCGAAGCGCTCGCCGAGGTCGTCGAGCAGGCGCCCCACCACCGCGATCGCCACCCACCCGATCACCGCGATGGCCAGGGCGAGCGGGAGGCGCTGGAAGCTCACGAGCTCCAGGAGCTGACCGGCGTCGAGAGAGCCCAGGTCCATCGGTCAGGCCGCCCACTGCAGGATGTGGCGGCGCCGCAGCACCGTGGTGACGCCACGCAGCCAGAGGGTCTCCACCCGCGCCCGGCCCCCGTCGTAGGCGAGCACGCCCCGCTGCACGAGCTCGCGCACGTCGGCGCGCACGTCGACCTCGTCGGCGTCGATCACCTGCGAGAGCTCGGCCACGGTGAGATCCTCCTGGATGCGCAGCGCGGCGAGGACGAACAGCTGGAGCAGGCCCACGTCGGCCAGCTTCCGGCCCGCGAGCTCGGGCACCACCACCACGTCGGCGTGGCCGTCGGGACGGGGACGCAGGGAGCGCGCCCAGAGCTCCAGGGCGATGGTGGGGCAGCCGCCCGACGCCTCCGCGAGCAGGCGGAAGTAGGACTGGATGGCCCGCTCCCGCTCCACGTCGGGCGGCGCGCCGAAGGGCCCGGTGTTCTCCAGCCGGCGGAAGTCCACGTCGATGCCCGCGTGCTGGGAGCGCCGCAGCACCAGCTCGCGCAGGTCGGGGCCCGACAGCGGCGCCACGTCCACCACGGCGCGCACGACGCCGGCGTTCACCAGCGTGGCGATGCGCGACAGGTAGCCCCACGCCGGGCGGTGCACGCCCAGGATCCAGAAGTGCCGCTCGCTCGTGGCGTTGCACACGTACAGCAGGGTGCGCAGGCCCTCGAATCCGCCCACGTGGCGCAGGAAGGTGCGCTGGGTGCGCCGGATGACGTGCACGCACGACGGCAACGCCAGCAGGGCCTCGACCAGCGCGTCGTCGTCCTCGGGCACCTCGGCGAGGCCGGTGAAGCCCGCGATCCAGCCGCGCACGGCCTTGGCCGAGGTGAGGCGGCCCTCCAGCGTGCCGCGGCGCGCGGGCAGGTCGTCCACCACCAGGTGCTCCGCGATGCGGTCGAGGAGCACCCCCTTGCCGTCCCCCCGGTCGCCGGTGAGCACCAGCACGCCGCGCCGGCGGTCGCGACGCCAGCCCTCGAGCTGGTCGACCACGGCCGCCTCCGCCTTGGGGCGCGCCACGAGCACCTCCGGCGGCACCTCGCCCGAGGTGAGCCGCGCCACCACCTCGGGCTCGAGCACGCTGGGGGCCTCGGCCGCCCCGTCCTCCGCCTCGCCCCCGAAGCGCACCCGGTCCATCACGGCCACGAGCGCGCTGTACCCATCCTGCTGCGCCGCGGTGCCCTGCAGCACGTCCCAGACGATGGCCGCGCCCAGGTAGCCGCCGAGCACCACCGCCCGCACCGGCGCCAGGGGGCCGACGCGGGTGCGTGCGATCACCCGACGCAGCCACGCCGGCGCGCGGCCCAGGCGACGCACGCGCGCCAGCAGGCGCGGCTCCCAGCGCACGGCCAGCACCACCACCAGCACGAGGCCCACCAGGTCGATCACCAGCGCGACGAAGTCCCCCACGGCGTCGGCGAACATCAGCTCCGAGAGCACGTGCTCCAGCACGTACCCGGCCACCCACCACACCCCGAGGGTCGTCCAGGTCTGTTGGCCCAGGGCCAGCTCCTCCTCGTCCACCAGCAGCAGGGCCGGGCGCAGCTCGCCGGCCTGCGCGAAGAGCACCTTCACGCTGGCCCGGAGCGCACCGAACACCGCCGACCACGCGAGGGCGCGGAGCACGATGCCGAGCTCGGGCGCCAGCGCCGCCGCGGTGGGCGCCAGCAGGGCCGCCACGCTCCCGTCGATGACGGGCAGCAGCACGTCAGCCACCCGGGGACGGAGCAGCTCGCGCGCACGACGAGGCAGCGGCACCCCGAGGCGTTCGGCGCCGTCGAGGCAGCGATCCGCGAACACCTCTGCCCGACGACGGAGCACCAGCCACACCACGAGCAGCACGAGGGACCACACCAGCCGCCGCGTGGCACCCCCCACCCGGTTCATGTCGACCAGCATGGCCGGTGCCGCCACCAGCCAGCGCACGCGCTCGCGCAGCAGGGCGAGCCCCTGCACCCCGAGCAGCCGCAGCTCGGCCACGAAGTCGGTGCCGAAGGTGGCCCAGTCCACGCCTCGCTCGGCCTGGCTGACCGACGGGCGGAGGCGGTGCTTCAGCTCCTTGACCAGGCGCAGATCCTCGAGCCGGTCGGAGCGCGCCTGGGCCAGCCGATCCCGCGCCCCGTCGAGCGGCACCACCTCCGCGTCGATGGCGTCGCGGGTGTCGGCGAGCAGGGGGAGCAGCTCGGCCCTGAGCGTGTCGTCGGGCATCGCCTGCGCCTGCCCGGTCCAGGCCTGGAGCTGGGCCATGCGCGGCGCCGGATCGGGGCGCGCCGGCAGCTCCAGGCCCTCGGGCACCAGCTCCTCCACCGAGGCCAGCAGGCTGCTGCGCAGCTGGCTGATCCAGGTGCGCACCAGCGCGTA
>JACKEO010000033.1 GCA_020632955.1 Alphaproteobacteria bacterium
AGCTGGCCGATGCCGGCCACGTGCACGGGACGGAGGGTCACCCCTCCTCCAGCGCCACGTCGGGCTCGCCGGACGGGCGGGAGTAGCGGACCCGCTCCAGGCTCGGGAGCGGCTCGGGGTCCCACACCGGCTCCACGCGCATGCCCATGCGCACGCGGTCGACGTCGCACTCGCCCACGATGTGCAGCAGCGGACTGTCGGCGCCGTCCAGCCGGATGTGCACGCAGGCGTACGGCGGCTCGAGGCGCTGGCCCTCGAAGGGGAAGCGCACCACCGACAGCGAGGTGACCGTGCCCCGCGGGCCCACCTCCACCTCGTCGGTGGTGGGCACCGAGCAGGTGGGGCAGATGCTGCGCGCCGGCACGTAGACCTTGCGGCAGTCCGGGCAGCGACGCCCCACCAGGCGGCCGTCGAGGATGCCCTCGAGGAAGGCCCCGGTGACGTCGCCGGCACGCACCACGTAGTCCAGCGACACCGGCGCCCGGAAGCGCGTGACGGGCTCGTGCTCGCTCACCCCGTCCCCTCGGGCTCGAAGCCCTGCAGATCGGTGATGGCGCCCACGCGCTCGGCCGCGAAGACGGCGTGCACGCGCAGCCCCACGCGGAGGCTGGCCGCGGGCACCTGCAGGCGGTGGAGCAGCGGCACGTCGGCGCCGTCGAGGCGCACCAGCCCCCAGGACCCCTCGGGCGTGGTGGTGAAGGCCACCACCTCCCCGCCGGGCCCCAGCTCCACCCACGCGTCGGTGGTGGCCCGCCCCGTGCGCGGGTCGGCGGGGCCGGGCGGCACCAGCACGAGGCCGTCCTCGCAGCGCACGCCCTCGATCCTGCCGTCGCGCAGGGAGGTCAGGAAGCGCCCCAGGATCGGCCCGGTGCTGCGCTTGTAGCGGTACGCCAGCGCGAAGGGCGCGACGAGCTCGACGTCGTGGGACACGCGCGGCCTCCGCGTGGGGCTCGGAGGGGCGGCCTCAGATGTTCCCGGTGGGGAACATGTGCTGCATCTTGCGCGCCATCACGAGGTTGCCGGAGATCCGCATCTTCCGGGTCATCACGGCACGCAGGCCGTTGATGTCGCCGTTCGCGATCTTCACGTAGTCGGCGTCCTTGGCGTGCACGACCGCGCTGGGCTTGTCGTGGGAACCGGCGTGCACGGCCATCTCGCCGTCCTTCACCACCACGTGCCACGTGCCCCCGGCGTCGCCCGAGATGTCGAACTGGAACACCGCCTCGACACCCTTCGCCGCGTCGCGGACGAACCGCTGATCGAGGGTCTCGAAGTACTGCTGCACACTCTCGATGCGCTGCGACATGGCTCGCTCGCTCCCTGGATGACGTGGCGCGGGGGCACGCAGGGCGCCCGGTGGAACATGTTCTACTAGAACACGTTCTACCTTTCGGGAGCAAGGAGAAAGGACCACCGGGCCCCCACCATCGCGATAGGCGCGGCGCGGAGGAGATCGGGATGGCCGACGTCGAGGAGCGCCCCTGCCGCGACGGCGCGGACCGCCTCGACCGGTGGCTGGCCGCCTGGCCCCGGGTGGGCTCCCGTCGGAAGGCCTCCGCCCTGCTCGCAGGCGGCAAGGTGGACGTGGACGGCCGCACCGTGGGACCCGTGGAAGGCGGCCTGCCCGTGCCCGCCGGCAGCCGCGTGGCCGTGGTGTGGGATCGCCCCGGCACCTCCCGTCAGGCGGTGCGCGCGCGCGGCGAGCTCGTCGAGGCGGGCCTGCGCATCCTCCACGAGGACGATCGCGTGGTGGCCATCGACAAGCCGCCGGGCCTGCTCACCGACACGGCCACCGCCCGCCAGGCACGAGAGCGCGACAGCGTGCGCGCCCGGATCACCGCCTGGCTGCGGCCGCGTGGCCAGCGCCCGGTGGTGGTGCACCGCATCGACGCCGACACGTCCGGCGTGGTGCTGCTCGCGAAGGACGCGGAGGCCGGCGAGCGGCTCCGCGAGGCCTTCGCGGCCCACCGGCCCGAGCGCACCTACCTGGCCTGGGTGCACGGGGTGCCGCACGCCGCCGAGGGCACGTGGGAGGACACCGTGTGGTGGGACCCCCGCGCCAACGTCCAGCGCGCCGTCGCCCCCGACGCCCCGGGCGCCGCCCAGGCGCGCAGCCACTGGCGCGTCGACGGCCGTGGCGGGGGGCTCGCGCGGCTGGAGGTGCGCCTCGACACCGGCCGCCGCAACCAGATCCGGCTGCAGGCGGCGCTGCGCGGTCACCCCCTCGTGGGCGAGCGCCAGTACCTGCCCGACGCCTGGACGCCGCGGCCCCCGTCCTTCCCCCGCCAGGCGCTGCACGCGCACCGCCTCGTCTTCCCGCACCCCGACGACGGCCGACCCGTGGCGGTGGACGCACCCCTGCCCGCCGATCTCGCGCGACTCGACGCGCGCCTGCAGCCCCCGCTGGGCGGCCGACGGTAGCGGCCCCTCAGGTACGCGCGTGGTGCCAGAGCGCGGCGCGGACGGCGTCCACGTCGGCGGGCAGCACGTCGAAGCGCTCCGTGCGCGCCAGCAGGTCGGCCAGGGCCGGCGGCAGCGCGGGACGCACGCCCGTGGCCTGCGCCACGGCGTCGGGGAACTTGGCCGGGTGGGCCGTGGCGAGCACCACGGTGGGGACCTCGACGGGCCCGAGCTGCTCCACCGCGCCGAGCCCCACGGCCGTGTGCGGGTCCACCAGCATCCCCGTCTCGGCGTGGGTGCGGCGCATCACCTCGAGGGTGCCGGCGTCGTCCACCCGTGCGGCGGCGAAGACCTCGCGGATCGAGGCCAGCGTGGCGTCGTCGAGGGTGAAGCCCCCGTCGCGTCGCAGGGCGGCCATCCAGGCGGCCACCTGCGCCCCGTCGCGCCCCGAGGCCTCGAAGAGCAGGCGCTCGAAGTTGGACGAGACCTGGATGTCCATGCTGGGCGACAGCGTGGGCACCACGCCGCGCGTGGTGTAGGCGCCGGTGTGGAGGGTGCGGGCGAGGATGTCGTTGGCGTTCGTGGCCACCACGAGCTGCGCGATGGGCAGGCCCATGCGGCGGGCGCACCACCCGGCGAACACGTCCCCGAAGTTGCCCGTGGGCACCACGAAGCGCACCGGGCGGTCGGGCGCCCCCAGCGTGAGCGCGGCGGTGACGTAGTAGACGATCTGGGCGAGCACCCGCGCCCAGTTGATGGAGTTCACCGCCACGAGGCGCAGCTCCGCCGAGGCGGGGTCGCCCAGCAGGGCCTTCACGATGGCCTGGCAGTCGTCGAAGGTGCCCTCGACGGCCAGGTTGTGCACGTTGTCGTCGAGCACCGTGGTCATCTGCCGACGCTGCACCTCCGAGGTGCGGCCGTGCGGGTGCAGGATGACCACGTCCAGGGCGTGCCGCCCGCGGCAGCCGGCGATGGCCGCCGACCCGGTGTCGCCCGAGGTGGCCCCCAGCACCATGCCGTGGTCGTCGCGCCGCTCCAGCAGCACGTCGAAGAGCCGGCCCAGCAGCTGCAGGGCCACGTCCTTGAAGGCCAGGGTGGGGCCGTGGAAGAGCTCCAGCAGCCACACGCCGTCGCGCAGCGGCACCACCGGCGCGACCTCCGGGTGCGTGAAGGTGGCGCACGCCGCGTCCACCAGCGTGCGCAGGGCCGCGTGGTCGAGGGTGGGCGCCACGAAGGGCTCCATCACCGCCGTGGCCACCTCGGCGTAGGGACGGCCGCGCCACGCGCGCAGCTGCGCCGCGTCCCACCGGGGCCAGGTCTCGGGCAGGTACAGGCCGCCGTCGGGCGCGAGCCCACCGAGCACCACGCCCTCGAAGTCGACCGGCGGGGCCTGCCCGCGGGTGCTCAGGTACCGCACGACGCCTCCCGATCCGGGGCCGCCGGCCTAACGCGCACACCCTGCCCTGCCCGTGCGATAGGGTCGGCGCGGAGGCTGGACATGATCGCGCTGTCGCCCCGCATGCGGCTCCGTCGCCGCATCCTGAGGGCCACCTTCCGCCTCCCGGCGGCCGTCCGTGCCCGCCTCCTGGGTCCCCCGCCGCGCAACGACCGCGGCGATCGACTCGACCCCGACATCCAGTGGCTCCTCGCCCTCGAGCGCCGCTTCGGACCCGGCATCTCCCGGGGCAGCGTCGACAGCGCCCGCGCACGGGCCCGCACCTCGGCGGCCCTGGTGGAGGGACCCCGGCGACCCGTGGACCACATCGAGGACATCACGGTGGCCGGCCGCCCGGCGCGCGCCTACCACCCCGGCGGCCGCGACCTGCCCGTGCTGCTCTACCTCCACGGGGGAGGCTGGGTGGTGGGCGACCTCGACACCCACGGCCCGCTCTGCCGACGCCTCGCGGTCGACACCGGCCACGTGGTGGTGGCCCTGCACTACCGGCGCGCTCCGGAGCATCCCTTCCCGGCGGGCCTGGACGACACCGTGGCGGCCCTGCGGGAGCTGCGCACCACGGCCACGCGGGTGGGGGGCACCCCCGACCACGTGGTGGTGGGCGGCGACTCCGCGGGCGGCAACCTGGCGGCGGCGGCCTGCCTGGTGCTGCGCGACGCCGGGGAGCCCCTCCCCCGCGGCCAGCTCCTCATCTACCCGGCCACCGATCTGGGCAAGCAGACCGCCTCGCACGCCCACCTCGCCGAGGGCTTCCTGCTCGAGCGCGCCGACATCGACTGGTACGAGGCCCAGTACGGCTGCACCGATGCCGACGAGGTGCGCGTCTCGGTGCTGCGCGCGCCCTCCCACGCCGGCCTGCCCCCCGCCATCGTCACCACGGCGGGCTTCGACCCCCTGCGGGACGAGGGCGAGGCCTACGCCGACGCGCTGCGGCGCGACGGGGTGGAGGTGGTGGAGCTGCGGGAGCCCCACCTCGTGCACGCCTACACCTCGCTGGACGAGGTGGTGCCCGCGGCCGACGCCGCCGTGGCACGCATCGCGGACGCCCTGCGGGCCTGGGTGCGCTGAGAGCGCCCCCTACCAGTCGGCCTGCACCACCACGCGCGCGAGGCCCGCGAGCCCGCCACCGAGGTCGTTGCCGAGGAAGGCCACCCCGCCCTCCACGCCCACGCGCGGACGCACCGGCCAGGGTGCGGTGGTGGGCCCCGGACCGAGGAGCAGCTGCCCGTCGATCTCGGAGGCGAGGTAGCGGCCCTCGCTGGGCTCGTTCAGGTGGTTGCGCGGCGAGCCGCCGGCACGGAAGGTGTAGAAGGGGTTCGCGATGGGCCCCGTGGACCAGGCGAACAGGCCGCCCACCCGGATGCGCATCCAGCCCAGCGGCTGCAGGGTGACCGCGGGCTGCAGGTAGGCCGATCGCCCGACCGACCCCTCGCGCACCAGCAGGTCGGCCCCGCGCGGGGTGGACCCCGACGTGCTGCGGTCGTCGAGCAGGGCGTAGGTGCCCGCGTCGATGGCGCCCAGCACCTCGTCGAAGAGCACCAGGCCCACCTTGTAGTTGCGGTCGAAGGTGAAGTCCTGGAGCACGCCGGCGTCTGCGTCGCCGGTGGCCGAGCCGTAGCCCGCGTTCAGGTGGATCGTGGCCAGGTCCTTCGGCGCGTGGATGGACACCTCGGCCACCGCACCGCCGGACAGGATCGTGGTGTCCTGGAGGTCGCCGTACGTGAGGAGGCGTTGCGTGGAGCCCGCGATGAGCGCGCCCTCGGCCCCCACCCACAGGCGCCAGCCCGACGTGCCGAGGTCCACCGGGATCTCGCCGTAGAGGTCGACGACGTGGGCGTTGGTGGGCCGCGGACGCTCACCGGCCTCGGTCTGGGCGAGGAAGGTGTAGAAGACGCCGAGGCGACGGCCCTCCGGATCACGCCACAGCAGGGCCGTGAGCAGGTGGTAGGCCTCCTGCCCGTCGCCCCAGCGCGCGAGCTCGTCCTCGACCACGCGGTCGAAGCCCACGCTCACGGCGAGCGGCAGCACCTGGCCCTCGTGGGAGAAGGGCGCGAACGACAGCAGCAGGCGCAGCATGCGATCGCCGCGATCGAGCCGACCGAAGAGCGGTTCGCGCGTGCCCCCGCTCGCCAGCAGGCCCAGGCCCCAGGTGTTGGCCGGCATCAGCCCGCCCTCGAAGCGGAAGCGACGCCCGATCTGGGCCTCCAGCGAGGCCCGACGGGGGGTGACCCCCTGCAGCGTGCCCGCGAGGAAGGCGTCCCGGCGCCGCTCGTCCACCGGCACCGCGAGGTCCCAGGCGTCCCCGGCGGCCTGGCCGTCCAGGAAGTCCCACTCGGTGGCGAAGGTGAGCCCGGTGTAGCGCAGGGCGAGGCCCGCGCGGAGCCGGGTGTCGAAGACCACGTCCTGGCCCGTGGACGTGCCGTCGGCGTCGACCACCACGTCGGGGGGGATGTTCACCAGCCCGCGCACGTGGCCCCAGCTCTCGACGGACAGGTCCCCGTCCTTCGACGTCCACTTGGCGCGCATCGCCTCCGGCGCGGAGGCCTCGGACTCCGAGGTCTCCGGCGCGGCGGCCTCGGACTCGGGGGCCTCGGGCTCGTCGGCGGCGACCGCGGTGGCGAGGGCCGCCACCAGCACCCACCCGGCGCTCACGGGGCACCCGGGATGGGCTCGAACTCGGGGCAGTCGGCTGCCTCGTAGCAGGGTCGGTCACGGAGCATCTTGCCGTCCGAGAGCAGGTAGTCGGCGATCTGCGTGATCGCGTACGTGTTGATGTCGAAGGGGAGCGTGGGGTCGGGGAAGCTGAAGCCGTGCTGCCCACGCGGGTTGACGTAGGGCAGCCGCATGCCGCTCTGGCCCGCGGGCGTGTCGATCGTGGCCCGGAGCCGCTGCTCGGCGGGGAGGGCCGGCGCGCCGTAGCCGTCGGTGCCCTCGTCGAAGTCCTCGACGTCGAAGAGCACCGGCTCGCCCTGGTCGTTCCGCCACTCGCTGCGTTCCTCGACCCCGTGGACCACGCCCTTCTCGATGAGCCAGGCGTCCACGCTCGTGCCGTAGCGCTCCTGGTAGGTGTTCCAGGGGTAGGCGCCCGCGGCGCGTGCCACCGCGATGCCCCCGTTCACCGGCACCTGGTCGTCGCCCGGCGTGGGCATGATGAAGACGTTGCGGGGGCCGTACCCGAGGTCCTCGAAGGGCTCCATGAAGTAGTGGGGCGCGTAGGCGATGGGGTCGCCCGGCTCGAGGATCATCGCGGTGATGTAGGCCAGCCGGCGCGCGTCGGCGCTGCCGCGGATGCGCCCGTTGCCCTCGGCCGCCGCCACGAGCGGACTGCCGGCGCGCATGGTGACGCCCTCGATGTAGACGTCCTCCTGCCAGCGGTCGATGCTGTGGACCACGGTGCCCGCCGGGTCGAGGATCTCGACGCGGAAGCGGTCGCCCAGGCCCTCGTTGTTCGGCACCTCGTAGATCGCGTCGGGCTCGGGCCCGGTGGCGGGGATGCCTGCGAGCTGCGCCTTCTCCCACGCGTCGGCCGCATCGGCGCCGAGCGTGACGCGGAAGGTGCCGTCCACCGGGATGAGGCCGGTGGCCGTGTGCTTCTTCGTGAGGTTGGTGATGCGCACCGTGCCGCCGGCGGGCAGCGAGGGCACGCGGGCGATGGTGAGCTCCTTCATCTTGGTGACCGAGTTGACCATCTGCGTGATGCGGAAGTCCCCCTTGTCGGGGTCGGGTCGCCCCAGCCAGATGGGTGCGGCGAAGCGCCCGATGAAGGCCTCGACGGCGCCGCCGATCTGCGTGCGGATGCCCACGTCGACGATGCCGCCGCCGGGCACCACCGGCACCCAGGTGTCGACGTCGGGCACGATGGGGGCCGCCACGCCGCTGTTGATGCCGCCCAGCGAGCCGCCGATGATGTAGATCTTCGAGTCGGGACCCCCGATGTCGGGCGTGCCGTCGTCGTCCCAGTCGCACGAGACGCGCGTGCCCTCGCTGGGCAGGTGCTCGCCGCCGTCGCCGTAGCGCACCAGATCCATCTCGCCGGTGCCGCAGGCGCGGATCGAGCGCACCATCTGCACCCAGTCGAGGGCGGCCTGGCGCACCATGTCGCGCGTGTGGAAGGGGTAGGCCGTCCACTGGTCGCCACCGGAGTCCGGCACGCCGTCGTTGTCGAGGTCACGCGCGCGGCTGTCCTCGAGGTGCGTGAGGACGGGGAGCAGGCCGGCGTTCTCGAGGACGCCGGCGGCCTGGTCGCGATCCTCCTGGTCGAGGCCCACGCCGTGGCCCGGGAAGTCCATGCTGCACACCGCCAGCCCGAAGCGGGTGAGCGTGGGCGAGAAGGTGAGCGTCTCGGCGCGGGAGGAGCCGTAGCCGTGGCCGTAGAACATCACGTCGTAGGGCGGCTGCACGCCCTCGCGCGGCTTGGGCAGCACGCAGGTGAACTTCACGTCGAGCGGCTGCTCGTAGATGAAGCCGGTGCCGGGGTCGAGCTTCCACCACTCGTCGGCGTCCCAGGTGCCGTCGTCGTCGGCGTCGGCCATCAGGTTCGGCGTGGTGAACGTGCCGCCCACCATGCGGTCGCCGAAGGCGCGCAGCGAGTTGACGAGGGTGTCGGCGCCCGGGCCCGAGCCCACCAGGTCCAGCGGCCCGAGCAGGGCGGCCAGGATGTCGGTGTCGAGCTGGTAGACGTCCTCGCCGTCGCGATCGACGATCTGCAGCGCCTCGTGCACGCCCGCCGGGTAGGCCTCCTGCAGGTAGGCCCAGGGCCCCTCGCCGAGGTTGAGGCCGCGCGTGAGGTCGCGCAGGTCGCCCGTCTGGCGCCCGGTGGTGAAGGTCCACGCGAAGGAGACCTCGTCCACCGACAGCCCGAGATCGGGCAGCACGTCCTCCAGGGCCATCAGGGCGCTGGTCTGGCGGGTGTGGTTCACGAAGTCCCACGGCGACCGCACCGGCTCCCCGTCCTCGCCCACCAGCCGATCGGTGAGCACCACCGCGTAGGTGGTCTCCTCGCGCATGGGCACGGCGGGCCGCACGATGAGCGTGTCGGTGCCGAGATCGTAGAAGGACAGCAGGTCGGCGAACATGTCGCCGCCGGGAGGCCACACGTTCGGCACGTCGAGCAGGCCGTCGTTGTCGACGTCCTCGCCCGGATCCAGCTCGCCGTCGCCGTCGAGGTCCTCGTCGTAGGTGTCGAAGATCAGGCTGGCGTGGTTGCGGCGGGTGTCGTTGGTGTCGTTGAGGAAGGACTTGTCGGTGCGGATGGCGTCGACCGGGAAGCGGCCGTGGCCCAGGTCGAGCAGCACGGCCTTGCCGCGGTCGGGCGAGTCGGGGTCGACGTCGATCACGAACACCGCGTCGTCGTCGAAGGTGGTGGACTCCCACAGGTCGTTGGGGTGCCGCTGCTTCAGGTTGTCGATGTCGAGCCGGGCCCGGAACCGCACGCTGATCGGCGAGTAGATGCCGAAGCCCGAGAGCGCGTTGATCTTGGCGCGCGCCTCGGACTCGAAGTCGAGCTCGGCCTCGAGCGGCACGTTGAGCCGCAGACCCGTGGGCGACGCCGGGTCCGACGTGGTCGACAGGTCGTTCGGGAAGGGCACCTCGGGGAGGGGCTCGGCATCCCAGTCGATGTAGACCTCGGGCCCGCTGCCAGCCGGCGTGGGCCGCAGCCCCTCGGCCGGCGCCGCGCAGGCACCCAGTGCCAGCAAGGGCAGGATGAAACGGACGGACATGGGGACTCCCGTGGCCGGCGTGGTGTACCACAGCCGAGACGGGTGTCAGCCCCCCTCGTGTGCCGCGGTGCGCCCTCGCGACCGGGTCACTTGGTGAGGATGCCCTCGTAGTCGAGGTTCCCGGCCTTGTCGTAGAAGGCCAGGGTGGCGGTGCGGCCGTCGAGCTCCACCCAGAGGAAGCCCTCGGTGGCGTCGTCGTCCCAGCGGGTGGGGTTCTTGTCGCGGTTCACGAACTCCGTGGTCTTCGCACCCGCGCCCGACACGACGAACTGCACGCCGCAGGCGCCCGGATCCAGCCACTGCCGGTTGTGGTCGTGGCCCGAGAAGTAGAAGTCGATGTTCCCGCAGAGCTCGGCCTCGAAGAACTGCTTGATGGTGCGACCGTTCACGATGCCCGTGGGGTCGAGCCACTTCGCGCCCTCGTAGTTGCCGGCGTTGCCGTGCTGGCCGTTCGAGCGCCAGGGGTGGTGGCCGAAGGCGAAGCGCCACGTGGCGCTGGCGTGCTTCTTCAGGGTCTGGCGCACCCAGGTGGTCTGGCCCTGCAGATCGCCCAGGCCGAACATCAGCATGTTCGTGTCGAGGGCCATGAAGCCCGCGTGGTCGATCTGCTGCTCGTAGAAGTGGTCGGGCATCGTCCACTTCGTGGACTTCTGCGTGTACTCGACCTGGTAGTCGGTCTTCCAGAACTGGACGGGGATCTCGCCGAAGTCGTGGTTCCCGAGCACCACGTAGAAGGGCATGTCGAGATCGGCGTAGGGCAGCTCGAACTTGTCCTGGAACTGCGGGTCGTCCACGCCGTCGACGCCGTTGTCGTAGAAGTTGTCGCCCAGGTACAGCGCGAAGTCGCAGCCCCGCTGCGCGCACAGGGCCTCGATGGCGTCGGCCACCGCGTACTGGTCGTCGTTGCCCTCGCCCGCGTCTCCCAGGGCCACGAAGCGGACCAGCTGGGGACCCGGAGGCGGCCCCGTGTCGGTGTCGCCGGTGTCGCCGGTGTCGCCGTCGGTGTCGGCGGCCGTGTCGCCCTCCACGTCGGTGTCGGCCGCGGCGTCGGTGTCGTCGCCGGGCCCGTCCGCCGCGTCGGTGTCGTCGCCGTCCTTGTCGCCGGCCCCCGTGGACACCAGGGCGGGAGAGCAGGCCAGCATCAGCAGCGGGAACAACACGGAGGAGCGGAGCATGGGCACCTCGGAGCGGGCGCCACCCTAGCCCGTCGACACCCCGCATGTGACGGCAAGGTGTCAACAACGCAACGGGGACCGCGATCCGGGGCCTCGATCAGCCCGCGCGCGCCTCGAGCTCGCTCCATCGCTCCCACGCCGTGGCCACGGCCCCCTCCGCCACCCGCAGCTCCTCGGTGAGGCGCAGCCCGAGGGCCCCGTCCCCCTCCCAGGCCGCAGGCTCGCTGAGCCGCGCATGGAGGCCCTCCACCTCGGCCTCCAGCGTGGCGATCCGATCGGGGAGCTGCTCCAGCTCCTTGCGGTCCTTCCACGACAGCTTCGCCGCGCCCGCCTCCCGCGGTGCGGCCTGCGGTGCCACGGCGGGCCGCTCCCGTGGGGCCCGTCGGGCCTCCGCCGCCCGCAGCGCCTGCTCCCGCGAGGCGTAGCGCACCACGCCGCCGTCGGGCTCGAAGGCCAGCACCGAGGTGCACACCCGGTCGAGGAAGGCGCGGTCGTGCGTGACGATGAGGGCCGCCCCGTCGAAGGCCAGCAGCGCCTCCTCGAGCACGCGCAGGGTGAGCAGGTCGAGGTCGTTGGTGGGCTCGTCGAGCAGCAGCAGGTTGGACCCCTGCAGCACGAGGCAGGCGATCAGCAGGCGCGCACGCTCGCCGCCCGACAGCTCCCCCACCCGCACCCCGTGCATCGACGACGGGAAGAGGAAGCGCCCCAGCCAGGAGGCCACGTGCACGTCGCGTCCGCCCACGGTGACGTGCGACGCCCCGTCCCCCGCGGCCTCGAAGACCGTGTCGTCCTCCCGCAGCCCGCTGCGTGCCTGGTCGAGCAGGCCCACCCGCACGCGCGGCCCCAGCCGGAGCTCCCCGCGATCGGGGGTGAGGCGCCCGCTCACCAGGTGCAGCAGCGTGGACTTCCCCACCCCGTTCGGACCCAGGATCCCGAGGCGCTCGCCCCGCCGCAGCGCCACCTCCACCCCGTCGAAGAGCACCCGGTCGCCGTAGGCCTTGCGGAGTCCCCGTCCCTCGAGGAGGGTCTGCCCCTGCTTGAGCCCCGTGGACAGATCGAGCGACAGCTCGCGGGGCCGCGCCAGCCGCTCGGTCTGCTGCAGGGCCTCCAGGCGCTCCAGGCGCGCCTTCTGCTTCGTGGTGCGCGCGGCCGGCGAGCGGGCGGCCCAGGCAGCCTCCCGCGCCAGCACGTTGAGCAGGGCGTCCTCGGCCCGCTGCAGGGCCGCCCGCCGCTCGGCCTGGGCCACGAGGTAGTCGCCGTAGGAGCCGTCGTACGACACGCAGCGGCCGTCCTCGATCTCCACGATGCGCGTGGCCACGGCCTCCAGCAGGTAGCGGTCGTGGGTGACCACCACCACGGCGCCCGCGTACGCGATGATCCAGTCCTGGAGCCAGTCGATCGTGGCGTGGTCGAGGTGGTTCGTGGGCTCGTCGAGCAGCAGCACGTCGGGCTGCGACAGCAGCGTGCGCGCCAGCGCCACCCGGCGTCGCTCGCCCCCCGACAGCACCGCCACCTCCCGGTCGGCGGGCGGGGCGTCCACGCGGGAGAGCATCTCCTCGGCGCGGTGCGACAGGTCCCACCCCACGTGGTCGAGCCGGTCCTGCAGGTCGGAGGCCGTGGCCAGATCTCCGCGTTCCAGGGCGGCGGCGTAGGCGGTGGTGAGCTCGGCGTGCCAGTCGAGTGCGGCGGCCACCGCCTCGCCCACGGTGCGTCCCTGCAGGGCCGGGTCCTGCTCCAGCAGCTCCCGTCGACCGCGAAGCTCCACCCGCCCGCCGTCCGACGCCTCGCGACCGCCGAGGATGTGCAGCAGCGTGGACTTCCCGCAGCCGTTCGGGCCCACCAGCCCCACCACCTCGCCAGGCGCCACGGACAGGTCGCAGCCCCGCAGGATCATGCGGGAGCCCCAGGCCTTCTCGATCGCGGTGGCGTGCAGCAGGGTCATCGGCCCCGCCCCCTACTCCAGGGACGCCGTCACCGCCGGCAGTCCTCCTCCACCGCGAAGGACACCTCGACCACCTCCACGGCGAGGGACACGGGCGTGTCGAGCACCACCGCCCGCGCCTCGGCGTCCCAGGACCATCCCGTGGCGAGCCGCTCGCCGTCCAGGCGCACCTCCAGCGACGGCACCACGACGTCCTCGCGCGCGACGCGGAAGGTGCGCGGACGCACCCCGAAGCCCTCGCGCAGGGCGGGGATGACGTCGGCCGGCGGGTCGCACACGTCGGCCAACACCCCGCCGGTGGCCTCCACGGCTTCCACGTAGCCGCGCGCTCCGTGGTTCGGCGTGCAGCGACCGAAGGCGTTCACCACCCCGTGGATGCGCAGCAGGTGCGCCACGCCGGCGTAGGTGGTGAGGCCCCCCACCCAGTCCTTCCAGTAGCTGTGGGGGCGCGTGGCGAAGCCCGAGGACTGGTCGCGCTCGTCGCTCACCACCACCACGTGCAGGGCTGCGCCGGGACGCCGGAACCCCGCGTTGCAGCCCGCGAACACGTCCTGCTCGGCGGCGAGCACCGAGGCCTCCAGCAGCGCCTCGGTGAGGTCGTTGGTGCCGACGAGCGTGCGCGCGTAGGCATCGGGCACGCCGGCCACGCGCTCGGCGAGCTCCTCCCGCCAGTCGGGCGTGCCTGCGTCCAGCCAGCCGCCCACGAAGCAGTGGTCCTCGGTGCCGTGCACCACGCCCACCCGCCACCGGCCCCCCACGGCGTCGAGCTGGGCGATGAGCGAGCCGAGCGCCTCCCCGAGGGCGGGGCCGTCGTCCACCATCGACCGGGAGCGATCCACGGCGAGGAAGACGTCGGCCTCGAAGGTATCGCGCACCTCGAAGCGCTCGACCAGGCGACGGCGGGGCGTGGCCACCGCGGTGACCGGCACCCGCCAGGTCCCGGCGGTGTCGTCGCTCTCCACCACCACCCGACCCTCCAACGCGCCCTCCGCGCGGGGGGACAGGATCACCGACACGGCCGCGCGCTGGTCCTGGGCGAGGTCGCGGGGGAGCGACAGCGCGCTCGTGAGCGACAGGCCCTCGGGCAGCTCCCCCCGCACGGCGTCCACCCGCACCGCCGACGAGCCGGCGCCCACCAGCTCGAGCAGGCCCACGGCATCGCAGCCGACCTGGACCTCCCCCAGGTCCAGCGGCACGGGCTCCACCCGCAGCCGACGCGTGTCGCCCTGCGCGCTCAGCGGCACCACGATCCACGGCGCGTTCGAGGCGTCCGAGCGCAGCTCCAGCCGTGCCACCACGGTGCGGCCGTCCCAGGCCCGGAAGCGCACGGGCACCCGGATCTCGTCGCCGGGCTCCACCTCCAGGGGCAGCGACGGGGGCTCGGGGAGCGAGAAGCCCAGGGCGTCGCCGGCCAGGCCGAGGTCGGTGACGTCCACCACCTGGGTGCCCGGGTTGCGGAGCACCAGCTCGACCACCGGCTCCTCGCCCGGCGCCACGTGGCCGAGGTGGATCTCGGCGGGCTCGACCTGCAGGAGGCCCGTGCGAAGCCCCGCCACGTCGCCCCCGACGGTGGTGTGCACCTCGGAGCCGCACCCCGTCAGGAGCAGCAGGCCCCCCAGCGCCGAGGCTCGCCGTCCCACGCGCCCTCCGGTCGAAGGCGCACCCTTCCACGTCCGGTACCCGCCCCGCGACCGGAAAGATCGGGGATCCGTCCGCGGGTCAGCCCAGCCGGTAGATCTCGGAGATGCGCTCGAGCACCTCCTCGAAGGGGATCTCGAGGTCCACGAGCAGCCCGTTGGCGAGATCGTAGACCCACCCGTGGACGTGCGGGAAGCCCTCGCGCCGGTACCGCTGCTGCACGCAGGCGACCTTGATCACGTTGATGGCCTGCTCCTGCACGTTGAGCTCCACCAGCCGCCGGTAGCGGGCCTGCTCGTCGGCGATCGCGTCCAGCTCGGCGGCGTGCAGCCGGTAGACGTCGCGCACCTCGCGCAACCAGCCGTTCAGCGTGCCCAGGTCGGCGGGCTGCATCGCGGCCGCGACGCCCCCGCAGCCGTAGTGCCCGCACACCACGATGTGCTGCACGCCGAGGTGCGTCACCGCGTACTCGATGCAGGACTGCGCGTTGAGGTCGGTGTTCACCACGAGGTTGGCCACGTTCCGGTGGACGAAGACCTCCCCCGGGTGGACCCCCATGATCTCGTTGGCGGGCACGCGGCTGTCGGCGCAGCCGATGTAGAGGAACTCGGGCGACTGCCCCCGCGCGAGGTGCTCGAAGAAGTGGGGATCGGCGGCCGTGCGCTCCGCCACCCAGCGACGGTTCGCCTCGAACACCTTGCGGTAGGAATCACGCGACATCGGCCTCTCGGGTCCAGCGGTCAGTAGAGGATGCCATCCACCGGTTCCTCGACCGGGGGCAGCTCGGTCTCGCCCAGCAGCTGGCGCAGGTCGCGCTCGATCACCCGGCACAGCGCGTTCATGGGCACGTCGTTCATGCTGCGCTCGAAGGGATCCTCGCTGGCATCGCCCACCCCCTCCATCGTGAGGAAGACCCACCCGATCACCGTGGCCGACACGAAGTACGGCAGCAGCCAGGGCAGGCTCGACACCGCGGGCAGACCGGCCGGCAGGTGGTCGGCGAACACGTCGAGCAGCCCGAAGGGCACGGCGTACACGAAGACCCGCGTGAAGATGCGGCTGAACTCGGCGTACTGCCGCGGCAGCGGGGTCTTCTTGATGCGCTCGCACTTCCCCTGCAGGGTGTAGAGCTCCCTCAGGATCTCCATCAGCGCGATCTGGTGGAAGAGGTCCATGCGCTGCGTGCGCAGCAGCGTGGCCAGCTGCAGACCCTGACGGTGCACGAGGTGCGTGGCGGGGTTCACCATCGCGCTCACCGCCTCCAGCTCCTCCGGCGCGAGGAAGGGCGCCAGCTCGCGGTCCCAGTCGTTGCGCATGTGCTCGGCGTGACGCTCGAGCCGCAGCCGCGTGGACCGCGCGGGCCGATCGAAGAAGCGGGAGGTCTGCCGGAGCTGCAGGCGGAGGGCGTTGATCCAGGCGAGGTGCCGGTGGACCAGCTCCCGTCGCACCGCGTGGCCCTCGGGGGAGTCGTCCCCCGGCAGCACGTAGCAGAGCACGCCGCTGGCCCAGCTGCGGCTCTCGTTGACCACCGCACCCCAGATCTTCCGGCCCTCCCAGAAGCGGTCGTAGGCCGAGTTGTTCTTGAAGCCGGCGTAGAAGGCCACGGCGATGCCCACCACCGACATGGGCACGAAGGGGATGCGCAGCCACTCGAAGCCCGCCACGGCGTAGGCGGCGTACACGAGCGCCGCCCACAGGAAGGCGCGCCCTCCGGTGTACAGCCCGAAGGTGACGAGCGAGCGCGTCGGGAAACGGCGTGCCGCGAGCATGTCTCCCCCTCCTGGCCGCACGAGGCGGTGGGACGGGCGCCCCTATCCCTTCCCGCCTCCCGCGAAGGACGACTAGATCGCCCGGCCCGTGCCCTCCCAGTAGGGATCGCGCAGCTTGCGCTTGGCCAGCTTGCCGTTCGGGTCGCGCGGCAGGGCGTCCACCAGGTCGATGCTGCGGGGGCGCTTGAACTTCGCGAGCCGTCCCTCCGCGAAGGCGAGGATGTCGTCGACGACGGCGTCGCCCGGGGACGTCCCCGCCGTGAGCTCGATGACCGCCTTCACCTGCTCGCCCCAGTCGTCGTCGGGGATGCCGAACACGGCCACGTCGAGCACCGCCGGGTGGGTGATGAGCACCGCCTCGATCTCGGCCGGGTAGATGTTCACCCCGCCGCTGATGATCATGTCGGCCTTGCGGTCCGACAGGAAGAGGTAGCCCTCCTCGTCGAGGTAGCCGGCGTCGCCCACCGTGAAGTAGCCGTCGGGACGCCAGGCCTCCTCGGTCTTCCGCTTGTCCTGGTGGTACTCGAAGCCCTGCGCCATCTTGATGTAGACGGTGCCCACCTCGCCCGGACCGCAGGGCGTGCCGTCGTCGCGGAAGACCTTGATGTCGGCCCCCTGCCAGGGGCGCCCCACGGTGCCCGGTCGCAGCCGCCACTCCTGGGGCGACACCGCCGTGCCGCCGCCCTCGGTGGCCGCGTAGTACTCCCACACCGCGTCGCCCCACCAGTCCAGCATCTGCTGCTTGATCGCCGGCGGGCAGGGCGCCGCCGAGTGCACCATCGCCCGCAGGGAGCTGACGTCGAAGCGCTCGCGGTCGGGCACGGCCAGCAGCCGCGAGAACTGCGTGGGCACCATGTGCGAGGACGTGACGCGGTAGCGCGCGATGCGCTCCAGCATCCCCTCGGGGGTCCACTTGTCCATCAGCACGAGGCTGTGACCCAGGTGGAGCGCCGACGACGAGAAGTAGAGGACGGCCGTGTGGTAGAGCGGCGAGCCCACGATCTGCACGCCCCGTCCGGGCTGCATGCCGAACAGCAGCAGGAAGTAGGCGTAGGCGGTGGCCACGGGCTCGGGCGGCGTCTCGGGCAGCGGACGGCGCACCCCCTTGGGGCGGCCCGTGGTGCCCGAGGTGTAGTTCATCACCCCGCCCGCGGTGCGGTGGGCGGGCGGCGACACGTCCCCCGTCTTCAACGCCGACAACGGCCGGAAGCCCTCCACCTCGCCGCCGGCCACGAAGCGGTGGGCCACGCAGTCCGCGACGAGCGGCGCCGACTCGAGGTCGGCCACCACCACCTTCGCGCCGCTGTCCTCCACGATGTAGGCCACCTCCGACGCCGTGAGGTGCCAGTTCAGCGGCACCACGCGCAGGCCGATCTGCGTGGCGGCCATCCACACCTCGTAGACCTCCACGGCGTTGTGCAGGCAGAAGGCGAGCACGTCGCCGTGCCCGAGGCCCAGGGCACGCAGGCCGTGGGCGAGCTGGTTCGCGGCGTCCTGGAGCGCGCCCACGGTGTGGACGGTGTGATCGGGGTCGACCACCGCGATGGCATCGCGGTCGGTCCGTTGCCAGAAGGCGAAGACGGGCTGCTCGGTCATGGGGGTCCTCAGCGGGCCTTGAACTGGGGGGGACGCTTCTCGGCGAAGGCGCGGGGACCCTCGCGGGCGTCCTCCGTCTGGAAGACCGGCTGGCCGAGGCGCAGCTCGGTGGCCCACGCGTCGTCCTCGGGCACGGCCACGGTCTGCAGCACGCTGGCCTTGATGGCCTGCACGGCGAGCGGGCCGTTCGCGGCCACCGCGTGGGCCAGCTCCAGGGCGCCGTCGAGCGCCTCGCCGTCGGGCACCACGCGGTTGACGAGGCCCCAGGACAGCGCCTCCTGGGCGGTGAAGCGCCGACCGGTCAGCAGGATCTCCATCGCGATGCAGTGCGGCACCTGGCGGGGCAGCCGCACGGTGGAGCCGCCCAGGGGGAAGAGCGCCCACTTCGCCTCGGTGAGCCCGAAGACCGCGCTCTCGGCGGCCACGCGCAGGTCGGTGGCCTGCAGGATCTCGGTGCCCCCCCCCAGCGCGTAGCCCTCCACCGCCGCCACCAGCGGCTTGCGCAGGCGGTAGGTCTTGAGCATGGCCTTCCAGTGCAGCGCCGGGTCCTCCCGGAAGCGCTGGTGCCACGGGTTGTCGGACTGGTCCGCGTGCATCAGCTTGAGGTCGGCGCCCGCGCAGAAGGTGCCCGCCGCCCCCGTGAGGATGGCGCAGCGCACCTCCGGGTCCTCGTCGATGGACCGCCAGGCGTCGAACATCCGCGCGATCATCTCGAGCGACCACGCATTGCGCGCCTCGGGCCGGTTCATGGTGACGATGGCGACGTGGCCGTCGCGCTCCACGAGCAGGTGCGGGTCGGACAAGGGCGGGCCTCCGGGCGACAGGTAGAACATGTTCTACCACCGGTCGGCGAGCGAGCCAGGACAAGGTGCGCGGTCGCCCCCCGACGCAGGAGAGGCCGGCCTCCTCGCGGAGACCGGCCTCGGGGGGACCCGGCGTCGGGGTCAGTTGCGGACGGTGAGGGTGTAGGCCGCCCAGGTGGGGCCGGGCGGGTTCTGCACCGCGATGCGCACGAGGTAGTCGCGGTTGCTCAGCAGGGCGCGGTCGTTCGTGCCGGTGGCGCAGCTCACCTGGAAGGTGGTGGCCACGGCCCCGAGGCCCTTGCCCTCGTACACGCGGGCCACCACGCTGGTGTCGCTGCCCTCCACGTCGCAGTCGAGCTGCAGCGTCACCTTCGTCTTGTCGTTCTCGCTGGCCAGCGTGTGGAGCTGCACCCAGTCCTCGAGGTCGCCGGGCGTGCTCACCTCGTCGGAGAAGACCAGCTCGCGGTCGCCGTAGGGGGTGAACCGGTAGGTGGCGGCGGGCTCGGTCTGGCTGTCGCCGTCCAGCTCGGCGGTGAGCGGGTCCAGCCCGGTGTCGAGCAGGTCGCCCGTGTCCTCGTCCTCCTCGATCGCGCTGTCGACGGGCGTGTCGACCGGGGGCGGCGCCACCGCGTCGGCAGGGGCGTCGGCGACGAAGGGGTCGCGGCCGGCCAGGGTGGGGTCCTCGGCGCAGGCGGCGGCGAGGACGAGCATCACGACGGGGGTCAGGGTGTGGGTACGCATGGTGGACTCCTTCCTTCGGGTTGCCGGGGCGCCTCTCGGCCTCCCTCGGTGTCCCTGGGTGTGGACCCACCGGCGTCCGTCACAGCGGACCCGATCTTTTTTCCGATCGACCCGTCAGCGCGGCCGGATGTCTGCCCAGATCTGGTAGATGCCACGGGACTCCGCGAGGGCCATGAGGCCCACCGTGCGGGGCACGCCCAGGGCCTGCAGGCGGCCCAGCACCTCGTCCTCGGGGAAGGCCTCGCGCACCCACCGCACCTCGTGGGTGGCGCCGAACCTCGCCTCGAAGGCGGCCTGGAGGTCGGCGATGCTGCGTCCCCCGGCCTCGTGCAGCTCCACGAGGAAGCCCGCCCTCCTCAGGGTCTCGGGCCGCACCCGCTCCACCAGCTCCCACTCGCCGCCCTCGATGTCGACCAGGTGGAGCGCGCCGTCCTGGAGGTACGTGAGCAGGTCGTAGCCCGGGCGCTCGTGCACGTGCCGCACGTCGGTGAGCCCGTTCGCGGCGGCGATGGCGTCGGCCAGCGGCACCTGCTCGGCGTCGAGCTCCACGCCCACGGCAGGCAGGCCGAAGCGCTTCGCCACGCCGTTCGTGTAGAAGCCGCACGCGCAGCCGATGTCGACGAAGCGGTCGTGCCGGGGCGCCACCTCGGCGATCACGGCCTGCAGGAAGCTCTCGTAGCTGCCCATCACCTGCGCGAACGCCAGGTTGCGGTGGCTCACGTGCGCGGGGATCGCCAGGCCCTCGAACAGGCCGCCGAGGATGCGCCCGTGGGCGCGCAACAGCCGCGCCGTGAGGGTCTCGCGCACCTGCGCCGCGAAGAAGAGCAGGAGCTTCTCGTTCGTGCGCGGGTCGCGGAACACGGAGCGGAGCAGGGCCTTCACCGCCCGCGCGGGCGAGCGCGGCAGCGGCTGGCTCGACCAGCCGGGGGGGCGTGCGGCGCCCGCGTCGACGGAGCTCGGGTCGTGGCCGCCTGACATGCAGCGCTCCGCGGGACCAAGCCCAGGGGGGCCGGGCCGGTATCGTGGAGCCTCCAGGCCGGCACGCCGACGCCTCGACAGCACGGGGGTCGACTTCCCCGACCTCGCGGAGGACGATGGCGCCCACCCCCGGGGGTCCCCATGCTGCTCGCCGCCCTCCTCGCCTGCACCACGGCCACGCCCCCCACGCCCCGCGCGGTGCAGGCCGACGCCGACGTGCACCCGGCGCTCGCCGCCTCCTCGGCGGCGCTGGCCGCCCCCCAGGTCCTGAATCCGGCGCCCGACGTGCACGTGGCCCTCGGCTACGCGCTGGCGAACGTGGTGGGTCTGCGGGGCCCCTCCGGGTGGGTGATCGTCGACACCACGGAGGGCCGCACGCCCGCCACCGAGGTGCTCGCCGCCTTCCGACAGATCGCCGACCTCCCCGTCGCGGCCGTGATCCTCACCCACAACCACGCCGACCACGTGATGGGCGGCCGGGTGTTCACGGACGCCGGGACCGACGTGCCGGTGTGGTCGCACGCCCGCCTGCCCGCCGCGCTCGACCGGGTGGTGAACCTGGTGCGCGACGCCACCCAGGTGCGGGCCCAGCGCATGTTCGGCACCGAGCTGGCCGAGGCCGAGCGCATCGGCGCCGGCATCGGGATGCGCCTGCGCTTCGACACCTCCGACGTGGCGCTCGCCCGCCCCACCCACACCTACGAGGGCCGCACCACGATCGAGGCCGGCGGCCTGATGCTCGAGCTGATCCACGTGCCCGGGGAGACCGACGACCAGACCGCGGTGTGGTGGCCGGAACGCGGCGTGCTGCTGCCCGCCGACGACATCTACCGGGCCTTCCCGAACCTCTACACGATCCGCGGCACCCCCACGCGGGACGTGGCGGGCTGGATCCGCTCCCTCGACACCCTGCGGGAGCTCCACGCCGGGGTCCTCGTCCCCCAGCACACCCACCCGCTCGTGGGCGCCGACGAGATCGCCGCCACCCTGACGGCCTACCGGGACGCCATCCAGTACGTCCACGACCAGACCGTGCGCGGCCTCAACGCCGGGCGCACGCCCGACGAGCTCGCCGCCACCGTGGCCCTGCCCGCCCACCTGGCCGACCACCCCTGGCTCGCCGAGCACTACGGCCGCGTGCCCTGGTCGGTGCGCGGCATCTACGGCGGCTACCTGGGCTGGTTCGGCGGCGACGCGAGCACGCTGGAGCCGCTGCCGCCCGCGGAGCGCTCGCGTCGCTACGTGGCCGCGCTGGCCGCAGGCCGTCCCCTCCCCGTGCAGGCCGAGGAAGCGCTGGCCGCCGGCGAGCACGCCTGGGCCGCCGAGCTGGCCGCGCACGCGGTGCGGGCCGACCCCGAGGACGCCACCGCGCGCACCCTGCTGGCCCGCGCCTACGAGGGCCTCGCCCGGGGCCACGTGAACGCGAACGCCGTCCACTGGTACCGCACCGCCGCCCACGAGCTCCGCGGCGAGCTGACCCTGGCCCCCACCCCGCCGGGCGACGCCCCCCTCGAGCTCATCGAGAGCCTGCCGCTCGACCTCTTCCTGCACGGGATGCCCCCGCGCCTGCGCGCCGAGGAGACCCTGGACGCCGACGTGCTCCTCGCCTTCGTCTTCCCCGACGTCGACCGTGCCTTCACCCTGCACGTGCGCCGCGGCATCGCCGAGCTCCGCGAGCGCCCCGCCCCGGCGGACCGCCCCCCGGACGCCACCGTCACCGTCCCCTCCACCACCTTCAAGCGCCTGGTCACCCGCAAGATCGGCGTGCCCGAGGCCGTCACGTCGGGCGGGCTGGAGGTGGACGGGGTGGGGGCGCTGACGCGGGTGCTGTGGTGGTTGAGGCCCTGACTGCGGCGGTGGTCGACACACGGCAGCCGCCACAGAGGCACAGAGGACGCAGAGGCCGGCACAGAGGGGGGCGGGTGTGGGGCTCTGCGCCTCGTCGGGGGGGTTCCGTGGTGCCTTGGCCCTGGGGGGCGTCTTGGCGGGGCGTGGTCGGGGTGGCGGCGCGTTGCCGCGCCGCTCGACGGGTGGAAGGTCCATCGACCGGAGCCCGTGGACGTCGTGCCACGGGCCCTTCCGGCCCCAGAGTTCCTGTTCTTCCTGGCCGCCTGCGGGGTGCTCGCGGCCTGTGTGGTGGTGGGCGCGCTGAGCAGGCGCCGCGCTCGGGGGCCCGGTACGGCATCGCGATGGGGCGACGTGTTCGTTGGGCGTGAGCGAGTTCCTGCTGATCGCGCTGGTCGCGGTGCTGGTGGTCCAGCCGGCGTGGCTTGCCCGGCTGGCTGCCCGCTGGCGGTTCCCTGCCTGCCGCCATGGGCCGACGCCCGCGACCGCCGCACGCAGGCGCTGGAGCCCGGGGCTCTCCAGACCGGGGGCGGGCGGACCTCCTGGCCGTCGCGGCGGTGACCCTGTCCGCACTGCTCGTGGCAGCGGCCTTGTGGTCGGCGCGCTGACGCCCCGCTCGTGCCTCCCCGAGCGGCGCGGCAACGCGCCGCCCCCCCCGACCACGCCCCGCCCGACGCCCCCACCGATGTCCAGGCCCCCGACGAGGCACAGAGCCCCACACCCGCCCCCCTCCGTGCCGGCCTCTGCGCCCTCTGTGCCTCTGTGGCGGCTGACCGCCCCCCCACGACACCCGTCCCCCCCGCCGCCATAAGCCCCCCCTCGCCGCGGCCACGACGCACTGGCCGACCGAAGTAGAACATGTTCTAGTGGGAGCCGTCATGAGCAGCGAACCCGAAGCCGATCCCCGCACCGACCGCATCATCGAGGTCGCGATGCAGCTCGCCGAGCAGAACGGCTACGACGCCGTCCGGCTCCGCGATCTGGCGTCGCTGGCCGACGTGGCGTTGGGCACGGTGTACCGGCGGTTCTCCAGCAAGGAGGACATCCTCGCGGCCGCGCTGGCGAAGATGGTCGGGCATTTCTACGAGGCCGTCACCGTGGCCCCCGTGCCGGGCGACACGCCCCACGAGCGGGTGGCGGTCTTCCTCGAGCTCGCCACCCAGTTCCTGTCGGAGCGTCCGAAGCTGGCTGCGGCCCTGCTGCGCGCCGTGGCCTCGGGCGACAAGGACATCGCCACCCGCGTCACCTCCTACAAGGACACGATGACCAGCCTGCTGGTGCTCGTGCTGCGCGGGCAGCTCACCGACGTCCCCCCCACGCCCAACGAGCTGCTCGCGGCGCGGCTGGTGCAGAACCTGTGGTTCGCCGAGATGGTCGGCTGGACCGGCGGCCTGCACAGCCCCGAGCAGGCGATGGATCACGTCCACGAGGCCACGGCCCTCCTCCTCGGAGCCCTGGAGCTACCATGAGCTCACGCTTTCCCTTCGGCATCCCCACCGGGTGGTTCACCGTCGCGTACAGCGCCGACCTCGTCCCAGGCGAGCTCAAGACCCTGCGCTACTTCGACGCCGACCTGGTGCTCTTCCGCGATGCCGACGGGAAGGCCGTGCTCCTCGACGCCTTCTGCCCCCACCTGGGCGCCCACCTCGGCCACGGTGGCAAGGTGGAGGAGGGTCGCGTGGTCTGCCCCTTCCACTCCTGGGAGTTCGACGGCACCGGCCGCTGCGTGCGCATCCCGTACGGCGACAAGATCCCACCGAAGGCCGCCGTGCGGTCCTGGACGGTCGACGAGAAGAACGGCCACGTCTACGCCTGGCACGATGCCGCGGGCCGGCCCCCGCTCTGGGAGCTGCCCACGCTGCCCGAGGTGGGCGACCCCGACTGGACCGAGCTGCGCACCGCCACGTGGACCATCGGCACCTGCAACCAGGAGATGGCCGAGAACCAGGTCGACGCCGCCCACTTCTTCTACGTGCACGGCGCGGCGAAGATGCCCAGCACCACGGTGGTGAGCCGCGACGGCCACCACCTCGTCACCCGCTCCACCACGGCGATGACCACCCCCGCGGGCGTGGTCGACGGCCACATCGAGGTGAACGCCTGGGGCTTCGGCTTCTCCACCACCCGCTTCATGGGCCTGGTCGAGACCTACCTCCTCGCCTCGGCCACCCCCATCGACGCCGAGACCACCCAGATGTCCTTCGCCTTCACGGTGCGCCGCATCGGCAAGGGCATCACCGGCGGCGTGGGCAAGGCCTTCATGGCCGAGATCTCCCGCCAGCTCGAGCAGGACATCCCCATCTGGGAGAACAAGGTCTACCTGGACCGCCCCCTGCTCTGTGACGGCGACGGCCCCATCGGCGTCTTCCGCCAGTGGGCCAGGCAGTTCTACCCGCCGCAGGACGCCGACGCGGCGCGCCAGAGCGCCTGACATGGCCACCCTGCACGCCCTCGAGGCGGTGGCTGGCCGGCGTCGCTTCCGCGTCACCAGCCCGGTCGACGACCGCGACCTCGGCACCTTCGACGTGCACACGCTCGACGACGTGCGCGCCGCCGTCGCCCGCGCGCGCGAGGTGCAGCCCGCCTGGGCCGCCCTGGGGCCTCGCGGCCGCGCGAAGGTCATGCAGAAGGCGGTGCAGGTCCTCGTGCGCGAGCGCGAGCGCTACGTCGCCCTGATGACGGCCGAGACGGGGCGGCCCGAGCTCGACACGCTGATGATCGAGATCTTCGCCGCCCTCGACAGCCTGAACCACTACAGCGCCGCCGCCCCCCGGGTGCTCGAGGACCGCAAGGTCGGCCTGCACCTCATGCGCCACAAGCGCGCCTCGGTCACCTTCAAGCCGCTGGGCGTGGTGGGCGTGATCTCGCCGTGGAACGGCCCCTTCATCCTGTCGCTCAACCCGGCGGTGCAGGCCCTGCTCGCGGGCAACGCCGTCATCGTGAAGCCCAGCGAGGTCACACCGCGCTCCGGCCTGCTGGTGGCCGAGCTCTTCGCCGCCGCGGGCATGCCCGAGGGCGTGGTGCAGGTGCTCACGGGCGACGGCGAGACGGGGGCCGCGATGTGCGAGGCAGGCCTCGACAAGCTGGTGTTCACCGGCAGCGTGGCCACCGGGCGCAAGGTGGGCGAGGCGTGCGGCCGCAACCTCGTGCCCTGCACGCTCGAGCTGGGGGGCAAGGACCCGGCCATCGTCTGCGCCGACGCCGACCTCACCCGCGCCGCCAACGGCATCGTGTTCGGCGGCATCATGAACTCCGGGCAGTTCTGCTCGTCCACCGAGCGGGTGTATGTGGAGGCGCCCGTCTACGAGGCCTTCGTCGACCGCCTGGTGGCCAAGGTGCGCGAGCTCGAGGTGGGCCGCGACGTGGGCCCCTTCATCCTCGACCGCCAGATCGAGATCGTCGATCGCCACGTGCGCGAGGCCGTGGCCCAGGGCGCCCGCGTGCTGGTGGGCGGCGAGCGGGTGGGCCGCGCCTACGCCCCCACCGTGATCGTCGACGTCACCCACGACATGGCGCTGATGACCGAGGAGACCTTCGGGCCGGTGCTCCCGGTGATGAAGGTGGCCGACGAGGCCGAGGCCGTGCGCATGGCGAACGACAGCCAGTACGGCCTTGGCGGCAGCGTGTGGACCCGGGATCGCGCGCGCGCCCACCGCATCGCGCGCCAGCTCACGGTGGGCGCGGTCACCGTGAACGAGTCCTCCCTCACCTATGGCGCCCTCGAGGTGCCCTTCGGCGGCCGCAAGGCCTCGGGCGTGGGCCGCACCAACGGCAAGGGCGCCCTGCTGAACTTCGTGCACCCCACGCCCATCCTCGAGGACCGCTTCGGCAACGCCGAGGAGGCGGTCTGGTACCCGTACACCGAGGAGAAGACGGCCTCGATGCGCAAGGCGGTGAAGGCCATCTGGGGCACGCCGCTGCGGTGGCTCATCCGATGAACGCGAGCAAGGCGCCCCAGCGCATCGGTCGTCGACGCCTCGGCTGGCAGGAGGTGGTCCCCCGCTTCCCCACCAGCATGGTGGAGCGCATCGGCCAGGAGGAGGCTGCGGAGGGCTTCCCCACCACGGCGATCTGGCGCGAGGTGAAGCGGCTCTACCGATCGGGCCTGCACCCGGCCATCGCGCTGCACATCCGGCACCGCGACCGCGTCGTCATGGACCGCACCATCGGCCACCTCGACAACGCGCCGGGCGGGCCCACCGGCGAGGTGGTCACGCCCGACAGCCTCTTCAGCCTGTTCAGCGCCAGCAAGATCGTCACTGCGGCGCTGGTGCAGGCGATGGTGGAGGACGGCCTGCTCGACCTGTCGAAGCCGGTGGTGCACTACCTGCCGCGCTTCGGCCGCCACGGGAAGGAGCGGATCACCATCCGCCAGCTCCTGCAGCACACGGCCGGCATCCCCGACATGCCGCGCGTCGACGACCTCGAGGGCTCGCTCGACCGCGGCCAGATCGACCTCGAGATGCTGTTCGACCTGAAGCCGCTCACGCCCCCCGGCACCTGGGTGGCCTACCACAGCCTCACGGCCTGGTTCCTGCTGCAGCGCATCCTCGAGGACCTCACGGGCACCGACCTGCGCACGCTGCTGCACCGCCGCCTGCTCGACCCCGCGGGCATCACGCCGATGTCGTACGGCGTGCCGCGCGATCGGATGCACGAGGTGGCGCGGCACGCGGTCACGGGCCCGCCGGTCCCCGGCCTGATGGACCGCATCTTCGAGCGCAACATCGGCCTCGACCTCCGCAGCGCCATCGCGCTCACGAACCAGGCGGGCTTCCTCACGAACATCCTGCCCTCGGGAAACGTGATCGCCACCCCCCGGGCCACCACCGATTTCATGCAGCTGCTGCTGAACGAGGGCACGCTCCACGGCCAGCAGGTCCTCCGCCCCGAGTCCGTGCGGCGCATGACCACCGACCTCACGCGCGCCCAGCTCGACGGCACCTTCGGCTTCCCGATGCGCTACGGCCTGGGCGTGATGATGGGGGGCAACCGCTTCAGCCTGTTCGGGCTGGGCACCCGCGGCGCCTACGGTCACCTGGGCCTGTCGAACGTGGTGGTCTACGCAGACCCCTCGCGTGAGCTGGCCGTGAGCTTCCTGAACACGGGGAAGCCGCTGATGGCTCCGGGCATGGTGCAGTGGTACGCCGTGCTCCAGCACATCGTGGCGCGCGTGCCTCGCACCCGACCTCCCTCCAGGCCGTGAGCACGCCGTGAGCACCGAGGCACTCGCGACCTTCCGAGCCGAGCTCCGCGCCTGGCTCGCCGAGCACGCTCCCGCCAGCCTGCACCACTCCGTGGTCACGCCCTTCCAGGGCTACTGGGGGGGCACCACCACGGGCTTCCGGTCCGAGGACGAGCGGCGGTGGTTCGAGGTGTGCCTGGCCCGGGGGTGGACGGCCCCGGCCTGGCCCCAGGCGTACGGCGGCGGCGGCATGAGCCCCGACGAGCACCGCATCTGGCGTGAGGAGCTCACGGCGCTGGGCATGCCGCTGCCGCTGGTGGGCTTCGGCCTCACGATGATCGGCCCCATCCTGCTGTCCTACGGCACCGAGGCGCAGAAGGCGGTCCACCTCCCCGCCATCGTCCGTGGGGAGCTGCGGTGGTGCCAGGGCTACAGCGAGCCCGGCGCCGGCAGCGATCTGGCCAGCCTGCGCACCCGCGCGGAACGCGACGGCGACAGCTGGGTGGTGAACGGGCAGAAGATCTGGACGAGCCACGCGGACAAGGCCGACTGGATCTTCTGCCTCGTCCGCACGTCGGACGACGGGCCCAAGCAGGTGGGCATCACCTTCCTGATCTTCCCGATGGACCTGCCCGGCATCACCGTGCGCCCCATCGAGCTCATCAGCGGCGCCAGCCCCTTCTGCGAGGTCTTCTTCACCGACGTGCGCGTGCCGGCCGACCACGTGATCGGCACCGAGGGGCAGGGCTGGAAGGTGGCCAAGGCCCTGCTCGAGCACGAGCGGGGGATGGTGGGCGAGAGCGTCGCCGCGGGTGGCGCTCGTCCGCCGGAGCTCATGGGCTACACGCCGCGGGGGCACGCCGCCGCGGTCTTCGGCACCACGCCCGACGGCCGCATCGCCGACCCGATCGTCGAGGACGAGGTCCACCGCTTCGAGATCGACGAGGCCTGCCTGAAGCTCACGATCCAGCGCGCCAACGACGCCGTGCGCACGGGCGGTTCGCCGGGTCCCGAGTCGTCGATCTTCAAGATCGCGGGCACCGAGCTCAACCAGTGGCGCTGGACGCTCGCGCAGCGCATCGCGGGGCTGGACGGCGTGGGCTGGGAGCCCGATCCCTACGCGGTGGAGCAGGTGGCGATCGCGCGGCACGCCCTGCGGTCGCTGGCGAACACCATCGAGGGCGGGACCTCCGAGATCCAGCGCAACATCATCGCCCGGCACGTGCTGCGCATGCCCAAGGGAGCCTGACGTGGCACACCTCGTGTTCTCCGAGGACGAGCAGCTCCTCGCCGATGCCGCGCGCGACGTGGTGGAGGGCACCGCCCCCACGAGCCGGGTGCGCGCCCTGCGCGACCGGGGCGAGACCCACGACGCCGCGCTGTGGGCGGAGCTCACCGAGCTCGGGTGGCCCGCGATCCCCTTCCCGGAGGCGCAGGGGGGTCTGGGCATGGGACTGTCGGGCCTGGTGATCGTGCTGGAGGCGCTGGGCCGGAACGCCGTGGGCACGCCGCTGGCGTCCACCGCGATGGCCAGCCGGCTGCCCCTGGACCTCGGCGCGGCCGGCGGCGCGATCGTAGCCCTCGGCTGGCGTGAGGATCCTCGCTCCGGCGACCCGACCGACTGCCGCACGAGGGCTCACGACGGTCGCCTCACGGGTCGGAAGATCGCCGTCTGGGACGCGATGACCTGCGACACGCTCCTGGTGACGGCGCGTGAGGACCGTGAGGATGCTCCCCTCACGCTCTGGCGGGTGGATCCCGCGGACGCCCCCCCCCGACGCCGCGCGCAGGTGGACCACCGCGACGTCGCCGATCTCCTGCTCGAGGCCTGCCCCGCGGAGCGGCTGCCCGTGGACGAGGCCACCCTCCTCGCCGCGATCGACGCCGGGCGCCTGGCCCTGGCGGCCGAGGCGGTGGGCATCGGCCGCGGCGTGTTCGCCCGCACCCTCGCCTACCTGCACGAGCGCCACCAGTTCGGCGTGCCCATCGGCAGCTTCCAGGCGCTGCAGCACCGGGCGGTGGACGTCTTCGTGCAGCTCGAGCTGGCCACCTCCGCGGTGATGCAGGCCGCGCGCGAGCCGACGCCCGCGTGGATCGCGCTGGCCCAGGCGAAGTCCGCCCAGGCGGTGGACCTCGCCGCGCGCGAGGCCGTGCAGCTCCACGGCGGCATCGGGGTCACCGACGAGTGCGACGTGGGCTTCTTCGTGAAGCGCGCGATGGTGCTGGTGGCCGAGGCCGCGCGGAGCCCGCGGACGCGGTCGCGCGGGGCGGAGGGGGCAGGAGGCCCCGAACCGCGTATACTGCCCTGACCGTCAAGCACGGGCGCGGGGAAGGGGCCGGGGAGGCCCGCACCGGCGCCCACCACTCCCTGGGGGACCCGTGACGCCTCGCCGCCTCGCCCTGCCGCTCACCCTGCTGCTCGCGGGCGCCTTCGCCCCCGTGGCGCGCGCCGCCGACGTGCCGGACTCCCTGCAGTTCCAGGCCGTGCTCACCGACGACACGGGCGCGCCGCTCACCGGCGACCACGTGGTCACCATCAGCTTCTACGACATCGGCGGCTTCGTCCTGTGGACCCAGGACATCGACGTCACGCTCACCGACGGCGTGGTCGACATCGACCTCGGCGCCGCCGCCTCGCCGCTCTCGCCCGAGGTCTTCGCGTCGGGCGCGGTGTGGTTCGAGATCGCCATCGACGGCGAGACCCTCGCCCCCCGCCGTCCGGTCGCCTCGGTCCCCTACGCCCTGCTGGCCGGCAACGCGCTGTCCGAGGACGAGATCCGCGAGGCGCTGAAGTACGCGCTCGTCCCCGAGGACTGCCTCGACGGCGAGATCCCGGTGTGGAGCGACACCGGGTCCAGCTGGACCTGCGGTCCGCTCGAGGATCTGCGCGGTGCCACCGGCGCGGTGGGTCCCACCGGCGCGCAGGGTGACACGGGCGCCACCGGCCCCACCGGAGAGGTCGGCCCCACCGGCGACGTCGGCCCCAACGGCGACGTCGGCCCCACCGGACCCCAGGGAGACCCCGGTGCCACC
>JACKEO010000034.1 GCA_020632955.1 Alphaproteobacteria bacterium
AGGTGGGCTTCCCCAGCGACAACCACCACGTCACGCTGCCGCTGCCGCTGTTCGGCTTCGCCGGCGCGAGCGCCTTCGCCCAGCGCCTGCTCGACCAGAAGCTCTTCATCGTCTGAGGGCGATCTCGCCCCGGCCACCTCGCGGCGTTACTGAACGGGTGTTCATGGCGGACACCATGCTTCAGCTCGGGCTGTTCGACGGCGGCGCTCCGGAGGTGGCACGCAGCCTCTCCGAGGCCACGCGCCTCGGTCTGTCCCACGGCGCGTGGGTCGACGTGCTGCCCGGCTGGCTCCACGGCCACCGCGCCCTCTTCGACCAGCTCACCGTGGGCGTACGCTGGCGACACGAGCGACGGGAGATGTACGGACGCGAGGTCGCCGTCCCACGTCTGGTGGCGCGACTCCCCGACGACGGCGCCGTGCCCCCGGTCGTCCGCGACGCCGGCGAGCTCCTCAGCCGCCACTACCGCCGTCCCCTGCGGTCCTTCTCGCTGGCGCGCTACCGCGACGGTCGCGACTCGGTGGCCTGGCACGGGGATCGCATGGGCGCCGAGCGGCACGACACCGTGGTCGCCATCGTCTCGCTCGGCAGCGGCCGACGCTTCCTGCTGCGTCCCCGAGGAGGTGCCACGGCCCACCGCCTGGCGCTCGGTGAGGGCGATCTGCTCGTGATGGGCGGCACCTGCCAGCACACCTGGGAGCACGCGGTACCCAAGGTCGCGCAGGCCGGCGCCCGCATCAGCCTGATGTTCCGGCCCACCACGGGCGAGGCGGGTCGCGGAAGCTGACCGACGCTGGACACCCCCAGCGCTCCCCCTGGATGATACAACCGCACGGTCTGGGGCACGTGAGCGGGGAAGAAGGCGATGTCGCGGTTCGGCGAGTGGACGCCCACGTCCGAGCAGCCGGTCACCTCGTGGGCTTCGGGAGAGCAGTGGATCTGCACCCGGGCGTCCGACGAGGCGCGCGCGGTGGTCACGGTGCTCGCCTACCCGAGCCCCACGAACGCCTCGCGCCTGCAGCACGAGCTCGACACCCTCGCGGCCCTGCGGAAGGAGGGCGCGGGCGTGCCCGAGCCCCTGGGCAGCGTCGGGTCGCTCCCGGACGGGCGGCCCTTCGCCGCCGTGCGCGACGTCGACGGGGTCCACCTCGACGCCTACACCGAGGACCTCCGGCTCGGCCCCGACCAGGTGCTCGCCATCGGCGCGAAGGTCGCACGCACGTTGGCCCTCGCCCACGCGCGCGATCTCTTCCATCGCGACGTGCGCCCGGCGAACATCGTGCTGGAGGTGGCCACCGGCGAGGTGGTGCTCGTGGGCTGGGGCCAGGCCAGCGATCGGTGCCTTCCCGGCCGCCACGCCGTCGACGCCGAGGCCCGCGGTCCCTCGCCCCGGTACGCACCGCCGGAGGCCATCCCCGACCCGGTGCCCACCGACCCCGATCGCTGGGACACCTACGCCTTCGCCGTCACCCTCACCGAGCTCGCCCGCGGCCAGGTGCTGGAGCAGGCCCCCCCCGAGCACCAGGGGGTCGATCACCAGGAGGCCTTCCTCGAGTGGTGGTCGATCTGGAAGCGCTACAACCGGGTGAGGCTCCCCACCGACCTGGGGCGGAAGCTCCCCGCCCTCGCCGATCTGGTGCGCGACGCCACGGGGGACGCACCCGCCCGGCCCGCGGCCACGTGCGCACGCTTCGCCTCGCTGCTGGAGCGCATCGCCGAGAGCCGCGGCGCCACGCCCCTGCCCGTGCCCTCCGCCCACGGCGTGGCCGCGCCGCCCGCCGCACGAGGTGGCGCGCTGCCCACGGGCCGGCTCGCCCTCCTCGGCGCCGTGCTCGGGCTCGCCGGGGCCGTGCTGCTCGCCGGCGTGCTCGGGTCGGGTGCCCTGCAGGCGGCGCCAGCCCCCATCCCGCCGAGCCCCACGCCCGTCGCGGTCCGTCCGCCCCCGCCTCCCGCACCGGAGCCGGAGCCGGAGCCGGAGCCCGAGGTCGCGCTCGCCACCACCGAGGTCGGTTCGGTCGGCGAGGAGCCGGTGGTCGCGGAACCCGAGCCGCAGCCCGAGCCGGAACCGGAGCCCGAGCCGGAACCGGAGCCCGAGCCCGAGCCGGAGCCTGTGACGCCGCCCGCGCGCACGCCCGCACCGCGCCCCGAACCGGCGCGTGTGATCACGCCACGCCCCGAGCCCAGGCCAGCGCCCACGCCGGACCCCGAGCCCGAGCCCGAGGTCACGGCGAAGCCCGAGCCGACGCCGAAGCCCGCGCCGGCCCCCAAGCCCGCGCCCGCCCCCAAGCCCGCGCCGGCCCCCGAGCCCAAGGCCGAGCCCGCTCCGAAGGCCGCCCCGGTCACCTTGTCCACGCTCGTGCAGGCCGACCCGGCCGACATGGCGCGCAGCGCCGCCACCGATCGCGCGTACGCACGAGACGTGGTGGAGACGCTCGCCACCACCGAGGACGTCACCGCGGTCCGCCTCACGCGCACCCTCTTCGACGGCCTCCAGGGCCTCTTCGG
The DNA here is from genome assembly GCA_020632955.1 of Alphaproteobacteria bacterium. Lineage (GTDB taxonomy): Bacteria > Myxococcota_A > UBA796 > UBA796 > JACKEO01. The sequence continues at coordinate 2,506 of JACKEO010000034.1, forward strand.
CACGGGCGACGCCGACGCCGCGGCCTTCGTCGCCGATCTCCAGGCGGAGGACGCCCTCGACGAGTTCGTGAGCCTGCCCTCACGCCACCAGGTCGGCGGCGACCTCGGCCCCGAGCTGGGCACGGCGGTGGCGATGGCCGCCGCGGCGAAGTCCGAGTCCCTCGACGGGTCGCCTGCCTCGTGCACCGAGATGTCCCACTACCTCGACTTCGTCCGCAACCAGCACGCCGCCGGAGGGTACCCGAGCTGGTACCTGCGTGCCTGCGCCGCCTGCACCGATCATCCCGGGGTCCAGATCCAGTGCCCACGTCGCTGACCACCCCACCCGGGCGCCGCCTGTGCGTCACGCTCCTCGCGCTCACCCTCCTCGGGCCAGGCTGCGGTCGGAAGAAGCCCCCCACGGCCTCCGCCAAGCCACCCGCGGCGCGTGAGGCCAAGGACAACCGGGACACCACGATGGTGCGCGTGCTGCCCCGCAGCGGGCCGGTGTGTCGCTACCAGGACGTGGTCGTGTCGACGGCGCGGCCCGAGGGCATGGCCACGTCGCTGGCGCTGCCCACGGGCGTGAAGGTCACGCCGCGCGTGGAGTTCGGCTGCACCGCCACCGTGGCCCTCTACCCGGCCGACGGCGACGTCATCGAGCTGCCCATCGGGTCGGGCGGCGCCCCGGAGCCCATCCCCCTCCGCGGCCGTCAGGTCGTCGATCGCACCCTCACGCTCACGCAGCGGGCGTCCGGCACCAGCTGGTCGGTCGAGGTGGTGCAGGAGGACCTCGACTCCATCGGGCTCTACGACAACACCCTCGAGGACTTCGCCTTCGAACCGGTGCGCCTCATCGCCGTGAGGCTGCGCAAGCGCTCGGCCTCACGCACGGTGCCGTACGACACGCGCATCCTCTCGGAAGATCCCGAGGTCGACCGCCACGACTGCAAGCCCAGCCTGCTCGTCGTGCCCTTCCCACCCGACGCGGGCCCGTCCCCTGCCCCCTCCGGCCTGCCGGCCGATCCCGCGGGCTACCTGCCCGCCTTCCTCGAGGTGTGCAGCCTGGAGCACGAGGGCGCCGTGGCGCTCGCCGTGCGCGACGCCGGGTGGGATCGGCTGGGCCTGCGCATCTCGGCGCAGGCCTTCGGCGTGGGTCCCATCGACGTGGTGCTGCCGCTCGGCGACGAGAGCTTCCTCGTCGCCGACATCATCGTGGACGTGCCCGAGTAGCGGACGCGCTCAGCGCACCTCGTCGAGGGACGCCAGCGACTCGGCCTGGAAGGACTCGCGGTAGCGGAGCATCGGCGGGTGCCCCTGGGGCGCGATCTCGAAGATCGGGCGCAGGGCGGGCTTGTGGATGGCCCCGTCCACACGCACCGCCTGGTCGAAGTCCACCAGCGTGGTCTCCTGGTAGATCGCGTCGTCCGGGTCCAGCTGCTCCTGCGCCACCGCCGGCAAGGCGAGCACCAGCGCCGTCCCGAGGATCACCTGTCGCGTCGTCATGGGACCTCCCTGTTTCATGGCCCACACGGACCATGACATGCAGGCGGCGGCCCGCCGTCGAGGGAGCGTCAACACCGTCGGGACGCGGGCGCGTGGGCGGAAGCTCGGCCTCGATGGTCGGATCCGCCTGAAGCAGCCGGGGATGGGACCGACCTGTCGCGGACGGAGTCCCGCCATGCGCACGCTCATGCCGCTGGTCCTCACGGCCTGCCTCGTCCCCGACGCGATGGTCGACGCCTACCTCGATCGCGACGGCGACGGCGCCCGGACGGTCGCTGCGGGCGGCACCGACTGCGACGACGCCGACCCGGGGATCCACCCCGGCGCCCTGGAGGTCTGCGGCAACGGCGTCGACGACGACTGCGACGGCGTGGTCGACGACCGCGGTGTGGGCGCCATCACCTTCTACGAGGACGGAGACGACGATGGCTGGGGCGACGCGAACGCCCCGGTGGTGGTGTGTGCACGCCGCGCCGGCCTCGCCCCGGAGCCCGGGGACTGCGACGACGACGACCGCACCATCCACCCCGGCGCCGACGAGGACTGCGCCAACGGCGTCGACGACGACTGCGACGGCACCATCGACCGCGACGGCGCCCCGGCTGCCTGGTTCCCCGACACCGATGGCGACGGGTACGGCAACGGCGACGCCCAGAAGGTGAGCTCCTGCACGGAGCTGCCCGGCTACAGCCGCTCGCCCACCGACTGCGACGACACCGACCCCGCCACCTTCCCGGGCGCGATGGAGGTGCCCTACGACGGGCGCGACAACGCCTGCGACGGCGTGGCCGAGGAGTTCGATCTCGACGGCGACGGCTTCCTGGTCGACCCGCGGTACGCCGTGCCCGGCATCCTCGACGCGAGCTGGGTGCCTCCCACGGGCGCCGCGCTCGACTGCGACGACCGCCGCAGCGACATCCACCCCGGCGCACGCGACGAGCCGTACGACGGCGAGGACCGCGACTGCGACGGCGGCGACGACTACGACGCCGACCGGGACGGCCACAGGGCCATCGGCTACGGCGGCGACGACTGCGACGATCTCGATCCCGACCGCCACCCCGGTCGCCCCGAGATCCACTACGACGACGTCGACGACGACTGCGATCCCCGCAACGACAACGACGCCGATCTCGACGGACGCCCCGGGATGCTCGCGGGCGGCACGGACTGCGACGACCACGACCCGAACAACTGGTCCCGCTGCGCCACCTGCGCCGACAAGGACGGCGACAACGCCTTCCGCGGCTGCGATGCCTACGTCACGCTCACCGAGGACTGCGACGACGGCAACGCCGACGTGTGGTTCGCGTGCCACACCTGCGCCGACCACGACCAGGACGGGCGCTACGACGGCTGCGACGCCTACGTGGTGCACGACGAGGACTGCGACGATGGCGATCCCGACGTGTGGGCGCGGTGCGACACCTGCAGCGACGCCGACGGCGATGGCCTCCGCGACGGCTGCGACGCCTACCTCACGGCACCACGGGACTGCGACGACGCCCTGGCCAACGCGTGGGTCTCGTGCGGCACCTGCGCCGACCTCGACCACGACGGCTGGGGCGCGGGCACCTGCGACGCCCCGCCCGACTGCGACGACACCGACCCCGACGTCTCCTCGCTGTGCGCGACCTGTGTCGACGCGGACGGCGACGGCTCGCGCACCGGCTGCGACCGCCACGTCCTCACCCCCTACGACTGCGACGACACCGACCCCGAGGTCGGCGGCCACGTCTTCGAGATCCTCGACGACGGCCTCGACCAGGACTGCAACGGCCGCGACCTCACCGTCTCCGACCGCGACGGCATCTTCGTGTCCCCCACCGGCGAGGACACCCCCGTCTGCGGGTCCCAGGCCTCCCCGTGCGCCACCCCGGCCTACGCGGAGCCGAAGGCGTACGCGGAGGGGAAGGTGCTGTTCCTGGCGACGGGCAGCTATGCCGGGTTCGGGACGCGGGTGAGCGTGTTTGGTGGCCGCACGGAGCCTACCTGGACCACTATGGTTCACACATCTCATCTGCGCACATCGTCTGACTCCTCTGTCCTCGAACTCAACGGACCCATGCTGCAAGTCGCAGGATTGCGCATCGAAAAATCCTCGAACGAAAGCCAGGCAATCGTAGTTTCGGGACGAGTCGCGAGCCTGTCCATTACCGACTCTCGCATCAGCGACATTGGCACTCACGACCGCTGTGTACTCCTGTCGTCGCAGGCAGGAAGGCTGCGCCTAGAACGAGTCGAAATGGACGGTTGCGCGAGCTCGTCCAAGTCTACAGGCGTGCTATGGTCCTCCGACCCCGAGGCTTCCAGCTTCACGGCCAGAGACGTCGTCGCATCGGTGGGTGATTCGTCGAGCTGTCGAGTCTTCGATCTCAGCGGCGCGAGAGCCGACGTTTCGCACTCTCGACTCTCAAGTTCTTCCTCCGAGCTGTGCATAGGTCTCCTAGCTGACGTCACCAATTCGATCGAGTTGGCGTCTACGGAGATCGAAGTGGGAACTTCCGCGCTGGTTGAGCGAGCAACGGGCCTAGAAATCCGCTCGCCACTGGCATCGTTGGCCTCCACCATCGTGCACGCGGAGGGCGCATTCGACGCAAGAGGAGTCGTGCTGATATCGCCCAGCCCATCGACATGGACGTTCGGATCAGTGGCTATTGGCGCCAGCGCAACTGGAACGGCGACAGCACTCTCGACGACAGGCGATGGAACCTTTGTCGGGCGATTCGTCTCGCTAGGAACTCGCTACGCCGCTGACAGTGCCGCCATTGTGACACCCAGCGGCGTTCACGCTGACATCTTTGCATCCGTGCTGAGCAGCGACGGAAACGTCGCCGCTTTGCAGGGACCCTTCTCCTTCAGAAGCTCACTGTTCCACGGGACCTGTCTGGTCTCGGAAACCATGGTCGGTGGTCCCTGCCGAGCGACGAACGTCGAGCAGCTCAACGGATGTGCCGACACGGCATGCGAGAGCGCGACGGGCAACATCGAATCAGGGAACCCCTTCCGTGAGGGAACAAGCTCATGGCTCGAGCTCGCCTCCACCTCGCTTGCCATTGACGCACTTCCCGTGGTCGAGGGGGCGTTGGCCCCACTCGAAGATGCAGCATCCATGCCCCGGCCGAAAGGAGCAGGATGGGATCTAGGCGCACTGGAGCGGCAGTAGCCGCGACCTACTCCTCCATCCCCGCATACCGCCGAAAGATCCCCGCCTGCCCGAACCCCAGCCGCCGCTCCGACGCCAGGTACTCCCCCACCCTGTCCAGCTCCCGCACCGCCTCCACCAGCTCGAGCACACGCGGCGTCCGCTCCACCACCCGCGCCGTCGTCCTCGGGAAGGCATGGCGCAGGCCCTCGACGGTCTGGAACAGACCCAGGTCCGGGTAGCTCGGTCGCGCTCCGAGGAGCCACGGTCCGCCGGAGGCCTCGACGACGCGCTCGAAGTAGGCGAGCCAGATCGGGATGCGCTCGCGAGCGAAGAGGCGGCCGGCACGGAGCGCGGCCTCCTGCTGCTCCTCGAAGTGGAGGCTCACCGCGATGGGGTGGTGGGTCTGGTGCACCTCGTCGACCACGTCCGCCACGCTCAGCATCAACTGGAGCGCCAGCGCACGACCGTCCGGGCCGGGAGGCGCCAGGTCATGGCGCTCCGAGAGCCAGGCGCAGATGGACGGCATCTGCGCGAGGACCAGCGCCCCGTGCTGGAGGTACGGTGGCGCGAACGCGGGAACGCCGCCGAGCGCGCCCCTGCGGGCCTCGACCACGGCCGCGACGCCCCCAGCATCCGAGGGGGCGAGCCGCGCCACGTCGACGTACGGCAGCCCGAGATGCTCCAGCACGAGCCGGACGTACTCCCCACGCCCGGGCAGCGAGGGCCAGTAGTACAGGCGCAGCACGTCGGACATCGTCGCTCCCGGGCCTTGGTGGCAGGTGATCCGTCGACGACCAGATGTCCAGCGTCCCCGACGCGCGCCGCCTCTCGCGAGGCTCCACGATCCCGGACCAGCACGCCGATCCGGCGCGTCCGCACGAGTTTCGGCGCGTACGGCGGTTCGCCGCCCGCATCCTCCCCTTCTGGAGCACCTCGCGAGGTGGGTCCGGGACGGCTCCGTGACAGGGCGCGACGATCCTCGACACGCCCGGGGCCACCGGGTACCGGACCGGGAGGACAAGGGGAGGCTCCATGGACTCCAGGATGCGCGTGCTGTGGCTCGCTGTCGCCCTCGCTGCGTGCAGCGCAGACCGCGACGACGACGCCAAGGGGACCGTGGACACCGACGACTCGGGTGCCGGCGACGACACGGAGACCGACTCCCCGGTCGACACCGACGTCCCGATCGACACCGACCGTCCCGTCGGGGTGAAGTCCTTCGGCGTGGCGGCTCCCTTCGTCGCGGGCGGCATCGTGAGCTCGCCGAACTACCGCGCCGTGTACCGCATCGTCCCCCCCGTCTCGGTGGCGGAGGGCGGCGAGGGCGCCGTCCGCTCGCTTCCGCCCATCGTCGTGCCGCCGCCGGCGGAGGCCCCATGATCCCGCGCCGCACCACGCTCCCCCTCACGCTCGTCCTCGCCTCGCTGCTCGCCGGTCCCGCCCGGGCGGCCGAGGTGCCCGCTTCGTTGCAGCTGCAGGCCGTCCTCACCGACGACGCGGGTGCTCCCCTCACGGGCGACCACGTCGTCACGGTCACCTTCTACGACATCGGCGGCTTCGTCCTGTGGACGCAGGACATCGACGTCACCCTCACCGACGGCATCGTGGACGTGGTGCTCGGCACGGCCACCTCCCCGCTCTCCAGCGCCGTCTTCGCGTCGGGTTCGGTGTGGTTCGAGCTCGCGATCGACGGTGAGAACCTGGCCCCCCGGCGGCCAGTCGCGTCCGTGCCGTACGCCATGCTCGCCGGCAACGCGCTGTCGGAGGACGAGATCCGCGAGGCGCTCCAGTACGCGCTCGTCCCGGAGGACTGCGAGGACGGCCAGATCCCCGTGTGGAGCGACACCGGCGTCGCGTGGGACTGTGGCTCCCTCGAGGATCTGCGTGGTCCCCAGGGCGACATGGGTCCGCAGGGCGAGACCGGGCCCCAGGGCGACAGCGGTGTGCAGGGCGACACCGGGCCCCAGGGCGACACCGGGCCCCAGGGCGACACCGGGCCCCAGGGCGATGCGGGTCCCACCGGGCCCCAGGGTGACGTCGGTCCCACCGGGCCCCAGGGTGAGGTCGGCCCCCAGGGCGAGGTCGGTCCCACCGGGCCTCAGGGTGAGGTCGGCCCCCAGGGCGAGATCGGACCCACCGGACCCCAGGGCGAGATGGGTCCCATCGGCCCCACCGGACTCCAGGGCGACGTCGGTCCCATCGGCCCCACCGGACTCCAGGGCGACGTCGGACCCCAGGGCGAGGTCGGACCCATCGGCCCCACCGGCGCGCCCGGTCAGGACGGAGCCACCGGCGAGATCGGACCCACCGGGCCCCAGGGCGAGATGGGTCCCATCGGTCCCACCGGACTCCAGGGCGAGGTCGGCCCCCTCGGTCCCACCGGCGCGCCCGGTCAGGACGGAGCCACCGGAGGCATCGGCCCCACCGGACCCCAGGGTGAGGTCGGTCCCATCGGTCCCACCGGACTCCAGGGCGACGTCGGTCCCACCGGACCCCAGGGTGAGGTCGGCCCCATCGGTCCCACCGGACTCCAGGGCGACGTCGGTCCCACCGGGCCCCAGGGCGAGGTCGGCCCCATCGGCCCCACCGGCGCACCCGGTCAGGATGGAGCCACCGGAGGCATCGGCCCCACCGGCCCGCAGGGTCCCGTCGGAGCCACCGGCGGCATCGGCCCCACCGGCCCGCAGGGTCCCGTCGGCCCGATCGGTCCCACTGGCGCGGCGGGTCGCGACGGAGCCACCGGAGGCATCGGCCCCACCGGCCCGCAGGGTCCCGCCGGAGCCACCGGCGCGCCCGGTCAGGACGGAGCCACCGGCGGCATCGGCCCCACGGGTCCCCAGGGTCCCATCGGGCCCACCGGCGCGGCGGGGCGTGACGGAGCCACCGGAGGCATCGGCCCCACCGGACCCCAGGGGCCCATCGGGCCTACCGGCGCGGCGGGTCGTGACGGCGCCACCGGCGGCATCGGCCCCACCGGACCCCAGGGGCCCATCGGGCCCACCGGCGCACGCGGTCAGGACGGAGCCACTGGCGGCATCGGTCCCACCGGGCCCCAGGGTCCCATCGGGCCCACCGGCGCGGCAGGCCGCGACGGCGCCACCGGCGGTGTCGGTCCCACAGGTCCCCAGGGCCCCATCGGCCCCACCGGCGCGCGCGGTCAGGACGGCGCCACCGGAGGCATCGGTCCCACCGGGCCCCAGGGTCCCGTCGGCCCGATCGGTCCCACCGGCGCGGCGGGTCGTGACGGCGCCACCGGCGGGATCGGCCCCACCGGGCCCCAGGGTCCCGTCGGCCCGATCGGTCCCACCGGCGCGGCGGGTCGTGACGGCGCCACCGGAGGCATCGGCCCCACCGGCCCCCAGGGGCCCATCGGCCCCACGGGCGCGGCGGGCCGCGACGGAGCCACCGGCGGGATCGGCCCCACCGGACCCCAGGGTCCCATCGGCCCCACGGGCGCGGCGGGCCGCGACGGAGCCACCGGCGGGATCGGTCCCACCGGGCCCCAGGGCCCCATCGGCCCTACGGGCGCGCGCGGTCAGGACGGAGCCACCGGAGGCATCGGCCCCACCGGGCCCCAGGGCAACGTCGGTCCCACGGGCGGCATCGGGCCCACCGGACCCCAGGGCAACATCGGCCCCACCGGACCTTCCGGTCGTGACGGCGCCACCGGAGGTATCGGTCCCACCGGACCCCAGGGCAACATCGGTCCCACCGGTCCTGCCGGTCGCGATGGCGCCACCGGCGGCATCGGGCCCACCGGGCCCCAGGGTGGCGTCGGTCCGCTCGGCCCCACCGGACCCCAGGGCAACATCGGTCCCACTGGGCCGCAGGGCAACATCGGTCCCACCGGCAGCCTCGGCCCCACCGGGCCCCAGGGGAACATCGGCCCCACGGGCCCGCGCGGGTTCACGGGCCCCACGGGACCGACCGGAGCCACCGGGCCTCGCGGGGCCGACGCGGGCGGGTTGCGCTGGTACGACAGCGACGGGACGCCGGTTCCGCTCCTGGAGAACCTGCCCAACAGCTACGGCAGCGTCGACGGTGCAGAGCTCCACTGGGCACTGTTCTGGGACGAGACCTACGGCGCGATCTTCCGCGTCGGCCTGCCTGATTCTGCCGCCATCACGGTGGGACCGTACGTCACGGCCGCCCTGCCCGAGCCGCTCACCGTCTACTACGACGAGATCCGCTGCGTGGGCACCGCGTACATCGATCCCGTGCCGCTGAACTCCTCCTTCTACATCGAGTACGGCGGACCGAGTCGCCCGGCGTACATCCAGCGCGGACCCGTGAACCTCAAGCAGTTCTTCCTGCCCGCCTCGTACCGGACGCCGGACGGCGAGTGCGTGACGTACTCGTCGCAGGTGGCCCTGCTGTCCGTGATGGAGTTCGCGCCCGACAAGGTCAACTCCGAGGACCTGGGCTTCCCCTACCTGCTCCCGCTCTTCCCGACGTGGACGGGCAACTGAGGCCCGTCCTGCCGCCGGCTTCCCGATGACCACGGCGCTCCCCGACGGGGCGATCGCGGTCACCGGGGCAGCCGGCTACGTCGGGCGACGCCTCGTGCAGCAGCTGGCGGAGGCCGGGCGCCCCGTGGTGGCGCTCATCCGCCCCACGCAGGCCCTCCCGCCGGGCGCGACCCGTCTGGACTTCGACGACACGATCGACGCCGAGACCCTGGCGGAGGGTCTCCGTGACGCAGGCGCGGTGGCCGCCATCCACCTCGCCGCCCGCTACGTCCGCCACCACCAGCCCGCCGACATCGGGCCCCTGCTCGCCAGCAACGTGCTGGCCGGCGCCCTGCTGCTCGAGGCGGCGGACGAGGCGGGCCTGCGTCGCGTGGTCGTCGCCGACAGCGCCTTCGCCCACCAGGGCCCGGACGGCACGCGCGCGCTCGGCCTGTACGGCGCCACGCGGCAGGCGCTCGGTCGCATCGCCGACCGCTACGCCGTGGATCGCGAGCTCGACCTGACCACGCTCGTGGTCCACGACGTGTACGGGCCCGACGACACCCGCCGACGCCTCGTGCCCGTCCTGGTGGATGCCCTGATGGACGAGGTGGAGATCCGCCTGGTGGGGGCTCCGGTCACCGTGGACCTCGTGCACGTCGACGACGTGGCGGCCGCCTTCCGCATCGCCGTCCTCCAGGGCCCGGCGGGCACCTGGGCCGTTCGGAGCACGCAGCCGCTCACGCCCATCGAGGTGGCCGACGTGCTGGAGCGGGTGAGCGGACGCCGCCTGAAGCGCCGTCTCGTGCCCGCCGGCATCGGGCCCCACCCGGGCACCTGGGCGGGCCCCGTGCTCCCGGGATGGTCGCCCACGATCCCGCTCGATGCTGGACTCACGCGACTCACGCAGCAACTCGACGACTGACCCGTCGCCGTGAGCCCACGGTCCTCACGCGGCGTGGTCCTGCGCGAAGCCCACCGCCTGTCGTAGGCTGCCCTCCCCACGCCACCGGGAGTCGTCATGGCCGTGCTCAGCAGCGCACACCCCCCGATCACCGTCCCCGACCTGACCATCACCGAGCTCGTGCTCGGTCGCGCCCAGGAGCTGGCGGACAAGGCCGCCTTCGTGGACGGGCCGTCCGGGCGGGTGGTCACCTACGGAGCCCTCGCCCACCAGATCCGTGCCCTCGCCGGTGGCCTGAAGGCCCGCGGGGTGGGGCCCGGCACCACCTGGGCGCTGATGGCACCCAACCTGCCCGAGTACGCCGTGGTCTTCCACGGCCTCGCCTGGGCCGGCGCCACGGTCACCACGCTCAACCCCACCTACGGCGCCGAGGAGATCGCCTTCCAGCTCCGGGACGCCGGCGCCACGGCGGTGATCACCGTGGGCCTGTTCCTCGAGACCGCGCGGGAGGCGGCAGCGGCCGTCGGCATCGAGGAGGTCTTCCTCATCGGCCTCGGCGACGCGCCCTCCTTCGCCAGCCTCTTCGGCGAGCCGCTGGCCGACCCGGTGCGCGTGGATCCGGCCGAGCACGTGGTGGTGCTCCCCTACTCCTCCGGCACCACGGGCTTCCCCAAGGGCGTGATGCTCACCCACCGCAACCTGGTGGCGAACGTGCTCCAGATGCGCGGTCACATCGAACTGGACGACGAGGACGTCACGTTCGCCGTGCTGCCCTTCTTCCACATCTACGGCATGCAGGTGCTGATGAACTACGGGCTGGCCCAGGGCGCCACCATCGTCACCGCACCCCGCTTCGACCTCGTGCAGATGCTCGAGCTCGCCCAGCAGCACGGCATGACCCGGCTGTACCTGGTGCCTCCGATCGTCCTCGCGCTCGCCAAGCACCCCATCGTCGACCGCTACGACCTGTCGCGCGTGAAGGAGATCTTCTCGGGCGCAGCCCCCCTGGGTGCGGAGCTCGCCGAGGCCGCGGCCCAGCGGCTCGGGTGCGCCGTGGCCCAGGGCTACGGCATGACCGAGCTGTCACCCGTGAGCCACGCCATCCCCGCGGGGGACTACCGCCCCGGCTCGGTGGGCACGCTGGTGGCGAGCACCGAGGCCCGCCTGGTCGACCCCGAGACCGGCGAGGACGCCGCGCCGGGACAGGCCGGGGAGATCTGGATCCGCGGCCCGCAGGTGATGCGGGGCTACCTCAACAACGACGAGGCCACCCTGCAGACCCTCGACGCCGACGGCTGGCTCCACACGGGCGACATCGCGGAGGTGGACACCGACGGCCACACCTTCATCGTCGACCGCCTCAAGGAGCTCATCAAGGTCAAGGGCTTTCAGGTGCCCCCCGCCGAGCTCGAGGCGCTGCTCGTCACCCATCCCGGTGTCGCGGACGTCGCGGTGATCGGCATCCCCGACGACGATGCGGGGGAGGTCCCGAAGGCCTTCGTCGTGCGGGCCGCCGGGGCCGAGGTGACCTTCGAGGACCTGCAGGCGCTGGTGGCGGAGCACCTGGCCACCTACAAGCAGCTCGGCGCCGTCGCCTTCGTCGACGCGATCCCCAAGTCCGCCTCGGGGAAGATCCTCCGCCGCGAGCTGCGCGCCCTGCCCTCCTGACCGCCCCGGAGCCCCCGTCCATGCGTCGCATCCGCCCTCTCCTGGCCTCCACGGCCCTCCTCGCGGCCTGCACCGCCGATCCCGAGGCCTCGGACCCCGAGCCCGAGACGCTGGGCCTGAAGGCCCGCAAGAGCCCCGTGACCGTGGACGACGTGGACTTCGCCTACTTCCCGGACGTGTCGTACGGGGCCGGGAAGCGCAGGGTGCTCGACCTCTTCGTCCCGGAGGGCGACGGTCCGTTCCCGCTGCTGCTCGAGATCCACGGAGGCGGCTTCACGGGAGGCGACGAGGACGCCCTGTACGGCCAGCCTGGCACCGGGGCCTTCCTCGCGAAGGTGCTCGGGTCGGGCGTGGCCTTCGCCAACATCGAGTACCGGCTGCTCGGCGAGCACGACGAGGGCGTGAAGCGCTCGCTCGGCGACGTGCAGCGCGCCCTGCAGTTCCTGCGCTGGCACCACGCCGAGCTGCGCCTGGATCCGGCGCGCGTGGTGGGCTCGGGCGCGTCCGCGGGGGCGGGCACCGCGCTCTGGCTCGCCACCCACGACGACATGGCCGATCCCGACGCCGAGGACCCGATCGCGCGGCAGTCCACGCGCCTGCTCGCGGCCGCCGCCTTCGAGACCCAGGCCACCTACGACATCGTCCGCTGGGAGACCGACGTCTTCCCCGACTACGGCATCACCATCGACGCCGCCGCCGCCTTCGGGGCCGAGCAGCTCCTGCTCGACTTCTACGGCATGGACGCACTGGACGACCTGTACGCCGAGCCCGTGGTCTCCTACCGCGCCGACGTGGACATGCTCGGCCTCATGAGCTCGGACGACCCGCCCCTGCTCGTCGACAACCAGTGGATCGAGGACCAGCTCCCGCTCGACGTGAACAGCCTCTTCCACCACCCGGACCACGCGCTCGTGCTCCGCGACGAGGCCCTCGCCGCAGGCCTGGATATCGACGCGTGGATCCCGAAGAAGGGCATCGAGGACGCCGCCGCCGAGGACTTCGCCACGTGGCTCGCGGCCCAGCTGGCCCGCTGATCACGTACGACGCCCGCTCCGCTCAGGGGGCGGGCAGGCGGTAGCGGACGGCCACCTCGGCGTCCTCCGTAGCGATCTCGGCGGTCTCGCGCACCCGTCCGCCGGGTCCGCTCGGCGCCGCCGTGGACACGGCGATGCGCATGGCCTTGCTGGGCAGGCCCACGGCGAGGCGCCGCACCAGCCGGTCGTCGGCGATCACGGTGCAGCCCGGGTCCGCCGCCGGTGCGCCCGCCGCCCGCACCACGACGCACAGCGCCTCGGGGCTGGCCGCCGGCGCGTCGTGGGTGGCCACCTGCCGCCACTGGTCCACGTCCCAGAGGTACAGCTCCGCGCCGTGCGTGGGCGACCCGCCGGGGAAGCCGGTGCCGCCCGCCACGAGCCGGGTCTGGATGCGTCGCACCGTGGACCCGGCGGCGCCGGCGTAGGTCCAGTCCACCGCGAGGTGGTGCGTGGGGTGTGCCGCGGCGCCGCTGTCGAGGAGCACGGTGGTCTCGCCGTCGTCGCTGTCGGAGGGGCCGAAGATCACGTAGGTGCCGTTCGCCTCGTCGAAGGTCTGGGCGTGGGTCGCGGTGCGCCCCCCCGGGCGCCCGCCGGACGCCTCCAGGCGCTCCCACGCCTCTCCGTCCCACATCCAGGTGTCGTAGCTGTTCCCGGCCTCCACCTCGCCGCCGAGGAGCAGGCTGCGCTCCCGGAGCGGATCGTACGTGAGCCGACCGAAGCGCCGGCCCGGCGGCGGCTGACCGCCCTGGACGAGCGACGACCACCCGAGCGCGTCCCGGGCGAACAGCGTCTTGTTGAAGTACCCGTCGGCCAACCCGCCCCCGACGAGGAGCTGGTCCCGCGCGGCGTCGTAGGTGGCGACGTGCTCCTCGAGCGGGCCCACCACGATCGGGGCGGGGGTCACATCGGTCCAGGTGCCGCCGGCCCAGAGCCACTCGTCGGCGAGGCCCGCGCCGTCGTAGCCGCCCACCAGGCGCAGGCCGTCGGGCGTGCCGGTGAGCGAGTGGCTCCAGCGCGGCGACGGGGCGTCGAAGGTGAGCTTGGGCAGCCAGCCGGTGCCGTCCCAGGCCCAGGTGTCGGCGAGGTAGCCGCCGTTGCCCCGCCCGCCGAAGAGGATCACCTCCTCCTCCACCGGGTCCCAGGCCATCGCGGCGCGCTCGCGGAAGGGCGGCGTGAGCGGCAGGCCGGTGACCTGCGTCCACGTGCGGCCGTCCCAGATCCACGTGGAGGGCGTGGGGTCGCCGCCGTACAGCACCACCTCCTCGTGCACCGGGTCGTAGGCCATGAGCTGGTTGAAGGTGGGTGCCGGCCGGGCCGCCCAGTCCTCGGGCGACCACGCCGAGCCCGTCCACCGGTGCGGCACCGTCACGTAGGTGTTGCCCGCCCCGCGTCCGCTCAGGAGCAGGACCTCCCCGGTGAGGGGATCGTTGCCGAGGACGTGCTCGTGCACGGTGCCGAGCGGCCCCGACACCGGGAGCTGGGACCAGGTGGTGCCGTCCCACGCCCACACGTCCCCCAGCGAGGCGAAGGACGCGTCCTTGCCGCCGGAGAGGAGCACGCGCTCGCTGATCGGATCCCACACGAGCTGGTGGGAGTGGCGGGCCACCGGCGACGGCCCCCCCGCGGGCTTCGCGCGCCAGCCCGTGTCGCCGAAGAGCCAGGTGTCGCCCAGCACCCCGGATGCGCTCGTGGCCCCGCCGAACAGCACGAGCTCCTCGCGCACCGGATCCCAGACCATCGGCGCGCCGAAGCGGGGCGCGGGCTTGGGGCCCGGGCCCTGCACCTGCGACCAGGCCGTACCCGACCACGCCCAGGTGTCGCCGAGGAGGGTGCCGTCCTGGTCCTTGCCGCCGAAGAGGATGACCCGCGCGCTCGTCACCTGCGTGGCCATCGACGAGAAGGAGCGCAGGCCCGGACGGGGCTCCGCGGACCCGACGTCCTCCCAGCGCGTGCCGGTCCAGGCGAAGGTCTCGCCGTAGGTGGCGCTGTAGGTGGCCCCGCCGGCGAGCAGGGTGCGCTGGCCGATGGGGTCCCAGGCCATCGCGGCGCCGAACCGGGGGCTCGGGCCGCCGCCGGGCGGACCGATCTCACGCCACGACCGCCCGTTGAAGGCCCAGAGCTCGCTGACCTGCTCGAAGGGCGCCTGGGTGGTGCCGCCGAAGACGAGCAGCTCGCCGCGCGCCGGATCCAGCGAGGCGGTCGGCGTGAGCCGTGGCGACGGGACCTCGCCCGTGCCCGCCCGGCGCCAGATGGGCAGCCCCCCCGAGGCCACCGGGTTGCCCACCGACGGCACGGTGGTGAGCTCGCGGGTGCCGTCGGGATCGAGGCCGCGCTCCCGATCCGGCGCGCTCGACAGGGTGTGGGGATTGGCGATCAGGTCGCCCGGCACCTTGCTGCCCAGGGTGGCCACCCACTCCACGTCGCGCACCCGGGAGGAGGGCGACGGATTCCCCGCCTCGTCGAGCTGGCTCACGTAGACGTTCGCGAGGTCGGCGGGCGTGCGCAGCGCGGCGAAGGAGCCGTCGGCCTGGGCGGTGCCGCTGCCGAGGTAGGTGCCCGAGCTGGAGCGCGCCACCACGGTGGCCCCCGGGATCGCCGCCCCCGCCTCGCCGTCCACCTGGAAGCGCGCCTCGCCCCCGGTGGCCGAGGTGCCCCAGGGCTGGCGGGTGTAGACGATGCGGTCGAGGGTCTCGGTGTCGGGCGCCTCGGTGGGGCCGGTGCGGTCCACGACGAGGTCGAGGCCGAGATCGGCGTTCACCGACACGTTCCCGACGGCATCGCTGACGACCACGTAGAGGCTGTAGGTGCCCTCGGGCAGATCCGACACGCCCGCGCGGCTGAAGCGGATGACGTTGCCGTCGACCGGTGCCACGTCCCACGACACCGAGGCGGGGCCCACCGTGGCCACGCCCACCGCCTCCTGCACGGGCTCGGAGGCGAGCACGGTGACCGAGGGGACCACCACCTCGCCGGTGTACGGATCGACGTCGGTGAACACCACCGTGCGCCCGCCGTCGAGCACCGCCGGACTGAAGAAGGGCGTGCGCGACAGCACCGACGACGAGGCCAGCGGCGGCGTGAAGTCGGCGACGAAGGCCACCGCCGCCGGCAGGTCCGCGGAGCGGACGCGGGTCTCGTTCCCCACGGGATCCACGAGGCGCGCGTCGAGGGCCTTGAAGCCGTCGCCCTCGGTGCCGTCGAGGGTGCGGGTCCACTGGTCGGCGCCCGCCCACGACAGCGGCATCCCCGACAGCGTCACCGTGGAGGCCTGGTCGTCCACGGGCGCGTCGGTGGGCAGCGTCACCGTGACCACCGCGCCGGCACGCGCCCGCGTCTGCCCGTCCACCACCACCGAGGGGGTCACCACCAGGGTGACCCTGGTGGGGTCGATCACGGGAGGCAGGCCGAGGAAGGCACCCGAGCGGGAGGCCAGATCGCAGAAGCTGGCGCCCTCCTGCGCGTTCCCGGCGCGGTCCTGGCCGGTGATCGTGAGGACGTAGGCGTCGACGTCCACCTGGCCCTGCAGCGTGACGCCGTAGGTGTGCCGGTTCCCGCTGCTCGTGAGCGGCGTGATCGTGAGCTCGGGCGCGTCGACGCTCACGGTGGGCGCACCGCCCGCCAGGGTCTCCGAGGTGAAGACCTGCAGCACCACCGCGTCGGACGCGTTCGCCGTGGCGGGCGCGAGCACGCAGTCGGCCGCCGGCGCCGTGAAGTCGAAGCGCACCACGCCCGGACGCTGCACCACGAGGCGATTGCCGGCGGCGTCGAAGAGCTGGGCGTCCAGGCCCTTCAGGCCGTCGCCCTCCGAGCCGTCGAGGGTGATCGCCCACTCCGCACCGCCCTGCCAGGCCAGCGGGGTGCCACCCAGCGTGACCGTGGACACGTCGGTGGCGAGGGCCTTGTCGGTGGGGAGCGTGACCGTGACCGTGGCGCCCGCGCGCACGAGCAGCTCACCGGCGGTGCCCGGCACCGACGGCGTGGCCTCCACCGTGGGCTCGGCCGTGAGCAACGGCGGCTTGCCCAGGAGGCTGCCGGAGCGCGCGTCGATGTCGCAGAGGCTGCCGCCCACCGGCGCGTTGCCCGCGCGGTCGGTGCCGAGGATCGTCAGCGCGTAGGCCGGCACGTCCACGGGGTTCGCCAGGTCGATGCGGTAGCGGTGCTGCGACCCCGTGCTGCCCAGCGAGGCCACGGTGAGGTCGGTGCTGTCGGCCGTGACGGCGGGCGCTCCTTCCCGCAGCACCTCGGAGGCGAAGACCTGGAGCAGCACCACGTCGCTGCCCTTCGCGTCGCGGGGCGCCAGCAGGCAGTCGGCCGTGGGCGGCGTGAGATCGAGGCGCAGCAGACCCCGACGCTGCACCACCAGCTCGTTGCCCGCCGGGTCCACCAGCCGTGCATCGAGGGTCTTCAGGCCGTCGCCCTCGTCCCCGTCGATCTCGAGGGTCCAGGTGTTGGGGTCGTCGGGCATCGGGGTGAGAGGCACGCCCGACAGCGTGACCGCGCTGCCCGACGAGGCCAACGGGTCCAGCGTGGGCAGGCGCACCGTGAGCACGGTGGGCTGGCCCGCCTTCGCCTCCTCGGCCGTGGCCGCACGCACCCACGGCAGACCGCCCTGATCCACGCTGCGGCCCGCGGTGAGCTCGAAGCTCACGTCGGGGTCGAGCCGCGGCCCCCGCCCGAGGATGGTGCCCGTGGGGTTGCCGCTGGAGCACAGCGAGTCCCCCTCCTGCGCGTTGCCGGCCCGGTCGGTGGCGGTGACCTCGAGGACGTAGCCGTCCACGTTCGTGTCGGCGTCGGCCGTGATCGGGAAGACGAACTGCCCGTCGGACGCCGTGGGCGCGCCCACGTGCACCCGGGGGTCGCTGGGCGTGACCACGACGGCGTCGGCGTCCATCGCCTCCGACGGCGAGACCCGCAGCGTCACCGTCTCCCCCTCCCCCGCGTTGCGCGGCGACAGGATGCAGCCCGCGGACGGGGCATCGAAGTCGGTGGTGAAGAGCACCGCCGACGTCTCGACCTTCACCTTGCCGAAGCCCAGCGAGACGAGCTCGGCGCGCAGGCTCTTGGGCGAGCTGCCCTCGTCGCCGTCGAGCACCCGGTGGAAGCGGTAGGTGGGGTGCTCGGTGCCCTCGAGCTTCTCGACGAAGGTGAAGGGCGCCCCGTCCACCGTGAGCTTCGTGTAGGGCGCGTCCGGGTCGGTGGGATCCGCGGGCTCGGTGCGCAGGAGCAGCGTGGCGGCCAGATCGACCACCACGTCGGTGCCCGCCCGCACCCGGGGCACGCCGTCCACCTGCAGGGGCTCCACCAGCGCGAAGCCCCCGTCGTCCACGAGCCCGGGTGGCGCGTCCGCCCCCTTGAAGGGGCTCTGGCCCAGGAGACAGCCGGACAGGAGGACGGCCGGGAGCAGGACGGGCGTGGAGCGCACGGGGACCTCCGAGCCGTCGAGGTAGCATGCGCCGACGACCGCGGTCCGTTGTGAAGCGTAGTCGGCGTGGCAGAGCCGACCGGGCGCGCGGTCAGACCACGCGCCGCCTCCAGCTGCGCACCCGCCAGCCGAGCAGGCCCAGCAGCACCAGCGCCAGCTCCTTGGGCATCAGGCCCACGCTGGAGCAGCCGAGGTCGCAGCCGCCGCTGCTCGTGTCGCAGGTCCAGGTGCCGGTGTCCTCGCCCACCACCACGTGGGGCGCGGGCGACACGCTCAGGCCGCGCATGTCGCTGGCGACCAGGGTGAAGCAGTAGGGCTGGCTGTCGGCGCTGCAGAGCCCGCAGCCCGTGCCCGTGAAGCTGGCCACGGTGGTGCAGATGGCCTCGGCGGAGTCGCCGAAGCCGTCGAAGAGGAGCTCGTTGTCGCGGATGTCGAACTCGGCCATCACGCGGTCCACGACGAGCGCCAGACCGGGGGGCTCGACGTGCGCGTCCAGCTCGCTCGACGCCAGTGTCACGATGAGGCCGTCGAGCTCGATCTCCCGTTCCGCGTCCGCCAGCGAGAAGCTGCCCGACGACAGCGTCGTGGTGCCCAGCTGGCTGGTGGGCTCGCACGCCTGCTGCGCCTGCGACGACCACGGCGGCGCGTCGGCGAAGCCGAGGTGCACGGCGATGGACGTGCCACCGAGATCCTGCACGAAGAGCATCGGGGTGAGCGACTGCGAGCTGAGCAGGCTCCCGAGGATCGTGGACCACCCCGCTGGCGAGATGACCGAGCCGGTGCCGAGGTCGAGGGCCCAGCCCGCGCCCACCACCTGGGGCCTGGTGGCGCCGGTGGGCACAGGCGCCGTCGTGAACGTGGCGCTGGTGGTCTTGCCACAGGCCAGCACGTCGAGGCGATGGGAGGTGCCGGTGGCGAGCAGCTGCTGCGGCACGCCCACGAGCTCCTTCCCCGACGCGAGGACCTGCAGCGGGACCTGGGTGGCGCCGCGGCTGAGCAGCATCGTGGCGCCCTGCGGCACGTCGAAGGGGAAGGTGGCCTCGAGCCTGGGCAGGCGCGTCACCGCCGTGGTGCCCGCGGCAGGCGTGAGTTCGAGCACCTCGCAGGGATCCTCCGAGCGGATGACCACCGGCGCCATCGTGCCACGGTAGTCGGACGGGCCCGCCAGCTGCGTCGTGACCGACGTGCTGGCGCCCGTGGGCCACCCGCCGGGCGGGGGCCTGAGGATCAGGCCGCGGTCGGCCGCCATGGTGGCCGCATCCACGGGTCCCCCCTCCGATGCGGGAAGCTGACCCAGGAAGTCGAGGTACGACTGGATCTGGTCGCCGATGAGTTCCGACGAACCAGGGACGAGCTCCACCCCCGCCGTGGTGGTGCGCACGGACGCGGCGAGGGGCAGCGACAGCCCGAGCACCAGCTCCTCGTCGGGCTCCAGCAGGTACTCGCCCGTGGCGCTGCTGCGGGAGGCGGTGATCGCGAAGGCGGCCAGGGGGTCGGAGGCCTCGCCCAGCCAGGCGTCGATGTAGGTGCCCCGGGGCACACGGTCCACGTAGAAGGGCTCCACGGTGACGTCGCCGCCGCAGGGCAGCGCCACCGTCCAGAAGTAGACGGCGTCGTCCTCGAGCGCGCTCGCGGGGCTCACCGCCATGCCGGCCCCGGCGTTCAGCGGGCTCGTGAACACGGGCAGGCTGGTGCCGGACACGTCCACGAGGCCCACCGTGGCCTTGTCGGCGTGGGCCATGTCGAAGAGCACCTTCATCTCCGGCTCGGTGCCGGTCACGCCCACGTCCCCGCTGACGGCCACGATCTCCATGGCGCACCAGGGGTCCTTGGGGGTGGTGTCGGTGTCGACCCCGGTGTCGGTGTCGACCGCGGGGCCGTCGGTGTCGATGCCCGGCCCGTCGGTGTCGATGCCCGGCCCGTCGGTGTCGCCGGACACGTCGGTGTCGACGAGGCGGGACGGGCCCTTGCCCGCGGTGGGACCGCAGGCGCTGGCGAGCGCCACGAGAAGGAGCATCGGACGGGTCATGGAGCCTCCGCGACGGACAGGCCCCGCGGGCGAGGCGCCGGCAGACTATCGCGGATCCACGTCGTGGGGCGGGTACCAATGACCGACACCCCGGTACCGCCCGCGCTGATCGTCGGGGGCGGCACCGGGGTGCGCGGGATGGAGGCGGTGGGAGTCGAACCCACGTCCGAAGCCACTCAGTCAGGACGTCTACGTGCGTAGCTCCCTCGATCCCCCACCGAGCCTCGGGAGCACTGGTTCCCGGCAGGGCCTCACGACTTCAAGGGATTGTTTCTCGTCGCCTGGTCCCGCGTGAGCGAGGTCCTTCACGACTAGCTTGGTCGAGACACGCCCAGTCGACGCCCCAAGCAGCATGCCGACCGGACGGAGGCTCCACGGCGATCAGGCCGCGAGCGCCTCGGCGTAGTTGTTGTTGTTGGCAACTATCGTGTGTGCGGACCGGTTTTACGAGGTGGGTCTGCAACCTCGGCACGCAATCCTTCCCTACCGCAACCCCGTCGAAGCCGTGGCGCCCCCGTGCTGGGGATGCCGACGCGGGAGGATTCCCTCGCCGACGCCACGATCCTAATCCCACCGGCACGCGCGTCCAGCCCCGACGCCGGCCGTGCTAGCGTCCGCGGGTCCCCGGGGGAACCACCATGTCGCTGTCCGCCGCGCTCCTCGGCCTGCTCCTCGTGGCCCGGGCCGAGCGCCCCGAGCCCCTCTACGTCACCGGGCTCAGCGCGCTGGGCGAGGACGGTGCGCCCGCCTACCGCACCACCTGGAAGGAGCGGGATCTCGAGCAGGCGCTGCAGATCGAGCTGGGCAGCCGCCACGTGGAGACCTTCGAGGTGCGTCGGGAGGACGCGTGGGTGCAGGCATGGCCGCGCGCCAAGGGCAGCCTCCCCTTCTCGAAGCTCACCCGCGCGGAGCTGCTGGCGGTGTCGTGGGTGGTGTCGCGACGCGTCGAGGAGGCGGAGCTCGATCTGCTCGTCCCCGAGGCCGACGGCGTGGACCGTGCGGTCACCGTGATCTGGGACGACCACCGGGTGCGCGCCTGGGCGGGCGCCGTCGTGCCCGCGCCCGACCGGAGCCCCGCACCCGCGGCGATGATGGAGGTGGCGGGCGCCACCCTCGACGCCGAGGACGCCGCGTGGTCGGTGGCCGACGTGCAGGCGCTCACCGACGCCCTCGGGCTGCTGTCGGAGGAGGAGCGCGCGCGCCTGGGCACCGTGCGCTTCACCCGCGACGACGAGGCCGGGCGCGCCTTCCGGGCCGCCCAGCAGCGCTCCGGCGAGAGCCGCCTGTCGTCGATCTACGAGCAGCGGCGGGGGGCGTCGCGCATCCTCCTCTACGATGACGGCGCGCTGCAGTCGGCCGTGTTCGTGGGGAGCCCCGAGACGCCCCGCTCGCCGCTCGTGCGCACCGTGCTCCACTCCCTCGCGCGGATGCTCGCCGACCCGCCGCCCCCGGCACCGCCCGAGGGCGGAGCGTCCCCGGCGCCCTCGCGGCTCGGCTCCGACGAGGTGCCCGACGACGTGGGCGAGGAGGCCGCCCCGGTCGAGGATCCGCCCAGCGCGATGGCCCGGGCGATGCTCGACGTGATGGGAGCGCTGGAGCGCGCGCCCACCCCTGCCGGCAGGCGGCGGGGCGAGAGCGCCTTCGCGGACGCCTTCGCGCTGGCCCACGCCGACCCCGACGCCCTCGAGCGCACCGCCCCGGAGGTGCTCGCCTGGTTCCGTCAGGGCGGGCACCTCCAGCCCGCGGCCGCCCCGGAGGACGTCGTCGCCCCCCCGGACGTCGCCGCCACGCTGACCACCAAGGTGGCCTCCGGGAAGGTGGAGGCGGGCGCCGTCGACGCGGCCATCCAGGCCCTCGCCGTGCGCGTGGCGCGCTGCCATGCCGACACGGCCAAGCGACCCGAGCTGCCCGCCACCGTCGACCTGCGCGTCACCGTGGCGGACGACGGCTCGGTGTTCGCGGTGGACCACCGCGACGACGGCCGCCTCGGCAAGAAGGTGGACCGCTGCGTGCGGGCCCTGCTCGAGCGCGTGCACCTCCCCCCCACGTCCGACGGCGAGCGCGCCAAGGTGCACGTCGACGTCGACCTGGCCGCTCCCTGATCCCCCCCGCCACCACGAGGCGCGCGTGACCCGTCCCGACCACCTGCCCGCCCACGTCCCCTGGTTCCCCTGCGAGCCCGTGGGCGACGACCACGCCGAGCGTGCGCCCGTGGTCTTCCCGCACACCGTGGAGCTGGGCTGCTCCGCCGAGGAGCTGTTCGCGGTCTTCGAGGACCCCGAGAGCTGGCCCCGCTGGGCACCCGGCATCGGCAAGGTGGAGTGGACCAGCCCCACGCCGTACGGCCCGGGCACCACCCGCACGGTCACCTTCTGGGGGGGCACCCAGGTCTTCGAGGTCTTCCACACCTTCGACCCGCCGCACCGCATGGGCTTCCACTTCGTGGGCACCACCGAGGAGATCTGGCGGAGCTTCTCGGAACGCTACGAGGTGGAGTCCACCGGTCCCGACAGCTGCCGCCTCACGTGGACGGTGGCCTACGAGCCCATCGGGCGCTTCGGCTTCCTGCACCCCGTGCTCAAGCCGCTGATGCGCTTCGCCCTCGGGAGCTACATGACGAAGCTGCGCGCGTACGTGAAGGCCCACACCGCGGGCTGACGGGCCGACGCGACAGGTCGGGCGCCAGGCGCGCGCGTCCTGCGCTTGTGGTCCCGGCGTCTTCCCCGCTACGATGCCGACACTGGGGAATCACATGTCGGCGAGCGTACGTTTCGTGTCGAGCATGGCGGACCAGGCGCAGGCCAGCCGGCTGCGCCACGACATCGAGGACATCCTCGCCGGCCGCTTCGGTGGCCAGGAGCGGGTGACCGGTCGACGGGGCGGGCGCACCATGCTCGCCTCGCTGCACGACCGCCCCGTGGGCTCGGTGGACGTGCACTGGGGCGGCGACGCACCGCTGCCGCCGCGGCTGGTGTCGGATCTCGACCTGACCTCGGCGCTGGCCGACGTCGATCCCCGACAGGTGGTGGTGCTCGACACGCTGCTCGTGCACCCCGACTGGCGGGGCCGCCAGCTCGAGCCCCTGCTGCTCGAGGGCGCCGTGCGCTTCGCCATCGAGCAGGGCGCCCGCCTCGTCTACGGCGAGACCGACGCCACCGGCTCGGCCGACTACCGGGCGCTCGGCTTCACCTCGGTGGGTCTGCCCCGCATGCGCGACACCGGCCCGGTGGTGTCGATGCAGCTGGACCTGCACGACGTGGACCACCTCGAGCAGGTCGGGTCCCCCTTCCTCGCCATCGTGCGCGCGCGCCTCGACACCCTCGACGACGCCCACGAGCCCACCGAGGCCGAGGAGCCCCGGTGGCGTCGGCTGGTGCGCAGCCTGCGGGCCCACGGCGAGACCGGCGGCCTGTTCACCGGCCTCACCGACGGCGAGATCGAGACGCTCGTGGCCCTGTCGAAGCTGGGGCGGCTGCCCCGTGGCCACAAGGTGGTCGCGGACGGCGGACGCGGCAGCGACCTCTTCGTGGTGGTGGAGGGCGAGGTGGACGTGCGGCGCGACGGCCGCACCCTGGCCCGCCTGGGCCCGGGTCACGTGGTGGGCGAGGTGGGCTTCCTGCTCGACGGCGTGCGATCGGCCGACGTGGTGGCCCGCTCCGACGACGCCGTGCTGCTGCGCATCCCCGGACGCGAGCTGCGCGAGCTGATGGAGGGCGACCCGGAGCTGGGGTTGCGCCTGGCGCTGGGCCTGGGACGCGCTGCGGCCCTCAAGCTCCTCGACCACGACCGCGCGGGCTGACCGGCCCGCGGGGGCGCCCTCAGCAGAGCGGACCGCCGTGGGCGCACTGCAGCAGGTCCGCCACCGTCTTCACCGGCTGGAAGGTGGCCGCGGGGATCTCGACGAACACGGTGTTCCAGCGCGCCATCCCGCCGTTCCACAGGCCGGGGTGCTCGAGCGCCCGCAGGCCGCGGCCGTGGTGGCTCTTGTCGGCGAGGATCACGGCGTCGGGGTCCACGAACCGCGCCAGATCGAAGGGCCGCCCGTCGGCGTCCAGGAGGCCGAGCGCCATGTCCACCGGGTTGAAGTGGGTGGACGAGCCGAGGATGGCCTGCTGCCCGGCGTCGGGACCCACCTGCGCCGCCTCGACGATCTGCAGCGAGGTGCCGTCGGGCGACTGCGCCCAGAAGGGCCCGCCCCCGGGCTGCCCCTGGTTGCGCACCATGCCCGCCACGCGCCAGGGACGGTGGAGGCGATCGAGGAGGGCCTCGGCCCCGTCGACGCCGGTCGCCCCCAGGTGGTGGGCCACGAAGGCCTGGGCGGCCTCCACGGCCTCCCCGCGACGCAGGCGTCGCACGAGGTCCCAGGCCTCGGCCTGCAGCGAGAGCAGCAGGCCCGAGAGCCGCCGCCGCCACGGCAGGTTGGGACCGCGCAGGTCGTCGGGCACCACGTTGTCGATGTTCTTCACCAGCACCACGTCGGCGCCGAGGCGGCCCAGGTTCTGGAGCAGCGCCCCGTGACCGCCCGGCCGGAAGAGCACGGCCCCGTCGTCGCGGAAGAGCTGGCCCTGACGGTCGACGGCCACGGTGTCGGTGGACGGGTCCTGCACCGAGGTGGTGACCTCGAAGTGGCAGTCGAGGCGCGTCTCGAGCGGCCGACGCACCTCGGCCACCCGGGCCTCGAAGGCTGCGCGGTGGGCCTCGCCCACGGTGAAGTGCAGGCGCACCACGCCCTCGGCGTCGCGCACGAGCCGGGCGGCCTCGACGAGGTGCTCCTCCAGCGGCGTGCGCGCACCCTCCGGGTAGGGGTGGAAGGGCACGAGCGCCTTGGGCAGCTCGTGGGCACGCAACGCGCCGTGCAGCGCCCCGAGGATGCTGCGGACATCCCCCTCCACGGCACCGTGCTCCTCCAGCAGCTCCCAGAGCGCCAGATCGGGGGCGTGGAGGAGGACGTCGCGCGCCGCCGTGGCGAGCCGGCCGTCCGACGGGGACGCGATGCCGTCCTGCCAGGCGCGCACCGTGTCCTTGAACATCCGCGAGGCCGCGCCCGAGGCAGGGACGAAGGCCCGCAGCCGCCCGGCGCGGGCCGCCGCCTCGTGCGCCGCCTCGAGGCGACCGGCCTGCCCGTCCTCGATGACCCGGATGCCGTCGCCCACCGTGGCGGGGCGCACGAGCAGCGTGGGCGTGGGGGGCCCCAGCAGCCGGTCGAGCTGGCCCTGCGCCGCGTCGGGATCGCGCCCGGCCGCCCGGATCTCCGCTCTTGTCGCCTCGTCCATCCGCACGCTCACGATCCCGCCTCCTGCCGCCCGCCGCGGCCCCTCTTCCACGCCACGTAGCCGACGACCAGCACGAGCACGCCCACCACCACGCCCCCCTGGACGTGGCGCGCGGCGCCGAGGACCTGGTCGATGCGGTCGCCGAGTGCCCAGCCCACGCCCACCGTGAGCGGCACCGTGAGGCAGGCGCCGAGCAGGTCCCAGGTGATCCAGGTGCGCGGCGGGATGCCCATCGCGCCCGCCGACAGGAAGAGCGCGCCCCGCATCCCCGGCACGAAGCGCGCGCCGAAGCAGGCCAGGCCGCCGTGCGCCCGCACCCTGCGCTGGGCTGCCGCCACCGTGGACCGCGGGAGCAGACGCCGCACCGGCGCGAGCTCGAAGACGGCCTCGCCGAAGCGCCGCCCCACGGCGAAGACCAGCGCATCCCCCGCGAGCGCGCCGAAGAAGCCGAGGGCGATGGCCGCGGGCAGGTCGAAGGCGCCGGTGCTCGCAAGGTAGCCCGTGGACAGGAGGAGCACGTCCTCGGGGAGCGGCACGCCCACCTTGCCCACCATGAGCGTGCCGACGAGCACCGCGGCGGCCGCCTCCGGCGGCAGATCGTGCAGGCGCGCCAGCACGGCGTCGACGAGCGCAGGTCCGCTGCCCATGCCTCTCCCTGGCCCCGACGGGTCCGAGACCAGCGCCTCTAGCCCGGCGCGGGCCGACGGCACGGCGCGCGCGCCTCGCCTGCACCGGCGCACCGGAGGTAGGCTGCGGCCCCCACGGTCCTCCGGGAGCCCATGCGCACGCTCGTCCTGCCGGTCTACCGCCGCTGCAACCAGGCCTGCGTGTTCTGCGCCGTGGCGGACGAGCTCGACGGCAGCCCGGTGCCCCCCGCTTCGCTGCGGGAGGCCATCGACGGCGCGCGGGCGCGGGGCTTCGACAGCGTGTGCCTCACCGGGGGCGAGCCCACGCTGGCGCCGCAGCTGATCCGCGCGCTCGCCTACGCCCACGGCATCGGCCTGCACACCGCGATCAGCACGAACGGGCGCCTGCTGGCCGACGTCGAGAAGGTGAAGCGGCTGGAGGCCACCGGGCTGGACGCGGTGCACGTGGCCCTGCACGCCGCCACGCCCGGGGTGCACCAGGACCTCACCGGCGGCGACCCCATCGCGCACGAGCAGGTGGTCACCGCGCTGCGGCACTGCGTCCCCCGCTTCCACACCACCGTGCGCATGGTGCTCACCACGCGGAACCTCGACGAGGTGACGGGCGTGTGCGCGCTGGCCCGCGAGCTCGGCGTGCATCGCGTCGACCTGCGCTGCGTGCGGCACGAGGGCGCCACCGCGTCCGGGCTCGTGCCCACGCCGCAGCAGGCGCTGGACGCGTGGAGGACGGCCTGGAGCGCCTGGGCGCAGCCGGGGGGGGACTTCGCGTGGCACGGCTTCCGCAGCGTGAGCCCGGCCGAGGCCACGCCGCAGCCGCCCTCCACGCCGGCGCGCGACCGCCTCGCCCTGCTCGAGGCGGGGCTCGTCGACGAGGCGCTGCTCGGGGGTCTGTCCGACGTGGAGGAGCGCCTCGCCCCGGAGCTCGTGGCCGCCACGGGGGTGGG
>JACKEO010000035.1 GCA_020632955.1 Alphaproteobacteria bacterium
GACGTCTTCCTCGCGCTGACCCGGGACGGCTCGGTCACCTGGTTCACCAACGAGCTGATCAGCCACAGCGCCGACTACCCGCCGGGCTTCCTCAAGTGGGTCTTCAAGCTCATGGGCAACCACCCCGGGCTGAACGTGAACACCCTGGCCCTGCTGCTCATCCGAGGGAAGAAGCCGGTCATCCGGGCCTACTTCGAGCGGCGCCTCGCCGAGCTCCCGCCCACCCGCCTGGTGCCCTGCCACGGCGACGTGCTCGAGGACGCCACGCTGCCCACGCGCCTGGCCGAGGTCCTCGCGCGCAGGCTGTAGAGCCGTCGCCCCCTGCGACAGCCTGCCGCGGATCGCGCCACGCACGGGCAGGGAGCGCCCGCCGCGGTACTGTGCCGCACCCGAGGGGATCATGCCCCGATCCGCGCCCACCTTCCTGTCCACCGCGGCCAACCCCTGGCGCCTCGCCGAGGGGAAGGACGAGGGGTCGATGTGGCTGGCGTGGCTGGTGCGGCTGCGCTGGGTGGCGATCATCGGGCAGCTCGTCACGCTGTCCTTCACCCTGGCCGTCCTCGATCGGCCCGCGGTCACCGTGCCCATCCTGCTGGTGGCCGTGGCCCTGCTGGTGGCGGGCAACACGCTGGCCATCCGCCAGCTCCACGAGCGGGCGCGGGTGAGTCCCGACACCCTGCTGCTGCACCTGATCCTCGACGTGCTCGTGCTGACGGGCTTCTTCCTGGCGGCGGGCGGGCCCGACAACCCCTTCGTCATGCTCTACGTCATCCACGTCGCGATGGCGGCCGTGATGATGCGCCCGCGGCACGCCCTGCTGCTCATCGCCTTCGTCATCGTGGCGAACGCGGTGCTGCACGTGATCAGCCTGCCGCTGCACCCCGACCGCCACACCATCCCCGCCGACACCCTGCTGGCCTCGGGCCAGGTGGTGGCCTTCTCGGTGACCGTGGGGAGCGTGGGCGTCTTCGTGCTCGGCATGGCCTCCACGCTGCGACGCCAGAAGACCCGGCTGCTCGAGGCCCGGGAGCGCACCGCCCAGACCGACCGGCTGCGCGCCATCGGCACGCTCGCCGCGGGCGCCGCCCACGAGCTCAACACGCCGCTGTCCACGATGGGGCTGCGCCTGCGACGCATCCGTCGACGCCACACCGACGAGCAGACCACCGCTGACGTCGAGGTGATCGGCAGCCAGCTGGAGCGGTGCACCCACATCGTGGAGCAGCTGCTGCAGGGGGCCGGCGACCCCTCGGCGGGAGGCTTCGAGCAACGTCCGCTGCAGACCTTCGTCGCGGAGGCGGTCAAGCTCTGGGCCCGCGGCAGCACCCTCGACGTGCGCCTGCGCCTGCCCGAGGACCCGGTGCTCGTCGAGCTGCCCGACGCCGCGTTCACCACGGCCTTCATCAACCTCCTCGAGAACGCCCGCGAGGCCCAGCAGGAGAGCGGCCGCACCGACGCCCTGGAGGTGGAGGTCGGCCGCGACGGACGCTACGGGGTGGTCGACATCCTGGATCGCGGACCCGGCCTGCCGTCGGAGGCCGACCGGGTCGGAGAGCCCTTCTTCACCACCAAGCCCACGGGCACGGGCCTCGGCGTCTTCGTCGCGCGCGCGCTCGCCGACGGGGTCGGGGGTGGCCTCACCTACCACCGGGAGGACGACCGCACGCGCACGCGCTGGTCCTTCCCCGAGACCGCGAGGACGACATGAGCCAGACCGACAAGGGCACCCTGCTCGTCGTGGACGACGACGACGCCTTCCGCGAGTCCATGGCGCTGGAGTTCAGCGACCGGGGCTACAAGGTCATCGGTGCCGAGGACCACCGCGCCGCGCTGGGCATGGCGGCCCTGCACCGTCCCGACTTCGCCGTGGTCGACCTGCGCCTCGGCGGCGAGCGCGGCCTCGAGGTGCTCACCGACCTCGTGGAGCGCCTGCCGGGAATCCGATCGGTGGTGCTCACCGGCTACGGCAGCATCGCCACGGCGGTGGAGGCCATCAAGATCGGCGCGGTGCACTACCTCACGAAGCCCGTGGACCCCGACCTGCTCGAGGCGTCGCTGCACAAGGAGCAGGCCGACCCCACCGTGCCCGTGGTGGCCTCGCCGCCCAGCCTCGCCAAGCACGAGCGCGAGTACATCGAGTACGTGCTGGCCGGCACCGGCGGGAACATCTCGGAGGCGGCCCGGCGGCTCGGCCTCCACCGCCAGTCCCTGCAGCGCAAGCTACGGAAGTACCCCCCCCGCCGCTGAGTCGGGGTCGAGCAGGCGCAGGCCCGTGACCACGGGCGCCACCACGGGGCGCGGGCACAGGGCGTCGGGCGGGCAGCGCCAGCGCACGTCGAAGGGCACGCCCGCCACCACATCGAAGGTGGCGCGCGCGCGGCCGGTGGGCTCGAGCGGCACCGCCCCCCAGGGCGTGAAGAGCTCCCCGCGGCTCTGGCCGGGCGGCACCTTGGGCGGCAGGCCGTCGGGCACCAGCAGCTCCACGGTGGTGCGGGCCGTGGGCAGCTCCACCACGCGCGGCCCGTCGCCCGTGATCCAGATCACCCCGGGGAGCACGTCGGTGCCCGACAGCAGGCGGTAGGCCCCCACGGGCAGACGCAGCGGCGTGAGGCCGTCGGCGTCCACCGGGATCCTCGGCACCACGCCGTCCCAGCGACGCCAGGGGCGCGGCGTGAGGGTGGCGCTCACACGCTGCAGGGACAGGTCGGTGAGATCGACACCCTCGGGAGCCACCACCTCCAGGGTGACCGTGGGCACCTCGGGGATCACCCGGTCGAGGCTGCCGGGCATCACGTCGGCCGCCACCTGCACCGCGCTGCGCAGCTGCCCTCCCGCGAGCCAGGCCTCGCCACGCGCCACCCAGACCGCGTCGGACGCCACGTGGCCGTCCTCGGGCACCGGGAAGGACTGCCAGGACCCGTCCTCGCCCACCAGCACGAGGCTGAGGTCTGGCCCGAGATCCCCCACGGCGACGTCGACCGAGAGCTCGCGGAGGGGGGGCATCACCGCTGACGCCAGCTCCTCGGGACGTGCACCCCGCGCCAGCACGGCCAGCCCGCGGGTGGAGCCGGTGGGCGAGGTGCCCTGGAGCAGCAGGCCGGCGTCGTAGGGCACGTCGGGCACGCTGGGCGGGAAGGCGGAGCGGATCTCCACCACGGCGTCGCCGTTCACGGGGGCGAGACGCGCACCGACCACCTGGAGCCCCGGCACGTCGAAGGCGATGCCGGGGAGGGTCACGACCGCCATCGCGACGGCCACCTCCTCGACGCCCCGGTCGTACAGGGAGAAGGGCGGGAAGTGCCACGTGCCCTCCTTGAGCGCGAAGCTGGATGAGGCACGCGGGATGCGAGCCTCGAGCTCCACCTCGTCGGGCGCGAGCCACAGATCGACGACCCAGGCGCCTTTCGCGGCCGGCAGCGCGATCCACCCGCCCCGCGCCGTCCACGCGACCAGCTGGAGGCCCGGATCGACCGGCGAGATGCCGTCCGCCCGTACGCGCCCGGCGGGCAGGTCCAGCGAGAGCGACCCGCCGACACGCACCTCGAGGAGCCCCCGGGCCGCCACCGCGTAGCGCACCGGCCAGTCCTCGGGGCCCAGCGCCTTGTCGCCGAGGACCACGGCGTCGACGGCGAAGTCGCCAACGGGGAGATCCACCCAGGCGCGGCCGGTGCCGTCGGTGGGCAGGGCCACGACGTGCTCGCCCTCGGCCCCCCGTCCGTGCAGCAGCAGGCGGGCCACCGCCCCCGGCGCCAGCGCGGGCACCGCCTCGCCGCCCACCGTGAGGGCCACCTCCACCTCGACGTGGGGGAGCTCGCCCGGATCGGGACGCACGGAGCGCTCGAGGAAGACCGGGACGTAGTCGGTGCGCCCCTCGCAGGCGGGCGCCACCACCCCGCGCCCCTGGGCGTCCCAGCTCGCGCGCGGAGGGCCGCAGCGCAGGGGGGACGGGCACACGCCCAGATCCACGCCCACGGCGTTGCAGGTGGGGGCTGCCAGATCAGGACGCCGTCCGTCGGGCGCCGTGCCCAGGACCGGGGCCTCCTTCCACGCCAGGCAGAGGCCCAGGCAGTCCTCGGGCGGCGCGACCCACGCCGCCGTGTCGGTGGCGACCGGGACGGTGTCGACCCCGCCGGGCGCCGCCTCCTCGGGAGGCGCACAGGCGGCGAGGACCACCAGCCAGCGTGCGACCGTCATCTCACCCCCTGACCCTCGGAGCCTAGCACCCGCTCCCGGGACCCGCTCAGGTGCGCTCGACCACCGCCGCGACCCCTTGCCCGACCCCGACGCAGAGGGTGGCCACGCCCACGCTGCCCCCGGTGCGGCGCAGCACGCCGAGCAGGGTGATGAGGATGCGCGCGCCACTGCAGCCGAGGGGGTGGCCCAGGGCCAGCGCGCCGCCGTGCAGGTTCACCCGCTCCGGGTCGAGGTCGAGCTGACGCATCACCCCCAGGGACTGGGCGGCGAAGGCCTCGTTGAGCTCCCAGGCGTCCACGTCGCCCTGGGCGAGCCCCGCACGGGCCAGGGCCCTCGGTACGGCCGGGACCGGCCCGAGGCCCATGCGGGTGGGGTCGACGCCCACCGCAGCGCAGGCGCGGTAGCGGGCCAGGATGGGCAGGCCACGCGCGCGCGCCGTCTCCTCCGAGGCGAGCACCAGGGCCGCGGCCCCGTCGTTCAGCGGCGAGCTGTTGCCCGCGGTCACCGTGCCGGGGGTGCGGAAGATCGGACGCAGACGGGCCAGCGACGCCGCGTCGGTGTCGGCCCGGGGCCCCTCGTCGCGGTCCACCCGCGCGGTGCCCCGCCCGGCGGGCGCGTCCACCGGCAGGATCTCCTCGTCGAACCACCCCGCGGCCTGGGCGGCCACCGCGCGCTGGTGGCTCGCCAGGGCGAAGGCGTCCTGGTCCTCCCTGGAGATGGCGAGGTCGGAGGCCACGTTCTCGGCGGTCTCGCCCATCGCCTCCAGCGGGAAGAGCGCCTCCATGGCGGGGTTCGGGTAGCGCCAGCCCAGCGCCGTGTCCCAGGCGGTCATGTGGCCCGCCTTGGGCTGCTGGGGCCCCCGCGGCATCGACCAGGGCGCGCGGCTCATGGACTCCACGCCGCCCACCACCACCACGTCCGCGTCGCCCACCAGGATCTGCCGCGCCCCCTGGCACACGGCCTCGAGGCCGCTGGCGCAGAGCCGGTTCACGGTGACGCCGGGCACGTGCTGCGGGAGTCCGGCGAGGAGGGCGGCCATGCGGGCCACGTTGCGGTTGTCCTCCCCGGCCTGGTTGGCGCAGCCCAGCACCACCTCGTCCACCTCGGCGGGGTCGATGGCGGCGCGCTCCACCGCGGCCCGCACCACGAGCGCGGCGAGGTCGTCGGGACGGACGCCCGAGAGGCTGCCCTGGAAGCGGCCGAGGGGCGTGCGCACGGCAGCACAGACGACGACGGATCGCACGGGACCTCCACACGTCCACGGGTCGCGTGGCATGGCACGCCCGCCCCGTTACCGCCACCGGCAGGACGGGAGGCGACGATGCAGGCCATCGCGGTGATCGGCGCAGGGACGATGGGGCACGGGATCGCGCAGGTGTGCGCGGTGGCCGGGCACCCGGTGCACCTGATCGACCGGGACGAGGCCGTGCTCGCGCGGGCGCGCACCGCGATCACCGACCACCTCGCGCGGGCCGTGGAGAAGGGGAAGCTGGAGCCGGCGGTGCGCACCGCCGCGCTCGACCGCATCACCACCACCACGTCGCTCGCCGAGGGCGTGCATGGCGCCCACGTGGTGGTCGAGGCCGTGCCGGAGGACCTGGAGCTCAAGCGCCGCGTGCTGGCCGAAGCCGAGCGCGCCGCCCCCGTCACCGCGATCCTGGCGTCGAACACCTCCAGCCTGTCGATCGCCCGGCTGGCCCAGCCGTTGATGCGACCGGGGCGTCTGCTCGGCACGCACTTCTTCAACCCGGTGCCGGTGATGACCCTGCTGGAGGTGGTGCGCGGCGAGGCCACCGAGGAGGCCGTGGTCGACGAGATCCGGCAGCTCGGGGCCGCACTCGGCAAGGAGGTGATCGTGGTGCGCGACGCCCCGGGCTTCGCCACCTCGCGCCTCGGCGTGGCGCTGGGCATGGAGGCCATCCGCATGGTGCAGGAGGGCGTGGCCTCGGCCGAGGACATCGACAAGGCCATGGTCCTCGGGTACCGCCACCCGCTGGGTCCGCTGCGGCTCACCGATCTCGTGGGCCTCGACGTGCGCATGGCCATCGGCACCTACCTGGCCGATGCCCTCGGCAACGCCGCCTTCGAGCCCCCGCAGCTCATGCGCGACATGGTGGCCGAGGGCAGGCTCGGCAAGAAGTCCGGCGAGGGCTTCTACCGATGGTGAGGTCGCACGCCGCGGTGGTGCTCGTCCTGGCAGCGGCCTGCACGTCGTCCAACGCCGTCTGCGATCAGGCCACCGGAGCAGGCTGCACGGTGGCCGACGGCGCCTGGGTGTGGCTCGACGCCCAGGGCCGCGCGCTCTTCGAGGTGGTGGGCGATCCGCCCCTCTGGTTCGACGACGCCGGCCACGCCTGGGCGGTCGACCCCTGGACCCTGCAGCTGGGCGGGCCGGTGCAGCCGCTGCGCTTCGACGACGCGGCCTGCAAGGACGCCGAGCCCTTCCTCGCCCTCGAGGTGGCCCCCGGCGAGGCCTTCCGCGGCACCTGGCGCGAGGGCACCGACGTGGTGGAGCGCGGCTTCGTGCTCGAGGACCCCGGCGCGGTCCTGCTCCGCCAGGAGAGCGCGTCCACGCTGCTCCCCGCCGCCGACTACCCCCGGGGCAGGTGCAGCGCGGGCGCGGAGGAGGTGGCCCTCCGGGCGGCGCGCCCCGAGGATCTGGTGCAGGTGGACCTGCCCGCGCCGCTGGACGGGGTGCCGCCGATGCGGCGCGGCCCGCCGCCCTGATCACACGCGACGCACCTCGACCTCCACCCCGTCGCCGGACGGCCTGACCACGGCGTCCAGCGGGCGATCCAGCGTCCACCGGGGCGCCTCGGGCCGCAGGCCGAGGTGCAGCGCGCCCTCCGCCCACCGCGCGGTCACCCTGCCCACCGCGTGGGCGGGCTGCCCCCCCACGTCGAGCAGCCAGCGTCCCTCGAAGGTGCCCTCGAAGGGCACGCGCGCGTCGGGGAGGTGGGGGGCCAGGTGGAGCACGCCCACCGGGGCGTCGTGACCGTGGTTGCCCACCTCCACCCGGGCGAGCTCGAGGTGGTCGCCGTGGCGCGCGAAGCGGTGACGCAGCTGGCGCACGGGGTGGTCCTGCACGAGGTCGACGCCCTCGGCGCTGGACGCCACGGTCCACGCCTGGGCCACGTCGAGCCCGTGCAGGTCGTGCACGGTGCGCACGCCTGGCCCGTCCTCCTCCTGACGCCAGCGCCCCGTCGACAGGCCGGCCTGCACCTGCACCAGCGCCACCGCGAAGGGCACGAGGCAGGCGATGCGGCGCAGCGGACGCACCTCGCCGTCGATGCGCACCTCGGCCGACCGCGCCAGCGCCTGGGCCGACACGTCGAGGGCGGCGAGCACGGCGCGCGCGGAGTGGCCCATGGTGGAGCTGTTGCGCTTGCGCAGCGGGCCCTTCGGGTGGGGCCCGCGGTAGCGGATCTCCACCCGCTCCCCCGCCGGGTTCGTGTAGGCCAGGGACAGGTCGAGGCCCGCGGGCGTGGAGCGGTCGTCCACGGTGACCGGGCTGCGGTGACGTCGCAGCGGCACCTCGGGCAGCCACCGGTCCACGTCCTCGAGGTCCGCGGCGATCTGCTGGTCGAGGGTGTCGACGGCGCTGTCCTTGCAGAGCCAGACGGGCCCGTCCGGGGTGACCATGCGGGCGAGCTCGTGCATGTCCCAGTCCGGGTGGTCGTCCACGAGCACGAGGTCGAGGTCGTAGGCCGCGGCGAAGACCTGCAGCGGCATCACCGGGTGGGCCGTGCCGGGCGCCGCCACGTACGTCACCCCCGAAGGTCCGACGCCCTCGAGGAAGCGGACCCGCTCACGCGCCGACAGCACCGGCCCCCGCGCGACGAGCTCACGCAGCGGGATCCGGCGGCGGGGCACCGTCAGCCGCCGCTGGGCTGGGCGTCGAAGGCGAAGAGGGCGTCGTCGTAGCAGGCGCCTCCCTCGATCACCGCGCAGGTCTCCTGGCCGATGCACCAGCGCTGCTGGTCGAAGGCCTGCTCGCGCCCGGTGTCGCCGTCGTCCTGGTAGGCCGCCAGCTCGCGACGGCAGGCCGTCTCGCACTCGAGCTGCCCCACGTCGTCGTTCAGGCCGCACCGATCGAGCTTGGCGCAGGCCTCGCCACACGTGGGCGGGCACCCGGCCACCATCACCACGGAGGCCAGGAGGACGGCCCCCTTCCCCACGCCCTTCGACAAGGACAGGACGCGCACCCTACTGCACCCGCGCGCACATCGGCAGCGAGAGCTGCTCGCGGCACTCGCCCAGCTCCTGGAAGGTCCAGACGCAGTCCATCCACGCCGCGGCCTCGCGCGCCGAGGTGAGGATCGCCGCCGAGGACGCCGAGCCCGCGTACGGCACCTCGGGGTTCCACTTCGGATCCCGCACGTTCACGTCGGGACCGGGCGTGCGCAGGGCCTCGCTGCACTCCTCCACGCACCCGTTCACCGCCTCCTGGACCGACAGCCCGGCGGGCCGCGCATCGCACTGATCCTCGGCGTAGAAGCGGGAGCAGGTCTGCGCGCACGTGGGACCGCACGCGGCCGACAGCAGCGTCACGCCGGACAGCAGCGCGAGCGAGACAGCGAAGCGCATCCACGACCTCCACCACGACGCACGGTCGGCGGCGAGGCACCCTAGGTCTGCACCCCGCCACGCGTCAAGCCACAGCCCCCAGCACTGACCACGGGTTCACCCTTTCCCCCGGCCGCGCAAGCGGCCGCAAGCCGCGGCGGGCGCGCAAGCGACCGCACGTGGTCGCGCAAGCGACCAGAACCCCGAGCGGACGCGCAAGCGACCGCCCCCCGAGTCCCGCCCCGCCCCGACCCCACCTCGACCCACGCCACGCCTCGCCACCCGCCCAGGTGGCGACAAGACGATCCCGCCCACTCTGTGCCCCCCTCTGCGCCCTCCGTGCCTCCGTGTCGGCCGACGAACCGCCACAACACCCCGCTCTACCTCCCCGCCTCCACGATCCTCCCCTCCCGCACCTGGAACCCGGACGGCAGCACCGTCTCCTCGCCGAGCTCGCCCTCCACGGACCACCCGCGCTGACGGAAGACCTGGGCGAGTCGATGCTTGAGCCGGAGGGACTCCTCCTCGGGGTTGGCGAGCACCGCGAGCAGGGGCTGGCGCGCGCTGTCGTCGCCCTGGGCCACGAGGGTCTCGGCGGCGGCGTAGCGGACCTCCTCGTCGAAGTCCTTGAGGAAGGGCGCCACGTGCTCGACGATGCCGGCGTGCCGGCGCTCGGCGAGCCAGACCACCAGCTCCTTGCGGCGCTCGGGCTCGAAGGTGGCCTTGCCCACCGGGCCCGCGAGGATCTCGAAC
Source organism: Alphaproteobacteria bacterium (assembly GCA_020632955.1). Taxonomy (GTDB): domain Bacteria; phylum Myxococcota_A; class UBA796; order UBA796; genus JACKEO01. The sequence continues at coordinate 9,514 of JACKEO010000035.1, forward strand.
ACCGCGGTGACGGCCTCGTCCTCGTCGCGCAGCGCCACGAGGAGCTTGAGCGGCCAGGCGTACTGCTTGCAGCGGCGCACCCAGACGTTGAGCGGCTCCACCACGGGCTCGCCCAGCCCGGTGAGCAGGTCGAAGACGAGCTGCTTCTCCGCGCGGTCCTTCATGTCCTGGGTCAGGTTCATGTCGAAGCGCGTGAGCAGCCCGGCGATGGACGGCCGCGAGCCCTCCTCGGCCAGCCACCGCGCGCTCGCGTCGCGATCCTCGGGCATCGCATCGCGGTCTGCCATCCGCCGGGCATGCCGCTTGAGCTTGCCTTCCTTCGAGAACATGTCGAACAGGCCCACGAGGCCCTCCCAGCGCGGCCCGCAGCTTATCCACCCCCCCCACCCGGTCAACCGCACCACCCGCTTGACCACCCCGCGCCCGTCGGGGTAGAGGGCCGGGCCCTGCGGAAGTGGCGGAATTGGTAGACGCGCAGGATTCAGGTTCCTGTGCCCGTGAGGGTGTGGGGGTTCGACTCCCCCCTTCCGCATCGCACCTCTGAAGCCGCTGGTGATCACACCAGCGGCTTCGCTGCTTTCTGCCACAACGCCTTTGGGGAGGCGAACCCCCACACGAGGGGAGGACTCAACGTCCTCACCGAGCTCGACGGGACCCGGGAGGCGCGAAGCGGCTTCCGGGAGGTTCGACTCACGTCCACGCACGTGAGCCCGACCCGTTCCAGGTCGCCTCGAGCTCAGGTCCGACTCCCCGTCCGATTCCGGACACGGCGTCGGACAGTGTGTCGCAGGACTCCCCGTTCCGCCCCGCGTCCGTGACACCTCGACCGTTGTGAGGATGGACCAGCGCCGCTCTCGGGAGGACCTGTCCCGGGCCCCATCGTCTCGTCCGGCGACAGGGGACGTCACGGGGTGTGGTTCAGGGGCTCGACCGCGTTCGGCGTGCAGGCCGCGGTGAGCCAGGAGGACGGCGCGCATGGGACACCGGCTTCCCGGGTTCCACACACGACGCGGTACGCAAGCGCCGTCTCCCCCACCCCAGCAGTCCGCGTGGATGACCACGGTCGCAGCTCGACCCCCGACGCACTCCGCGGTCCGTGCCGCCTGCACCAGCCACGCCCGTGCCCGACCCGCGGGAGCGCCTCGAGCAGTCCATCGAGGCGTCGTCGCCACGCCCCCGACTTCGCCTCCACGAGCAGTCGCTCACCCGCGCTCGACGACGATCCACCTCACGCCACGCGTCGGCGCAGGTTCGGACGCTCCGCGCAGGTGGCAGCGCCTCCCCACACCCAGCTCTCGAAGATCGCACCCCGGGCCGGGTGCAGGCGCAGCTCCTCGGGTGCGGATGCCCAGGAGGAAGCACGCCGCCCCGTTCGACGAGGTGCAGCTGGGCGTCTTCACCGGCGCTTGCGGGTGGACCAGGGCGGCAGGCGATTCCGAACCCCGCTCCGCCCGTCAGCCAGGATCGCGCGGTGACGGGGACACCCCTGCGTCGGACCCGAGCGTGCTCAGTCAGCGCCCGGTGGACCCGCGCACAGCCGCCTGGTGAACCGAGGTCGCCCACCGCACCTGCGACGCCCTGCGTAGGTGCGCGTAGTCGGCGAGCAGCGTGGCGGGGATCCCCCGGTCGTGGATGCGGGGTAGGCGCTCCAGAGCGCGTCAGCAGGTCCTCGCGCCTCCGGGAAGCCGGACCCTCGAGGCTGCCGTGAACGGCCGTCGCCCCGCGAGATGGGAGACGCGGCCGACAGACCGAGTGCTGGGATCCCGTGAGGATGAAACGACCCGGCTCCGGGTGCGCGTCGACTCGCCGGAGGGGAGGAGATCCGCGTGGCCTGACCTCGTCGAGGTGGCCGCCGACATGCCGCGAGGAAGCCCCGAGGGTCGGCGGTGGCCCACGCGGCGGCATCGGGCGCCTCCAGCGACACCCAGGGCTTGTCGGGGAACACCGCGCGACAGAGGGTGGTCTTGCCCGACTGGCGCGGGCCCGTGACCGTCACCACCGGGTAGTGGCGCGCGGCGTCGCGGAGGCTGGCGGCGAGCGTGCGTGGAATCATCTGCACGGATTGTAAGTCACACTTTCAATCCGTGCATGTCGCCTCCCTCACCCCCCGGCTGCCTGCGCCTCCGACCACGCGGCCAGCGCCGCCATCAGCTGCCGCACCGACTTCCGCATCTCGCCCCGGACGATGCTCTCGGGCACCCAGCGGATCGACGAGGTGAGATCCACCTCGAAGGTGAGCCGCGCGCCCTCCCCCTCGGGCACCGCGCGCCAGCTGCCCTGGTAGGTGTGGAAGGAGTCCGACGACACCAGGCTCACGTCCCAGCCCGCGTCGGTGCGGCAGCGGCGGAGCTCGTAGCGGGCGGTCATGATCGGGTGCGGCACCACGTAGGCGGCCTGGTGGCAGGCGCCCTCGCGCACGGTGACCGTGGTGGTGGTGCGGCTCTGCTGGATGCGGCTCTCGAAGGCCGGATCCGCGAGCGCATCGAGCACCACGCCCGGCGCGACCGCCAGGTGGGCCGTGCCGCGCACCGTGGTGCCGTCGACCACGGCCGTGGGCTCGTCGGCGAGCGCGAGGCTGGCGAGCAGGAGCAGGGTCATCGAGGCTCCGCGACCGACGTTCGGACACTTCAGGGGGCCGTGCCCGTCCGCACGGGACGCAGGCTATCGCGAGTGGCAGTTACTGCCACCACGCCACGCCACGCCGCCTCAGCCCGGTGGAGCCTCGGCCGGTGCCGCGGGCACCTCCGCGGGCGGCGGCTCCTCGGCGGGCTTCAGCCACGCCACCACGCTCGGATCCATCCAGGCCCACACCACGAGCCCGAGCACCACCAGGAGCAGCAGGACGGCGATGCGACCGGCCCACGACCGGGGCGTGCGCACCTCGCGGACCGACCCTGCGGGCAGGCCGGGACGGCGCGTCATCAGCGAGGCCAGGTGGCCGTTGAGCCGCATGCGTCCGTTGAGCGCCCAGCCGCCCGCCTCCAGCAGCGTGGCCAGATCCCGGCGACGCAGCCTCAGCCAACCGAGGAAGCCGAAGACCGCCGCCACCGCCGCCACCAGGCCGGCGAGCGCGCCCACCACGTCGAGCAGCGAGATGCCGGCGAGCGTCTGCACCACGAAGGCGAGGGCCGACCCCGCGGCGGCCACCGCCAGCGTGCCGCCCACCAGCATGGTCTGCATGCCCGCCATGCCCCCGCCCGCCGCCTCCGGCGGCGCACCGGCCGGGGCCGCCGCGGGCGCCGGCGGGGCCGTCGTGCTGTCGAGGGCCTTTGCGGAGGCCTCGCCCTCGAGGCCCTTGGCCTTGTCGCCCACCATCTTCTCGAAGCGCGAGCCCACGGCGTCGCGCACGCGGAGGAAGGGGGCGAGCATCGCCTCCCACACGCTGATCGGCTCGGCCACCACGTCGGTGATCAGGGCGTCCCACTCGCCGTCCTGCCGGTCGTAGAACACGCCCCGCTTGCCCGGACCGATGCCGCCGCGCGTGCCCGCCGTGACCGCCGCGACGATGCGCTGCGTCTCCACCGTGGCGCCGGGCTTGCGCGTGAGGTCGACGTAGCAGAGGAAGATGCCGCTCAAGGTGGCGATCTTCTTGTGGGCCGCCGGGTCCACCACCCGGAAGCAGAGGTTCAGCCGCCGACCGTCGAGGATGAGCGTGCCCACCTCGAGCAGCGAGCGACGGTCCCCCTCGAACAGCGCGGGGAAGCTGACGAAGTTGTTCACGAGCTCGCCGAAGCCCGCCTGCAGCAAGGCGAGCTTCTCGAGGTCCTGGAAGCGCACCAGCTCCTCGGCCGCCTTGCCGTCCTGGGCGCAGAGCTCCTTGAGCGCACCGGGCTCCGAGGCCTCGGCCAGCGCCGTGAGCGCCTCGTCGGTGACCTCGTCGGGGATGCCCGCCGGCTTGCGGGCGCGCCAGGCCTCGTAGGGCGCCAGCGCCGCCACCAGCTGCTTCCACTCCGCCGCCGTGAGGCGCGTCACGGGCGCGTCGCGTCCGAGCAGCGCCGGGGCGATGGTCTCCGACACCTCGGCCAGGCGCGCGGCGAAGCGCGCGTTCACCGCACCGGTGAGGGGGAGCTCGTCGGCCGGCGTGGGCGAGGCCAGCGACGCATGGTCGAGCCACGCATCGATGGCGCCCGGATCCGCCACGTCGAGCGCCGCGAGCTCGGCCTCGCTCGGGGCCAGCCGTGCCGCCGCGCCGGGCTGCAGCCGGAGCAGCGCGCACTGCGCGAGGTACTGCTCCACCTTCGGCGCCAGGGCCGCCAGGGTGGCCGCGGCGGCCGCGGTGCCCTCCCCCAGCGGCAGGAGGGTGGCCGCCCCGTCGCCGTCGGGCTCGTGGCGCCAGGCCAGGGTGGCCGCCGCCAGCTCGAGCCAGCGGTCCACGTCCTCGCCGCGCACGCCCACCTCGCCCGACAGATCGGGGGCACCGCCGGTGGCCCCGAGCACCGCCTTCGCCGTGTCCTTCAGCTCGTCGGGCAGCTGGGCCACGGTGACGACGCCGTCCCCGTTCGGGAAGCGCGACACGTACGCCGCACGGAAGGACCGGATCTCGTCCACCGAGATGTGACCCCGGCCCGACTCTCCCAGGCGCTCCAGCAGGAAGGCACCCAGCGCCACCAGCCCGGGACCGTCGGCGTGGCCGCGGTCGACGGCGTCGAGCTGGAGCGTGCGCGAGCCCGCCACCACGCCCTCGCGGTTCACCAGGCGCGCCCACAGCCAGCGCCGCGCCGCCTTCACCTCCTCGACGCGGATGCGCGCGTTGCCGTCGCTGTCGAGGACGCGGAGCAGGTCGGGGTCGCACTGGAGCTGCTCGATGGGCGCGCTCGTGGCCGCCCACCGCGCCTTGTCCAGGTCCTCGATGTGCTCGAGGTCCTCGACCTCGGTCAGGCGCAGGTGCTCGATGAAGCCGTAACGACGAAAGACCCAGCGCGACATCACGCCCTCCCTACCAAGCCGCAGCCCTACCACGGAACCACAGGCACCGGACCGGGCGAAAGGGGGCCGAAAGGAAGGCGCACCACCCCGGCGGCACCTCGGCCCCCTACGGCTGGGCCTCGCACCGCGCCCAGTCCGGACGCACGCAGGCCGCTCCCTCCTCTGCCACGCCCGCCAGCCGATCCTTCAGGAAGCGCGTGGTGGTGGGGATCGCCCACAGGTTGGCCTCGGCGTGGTCGGCCTCCGCGCAGCCCAGCCACCGCAGGTCCCAGCCGTCCTCGCACAGGGCGTCGAAGGCCCCGGTCTGCAGCGTGGGGTCCACCACCTCGTCACGCTCACCCCACACGGTGAGGATGGGCGTGCGCCGCAGCCGCGCCACGGGCGTGCCCGGCAGGCTGTTGGACGCCAGGAAGCAGTCGAAGGGCGCGACCGCCTGCCACTGGCCCGTCTGGTCGGCGTCCCGCAGCCCCGGCGTGAACCACGTGGCGACGTCGCGCGGCGGCTCGTCGAAGGGCAGCGCGCAGTCCGGCGTGTCCATGCCGAGCGCGGTCTCGGCCGTGGACGCCAGCGACGTGGGCGGCTCGTCCCCGAACACCGTGGCCAGGTCGCCCACGCCGTACCAGCGCTTCATGCCCAGCAGGGTGAGCGCCGCCAGCCCGCTCGCGTCCCCCCACGTGGCCGTGGCCTGCCCCACGATGGCGCGCAGATCCAGCGGCGGGGTGCCCGAGGCCACGGCCACCACCTCCACGTCGGGCGCCAGGTAGGGCCCGTAGAGCTCGGTGAACAGCACGCCGTGTCCGCCCTGCGACGCGCCCCAGAGCACGAGGCGATCGTCCAGCGGACCCTCCAGGGAGGCCTGCTGCCGCAGATCCCCGGCGAGGAGCTCCCGGGCCGCCGCGTGGAAGTCCCAGGCACCGATCGCCACCTGCTCCCCCACCTGCGGGGCATGCGGCGGCCACGGGGTCGTGGACCCGTCCAGGCCGATGAGATCGGGCGCCAGCACCACGAAGCCGCGGGACGCGATGAGCAGGGCCTCGACGGCCTCCTCCAGCGAGCCCTGGGAGGGAGAGCACGGACCGGCGAGGCCGGCGAAGGAGTGCACCAGCAGCGCCACCGGCCAGCCCGCGTCGGGCGGGTCGGAGCCCACGGGCATCACGATCATCCCCGTGGCCTCCACGGGCTGGCCGCGATCCCGCGTGGTCATGCGCACGTTCCAGGCCTCCACGTCGTAGGGCGGCTGCGCCAGCCCAGGAACGCCTGCGACCTGGGCCGCGAGACCCAGCAGGCCCCGCGACACCGTCAGCGCGTCGTTGCGCTCGTAGGACAGCGGCACGCCCACGCCCTCGGTGGGCAGGGTGTAGGGCGCCATGCCGCATCCCCCGAGCGGCGGCTCGGGCGGCGGCGCGTCCACCACCGGTGTCGACGTGTCGACCTCTGGTGCGGTGTCGCCCGCGTCCGGCGCCGTGGCACCCCCGCAGGCCACCAGGCCTGCACACCACCACGTTCGTACCCGCATGTCGGACTCCTCCGAGGCCGCGCCGGGTACCCCACGGATCGGGAACGAGATCGAACAGGGTGTGACAGTGGCCCTTCCGACCCTGATCTCCACGTCGGGTGAGCCCTGTTTCGAAGACCTGATCCTACATCTGGGTAGGTCTTGTCAGGTCGATGTCAATGCAGTGCGCGCGCCCCGCGCACGGCTCCGCACCCGCGCCCCACCGGCCAGCAGGCCGCGCCGCGTGAGCAGGTCTGGCCGACGTCCGAGGCCCGCCCTCCGAGGGGCGCGCCGACGCGCGGAGCGTGAGCCTCAGGGCACCGAGGGCGGCGCCACGTCGACCCAGGCCGGGATGTGGTTGTTCTGGGTCTGGCTCTGGCCCGCGAGCCAGAAGGCCGGTCGGGACGGGTCCTCGCCCGCGTCGGCGGCGGCCCGATCGAAGGCGCTCACCCAGATCTGCGGGAGACCGCGGCTGTCGTACCCACGCCGCGAGGCGAAGGCGACCCAGAAGACCTGGCCCTCCGTGCCCGAGGGCGCGAAGCGCGGCCAGGAGTTGTAGAGGTCGCCCGTGGCGTTCGCGCGACCCAACGCCACGGCGGCGCGGCTGCCGTCGGCGGGGATCACCCAGAGGCTCGCGTCGGGGTCGTCGTAGCTGTCGCCGGTGGACCGGTTGAAGACGAGCCACTTCCCGTCGGGGCTGTGCGTCGGGTAGTAGGCCAGCTCGCCCGCCGGGGCCGTGTGGATGACCTCGGGCGTGCCGAAGGCCTGTCCGTCCCAGGTCATGCGCTCCAGCGTGTTCGTGCCCGCCTTGCACAGGTAGATGTCGCTGTTGCAGGGGGTGGAGCGCACGAAGACCACCTGGTCGCCCGCAGGCGACCAGTCGGGCTGCGTGACGGTGGACGCCGTGAGCACCGTGTCGACCACCGCGGAGGTCTCGCCGTCGAGCAGCGTCAGCGTGCCCTGGAAGGCCGTGAGCAGGTGGGCCCCGTCCGGGGAGAAGGTGCTGTAGTGGGTGCGCCGGCCGTCCTGCGCGGCCTGGGTGCCGGTGTAGGTCTCGGTCTCGCTGGAGACGTCGTACATGCCCAGCGTGCCGCCGGACCCTCCCCGGTTGTAGGCCATGATGCCGCGCGAGGAGATGACGTGGCAGCCCACGCAGCTGCCGGCCTCGGCGCTGGTGAAGAAGCTGCGCGCGGGCTGGCCGAAGGGGATCTCCATCATCCCGCTCACCGAGGTGGACCAGTAGACGACCGACCCGGCCGCATCGAAGGAGTCCACGCCCAGCGTGAGCGGCACGGCCTCGAACACCCCCGACTCCGTGGCGACGTACAGCTCGACCTTCACCTCGCTCCCGGCGTTGGAGCGCGTGATCCGCTCCCAGTCCTCCGTCAGCGCGGTCCAGCTGAGCTCGGTGGTGTAGACCGTGAGGTTGATGACGTCGGTGGAGAAGACCAGCTTGTAGGCCTTGGCCGGCGGCGTGGTCCACTGGAACTTCACGGAGGCCACGTTGCGCGGAAGCACCGTGCCGTCCTCGGGGTAGGTCCAGGCCGGCGACGCGAGCGGCGTGCTGGGCACATCGAACCAGGTGGCGTCCACGCCGGGGTCGTCGAGCACCTCCACCCAGCGGCTCACCACCACCGCGCGCCCCTCCACGCCCTCGATGGTGGCGATCACGTCGGTGGTGCCGCCGATGTCGACCGAGGCGGTGAACACGCCGGCGGTGTCCACGGTGCCCACCACGGCGTTCGAGACCGACCAGGTGGTGGGCCCCGGCGCCACGGTGGTGCCGTCGGACCACAGGACCGACGCGGTGAAGGTGGCGGGCGCCGCGCCGTCCGGGCCGGTCTCGAGCTCCAGGCGCGGCGGATCCACCGTCACGGTGAAGGTGGGCGGAGGGTCGGTGTCGACCGGGGGATCGGTGTCGCCGTCCGTGTCGGGGGCCACGTCCGTCTCGGTGGGCGCATCCGTGTCCTTCGCGCGGTCGCTGTCGGCCCCGCCGTCGGTGTCGTCCCCTCCGGGCGGATCGCTCGCGTCGGTGCCGTCGCCGCCGCTGTCCTCCGGCGAGGCGGTGTCGTCGTCGTCACGGTCGACGGCGCCACAGGCACCGGTGAGCAGGAGCAGCGGGATGAGCACGCGGCCGCGCATGGGACCTCCACGATGCGGAGGTAGCTGCCCGCTTGCAGGGGTGCACCCGTGCAGCAGACCCGGCGTGGAGACAGGGGCACCCCATCTGGGGCGAACGCCCCATTCGTGCGGCGCGCCCCCCCCGCCAGGCAGTAGGCAGGCACCGACCCCTTCGGCCGCGTCCCGCGTGGATGCCGACTCCCTGGAGCGTCCCATGTCCCGGTCACCACAGGCCCTGCCCCTCGCCCGCCTGCTCCTCCCGCTGGCCCTGATGGCCTGCTTCGAGGAGGAGGAGAAGCCCGACGCCACCGACACCGACACCACGCCCGACACGCCGGGCGACAGCGGCACGCCCACCACACCCAAGCCCGGCGACCGCGACGGCGACGGGTCACCCGACGACGAGGACTGCGCTCCGGACGACCCGGCCGTGCACCCGGGCGCCGAGGAGATCTGCTTCGACAGCATCGACAACGACTGCGATGGCGCCTTCACGATCGGGTGCCTGCTGCCCAAGGGCGTCATCGAGGCGCAGCACACCCACGGCGTGCTGCAGGGGCACATCGACGATCTCGAGGCCGGGACGGCGGTGGCGCTGGGGATCCTGCGGCCCAACCAGCGCGCCAGCGTGCTCATCGGCGCCCCCGGCGACCGACAGTCGGAGCACCCGGGCGCCGTCTACCTGCTCGAGACCCCCTTCTTCGGCACCCAGCACCTGGGCGTGCTCGGCGCCGAGATCCTGGGGGAGGAGGACAAGGACAACTTCGGCGCCGCCGTGGCCTTCGTCCACGATCGCGACGAGAACGGCGTGTCGGAGCTCGTCGTGGGGGCTCCGTACGCCGAGTACGGCGATGGCGCCGTGTATGTCTTCGAGCCACCGAACGTCGGGCACTACACCATCGACGGACCCGCGACCCTCGGCGTCGCGCACGCCAAGCTCATCGGAGGTCGCGCGAGCCGCGCGGGCGCGAGTCTCGCCACGGGCGACTTCGGCGGCGGCGCCGGAGGGGACATCGCCATCGGAGCACCCGACTGGTCCGAGTACGACGCGAGGGGTGCGGTCTACCTGCTGTTCGACGGCCCCCTGACCACCTTCCCGCCGCCAGAGCTGCCGGAGGTCGCCGACGAGATCCTGTTCGGAGCCCTCGTGGACGAGCCCATCGAGCACTACCTCCTCAACCCCGGACAGTGCGTGGCGAACGCGGGTCGGCTGCTCGGAGCGGGGCGGGACGGGCTGCTGCTGTCGAACGGCCTCGGGTACACCTACGTGCTCGACACGAGCACCGTCGGCGCTCCCGACTTCTCGCTGGCCCACACCCCCCTCGTCGAAGCCGGCGACGTCGCCATGGGCGCGGGCGGGGACCTCACGGGCGACGGCGTCACCGACTTCCTGATCGCCAGCTCGTGCGTCGACATCCCGGCGTTGGAGGTCACCTGCACGAACGCGGTGCTGGTGATGAGCGGAGCCACCGACTTCTACAAGGCAGGCGAACGCTTCGACCACGCCGCGGACAGGGCCAGGGCGACCAGGCAGGCACAGGCCATCTTCGTGCCCGGCGAGGACAGCTACCTGGGGGTGGAGTCCGAGGTGCGCAGCGTCACCGGCGCCGGCGACGTGAACGGCGACGGACACGACGACCTCCTCATCGGAGACCCCGGCGCCGACGGCTTCCACGGCGCCGTGTACCTGTTCCTCGGCCCCGTCTCCGGCATCCTGCGGCCCGAGGACGCCTACCTGACCATCACCGGCGACGAGGGGGACTCGATGCTCGGCTGGTCGGTGGCCAGCGGCGACATCAACGGCGACCACCTGGACGACTTCGTGATGGGCGCCCCCGGGGATGGGAAGCGCGCAGGCGCCGTGTACGTCATCTACGGCGGACGCGCGCGGTAGGCGCTTCCGCAGGCCTGAGGCGTCGCCCGGCGATCAGGGCGCGGGCGGCGGCGAGCAGGTGGCCTCGAGCTCGGGCACGAGAACCGCGTCGAGGTGCCTCGCGAGGGAGGGGCCGAGAAACGCGTCGCGAATCGACTTCATCAGCGCTGAGGACCCGTCCGAGAGCGGGCCGGCACACGCACCCTGGAAGGTGCCGGCCTGCCGAAGCGCGAGCGTGGCCTTCTCCATCTCGAAGTCCGCACGGCCGTCCACTGTGGCGTAGCGGAGCTCGACGGACGCCTCGATCCGCTCACCGTCCATCCAGCCCTCGCCGTCGCAGAGGATCCCGTCCACCACGTACGGGTCCTCCTCCGCGCTCCAGCTCCAGAGGAAGGAGACGTCCACCCAGATCGACAGCCCGCCGAAGAAGGTGTCGCCGCTGTCGCGGATCGCGCCCACGGCGGTACGATCCGTGGCGACGATCCGGAGGTTGGAGAACGACAGCACGCCGAGATCGAGATCCCCATCGGGCGCGATCGTGGCAGGATCCCACGAGGCCACCGCCGCCGCCGCCGCCGCGTCCACCTCGGCGACCAGCGCGGGCACGTCGGGCGTGGCCTCGTCGCAGTCGTCCCAGATGCGCGGCTCCAGACCGCAGTACTCCCAGGCCCCCGGGTGGATCCGGGCCGCGCCGTCGTCGCAGTCCACGTCGGCCGCCCACCCGTCGCCGTCCGCATCGAGCGCGGGAGCCGGCCCGGTGTCGGCCTGCCCGTCGGTGTCGGCGGGCTCCTCGCCGGAAGCATCCGCCACATCGATGTCGGAGCCAGCACGCCGACCGCTGTCGAGCAGCGACGATCCCTGGGTGCAGGCGACCGCAAGCACGGCCACCGACGTCATGGTGCCCCACCGCCACATGATCACCCCCAGGCCCCGGAGCCGGTATGCACGCCTGCAGAGGGATGCAACGCCGACAGCGCTCAGCGCGCGACCACCCGGATCCCCCCCGTGTAGATCCAGGGGTAGGCCCGCTCCGCCAGCGTGGGCGCATCCACCAGGAAGTCGGCGAGGTGACGCGGCACCATCTCGACCTCCACCCGGTAGGCGCCGGGCTCGGCCTCGAAGGACCCGCAGTCCTGCTGCCAGACCTCGCCGTCCTTGATCACGCGCACCCGGATCTCGGGAGGCTGCAGGCCGCGCGGGACCCCGGCCGCCAAGGTGGGACAGGTGACCACCAGCGTGCCCGGCGGACCCTCCCCGCCCATCTCCACCACGCTGTCGTCCGTGTCGAGGCGGAAGTCGAGGCCCGTGGGCGTGCCGAGGGCCTCGAAGGCCACGAAGGAGCGACGGGCCGCCACGGCCTCGTCGATGTCGGCCAGCGTGCGCCCGCGGGCGAGCAGCATCGTGGAGAACCAGCGCAGCATGCGGCGGTAGCTGTCGCCGCGCTCGCCGTCGGACATGGGCGTGGTGAGCACGTTCTGGTGGGCGTCCGTGCCCGCCGTGGCCATGATCGGGCCGCGGGCGAGCAGCGCGTCGAAGCGCTCCAGCGAGGGCGGCTGGGCCTGGTGCACCCCGAGGAAGAAGAGGTCGGGCTCCACGTCGCCCGCCTGCAGGAAGGGGCCCACGTCGCCGAGCCAGCCGAAGGGATCGAGTCCGAGGTCGTCCTTGCGGATGTCGGGCCCGAACATGGCGTGCAGGTTGAAGACCTCCACGGCGTGCAGTCCCTCGTCCTGCAGCTTGCGCAGACGATCGAGGTCCTTGCCCTCGGTGTGGGCCATCATCACGAAGCCGCCGGCCTGCGTCATCGCGTCGACGGCCGCCGCGTCGCTGGCGTTGAGCAGCGCGTGCCGCGTGGGCTGATCGGGATCGACGTGGCGCTGCAGGGCCACGGGCATCAGCTCGTCCTCGAAGCCCGCGCGCCAGATCACCTCGTGCCCGTCGGGACAGGCCACGGCGCGGCCCACGCGATCCCCGTCGCGCACCCAGGCGTCGCCCTCGCGGGGGTGCAGCATCTCCTCGAAGGGCTGGGCGTCGGCGTAGTCGGGGTGATCCGTCAGGAAGGCCACGTCGAAGCGGGTCTCGCAGAGGCCGTGGCGGAGGTCGTCGAGGCAGGCGGTGTCGAGCTTGCCCTCCACCCACCCGCGGCCATCGCAGGCATCGTGCGACCACGGAGAATGCAGGTGGAAGACGGCCCGCAGCGCCGTCCAGTCACGGGGCGGGTCGACGGCGGCGTCGGCGGGCGGCAGGCGACCGCTCCAGGGCTCGGCCTGCACGGCGGGGGCGGTGTCGGCGCCCTGGGTGTCGAGCGTGTCGTCGGACACCGGAGCGCTGGGCGTGCAGGCGAGGGCGAGGGCGAGGACACAGGATCGTTGCATGGGCGCCACCTACCCTGCGCTGCACACGGTGTCGTGGCACGCGCCGTCCACGGCGCTAAGCTGGGGCGCACGCGGAGAACCCATGCGCCGACCCTCCTCCCTGGTGATCCTCGCCCTCCTCGCCGGCGGCTGCCTCACGCCCGCCGGCCAGAAGGTCACCGTGCTGCTCACCGATCGCACCCTCACCTGCACCGAGGATGCCGACGGCAAGCGCATCGCCGTGCTCGAGCTGGCCCAGGAGGACGACCTGTACCAGGTGCCCCTCGTCGAGCGTGCCACCGGCGTGGTGCGCACGCTCGCGGGCCGCCGCGACGGGCTCGAGGTCACCTTCGACTGCCCCGAGAGCCTCGGCGAGCTGCGCGTCCGGCTGGCCACCATCCTCCAGTCCCGCGCCGACGTGAGCGCCGACACGGGCAGTGGCAGCAGCAGCGGGGGCGGCGGTCGGCCTCCGCCCTCCTGACGTGACCGACCCCTGGGAGGTCCACGACGGCTCCCCCACGGCGCACCTGCTGCTCCGCGGCGAGCTCGCGCCCTGCACGCTGTCCTGCCGCTTCTGCCCGCGCTCGCTGGAGCGGCGCCGGCGCGCGCCTCCGCACGACGCGGCGACGATCCAGGCCGCCGTGGACGCCTTCGACGCCCACCTGCAGGCGCTCACGGCCGAGGAGCTGGTCCTCGTCAGCGACGACATCCTGCGCTTCCCCGCCCTCGCCACGCTGCTGGAACACGCCACGGCGGCAGGTCGACGGGTGGTGCTGGGCACGCCCGGCCTCGAGCTGGACGACCCCGACCTCGTGGCCCTGCTCGCCACCCACGGCGCAGGGGTGGCGCTCACCTGGTGGGCCGAGGACCCGGCGCGCGCCAACGCCATCGCCGGACGGGCCGACGCACGCCCGCGCCTCGAGGCCGCGTGGGTGGAGCTCGCGCGGCAGGGCGTGCCGGTGCAGCTGCAGGTGGTGGTCACCCGCGACAACGTCGACACGCTCGACGCGGCGCTGCGCACGCTGGCCGCCCGGGGCCAACGGGACGTGCCGGTGCACGTCTTCTTCCCCGATCTGCCCGACCCGCCGGAGCCGTGGCTCGACCAGTTCCCCGACCTCGCCGAGCTCGAGGCCGCGCTGCGCCGCCTGGACGCCGACCCGGGCGACGTCGGCACGGTGCGCCTGGGCAACCTCCCGCTCTGCCAGGTGGACCTGAGGGGCCTGCGCCTCGACGTGCGCCCCAGCCTGCTTGGCGAGGCCCGCAACGCCTTCGGCACCGAGGGCGTGAGCGCCTGCGCCGCCTGTTCCGCGCGCGACGTGTGCGTCCGCCTCCACCCCGCCCACGTGGCCCGGCACGGCCTGCGCCCCTTCGACGACGCCGTGCTCGCCGAGGCCCTCGACCGCGCCACCCGTGCCCCCGAGGACCACGGCCCCCCGCCCGACGAGGCGATCCTCCCCACCGACGGGACGCCGCCTGTCCTGGGTCGACCCGCCGGCGACGGCATGCTGCCCGGCGAGGGGACGCCACCGCACGAGGGCCGGTTGCCCGGGGAGGGCCTGCTCCCCGGCGAGGGCCTCCCGCGGGGCGAGGGCCTGCTCCCCGGCGAGACGCGGCCGCTCCCGCCGGTGCGCACGGCACCGACACCGCCGCCCCGGCCCGGCGGCGTGCAGCCCCCGGTCGCCGTGCGCGTGCTCCCGGGCGAAGGGCGCCCCGCCAGCCAGGGACGTCCGCCCACGCGGCGCCCGCCGTGGATCGCCTCGGGTCGCACGCCCCTGGCCACGCTCCCCGGACGACGTCCCGGCGTGCGCGGCCTCGCCTGGTCACCCGACGGCCGCCGGCTGGCGATCGCCCACGCCCACCACGTCGAGCTGGTGGACCGCGCGCCCCCCGCCCGTCGGTGGTGGCAGCGGCTGCTCGGCCGGTCCCCGCGCACGCCGGAGGTCGCCGTGCCCGACCCGGGCGGTCTGGTCTGGCTCGCCGACGACCGGCTCCTCGTCGCCGGAGGGCCGCGGGCCGACCTCGCCCTGCTCGACCCGGCCGGCCGCACGAGGGCGCGGGTGGTCACGCCCCACCACCGCGCGCCCACGCTCCTCGCCCTGCCCGACGGACGGCTGCTGGTCGGCGGGCAGGGGCTCACGGTCCACCGCGTCGACGGCAGCTTCCTCGGCCGGTGGCTCCCACCCGAGGTGGGCGTGCGCCGCCTGTCGTCCGACGCCGACGGCCGGGTGCTCGTGGTGCCCGAGAGCGGGCCGCCGCGGCTGATGCACGAGGGCGAGGCCCTCCCGTGCCCTGTCGCCACCCCCGTGGTCGACGCCCGCCTCTCCGCGGGAGGCGCGTGGATCGCCAGCCTCACCGACGAGGTGCTCACCCTCTGGGACGCGCGCACCGGCCGCCGACGCTGGCAGCGTCCCAGCGGACCCCATCTGCGCTGGCTCGAGATCAGCCCCGACGAGCGTCACCTCGTGTGCACCGGGGGAGGAGGGCTCCCCACCGACGGCAGCACGCTCCGTCTGTGGAACCTCGACGCCGGGATGCGGCGCGCCGACCTGCTCGGTCACGCCCACCCGGTGGTGGCGCTCGCGCTGGCCCCCGACGGGCGCCACGCGGCCACCGCCGACGCGGCCGGCGAGGTGCTGCTCTGGGACCTCACCACCGAGGTGAGCGGGCCCGCGCCGGGCACGAGATCAGGCGGGCGCCGAGGGGAGCTCGCCTGAGGCTGGCGGATCTGCGGACGGCACGGGCGCGGCCGGCCCCACCGGCGTGGCGTCGCTGCGCAGCACCCGCACGAAGAAGACCAGGCTCACCCCCGTGAGCACCAGCGCCCAGAACTGGCCCGGCGTCATCGCGATCGCGGTGTCGGCGAACCAGCGGCCGTCGGTGCTCTCGGGACGCAGGCTGTCCATGGCGAAGCGGGCCGGACCGTAGAGCACGCCCAGCAGGGTGAAGAAGAAGCCGGGCTTGCGGGGCACGCGGTCGAGCAGGAGGAAGAGCCCGAAGACCGACAGCGACCAGAGGGCCTCGTAGAAGCCCATGTCGTGGGCCGAGAGCACGCCCTGGAAGGACATCGGCACCTGCTGGTCGATGCTCGTGACCGCCGCCCCGCCGTCGAGGCAGGGCCCCCACCGCAGGTCGTGGGGGTGTGCCGTGTCGACCATGAAGTCGGGCAGCGCCAGCGTGTGGCCCTCCACCGGACGGCAGTACTTCGCGAGCCAGAAGGTGGACGGCGTGCCCGGGTGGTCGTGGGCCACGGTGCAGCCCATGCGGCCGAGGAACCAGCCGAGGGCGAGGCCGATCGCCAGGCTGTCCATGTAGGGCAGCACCGGCAGCTTCTCGCGACGGAAGAACCACAGCGACAGCGGCACGCAGACGAGGAAACCGCCGAAGCTCGACAGGCCCTGCCACACCTTGAGGAACTCGATGGGGTTCGCGAGGTACTCGGCGGGCTTGTACATCAGGCCGTAGCCCACGTGCCCGCCGATGAAGGTGCCCAGCACGAGCCAGGTGATGAGCCGGTTGATCGCCTCGCCGTCGAGCCCGGAGCGGTTGGCCCGCTTCATCGCGACGTTGCCGCCGAACACGAAGCCCAGGGCCACCAGCACGCCGAAGCCGTGGATCGGCAGCGGCCCCAGCTGGAACACGGGGACCTGGTAGTAGGGGATCAACGGCTCCACGGCGCCTCCGACGTCGGCCCAGCTAACGCCCGTGGCGCGCTCGCGTCGCGCCGCCGTGGCCCACGAGCCCGGGGCCCGGTAGAGGCCCCTACCCCGTGGGAGCGCGACCGTGGCCACCGTGCACTTCGACGAGCACGTGATCGAGCTGAACGTCGCCTACTTCGGGCCGCTCCAGGCCGGCTGTGGCTCGAACGTGCGGCACCTGCAC
>JACKEO010000036.1 GCA_020632955.1 Alphaproteobacteria bacterium
GAAGGCCGACGCCTGACGGCGGGCGTGGGCGTAGCGCGCCGGGATGGTGGCGAGGCCCTCGACCACCTCCTCGGGGTAGCGCCACCGGCCGTCCTCGCCCGGGGTCATCGCGCCCTCGGGCAGGGTGACGCCGGGGTCGTAGGGGTTCAGCGGCGCGTGCCACACCGTGTGGAAGGCCACCGAGGCCCCCTCGGCCTCCAGGGCCGCGGCGAGGGCGGGCAGCGTCGACAGCGCGAGCACGTTGTCGGTCACCAGCCCGGCCACGACGTGCACCGACGCGCCCGCGCCCGGGCCCGACCAGGCGGGGAGGGGACGTGCGTCGGACGTGAAGCTCCCGGCCAGCAGGCGGGGGACGCCGTCCTTGCGCCGGAGGGGCACGTGGTCCCCTCCGTCGGTGAGCTGCTCCGGCGTCAGGTCCAGGCCGGCGCCGCCGAGCTCCGGGGGCAGGTCCAGCGCAGGGCACCCGTAGGCGGCGAGCTGCAGGCCCAGCTCGGTGAGGTCGCGGCTCTCCTCCACCGCCACCCAGACCCCGTTCAGGTCCCCGTCGCGCGGGGTGGCCCAGGTGCCGTTGGCCACCGACGTGAGCGGGACGTTCGCGCGGAGGAGGTCGAGCAGCGAGCCGTCCACGGGCTGGAGCGGCGCGTCCGACGGCAGGGGAGGGTCGGGCCAGGTGGCGAAGGCCTCGGTGAGGAAGCGCAGCGTGCCGACGCGGGCCGCCTCCCAGCCGGACTGCACCGCCTGGAGCGCGGCGCGCCGTCCCACGCCGTGGGCACGCAGCAGGTCGGGATCGCCCACCAGCGCGGAGAGGCGCACGAGCTCGAAGCGCGCGGCCCGCTCGCGGACCCGCTCCACCAGGGGGCCCACCTCGGTGTGGTTGTCGGCCAGCAGCACCATCCGCACGGTGACGAGCAGCCGGTTGAGGCGCGCGCCCTCCTCGAGCACCTCCAGCGCAGCGTCGAAGGCCCCGGGCCGGTCGATCCTCGCGTCGTGGGTGGCGGCCGTCCCGCCCCAGAACAGCAGGGTGAGCTGCGCGAGGCCGGCGTCGCGCAGCCGCTCCAGCTGCCCCCGTTCGGCGAGGTCCGCGCCCAGCGAGGTGAGCTTGCAGCGGAGCCCCGCGTCCTGCGCCGCGGCGAGGATCGCCTCGAGCTCGGGGTGGGCCGCGGGCTCCGGCGGGTCGATGATCAGCCAGGAGGCGCCGGCGCGGGCGAGCGCGTCCAGCTCGGGGCGGATCGCCGCGGCCGCTCGCGGGGCCCGCGCCCCCGCGCCGAGGTCGAAGCGGAAGGGACCGTCCTGTCCTTCGAACAGCCGGATCACCGGATGGGACACCTGGCCTCCTCTCGACGTCCGGCAGCAGCGCGGGGATGGCGGGTGGCCTCCCCGGCCGAGACGCGACGGACGGACGCTGCGCGAGGGGGGACCACGCGGTGCCTCAGTCCTCGCCGCCCTCGCCGCCGAGGTCGGCCGCCCGGTGGCCGTCGTGCTCGCGCAGGAAGGCGGCGGTGGCCGCGTGCTTGTACTCGGTGGCCAGGTCCAGGGCGGTCTGGCCGGCCTTGGTGAGGGCGTCGACGTCGGCCCCGCCGTCGAGCAGGAGCTCGCACACCGAGGTGTTGCCGAACTCGGCGGCCCAGTGGAGCGGCGTGCGGCCCTCGACGTCGGGCGTGCCCACGGGCGCTTCGTGCTCGAGGAGGATCTCGACCACGCCCTCGTGACCGTACTCGGCGGCCCAGTGGAGGGGCTGCATGCCGGTGTCCTCCTCGGTGGCGTCGACCGCCGCGCCGGCGTCGAGCAGCGCCTCGAGCGCGTCCTCGTGGCCGTACTCGGCGGCGAGGTGCAGCGCGGTCATGCCCTGCTTCACGGCGTGGCCCACCTGGGCGCCGGCCGCGAGGAGCTTCTCGACCACGTCGTCGTGCCCGAACTCGGCGGCCCAGTGCAGGGGCGTCATGCCGTCGCGCTCCGCCGCGTCCACCTGCGCGCCGGCCTCGAGCAGGAGCTCGACACAGGACAGGTGACCGCGCGAGGCCGCGAAGTGGATCGCCTGGCTGCCGCTGCGCGCGTCGGCCGCGTCCACCTGGGCGCCCCGGGCGAGGAGCAGCTTCACCACCTCGGGGTGGCCGTCGTGACAGGCCCACATCAGCGGCGTCTGGCCCGCGAGATCGGGCTTGCCGACCCCTGCGCCCGCATCGAGCAGGGCGGCGACGGCGTCGGTGTGACCCTTGGCGATGGCCAGGTGCAGCGGCGTGTACCCGACCTTGTTCGCCTGGTCGGGCGCCTCACCTGCGGCCAGCGCGGCGGTGATCGCCGCGGCATCTCCCTCGTCGGCGAGCTTGTGGAGGCTCATGGACTCCCTTCCGGCGGTGGCGTGGGGGGGGCCCCGGACTCCCGGGGCGGGGCGGGAGGCTACCACGAGGGTAGGATCCCGTCGACACGGCGTGCAGCCCCCCTCGCCGTCGACCCGGAGCGCCCCATGACCCCCGACGACGAGCTGGAGACCTGGCGCGCCCGTGTGGCCCACGCCCACGAGCAGGTGGTGGCAGGGGACTACGACAGCGCGCTCGCCACGTTCGTGATGGCGCTCCCCGCGCTCCGGGCCCGCCTCGGCGCGGCGCACCCCGAGGTGGTGGAGCTCGGGGAGGACGTCGACACGCTGCGGTCCATGCAGTGCATGGCCGATCTGGCGCGCGAGGTGGGCGGCGGTCCCGCCTTCGGCCCGGGCGGCCCGGTGCGCGGGCCGGGGAAGGGGCGGCGCTGAGAGGCTGGACCCCCGCTCCCGCTGGCGCTAGAAAGAACGGCTGCCTCCGGGCGCCGCGCCGCCCCGAGGGCGGGTCGACGCCCCACGGCACCCGCCACCCACCCCCGCTGCACGAGGCCTCGCTCGTGGCGCTCACCGTCGGTACACACTCCGGGACCTTCCACGCGGACGACGTGCTCGCGTTCGCCCTGCTGCGCGCCTTCGTCGACGACGAGGCCACCGTGGTGCGCACGCGCGATCCCGAGGTCCTCGACACCTGCGACGTCGTGGTCGACGTGGGCGGGTCCTACGATCCCGAGGCGCGGCGCTTCGATCACCACCAGGGCACCTACCGGGGGCCGCGGTCCAGCGCCGGCATGGTGCTCGACTGGCTCGAGTCCTCGGGCACGGTCACGGCCGATCTGGCCCACCACCTCCGCCACCGCATGGTCGACTACATCGACGCGGTCGACACCGGCCGGGAGGCGCCGCGGGTCGACGTTCCCTGCTTCGCGCGCATGGTCGAGGCCATCGGCGACGGCACCGACACGGCGCAGGATCAGCAGGATGCCTTCCTCGTCGCGGCAGGCATCGGGCGCATCCTCATCGATGGCCTGGTGGCGGGGCACGAGCGGGTGTGCGAGGCGCGGGCGGCCGTCCGGCGCGCGATGGACGAGGCGGTGCGCGACGGGCGCTCGGTGATCTTCCTCGACCGCTACCACCCGTGGAAGCCCGTCTACTTCGAGTACGGGGGCCGCGAGCACCCCACCGACTTCGTGCTCTTCCCCAGCGAGGACGCCACCTGGAAGGTGGTGGCCATCCCGCCCGAGCTCGGCTGCTTCGACCAGAAGCGTCCGCTGCCGGCCTCCTGGGCGGGGAAGATGCGCGAGGAGCTCGAGGCGGCCACGGGCATCCCAGGCTCGGTCTTCTGCCACAAGAACCGCTTCATCGCGGTGTTCTCCACGAAGGAGGGCGCGATCGAGGCCCTGAAGCGGGAGGGCCTCTACGCCGCCCGCCCCGCCGCGCCGGCGGGCTGTGGGTCCACGCCAGCCGCCTGATCGCCGGTCACGCACACGCCCCCGGAGCGGCCGTGCTACCCAGGGGGGCCCGTGGAAGAGGGTCACGTGACGCAGCAGGTGGAGCAGGGCGTGGACGGCCGGCGCTGGGGCGTCGGCATCTACGTGGCGATCACCGCGGTGCTCTCCCTCGCGCAGGCGGGCGCGCTCGGCTGGGGAGCCCAGGGGGCGGCGCCGGAAGCCGGTCTCGAGGCGTGGCTGCCCGCGCTGGGGGTGGTCGCCGTCCTCCAGCTGCTGAAGATCCCCGGCACCCGTGCGCGTCTGCTCGACCTGGGTCGGCCCGCCGACGAGGCGCTGTCGGCCGTGGTGCCGGTGCTCAACGTCGTGCTCTTCGTGCAGCTGCTGTCCGGCACGCCGTCCGAGGAGCTCCGGGCGCGGCGCATCCGCAGCTGGTCCACGCAGGTGGGGGCCTTCGGCGCCTACCGTCGCGCGCTGCCCTGGCTGCTCGGCTCGGCCTCGGTCGCGCTGCCCGTCACGCTCCTCGCGGGCACGCTCGGCGCGCTGGGCGCCGAGGCCTACCTGGAGCTGCTCCGCGGGAACATGGAGGGCGGAGGCCTCTCGCGCCTGGGCGACATCGGTCTCGCCCTGCTCGGGCTGGGGCTCGTGTGGACGGTGCTGCAGCTCCCCAAGCGGGCGCGCGCCACGCGTCGGTCGTGGGCGGGCACCCTGCTGATCGCGCCCGGCCTCGCGCTCACGCTGGCGGCGCGCGCAGCCCCCATGGCCGCACAGGGGGGAGGCGGCATCGTGCTCGCCCTGGTGGTGATGTCGTGGGAGCTCCTGGTCACGGGTGTCGTCGGGGGCCTGTGCGCGGCGGTGTGGGTGGTCGCGGCGCGTCGCGTGCAGGCGGGCGAGCCGCTCTCCGGGGTGCTCGGCGAGGCCTGGGGCCACGCGGCCGACGTGGTGGTGGTGTGGGCGGGCCGCAACCAGCTCGTGCTGCTCGGCGGGCAGGTGATCGTGCCGGGCGTCTGGTTCGGCGTGAGCTACGCGCTGGCCGATCTCGCCGCCATCGTGGAGCCCGAGCGACCCTCCTTCGCGCGGTCGGTGGAGCTGGTCCGCGGCATCCGCGGCAAGATCTTCCGGATGCTCGTGCTGTGGTTCGTGGGCACGAGCTGCATCACCCTGGGGCTGGCCTCGGTCGAGCTCGGGCCCGCGGAGCTCACGGCGATGCTGGTCGACCCCGACGTCCTCTCCACGCCGGTGGTGGTGGCGCGGCAGGTCGTCACCGTGCTCGGATCGTGGTGGTGTGCCCTGGCGATGCTCGCCGTGTACGACGAGCGACGCGCGCTGTGGGCGCTGCGCCACGGTGACGCCTCGGCACCGCCCGTCTCGGCGTAGCGCCCGGTGGCCGTGTCCCAGGGCTTCCTGCAGGATGCCGCGCGCCTTCGTGCCCAGGGCGTCGGGTGGGCGGAGCTGCCGCCGGACGCGCTCGCCTTCGTGCTCGCCCGGCTCGATCCCGCCGAACGCACCGTGGTGGTGGTCGACGAGCCCGATGCCGCGGAGCGGCTGGCGCGCGCGCTGCGCTTCTTCGCCGACGAACCGGGCCGCGTGGAGACCTTCCCCGCCGACGACGTCCGCCCCTACGACGGCTTCTCCCCGTCGCCCGACGTCGTGGCGCAGCGCACGCGCACGCTGCACCGCTGGGGACGGGGCGATCCGCTGATCGTCGTGGCGCCCGTGCGGGCGCTGCTCCAGCGGGTGCCCACCGCCGCGGTGCGCGCGGCGGGCACGCTCACCCTCGAGGTGGGCGCACGCCTCGACCGGGACGAGCTCGTCGCCGAGCTCACCACCACCGGGTACCTCGCCGCCGCGCGCGCCGAGCATCCCGGCACCTTCGCTGTGCGCGGCGACGTGGTGGACGTCTGGTCGGCCGGCCTGCCCGCGCCTCGTCGCATCGACTTCTTCGACGACGAGATCGAGGAGATCCGTCGCCTCGACCCCCGCACCCTGCGCGCCACGGGGCGTGCGGCGCGCGCCACCGTGCTCCCCGCCCGCGAGGAACGGGTGGACGACGAGGCGGTCGCGCGGTTCGCCGCCGAGCTCGGACGCCTCGCCGCGGCCCAGGGACGTGGCCTCACGCTCCGGCGCCGCCTGGTGGAGGAGCTGCGCGCAGGCATCCGCTTCTCGGCCGTCGAGGACCACCTCCCGGCCCTGGTGCCCACCACGGCGCCCCTGGACCTCCTCGAGGGGGGCCGTTCCGTGGTGGTGCAGCCGCGCGCGGTGCTGGCGTCCGCGCGCGACACCCTCGACACGGTGGCGCGACGCTGGCGCGAGCTCGACGGGGACGAGCGTCCCCTCGTGCCCCCCGACGAGCGCTTCCTCCCGCTGGATCACGTCGAGCGGTGGATCCGTGACGCCCACCCGGTCTTCGACCTCAGCGGTTCGGAGGCCAGTCGGCCGCTCGGCGCCGAGCCCGTGGAGGGGCTCGCCGTGCGCGGCACCGACCTCGGGCCCACGGTCTCGCGGCTGCGCAAGCTCGCCGACGCGGAGGCGCGCATCGCCCTGGTGGCGCCGTCCACGCGGCGCGCCGAGCTGCTGCACGATCTGCTGGACGGCCACGGCGTCGTGCTCGTCGGCCGTGCCGCCATCGAGGACCTGCGGCCCGGCGAGATCTCGGTGCTCGTGGGCGATCTGCCGCGCGGCTTCCTGGCGCCGCGGAGCGGGTGGGCCTTCGTGCCCACCCACGCCCTGTTCGGTGCCCAGGACGCCGCCACCCGGCGGCGGGCGCACGACCTCTTCGAGGCGGCCGTCGGCGCCGTCACCGACCTGAAGTCCGGCGACCTCGTCGTGCACCGCCTGCACGGCATCGGTCGGTACGATCGCCTCGACCGCCTCGACGTGGACGGGGCGCAGCAGGACTTCGTCCGCATCCTCTACCGCGGCGACGACGTCCTCTACGTGCCGGTCACCTCGCTCGACCAGCTGTCGGCCTACACCGCCTCGCGCCACGGGGTGGAGGTGCGCCTCGACCGCCTCGGCGGGCAGACCTGGGCCGCGCGCAAGGACAAGGTGCGCGACAGCCTGCTCTCCGCCGCGCAGGAGCTGCTCGCCGTGCAGGCGCGTCGGGAGCTCGCGGAGCGGCCGGCCCACCCGCCGCCGGGCGAGCTGTACCAGCAGCTGGTGGCACGCTTCCCGCACACCGAGACCCCCGACCAGGCCCGCGCGATCCTCGACGTGCAGGAGGACCTGTCCTCCGACGCGCCCATGGACCGGCTGCTCTGCGGCGACGTGGGCTTCGGCAAGACCGAGGTGGCGCTCCGGGCGGCGATGCGCGTCATCGAGGGCGGGCAGCAGGTGGCCGTGCTCTGCCCCACCACGGTGCTGGCCTTCCAGCACCACCTCAAGCTCACCGACCGCTTCGCCGACCTGCCGGTGCGTGTGGCGATGCTCTCGCGCTTCACGCCGGCCGCCGAGGAGCGCCGGGTGCTCGAGGGGCTGCGAACGGGCGAGATCGATCTCGTCGTGGGCACCCACACCCTGCTCGGACGCAGCGTGCGCTTCGCGCGCCTCGGCCTCGTCGTCGTGGACGAGGAACACCGCTTCGGCGTGCGCCAGAAGGAGCGCTTCAAGAAGCTCCGGGCCAGCGTCGACCTGCTGTCGATGTCGGCCACGCCCATCCCCCGCACCCTGCAGCAGGCGGTGTCCGGCCTGCGCACCATGTCGGTGATGGCCACGCCGCCGGGCGACCGCCTCGAGGTGCGCACGAGCGTGGCCCGGATGACCCAGGCGCGCATCAGCGACGCGATCCGCCTGGAGCTGGAGCGCAAGGGCCAGGTCTTCTTCGTCCACAACCGCGTCGAGAGCATCGAGCGGGTGGCCGAGCGCCTCCGCGGGTGGGTGCCGGAGGCGCGCATCGAGGTGGCGCACGGGCAGATGCCGGCGGAGCGCATCGAGCGCCTGCTGGTGGACTTCATGGAGCATCGCTGCGACGTGCTGGTGTGCACCGCCATCGTCGAGAGCGGGGTCGACCTGCCCAACGTCAACACGATGATCATCGACCGCGCCGACCAGTTCGGGCTCGCGCAGCTCTACCAGCTCCGCGGACGGGTGGGTCGGTCGAGCGTGCGGGGGAGCTGCCTGCTGCTCGCGCCGGAGGAGCTGGCCCGTGACGCGCGACGTCGCCTGCAGGTGCTGGTGGAGAACACGCGCCTGGGATCCGGCTTCGCCGTGGCGGCCGCCGATCTCGAGCTGCGCGGCGGCGGGAACCTGCTGGGGGAGGACCAGTCGGGGAACATCGACGCGGTCGGCTACCAGGTGTGGGTGGAGCTGCTCGAGGAGGCGGTGGACCACGCGCGGGGCGCGCAGGAGCGCGACCACCTCGAGCCCGAGGTGGAGATCGGGGTCCCCGCCTTCCTCCCCGAGAGCCTGGTGCCCGACATGACCGAGCGCCTGGCCTGGTACCGCCGGCTGTCGGGTGCGCTGCGCCCCGACGAGACCGAGCCGATCCTCGACGAGCTCCAGCACGAGCGCGGGCCGCTGCCCGTGGAGGTGCACAACCTCGCGGGGAAGATCGAGATCGCCGCCTGGTGCCGTCGGGTGGGGCTGGCGCGCGTGGGCTGGCTGAAGGTGCGCGCGCTCCTCGAGCTGCATCCGCGTAGCGCCCTCGGGCCCGCCGCCCTCGAGCAGATCGTCGCGGAGCACCCGCGGCGGATGAGCCTGGAGCGCACGCCGGACGGCGCGCCCGTGCTCGCCGTCCGCTTCACCCCGTCGGAGGCGGAGCGTCCCTTCGTCTTCCTGCGGTGGGTGCTGGCCCGCCTGGCCCGCGAGCTGCCCGCCGCCGGGCGCTGATCGAGGCGGCGCCGGTCAGGCCTTCGCCACCGCCTTCGCCCACGCGGCGCGCGTCGTCTCGATCTCCGCACGCACGCCGGCCGGCGCGAACCGCGCCTGCTCGGTCCAGGCCTGGCGGATCTCGTCGAGGGTGGACCACACCCCGGTCGCCAGCCCTGCGAGGAGGCCGCTGCCCAGCCCGGTGGTCTCGAGCACCTCGGGACGCACGCACGGCACGCCGAGGAGGTCGGCCTGGCGCTGCATCAGCAGGTCGTTCGCCGCAGCACCGCCGTCCACCCGCATCTCCACCAGCGATCGGCCCAGGTCGGCGGTCATCGCGCGCACCACGTCGTCCACCTGCAGGGCGATGCCGTCGAGCGTGGCGCGGGCGAGGTGGGCCTTGGTGGTGCCGCCGGTGATGCCCGTGATGGTGCCGCGGGCGTCGGGGTTCCAGTGCGGTGCGCCCAGGCCCGCCAGCGCCGGCACGAAGACCACGCCACCGCTGTCGGGCACCGACGCCGCCAGGGCCTCGATCTCGGAGGCGGACCCGAGGATGCCCAGGCCGTCGCGGAGCCACTGGACCGCCGCGCCCGCGATGAAGACGCTGCCCTCGAGGGCGTAGGTGGTGCGCCCGTCGAGTCGCCAGCCGACGGTGGTGAGCATGCCGCGCGACGACGGGGTGGGGCGCTCGCCCGTGTTGAGCAGGATGAAGGCCCCGGTGCCGTAGGTGCACTTCGCCATGCCCAGGTCGAAGCAGGCCT
This sequence comes from Alphaproteobacteria bacterium, assembly GCA_020632955.1. Lineage (GTDB taxonomy): Bacteria > Myxococcota_A > UBA796 > UBA796 > JACKEO01. The sequence continues at coordinate 9,330 of JACKEO010000036.1, forward strand.
GGCCGAACAGGGCCCCCTGCTGGTCGCCCACGAGACCCGCCACGGGGATGCCGTCGGGCAGGAAGCCGACGCCGCGGGTGTGGCCGTGCACCGCCGCGTTGTCGACCACCTCGGGGAGACAGGCGCGCGGCACGCGGAGGAGCTCGGTGAGCGCGTCGCTCCACGCGAGCTCCCGCAGGTCGAAGAGCAGGGTGCGGCTGGCGTTGCTCGGGTCGGTGACGTGGGCCCCGGTGAGGCGCCAGGTGACGTAGGTGTCGATCGTGCCGAAGGCGAGCTCGCCGCGGGCGGCCCGCGCGCGGGCGCCGTCCACGTGGTCGAGGAGCCACTCCGCCTTCGTCCCCGAGAAGTAGGGATCGAGGACGAGGCCGGTGGTGCGTCGCACCAGGTCCTCGTGACCCTGCTCGGCGAGCTGGCGGCAGCGCGAGGCGGTGCGTCGGTCCTGCCACACCAGCGCCCGGTGGATCGGGACGCCGGTGGCGCGGTCCCAGAACAGGCAGGTCTCGCGCTGGTTGGTCACGCCGATGGCGCCGATGTCGGTGCCTCGGGCCCCCACGGCGGCCAGCGCCTGGGTGACGGCGGCCTCCATCGACGCCCAGATCTCGTCGGGGTCGTGCTCCACCTGGCCGGGGCGCGGGTAGTGGTTGGGGAACTCGACGTTCGCGCGCGCGACCACGGTGATGGTCTCGTCGACCAGCAGCGCCGTGGTGCCGGTGGTTCCCTGATCGATGGCGAGCACGTAGCGGCCGGACATGGACCCTCCCTCGGGTGGCGACCTCGGGAAGCTACGTGGCCGGCGGGCCGCGTGCCACCACGCAGCCCACGGTCCGCCGCGTCACCGCGACGCGCTCACTCCTTCGGGCCGGGCGTCTCGGGGCCGCCGGGGGGCAGCGCGGGGGCCACCACGTAGGCCTTGTCGATGGTGCCGGTGAGTGCACCCAGGAAGGTGGTGATGGAGGCGGCCTCCTCGTCGGTGAGGAGCTTGCCGAGCTGGTGGCGCGCCATCAGCTTGACGGCCTCCTCGAGGGTGGCGACGCTGCCGTCGTGGAACCAGGGCCCGGTCTTCGCGACGTTGCGCAGCGACGGCACCTTGAAGACGTGCAGGTCGGCCTCCTCGCCGGTGACCTCCTTGCGGCCCTCGTCGGCGGTCTCGTAGGGCTCGACGGCGCCGAGCTTCTGGAAGGAGTTGCCGCCGAGGAAGGCGCCGTTGTGGCAGGAGATGCACCCGGTCGACACGAAGAGGTCGGCACCCGCACGCTCCTCCGGCGTGAGCGCGCTGCCCTTGCCGCCCAGGTACTCGTCCCAGCGGCCCGGGGTCACGAGGTTGCGCTCGAAGGCGCCGATGGCGCGGCCGATGTTCTCGGCGGTGATCGGCTTGGTCTGCGACGGGAAGGCCTTCGCGAAGGCGGTCTGGTAGCCGGGGATCGTGTCGAGGAGCGCCACCACGGTGTCGAGGTCGGGCATGGCCATCTCGACCGGGTTCGTGATCGGCCCGAGGGCCTGCTCCTCCACGGTCTTCGCGCGGCCGTCCCAGAACTGCGCGACGTGCGCGAAGGCGAAGTAGGACGACGGGCTGTTGCGCGCGCCGAGCTGGCCCTTGTGACCGGGAGAGGTGGGCTTGCCGTCCACGCCGTAGGCCATCAGGTCGTGGCAGGAGTTGCAGGAGATGTCCTGGCCCAGCGACAGCCGGGGCTCGTAGTAGAGCATCCGGCCGAGGTCGACGAGGTCCTTGGTGTGGCCCGCGGGCGTCGGCTTCGTGACCGGCTTGAAGATGTTCTTGTGGACCTCCGAGACGGGCACCTCCTCCTCGGCGGCCGCCTCGGGCTCGGCCGCCGGTGCCTCCTCGACCGCAGCCGGCGAGGCCTGGTCCGGCGTGGGGGCGGGCGTCGAGCCGCCGCAGGCGAGCAGGGCGAGGGCGAGGAGCGAGGTCATCAGGGCCTCCCGGAGGGTGGTGTGGCCGCGTGCATACCGCAGGCGACGGGCCGAATCGAGTCTCGCTGCGTCGCCGACCGCCGCGCGCTGTCTCGGTGCGTGGCCTTGCGAGGGGGGGAGCGCCGCGCGATGTCGGCGGCCCGCAGCGCCGGAGGACGTCGTGATCGTCATGAAGTTCGGGGGCACGTCGGTGGGATCCGCGGCGCGGATCGCCCACGTGGCGTCGCTCGTCGTGGGGCAGCGAGGTCCCGTGGCGGTGGTCACCTCGGCGATGGGAGGCGTCACGGACGAGCTGCTCGCGGCGGGGCGTGCAGCGGAGGCCGGCCACGTCGACGCGGCGCTCGCCGCCGTCGCGCGGCTGGAGGCCCGGCACGAGGCCGTCGCGTCCGAACCCGAGGTCCGCGCGATCGTCGCCGGCATCCTCGACGAGCTCCGCAGCCTGCTGCGCGGGGTGTGGCTGCTGCGGGAGCAGACCCCCCGGACGCGCGCCGTGCTGGCGTCGATGGGGGAGCGGCTGTCGGCGCCGGTGCTGGCCGCCGCCATCCGCGCCGCCGGGCGCGAGGCCCGCGCCGTCGACGCCCGCGCCTTCGTGGTCACGGACGCCCGCCACGAGGCGGCGAGGGTGGACACGGCGCGCACGCGGGAGCGTGGCCGGGCCACGCTCCTCCCGCTGCTGGAGCAGGGCGTCGTCCCCGTGGTGACGGGCTTCATCGGCGCGACGCCCGAGGGCACCACGACGCTGCTCGGGCGTGGCGGCTCCGACTACAGCGGCGCCCTGGTCGGCGCCGTGCTCGACGCCGCGGAGGTGTGGATCTGGACCGACGTGGACGGGATCCTCTCGGCCGACCCCCGCCTCGTGCGGGACGCACGCTCGCTGGAGCGCGTCTCGTACCGGGAGGCGGCGGAGATGTCCTTCTTCGGCGCGAAGGTGGTCCACCCCAAGACCATGGTGCCCGCGGTCGAACGGGGGATCCCGCTGCGGATCCGGTCCACGTTCACACCCGACCGGGTGGGCACCCTCGTCAGCGCCGAGACGTCCCCCACGCCGCACGGCGTCAAGGTGGTCACGGCCAGCCGGAAGCAGGCCCTCGTGACGGTGGCGGGGCGCGGGCTGGCGGGTCTCCCGGGCACGGCGCGCCGGATCTTCGGCGTCACCGAGGACGAGGGCGTCAACGTCTCGATGATCTCCCAGGCCAGCTCGGAGCAGTCGGTCTCGCTGGTGGTGGACGGCGTCGACGCCGCGCGCCTCGCCCACGCCCTCGACCGCGTGTTCGCGCTCGAGATCGAGGCCGGTCTCGTCGAGCCGGCGCGCATCCAGGCCGAGATGGCCGTCGTGTCGGTGATCGGCGAGGGCATGGCGGGCAGGCCGGGCGTGTCCGCGCGCCTCTTCCGGGCCCTCGGTGACACGGGCGTCAACGTGCACGCCATCGCCCAGGGGGCCGCGGAGCTGTCGATCTCCGCCGCGATCGCGGAGCCCGACGTGCCGCGCGCGGTCCGGGCGGTGCACCGCGCCTTCGGCCTCACGCGCCGTCTCGACGTGGTCGTCCTCGGGGCAGGGCGCGTGGCCGCCGCCTTCCTCGGGATGCTCGACCAGACCCGCGAGGACCTCGAACGCGCGCAGCGGCTCGAGCTGCGCCTGCTCGCGGTGGCCACGAGCCGCCGGTGGATCCACGAGCCCGACGGGTTGCCCGCGCGCGAGGCGCTGGAGCGGCTCGGCGGGGGAGGGGAGCGCCCCGGGGACGAGGAGCTGCTCGGGCGTCTGGAGGAGGAGCGCCACGGCCCCGTCGTGCTGGTCGACCTCACCGCGGCGCCCCTCGGCACGCTGCACCTGGCCGCCCTGGAGCGGGGCTTCCACGTGGTCACCGCGAACAAGCTCCCGCTGTCCGGATCCTCCGAGCTGTACCGGGAGCTGGTGGGCGCCCCCCTGCGCACCGGCGCCCGCTATGGGTACGAGACCACCTTCGGAGCGGGCCTGCCCGTGCTCCACACCCTCCACGAGCTGCTGCACACCGGCGACGTGGTGGACGAGGTCTCGGGCTGCTTCAGCGGCACCCTCGGCTTCCTCTGCTCGCGGCTCCAGGACGGCACGGGCCTCGAGGAGGCGGTGCGCGAGGCCGCCGACCTCGGCTACACCGAACCCGACCCGCGGGAGGACCTCTCGGGACGCGACGTCGCCCGCAAGGCCCTCATCGTGGCGCGCGCGATGGGCATGGAGCTGGAGCCGGAGGCCGTGGCGCTCGAGCCGATGGTGCCCGACCTGGAGGAGGGGCTGGACGTGGCCCTGGCTCGGCACGCCGAGGCCTTCGCCGCCCGTGTCGCCGAGGCCCGCGCGGGCGGTGGCGTGCTGCGGTACGTCGCGCGCATCGCCCGCGATGGCGTCGCCGTCCGGCTCGTCGAGGTCCCGTCGGACAGCGCCATCGGGTCGCTCCGTGGTCCCGACAACATCCTCGTGTTCCGCACCGGGCGCTACCGCGAGCACCCGCTGGTGGTCCGGGGGCCGGGCGCCGGCGCCGACGTCACGGCCGCAGGGGTGCTCGGCGACGTGCTGCGGGTGGCCTCGGCCGATCCGGCCTGGTGAGGCTCAGGCGCGGGGACGACCCTCGCGTGCCTGGCTGACCAGCACGGCGGCGGCGGCGCGGGTCGCATCGGTCACGGTCCTGCCGCCCATCATGCGGGCCAGCTCCTCCACCTGGCCCGCGGCGTCGAGCGTGTGCACCTCGGTGGTGGTCCTCCCGTCCCGCTCGGCCTTCCGCACGTGGTGGTGGGCGTCGGCCCAGGCGGCGATGGGTGCGAGGTGCGTGATGCACAGCACCTGGCGGTCGACCGCGACCTCGGCCAGCTTGGCCCCGATGGCGGCGGCCACGGCGCCGCCGACCCCCGAGTCCACCTCGTCGAACACGTGCAGGCCACGCGGAGCGCGCGTCGCCAGGACGCGCTTGACCGCGAGCATGGCCCGGGACAGCTCCCCGCCACTGGCGATGCGCTGCAGGGGCCGGGGCGGCTCTCCCCGGTTCGGCGCGATGAGCAGGGTCACCCGGTTCATCCCGGTGCGGCCCACCCGGGCGCCGTCTGCCGAGAGCTCGTCGGCGCGTCGCTCGAGGCGCGCGACCTCCACGTCCACGCGCGCGTCGCCCATCCCGAGGTCGGCGAGCTGCGCGGTGATCGCGGCGCCCAGCGCGGCCGCAGCGGCCTGGCGGGCGCGCGACAGGGCCCGCGCCGAGGCCACCGCCCCGTCGGCGGCCGCCTGGCGCTCTCCCTCGAGCTCCTCGAGTCGCGCATCGCCGAGCTGGAGCTCCGCGAGCTCCTGTCGCAGGGAGGCATGCCGCGCGACGAGCGCGTCGTGGCTGCCGCCGTGACGGCGCGCCAGGCGCCGGAGCAGGGCCAGGCGGTCCTCCACGGTGGCCAGGCGACGGGGATCCTCGTGCACGTTCCGCGCATAGCGACCGAGCTCCCGCGCGACCGCCGCGAGCGCGTCGCGGGCCTCGACCAGCTGGTCCACCAGGGCGTCCAGCTCGGGGTCGACGCCCCGCAGGTCGTCGAGATCGCTGCACACGCGGGCCAGCCGGTCGCCCACCGCGTCGTCGTCGGCGTACAGCACGCGCTCGGCCGTGCGGGTGGATCCGGCGAGGCGGTCCGCATGGGCGAGGCGGCCGTGCTCCGCCTCCAGCTCGACGTCCTCGTCGGGGACCGGCGCCGCCTCGTCGAGCTCCTGGAGCTGGAGCCGGAGCACGGCCTCGCGCTCCGCCCGTGCGCGCAGCCGCTCGCTGAGCGCCTCGACCGCCGCCGCCGCCTCCTGGTGGCGGAGCCAGTGCGCCGTCATCTCCTCGACCTGCACGTCGAGGCCGGCGAAGGCGTCGAGCGTGCCGAGGTGCGTGGCCGGATCGGCGAGGGCGTGGTGCTCGTGCTGCGAGCAGATGTCCACCAGCGGCGCCACGATCCGCGAGAGCTGGCCCGCGGTGGCGAGGTGACCGTTGAGCGTGGCGCGGGACCCTCCGCCGGCGCGGACCGTCCGACGGACGACGAGCTCGGCCTCGTCGGTCCCCGTGAGCTCGGTCAGGCGGGCCCGCACCTCGGGCGCACCCGTCAGGTCGAACAGGGCCTCGACGATCGCCTCGTCCGCGCCGGCACGGACGAGCCCGGCGGCGGCGCGCGCGCCGAGGACCAGCTGCAACGCGTCCACCAGGATGGACTTCCCCGCGCCTGTCTCGCCGGTGACGATCTGGAGGCCGGGACCCAGCTCCAGGGTGACGTCGTCGAGGATCGCGAGCGCGCGCACGCGCAGGTGGAGCAGCATGGGGTCAGCCGGGGCCCAGCACCCGGGGGACGTCCGCGCGCACACGGTCGAAGACCTCGTCGAGGGCGACCGCCGCGGCACGAGCGCCGAGGACGTCGCCCTGGCGAGCGAGATGCTCGATGTCGCCGCACAGCCGCGCGACCTCGGTGGCCCCGACGTTCGCGCTGGCCCCCTTGATCCCGTGCGCCTCGCGCTGGATGGCCTCGGCACCGCCCCCGGCGAGCGCGCCCCGCAGGGCGTCGAGCCGACCGCGGGTGTCGTCGAGGTAGGTCGCGTACAGCTCGTGCAGCCAGGTGGGGTCACCGCCCGTGAGGTCGAGCAGCTCCCGGACCTTCGCGCGGTCCAGCGGCTCGGTCACGGTGGGCCTCCTCGCGCATGCGCGCGTCGCGCACCCCGTGTATGCGGTTCCGGTCGCCGCGCAACGCCCGCGCATGTGGAGGTGGTGGTGTCCGACCCCACGACCGAGATGGAGATCAAGCTCGCCTTCCTGGAGCACCACGTCGGCGAGCTCGACGGCGCGTTGCGGCTCGCGCTGGATCGCATCGACGCGCTGCGGGGCGAGGTGGCCCGCCTGGAGGGGAGGGTGATCGCGCTCGCACAGGCCGAGGCGTCCCCCGGGGGGCACGAACGTCCCCCGCACCACCTCCCGGATCCGGTGGACGGGTGAGGGGTGACGCGCTGGATCCGGCCGCGGATCCAGCGGCGCGCAGGGGCGCGGCGCGGGTGGATCCGCGCCCCGACACCCGGACGAAACGAAGGAAGGCATGATCCCCCGAGCCGCATCGTGTAGACTCGTGGAGCCCTGCAACGGGACGTGTCCGACCTGCTCCACCGCAGCGAGGTCCCGGCCCACCGCAGGAGGATGTCCTCCCCTCCGCGCCGCGACGATGCGGCGTCCCCTGACGGGACCCTGGAGTAGTCGGCCGTGAAAATGGCGATTTCACCAAGGAAGCGAGAAGACGATCGCGGCACGTGTCGCGGAAGGGTGGACGTTCTGGTAGTCTTGGGTCGGTGGATTCGATGACCTCGTTCTTCCCAGCGCCGTCGCCGGGGGAGGTTTTGAAGATGACGAGAGCAAGCCTCAGCGTCGGAGCCTTCGCGCTCCTCGTGTCCGGGATCGCCAACGCGGTCGAGGACGAGTGCGACCTTGGCGGCGGTTACCTCAGCGGTGACCTCCCGATGGCCGCAGCCGACACGGTCTGGCAGCCGTTCGGTCCCGCAACGCAGCCGAACGTCGGTCGATGGGTCGCCGTCGCCGACTTCAATGGCGACGGTGCGATGGACCTGGCGATGGCAGCCGACGGCACGGACATCAACGGCGCCAACGCCGGTGCGGTGTACGTCCAGCTCTCGCCGAGCGACAAGTTCGACGGCGCGGCCTCGGCCTCGCTGAACGACATCGATGTCGCGCTCTACGGGGCCAGCGCGGGCGACCACACCGGCTTCCGCATCGCGAACGCCGGCGACGTCGACGACGACGGGCTCGACGACCTCCTCATCGGGTCGGCGCCGTCGGGCGGCATCTCGCTGGGTGCCGGTGTGGCCTACCTGGTCCTCGGCAGCACGCTGGTCACCAGCACCGAGATCGACCTCGCCACCCAGGCCGACGCGACCTTCTTCGGTCAGTTCAACGGCGACTCGTTCGGCTACCGCCTCACGGGTCTCGGCGACGTCAACGGCGACGGCTACTCCGACATCCTCATCGGTGCGCCCTTCTACAAGGCGTCCGGTGCGGGGCGCGGCGCCGCCTACCTCTTCCTCGGGCCCCTCACGGGCGACAAGTTCGCGGGCACCGACGAGGACGTGAAGTTCGAGGGCGCCATCAACGGTGGCAACTTCGGCACCACGGTCACGCGCCTCGGCGACGTCAACGGCGACACGCTCACCGACTTCGGCATCGGCGCCATCAACGACGGCACCACCGGGTCGAACGCTGGTGCGTTCTACGTCTACCACGGCCGTTCCTCCTTCCCGACCTCCATGGCGGCCACGGCGGCCGACTGGCGCCTCTACGGTCGCCAGTACGAGCGCTGCGGCTCGTCGGCGGTGGCGCTGGGCGACACCAACAACGACGGCTTCGGTGACTTCGCGGTCGGCTGCTACCTCTCCGGCAGCTTCAAGACCGGTCTGGTCCACCTCTTCCGTGGCCAGGCGGGCAACCAGGTCGAGTCGATGCACGTCCGTCACGACTACGTGATCTGGGGCCTGTACGCGAACGACACGGTCGGCGGCCAGATCGACGCCGGCGACCTCGACAACGACGGTCAGATCGACCTCGTCGTCAGCGGCTCGAAGGCCCAGGGCACCGTGGCCCAGTCGGGCGCCGCCTGGGGCTTCTACGGGCCCTTCCCGCTCGGTGGTGGTCGTTCGGTGGCCCAGGCCGACATGAAGTTCCGTGGCCAGGCCTACCAGGACAACTTCGCCTACGGCATCGCCGTCGGTGACGTGAACAACGACGACTACGCCGACGTCATCATCGGCACGCCGAACTCCGACGCCTTCTCCAACGAGGGCGGTTTCGCGGCGCTCTACCGCGGTGGTGAGGACGGGGCCGACCTCAAGACCTTCTACTACGACGGTGACGGCGACGGCTTCGGCGGCATGACCGCGGTGCAGGCCTGCGCCGCTCCGCCCTTCCACGTCGCACTGGGTGGCGACTGCAACGACGCCGACGGTCTGTACCGGCCTGGCGCCGAGGAGGCCTGTGACGGCATCGACTACAACTGCGACGGCGTCGCGGGCACCGTGCCCACCGACCTCGACGCGGACGGCGTGCCCAGCTGCGGCCCCAACACCGCCCCGGTCGACTGCGACGACAACGATCCCGACATCGCGCCCGGGCTCGACGAGCTCTGCGGTGACCTGAAGGACAACAACTGCGACGGCGGCATCGACGACGGCTCGTCCATCGACGCCGTCATCTACTACCCCGACGTCGATCAGGACGGCTTCGGCGACGAGAACAACGGCCAGGCCTCCTGTGAGGAGCCCGAGTTCGCCGCCGCCACGCTCACCATCGGTGGTGACTGCGACGACATCGACCCGTACGTCAACCCGAACGCGGTCGAGGTCTGCGGTGACGGCATCGACAACGACTGCGCCAACGGACCGGACGACCCCGACGCCGTGAACGCCCCGACGTGGTTCGCCGACGTCGACGGCGACAGCTTCGGTGATCCGAACTCGCGCATCTCCTCCTGCGTGCAGCCGCTCGGCTACTCGGCCGACCGCCTCGACTGCAACGACTCCGCGTCGTCGGTCAACCCCGCGGCCACCGAGACCTGCGACTTCGTCGACAACGACTGCAACGGCATGGACTACCTCGGTGGTCCCCACAGCCTGAACGAGGCCTTCTCGTCCTTCACCGGCAAGCGTGGCGGCGATCAGCTGTTCGCGGCCGGCTTCCTGAAGGACCAGGACTTCGACGGTGACGACGAGGCCATCTTCGCCGCCATCGGCAACGACGACGGCGCGGTCGCCGGCGGCGCGGTCTACATCCGCCGCGGCGAGTACGCGGGCGGTCACTTCGACATGGGCGTCGTCTACAACGACGGCTCCGGTGACTGGGACGTGAAGATCGTCGGCGACCGCAAGGACGCCCTCTTCGGGTCGTCCGTGGCCTCGGGCGACATCAACGGCGACGGCGTGGCCGACCTCCTGGTCGGTGCGCCCGGCGCTCGCGTCCCCGACATCGATCAGGGTGCGATCTACGTCTTCTTCGGCCCGATCGCCGACGGCTCGTTCACCATGAGCGACGCCGACGCCATCATCAAGGGCGAGAAGGACAAGAACTCGCGCTTCGGTGCCCGCGTCACGGTGCAGGACGTCACGAACGACGGCATCGCCGACATCCTTGCTTCCGCTCCGGAGTACACCGGCACCCTGAACAAGCAGGGCAAGGTCTACCTCATCCTCGGCACGCTCTCGCCGCTGCCCGCCGAGGACTTCGCGGCCACCCTGGCGCGTTCCACCTTCGTCGGCTCGGCCAACAACGAGCGCATCGGCGCGCCGCTGGCCTCGCTCGGCGACATCGACGACGACGACTACAACGACTTCATCGTCGGTGCGCCCAGCTACGGTGCCCTGCGTCGTGGTGCGGCCTACGTCTTCTACGGTCGTGCGGGCTTCGCCTCGGGCGCCATCACCTACGATGCGCGCATCACGGGTGATGCCGACGGCGACACCTTCGCCACCGCCGTCAGCGGCGTGGGCGATGTCAACGCCGACGGCTTCCGCGACATGGTGTTCGGCACCACGGTCAACCGCGCGTACCTGGTGTACGGCAGCGCCACCCGCCTCACGAACGGCCCGATCTCGGGTGTGACGGCCATCCGCTTCACGGCGGCCGCCGGTCTGCGCGCGGGTGCCACGGTCGGTCGCCTCGGCGACATCAACCAGGACGGTCACGCCGACTTCGCCATCGGCGCGCCCGACTACGACGAGAGCTTCACGGTCCGCGACGTCGGCCGCATGTACGTGGTGTTCGGCAAGGCCGACTACACCGAGATCGTGCCGCTGGGGGGTTCGTTCAACCTCGACACCCTCGAGAGCTTCGGCCGCATCCTGCCCGGCGACCTCGACAACTTC
>JACKEO010000037.1 GCA_020632955.1 Alphaproteobacteria bacterium
CCGCTCGCCAGCACGTAGTAGATGCCCCCGGCGCGCTTCTGGCGCTCCAGGCGCCACTTCCGCGGCTTGTCGAAGGTCATGGTTCCGCCTCGCTTTCGGCCGCAGCCGTCACGTTCACGGCAGTGCTAACGTAAGCACATCCGTGTCCGCGAGAGGCGGGGTGGAAGTCGGGCACGAACCGTGGAAGTTCGCCTTCAGACTGAAAAGTTTAGAAGGCCGGTGCTCTATCCACTGAGCTACGGGAGCAGCGCGTCGCGGCGCGCCGGCAACCTACCGCAGCCCACCCGGGCGACCCACCCGATCAGCGCGTGATCGTGCCGCGTGCGCCGAGGCGCAGCTGGGCGCCGCCCGACTCGCCCTGGGCGTCGATCACGGTGAAGTCGAAGGTGGTGCCCACGCTCGTGACCGTGAGCTCGCCCTGGCCCCAGGCGGCCCAGGTGACCGCGCCGAGCAGCTCGTCCTGCACGGTGACGAAGAGCGTGTAGCCCGGGTCGACGTCGAGCTCGTAGCTGGCCGCCGAGGGCGACGAGACGCGGATCTCGGCCGCCTGGTTCCCCACGGCGTCGCCGAGCAGGAGGATCACGTCGGTGCCGTCCTCGCTGACGCAGGCGGAGGGCTGGCCGTCGACCGTGGCGCTGGCGTCGAAGGTGCCAGGCACGCTCGCGCCGTCGATGGCCAGCTCGTCCACCTGCAGGGTGGCGCGCGTGGCGGCCGTGGTGCCGATCGGGCAGTCGCCCGTGGCGGGCGTGGACGGGCTGCCCGTGTCGGACGTGTCGCTGTCGCGCGGGCCCGTGCCGTTGGCGAAGGCACAGGCGGCGAGCAGCAGGACGGGCAGGGTGACGGGACGCATGCGGGCCTCCGGATGGGGTGGGGTACCGCCCAGGCGGCCGGGCGTCACGTGCCGGGACGTCGCCGACGCAGGCCGAGGAGGCCCATCAGGACCAGCGCCCAGCCCGCCGAGGCCGGCGCGCCCGTGCGGCAGCCCTCGCAGGCCGTGGCGAAGAGCTCCTCGTCGGTGAACTCGCCGGGCTCCACCGGGCCGGGGATGTCGATCCCCGTGTCGGTGTCGCTGATCGTGCCCGAGTCGGTGGTGCCCGAGTCGGTGGGATCGTCGGGCGTGCCCGGCGTGGGGTCGCAGGGGTCGCCCGTGCCGTCGCCGTCGTTGTCGACCTGCTGCGGGTTCGGGTTGATCGGGCAGTTGTCGACGTCGTCGGCCACGCCGTCGTCGTCGGTGTCGAGCAGCAGGGCGGTGACCAGGTCGATGTAGCCGATGCGGTTCTGGGGATCGTCGCCGTTGTCGTAGGCGTAGACGCCGGCGCGCCCCTCGGGCAGCGGCTTGTCGTCGGTGACGTCCACCAGGGTGGTGTCGTCGAGCATCAGCAGCAGGCGCTTGCCCGCGCGCACCAGGGTGAGCGCGTTCAGCGGGGAGTTGCGGGTGGTGAGGGCCGGCGCGTCGGCCTGCCCCATCATCGTGGCCTTGCCCTGCTGTACCCGGAGCACGGCCACGCGCGGGCGCGGGGTGTCGTCGAGCGGCGGGGGACGGGAGCCCGGGGACTGCTGCGAGCCGCCGGTGTGGACCGCCAGGTAGAAGGTGCCGCCGCCGTTGTGCGAGAGCACCACGCCCATCGAGTCGTCGTCGCGGTTGCCGAGCATCGCCGTGATCGAGCCGTTCTCGAAGGGCGCGCCGCGGATCAGCCAGTTGTCGGCCGGCCCGCCGGTGCCGTAGGTGGCGTTGGGGTTGGCGGTGTCGTCGGTGGACGGGATGAGGAAGTCCCCGCCCGGCGTGGATGTGGTGCGCGAGCCCCGCCAGGGGTCGGCGTCGTAGCCGGCCACCCAGTCGTTGGTGCCGTCGACCGGGTCCCCGTCGGGGAAGGTGTCGACCTCCCACAGCGGGAGGAAGCCGGCGTGGGCGGTGGCGACACCCAGGAGCAGCAGGGCGGACGTGACCATCGGAAGTCCTCCGACGCGCAAGGTGCCGATCCGGCGCCCTGCCGTCAAGTCAAGGCACCGTCCGGGTGCGATCGACCGCCCCCTTGCCGGAGGCCGGGACCGGCACTACAGTCGGGGGCTTGCCCTGGAGTCCTCCCGTGTTCTCGGCCGACCGCATCAAGGCCCTCATCGAGGAGGCCCTGCCCGACTGCACGGCGGTCGTGATCGACGACGTGGGCGACGGCGAGCACTTCTCGGCGCGCGTGGTCTCCTCGGCCTTCGCGGGCCGGCCGCTGCCCGCCCAGCACCGCATGGTCTACGCGGCCCTCGGCGAGCGGATGGGTCGCGAGATCCACGCCCTCGCCCTCCGCACCTTCACCCCCGACACCTGGGCCGGCTGACCGGCCCGCGCGGCGGCACCCGCGTGCCGCCCGCCCTGGAGTCCCCATGTCCGACGACGTCCGCCAGCGCATCGACGAGCTCGTCAAGACCAACCGGGTCGTGCTGTTCATGAAGGGCACGGCCGACTTCCCGCAGTGCGGCTTCAGCATGCGCGCCGTGCAGATCGTCAAGGCCCTCGGCGTGCCGTTCACCACCGTGAACGTCCTCGAGGACTGGGACATCCGCGAGGGCATCAAGGCCTACTCCGACTGGCCCACCATCCCGCAGCTCTACATCGACGGCGACTTCGTCGGGGGCTCCGACATCGCCATGCAGATGTACGAGTCGGGCGATCTGCACAAGCTGGTGGGCGCCTCGCTCGAGGGCTGATCGTCGGTCGCCGTGCCCCCGGGGCGCGGCGGCGCTACCGGGCCGGGCGCGACGCCTCGGGCCGTCGCCGGAGGAGTCGTGTCGGTCGCGGAGCTGTTGGACGAGGTGCGCCAGGAGGCGGACCCCCGGGTGTGGACCGCGGCCGTCAAGCTGGCCCGCGAGGGCGCCGTCGTGGGCGTGGGCGAGGAGGACGACGCCCTCGTCCTGCACGTGAAGATGCAGGGGCGCCCCCGTCCCCACGAGGTCCACCTCTGGCCCGACGAGCCCGACGCGGGGTGCGACTGCGACCTGCCCGCCCCGTGCGTGCACGTCTGCGCCGCCACGATCGCCGTGAACAAGGGCCTGAAGGTGGGGCACGCCCTGCCCGAGGCGGCCGAGTCCTTCCAGGTGCGGCTGCGCTACGACTTCACCACCGACGGCGCCCGCCTCGCCGTGCAACGCGTGGTGCTCTGGCCCGACGGCCGCGCGGAGCCCCTCGACGGCACCCTGTCGGAGTCCAACTATCTGGCCCGCCGGGGCGACACCCAGGCCGAGCTCCTGCTGGTGCAGCACCGCGGCGGTCCCCTCGACGAGGAGCGGCTCCGGCGCCTGCTGGTCTTCCTGGAGGGGGAGCCGCCCGCCACGCTCGACGGCGCGCCCATCCGCCTGTCGGCCGAGCCCGTCGACTTCGTGATCGCCGTGCGCGACGAGGGCGAGGACTTCCGCGTGGGGCTGTACCGCCCGCCGGGCCTCGACAAGCTCTTCCTGGGGGCCGCCCTGCGGCACGGCGTGCTGCACCCCACCTCCTACGGTGAGCTGCCCGAGGGGGAGCGTCGCGCGCTCAACGCGCGCCGCGACGACCGCGTGTTCGGCAAGGACAAGGTGGCCTGGCTGGTGTCGGACTACCTGCCGCGCCTGCGCGGCTTCGGCCTGCCGGTGCAGATCGAGACCACCCGCCTGCCGTCCACCAGCGCCCTCGAGCCGCGGGTGATGGTGGAGATCGGCCAGGCCTCGGGCGGGCTGCGCGTGCGTCCCGTGCTCGTGTACGGCGATCCCCCGGTGGCCCGGGTGGAGCACGCCACCTTCGTGAAGCTGGGCGAGGTGGTGCCGGCGCGGGATCACAGCGCCGAGCGCCGCATCGCGCGCGCCTTCGAGGAGGAGACGCGCCTGGCGGTGGGCTTCGAGCGGGTGCTGCCCCCCGAGGCGGCCGTCGAGCTGCTCACGAACACGCTCCCGCGGTCGGGCGTGGAGGTGAAGGGCAAGGTGGACACCCGCCGCTTCCGCGTGTCGAGCGCCCCGGTGCTCCCCACGCTCACGGTGGGGGGCGGCCCCTCCGACGCCGCGCCGCCCACGTCGGGCGCCGAGCTGCCACCGGGCTTCACCCTCGACGTGGCCTTCGGGGGCGCCGACGGCCAGGCCGATCCGGTGGAGGTGCTGCGCGCCTGGCGCGCCGGGCGCAGCCTCGTGCCCCTGATGGACGGCGGGTACGCGCCGCTGCCGTCGGACTGGCTCACCCAGCACGGCGCGCTGCTCGAGGAGCTCATGGCGGCGCGTGATGCCGCTGGGCGCGTCGACCGCAACGCCACCGCCGCGCTCGCCGAGCTCACGCAGGAGGCGGCCATCGAGGCGCCGCCCGATCTCCGCCGCCTGCGCGCCTGGCTGGAGGGCGACGACGGTCTGCCCGAGAGCACGCTCCCCGAGGGCCTCGAGGCCGAGCTGCGGCCCTACCAGGCCGTGGGCGTGCGCTGGCTGGCCTTCCTGCGCCAGATGGACCTGCACGGCGTGCTCGCCGACGACATGGGCCTGGGCAAGACCGTGCAGACCCTCGGCGCGCTCGTCGAGACGCCCGGTCCGCACCTCGTGGTGGCGCCCACCTCGGTGCTGCGGAACTGGGCGCGGGAGGCGGCGCGCTTCGCACCGGGCCTCGACGTCTGCGTGTACCACGGGCCCGATCGCAAGCTCCGCACCGACGCCGACCTGGTGCTCACGTCCTACGCCCTGCTGCGGCTCGATCGGGCCGCCCTGGCACGGCGCACCTGGAGCTACCTCGTGCTCGACGAGGCCCAGGCCATCAAGAACCCCGACAGCCAGACGGCCAAGTCGGCCAGCGCCCTGCAGGCCCGCCACCGCCTGGCGCTCACCGGCACGCCGGTCGAGAACCGCCTCGAGGAGCTCTGGAGCCTGTTCCGCTTCCTCATGCCGGGCCTGCTGGGGCCGCGGTCCTCCTTCCGCGATCGCTTCGAGCGGCCCATCGAGGCCGGCGACCCCGAGGCCCGCAAGCGGCTGCGCGGGCGCGTGCGCCCCTACGTGCTGCGGCGGCTCAAGTCCCAGGTGGCCACGGATCTGCCGCCGCTCACCGAGATCGTCGTGCGCTGCACGATGTCGCCGGCGCAGCGCAAGGTCTACGAGGCGGTGCGCGACGCCGCGCGGCGCGACGTGTGGCTCGCCCTGTCCGACCAGGGCAGCGCGCGCTTCCGCATGGAGGTGCTCGAGGCGCTGCTCCGCATGCGCCAGGCCTGCTGCGACCCCTCCCTGCTGCCCGGCAAGGCCGGCGACGGCGTCGACGCGTGCAAGCTCGACGAGCTGGAGGAGATGCTGATGGAGCTGGTGGTCGACGACCACAAGGTGCTCGTCTTCAGCCAGTGGACCTCGCTGCTCGACCGGGTCCAGCCGCGCCTCGAGGCGCTCGGCATCCCGTGGGTGCGCCTCGACGGCAGCACGCGGGATCGCGCCGCGGTGGTCGACCGCTTCCAGGCCGACGACGGGCCGCCGGTCTTCCTCATCTCGCTCAAGGCGGGCGGCACCGGCCTGAACCTCACGGCGGCCGACTACGTCATCCACCTCGATCCCTGGTGGAACCCCGCCGTGGAGCGGCAGGCCACCGATCGCGCCCACCGCATCGGGCAGGACAAGCCCGTGGTGTCGTGCAAGCTGGTGGCCGAGGGCACGGTGGAGGAGCGCATCCTCGACCTGCAGGAGGCGAAGCGGGGCCTGGCCGACGCGGCGCTGGGCGACGAGTCCACCTTCCTGCGCACGCTCGACGCCGACGAGCTGCGGAGCCTCTTCGACGCGGCCTGATCGCGCCCCCGGCCTGCGCGCCCACCCACCCGGACGATCGAGGACGCAGGCCGTTTCTCGGGCGTGGTGACATCTTTCGGCAATTCCGCAGCATGGTTTTCGGAAAAGCCGCAGACCGATGTGGTAAGACCGTGGTGCGCAGGAGGTCCCGATGCGCATCCATCCCGGTGTGGGACGCGCCGTCCTCGTGGTGTTCGCGGCCGTCGCCTTCGGCGGGGGCGTCCTCCTGGGCATGGAGCGCGACGCCCGCACGGCCTCGGGGCCGGACGACGAGGTGCGGGTGGTGGTGGCGTTGGCCGACCTCACCGCGGGCGAGCCCATCCCGCGCACCGCACTGACCACCGTGCGCCTGCCCGCCCGGGATCTCGTGCCCGCCACGGGCGTGCCCTACCCGACGCTCACGCCGCGGGCGGTGTTCACCAGCACCTGGGACCTGGCGGGGCGCGTGCCCTACCGCCGGGTGCTCCAGGGCGAGATCGTGCAGCAGGACCACGTGCGGCCGCCTCCGGGGCATCTCGAGGCGCCGTGAACCCGCATCCGAGGTGGAGCATGGAGAGGTCGACGAGGACGCGCGCGGGCATCGCGCTGATGGTGGGGGCGGCCTGCGTGGCCGGCGTGGCCTCGGTCACGGTGGTCACCGTGCTCCAGCGCCTCGACGAGGCGGCACGCGCGGCCGCGGATCGTCCGGTGGAGACGGTGAAGGTGGTGGCCGCCAGCCGCACCCTCTACCAGGGCGTGGGCATCACGCCGGAGGACCTCTTCGTGGTCACCGTGCCGGTCGACACGCTGCCGCTCACCCGCGACCCCGCGAACGCGCGGGGCGTGGTGCCGGCCGCGGTCTTCTCGGCCCGCGAGCGCGTGGTGGGGCAGATCCCCCGGGAGCGCATCCTCGTGAACGAGATCGTGCGACCCGAGCGGCTGGCCGACGGCAGCGTGGGGGAGGGGCTCAACGCGCTGGTGCCCCGCGGCATGCGGGCCATGTCGGTGGGGCTCAAGGGGGCCGACGCCGTGCACGGCTTCCTCACCCCGGGGAACTACGTCGACGTGCTCGTCACGATGAAGGACGAGCTGGGCGAGCGCCGCACCGAGACCGTGCTCCAGGCCGTGTTCGTGCTCGGGGTGAACAGCCGCGCGGAGCAGGAGGACGTCGATGACGTCCGCGCGCGCGGCGCCCAGGCGCCGTCGGTCACCTTCCTGGTGACGCCCACGCAGGCCGAGGACATCGCCTACGCCGACGAGCTGGGCGCGCTGGGCCTCACCCTGCGCCATCCCCAGGACGTGGCCTGGCGTCCGCTGGACGGCGTCTCGATGGACGAGATCGTCCGCCGCGTGGATCCCCGCGCGGGGCTCCAGCCGGAGCGTCCCCGGGTGGAGGCCACGCTGCTGCCGCGCACCCCGAGGGGGCGGCAGGACGACGGGGGCGGCCTCATCCGCTTCTGCGCCGGTCCCGCGTGCGGCGATCTCCGGTACGAAGGAACGTCCACGGAGCGCTAGGTCAGGCAAAAGACCGGACCCAGTCGTTCCGATTGGGTCCCGGGCGAGGTACGATCCGTGCGTCGCCCCCCGTCCAAGCTCGCCCTTCCCGACCGGCTCCCTCGCCCAGGAGGTCCACGGTGGCATCGTCCGGCAACAACTCACGCATCGCGCTGCTCTTCTTCGCCGGCGCGATCGTCGTCGCCTTCGGCGCGATCTACGCCATCTTCTCGATCCTCGACGGCTACCGTCGCAAGGCCATCGCCGTGGCCGACCGCCCGGTCGAGACGGTCACCGTGGTGGCGGCCAGCCGCACGCTCTACCAGGGCGTGGGCATCACCAACGACGACCTGTTCGTGGTGAACGTGCCCCCCGACTACCTGCCGATCATGAAGGATCCGGCCAACCCCAAGCAGCACATCAAGGCCGAGGTCTTCTCGAGCCGCGAGCGCGTGGTGGGCCAGGTGCCCCGCGAGCGCATCCTCGCGAACGAGTTCGTGCGCCCCGAGCGGCTGGCCGACGGCAGCGTGGGCCTGGGCCTCAACGCCCTCATCCCCCGCGGCATGCGCGCCATCTCGGTGGGCCTCAAGGGCGCCGACGCCGTGCACGGCTTCCTCACCCCCGGCAACTACGTCGACGTGCTCGTCACGATGAAGGACGAGCTGGGCGAGCGCCGCACCGAGACGATCCTCCAGGCCGTCTTCGTGCTCGGCGTGAACAGCCGCGCGCAGAACGAGAACCCCGACAACATCCGGGTGCGCGGCTCGCAGGCCCCGTCGGTCACCTTCCTCACCACGCCGAACCAGGCCGAGGACATCGCGTACGCCGACGAGCTCGGCGCGCTCAGCCTCACCCTGCGCAACGTGCAGGACGTGGTCTACACCCAGCTCGACGGCATCACGATCGACAACCTGCTGGCCCGCCTGCAGCCCAAGGTCGCGCCGATCCCCAGCCTCGACGACACCAAGCCCGCGGTGCGCGTCTACAGCCCGCGCCCGGTCACCCAGGAGGACCTCTACGGGTCCATCAAGGTGTACAAGGGCACCTCGCAGTCCGAGGTCAACTACAAGATCACGGGCAACGAGTAGGTCCGGCGCCTACCGCGTCGCCCGGCGTCGCTGCAGGGCGACCGCGGCGAGGGCGGCCCAGCCTCCTGCCGTCCAGAGGAGCGCCAGCGTGCAGCCCGCCAGGGGCGGCGCGCGGCGCCTGACCACGAGGCGCACCGCGGTGCCGCGGGCCTCCGGCGCGCTGCCGTCCACGTGCGGCGCCGACCAGCGCACCCGACCCCAGGGGTCGATGGCGGCGCTGAGGCCGCTGGTGGTGGGGCGCATCACCCAGCGGCCCGTGCTGATCGCGGCGAGGCGGGCCGTGGCGAGGTGCCAGGTGGCGCCGGGCCCGCCGCGGAACCAGCCGTCGTGGGCGGCAGCCACGAGCAGCTCCACGTCCTCCGCGACGGCCTCGCGCAAGGCGCCCGGGAAGAGGTCCTCGTAGCAGATGAGGGGGCCCAGGCGGACGCCGGCCAGCGTCAGCACGCGGGGCGTGGTGCCCGCGCGGTAGGCCTCGCGGCCCCAGTCGCCCAGGGCGCGCTCGGTGAGCGGCACGCGCAGGTGCTTGTCGAAGCGTCCGGTGACCTGGCCGTCCTCGACGGTCACGAGGCTGTTGGTGGCCCCCTCGTCCTCGCGCACCTCCACCCCCAGGAGCACGGGCGGCAGGCCGGCCCAGGCGTCCCGCAGGGCGGTGCGGTGGTGGCTGCCCTCCGCGCCGGGGCGGAAGGGCCACGAGGACTCGGGCGTGAGCACCAGGCTCCCGCCGGCCTCGCGCACCAGGCCGCGGAGACGGTCGGCGCGCGCCTGGGCGGTGCTCGCACGGCGGGCGTCGAGGGGGTCGAGGTCGGGCTGCACGAGGCCCACCTCCACCGGGCTGCCCGACGGGTCCTCGGGCCACACGAGGCCCTGCACCGCCCAGACGCCCAGGAGCGCGAGCGCCCGACCGCGGGGGAGACCCGCGCCCACGGCCACCGCCAGGCCCGACAGCAGCGCGGTGCCGCCCACCGCGGCGGGCCAGGCCAGCCACGGCACGCCGGCCAGCAGCAGGGCGGGGGGCACCGGGAAGGGCTGGAGCTGGGCGAGGGGCTCGGTGCAGGCCAGCCAGGCGAGCCCGAGCGCGACGGCGGGCGCGAGGCCGAGGCGGCGTGCGTAGCCCGCCACGGCCCCCACCAGGGCCCACGGCAGGCCCTCCGCGAGGATCATCAGGGCGGTGGCGGCCGCGGGGTGCGGCAGGCCGAAGTCGACGAGGGCCTGATGCGCCGACGACAGGGCGGTGGCGGCCCACGTCACGCCTGCGATCGCGGCGGCCAGGGCGTCGTGCAGGGGCCGACCCCGCAGGCCCCGGGCCCACAGCAGCGCGCCCAGCGCCAGCAGGGGCGGCCCGCGGAGGTCCGGCATCGCGAGGCCCCAGCACAGGCCCGCCAGGGCCACCAGGCCGAGGCCGAGGCGCAGGGAGGGAGCGGAGGACGGAGGCGCGGGCATCGCCGCGGCTAACCCGCGATCCGGGTCCGCCTGCTAGAGCGGGGGAGGGAGGTGGTGTGCGCGTCCTGCTGCTCCTGGCCGTGGTGGGCACGATGGCCTGCCGTGGCCTGCCCGCCTCCTCGCTCGGCGCGAGCCCTCCGCCGTCCGAGGCGAGCGGCGCGGCGCCCACGGCGGCGCGGCAGGCCCACGCACGCGCCCGCCTGGCGGTGGCGCGCGGCGAGGCGGAGGAGGCGGAGCGTCAGGTGGCCTGGGTGCTCAG
>JACKEO010000038.1 GCA_020632955.1 Alphaproteobacteria bacterium
CGCCGTCCACCACCTCGCTGGCCGTGCCGTCGCCGCCCACGGCGAGGAGGCGCCCGGCCCCCGCCTCGGCCGCCTCCCGGGCGAGCTCCCGGCCGTGACCGCCGCCGCTGGTGGTGGGCACCACCACGCCGGGCCCGCACACGTCGCGCGCGAGGGCCTCCAGCTCCGCGAGGCGCCGTCCGGTGCGTCCGGCGGCCGACATGGGGTTCACGACGAGGACGGTCTCGGCGCTCATGGACGCTCCAGCAGGCGGTCGACCGCGTCGCGGGCAGGCAGGCCGCAGCGCGCCCTGTGCGTGGCGCACCGGCTGTCGGCGAGCAGGCCGTCGGCGGCGGGCCACAGACGGGCCATGCGCGCCGCGTCGTCGGGATGGTGGGCCGCCAACGGTCCGGCGCCGCCACAGCACCCGGCGCCCCCGCGGGCGCAGCCCTCCCGCACCTCGCCCAGCGAGGGCAGCAGCTCGTGCAGCCAGCGCACGGCCACCCCGGTCTCCTGGAGGACCTCCGCCGCGTCGCCGTGGCAGACCACGGCCGTGCGGCCCCGGAAGAGGGCGACCAACGCGGCGCCGCGGTCCGTCCACCCGGGCCCGCCACGTCCCGCGCGGCCGAGACCGTCGCCGGTCCGCAGGCGCCCCACCGGACGTCCGAGCGCCGCCCCCAGCGCCTCCGACCAGCTCCGCGCGTCGGTCTCCACGGCCACCAGCTCGCCCTCGCCCTCCACCTCGCCGAGCGGCTCGAGTGCAGGGGGGTCCAGCAGGGCCCGCCGCGCCTCGACGATCAGCGCCGGCAGCGGGCGGTGGAGGTGGCAGTGGTCCTGGCACCGTCCGCAGTCCACGCACAGCGTGGCGGCCTCCGCCGCGAGCGCAGCGTCCACGCGCCCCTCGGCCCAGCCGTGGAGCACGTCGGCGATCCAGGTGGGCACCGCCGCCTCACGGGCCGTCCCGGTGGCCACCGGGCAGGCGTGCCGACACAGCCGCGGGCAGAGGACGCAGGTGGTGAGCTCAGCCTGACGCACGCGCGCTCCCCGGGACCCGGAAGGCCCGCTCCGAGGTGACGTGGACCACCGCGGGATCGTCGACCGCGCAGGGCTCGAGCACCCCGGCGGCCAGGGGCACCAGCCGCCAGGGCACGGCCTCGAGCCCGCCGGGCACCAGGCTGCTGGCGAGCGCGCCGAAGGCCTCCGCGGCCGGTCCGCGGAAGCCCACGTGCAGCACGCCGTCCACCACGCCGAGGCTTCCGGGCCGCAGGTCGGCGCGCAGCAGCTGCTGGGCCACGCGCCAGGGCTGCTCCACCCGCGCCGCGCCCATCCAGCGGGGCCCCGCGCCGGGCACGCCCACCGTGGCCCGCACCTTCGGCGCGTGCGTGGCGAGCCAGCCGCGCAGGTCGGGGCCCGCCGCGGACCGCGGTCCGCGTCCGAGAGCACAGCCCACGCCGTCCACCTCGCCCCGGACCTCCACCCAGGTGGTCTGCCAGGCGCTGCGCTGCCAGCGGGGAAGGCCCGGCAGCCGCGCCCAGGGCCAGCGGGGCTCCACGTCGGCACTGGGCCGGGCGGGGTCGACCCACGCGAGGCCGTCGGCCGGCGCGAGCTCGTCGTCGGGCAGGGGCGCCGGAGGCTCCCCGGTGCGGAGCACGCGTCCCGGGTTGAGCACGCCGCGCGGATCGAGCACGGCCGAGAGCGCCCGCCAGCCCCGCACCGCCGGCCCGACCTCGCGGCTGGCCCACCGCGCCTTGAGCTCCCCCACCCCGTGGTGGTGGGTGACCGTGCACCCGCTGGCGAGCACCGCGTCGAGGGCCGCCGTCCACACGGCGTCGTACACCGCGCGATCCCCCCGCCCGGCGAAGGAGAAGTAGATGCAGCCCCCCTCCGGGTACACGTGGCTCATGTGGGCCATCACGAGCGCGTGCGGACCCACGGCCCGGCGCACCGCCTCGTAGGCCCGCGGCAGGGCCGTCCAGCGGCCGGCGATCTCCATGGTGTCGGCGAAGCCGCCCCGCTCGAACACCGGCATGAGCTTGTAGCTGACGGCGTGACGCGAGGCGTGCCAGCGCTCGCCGGGCTCGGGGCCGAGGTCCACGCCGTCCACTTCCAGCAGCGGGCGGCCTGCGGCCACGGCCGCCTCCACCACCTCGGGCGGGCCCTCCCAGCCCACGATCACCAGCACCCCGTCGGCGAGGCCCTCGGCCACCCGTTGCAGCAGGCCGGGCACGCTGAGGGGCAGCACCAGCAGGCGACGACGCACCTCGGGAAGGGCGTCCACCTGCTTGAGCCAGCCCTTCCACCAGGCCTCGTGGCCGTGGGCCTTCTTGGGTCGCGTCTTGCCGCCGATCCAGGTGTCGAGCGGGTCGTACAGGCGCACCACCGACGGCCACAGCTCGCCCTGCATCAGCCCGCGCATGGCGTCGAGGGCGGTGTGCACGTCGGGGAAGCGGTAGCCGCGGAGCCAGCGCGTGGCCGGCAGCGGACGCACGCGGAGGCGCACGCGGGTGATCACGCCGAGGGTGCCCTCCGAGCCCAGCACCTGGGGCAGCCACTCGGGGAGCCCCTGCCGTGGCGGGGACGACGGACCGGGCACGCCCAGGTGCAGTGCCCCCTCGCCGGGCGTGACGAGGTCGAGCCCCACCACCATGTCCTCGAAGACGCCGTAGCGACTGGAGAACTGGCCCGCGCCGCGCGCGGCCGCCCAGCCCCCCACCGTGGAGCAGCCGATCGACGACGGCGAGTGCCCGCAGGTCCAGCCTGCCGCGGCGAGGGCATCCTCGAGGTGCTGCCCGTTCACGCCGGCCCCGACCTCCACCGTCCAGGTCTCTGGGTCGACCTCCCCGATGCGGTCGAAGCGCTTGGTGTCGAGGACCCATGCGTCGGCCATGCCGCGGGCGCCGCCACACACCCCGCTGCCCGCGCCGTACGGCACCACGGGCCGTCCCGACGCCGTGGCGGCGCGGAGCACCGCGAGCACCTCGTCGTCGGTCTCGGGCCAGAAGACGCGCCCCGGCTGCGGAGCCGCCCTGCCCTGCCATGCGTCGAGCGTGCCGCCCGGCCACAGATCACGGGAGGCCGCCCGCAGATCGAGCGCGCTGGTGCTGGACGCCACCCCGTCGAGGCCGGCCTTGGACATGGTCGCGACCCTATCGAGGTGCGCACGGCAGCTGCCAGCGGCAGAAAGAAAGAACGCCCGACCTCGTCGCCGAGGCCGGGCGTCTCTCGCGGTGCGGGCCGATGACCCGTCCTGCGTCTCCGCGGGCAGCCCTTGCGAGGCGCGTGCCAGAACGAGAGGATGCCCTGGTTTCCTCCGTGATCGACCCGCGACCCCATGACGGAGGGGTCCAGCGAACCCCGTCGAGAGGCCGACCACGACATCCATGTCGCGGTCCCATGTGTCAGTCATGTGACAGCCCGATGCGAGGGACGACAGGATGCAGCAGCTTCCTGCCTTCTCGGGCGTGACGTCCTCGCCGGCGACCGACGGCGGCGCGCCGCACCCGACCCACGACCGACCCCGTGCGCTCCGGCCACACCTCGCCGCACACTGACCGACTCCTCCTGTTCTCCCTTCGTTCTCGGGTACCGAAGGGGGTGGGACAGCCGTGTCATGGGCCGTTCCGCGACGGACGGCGCGACGCCGGTCGCCCGACGCCGCGCCGAGACGCACCGGCTAGGCCTCCGCCGCCTCCCCGCCGGGCTCGGCCTCACCCTCCACCTCGCGGAGCGCAGCGAGCACGCGCGCCAGCAGCTCGGGCTCGGCCACGAGGCGGTCGCGCACGTTCTCCTTGCCCTGTCCCAGGCGCTCCTCGCCGAAGGCGAACCAGGACCCGGACCGCTCGATGACGCCGCGCTCCTCGGCCGCGGAGAGGATCTCGCCGGCGCGGCAGATGCCGCGGCCGTACATGATCTCCACCTCGGCGTTGCGGAAGGGCGGGGCCAGCTTGTTCTTGACCACCTTGAGGCGCGTGCGCGCGCCCACCTGCTCCTGACCGCTGGTGATGGCGCCGATGCGCCGCACCTCGAGCCGGATGGAGGCGTAGAACTTCAGCGCGTTGCCACCGGGCGTCGTCTCGGCGTTGCCGAAGACCACGCCGATCTTCTGCCGCACCTGGTTGAGGAAGATGACCGTGGCGCCGGTGCGGTTGGTGATGGCGGTGAGCTTGCGCAGCGCCTGGGACATCAGCCGGGCCTGCAGGCCCATGTGGGGATCGCCCATCTGCCCCTCGAGCTCGGCCTGCGGCACCAGCGCCGCCACCGAGTCGACCACCAGCAGGTCGACGGCACCGGAGCGCACCAGCGCCTCGGCGATCTCGAGGGCCTGCTCGCCGCTGTCGGGCTGCGACACCAGCAGGGACTCGGTGTCGACGCCCAGCTTGCCCGCGTAGATCACGTCGAGCGCGTGCTCGGCGTCGACGAAGGCCGCCGTGCCCCCGCGCGCCTGCACCTCCGCCACGGCGTGCAGGGCCAGCGTGGTCTTGCCGCTCGCCTCCGGGCCGTAGATCTCCACCACGCGCCCCTTGGGCCACCCGCCGATGCCCAGCAGGTCGTCCAGCGTGAAGGAGCCGGTGGACACCACGCTCACGCGCTGCGCCGGCTGCTCGCCGAGCCGCATCACGGCCCCGCGCCCGAACCGCTTGTCGAGCCCCTCCAGGGTGCTCGTCAGCGCCTTGCTCCGGTCCTCGGACCTGACCTCGATCATCTCGCTCTCCAGGGATGCGGTCCGCCGGACCGCGGGGGGAAGGTGGTCCGGGCCACCGCGGCACGGACCAGGACCCGACAGGACGCCGGGACGCGTGATCAGGCCGCCTCGCGGGGTCGGAAGCCGACGGCCTCCGCGAGGTGGGCCTCGGTGATGCGGGGGGCCGCATCCAGGTCGGCCAGCGTGCGGGCCACCCGGGTGACGCGCGTGGCCGCGCGCCCCGACAGCCCGAGGCGCCGGATGGCCTGGTGCAGCAGGGCCGTGGCCTCTGGCGTGAGCGGCGCCCGGCGGGCGAGCTCGGCCCCCTCCAGGCGCGCGTTCGTCACCAGCTGCCCGCGCTGGGCCTGGCGCCGACGGGCCGCGAGCACCCGCTCCCGCACGGCCGCCGACGGCTCGCCCGCGGGCCCTCCGACGAGGACCTCGGCCGGGACGGCCTCGAGGTCCACGTGCAGGTCCACGCGGTCGAGGATGGGCCCCGAGAGCCTGCGCCGGTAGCGCGCCACCTCGGCGTCACCGCAGGCGCAGGGGTGTTCGGAGCCTCGCATGCCGCACGGACAGGGGTTGGCGGCGAGCACCAGCGAGACGGCGGCCGGGTAGACCACCGAGCCCTCCGCCCGCGTGAGCTGGATCCGCCCGTCCTCCAGGGGGCCGCGCAGCACCTCGATGGCGGGGCGCGACAGCTCGGTGGCCTCGTCGAGGAAGAGCACACCGTGGTGGGCGAGGCTGACCTCCCCCGGGCGCAGCGTGCGGTCCCCCACCATGCCGGCCACCGTGATCGAGTGGTGGGGTGCACGGAAGGGCCGGTGGCGGACGAGGCCCCGCTCGGCCACCGGCAGGCCCGCGGCGGAGTGGACGCGGGTGACCTCGAGGGCCTCCTCGAAGCGCAGGGGCGGGAGGATGCCGGGGAGGCGGCGGGCGAGCATGGACTTCCCGCACCCTGGCGGCCCCCACAGCAGCAGGTGGTGCCCCCCGGCCGCCGCGATCTCCAGCGCCCGCCGCGCCACCGCCTGGCCCCGCACGTCCGCGAGGTCCACCTCCTCGGCCACCGCCTCCGCGGGGGCCGGCGTGGCCCGCGGCAGCGGACGCTCCCCCGTCAGGTGCGCCACCACGCTCGCCAGGTCGGTCGCGCCGTACACCGCCACCTCCGGCACCAGCGCCGCCTGCCCCGCCGACGACGCCGGCAGCACCAGCTGCCACCCCCGCGACCGCGCCAGCAGCGCCAGGGCCACTGCGCCCCGCACCGGGCGCAGCTCGCCCCCCAGCGACAGCTCCCCCACCAGCAGCGTCCGCTCCAGCGCCTCCGCCGGCACCTGCCCGTCGGCCGACAGCACCCCCACCGCCATCGGCAGGTCGAAGGCCGTCCCCTCCTTGCGCACATCCGCCGGCGCCAGGTTCACCACCACACGCTTCCGCGGGAACTCCAGACCCGACGCCTGGATCGCCGAACGCACCCGCTCCGCCGCCTCGCGCACGGCCCCCTGCGCCAGCCCCACGATGCACACGCCCGGCAGCCGGCGGAGCAGGTCCACCTCCACCTCGATCGGCGTCGCGTCCACCCCGCGCAGGACGGCACTGCGTGCACACACGGCCATCGGGCCCTCCGGTCGCCGGGCGGGCAGGCAGGAGGCGTGCCGGGATGGAGGGTTCGCGGGAGGTGGGGGGTGGAGGCCGGGAATGGGGGGGAGGTGCGGTGGGCGTCGTCAGGGGGCGTGGGGCCTCGGCATCGGCGACAAGCGGTGTGGCGGCTTCACTCTCGGCCAGGTCGTGATGCGTCGAGCAGAAGTCGAAGGATGTCGGGACTCGACGGGCCGCCACCTCCGCTGCAACGCGCGGGAGCCCAACTGCCTCGCTACTCCTCCGGCTCGACGCGCAACAACTCCTCGAGCACGGCGACGAGCACGGGCAGATCGTGCTGGACGGTGGCCCAGACCGTCTCGGTCCGCACCCCGAAGTACTCATGCACGAGCCGATTCCGCATGCCACGGACGGCCTGCCACGGGACGTGGGCATGTCGTTCGCGGATCCGCGCAGGCACGGCACCCGCTGCTTCGCCGATCACCAGGAGCCGGTACACGACCGCGTCGACGACCAAGGCATTGGACACGAACTCCACGGCACCCATGCCCTGCGTGTACACGCTGATCTGCGCGGCAGCCCCCAGCATGTCGCGCACCCGAAAGCGCCACTCCCTAGGCGGCAACGAGAGCGTTGACCGCTCAGGTCGATCGTGACCGAGCCGAGGTCGGCAGCCGCCACGGCTAGGCGGAGGACCGCAGGCGTGGCAGCGCCACGTCGAGCGTCCGACAACGACGCCGTGCCGGCTGCCGGCCCGGCGAATCGCATTGACCCGAGCGGTCACCGCTCCAGGGCCTCGCGCAGGATGCGATCCCGGAGCGCGGGATGGAGCGCGTCCGGCTCGACCAGGTCCACGCGGCCTCCCAGCAGGTCCGCGAGACGCTGCTCCAGCGCACCGAAGGCCACGAGCCCGATGGGCTGACGAAAGGTCACCAGCACGTCGATGTCGCTGTCGTCGCGTGCCTCGTCGCGCGCGACCGATCCGAACAGCGCGAAGGACGCCACCTCGAACTCCTCGCGCAGCGATGCGCGGGCATCCGACAGACGCCTCAGGATGTCATCGCGTGAGGAAGAAGCTGCCATGCGGCAGTCTAGCCCCGCAGACCTCGGCGACGCCACGGCCAGGAAGGACGACGCTCCGTTGCGCAGGTCGACCTCCCGCACGTCGCCCGGGCCGCCCCGACGTGGATGAGCTTGCCCCTCCGACCGCGCAACACCCGGGACCTGCCATGCCACCTCGAGGACACGGCTGCGTCCAGTCAAGCCTCGACCCCAGGCGCGACGAGCCCTCCACGCGCGCCCTGTACGTGGAGATGCGGATCGACCAGCGCTGGTGCGGCAACGGGGCGCCCCGCCTCAAGGCGTGAGCACCTCGATGCCCACGATCGCACACCTCGGCGGGCTGGAGTTCTCCTCCGACACGAACAGGGTCACCTGGGCCCCGGGCGTCCCTCGGGCAAACAGCAGCAGGGTCAACACCCGATCGTTGAGCTTGGTCTCGATGGCCGTCCCGCCATCCCTCGGCCACACGGGAATGAGCCACTCCGGCCCCGCACCGCACAGCGCCGGAGGCGTGCCCGTGATGAGGTCGGCAGCCTCCAGCCGCACTTCCAGCCGGTACTGGCCCACCACGAACCGGGGCGGTGGCAGCGTCACGGGCACGCACGAGGCCGTCTCCGCGCCCGTGAACTCGAGGCAGGTGGCCCACGCTGGCGCGGGGACCGCAGCGGCGAGCGCGGCGAACGCGGAGACCAGGGAGAAGCGACGCATGGGGTTCCCCTTCACTGGAGCACATGGGTGATCACGACGAGTCGGGCCGGCGCGATGCCGTCGGCGACAGGCTGCGAGGTGTCGCCGCTGTCGACGTTGGCGGAGTCGCCGGAATCGGCGGAATCCTTCGGGGCCGTGTCGCCGGTGGACGGCGTATCCACCGGGGCGCTGTCGGTGTCTCCGGAGACCCCGTCCTTGTCTCGATCGCCGGACGTGTCCGCGGCCGCGCAGCCCACGAACCAGACCACCAGGAGCACCCGTGCGCCGTGCGGCATCCAGCGACTTTCCTCCCCGAGCCGAGGCTCTACCTCGGCCGCACGCATCGGCCATGGGAGAGCGGCGGGCTGTGCCCAGGCCGACGCGCGCAGCCGGGTCCAGGGGCGCGCCGATCTCCGTGGCCCAGGCGGCCCTCCCCGAAAGCGACCTCCAGGTCGAGGTGGTCGGCCGCCGCACCGGCAGCACGCACCGCGGGTACCTGGTGTGGAAGATCCGCGAGGCCCGCAAGGGCAACATCCCGGTCGGACCCAGCCAGCGCCCGCCCAAGCGCGACCCCGGCACGAAGATGATGGTCCTGCCCCTGCGCATGGCCGAGCCCGACGTCGAGGTGCTCGACGCCGCCTGGAAGCGCCTCGGGTTCAAGAGCCGGATGGCCTTCCTGCGGCACGCGATGGCGAGCGCGCTGCACGCGGGTGGCGACATCGACGCGGCCATCGCGCTGCGGGGGTGACGCCGAGGTGAGGAGGCGCGGGCCGTCCGAGGGGTCGGCTCGCGGTCGTTCCGCGACAGGCTGGCTCCGGGCGGAGCGCCTCCATACGGGCACCCATCGCCGCCAGGAGGCGCCCAACGATGACGGACAGCACCTACGGCGAAGGCAGATGGGAGCTCGCCGCAGACTCGGTGCTGGCCGTCCTGGTGTGC
>JACKEO010000039.1 GCA_020632955.1 Alphaproteobacteria bacterium
GACAGGATGGCCTCGCCCGCCCCGCAGCTCGCGGCGTAGGCGAGCGCTCGCTCCCAGGCCGCGGGGGTGGGATCCTCCCCCTCCTCGGGGTCGTGGGTGCGCCGGAAGCAGTAGCGACACGTGAGGTGGCAGCGCTTCGTGAGCAGCAGCAGCACCCGGTCGCGGTGCTTGGGCGCCACCCACGGCACCGGCGACCGCGCCAGCTCGCCCACGGGGTCGTCGAGGTCGCCGGGATCGGCCACCAGCTCGTCCCGCGCGGGCAGCACCTGGCGGGCCAGCGGGTCGTCGGGATCCTCGGGGTCGATGCGATCCCACCAGGAGCGCGTGACCCGCACCGGGAAGATCGCGTCGGCGGCCTCCCACACCCCGGCGAGGTCGGGCCGGGCGGCGAGCACCTCGGGGCGACCCACGATCGGTCCGCCCGCGCCCCCCGCTGCCCGTGACGGGGGCGCATGATACAGGCGCGGCCCCTCCATCCGCGGGCGAGACATGTACAACACCTCCGACATCCGGAACGGGCTCAAGGTCGAGATCGACGGGGCGCCCTTCACGGTGACCTACTTCCAGTTCGTCAAGCCCGGCAAGGGCACGGCCTTCACGCGCACCAAGCTGAAGAACCTGCTCACCGGCAACACGATCGAGCGCACCTTCCGCACCGGTGAGAAGCTGCCGCCGGCCGACGTGGCCGAGCACGAGATGCAGTACATGTACACCGACGCGAACGGCTCCCACTTCATGAACACCGAGAGCTACGAGCAGGTCGCGATCCAGAGCGACGTCATCGGCGACGACAGCGTCTACCTCCTCGAGGGGATGAACGTGAACGTGCTCTTCTACAAGGGCAACCCGGTGAACATCGACCTGCCCTACTTCGTGGAGCTCGAGGTCACGTACACCGAGCCGGCCGTGAAGGGGAACACCTCGCAGGGCGCGCTGAAGGAGGCCGAGACGGTCACCGGCGCCCGCGTGATGGTGCCGCTCTTCGTCGAGACGGGCGACGTGCTCAAGGTCGACACGCGCACCCGCGAGTACGTGGAGCGGGTCAACCGCTGAGCGCGCTCGGGCCGCTCCACCCTCCGGCCGCCGACCTCGATGCCGACGGCCTGCGGGCGCGGGCCGTGGTGCTCCGCGCCCTGCGCGACGCGCTGCACCTCCGGGGCTTCCTGGAGGTGCCCACGCCCGTGCTGGTCCCCTCCCCGGCGCTCGAGGCCGGCCTCGACGCCGTGCCGGCGGCCGAGGCCTGGCTGCGCACCTCCCCCGAGATGGCGCTCAAGCGCGTCGTGGCCAGCGGCCTGCCCCGCGTCTACGAGCTCGGGAGCTGCTTCCGCGCCGAGGAGGTGGGTCCCTGGCACGCCCGGGAGTTCCTGCTGCTCGAGTGGTACCGCGTGGGCGGAAGCCTCACGGCGCTGATGGACGACGTGGAGGCGCTGGTGGCGGCAGCGGCCGCCGCGCTGGGCCGTCCCGCGCCGCAGGGCTGGCAGCGCCGGGGCTACGGCACCCTCTTCACCGAGGCCACCGGCCTCGACCCCCACACCACCCCTGCGGCCACGCTGTCGCCGCGGGATGCCGACGACCTCGACGTGGCGCTGCAGCGTCGCTGGCTGGAGGACGTGGAGCCACGCCTGCCGCCCGCCTGCTTCGTCACGGACTGGCCCGCCTGCCAGGCCGCCCTCGCCCGCGTGGTGCAGGTGGACGGCCGCCCGGTGGCGCGACGCGTGGAGGCCTTCCTCGGCGGCGTCGAGCTCGCGAACGGCTTCGAGGAGCTCACCGACGCGCCGGAGCAGCGCGCGCGCTTCGCGTCGTCGGCGCGCCAGCGGCAGGCCGAGGGAAAGCAGCCCCACCCGGTGGACGAGGCCTTCGTCGAGGCGGTGGGCCACCTCCCCCCCACGGCGGGCATCGCGCTCGGCGTCGACCGGCTCGTGGCCGTGCTGTGCGGCTGGTCGGGCATCGCACGGGGGCGCGTGGGCTGACGTTCCCTGCCGACGCTGCGACGATCAGGCCTCGTCGCCCTCGGCCGCGAACAGCGGGAGCTGGTCGGCCTCGCCCTCCGGCGGCAGGGGCAGCGCCCCGCCCACGCAGGCCGTGCAGGCGCCCGCAGGCAGCCCCACCTCGCCCAGGGCCACGCCGAGACGCTCCGCCGGGAGCCAGGCCACCGAAGTGGCACCCAGGCGCGTGGCCCAGGCCTCCGGCGCCTCCCCCACCACCAGCTCGCGCCCGTCGACCCCGTAGGGGCAGGCGCGCTGCCGACGCGGCACCGCCCCCCGCACGTGCACCGCCGCGGCGCCCGCCGCCGTGAGCGCCCCCACGGCGCCGCGCAGATCCTCCCCGGGGGCCAGATCCACCAGCGCCACGCGACGGCCCGCCACGAGCTCGGGCACCGCGGTGTGGCCACCGAGGGCCGGGACGACGGGCTTCTGGAGCACCGCGGCGAAGGCGTGGGCCGCCGGCAGCGCGGCCGCCCCCGCCGCCACCACGACGTCGATCGCGGCCGGCGCCGCGTAGCCCAGCTCCTCGCCGAGCCGCGTGCGCGCCTCCCAGGCGCTGGCCCCGTGGAGCTGGCTTGTGCCCGCGGCGAGCTGGGCGAGTTCCTGGGCGCAGGGGGCCACCGTGCGCCGTCCGAAGGGCTCGACGCTGGCCTGGCCCCGGTCGTCGACGATGAGCATCTCGCCCGGCAGCAGCGCCCGCAGCGTGACCGCGCCCATCGCGACGAGCGCCGCCTCCTCCGTGGCCACGACCGTGGCGCCGTCGACGCGACCCAGCAGGAGCGGACGCAGGCCCTGGGGGTCGCGCACCGCCACGAGCACGCCGGGCGCGGCCACCAGCACGCCGTAGCCACCCGGCGCGCGCCAGAGGGCGTCGACCACCCGGTTCACCAGCGTGCGCTGGCGCGAGCGTGCGATCAGGTGGAGCAGCAGCTCGTCGGGCGTGGGGGGCCCCAGCGCCACGCCCTGCTCGGCGAGCTCCCGGCGGAGCCTCGCCGGCGCGGCGAAGCCGCCGGCCACGGCCACGGCCACCGGCTGCCCCGCCACCGTGGCCACCCGGGGCAGCCGCACGGCGTCGACGAGGCCCACGGGCGCATCCGGCGAGGTCTCGCGCCCGTGCCGGCAGCCGATGGCGAGATCGCCACGGAGGGCCTCCAGGGCCGGCTCGTCGTCGAGGAAGGCGTCGTGGGCCTCCCGACGCGCCCGCACGTCGCCGGGCACCGCCACGAGCCCCGCCGCGCGCCCGCCCCGGTGGGCCAGCGCCCGGAGGCCGCGCGCGACGAGGCGGGCGGCCCGACCGTGGCCGTGCACGCCGACGAGGCTGGCGCTGTCGTGGAGATCGGCCAGGAAGGCCTCCCGCGGGACGCACCTCGGGTCGTATCGCCACCCGTCGACGGCGGCTCCCGTGGCCGGACACCTTCCGTCCGCGCTGCCGGGCGCGGACCGTGCCCGGGCGTGGTAGGTCAGCGGGGCTGGAGGTGCCCGTGCGGCACGCGCGCGCCATCACCGCCACCCTGGGCCTGCTCGCCTGCGCCGACGAGCCCCTGGCCCCGCCCGACACGCGCCTGGTCTTCGACCCGGCCGCGGCCGCCGACGGCTTCTTCTTCGCCGCCCCCTGGCCCAGCGATGCGCGCACCACCGACGACGGGCGCCCGGACTGGTCGGGCTTCCCCGATCCCACCGGCATCCCGCTGGTGGCCACGGCCCTCGACATCGCCGGTCGTGCGCAGGGCGTGGCCACCTCCGCGCCGCTCTACCTGCGCTTCGACGACCCGCCCGATCTCTCCCGCCTCCCCGACGGCGCGGGCACGCTGGAACCCGACAGCCCGATCCAGCTGGTGGACATCACGCCGTCCTCCCCCACCTTCCGCGAGCGCATCCCGCTGCGCTTCGAGTGGCTGCCGCAGGAGGGCGCCTACCTGCCCGGCAACCTGCTCGCGGTGAGCCCGGTGCCGGGGTGGCCCCTGCGCCCCGCCAGCACGTACGCGCTGCTCGTCACCACCGACATCTCCCTCGACGTGCCGGCCTGGGACGAGCTCACCGCGTCGAGCGGCCGCTGGGGCGAGGGCAAGGCCACCGTGGAGGCCGCGCTCCCCGCGCTCGGCATCGATCCCGAGACGCTGGCCTTCGCCACCACGCTCACCACGCTCGATCCGGTCGCCACCCTCGAGACGGTCGCGCGCTTCGTGCGCAAGCGGCTGGACCCGGTCCGCTTCGAGCCCAGGCTGCAGGCGGTGGATCTCGAGCGCGAGGCCTACGACGTCCACCGGTCCACGTACGTCACGCCGATCCTGATGCAGGGCGACAAGCCCTACGCCACCGCCGGCGGGTCCTTCGCCTTCCGCGACGACGGCCTGCCGCTGGTGCAGTCGTGGGACCTGATGCGCCTGTCGGTGGTCACGCCCAAGTCGCTGGGCACGGCACCGAAGAAGGGCTGGCCCGTCCTGGTGTACCTGCACGGCACGGGCGGCGACTACCGCACCTTCTGCAACAGCGACAGCGAGCTGGAGGTGGGCCGGTGGGCGGCCGAGATGGGCGTGGTGGGCCTGGGCATCGACCTGCCGCTGCACGGCCCCCGGGGCACGCCCGACACCCGCATCGAGATCCACTCCTTCAACGTGCTCGCGCCCGACTCCGCGCTGCACATCCACCGTCAGGCGGTCACCGACCTGCTCGTGCTGCTCGAGGGCCTGCACCAGGGGGTCACCTTCGAGCTGCCCGACGGCACGCGCGTGCCGCTGGACCCCGATCGCATCGTGCTCATGGGCCACTCCCAGGGCGGCATCACCGGGGCGCTCGCCCTCCCGTGGATCGGCGAGCGGGTCCAGGGCGTGATGCTCTCGGGTGCCGGCGGCCAGCTCGCCATCACCGCGGTCGAGCGCGACACCGACTTCGACATCCCGGGCCTGATCCGCGACGCCCTCGGCCTGCTCGACGACGAGCCCCTCACCGAGACGCACCCGGTGCTCGGCCTGGTGCAGTCCATCGTCGATCCCACCGACCCGATCAACTACGCGCGCTACTGGTTCCACGAGGACCGGGGGCTCACGGGGCAACGGCCCACGCCGGTGCTCCTCACCACGGGCCTGGGCGATCTGGCCACGCCCACGCGCACCGCCGAGGCCCTGGCCGCCGCCGCGTGGATGCCCCTGGTGGGCAAGCGCCGCACCGACGCGCCCGGCCTCGTGCTCCGCGGGCTCGACGGGGCCGCCCTGCCCCAGAAGGACAACGCCGAGGGCTGGGACGACACCGCGCTCACGGCGGGCTTCTCCCAGTGGCCGAAGGGCGACCACTTCGTGGTCTTCGACGATCCGGCAGCGCGCGACCTGGCGCGGAACTTCGTCGGCACGGCCCTCAACGGGGCGCCGCGCCTGCGCTCGGGGGACCCCCCCGAGGTGAAGTAGGCCCACGCCGCGGGGGGCGCTCTCAGGGGAAGGCCACCGCGTCGGTGAACAGGGCGAGGCCGAGCAGGGGCTGGGTGGACAGCCGCCAGGTGCGTCGGGCCGGCGCGAGGTCGGTGTCGGGGGCCGGCAGGCCGGTGCCGCCGAGCCCGGTGCCCCAGGTCGTGGGCAGGCCGGTGCCGAAGTCGGAGTCGGTGGGCAGCGTGAGCCCGGTGGGCCCCAGGAAGGGCTCCAGCTCGTCGGCCTTGCCGTTGCAGTCGGTGTCGTGCAGCTCGGGCGAGCCGATGCCGTAGTCGTAGACGCCGTCGCTGTCGGTGTCGAGACCCCGCTTGAAGGTGTCGCCCGGCACGAAGCGGCGGTCGGTCTCGCCCTTGCAGGGGTCGACGGCGTCCGTCTCGGTGCCCCCGTTCTGGCCGCCGTTCGCCCAGCCCCCGGCGCCGTCGGGCTCGGTCTCGCGATCGAGGTCGGACAGGCCGACCACGCTGCCGCCCGTGCGACAGGCGCCCACCAGGACGAGTCCCCACCACCAGCTGCGCATGCGCCCTCCGCGGCGCAGCATAGCGCAGGCGGGGAGCGGAACCCCGCGGAGGTGCATCAGGGGAAGGTGGCCGCGCTCCCGAAGAGGTGCAGCCCGAGGATCGGGGTGTTGGCCAGGATGACCGAGGGCGGCACCATCGGACCGGCCGTGGCGGGGAAGCCCGTGCCCCCCGCACCCGAGTCGATCACGCCGTCGCTGTCGGTGTCGTACAGGCCGCGGAGGATGCCGAGCAGGCCCGTGCCATAGTCGGGCACGCCGTCGCTGTCGGTGTCGAGCAGCCCCGTGCCGAGACCCGGGAAGCCGGTGCCGCCGCCGCCGGGGTTGCCGCCCCCGTTCGCTCCGCCGTTGCCGCCGTTGCCGCCGTTCCCCGCGCTGCCGGAGTCGCTGTCGATGCCGGTGTCGGTGCCCCCGTTGCCGCCGCCGTTGCTGCTGCCGGGCTCCTTGTCGCCCCAGCCGCCCGCGGGCGCGCCGTCGTCGACGGCCGACCCGTTGCCCAGCCGGATCGGCTTGTCGCCCTGGTTGCAGGCCACGGTCAGCAGGCTCAGCAGGAGCAGCGCGCGCATCTCGACCCTCTCGAGGACGGGAACGGACGCACGACGCGTGCACGCTCCTCGCAGCGCCCCAGGGTACCCGGGATCCTCCGGCCACGCACCCCGCGTCTCACCGACGTCACCCCAGCGCGAGCATCCGCTCGATCGGCACGAGGGCCTGCAGCCGGAGGGCCTCGGGCAGGTCGACCTCGGGCGCGCCGTCCCGCAGCGCCAGGTACACCTTCTCGAGGGTGTTCAGGCGCATGTACGGGCAGGCGTTGCAGGAGCTGCACGAGTCCCCCACCCCGGGGAGCTCCAGGTAGGTGGCCTCCGGACGCGCCTTGCGCATCTGGTGCAGGATGCCCGGCTCGGTGGCCACGATGAAGGTGGTGGCGGGCGAGGCCTGCGTGAACCGCAGCAGCTTCGAGGTGGACCCCACGAAGTCGGCGTGCGCGAGCAGGTGCGGCTCGCACTCCGGGTGCGCCACCACGAGCGCGTCCGGGTGGTCCAGCTTCAGCCCGAGCAGGGCCTTCTCGGAGAAGGTCTCGTGGACGATGCAGGTGCCCGGCCACACGTCCATCGCGCGCCCGGTCTCCCGCTGCACCCACGCCCCGAGGTTGCGGTCGGGGGCGAAGAGCAGCGGCCGATCCTCGGGCAGGCTGGCCACCACGCGCGCGGCGTTCGAGGAGGTGCAGATGATGTCGGACAGCGCCTTCGTGGCCGCGGTGCTGTTGATGTAGGTGACCACCAGGTGATCGGGGTGCGCGGCGCGCCACGCCGCCAGCTCGTCGGGAGGACAGGCCTCGGCGAGCGAGCAGCCCGCGTCGAGGTCGGGCACGATCACGGTGCGCGTGGGGTTGAGGATCTTCGCGGTCTCGGCCATGAAGTGGACGCCGCAGAAGAGGATCACCTGCTGCTGCGCGTCGCGCGCGCGCCGCGCCAGCTCCAGGGAGTCGCCCACGAAGTCGGCGAGGTCCTGGATCTCGGGCTCCTGGTAGTAGTGGGCCAGGATGACGGCATCGCGCTCGACCCGGAGCGCGTCGATGGCGTCGAGGAGATCCTGGCCGGTGGGCAAGGTGGCGTTCATGGGGCCTCCCTCGGGCGGGCCACGTAGACCCGCGACCCGCGCGGGGCAAGCCGTGCTCACCGCACGTGACGCAGGGGTCAGCCGCGGGGGTGGTGGGCGGCGTGCAGCTGCTTCAGGCGCTCGCGGGTGACGTGGGTGTAGATCTGCGTGGTGGTGACGTCGGCATGGCCGAGCATGGCCTGCA
>JACKEO010000004.1 GCA_020632955.1 Alphaproteobacteria bacterium
CCACCGCGGCGAGGCGTTGCTCGAAGTCGGCGTCGCGACGCTCGAGGTCGGCGATGCGGCCGCGCAGCGTGCGTTCGGCCTTGGCGTCGTCCGCCTCGGGGGCGAAGGCGTCGTCGCCGCCGGTGGCGCACGCGGTGAGCAGGACGAGACCGAGGCAGACAGACCGCATGGAGACCTCCCGGGCATCTCGAGCCTACATCGGTCGAGGTCGATCCGCAGCGCAGACGGGGTGCACGCCGGAGGCGCGGTCAGGGTCCCCGGATCGCCGGAGTGCAACACCCCATCCGTTACGCCCCTGTGCCAGTGTTGCACACACCCCCGGACTACCGTGATCGGGACCACCCATGGTCTCCAGCACGAGGGTCCGCCATGAAACTCCACATCTCCCTCCTCCTCGCTGCGGGCGCCGCGACGTCGTCGACCGCCCATGCGGAGGAGACCCTGCGGTTCTGCGATCCCGATCCCGTGGCCGACTGCGTGGTCGACCCCACGGCCACGCCCAGCGCCACCACCTTCCACACCATCCAGGCCGCGGCCGACACCTTCGGCTGCGGCACGGTGGCGATCACGCCGGGCGTCTACACCGAGGACCTCGTCCTCACCGACAACGTCCGCCTGCAGTCCACGGTGCCCGGCACCCTGGTGAACCTCACGCCCGCCACCGCGGGCGCCTCGCCGCTGGTGGTGGCGAACGGCATCGTCCTGCTCACCGACATCGACATCTCGGGCGCCGTGGGCGCTCCGGGCGTCGACATCAGCGCCGACGGCTGGGTGCAGATGTGCGACTCCCGCGTGCGCGACAACAGCAACACCGACGACGGCGGCGGCTTCCGCGTGGCCGGCAACCTCGAGGTGTGGGACTCGGAGATCCGCGACAACACCACGAATGCCAGCGGTGGCGGCATCGCCCTGCTCGGCGACGTCTTCGTGCGCCTGATCGACTCGGTGCTGGAGCACAACCAGGCGCTGGGCACGGCGCTGTCCTTCCCCCCCGACCCGATGTCGACCGACGGCCGGGGCGGCAACGTGTGGGCGGTGGACGGCAGCGTGGAGCTCACGCGCACCACGGTCACCGACGGCTTCGCGAAGACCCACGGCGGCAACATGGCCCTCGAGGCCCCCGCCCACGGCAACGCCACCGAGTCCACCCTGTCGTTCGGGCTCGCGGACTGGGGCAGCGGCGGCTCCCTCCACCTGGAGGGCAGCTTCAGCGCGAACGACAGCACCTTCTCCGACAGCGAGGCGTGGGTGGGTGGCCTGATCTCCGTGAGCGGCGACGGCTTCGGCGCGCTCATGGGCACCGACCTGCTGCGCGGCACCGCCTACCTCCGCGGCGGGTGTGCGGCGGTGTCGACCACCGGCGTCGGCAGGCTGGGCATGTCCGGCGGACGGGCCGAGGGATGCCGCATCCCCATGGAGATCGAGGACGTGATCGAGTGGGGCCAGATGCTCGGCACGCACGACGCGCAGGGAGACCCGATCGGCAACCCGCTGCTGGCGCCGCACCCCACCCCGTGCCTCATCCCGCCCAGCCCGCAGCTGCCCTTCCCGTGCAGCCTCGGCCTGAACCTCGTGTCGCTCAACCGCTTCTGGGGCGCCGCCTTCTACGCGCAGGGCTCCGCCGAGATCCCCGACGGCGAGTCCACGCACGTGCCCCTGTCGCTGTCGCAGGTGTCGATCATCGACGCCCAGGCCGGCACGCCCTCGACCTACCTCACCTGCCCTGCATGGTGGATGTGCGGGAACGTGGCCATCCCGGGTGAGGGCGCGCTCAGCTTCGGCAGTGCGGTCTTCGCCGACCTGGAGGACGGCGGCACCGTGCGGCTCAACCAGGTGGGGGTGACCGACAGCTTCGCCCACATGGGCACCACCTACCTGCTCGGCATGCCCGACCACGACCCCTTCGTGCAGGAGGCCCAGCTGAACCTCTACGACGTCTTCTACATGGGCAACGACGTGGTGGAGTTCGGCGGTGGCTTCTTCGCGAACAACGGGTCGGTCGCGGGCGAGCAGGTGATGGCGATCGACAACACGCTGTCGCCGGGCGCCAAGAGCATGTTCTTCGCGGTGGACTCCTTCGTGGTGCTCGGCCGGCTCGTGGCCATCGGCAACACCAGCGACTCCGCCACCGTGCTGCACACCATCGGGTCGACGCTCTCCTACGTCTACAACAGCTTCCTCATGGGGAACGTGGCGCGCGTGCGGGTGGGCGGCATCACCTTCGCCGACGAGAGCATCGGGCAGATCATGGCGACCACCATGGTGGACAACGAGTCCCTGGGCAGCCGCGCCCACCAGCTCTTCGTCCGCGACGACGCCATGGGCGTGCTGATCGGCACGGCCATCGGGCGCGTGGGTCCCGCCCCGGGCGTGTCGCTCCCGGACTGCGCCTACGTCACGCCGCCCTCGGGCTCCGGGATCCCGGTGGTGTCGGCGGTGGAGAGCGCCGACATGGACGCGTCCTGCGTGGACACGAGCATGGCGAACGTGATCGGCTCGGGGAACCTCCTCGGCCTGGTCAGCCTGGGCCTCGTCCCCGATCCCTCGGGCATGGGACTCTGGCCCGCGGCCACCTCGCCCCTGCTCGACGCGGCCCCGTCGATGCCGGGCTTCATCGCCGACGACATCAGCGGCACGCCCCGTCCCCAGGGCGTGGCGAGCGACATCGGTGCGATGGAGCGGCCGGTCGGGGCGCCGCTGCCCTGACCGGGACGGGCGCCCGGCGGCGCGTGCGGGGAGCCCCCCACCACATGCGCCGCCTCACGGCACTTCGCAGACCGGCTCCGAACGCCGATCACCTCACGGAAGGCACCACACCATGCCTCCCGCAAGTCCCACGACGAACGCCACGGCGAGCGCCGACCATCCGGGATGCGCCCGGTCGAGCTCGAGGAAGACCGCGCCGATCACGCCCGTCTTCACCACGGCGATGCCCAGCACCAGGGCCGGCGACGCTGAGGCCTCCAGGACGAACGCGGTGAGCGCGGTGAGCCCCAGCAGCGAGAGGAAGGCGAGCATGGCGAGCGTCCTTCGCCTCATGGCTGCACCAGGTAGAGCAAGGGGAACAGGAAGAGCCAGATCACGTCCACCAGGTGCCAGTAGCCGGCCGTGGCCTCCACCGAGAGCGTGTCTTCACGTCCCAACCCGGCGCCGCGCAACGCGCGGAACCCCAGCACAGCCAAGGCGACGACACCCGCCAGGACGTGCAGCAGGTGGAGTCCCGTGAGGAACAGGTAGGCGAACCAGAAGCCGTTGGTGGACAGGGAGACCCCGTGGCCTGCGTGCGCTGCGTACTCCGCGAGCTTGTTGACCGTGAACAGACAGCCCACCGCCGAGGCAGCGAGGAAGGACCGCGCGGTGGTCCCATTCCGCTCGTCCTCGTGCGCCAGCACGCCCTCGTACGCCAGCCAGCTGCCCGCCAGCAACAGCACCGTGCCCACGAAGCCGGAGCGCACGTCGAGCTGC
Organism: Alphaproteobacteria bacterium; assembly: GCA_020632955.1. Taxonomy (GTDB): domain Bacteria; phylum Myxococcota_A; class UBA796; order UBA796; genus JACKEO01. The sequence goes on from JACKEO010000004.1 coordinate 3,466, forward strand.
GCCTGGGAAGCCGCGTAGACCTCGACGTGGCCATGCCATGACGACGCGAACCACAGGAAGAACATCCCGAACGTGGCCACCTCCACCGTCATCAGGATCCACAGGGCGGTGCCCCCCGTGAGTCCACGCGTGGCGTCGGGTGGGTCTCCGACGGCGGTGGGCGACGCCACGGCCTCCCCTCGTGGCGGGTCTGCCGCCGCGGGCTCCGCCTCCTCCTCCTCAACGGGCATCTCGCACTCCACACGAGGTCGGCACGGCGCGACCTCCAGCGCACGGCCTCCGCTGGGGCCGCAACGTCCCGATCCGGCCCATGGGCGTCACAGCGACGCCGTGAGGCGGCCGTACACCTCGGCCAGGGCCTCGGCGAGCCGGTCCGGGTCGTCCGCAGCGCTCCACCGGCCGCGCCCGAACATCGCGGGCATCGCCCATCGGGCGCCCGGATCGATCGCGAGACCATGGACATGCACGCCCACCTTGCGGGCGTCGTGCACCGCGTGATGCACGTCAGCGCGTCCATGCGCACCCTCGTACCGGTCGTAGTCGGTGGGCTTGCCGTCGCCGACGAGGAGCAGCAGCCGTGCAGCGGCAGGTTGCCGCGCCAGTTCGGCGGTGGCGTGCCGCAGCGCGGCCCCGATCCGCGTGTACCCTTGAGGCTCGAGCGCGAACAGCCGCCCGCGCACGGTCGACCAGCGCTCCGCCTGGTCCTTCACCTCCCACACCCTGCAGCGATTGCGCGTGTTCGAGGCGAAGGCCCGCACCTGGAGCCGGTCGTCGAGACGCTCGGCCACGGCCGCGATCACCGAGACGGCATCTCTCGACACGGCGAGCACCTGCCTCCCCTGCACCCAGCTGTCGGCGGACAGCGAGACATCGAGGAGCACGGTGGTGATGAGGTTCCGACGGCGCGGGACCGCTCGCAGGTAGAGGCGCTCGTCGCCCGAACGGCCAGATGCGAGGTCGGCCTGGCGCATCACCAGCGCGTCGATGTCGGGATGATCGCCATCTCGTTGACGGTTGGCCCACGCACGTTCGGCGCGGAGCTCGCGAAGGCGCCGGTAGAGGTCCTCCTCGCGACGCCGGTTCCGATGCGCAGCCTCTTCCGCGAGATCGGTCCGAGAGCTGGTCATCCGCGCGGGGTACACCGTGCACCAGCCCTCGCGGTAGCGACCCTCCCTGGCATCCCACTCGTCGTACGGGATCCCGCGTTCGCTCGGGTCCACATGGTGGACATCCGGGATGCCCAGCCCCTCGCCGATGTCCGCCTTGAGCACCGACCGGGCCGGTGGCCCGCCCCGTACCAGGTCACCGAGATCGACCTCCTCCAGGGCCTCCAGCTCGTCCTCCAGCTCGTCGGCACCGTCGGCTCGGAGCGCGTTGCCTTCCCACGCGTCGGCGGTCTCCACCTTCTCGAAGGTGTGGTTCACCACCTTGTCCTCCCCACGCGCGTCGAGGCGGACGTGCCGCAGGTCCTCCACAGGCGGAGCCTCGGCCTCGGTGCCGACGTGGGAGGACACCGCGGCGTCGGCACCCTGCTCGATGGCGTCTCCGCGCTCGGTGTGCTGGAAGACCTCACCCCACAACAGGAAGGGACGCGGAGCCGCCGCGCGCGGATCGGCAGCGGGGAGGCGGAGGACCTCTCCGGTGTCGAAGGACTCGCCGCGCGCGACGCGCCAACGCAAGGCCTCCACCGCGCGTGCGCGGACATCCTGCGGGGCGGGACGCGCCCTGGCCTCCACCTCCAGGGCCTCGAGCCACGCCTCGTGGAACCGCCCGAACGATCCGCGGCAGGCGCGGAGCGCCGCCGCCAGGGCGACCAGCTCGACGCGCAGACGCCCCTCCGCATCCTGGGGCACGCGGTCCATCCAGCGCGTCATCTCCGCGCCCACCACCACGCGCAGCACGAACAGGCCCCGGTTCACCTCCGGGTCGGCGTGGGCATCGATCGCCGAAGGCAGCAGCAGATCCTGCCCACGCACCCCGCCGACCTCACGCGCGGGGAGCAGCTGCACCTCCGACCCGGCCACCCAACGGGCGAGGGGGAGAAGGGTGCGGTCCACCTCGCCCAGCGGCACCGCCGACACCGACCGCCGCTCGGGCGCCGTCGGCCGCACCCACCGCCACAGGGAGCGCAGCGCACGGAAGGCCCCGACCTCCCAGTCCAGATCGAGGTTGGGCACGTCAGAACGCCAGGTTGACGAGGTCGGTCAAGGCGCGGGCGATGTCCACGTCGTCGGTGAGCGGTTCCACGAGCCCCGCCCTGCAGGCGAGGCGCGGCGGCACGCCCACGCCGACGAGACGCGCCACGTGCACCAGCACCCGCGTCGACGGCACCTCCACGAGGCCAAGGTGCTCGGCGGCGCGCAGCTTGCTCGCGAGGCCGACGAGGCGGCGGGCCGTGCCCGCATCGCACCCCGTCTCGCCCACCAGGATCTCGACCTCCACCTCGGGGACCGGGTAGCCGAAGGACACCCCCACGAACCGTTGGCGCGTGCTGGGCTTGAGTTCCTTGAGCCCCTGCTGGTACCCGGGGTTCCAGCTCGCCACGAGCATGAACTCGGGCGGGGCCCGCAACACCTCGTCGCGACGCTCCACCACCAGCTGGCGCCGGTGATCCGTGAGGGGGTGCAGCACGACGATCACGTCGGGGCGCGCCTCCGCGATCTCGTCCAGGTACAGGATGGCACCCTGGCGGACGGCGCGCGTGAGCGGACCGTCCTGCCACACCGTCTCGCCACCCCGCACGAGGTACCGCCCGACGAGGTCGATCGCAGATGTGTCGTCGTGGCAGGGCACGGTGACCAGCGGTCGGTCCAACACCGCGGCCATGTGCTCGACGAGCCGGGACTTCCCGCACCCGGTGGGGCCTTTGAGCATCAGCGGGAGCTGGTTGCGCCACGCGTGCTCGAACAGGTCGCACTCGGACCCCACCGCCCGGTACCAGGGCAGGTCCGGAGCGTTCGATCCCACCGACGGCGACGCGCTCACCCGGCCACCGCAGGTTCCGCGGTGAGCGCACCGCTGCTGGTCACGATCTGGTCGTCCTTCGGGAGACCGTAGCGGATGAAGTCCCAGAGGAAGAGCCCGATGCCCAGCGAGAACAGGCACGCCGCGAGCGCGAGTCCGGCGAAGTGGATCTCGACCGCCTTCTGGACCTCGAGGAAGTCCATCCCCACGCGTCGCTCGAGGTAGACCTGCGTGACCCCGGCCACGGCGAACGCACCGGTCATCGCGATCATGCCCGAGTTCGCGATCCAGAAGGCCCACTCGGCCGTCCAGCTCCGGTAGTGGGTGCGTCCCGTCATCTGCGGCAGCGCGTACGAGATCATCGCGAGCACCACCATGGCGTAGGCGCCCCAGAAGGCGAGGTGGCCGTGCATCGCGGTGACCAGGGTCCCGTGGGTCCAGATGTTGGTCTGCGGCAGGGTGTGGGCGAAGCCGAGCAGGCCGGCGCCGAGGAAGGACATCAGGCCGCACCCCACCGTCCAGTACAACGCGACGCGGTTGTCGGGGGTCTTGCCGCCACGGCGCGCCATCGCGACCCCGTACAGGGCCATGCCGAAGAAGGCGAGGGGCTCCAGGGCGGAGAACACGCCGCCCACCACGAGCCAGTACTCCGGCGCACCGATCCAGTAGTAGTGGTGGCCGGTCCCCAGGATGCCGCTGACGAAGGTGAGCCCCACGATGACGTAGAGCCACTTCTCGATCACCTCACGGTCCACGCCGGTGAGCTTGATGAGCAGGTAGGACATGATGGCACCCATGATGAGTTCCCACACACCCTCCACCCACAGGTGCACCACCCACCAACGGAAGTAGGAGTCGAGCACCTGGCTGTCGAACCAGATCATGCCCGGGAGGTACAGCAGCGCGGCCGACACCAGCCCCACGAGCAGCACCAGCCCGGTGGTGGTGTAGCGCTTGCCCTGGAAGGTGGTCATGCCGACGATGAGAAGGAACAGCAGCACGTCGGCCACGACGAGGAAGTCCAGCGGTCGCGGGATCTCGAGGAACTTGCGGCCCTCCCACCAGTTGAGGTGGAAGCCGACCACGGCCACCACACCGACGAGGACGAGGGCCGCCCACTGGGCCACGGCCAGACGCGGCTGCCAGAGCTCGCGCCCCGACTCCTCCGGGATGATGTAGTAGGCGGCGCCCATGAAGCCGGTGAGCAGCCACACCACGAGGAGGTTGGTGTGGGTGGCCCGCGCAGCGTTGAACGGGATCCAGTCGTGGAGCCCGTCGTAGCCCATGTGCGCGAACGCCATGATGAAGCCGTACACGATCTGCAGGGAGAAGAGCAGCATGCAGGTCGCGAAGAAGAGGTAGGACACCTTCTGCGTGGAGTACGTCACCGTCGCACCTTCCTAGTTGAGCTGCATGAGCCAGGTGACCAGCTCTGCACGGGTTGTGTCGTCGAGGCCGAGGTTGGGCATCGCCGTGCCCGGACGCACCGCCTGGGGATCTGCGAGCCACCGATCCAGCTCGGCCGCGGTGAACCGTCCCGCCACACCATCCAGCGCGGGTCCCACCGCGCCGCCCTTGCCGCCGACGGCATGACAGGCAGCGCAGACCTGGGTGTACGTGGGCGGGGGCTCCGGCAGGTCCGATGCGGCGGACGCCACGGCGGTGGTCGACGCGGGTCGCATGTCGGGCTCGGCCGGGAAGCCGTTGGTGTCGATGTTCCCGACCCACTCGAGGAAGGCGATCACCGCCTCGGTCTCCTCCTCCGAGAAGTCGTACTGCACCATCTTCCGCTCCCCAGGGAACATCGCCTGGGGGTCCTTCAGGAACAGGCGGATCCACTCCTTTCCCCGGCGCTCCACCACGCGGGTGAGCTCGGGAGCGTAGTAGGCCCCCTCGCCGAGCAGCGTGTGGCACCCCATGCAGTTGTTCTGCTCCCAGATCTCCTTGCCATGCACGACCGCCGGCGTGAGGCCCTCCTCGTGGGAGCGCTCGGGAACCTGGAGGATCGTGTCGACGGTGAGACCGAGGAACACGAACGAGAAGCCGCCCGTGGCGACCAGGAAGAACAATCGGGCCTGAGACTTCGACAGCACGTCGGACTCCTTCAGCGCGCCCAGGGCACGCCCAGCACGAGCTTCAGCGAGAGGGTTGGGGTGAGCGCACCACTCTGCACGTCGACCCACAGCACGAGGGGCGTCGCGAGGATGATCGTGGGTGCGAGCTTCGCCAGCATCATGACGCCGGGGCCCAGCTGCGTGGAGCCGGCGGCATCCTCCGTGGGCAGGACATGGCGTCCGTAGACTCCGAGCGCGCCACCGATGCCGCGCCGATCCACCGCCCCCACGCCCACGTCACCCCCCACGGCGGGCGCGAACGCCGTCACCGGAGAGGCGAAGAAGCCCTCCAGCGCAAAGCGCCAGGGCCCTCGGGCGAACACCGCCTGGACGCCCACGCCGAAGGCGGCGGGCTTGCCGGGCAGGAGGGTGTGCCCGAGCGACAGGGTCGGACCGATCACGGGTGGCGGGTCGCGCCGCCCGGCGACCTCGGCGGCCTCGGCGGCCTCGGCGGCCTCGGAGACCGAGGAGGCCGAGGAGACCTCCGTGGGTGCCGCCGTCGTCTCCTCCGATGCTCCGGCCGCGGGCCCGACCCCGAGCCACAGCGCGACCAGCGCGCCGACACGGTGCGAGCTCATCGCGACCTCCGCTCGCCCTGCAGGCGCGCGAGCGCGTCGCGGAGGGGCGCGGCGTCCCGTTGCAGTCCCTCGACCCGCGCCACCGGCACGCCCCGGCGGTCCAGCAGCGTGAGGATCGAGGAGTGGTTCATCTCCCCGTCCGGCGCTCGGCGGTACCGGATCCCAAGCGCGGCCGCGACCTCGCGCACGGCCCCGGGCGGGGTCCGCAGCAGCGTCCACCGCGCGGCGTCGATGCTGTGGGTCGCGACGGCCTCGGCGAGCACCTCGGGTGTGTCGCGCGCGGGGTCCAGGCTCACCAGCACGACGCGCAGGTCTGCGCGCACCTCCGGGTCGAGCGTCTCCTCGAAGCGCTTCACGTCCTCGATGAGCATCGGGCAGGCCACGGGGCAGTGCGCGTAGAACATCGACACGACAACCGGATGTCCGCGGTGCGCGTCGAGGGTCCTCGACGCCCCCGTCTGGTCCACGGCGTCGACGGTGAGCTGATACAGCGAATCGCCTGGCAGGGCGTCGAGCGCGAACAGCGGCTCACGCGTCTCGACCTCAGCGGCTTGCGGCGCCGGGATCTCGCCCAGCGAGCACCCCATCGCGACCGTGCTGGCGAGCAGCACGGTGTTCCATGGGCTCGTCATGGTCCCTCCTCGTCCGCCGCGCAGCGAAAGCCGAGGTTCCTCGTGGTCGTCCTGCCCTCGAGAGCGCTCCGCCACGCCACGCGCATGAAGTTGGCGTAGTCCTTCACGTCCTGGGCGCTCACGGCGCCCACACCGCAGAATCGCGAACGCTCGTCGTCTCCCGCCTCGCGGATGTCTGCCGAGACGAGGGTGTTGTTGAAGTCCTCGACCCACTCCCAGACGAGCCCGTGCATGTCGTGCACACCCCATCGGTTGGGGGTGCCTCGACCCACCCACGACAGCGTGTCGGTGGAGGGGCGTCCGTACCAGGCGAGGATCTCGGCGAGCCACGCCTCGTCCGCGCTGGCGTCGAAGGCGTCGGTGGACGCCCGCGCCACGAGCTCCCACTCGTCTTCCGTGGGCAGACGGCGTCCCAGGGCGGCACAATAGGCCCGTGCCGCGAACCAGCTCACTTCCGTGACCGGCTGCTCGTCGGCCAGGGTCGCTCCCGAGGACCATCGGGAGAGGTAGCTCTCGTCGGCCCGCACGGCGGGCACCTTCCCCGGAGCCCAGGCCGGGTGCGCCTGCACGAAGGCACGGTACTGCCCCACCGTCACCGGACGCGACTCCAGTCGGAAGGGCCCCACCGTCACCACGGGCACCTCCGGATCTGCCGGGTAGAGCGGCCGGTAGGCCCCGCCACGGATCGCGACGAGATCGGTCGGGACCTGGGCCACCGCGACGGCGATGTAGAGGTGGAGCAGCACCACGGTCCTCAGTGCGCCGCGCCCTGCGGACGCTCGGTGGTGGCGCGCACGCGCGCGACCTGCTCGGGGGAGACGGCGTCCCCCTTGTTCCCGAAGCTGTTGCGCACGTACGTGAGGATGTGGGCCACCTCGTCGTCGTTGAGCTGGCTCATCGGCGGCATCACCGAGTCGAACCGCCGCCCGTTCACCTCGATCGGCCCCGACAGGCCGTTGAGCACGACGCCGATGCTGCGCTCCACGTCGGCCATGAGGAAGTCCGACTCCGCGAGCGGCGGGAACACATCCCCGAGTCCCTTCCCGTCCGGCTGGTGGCAGGTGGAGCAGGTGCCCTGGAACAGGGCCTTCCCAGCATCGACCTGCTGGGCGAGCGACAGCGTGCCCGCTGCGGTCGCCTGGGACGCCTCCGCGATGGGCGCGGCCGGTGCTGCCTTGTCGGCGAGGTAGACCGCGTCGACCTCCTTGCCGGAGTACACGCCCTTCGCGTCGGGACCCTCGACCTTCAGCATGCCGACCGCACCCTTGTTGAAGGCGCGGAAGATGCTGTGGTCCACGAGCACGTACGTGCCCGGCGCCTCCACCGTGAACTCGACGATCGCGGCACCACCGGCGGGGATGAGCGTGGTCTGCACCTGCTCCTGCACGAGGGAGCCGCCCTCGAAGTGGACCTTGTCGAAGATCTCGCCGATGAGGTGGAAGGAGGACACGAGGTTCGGCCCTCCGTTCCCGACGAACAGGCGGATGTGCTCCCCCACCTTGGCCTGGAGCGCGTTGTCTCCGACGAGGGCGCCCTCCGAGCCGTTGAACAGCACGTAGGTGGCGTTCTCCTCGATGCCCTTCTGCATGTCGAAGGGCTGCAGGCCCTTCTCGCGGTACTTGCCGACCGTGTACCAGTCGCCCTGCATGACGTAGTACTCGCGGTCGACCGGTGCGAGGCCCTCGGGCGGCTCCACCAGGATCAGGCCGTACATGCCGTTGGCGATGTGCATGCCGACGGGCGCGGTGGCGCAGTGGTAGACGAACAGGCCCGGGTTGAGCGCCTGGAAGCTGAACTGGGACTGGTTCCCGGGTGCGGTGAACGAGGACGCCGCGCCGCCACCGGGCCCGGTCACCGCATGCAGGTCGATGTTGTGGGGCATCTTGTTGTCGGGGTGGTTCTGCAGGTGGAACTCCACCGTGTCACCCTGCCGGATGCGGATGAAGCTCCCCGGAACCGTGCCGCCGAAGGTCCAGAACGTGTAGTCGACGCCTTCGGAGATGGGCATCACCTTCTCGACGACCTCGAGCTCCACCACCACCTTCGCGGGCGTGGTGCGATCGACGGCCGGCGGGACCTCCGGCGGGCTGGTGAGCACGGCGTGGATGGGTGACCCGACGGGATCGCCCATCGCGCCCCCCGCCACCTCGAGCGCGGTGTAGGACGTCGGCGTCTCGGCCTCGTCGTGCGCCGCGCGCACGGTCCCCTGACACCCGAAGTGCAGGCTGAGCGTGAGCAGTCCGATTATGTTTCGCATGGCGCGTTCTCCTGGAAGCACATGGAGGGAGAGGAAACCCCACGGAGTCCCCGAGTGGCGCGAGCGTACCAGACCGCCTCGACGATCCACACGCAGACTACCGCGAACCCCACCAGGGCGGAGATCCGAGGCCACGCCACGCCGCCGACGAAGGCGGGAGCCGCGATCGCACCCGAGAACGTCCCGACCAGCGCGAGGTAGGACCACCCCGACAGCAGCGAGTCGCGAGGACGCAACAACGTCACGAGGACGGGCCCCAGCGCGGCGAAGTGCAGTCCCGCCAGGGTCACCGGGTAGGACGAGGGAAGCAGGCCCGCACCGAGCGCGACCAGGCCCGCGCCTACCACGGTCCATCCGATGCGGATCGGTGTGGAGGATGTCGAGGCAAGGCCCGCGAGCGCGAGGATCACGCCCTCCGCCGCGAGCAGGGCACGCGTCGGGAGGGTGGGCAGGGGCCCCAGCGCGAGCCCCGCACCGAGCGTGGCCGTGGCGACGATCCACGCAGCCGGCGCAGGGGCGTGTGCGCGCGCGAGCGCGGCGGGCGCAGCCACGCCCAGCAGGAGCCACGTGAGGAAGGCGCGCACCACCGCACCCGCCGCCGGGTCGTCGCGACTGCTGAGCACCGCCACGGCGGGGATGGCGATCGCGGAGGCCAGCACCACGGGTCCCGCCACGCCCTCCCACGACCGCGCACCCAGGTGGCGGAACCGTGGGAAGGCCCAGAGGATCCAGACGCCCAGCACCACCGTGCTCCCTGCGATGGAGACGGGGCTGTACCCGTGGATCGCGAAGGCGATCGTGCTCGCGAGCACCGCGATGGCGTAGAGTCCGAGCAGCCGAGGACCCGGGGGCTGCGCGCCCCGTCGTGACCATGCCCACCACGCTCCGGGGAAGACGAGGCCGTAGAAGGCGAGGTGGCTGTGCGCACTCCGGAGCTCCGAGAAGCCCAGGGGAGGAGCCCACAGACCCGCGAGCCAGCCGCGCAGCACCACGCCCATGCCCAACACGCCGACGAGCGACGCGATCAGCACTGCGCGGAGGATACGCAGGGAGCCGGGGTACATGAGCGACCTTCCTATCCATTGAGTGAGTCCCGCCCTGCATCTGGCGTGCCAGTTCCGAGGCGCCACGACCGGGGAGCGCGATAGGCAGACCGACGGCCACGGCACGGTGCTTGCGGAAGCCGGGCCGTGGAGCGCGCATGGCATCGGGAGCGCGAACGACGCATCTGCTTCCACGCACCGCGACCTACGCCCTGCGTGTCGCAGCGTGCCTCGCCGCCCTCGACGCCGACCGGTGGACCCCTTCCTCCGAGCTCTCGCGCCGGACGCAGGTCCCCTCGGCCTACGCATCGAAGGTACTGCGCCAGCTCGTCGACGCCGGCATCGTGGAGGCGCGCAAGGGCTGGCACGGCGGGTACCGCTTGGCATCGCCTCCCGAGCTCATCCGCGTGGAGGACCTCCTCGCCGCGGTGGGAGAGCCGCTCGAGGCCACCCACTGCGTGTTCGGCATCGGCGCGTGCAACAGCGAGGATCCGTGCCCGCTGCATGGCGTGTGGTCGCGGTTCAAGGAGGGTGCCCAGCGATGGGCACGGGAGTCCACCCTCGCCGACGTGGGCCCCTGTCCACCCGACTGATCGCGCTCGTCCCCACTCGGCCGGATGGCATGCCCCGGCCCGCCGCGCGGGTCCTTCCTGGGCTTCACACGGGCATCAACCACCCGTGCGCGCCCGCCACCGCGCCACCGGCCGCGATCATGCCCAGCGCGAACAGCACGCGATGCAGGCGCACGATGCGCTCGAAGGTGCCGTCCGGGTCCACCCGGGCACGCGCCAGCAGCAGGTCGTGGAGGAACAGGGGCTCCAGCACGAACAGCATCAGCGTGAACACCGTCCAGACCAGCACCATGAGGTGCAGGTACCAGCGCGACGGCTCGAGGAACCAGCCCCACAGCCCGAGCGCCTCCACCATCCAGAACCCGCTCAGCCCGGCGAGCGCTGTGGTGAACCGTGCCTGCCAGGCGAACCTCCGCTCGAACCGCTCGAAGAAGGCCACGCGATCCTCGCGCGGCACGTTCTCGCGCACCGCAGGCAGGAGCACGGTGGTCACGAACCCCACGCCACCGATCCAGGCGACCACCGCGAGGACGTGCACCACCCGCGGCCCCACGATCCACGCCATGCCCATCGCGTCCTCCTTCGATCGGTCATCCCGGCTGGCCATCCGGGCGCGGGCGCGTCCACAGTGGCAGACCCCACACCGACAGCGCCATCAGGCCCACCACCCAGAGCGCCGCCGTGGCCATGTACCAGGCGAAGGTCGAGGCGGGTGCCCACCACGGCCCGACCACGCGGAGGAAGGCCGCCACGAACACGAGCGCGAACACCATCGCGAGGCCCGGCCGCGGGGCGCGGACGTCCCGGCCCGTGTGACCCAGTGACACCCGCGCCATCATGCCGACGGCCATCGCGCCCACGCCCCCCACCGCATGGGCGTGCAAGGCGTGGACCGGCCCCAGCCCGATCCACGGTCCCACGGCCTGCAGGGCGAATCCGCACACCACCCACCCGTAGGCGCCGTAGAGCACCCAGAGCAGCGACCGACCGCCGAGCCCCGGGCGCCACCACCGGACCAGGCGCACGCCATGCCCCCCCGCGAGCACGCCGGCCAGCACCCGCACGACGGTCGTGGGCGCGGCCACGGCCTGCGCGAGCCAGAAGGCGAGCAGGGCCGCCGACAAGGCACGGTCGAAGCTTGGCTGCACCTCGAAGGGTCGCGAGCCCGGCAACGCGCTCCGGACGAAGAAGGGCATCACGCGGGCGGCGATGGTGAGCAGCAGGCCGAGCACAGCGTACAGCCCGAGCTCCACGCCCCGCTGCAGTCCGAGCACGCTCCACCCCATGGCGCCCGTGTAGAAGAGGGCGTCTGCGGCGGCGAACAGCCCGAGCCAGACCAGCACGATCGCTTGCCGGCCCTGCCGCGCCTTCACCACGGGCACGCCCACCGCCGCCAGGAGCGCCACGCCGAAGGCCAGGTCCAGCACGGCCATCAGGGGGATCCCCGCAGCTCCGGCCCAGCCGAGCAGCCGCGGAACCAGCCACAACGACGCCAACGCGCCGAGGGCGCCGCCGGTCGGCGTCGGCAGCCCCGTCCAGTTCCTCACGGCCGTGAGGAGGAAGCCCGCCACCACAGCACGAGAGAAGCCGAACACCATCTCGTGCGCGTGCCACCACACCGGGGGCAGCCCACCCGCCGGCGCCGACAGCACGCCCGCGAGGAGCAACGCCCACACGATCACGCTCCCCGCGGCATGGGCCGAGGCCAGCAGGAAGAAGACGCGGAATCCCGACGCGAGGGACTGGCGGAGCACGCGGACCTCCGGGGCCGACCGAGATCACGCCCGAAAGCAAGGCGCGTGCCCGGACCACACGGTCCACCCCCGCGGAGGGCTTCACCCCCGCCCGGGCGACCACTCGAAGCCCACCGCCAGCTCCTCGTCCAGCACCAGCACCTTCTCGAACCGGATGGGCGGCCCGGTCACCGGCAGCGACACCCGCACGGGCGCGGCCCCCGTCCCCAGCGCGCCCGCATCCACGTCGGCCTGCGCGGCCGACGCCGTCTGCTCCACCTCCTGCTGCACCACGAAGGCCTCGTCGGCGCGCACGGGACGCGACAGGGCGGGCACGGGGCGCAGGTCCCCCCCGGCGGTGTGGGCGTGGATGCGCGACCCCGCAGGCGCATTCAGGGTCCAGGCCACGTAGTTCGTGGGCACGTCGACCCGGGGCAGCGCGGCCTGCAGGCGGCTGCGGCCGTGCGCGGCCTCCCCCTCCTCCACGTACACCACCTCCACCGCGAAGGCCGACAGCCCGGTGCCGCTGCTCGCCGACCGCAGGAGCGGCAGCAGCAGCTCCCCCTCCGGCGCCACGGCGGGCTGCACCGCCCGACCGGCCACCCCCGCCGACCACAGGGTGGCACCCTCGGGCAGCCGCACCCCGAGGAACTGGCGCCGGTTGTTCCGCACCTGCCACACCACCCGGGTGAGCCGGCGGCCGTGCTCGGTGAACATCGTGGTGGCCTCGGCCTGGTCGAGCAGCGTGACCAGCACCTCCACCTGCTCGTGCTCGGTGACGGCCAGGGGCAGCGACACGCCCTCGCCCAGGTACTTGAAGCCCAGCAGCACCGGCTGGCCCGTGAGCCCCACGATCGAGGCCGGCAGGGCCCGCACGTCCACGGGGGTGGCACCGCGCACCGCCCCGGCGGCCACCTCGAGGCCCCCGTCGGCCACCACGCCCACGAAGCCCTTCACGCGCTCGGCACCCTCGGGACGCACCAGCGGCGTGACCAGCGGACCCTCGCCCACCACCTGCTCCAGATCGAGGGTGAGCGCGTAGCTGGACTCCGCCGCGTAGTTGAGGTCCACCACCACGTCGCCGTCGGCGTCCACCGACCACTCGCGCAGCCCGGAGCCCCGCACGTCGAGCACCGTGGCCCCCTCGGGCACGTCGTAGGCCAGGCGCCGCACGCCCGCGAAGAGGATGGTGTGCTGCACGGTGGACGTGGTGCGCACGAGGCCGTCGCCCACGCGCACGAGGGTGTCGACCTGGGCGTAGATGCGGGGCTCCTCCGCGGCCTGATCGCCGACGGGCCGGGCGTCACGCTGCCAGCTCACGGCGAGGCGGGCGGCCGACGACAGGGCGGCCTCCACCACGTGGTGATCACCGTCCACCCGCACCTGCTGCAGCCGGCCCCCCTGCACGTGCACGTCGAGCGGGTCGGCGCCGGGCAGCGAGAGCGACAGGGTGGTGGCCCCCGACGGCACGAGGGCGAAGCCGAAGGACGACGCCCCCTGCTGGCTGGTCACCGGCACCGCGAAGCGCACCTGCACCTCGAAGGCGCCCTTGCGATCGGTGACCAGGCTGTAGGCGCCGTCGTCGAGCACCAGGGCCGCGGGCCGGCCGTCGACCGTGGCCGAGACGAGGGCCACGTCCGACGACAGCAGCGGCAGCTTCAGGAAGCCGGTGTCCTGGTGCACCTCCACCCGCAGGCGCCCGTCCACGCGTACGCTCCGTGCCTCGCCGTCCTGCACCACCACCTCGCCCCGGTAGCTGGCCTGGGCGAGCGAATGGGCGCGGGGCGGGGGGCGCACCTTGTCGGGCCGCACCCGCGCCGCCTCGTAGAGCTTGAGGAACTCCTCCAACGACAGGGAGACCTGCTCGGGCTCGGAGGCCTGGGCCCCCACGGCGAGGAGCAGCAGCGGCAGCAGCGCGGACGGGCGGATCATCGGGACCTCCGGGTGGGACGGGCGAGGACGGTGAGGGCGGGGGCGTCCCCCGGCTCCACGAGGACGTGCTGGAAGCGCACGGTGGCGTCGAAGACGGGCACCACGGCGGCCACGCCGGCGGCCGTGACGAGCAGGGGGCCGTCCTCGGAGACGGGGCCGCTGCCCGGCGGGGCGTCGAGCACCGACAGGGGCATGCCGCGGGTGCGGTCCACGCCGCGGCGACGGGCACGGCCACGACCCCTGCCGTCCGACACCATGGCCTCCGAGCCGATCTCGAACTGCACGGCCTCCTGGTAGGAGCGCCCGGTGGGCACCTTCCGCAGGAAGTCCTTCGTGAGCACCTCGCCCCGCGAGGCGATCCCGTGGCCCGCGGCCCCGCCGCCGATCCACCCGGAGGCACGCCCCACCAGGGCCCCGTCCCACACCTCCATGCCGGCGAGCTCGTAGCGGAGCTCGCGGTCGGGCAGCTCGGGTCGGACGAAGCGGCTCTCGTCGACGTCGGCGGGATCCGGCGGCGCCGCGGCGACCGGCGGCCCGGGGTCGTCCGACACCCAGTCCGGGCCCGCCTCCGGGAAGAGCCCCGCCGCGCGACGCCGGTCGGCGAGGCCCGCCTCGGTCGGCACGGGCGGAGCCGGAGGTGCCTCGGCCGTGAGCGCCTCCCGCGCGCGGTCCTCCAGCACCGCCTGACGCCCCCCGCCGGCCTCGAGCCCCGCGAGCGCCGCGGCGTTCCGCGAGACCTCCCGGTAGGCCGCCGCGGCGCCCTCCGCGTCGCCCACCGCCTCGGCCTTCCGGGCCCGACGCACGGTCTCCTCCTGCGCCGCGTAGGCGTCGAAGGCCCGCGCCTTCGCCTGCGCGCGCACCCGGGCCACCGCCTCGGCGTCGGCGTCGACGGTGCCGCCGCGCACCACCTGGAGGTTGTCGTCCAGCAGGTCCACGTTGCCGTGCACCGCACCCATGGCGCGCAGGGCGTCCACCTTGTCCTGGGCCACCTCGAAGCGGTTCTCCTGCCAGGCCTGCAGGGCGTCGGCGAAGAGCTCGTGGGCCCGGGCCTCGTCGGCCACGCCGAAGCCGTAGGCCAGGCCCTCGCCCTCGGTGAAGGCGTCCACCACGCCGTCGGCCCCCGGACGCGCGAGGTAGCCGGGCGGGAGGTTCACGGTGACCCGGCGCACGCCCACGGGAGCCTCCAGCTCGGGCAGGCGCAGGTCCACGGCCACGGCACCCGGCGACCACGGTCTGCCCGCGGTCTCCAGGACGGTGAGGTCCACGGGGAAGGACACCAGCCCCCGCACGGTCTCCACCGACCGCGGCAGCGGCAGCTCCCAGGCCTCGCCCCGCCGCACCACCGCCACCGGACGCCCGCCCACCGCCGCGGCGATCAGTCGCTGCCCGGGCGCCAGCCGCAGCGACAGACCCGCAGCCCGCTCGTTGCGCACCGTGAGCGTGCCCTGGGCCAGCACGCGTCCCTCGTCCGACAGCCCCACCACCCAGCTCGCCACGTCCACCCAGAGCCGCGGCTGGTCGGCGGGGACGCCACGCACCACCGTGATCTCACCGCGCACGTCGCCCGCCAGCGCGGCCACGGGCTCGCCCCGCACGAGGTCCCGCGCCACCGCCGGCAGGTCCTCCACCAGCACCAGCTCGCCCCGCGGGGGCTCCACCGCCGCGTCGGTGTCCCGCGCCAGGAGCGCCGCGCGCTGCCCCTCCGAGGCCCCGAGCACCTCCAGGCGCGGCCACGCCCACGCCAGCCGCGCACCCTCGGGAAGGGGCCGCGACCACGCGAGCGTGAGGTCCACGCGCGGGACGGGGCCGTCCAGACGCACGCGCACCCGGTCGCCCTCCCGCACCACCTCGGCGACGCCCACCCCCTCCACCACCACGTCCGGCGGCGCCCCCGGGACCCGGAGCTCCACCGCGTCGAGCCGCCCTCGACGCACGCGCCACCGCACCCGGGCACGCACGTCCACGTCGGCAGCCCCCACCGTCACGCCCAGGCCCACCTCGGCCACCGCCACGGGACCCGTCGGCGCCCTCGCCGGCGCCGGCGCCACGGTGAGCACGCCCGCCCCGGTGGCCCACCCCTCCTCCAGCCAGGCGAGCGCGCCGTCGGCCCCCACCACGAAGCCCTCGGGCACCTCCACCCACCCCCGGGTCGCGGGCAGCAGATCCACCGGCGTGCCCGTGGCCTGTCGAGGGAGGGTGCCCACCAGGCGCACCCTGTGCACACCGGGTCCCATCCCCAGGTGCAGGCCGTCCCCGGTGGCCGCCGCATCGGCCGGGCGCCCGTCCACCGTGAGGACCTCGGGCACGAGGTCGACGGCCGCCAGCCGCAGGTCGGCGCCGGGCGCCGCCGCCACCGTCCAGTCGGCCTGCACGCGCCAGGCGCCCTCCTCGGACGCAAGCACCACCCGGCGCTCGAGCACCTCGGTGGTCGGTGCGTGCCGGGGCGCCGGCGGGTCCGGGCGCAGCACCTCCCAGGTGTCGAGGTCGAGGGTGACGACATCGACGGCGAGGGCGGCAGCGACGAGGAGGAGCAGCGGCATGGCACCGGAACGCAGCAGGAGCGGCGGGCTTACGGGCCCCCGGTGGAGCGACCCGTCGCTGCGTTCATGGACCCCGTGCGGGGCGCCGGGTTCCGGTGAGCCGGGTCACCGGGGCCCTGCGTCTGCGGCGCGCCTGAAGCCTCCTAGAAGGTCACCCCGAAGAGCAGCCCGTCCTGGTCGCCGGTGGCGGGGTCGTCCTCGACGCCGTCGGGATCGACCCCCACCGTCACGGTGAGCCCCGCGTCCACGCCCGCCAGCGTCTCGGTGGCCACCTCGACGCCCGTGGTGTCGAGCTCGAGCGGCACGGCGGCCGACGTGGAGGAGCGCGGCACCAGCGAGAAGGTGCCGGGCGCCTCCGCGGTCACGCCCACCACCGCGCGCCCCCCGGCGAGGTGCGCGACGCGGATGGGGCGGTCCTCGAGCACCGCCGGCGAGCTGTCGTCCTGGCGCACCAGATCGTAGGCCGACATCACCGTCTCGCCCGCGCCGAGGCGGAAGAGGCCGAAGTGCTCCCCCAGCGAGGCGGCCGCCAGCAGTCCCCCGTCCGGCGCTCGCGACACGTGCAGGGGCGAGGCGTCCACGTCGCCGTACGCCACCTCCGACCCGGACCTCGAGACCAGGGCGAGGTCCCCGTCGAGCACCACGTGGGCGACGAGGAGGGCGTAGGCACCCCTGGAGCCGGTGATGCGCGACCCGATCAGCGCCACGCGCGGGCCGTCGGCCACGATCCCCGCCGCCATCACCGCAGGCCCCCCCTGGATGCGCAGGGCGGTCTGCGCGCGGAGGGTGCCATCGGGCGCGAAGGCGAAGAGGCGCCGCACCTCGCTGAAGTCGCTGGGCCCCGGCGTGGTGTCCATCACGAAGACCGTGCCGTCGGCCACCGCCACCTGCTGCTCGGCCTCGGTGGGCAGCGTGATCCACGACCGGAGCCACAGAGGCGTCCCGTCGGCGGCCAGCTTGAGGAGGTAGCCGCTGGGCTCGCCATGGTGCGGGGACTCGAACTCGCCCGTCACGTACACAGCACCCTGCGCGTCCACGCCGACGTCGTTCGCGTGGAAGTCCGGCGAGGACGCGCCGCCCAGCGTGAGCCGACGCGTCCACAGCGCGCCATCGGCCTGCAGGCGCGCCACGATCGGATCCTGGCCGAACACCGCGACGAGATCGTCGTCGGGCGCCAGGGCGAAGGCCAGGGCGCGGAGGTCGTCGTCGAAGGTGAAGCGCCGCGGCATGGGCACGAGACCGTCGACGTCCACCGCCAACGCCACGAACTCCCGCGTGTCCTCCCGATCGTCCCGCCAGCGGCGATCGAGCCAGGCCACGAAGCCCCCGCCGCCGTCCGCCGCCAGCCCCATCACCCCTTCGTGCAGCTCCTCCACCCCGCTGGGCCCGCCATGGAGCACCTGCCAGTCCAGCACGGGAGGATCGGGGTCCACCTCCGAGGGCGATCCGCTGTCGCCTCCGTTCCCGCCGTTCCCGCCGTTCCCCGAGCCGCTGTCGCCGCCCCAGCCCTGCCCGCTGTCGCCGCTGTCGTCGACGTCGGGCGCGGGACCGCCGCCGCTGCAACCCACGAGGACGAGGAACGGGAAGAAGCTGCAGCAGGCACGCATGCGGGACCCTCGAGGCGGGTCCCCAGGGTACGGGCTCGTCGCGGGGAGGGGCAAGGGATTCCCCCCCGGAGGCCCGGCCCAGGGCGGGCCGAAGCCCTGGCGACCCCGATCGATGTTGCGTCCGCGGCCTACTCGCGGGCGAACCGGCGCAGCGTGGGCCGGCTGTGCTCGTCGAAGCTCGAGGTCATCATCGCCCACAGCTCGCCGCCCGCGAAGGCCAGGCCCTCCCACCGGTGGAGCAGGCGGTTGTAGGCCGGGAAGCCCCACGTCCGCACCACGCGTCCCGCCCCGGGGTCGATCTGCAGGACCGGGCCCACCATCTCGCGCGACACACCCCAGAGGTGCGTGCCGTCCCAGGTCATCACCTCGAGCGGCAGGTCGAGCGTGACCGTGCGCACCAGGGTGGGCCCCGCGAGGTCCACCTCCACCAGCTGGCGCGGCCCGGTGGTGCTGCGGCCGTGGAGCCAGAGGTGCCCGCCGGCGAGCGCGGCCGCCTCCACCGTGATCTTCGCGCCCAGGGTGGTGGTGTCGACCTTGCCGCACGAGGCGTCGGCGCTCGTGCGGCAGGTGAGCGCCGCGGGGTCGGAGGGGTCGAGGAACCACCAGGCGTCCGCCGCGAGGTCGACGGCCTGCAGCCCGCGCAGCATCGACACCGGGAAGGCCTGCGGCGGCGTGGAGATCGCTGCGCCCGAGGGGTTCACCGGCTCCACCGACGCGTCCTGCTCCCGGGCGTACCAGAAGAGGTCGACCGTGGGCGCGTAGACGAGGTTGCCGGCCTCGTGGGGCTCCGACGGCCCCTGCACCTCGGCCTGCGCGATCAGGCGACCGCAGGTCTGCTCCGGCGGGAGCGCGGGCGCGGCGTCGAAGGTGGCGGGCAGGCCCACGTCGGGCACCAGCGCGAGGCGGTCCTCGTCCACGGTGAGGCCGTAGAGCCCGTCGAAGAGGAAGACGGCGAGCTCCGAGGCCTCGAAGTCGAGGAGCAGGCTCTGCGCCACCACCTCCCAGCGGAAGGCCAGGCAGACGAGGGCACCGGTGCCGCTCGCCGTCCAGGTCACCCCGCCCGACCCGTCCGGCCGCAGCACCAGCGACGAGAGCTGGCCCTGCTCGCCGAAGAAGAAGAGGCCGGGGTCGTCCGGCACCCAGGTGCCCACGACCAGGGCCCGCAGGTCCGGCGCGGCCGCCGTGTCCTGGGTGTCGAGGACGTCGGAGTCCGCGTCGGTGTCGGTGTCGGTGTCGGTGACGTCGGGATCGCCCGACGCACAGGCCAGCGCGGCCAGGGCCACGACGGGGAGCAGGGAGGACGGGCGCATGCACACCTCGGGGGGAGCACCCCTCCCTCCAGCAAGGGGTGTGCCGGTCCATGGGGGGGCTACCGACCGCGATCCAGGGGCTTCGCGCACGCGCGGTGGGCGAGGAGGCGCAGCCCGCCCACGGCCCCGCCCCACCGTCGCCCCGCCGGCGCTATCGTCCCCGCATGATCGAACGCATCTTCGGGGTCGAGGCGGCGGGGAGCACGGTGGGGCGCGAGCTGCGCGCCGGCCTCACCACCTTCGTCACCATGGCCTACATCCTCTTCGTCAACCCGGTGATCCTCTCGGGCGCCATCGACGTGGAGGGCGCCTTCCCGCAGCTGCTGACGGCGACCGCGCTCGCCGCGGCCGTGGGCTCGCTGATGATGGGCCTCGTCGCCCGCCATCCCTTCGCCCTGGCGCCCGGGATGGGCCTGAACGCCTACTTCGCCGCGGTGGTGGCGGGCGGCGTCCCCTGGCAGACCGCCCTGGGCGCGGTGTGCCTGTCGGGCCTGGCCTTCGTCGCGCTGTCGCTGGTGGGCGCACGCACGGCGGTGCTGGAGGCCATCCCGCGCGACCTGCGGCTGGCCACCGGCGCCGGCATCGGCGCCTTCCTCGCCTTCGTGGGCGCTCAGCAGGCCGGCTGGGTGGTGGACGCGCCACACACGCTGGTCTCGCTGGGCGACCTCACATCCACCCCCGCCCTGCTCGCCGCGCTGGGCCTGGCGCTCACGGGCGCCCTCGCCGCCCGCCGCGTGCCCGGCGCCATCCTGCTCGGCGTGGCGGGCGTGACGGCCGCGGCCGTGCTCACGGGCGCACCCGTGTACCAGGGGGAGCCGTTCGGGGGCTTCGCCGGCGGACCGATCCAGGCCCCGGTGTGGCCCACCGACCTGTGGCTCCAGCTCGACCTCGGCGACGCCGCGGCGCTCGGCCTCGCCGCCGTGGTCTTCACCTTCGCCTTCGTCGACCTCTTCGACACCGCGGGCACCCTGGTGGGCCTGGCGGAGCGCGCCGGCTTCACCGCGCCCGACGGGAGCCTGCCCCGATCCGGGCGCGCCTTCCTCGCCGACGCCGTCGCCACGGTGACGGGCGCCCTGCTCGGCACGAGCACCACCACCACCTACATCGAGTCCGCCGCCGGCATCGAGGCGGGCGGCCGCACCGGCCTCACCGCGGTCACCGTGGGCCTGCTCTTCCTCGCGAGCCTGGTGTGCTGGCCCCTCGCCGGCGCCATCCCGGCCGTCGCCACCGGCCCGGTGCTCGTGCTCGTCGGCGCGTGGATGATGCAGGGCGTGGGCGGCATCGCCTGGGACGAGCCCCACCGCGCCCTGCCGGCCTTCCTCACCATCCTCGGCATGCCGCTCACCTTCAGCATCGCCGACGGCCTGTCGGCGGGCCTGGTGGCCTGGGTGGGGCTGCACGCGCTGACGGGGCGGGCCCGGGAGGTCTCACCGGTGCTGTGGGCCCTCGCGGTGCTGCTGGTGGTGCGGATCGCGTGGGTGGGGGGCTGACGGCGCCGCACCGCT
Source organism: Alphaproteobacteria bacterium (assembly GCA_020632955.1). GTDB lineage: Bacteria > Myxococcota_A > UBA796 > UBA796 > JACKEO01. Next base: position 24,253 of record JACKEO010000004.1, read on the forward strand.
ACGGCGCCACCTCGACGCTCCACGTGGCCGCGTACACGTGCCCGAAGGAGGACGACCGCGCGCCCTCGCCCAAGGCCTCCAGCAGCTGCTGCTGACCGATGCGCACGGTGCTCATGGCGTCGTCGGTGCCCGAGTCGTCGTCGAAGAAGGCGAGCTGCACCTCCTGGCCCGGCAGCACCAGCAGGTCGGTGACGTGGTTCCAGGTGGGGAAGCGGGAGTTCCGCACGACCGAGGTGGTGGAGGCGTTCGCGCCGCTCACCCGGATCACCACGTACACGTCGGGGTCGTCGAGCAGGTCCCAGTAGTCGCCCGAGGCGTTCTTCTCGGAGACGTGACCGCTGGTGAGCGTGAAGCGGAAGCGCTCCCACACGCACAGCTCGTGGCAGCCGTCGCCGGTGATCGTGTTGTGGTCGTCGCAGTACTCGTCGCCCTCCACCACGCCGTTGCCGCACTCCGGATCGACCGAGGTGTCGACCGGCGCGCCGCTGTCGCCGGGCACGCCCGAGTCGCCCACCGGCGGATCGCCCCACAACGCCGTGTCGCCCGTGTCGATGGGGAGCTCGTCGCAGCCCTGGCCCGGGAAGACGGCGGACGCGGCGTCGTCGCAGTCGCCGGGCTGGCCCGTCCACCCGGGGCCGGGATCCTTGCAGAACCACGTGGCCGACCCCGTGGTGCCGAAGCCGTCGCCGTCGGTGTCTCGGTAGAGCGGACGGAGCAGGCTGCTGCCGCGCATCGGCGCGTCGCTGGCGTCGACCCGCCCGTCGCAGTCGTCGTCGAGGCCGTTGCAGATCTCGGTGGCCGCGGGCGAGATGAGCGGGTTGCTGTCGAGGCAGTCGTCGGGGACCGTGTAGCCGTCGCCGTCGGCGTCCACGGGACCCGAGGGCGGCGGACCGCTGTCGTGCCCCCCGCTGTCGTCGCCACCACCACCCGGTGCCACGGTGCTCGGAGGACCGCCGCAGACCGCCAGCACCACCAGGGCTCCCACCGCGCGCACGTCGCCTCCACACAGGCGGCACACTCTAGCCCGAACGCCGACGATCGTTCACTCCCCCACCCGGGTCAGGGCACCTCCCAGGGCGGGATCACCGGCTGCACGGCGGGGCAGGGCTCCCCGTCCCAGGGGCAGCGGGCGTCAGGGTCGTAGTGGGGGGGATCGAGCAGGTCGACCTCGTGGATCTGCTGCGTGACCAGGAAGCGCACGCGACGGTCCTGGGCCCGCGTCGCTTCCGCCTCCCCGCGGGCGAGCACCTCGCCCACGCCGCGGATCGACAGCCGCTCCTGGGCCACCCCCTGCTCCACCAGACGCCGAAGGATCGTGCCCGCCCGCTCCAGCGACAGCGCGTAGTTCGGGCCGTGCTCGCCCTCCTCGGAGGCGTAGCCCACGATCACGACGTGCCCGTAGCGGGCGTCGCCGTTGAGGTGGTCGGCCACGCGATCCACCACCGGCAGCGAGGCCTCCTGCAGACGGGCCGTGCCCACGTGGAAGCGGATCTCCTCGTCGAGCACGAGCTCGGTGCCGTCGAAGACGGGACCCGCGGGCACAGGCGGGGGGGCGGACGCCAGGTCGGGCCCCACCCGCTCCGGAGGATCCACGACGGGCTCGGGCGGCGGCGCCGGTGGCGGTGGTGGCGGGATCTCCACGAGCGGCGCGCGCCGGTGCTCGAAGCGCAGCGCCACCCAGGCCCTGCCTCCGCTCGAGCCGTACCCGCGCGTGAAGCCGCGACCGCCCCCCACGTCCAGCCAGAGCCAGCGCGCCGTCCGCACCGCGAGCGTGCCCACCAGCTCCCCCGACGACTCGGCGGCGCTCCCCGGCCGCGACAGCCCCCAGCGCGTGAGCACGCTGGCGCCGAGCACGACGCGGTCGGTCATCGCCGTGACCTGCACGCCGGTGTTCCACAGCAGCTCGGAGCCCAGCACCAGGTCGGCCTGGGTGTCGACCGCGTCGAAGCGCACCTGGGCCCCCGCGCTGGTGGCGAGGCGCACCCGTCCCACGTCGACGTGGGCCAGCAGCGCCGGCAGCAGGCGCGGCAGGCGCTCGCCCGCGTAGGCGTCCACACGGCTGGTGGGCAGGGTCAGATCGAGCGCCAGGCCGAGGCCCCCGTGCGGCCGGCGCCAGAACACCCAGTGGCCCCCCACCGAGGCGTCGCCCAGCCCCACCCCGTCGGCCTGGTACCGCGGCGTGGTGGCCCCCGACTGGCTCACCAGCGGCAGCACGGCGCGGAAGGTGACCCGCGGCGAGACGTCCACGCTCACGCCCGCGAAGGTGGTGAAGCGATCGGCCACCACCGTGCCCACCTCGCGGTCGAACTCGTACAGCACGAGGGCGCTGCGCGTGTACTGGCCGAGCACGCCCCACCGCACCGACCCGCCGCGCCAGCCGTCGGCCACGTCGAGGCCCGGCACGGCCCCCGGGGCGAAGACCGGCCGCAGGAGCTCCACGTCGACGTCGAAGCCCTGGGCCTGCACCGGGCGGGCGAACCCCAGCGCCAGCACCACACCCCACGCGCGCATCCACATCGGCACCTCCCCATCGGGTCGGCGCCTCCTCCCGCCCCACGGTAGCGCCCGGGATCGCCACCCGCGCCCCTCGTGCGCCGACGGGGGAGCCCGCAGGGCGCCAACGGGCCACAGGAGCCACGCGACACGGAGGCGCCGGCGTGGGCTCGGGTGCAGACGACGACGCGCGGCCGGCGTGGGAGCGACCGCTGCAGCTGGCCCTCCTCGCCTACGCGGCGGGGGTGGCGCTGGCCGTGCTCCCCACGGGCTACGGCACCGACGCCGACGCCTACCTCATGCTGCGGTCGTGGCAGGAGCTGCGCGCCGACGGGGTGTACGTGCCCTCCCGCTTCCAGGGAGCGCTGCCCGCGGAGCTCGTGCTCGGACAGGCGGCATCCCTCGCCGGGGCGCTGGGGAGCAACGCGGTGGTGCTCGCCACGGCGCTGCTGGCCGGCGCGGCCCTGCGGTCGCTGATGCCGCACACCGCGCCGCGCGCCTGGGTGCTGCTCGCGTGCCTGCTCAACCCCGTGGTCTTCGAGGGCAGCACCACGAGCATGGAGTACCTCCCTGCCCTCGCGGCCTTCCTGGGCGGCCTCGCGGCCCTCGTGCAGGGACGCGGCGCGTGGGGGGTCCTCGGGCTCGCCCTCGCGGGCGCCACGCGCCTGTCGTACCTGCCGCTCGGGTGGCTCACCTGGCTGTGGGTGGCGCCGGGACCGCCCCGACGCCGGGCCGCGCTGGCCCTGGCCACCACCGCCCTCACCACGCTCGCCTACGTGCCGGTGTGGCTGGCCTCGGGGCGCACGTTCGCCTTCCTGGGGGCCACGCGCCCCACTGCCCAGGGACTCGTGGGCATGGTGGCCCGCTTCGGTCACGACACGGTGATGACCTTCGGGCTGACGGCGCTGCCCTTCGTCGCCCTGGGCCTGTGGCGCGACCGCGCGCGGCTGGGCGCGTGGCGTGCCCTGCCCGCCAGCCTGCCCGGGCGCCTCGGCCTGCTGCTGGTGGTCTTCCACCTGGCGCTCTTCGCCTGGATCCCCGTGGACCGGGGCTACCTGATCCCGCTCGTGGCGGGCGTGGCGCTGCTGCTGGGGACGCTGCGCGCCCGCGATGCGCTCGTCGCCTGGTCGCTCGGCTCCCTGCTCTACGGCGCCGTCTCGCTGGAGCCGCTCGTGCTGGAGCGCGCGCCGGCGCCGGAGGGCGTGGTGTGTGAACGCGGGAAGGTGACCGGCGCCCACGTGGCGCCCCACCTCGAGCCGGGCGCCACGTGGGCGGCGCTGTCCCCCGACGAGGCCTTCCTGCGCTGCCTCGAGACGGAGCGCCTCCGCCTCGCGCCCGACGCGGTGGGCGGCCGGCTGCCGGTGCCGCCGGGCCCCTGATCAGGGCGCCTGGCGCTCCCGCAGGCGACGCACGGCCGCGCGCGTGGCCCCGTCCATGTCGAGGTGGTCCTGCATGGCCACCAGCAGGCCGTCCACCGGACCGGGCAGGCGCGCCTGGTGGCGCCGAGCCAGCTCCACGAGCACCGAGGCCTGCCGGTCGGCCACCCGACCCCCGGCCACCAGCGCCGCGATCTCGTCGACCACGGCCGCCGTGGGCTCCCCCGCCACCCAGGCGCGCAGGGCGCGACGCGCCACCAGGTCGTCGGGATCGTCGGCCAGGTCCACGAGCGCGTCCGTGGCATCGGGATCGTCGAGCTTCTCCAGCGCCGCCGCCGCCACCCCCCGCACCTCGGGGTCGGGGTGGCGCGTGAGGGCAGCCAGCTCGCCCACGTGGGAAGCGCGTCGCGTGTTCCCGAGGGCCCGCGCGTAGTCCCGGAGATCCGCCGGGGTGGTGGCGCCGGCGAGCGCCTCGGAGAGCATCCGGTCGTGCAGATCGGCGTCCGACGCACGCCCGGCGAGGTCGAGCATCTCCACCATCGCCCCGAGCCCCGTGGCGGCCGCCAGGGCGCGGCTCCGATCGCCGCTCGCGCGGCCCAGGGCGTGCTCCTCCGCGAGGAAGCGCGCCGTCTCGCGGGTGGGCTGGGTGGTGGCGCCCAACCGCTGGAGGAGGAGCAGGCGGTAGGGGTCGTCGGCGGGCAGCTCCGCCACGGCCTTCCTCGCAGCGCCGGCGCAGCGGTCGTGCTCCACGCTCACCAGCAGGTCCACCAGACGCTGGCGCGCGCGATCGCTGCCGGCCCCGGCCACCCGGGCCCCCACCTCGTCGCACACCTCGGGGTGGAGCTGGAGGAAGGCGGCGGCCTGCCACAGCATGTCGGCCAGGTCCTGCCCCTCCAGGGTCCAGAGCTGGGGCAGACGCTCGAGCAGACGCTCCCGCGTCCACCCCGCGGCACGGGCGCGCAGGGCGGCGCGATCGGTGCCCTCGGTGGGCTCGGGACGTCCCAGGAGCACGCCGTCGTCGGGCCAGGCCCGGGCCGCCACCGCGTCGACGCCCGTGGCCAGCAGCGCGATCGAGACCACCGTGTGCGCCTCCCCCACCGGCGACCCCTCCCGCGTGAGCGCCACCGTCTCGTCGCCCTCCACGGTCACCACCCAGCCCTGGGGGTCCCAGCGCACCCGACCCCCGCCGCGCGCGAGGCCCTGCGCATCGGGCACGCCCAGACGCACCGACAGCATCAGCCCCCGCGCGCGCTCCAGCGTCCACACCGGGTCGCCCGCCGTCCCCACGGGCTCGTACGACGTGGCCACGGCGCCCAGGGTGGACCGCTCCACGGACCGCCAGCCGACATCCCCCCCAAGCCCCGGCGGGAGCACCACCTGCAGGGCCGAGAGCACCTGGTGGAAGAGCCCCGCCACGGGACCGGGCACGTCGGGTGCGTACACCCGCACCACCTCGCCCTGGGCCGTGACCGAGGCGAGCACCACCGCGTCGAGCACGGCCGCGCGGAGCACCTCGGCCTCGGGACCGTCGCTCCCCAGGCCAGCCAGCGTGAGGTCGAGCGTGTCGAGGGTGAGCCAGCGCACCTCCAGCAGCGTGCGCTCCTCGCGATGCGCCACGGCGCGCAGCTCCAGCTCGCCCGCCACCTGCACCCGCACGTCCACGTCCTGGCTGCCGCCCAGCGCGGCCAGCGCACCCAGGTCGAGCTGCTGGCGCGCGTCGAGGCGCACGGCGTGGCGCCACCAGCGCCCCAGCTCGGCGTAGGCCGGCTGCGAGCGGACGATCCGGGGCGCAGCGCCGGCGGCGTCGGGCGGCTCGCTCCCCGCAGGCGACCCCGCGAGGCGGACCACGAGCACGGCCGCGAGCAGCGCCACCCCCACGGCGAGGGCGAGACGGGCGCGGGTCACAGACCGAACAGCGCGAGGTCGAGCGTGGCCAGGTTGATCTCCACGTCATGCTGGAAGATCGGCTTGTCCCAGTGGGGGCCGTTCCACGACACGATCACCTCGCTGGCCTCCTTGCACAACGGCTGGCAGAACCCGATGTAGGCGTAGGCCTCGATCTTCCCGGACAGGGTCGACAGCTTGAGGTCCATGCCGGTGCTGATCAGCAGGGCGAGCTCGAGCGGGTGGGCGGCCTCCACCTGGGCCTCCTCGCTCGCATTGCCGCCGGCCTGCAGCACGAGGCCGAGGTCGAGCTTGAACAACGTGCCGGCGGAGATCACCTCCACCGAGCCGCGCACGCCCGCACCGGCGATGAAGACGTCGACCCCCGCCTCCAGGTAGCCCCACAGGCCGATCATCGGCCCGGTGAAGCCCCCCGCGGTGATGCCCGGGCACTGCTCGGCGTTGGGCGGCACGATCTTGGCCTGCAGACCGTACAGGTACGAGAACGACCCGCTCACGCCGATCTCGAACTTCACGGGCACGATGACGATGACGATGACGGTCTTCACCACGGGGATCGTCTTCGTGCGCATGATCCCGCTGCTGGTGCTCCAGGTCCACGGCTCGCTCTGGGCCCAGGACTGGTCGATCGGCGTGAACAGGTCCACGCCCAGCAGGCGCAGGTGGGCGTGGGCCTCGCGCCGGTCGGTGTCGACGAAGGCCTCGCCGTCCACGATCTCCACGGTGTGGCCGAAGACGCGGGTGTCGGTGCGGAAGTGGCCGCCGCCGTAGGCGTCGATCGAGCAGATGTCGTCCACGAAGTCGAAGCGGTAGCCGAACTCGTAGTCGTAGGAGAGCCCGAAGTACTTGCCGCCGAAGTCGTCGCCGCCCCGCTCGAAGCGTCGCGGCCCGCGCACCTCGCCGGTGCTCTCGTCCACCAGCTCGGGGTGCGACATGGCCGCCGCCTTCGCCGCGTCGAGCTGGGCCTGCTCGAAGGCGGCCACGGCCTCGTGGTAGGCCACCTGCTCGGCGCGACAGGCCTTCACGTCGCCGGTGAGCTTGCGCAGCACCTTGGGCGTGAGCGTGTTGCCGGTGGTGACCCGGCAGAAGAAGACCTCGCCGTCCACCTCCTCGTCGACGAAGGTGACGTCGAGGTTCCGCAGGTTCGCCAGATCACCCCCCGAGAACTCGTCGCAGGCGGTGAGGGCGGCGTCCTGCTCGGCCGACCAGGTGTAGGCCAGACGCGACACGAACCGTCGCGGGGACCAGTCGCATGGCGTGATCGACTCCGAGACGCAGCCCGCCTCCGAGGCCTCGAAGAAGAGGGTGACCATGCGCTCGAGCAGCGCCCTTCGCTCCTGCGTCTCGGTGGGCGGCGGCGGCTTGCTGGCCAGTGGGAGCTGGGGGAGCAGGCCCGGTGCCTTGCCCCCGCCCTGGGTCTTGTTCGTGAGCCCCTGCACCACGAGGCCCCCGCCCTGCCCCTGCGGCGCGGGCGCCAGCACGGTGGGCTCCCAGCCCGAGCCCTCGTAGCGACGGTTGAGCTCGGCCCACTGCGCGAGCGCCCGTCGGTAGCGCTTCTGCACCTCCTCCAGCTCGTCGAGCTCGGTGTCGAGGTACTTCCGTGGCGGCGCCCCCTGGATGCCCGAGCCAGGCATGGCCAGCGGCAGATCCTCGGGGAGCAGCGGTCCCGACGGCGGCGCCACGGCCTTGAGCGGGAGGTTGAGCCCCGGCCCGTTCCCCGGGGGCACCACCTGCTTCCAGCTGAGCGCCTCCTCCAGCAGCTCCTGGCGCGCCCACGAGTCGAGGTGGGTGCGCTTGGCCTCGGGGATCTGGCCCAGCAGGGCGAGGAGCAGCTTGCCACCGAAGGAGTGGTGGTAGAGCGACCACCTGAGGCTGGGCGCGCCGGCCGTGGCCTGGCCCTGGTCGTCGAGCGGCACGTCGGGCAGCTCGAGGAAGGCGTTGCGCACCTCCTGCGTGTTCCCGAACAGCTTGCCGAAGGGCACGCCGTCCTTGCCTCGGAGCCAGGGATCCCCGAGGTGACGGGTGGCCAGCGAGGCGGGGTTGCCCGCCGGCCCGAAGGCCACCTCCACCATCGCCCGCGGGTCGTGGGCCTTGCCCCGCGTGGCGCGCTGGAAGACGTTCACGTCGTAGAAGGTCTCGTAGACCAGCTCACGGCAGCTCGTGACCTCCACGCCGTTGGCGTCCCACATGCCGTAGACGTCGATGCCCTCCTGGTCGGAGCCCACCGTGACGTGGGCCGCCTGCTGGCTGGTGAAGCGGTAGGCGCTGGGCGTGAAGGTGCGCCCGGTGGGCGCGGCCGGCGTGGCACTGCGGATCACCTTCTTCACGCCGCTCGGGCTCGCGGACCGGGGCACGGCCGACAGCCGCAGGTCGTCCTCGCGGGCCTCGCCCTCGGCGTACCAGATGCCATGGCAGGTCCAGGTGTGGTCGTACTGGAGCTCGCCGCAGGCGGTCTCGAGGTAGGCGGGGTCGTAGCACTCGGCCTTCGTGGGCACAGCGCAGCCCGCGGAGCCCTCCTGGGAGGGAGGCAGCACCAGCACCCCGATGGAGGGGCGCTGCTGCGCCAGCGCCGGCGCCGCGACCAGCAGCCCCGCGACGAGCAGCGCCGGGCGTGCGGGGGTCACTGGGGCACCACGGGCTGGCACACCTGGAGGGGCAGCGCGCAGGCCGGTCCGCTCCCGAGGTCCACGCAGGCCTCGTCCTGGCCGCAGACGCCCACCTGGCCCGGCGTGCAGGTCACCGCAGGGACCACCGGCAGGTACAGCCAGGGTTCGAGCGGCACGAGACAGCCGTGGCCGGTGCCGCAGCCCGCGTCGGAGGTCTCGCCGATCTCGTCGGCGCCGCAGTAGACCACGCAGCGCCCGACGTCCTCGCTGCCCTCCACGAGACCTTCGCACCGGGGGCGCGGCGCGGGCGTCCCGGCTCCGTCGGGTGCGCCGCACCAGCCGTACGTGGAGCCCCCGCGCCCCAGGTCGCACAGGCTCCCTTCCTGCTGCGCCGTGGGGTCGGCGAAGTCGAAGGGCACCACCCGCTCCACGCAGGCGAGCACGTCGCGAGCGCACTTCCGTGCCACCACGCCGGCGGTCTCGACATCGCGGCAGGCGAAGCCGCTGCCGCACTTCGCCACGTCGCAGTCGGCGGGGCCGTTGGGCTCCAGCTCCAGCGCCTCCGAGGGCACGGGCAGGCAGGTCTCGCCGCGCTGGCAGGCCACGTCGGTGCCGGGCGTGGCGCAGGCCGGACGGCAGGTCCACACGTCGTCCCCCCCGTCCACGCCCGTGCGCAGGCAGGCATCGCGCCCCTCGGCGCAGCCCTCGTCGGGCGCACACGGCGCCCCGGTGGCCGGCAGCGGGATGCACACGCTGACGCTCGCGCGGTCGACGCAGGCCTCGCCGTCCCCGCACCCATCGGTCGCGCTGTCCTTGGTGCAGGGATCCACGCACAGGTGGACCCCACCCACGTCGAGGCAGTCGAGGTCGGCACCGCACGGGGCCCCGCCCGGCGTGCAGACGGCCGCGTCGGGCAGCACCTGGTCGGCGGGGTGGCAGTCCCGCGGGTCGAAGGCCCCGCACCCGGGCAGGCACGCCAGGGTGCCCGCGAAGCCGGCGCCCAGCACGTCGGCGCAGGTGGTGCCCTGCAGGTCGGTGCCGTCACAGACCTCGGGTCCCGTGGCGTCGTCGTCCCCACAGGTCCCGCACCCCGAGGTGTCGAGCGTGCAGGTGTCGGTGCAGGCGAGCCGGCCGCCCGAGAACCCCTGGCTGACGCAGTCCTCGCCCCGCAGCTCGAAGCCCTCGCAGGCCTCGCTCGGCGCGAGCACGTCGTCCCCGCACACCGTCACGTCCGCGGTGACGTCCGTGTCGGTGCTCTCCTTGTCGATGCCGTCGCCGGGCGCACAGGCCCCCAGCACGACGACCATCCCCACGGCCCAGCGTCCCATGCTCCCTCCCCCACCAGGCTCCCACCGGCCCCACCCGGGCCGGGTCACACGACTGTGCGCAGGAGCCGGGCTTGCATCCATCATGCCCCAGGGGGACCCCGTCGCACCAGCCCCGGCCGTCGCACAGCCCCCGGGACACGGGCACCCTGCGGGTCTCCCCGGAACACGAGGCGTGGTGCGACGCGGCGCCTCGACGTCGCGCACCGCTCCCCACGGATCCTCACGCCTCCGCGCCCGCCGCTGCTAGGCTCGCGCCGGGAGGTTCCGATGGACGAAACGGGAGAGTCCGAGCCGGAGCGACAACCCGGCCACGACGAGGAGCACGTCCAGGAGTTCGGCGGACGACTCGGCGTGCTGGGCATCCTCGTCGCGTCGCACCTGCTCCCCTTCACCATGTGGCTCGCCTGGCGCTTCCACGACGGCGCCGCACCCCACCCCGACGGCCTCGGCGACCTGGTCCCCTGGATCGGCCGGATGGCAGGCCTGATCGCCGACCACGCCACGCCCACCGCGAGCTCCGTCGGCGTGTACCTCGGCTTCCTGGCCCTCCAGGCACTGCTCGCCGCCACCCTGCCCGGGATCCGCATCCAGGGACTCCCGATCCCCTCCGAGGGCGGCCGGCAGCTCACCTACCTCTGCAACGGCATCTGGGCCTGGTACGCCACCCTCGCCGGCGTCGCGGCCCTCCACCTCACGGGCACCTTCCGCCTGGAGTGGGTGGCCGAGCACTTCGGCGAGCTGCTCACCACCGCGATGATCGTCGCCGACCTCGTCGCGGTGGCCGTCTACGTGGGCGCCTTCCTCGCGCGCACCACCCACCGCATGTCGGGCGACCACCTCGTCGACTTCTTCATGGGGGCCTGGCTCAATCCCCGCATCGGGCCGCTCGACCTCAAGATGTGGGCCGAGATCCGCGTGTCGTGGATGCTGCTCTTCCTGCTGACCGCGTCGGCGGCCGCCTGGCAGGTGGCGCAGCACGGCGCCCTGTCCACGCCGATGATCTTCATGCTGGTGGCCCACGGCCTGTACGCCAACGCCTGCATGAAGGGCGAGGAGTGCATCCCCACCACCTGGGACATCTTCTACGAGAAGTGGGGCTGGATGCTGGTGTACTGGAACCTGGCGGGCGTCCCGTTCGTGTACTGCTTCTCCAGCTTCTGGATCGCGTCGCGTCCACCCTTCGAGCACGGCGTTCCCTACACGATCCTCTGTTTCGTCCTCCTCTTCTGCGCCTACTACGTGTGGGACACGGCCCAGTCGCAGCGCAACCGCTTCCGCATGAGGGAGCGCGGCACCTACGTGAAGCGGCTGGCCTTCCCGCAGCTCCCCTGGGGCACGCTCACCAACCCGCGGGTGATCACGACGAAGGCGGGCTCGAAGCTGCTGATCGACGGGTGGTGGGCCTACGCGCGCAAGATCCACTACACGGCCGACATCGTCATGGCGCTCACCTGGGGGCTGATCACGGGCTTCACCCACGTGCTGCCCTACCTGTACGCCGCCTTCTTCCTGGTGATGATCACCCACCGCGCCACGCGGGACATCGCCCGCTGCCGCCGCAAGTACGGCGACGACTGGGACCGCTACACGAAGGAGGTGCCGTGGCTGCTCGTGCCCTACGTCTTCTGAGCCTGGGTCTGCTCCTCGCGGCCTGCGCGCCGCCGGACGAGGCCAAGGACGGGGCCGACACCGACGTGACCGGCAGGACGCCCCTGCGGGCGGGCGACGTGCGCGTGGACGTCGACCCCGCCTCCGGGCGCCTGTCGGTGGTGCGCGCCGACGGCGTCACGATCCTGGACGGAGCGCGCGCGAGCGTGCGCCTCGGCGACGTGGGCGACGCCGGCCGCGACGTCCGCCTGGGCGAGGGTCCCCTCGAGCTGACGTCGGTGGAGCGCGCCGGCCCGCTCGGTCCGGCCCGGTGGTGGGTGGTCGACCAGCCGGCCACCGCCGACGCCCCCCGTCTCACCTGGGAGATCGGCGCCGTGGACGAAGGGCCGTGGACCGGGATGGTGCTCCTGAGGCTCACCGCCGCCCAGGAGGGCCAGGAGCCCGTGACGATCGCGCGCCTCGCCCCCCTCGAGGTGCTCGACGGCGACGGGGCGCTCTACGTGGGTGACCACCCCTCCACCACCCGCATCCTCGACAACGGCGCGTTCACCGGCTTCGACTACGTGGCCCGCCTGGTGCCCGGCGACATCGAGGACGAGGGGTGGGCCCGGCTGGTGCCCGGGAACTACCGGGGGAACTGGTCGTCGAACTGGAACCACGCCATCGTCGACGTGGCGGGGACCGAGGCCTGGGTGGCAGGCCAGCTCAGCTTCGAGCTCGAGATCGGCGTGCTCGGCACCTCCTTCGACGGCCCCCGCTCCACGCCGGTGGACGGACGCGAGGGGTTCACCACCTTCGTGCTCGAGCAGGCGATGCTCCCCCACCCGAAGGTGGTGGGTCCGGGCGAGGCGCTGGCGTCGGACTGGTTCGTGCTGCTGCCCGACCCCCCGTCCGGTCAGGAGGGCCTGGAGCGGTACGCCGACGCCGTGGCCGAGGCCAACGGGATCCAGACCTGGATGGAGCGCGGCCAGCCCGTCCCCAACGGGTGGAACTCGTGGAGCGGCAGCGGCTCGACGGGAGGCTACGGCACCGACGTGAACGAGGAGATCGTCCTCGCCAACCTCGAGGTGATGCGCCGCGAGCTGCGCGACTGGGGCATCGACTGGTTCCAGCTCGACGACGGCTACGAGCCCGCCTACGGCGACTGGCTCACCTGGCGCAGCGACCGCTTCCCCCACGGCCCCCGCTGGCTGTCGGACCGCTTCCGCGAGGCCGGCTTCCGGCCCGGGCTCTGGCAGGCGCCCTTCACCCCCGACCCCGACGCCCTGCTCGTGGCCGACCACCCGGAGTGGGTGGCGGGTCGCGACGGGATCGGGGCCATCCTGGCCACCGAGTACGCCCTCCTCGACCTCACGGACCCCGAGGTCATCTCCTGGATCCGCGAGCTCACCCGCACGGTGCGCGAGGACTGGGGCTTCGAGTGGTACAAGCTGGACTTCGGCTACTGGGCGATGTTCGCCACGCAGGTGTCCGACCCGTCGCTCACGCGGGTGGAGTCCTGGCGTTCGGCGATGCGCGCGGTGCACGAGGGGCTGGGGGACGACGCCTTCCTCCTCGGCGTGGGCGCGATGGGCGCGAACTACGGGATCGCCGACGCGAACCGGCTCACGCTCGACGCCATGCCCGTGTGGGACAAGCAGCCGCAGGACCCGGCGAGCCCCATCTCGCAGCAGGGACTCAAGCCCACGCTGCGCACCGCGGGCCGCCGCTACTACCTGCACGGCCGCATCTGGGTGAACCACCCCGACCTCATCCTGTTCCGCTCGAACACGCGCGACCCGTCCTGGCCCCGTCTCACCTTCGAGGAGTCCCGCGCCTTCGCCACCTGGGTGGGCATGGCCGGCGGCATCGTGAAGCTCGGCGACCGCCTCGTCGACCTGGAGCCGCGGGCCATCGACGTGGTCCGCCGCCTGCTGCCGGCGTGGCCGGGGCCGGGCGCCCGTCCACTCGACCTGTTCACCCGCGAGTTCCCGGAGGTGTGGGTGCAGCACCTCGCCCCCGAGGGCGAAGGCGCCCCCGCGCCCTACACCGTGGTGGGGCTGTTCCACTGGGGCGCGAACACCGACCTGGGCGCCACCCCCGCCGCGCGCATCCCGGACACGTCGGCGCCGCGGTCCTTCGACCTGTCCCTCGACGCGCTGGGCGTCGAGGGTCCGGTGGACGTCTACGAGCTGTGGACCCAGCGGTGGCTCGGCAGGGTGGACGACCGGCTGCAGGTGGAGGTGCCGAGCCACGACAGCCGCGTGCTCGCGCTGCGCCCGGCGGTGGAGGGCCCTGCCTTCCTGGGCTGGAACCGCACGCTGCGCATGGGCGGCCAGGACGTCACCGTGGACCTCGCGACCGACGCGCTGACCTTCGGCGCCGACGTGGTGGCGCCCGGCGAGGGCGTCCCGTTCACCTACGACCTCGCGTTGCGGGTGCCCGTCGACCTCGCGGTGGGCACGCCGGAGGTCCAGGGCGTCGAGGTGGCCTCCACCGAGGTCACGCGCGACGGCGAGGAGGTGCACCTGGCCCTGTCCTTCACCACCTCCGGTCGGCTCGCGCTGCGCGTGCCCTTCGTGCGCTGACCTCCGCGCCCAGCACACGAAGGCCACCCCCGTCCCGCCGCGTCCGCGATACCCTCGCCCCGTGACCGCAGGCCGTCCCGAGTCCAGCACCCCGCTCGCGCCGTGGCGTCGGCGCCTCCACGAGATCATCTTCGAGGCCGACACCCGCGAGGGCCTGGCCTTCGACGTGGCCCTGCTCGCCGCCGTGATCGCGAGCGTGCTCGTGGTGGTGCTCGCGAGCGTCGCCGAGATCCAGGCGTCGTGGGGCGAGGCCCTCTACGTGGCCGAGTGGACCTTCACCCTGCTCTTCACGGTGGAGTACGTGCTGCGGCTGATCAGCGTGGGCCGCCCCCTGCGCTACGCCACCAGCTTCTTCGGCGTCATCGACCTCGTCTCGATCGTGCCCACCTACGCCAGCCTCTTCCTGCCCGGCGCCGAGTCGCTGCTCGTGGTGCGCATCCTGCGCCTGCTGCGCGTCTTCCGCGTGTTCAAGCTGGTGCAGTACGTGGTGGAGGGCCAGGTCCTCTGGGACGCCCTGCTCCGCAGCCGGAACAAGATCACGGTCTTCCTCACCACGGTGCTCACCATCGTCGTGGTGATGGGGTCGGTGATGTTCGTGATCGAGGGGCCCGCCGGCGGCTTCACCTCGATCCCGGTGGGCATCTACTGGGCGATCGTGACGCTCACGACCGTGGGCTACGGCGACATCTCGCCCACCACCCCCGTGGGGCGGATGCTCGCGTCGGCCGTGATGGTGCTCGGCTACGCCATCATCGCGGTGCCCACCGGGGTCGTCACGTCCGAGCTGATCAAGGGCGGCCCCACCAGCACCCGGCGCCGGGCCTGCCCGGAGTGCAGCCTCGAGGGCCACCAGGACGACGCGATCTACTGCCGGCACTGCGGTGGCCACCTGGATCCCCCCGTCCACCGGGATCCTCCCGCCCAGGCAGTCGCAGACACGCCTTCGTCACCTTCCTGACACACGTTCCAGGCGCCCGCGCTAGCGTTCGCCATGCGCCACGCCCTGATCCTCGTCCTCTCCGCCTGCGCCACCGAGGTGTCGGACCCGACGTCCGACACCGACACCGCGCCCACCCCGCCCGCGTGCGCCTGGGAGGCCCGCGCCCACGCCGGGCTGCTGGCTGCAGGGGACTGGGTGCCGGAGGGGCCCGACGCCCTCGCGCGCCCGGGTGACGCGCTGCTCGCGAACCCCCACGCGGCCTTCGTCATCCAGGGACCCGACGATCCACGCACCTACTACCACTACGGCGGGATCCCCCTCGACGCCGTGCCCCTGGACGGGTGCACCCAGACGGCGCCGGAGCAGTTCGGGGAGGTGGGCATCCTGCCGGCGCAGCTCGACCTGCTCGACTTCAGCTCCTCGTCGATGCGCCAGTTCCGCGCCGACACGGTGGAGGTCGTCTCCGACGGGCGCGACGGCGGGCCCGCCCACGTGCGCTTCACCGGCGTCGACGATCGCTTCTGGCTGGTGGACCACGCGCTCACCCGGCAGGCGGCGGGCAGCGGCAGGCGTCGTCCGCTGTCCGGTCCCATGGGGATCGCGCTCACGGTCGACTACCGCCTCGCGCCGGACCAGCCGGTGCTCGAGGTGGAGATCACGGTGCGCAACACCACCGACGCGCCCAACCAGGTCTTCGTCGGCGCGCTGATGTTCCCGTCCGACCTCACGCCCTGGCAGGTCTACACCGAGGACGACCTGTCCTTCGGCGGCTTCTCCCTGCAGGTGGGCGTGCCCTGGTTCGCGATGTCGTCCGGCGCGTCCGCCTACGCCTTCGCGATGGACACCACGAACATGGCGTGGACCAACGTCTCGGGCGCCAACGCCCTGCTGGACGCCGCGAGCATCCTCGACGACGCCTCCACGCTGGAGCCCGCGGGCGAGCTGGGCGACAGCGTCACCGCCCGGTGGTGGATCGCGGTGGGGGCCGGCGCCGAGAACACCGCCACCTCGCTGCTCCAGGCCGTGCGCCCCGAGATCAACGGCACGTCCTACGACCTGCGCCGCGTGCAGGGGCGGGTGGAGGGCGCCGACGAGGAGGCCGTGGTGGAGGTGCTGCGCACCCGTCGGGACGGCAGCACCCGCGTCTTCGACCAGCTCCGCACCGCCAGCGACGGCAGCTTCGAGGGGCTGCTCCCCGACGCCGGCACCTACGCGCTGCGCGCCCGCGCGGGGCAGCACGATCCCTCCCCCGCCCTGGAGCTGCCCGGGGGCGAGGCGGTGGATCTGGCCTTGCAGGTGGGGCCCGTGGGCCAGCTGCGGGTGGCCGCCACCGACGGCAGCAGCCCCATGCCTGCCCTCGTCTCGCTCTACGAGGGGGAGCGGCGACGCTTCACCTTCTACGCACCCCCCGGAGGTGCTGCCTGGGAGGTCCCCCCCGGCACCTGGGACGTGAGCATCACGCGTGGGTACGAGTTCGACCCCGTGCACACCACGGTGGAGGTGGTGGAGGGCGCCACCGTGGAGCTCACGCCCGCCCTGCCGCGTCTCGTCGACACCGCCGGCTGGCTGTCGGTCGATGGCCACGTCCACACCGCTCCGTCCCCCGACAGCGACGTCCTCCCCGAGACCCGCTTCGCCACGGCCGCCACCGCCGGCCTCGAGGTGATGGTGCAGACCGACCACGAGATCGTGGTCGACCTCTCGAAGGAGCTCGCGGCCTCGCCCTGGTCGGGCTTCCTCGCCACCATCCTGGGCGAGGAGGTGACGGCCACCAGCCCCGAGCACCTCAACATGTGGGGCATCACGGTGAGCCCCGACGACGGCCCCCGCGGCAACCCGGTGCGCTGGTACGGTCGCGACATCGCCCAGCTCTACGACGACATGCGCGCGCGGGGCGCCGCGGTGGTGCAGCTGAACCACCCGGGGTGGATGGACGCGGTGCGCTACGACCCGCTCACGGGCACGGTGCTCGAGACCGATCCCACGCTCCTCGGCTTCGAGCCGGGCCAGGCCCTGTGGTCGTGGGACTTCGACGCCATCGAGCTGCAGAACGGCTTCAAGCGCATCTTCGGGGCCTCGTCCCGACCCGGCAGCGGGGGCCTGTTCCGGTCGTGGCAGAGCTTCTTCAACCACGGCCACCGCATCACCGCCGTGGGCGTGAGCGACGTGCACGGGCTGCGCACGCCCGGCGAGGCTCGCACCTACGTGCCCTCCCCGGAGGGACTCGACGCCTTCGTGGAGGGTCCCGTGCTCCAGGCCGTGCAGGCCGGACGCGCCGTGGTCTCCACAGGCGCCTTCGCGCAGGTGCACGTCGGCAATGCCACCGCGGGCTTCGACGCCACCCTCGGCGACACGGTCACCCTGCCCGGCGACGACGTGGTGGTGCGGCTCGAGGTGCAGGCCCTGCCGTCGGTGCGCGTGGATCGGGTGGCCGTGTTCGCGAACTGCGATCTGGTGGCCACGGTGGTCGCCACGGCCCCCGACGGCGTGGTGAAGGCCACCGCCGACGTGCCGCTCACCCTGGCGCAGGACGCCCACCTCGTGGTGGTGGCTGCGGGCTCCGGGGCCTATCCGCGCGGCCTCGACACGCCGGGCGACAAGGTGGCCCGGGCCATCACCAACCCCGTCTTCGTCGACGTGGACGGCAACGGCGTCTTCGATCCGCCGGGCGGCAAGGACTGCGACCTGGGCTGGCTCAGCGACGGCTGATCCGCCTCGCCGTCAGGGCGCCTCCTCCGGGCCCTCCTCCGCGGCGCGGCTGCGGAGCAGGTCGCGGATGGCCAGCGCCAGGAAGAGCACGCCCAGCGCCGCGAGCACCTGCACGCTCACCTCGCCCTGCGCCTGGTGGCTCGGCCCCGCCAGCGCCTCGGCGAAGGGCACCACGATGGTGGAGCCCTCCTGCGTGCTGTTGTGGTGGTGCACGTAGGCGGCGAGGCCGAAGAGCGCGATCGGAGAGAACCAGCGGGACACGGCGCCTCCACGCCGACGTGGTAGCACGGGGACCGGGCGCCGCGGTGGCCGTTCCGCGACAGGGAGGACGCGTGGAGGCCGACGACGGAGCACGCACCCGTCGCGGGGTCCGGGGACGCCGCCTCGGCCTCGCCGTCGCCGCCGTGCTGGTGCTCGTGCCCGCCGCGGGCGCGCTGGAGCAGGCCCTCGAGGATCTGACCTTCGACGCCCGCTTCCCTCCGCGCGGCGCGATGGTGGAGGTGGACGGCCAGCCCCTGCACCTGGACTGCCGGGGCGAGGGCAGCCCCACGGTGGTGCTGCTGTCGGGCCTGGGCGGCAGCTCCGCGAACCTGGCCGTGGTGCACGACGCGCTCACCGCGCACCGTCGCACCTGCGCGTGGGATCGGGCGGGCACCGGCTGGAGTCCCCGTCGGGAGGGACCGGTGGACCTCGGGCTGGACGTGGAGGCCCTGGAGCGCACCCTGGCCGTGGCAGGGGAGTCCGGTCCCTTCGTCGCGGTGGCCCACAGCCGCGGGGCGTGGCTGGTGCGCGCCTGGCACGCCGCCCACCCCGAGGCGCTCGCGGGCGCGGTGCTCGTGGACGCCGCCCATCCGGCGATGCTCACCGAGGCCTGCACCCCGGGCTGCCTGCCTCCGCCGATGCCCGCCTGGTTCGACGCCTTCCACGCGGCGCTGCCGTGGATGTCGCGCCTGGGCCCGCTGCGCCTGATGGTGTGGAGCGGCGCCCTGCCGCTGCTGGGCGCCCCGCACGACCTGTCGGACGAGGACTGGTGGCGCCTGCAGCAGGTGACCCTGCGCACGCGGTCGATCCGCACCACCGCGCGCGAGGCGGCCTCCTGGCACGACGACGCCGCGTGGGTCGACGCCCTGCCCGACCTCGGCGACCTGCCCCTCACCGTGGTGCGCGCCGCGGCGCCCTTCGAGCACCCGCCCTCGGTGACCGACGCCCAGGTGGCCGCCGCGTGGACCACCCTGCAGGAGGCGGTGGCGCGCTGGTCCACCCGCAGCGCACACGTGGTGGTGGAGGGCGCCGACCACAACGCGCTGCTCACCGCGCGCGCCCACGCCGCCCGGGTGGTGGAGGCCGCGCTCGCGCCAGGAGCCGCCGGGCCTACGGCGCGCTGACCCGGCGGAGCAGGCCCACGTACAGGGCCACCGTGGCCTCGGCCTGGGCCTCGGTCTGCACGGCCTCGGCACCGCGCCCCACCAGCCAGCGGTCGAGCGCCTCGCCCATCGAGAACACCACCGACGCGAGCAGGTCGAGATCGAGGTCGGTGCGCACGGCACCCGCGGCCTGCCCCGCCTCCAGCACCGCGCGCGTGGCCTGGAGCCCCTCGGCCCACCACGCCGCGAGACGGGGCGAGCTCTGCGGCGACAGGGCCATCGCCGCCTGGAAGAGGCCCAGGGCCACGGGGTCCTCGCCCACCACCGCCATGCCGGTGCGCACGAGCTCCTCGACGCGCGCCCAGAAGGCCGCGGCATCGGCGACCTCGGTGAGGAAGCCGGCCACCAGCGCGTCGAACGGAGCCGCGCGGTCGACGAGGGTGGCGAGGAAGAGGTCCTCCTTGTCGTCGAACCAGTAGTAGAACCCGCCCTTCGACAGGCCGAGCTCCGCCTGGACCCGGTTGAGCGAGGCCTCGTGGTAGCCGTGGGCCGCGAACTCCCGGGCCGCAGCCTCCAGCACCTCGCGGCGGCGCTCAGGATCCAGCTTGTCGAAGCGGGGACGCGGCACGGGTCTCCTCGGCCCGGCGCAGGCGCCGGTGTCGCCACTGCACGTAGCGCGCCGCCCCCGCGTCGGCGGGCACCCACACGCAGGCGGTGGGGTCGGCCATCAGCGGCGTGAGCTGCGTGAGCACGGGCAGGTCCTGGCGCACCTGCACGAAGCCCGCGTCCACCTTCGCCAGCAGCCACGAGATCATCCGCGCCAGCCAGTCGGGCACGGCCATGCGCGTCTCGAAGCGCGCGAACACCCAGGTGGTGCGGTCGTCGATCGGCGTGGAGATCACCAGCCCCACGAACTGGCGGGCCACCTCG
Organism: Alphaproteobacteria bacterium; assembly: GCA_020632955.1. Taxonomy (GTDB): domain Bacteria; phylum Myxococcota_A; class UBA796; order UBA796; genus JACKEO01. Next base: position 44,079 of record JACKEO010000004.1, read on the forward strand.
ATGCGCTGGACGTTCGGCGGGAGGAAGTCCACGCGGAAGGAGGCCCCCGGCCGACCGTCCCGCCGCACGAGCCGGCCCGAGGTGCGGATCGCGCCGTCCTCGTCGTGCGCGCAGGCGAAGTCCTCCATCGCCACGCCCATGCCGGGGTCGATGGACCGGTGGACGAAGGGGAAGTGGTAGAGGTCGAAGTTGCTCTCGACGAAGCGGCTGTAGTGCAGCGGAAGCTCCAGCGTGGTGTCGGCCGCCCGTCGCGACGGCCAGGCCAGATCGGGGAACCACGGCAGCTCCGCTGACGGCTCCCCCTCCCCGTGCCACAGCCACACCAGCCCGTGGGCCTCGCGCACCGGCAGCGGGTGCACCTGCAGGGCACGGGGCACGGGCCGGTCGGGATGCACCGGCACCACCACGCACCGCCCGTCCGAGGCGAAGCGGAAGCCGTGGTACGGGCAGGCCAGCAGGCCTCCGTCCACGCAGCCGTCCGACAGGCGCGCGCCCTTGTGCGGGCAACGGTCCTCGTGGACGACGACGCGCCCGTCGCCATCGCGCCACGCGACGAGGCGCCGGCCGAGACGGTGCAGGGCGACGGGACGGGTGCGGACCCGCCGTGAGGTGGTGATCGCGTACCAGGCATCGGGCACCATGGCTTCCTCCAAGACCAGTGGTCGGACCATGGGTCTGATACTCCGGATCCGAATCTGAGACCAGTGGTCTGTCGTCATTCCCGAGACGGCACGCTACGGCTCGACAGCGTCGGGGGGACCGGGGTGGACGAGGACGACGATCACGGCGAGCCGGTCGACGAGACCCCCGCCCGGGAGGCCTCGCTCGAGACCTGGCTGCACGAGGCGGAGCTGGGCCTGCGCCAGGCGCCCCAGGCCACCCTCGCGCGGCTCGACGCCCTGCTCGAGCACGTGCCGGCCGACGTCGACCCCGACCTGCTCACGGCCGCGCTGGTGGCCCTGGAGTCCCTCCCGCCCGAGGTGGGCCAGGATCTGGCCGACAGCCTGGTGCGACGGGTGGCCCTGCGGCTCGGCTGGGCCCAGGCGCGCCACGACCATCGGCTCCCGGACGGGGTGGTGGAGGCCCTGGTCACGGCGCTGGGTCACCGCGATCAGCGATCCACCACGGCCGCCTGCCTGGCGATCGCCGAGCGGCTCACCCCCGCGGCGCTCGACGCCACGGCGGCCCATGTCGTGCGCCACCACCCCTCGGTCGCCGCGCTGTGCTGGGAGCTGACGGTGCGGGTCACGCTGCACGTCGACCCGGAGGACGCCTCCCTCTTCATGTCCTCCGCCACGCCCGCGCCGCGCGACCTGCGCTGGATCCTCCGGCAGGCCCACCTCGGTCCCCTCCCCGCGTGGCAGCACCTGCTGATCACGGTGGTCACCATCCCCTTCGCCTTCGTCGTGGTGTTCGGCTTCGCGGGCCAGCCGAGCTGGGGGGCCCTGGTCGGCGCCGTCGCATGTGGCCTGGTCCTCGACGTGACGATCGACACCGCGCTGTCGGCGTGGCGCGCGCACCGCGCCGATCTCGACCTCGCCTACGCCCGCCTGATCGCCCACGCGCGGGAGCACGCCCTCTTCCCCCTCGAGCTCGCCGTGATCACGGGCCGGGTGTGGCCGGCGCCCACCGCCCTCGAGGAGCTCCGCGTGCACAGCGACGCCGACCCGGCGCGGCTCCTGGAGGAGGACCCGCTGGCCCTGTTCCGGGTGATCACGCCGGCGCACCTCGCCCGCGTCCAGACGCTGTACCGGGAGGGCGCGTGATCGCCCTGCTGGACGATCTGCGCGTGGTGCTCGGCCCGGCACCACGACGCCTCGCGGACCGCGACCGGCGCGCCTTCGACGTGCGCATCCCCGACTGGCTCACCGAGCCCGACGACCCCCTGCGCGAGGCCGTGGATCGCCGGGGTGCCATCCTGGAGCAGGGGGAGGTCACGCTGGGCGCCGTGATCATGGCGAACGACGCCCTGCGCCGCGGCGGCACGGGCTCCAGCGTGGCCGAGGTGCTCTACACCTTCGACACCGCCCTGCTGCGCCGCACGGCGCGCTTCCAGCAGCTCGCGGCCGATCTGCAGGCCTTCCGGGAGCCGGGCCGGCCCGAGGCCACCTCGCCGCTGACGCGCGACCTGCGCGCCGCCCTGGGCACGGGCCACGCCCGCAACGCCCACCGACGGGTGCCCCCCCACCTGGTGGACGGCCACCTCGCCTGGCATGCCACGGTGCTGCTCGACACGTCCTGGCTGCCCGGCAGGCGCCTGGTCCACGACCTGCTCCCCCTGCTCGTGGACCGCCCCGACGGCGAGGCGTCCGGCGGCCACGTGGCCGTCATCCCCGCCCACTTCTGGCCCACCTGGTGGGGGCGCACCTGGCTGCCTCCCGAGGAGCAGGCGCCGTGACCGATCAGGACCACGCCTTCACCGAGCACCGCTGGCGTCTGCCCTTCGGCGAGCCGGTCGACCTGGCGGCCTGGCCCACCTCGCCCCCCGCCGACGCCGGGGATCCCGGCCGCTGGGACGCCGACCGCCAGCACGAGACGAAGCGCCTGGCGCGCCACCAGGAGGTGCTCTTCGCGCACGACACCCACGCCCTGCTCTGCGTGCTGCAGGGCATGGACTCCGCCGGCAAGGACAGCGCCATCCGCAAGGTGCTCTCGGGCGTGAACCCCGCCGGCTGCGACGTGCACGCCTTCGGCCGCCCCAGCGCGGACGAGCTCGAGCACGACTTCCTCTGGCGCGTGCACGCGCGGGTCCCCCGACGCGGGCGCGTCGCGGTCTTCAACCGCTCCCACTACGAGGACGTGGTCACCGTGCGGGTGCACCCGGAGCTGCTGGAGGCCGCCGGCCTGCGCAGCCGTCGCCACCTCGAGAGCCTCTGGGAGAAGCGCTTCTCCGCCATCCGCGCCTTCGAGCACCACCTGGCCGACAGCGGCATCGTCGTGGTGAAGGTCTTCCTCCACCTCGCCCGCGACGAGCAGCGCAAGCGCCTGCTCGCCCGCCTCGACAAGCCCCACAAGCGCTGGAAGGCCGACCCCAGCGACGTGCGCGCGCGGGCCCACTGGGATGCCTACCAGGCGGCGTGGGCCGACGCGATCGCGCGCACCCACAGGCCGTGGGCCCCCTGGTACGTGATCCCCGCCGACGACAAGCCCTACGCCCGGCTGCAGCTCGCGCGCCTCCTGGCCGACACCCTCGACCGCCTGGACCTCCGCCGGCCCGCGGAGTCCGAGGCGCGTGTGGCGGCCCTCGAGGCCATGCGCGAGGCCCTCCAGGGCGAGGACTGACCCGGGGGGAGCGGCACGGCCCCTGCCCCCGCGGTATCCTCGCCCTCCTCGACGACCTTCCCGGATCAGGAGCCGTCATGAACAGCTTCCCGCCCAGCCCCCCGGCCATCCCCGCCACCTCCCTCGCCGACTGCGACGCCAAGCTGGAGCGGCTCCACGCCGCCCGCGGCGCCTGGGTGGCCCTGTCCACCGGCGAGCGCGCCGCCCTGCTGCGGGACTGCATGGAGCTGCTGAAGGTGCACGCCGACGCGTGGGCCGACACCGGCCGCCGCATCAAGGGCTACCCCGAGGGCAGCAACGGCCACGGCGAGGAGTTCCTGGGCGGCACCCTCGCGGTGATGCGCAACCTGCGGCTGTTCGCCGAGGCCCTCGAGGCGGGCGGCCAGCCCGCCCTCCCCTCGGTCACCACGCGGCCCGACGGCCAGAAGGTGGCCCGCGTGTTCCCGCAGGGCCTCATCGACAAGCTCACGCTGGGCGGCGTCACCTGCGACATCTGGATCGAGCCCGGGAAGGAGGCCAGCCAGGGCCGCATCTACCGTGACAAGGCGGCCGGGAAGACGGGCGAGGGCGGGGTCTGCGTCGTGCTCGGCGCCGGCAACCAGTCCTCCATCCCCCCCATGGACGTGCTCTACAAGCTCGTCGTCGACGACGAGGTCTGCCTGCTCAAGATGAACCCGGTGAACGAGCAGGTGGGGCCGGTGATCGAGGAGGTCTTCGCCCCGCTGGTGGAGGCCGGCTTCCTCGAGGTCACCTACGGCGGCATCGACGTGGGCAGGCACCTCACCGACCACCCGCTGGTCACCTCCATCCACATCACGGGCTCGGCCCGCGCGCACGACGCCATCATCTGGGGCCCCGGCGCCGAGGGCGAGGAGCGGAAGAAGGCGGGCACGCCGCGCCTCGACAAGCTCATCACCTCCGAGCTCGGCTGCGTGTCGCCCGTGCTCGTGATCCCCGGCGACTGGACGCCGGCCGAGCTCGACTACCAGGCCCGTCACGTGGCCTCGATGCTGGCCTACAACTGCGGCTTCAACTGCAACGGCGCCCGTCTGATCGTGCTGGCGAAGGGCTGGAAGCACCGCGACGCCTTCGAGCAGCTCGTGAAGGACAAGCTCGCGGCCACGCCCACCCGCAAGGCCTACTACCCCACGGCCCAGGCCACCTGGAAGACCTTCACCGAGGCCTACCCGGAGCACACCGACCTCGGCACGGTGGAGGACCCCGCCGCCCTGCCGTGGACCGTGCTCGAGGGCGTGAGCGCGGACGACGGCGAGTACGCGCTGTCGAACGAGCCCTGGTGCGGCATCTTCTCCTTCGTCGACCTCGAGGCCGACGACGCCGCCAGCTACGTGGCCGCCGCCATCCCCTTCGCCAACGACAAGTGCTGGGGCACCCTGTCGATCAACGTGCTGGTCGACCCCCGCACCGAGAAGGCGCTCGGCGCCTCCTTCGATCAGGCCATCGCCGATCTCCGCTACGGCGGCATCGGCATCAACTGCTGGAGCGGCCTGAACTACGGCCTCGTGAACGCCACCTGGGGCGCCTTCCCCGGCCACCCGCTCGACGACATCCAGTCGGGCCAGGGCGTGGTGCACAACGGCCTGCTGCTCGACCACCCGCAGAAGTCGGTGGTGCGTGCGCCGTGGATCATCAAGCCCACGCCGGCCTGGTTCACCGACCACCGGAACAACCTCGCCCTCGGCAGGGTGATGACGCAGTTCGAGGCCGCCCCGAGCGTGTGGCGCATCCCGGGCGTGGCGATGGCGGCCTTCAAGGGCTGATGGCGACCCCCGCGCGGGTCAGGGGTCGGCGCTCGCCTCCTCGCCGCCTGCCTGCTCGGCCTCGCGGATGCGTCGGGCCACCAGCTCGCCGGCGAGAGTGGCGCCGTACCGGCTGGGGTGCACGCCGTCGAGGAAGTAGGCGCTGGGCGTGCCCTCGGGATCGATCGCCTGGCCCAGGTCGACGAAGACCACCCCCTCGCGCAGGGCGGCCACGTCCGTGTACCGCTGGTTGAGTTCGGCGAAGGCCGCATCGCAGTCGTCGAAGCCCAGCAGCGCCCCGTCGCGCATCGGGTAGTAGCCGAGCAGCGCCACGCGGGCGCCGCCCTCCACCAGCCGGTCCACGAGCGCGGGCATCGCGCCTTCCTGCCCGTTCTCGTCCACCAGCTCCTGGATCACGGCGGCCTCGCCGTCGGTGGCGCACACCTCGTTGAGGTCGTTGCCGCCGCCGTCCACGATCACCCAGTCCCAGTCGCCCGCCACGACCTGCCCGGGGATGGCGTCGTCGCCGCCCAGCACGCGGCTGCCCCCCACCGAGCGGTTCTCGCCGGGTCGGCCCAGCTCCAGCGAGACGGCGTCGGGAATGCTGGCGCACAGGTTCGCGTGCGACGCGAGCAGGCTGTCGCCCACCGTGAGCAGCGAGGGCTCACCCTCGAGTGCGGCCACCTCCGGGCAGCGGCTCAGGCAGCCGACGAGAGAGGGGAGGGACGCGAGCAGGGGAAGCAGGAACGCGTTGCGCATGACGCCTGCCTAACCCGGCGCCTCCGCGCGTTCGTCGCGGGCGGTCACCACCGCAGGCGGAGCACCCGGTTCCCCGCCACGTCCACCAGCCAGAGATCCTCGAGGCTGCGCCCGGTGACCCCCGCCAGCGCGTCCGGGCCCAGACCCGTGTCGAGCTCGGCCACGAGCCCACCCTCCGCGTCGAACACGAAGACGTGCCCGGTGGCCGCGTCGGTGGCCACGAGGTGGTCGTCCACCAGCCACAGCCCGGCGGGACGCTCCAGGCCCACCGCCTGCCCGTCGACCAGGGTGTCGACCTGCACGTCGGCCATGAGGTGGTGGTCGACGCCAGGCTCCTTCGAGCCCAGCGCCGCCCCGCGTGCACCGGCGTCGGCGTCGAGCACGGCGATGCGGCCGTTCCCGCTGTCGGCCACGAGAACCCGCCGCGTGACCTGGTCGAACACCACGTGCCCCACCGTGCCCGACACCCGCGAGAGCGAACCGGGCGCGTACCGGGCGATGATCCCGTCGCTGTGGTCGTCGTAGCCGACGCCATGGTCCGTCTGGAAGTCGTAGCGCACCACGGCGCCGTCGGAGCCGTCGAACACCCAGTAGACGTTGTCGGCCTCCCACGCGATGCCCACGCAGAACGGGCTCTCGTGGAGCATGTCGAGGTGGGAGCCGAGGTCGGTCGGCATGCCGTGGAGGTTGGTCAGGTACTCCACGGCCTCGGGGTTCGAGGTGGCGAAGATGTCTCGGTCGGCGCTCCAGAGCGCCGGACCCATGAAGCCGTCCCCGGGCACCGCGCCGCCGTAGGTGTTCCTGCCGTCCTGGCAGGTGCCGAAGGTGCGGGGCGCGCCGAAGGCGATGCTGGAGACGCGCTCCATGAAGTGCACTGCGTACGGATCCTCCACGGTGCTCGTGCGGGGCGCGTCCGAGGAGGCCTCCTCCACGAAGGTCACCGTGCGATCGCGGCGGTTCACCACCCAGAGGAGATCGTCCTCCCAGGGATCGAAGGCCAGGTCCTGGGGCCGGGCGAGGCCATCGGCCTTGCGCGCCACCACCTCGAGGAGCCCGGACACATCGCGCACGTCGGAGCCACCGGGGCCACAGGCCATGGCCATCGCCGCACACACGCTCCACGCTCCACGCATCGTCTCGCTCCTCGGCGTCGGTTCAGGGCGGCGACCGCACGCGGAGCACGGTCATCATGCCGCCGTCGGCGTGGGGCAGCACGTGGCAGTGCACCATCCAGTCGCCCGGTCGGGTGGCCGTGAAGGCTAGCCGGACCACCTGGTGGATGCCGACGTCCAGCGTGTCCTCGGTGGTGGAGGATACCGGGGGCACACCATCCACGGAGAGCACCTCGAAGGCGTGGCCGTGGAGGTGGAAGGGGTGGCGGGTGGACGACAGGTTCCGCACCTCCACCACCACCCGGTCGCCGAGGTCCACCTCGGCGATGGTGACGTCCGGGAAGGCCTCGCCGTTGATGCGCCACCCCCCCGTGCGGCTGTCGCCCTGGAAGGTGTAGACCACGTCGGTGCGACCCGGATCCGTCGATGGCGGCACGCGCACGCCCGATGGCGCGGGGGCCGGCATGCCCTCCCCGCTCGCGCGGAAGGAGAGCAGGCGCTCCGGCGCACCCCAGGCGGCGCCACCGTGCAGGCTGAAGGGCTCGCGGAGCAGGTCGAGGTCCCCGGTGACCCCGAGCAGCGCCTCGGCCCGGTCGCCGGGCGCCAGGACGAGGGTGTCGGGGTGGGCAGGAGGGCCGCGCACCCCCTGGTCTCCCGCGATCACCGACAGCCCGTCGGCCGCCAGCGCGAGGTAGCCGGTGTTGCTCGCGTTCAGCAGGCGCAGGCGCAGGGTCTCGCCCCGCGCCACGTCGAGCACGGGGTCCCTCAGGCCGTTCACCGTCCAGACGAGACCGGTGCCCTCCAGCCCGTGCTCGTCTGCGCGTCGACCCGCTTCGCCCCAGGCGTCGAAGACGAGCACCACGTCGCGGTCGGCGACGACCTGGGGCGGCCCGTCCACCACCAGCAGCCCGTAGAGCCCCCGGTCGACCTGACCCTCGGTGTCGAAGTGCGGGTGGTACCAGAAGGTGCCCGGCTGCTCGAGCGGGAACCGGTAGGTGAAGCCGCCGCCCGGCGGCGTGGGATCGCGCTGCCAGGGCACGCCGTCCATCTCGACGGGCGCACCGGCCCCGTGCCAGTGGATGGTGGTGGGCGCGTCGAGGGCGTTGTCGAGGTGGGCCACGAGGACGTCGCCCACGCGCGCACGCAGCGTGGGTCCCGGCACCTGGCCCTCGTACGCGAAGCCGTCCACGGCGAGGCCGCCGACCTCCAGGCGCGCGGGCGCGGCGCGCAGGGTCACCTCCAGCACCTCGGGCGTGGGGTCCAGGTCGACCGCCGGGGCCGGCTCCACCAGCGCCGGGCGCGGCGCCTGGGCCTCCACCGTGTCGGATCCCGGCGTGTCGCTGTCGTCCTCGCGCACCTCGGCGGTGACGGCACAGCCGCCGAGCAGCCAGGGCCAGAGCCGGGCGCTCACCGCACCACCTCGGCGACGAGCAGATCCGGGTTCACCCAGCTCCGCTCCCGGGCGAGCGCCACCGGGTAGGCGCGCCAGGTGAGCCGTGCGCGCACTTGCGGGTCGGCACAGGCGTCGGCGAAGCGATGCGTGCTGGTCCACGCGCGTCCCGGCATCAGTCGGTTGTCGCTCTGCACGTCCACGGCCCGGTGGTGCGGCACCTGCGTGCGCCCCTCGGGGTCCACGAGCACACGGGCGAAGGCGGCCCCGGCCGCCCCGGCGAGGGCGCGCGCCTCCTGGCCGGTCTCCGAGGTCGGAGGCTCGCCGAGCAGCGCCACGTCGCCGACGGGCAGCGGCGCGTCCAGCACCACCTCGCCTCCGGGCAGCACGCTGCGGACCTCGGACTGCCCGACGACCACCCAGCGCGGCAGCCCCTTGGCCGGCGCATCGAAGGTGCCGTCGCCGAACGGGCCCGGGCCGACGTAGTCCACCCACCCCTCCTCGCGCACCACGCGGATCACCTGCCGCGGCCGGGCCTCGGGCCAGCGCGACCAGTCCTGCCCGGCCTCGCGTCGGGCGAGCCACCCCCCCGAGGCCGGCAGCGCGTCGCCGCCCACCACCACCAGGGGTCCGCCGGGGCAGCTGGCCTCCACCGTCAGCACCAGCGCCCGCAGCGGCTCTCCGGTGGGGATCGCGTGACCGGGACCGGTGTTCCGTACCGTGGCCTGCACCACGAGCTGGTCAGCCTCCACCGCCGTGACGAGGTCCACCGACGCCGCGAGGCGGAGCATCGCGCTCCCCGGACGCCGCGGGCCGTCCCAGGTGTGGCGACGCGCCGAGCCCGGTGGGCGCCACCAGCCGCTCGCGATGCCCACGCCCACACCGCCGAGCAGATCGAGGTCGGCCACGTTCCCCGCCGCCGGGTCCGGGGGCATGTGGCAGGACTGGCAGGGCGCCACGCCGGCCAGCGGACCCGCGCTCCACTCGCTGAAGGTGGACTGCACCGGGAACCGGCCGGTGGGCCATCGCCCCCGATCGACGTCGGCGCCCGGGAGGAGCGCGGCCTGCTCCAGCTCGTGACAGCCCGCGCAGAAGGTGGCCTCCTGCAGCAGCGGAGACACCACCGCCCCCATCCTCGGGTTGAGGACGTCGGGGTACGGACCGAAGGTGAGCGGCGCGCGGTCCAGCCCCGCGAGCGTCGCGGGCTCGCTCGGCCGGACCACCTCCAGACGACCGCCCACGCCGGCCGGACGCTCGAGGTGCACCGCCGCCACCTTGTGGCAGAGATCGCAGTGGATGCCGTGGTCGAAGGCGATGCCGCGCGCCTCGAGGAGATCGCGGCCCCCCAGCACGCCGTCGAGCGCCGGGGCGTGGCAGTCCGCGCAGCCCCCGGTGGACGTGGGCGTCGTGCACGGGCCGGGATCGCAGGCGGGATCGAGGTCCGGGAGCACGCCCACGCCGAGGCGGCAGCGCAGACCGCTCCCTCCCCCCGGCAGCGGGCCCTCGACCCACGACCCGCCCGCCGCCATGCAGGGGGCCTCGTCGTGCCGGGCGGTGCCCGCGTACACGTCGTGCACCACCGGGTTCGACGCCGCGCGCGCGTGCACCGAGTCCACCCAGTCCGCCACCTGCCGCACGTGGCAGTGGGCACAGGTGTCGGTGCCCGCGTCCCGCTCCGGGGTGCCCGGATCCTGGAAGACGTAGGCGGGGTCGTCCGATCGGTCGAAGCGCACGAGGTCCAGCGCCACCCGCGGCCCGGGCCGGAGCACGTCCTCGCCCACGCTCCGCGCCTCGGGGTGGGCGGCCACCACCACCAGATCGCCCGGGATGGCCGGGTCCACCTCCACCACGGCCGTGCCATCCTCCGCCGTGCGGACATGCCCCGGGGCGCCGCCCTGCAGCACGATCGCGCCCGCGACCGGCACACCGTCGAGGCGGACGAGCACGTCCTGACGCCAGGCCGTCGTGGGACGCATCGCCGTGTCGGCCATGCCGGGAGGATCGGTGTCGCCCGGCGCCGGCGCGGCCACACCGCAGGCGACGACCATCAGGACGACTGCGCACACCTCGGGAATCGCTCGCATGGGCCCCGCCTAGCGCATGCGGCAGATTGTCGCATGCCGCAGCGGCCACCCGGGCGCGCCCAGTCACGGCGCGCAGGTGGAGCTCTCCAAGGCCGCCGACCACTTCAGGTAGGTGCCCCCGCTGTCGTTGTTCGGGATGTTCACCTCCGGCATCGTCAGCGTGGACCAGTCCGACGCGATGGTGAGCGTGGCCAGGTACTGGTTCCAGGTGGCGCTCTTGTCGACCCAGGTGTTCTGCGGCAGCCCGGCGAAGGCGCAGATGACCGCGCCGCCCGTGCACTTCACCTGGGTGGACGAGCGCCACTGCGGCAGGCAGCCCGCCGCGGTCGACGTGGCCTGGGCCGGGGTCCAGTTGTTGTCGGTGGCCACCGAGGCCGCGTAGCAGGTGCTCCAGGCCACGGTGTGCGGGGTGGCGCCGGAGCCCAGCGCGAGCGTGCCCACGGGAAGGGCCACGCTCGCCCCCGTCAGCGGCCACTCCGTGGCGGCGAGGGTCTCGACCACGGACGCGGAGAACTCCATGGTCATGTCGTAGCTGACGGCGGTGGCGGGACCCGCGACCGGACGCCCGTCGGCGTCGGTCTGGACGCGCAGCACCAGGCTCCCGGGCCCCAGGTTCACGGTGGTGTTCGCCGCGGTGATGCGGAAGGTGGCGTAGGGCGACGGCTCGGTGACCGGGTCGGCGAAGCCGTAGGTGAGCTCGCAGGACCGCGCGTCGTCACACGTGTCGCCTCCCCAGAAGCGCGTGCAGGTGCACACGGGATCGTTGGGCCCCGCCATCGCGCAGCTGCCACCGTGGGCGCAGGGGTTCGGCTGGCACTGGTCCTCCACCACCCCACAGGCCGCGCCCGTCCACCCCTCGTCGCAGTCGCAGGTGAAGCTCCCCGTGCCCGACGCGCCCTCCACGCACGTGCCGTTCCCGCAGTCGGCGGTGGCGCAGTCCGGGACGTCGTCGGCGCAGGTGCCTCCGGTCCAGCCCCCCACGCAGGCGCAGGTGAAGGCGTCCACGCCGTCGGTGCACTGCCCGCCGTGCAGGCAGGGGTTCGGGTCGCAGTCGTCGATGTCCTCGTCGCACAGGTCGCCCGTCCAGCCCGCCTCGCACCCGCAGGTGAAGCCCCCCACCTCGTCGGTGCAGTCGCCGTGCACGCACGGGTCGGGGTCGCACTCGTCCACCTCCTCCGCGCACGTCGTCCCCTCCCAGCCCCCCGTGCACGCGCACGTGAAGGCGTCCACGCCGTCGCTGCACAGACCGCCGTGCAGGCAGGGGTCCGGGTCGCAGTCGTCGAGGTTGATGCCGCAGGCCGGTCCGTCCCACCCGGGCGCGCAGTCGCAGGTGTAGGTGCCCGGGCCCGTGTCGGTGCAGACGCCCGCGTGCAGGCAGGGCGTGTCGGCACAGCTCGCCACGGCCTGGGCGCAGGTGGCCCCGCCCCACCCCGGCAGACAGTCGCAGGAAGGCTCCCCCCGCACGCTGGTGCAGGTGCCCCCGTTCACGCACGGATCGGGGTCGCAGCCGTCCACCTCCTCCGCACAGGTGACACCCGTCCAGCCCCCCGGGCAGGCGCAGGTGAAGGCATCGACGCCATCGGAGCAGACGCCACCGTGCTCGCAGGGCTCCGGGTCGCAGTCGTCGTCGTTCACCGTGCAACGCGCCCCCGACCACCCGGGGGCGCAGGCGCAGGTGAAGGCGTCGAGACCGTCGGTGCACACGCCCCCGTTCGCACACGGGTCCGGATCGCAGTCGTCCGGGTTCTGCTCACAGGTGGGCCCCGTCCAGCCCTTCGCGCAGGCGCAGGTGAAGGCGTCGAGACCGTCGGTGCACAGACCCCCGTGGGCGCAGGGATCGGGGTCGCAGTCGTCGATGTCGCGACTGCAGCGGGGTCCCTCCCAGCCGGCCTCGCAGGCGCAGGTGTAGCCGCCCACCGCGTCGGCGCAGCTGCCGTGGACGCACGGGTCCGGGTCGCAGTCGTCGGGGTCCTCCTCGCAGGTGGGGCCCACCCAGCCGGTCGCGCACGCGCACGTGAACGTGCCCACCCCGTCGGTGCACGTGCCGCCGTGCGCGCAGGGATCGCCGAGGCAGTCGTCGGGGTTGTCCTCGCAGGTGGGGCCTGCCCAGCCCGTGGGGCAGGCGCAGGTGAAGGCGTCGACGGCGTCGGTGCACACGCCCCCATGCGCGCAGGGATCCCCCTGGCAGTCGTCGACGTCGATCTCGCAGAGGTCCCCCGTGAAGCCGGCCGGGCAGGCGCACACCGCCACGCCCTGGTCCACCGTGCAGGCGGCGCCCTGGGCGCAGGGGTTGGGTGTGCACGGCCCCGGCACGCAGGTGGGCTCGGTGCCGCTCCAGCCCGTCGCCCCACAGGTGCGCGTGCTGCTGCCCACGAGGTCATGGCCCTCGTCGCAGGTGTAGGTGGCCACCGCACCCTGCGCGAGGTCCGGCGCGCTCACGCGCAGCGGCGGCGTGGCGGTGGGCGGCGCGCAGGGAGGCGCGTCCACGTCCGTGTCGTCGGTGTCGGCCGCGTCCGTCTCGGCCGACGTGTCGACGTCACCAGGTGCCTGGCTGTCGCGGTCGGAGGAGCCCGTGTCGGGGTCGGGCCCCTCCGGCGCGGGACACGCGACGAGCAGCCACAAGAGCAGCAGGCGGACGACAGGGCGCATGGGTCACGCTCGCGTGGGAGGCTGTTTCAAGCCTACACGTCGCGCGATGGGACGCGCGCCCGATCCGCGCGGCGGGGCCCACGGCGACGCCGTGAGGCGCGCCGTGAGCCCGGCTCCCTCACGGCGCGGTCACGCCCGCGAAGTTCACGAGGTCGGCGAAGGTGAACTGCCCCGGCGCGGCCGAGGGCAGGCTCGGCGTGAAGGGCGTGCCGGTGTTCAGGTAGCTGTCGCCGTCACGCTTCAGGATGCGCACGAAGGTCTCGGCCACGATGCGTCCGCCCACGGGACCCAGGCGGTTGCCCCCGCCCAGCACGCGGGCCTCGCGGAGCACGTAGTACCAGAGCGGCGTCTTCTTCAGCAGGCGCTTGCCGTGCTTCTGCAGCACCGCCACCTCGTTGGCCGGGAGGCCCGACGTGAGCTGCGCCTCGGTGAGCTTGGGCACACCGAAGAGCTTCGCCATGCCCTGCCCGCTCGGCAGGCCGAGCATGAGCCCGCGCCGCAGGTTGCGCTGCGCGAGCACGGCGAGCATGCCGGCCAGCCCCGGCAGCGACTCCAGGCCCGCGGCCAGCACGCTGTCGATGGGGCGCGCACGGTTGAACACCACGATGGGGTTTCCCGTCTCGAAGAAGGCGTTGAAGTCCACCACCCAGTTCGAGCGCACCGGGAGGTTCGGCACGCGGTTGAACGCGAAGACCTCCCCCAGCGACGCCCCCGGGAAGTTGAAGTTCAGCCAGTAGCGGTCGCGGATCATCGAGTGGCCGAAGCGGTAGGCCCCCACCGCGAACTCCACCGGCATCCGGAAGGAAGAGCCCACCCCGGCGCTGACGCCCGCCATCGCCGCGTTCACCGCCGCGGTGCCGCAGATGCGCCCGAGGAAGTCGTGCACCACCGCCCACTGGTAGTGCTGGACGGCGAGGCGCTTGGCCTCCAGGAAGATGTCGCCCGCGAAGCCCGTGGCCACGAGGTGGTCGACCACCGCGTTGTGGAAGCGCAGCATCGCGTGCTGCAGCTGCGCCACGATGAGGTTCTCGTCGTTGCGCGGATCGCCGATGACCGCCGTGTGGTCGGCGTTGTCGACACGAGGCACGTCCCAGTCGGTCTGCTGCTGCATGGCGCCCGGGTTGTTCGCCGGACCCGTGGGCCCGCCCGCGCCCGAGGGCAGGTTGCGCCCCAGCGCCATCCGGATGGCCGTGGGCGTGGGGCTCGAGGGCGGGGGGAAGTCGTACAGGAAGGGATCGAGGGCCGGCCCGCGGCCGTAGACGTTGTCGAGGTCGAGCGCCGGCGTACGCATGTTCGGGATGTCGTTGGCGTTGGCGGGCGTGTCCAGCGAGGACGACACGTCGAGCGTGATGTCGTGATCGATGAACTGGCCGGCGTAGGTGAAGCCGGCCGGGATCGTGGAGTCCGGGGGCGTCTCGCGACCCAGGTCGCCCATGAGCGCACCGAGCTCGTCGAGCAGCGCCTGGTTCTGCGGGTTCGGCAGCAGCCGCGTGCGCCGACGCAGCAGGGCCGGCGAGAGGTAGCCGAACCAGTTGCCGCAGCGCTTGTGGGCCGGCTTCCACAGCCCCGGCGGGAAGTAGGCGAGCGAGAACTTCGCGCCGTGGAAGCGACGCGCCTTCGCCCCGAGGGCCTTGGCGGATCCGCGGATCTCGAGCGGCAGGCCCGCGGCGGCCGGAGGTCGGACCCCCTTGGCCGTCGGCGCGAGCTGGGCATCGAGGAAGGGCTGCGAGGCCACGGTGGGACGGACGGCGCGCGCCACCGCACGGACGGCGGGCTGCTTCTTCTTCGGCATGACTCCCCCTGGAACGGGCGGGCGCGCGGACGCACCCCACCTGCGCGACACCACGTCCGCGGTGGGTACTCCCGATGCCCGACCTCCCCATAGCGGGCGAAAAAACGGGCGCGTGATCGTCCTGGATCCGGGACGCGACGGGAGGACGCCGGGTCAGGGCACGACGCCCGCGCCTCCCCGGGCCGCCTCCCACGCCAGCACGGCCCCCGCGGCAGCCGCCAGCGCCACCGCGCCCGCCACGCGCCGACGCCGCGCCGCGTCCACCTCGGGGGCGTAGTCGGGCAGGTAGCCCCGCACGGCCCTCGGCAACAGCCAGGCCTCGCCCAGTCCGCCCCCGAGGCGCCGCACCCACCGGCCGAAGCGCGCCTCGGGCTTCGTGCGCGCCAGCACGAAGGGCACCCAGCGCATCAGCGAGACGCGTCCGGGTGGCTGCGCCTCCATCCACCGCACGGCCTGATCGAGCGCCTCCGCCGTGGCCGCCGGTCCGCCGTCACCCGGCAGCTCGCCCCACTCCCCGTGACCGGGAAGCACCCAGGTGAACCGGAGGTGACCCGCCCGGGCCCAGCCGCGCAGCACGCCCACCGAGGCCGTCTGTCGCTCCCAGTCCTCCCAGCACACCAGCCGGTGGGCCACGAGGTGGCGGCGCGCCGACGACCACGACAGGTGGTCGCCGGTGAACAGGTAGCGACCCCGGTACAGCAGGCACATGCCCCCTGGGGTGTGCCCGGGCTGGGGCAGCAGCGCGAGCTCCTCGTCGGGCAGCGCCTCCAGGGTGATCGGGGACCCGTCGAGGCGACACGGCAGGCCGGTGTCCTGCACCTGCACCTCCACGTCGTCGGTCGCGTCCTCCCAGCGCGAGGCGCGACGGTTCACGTCGGCCGCTCCGAGCACGCGACGGCAGCCCGGGAACCGCGCGGCCACCTCGGCGTGGTGCTGCGCGTGGTCGCGGTGGGTGAGCACCAGCCACGCCACGCCGCCGTGGGCCTCCAGCCACCGGAAGAGCGCCTCGGTGGGCTTGGGGGGGTCCACCAGCACCCCGCCCTCGGGGCGCTCCAGGTAGTAGCTGAGCGCGCCGTAGTTGCGGGAGGACGGCTGCCCCACCACCCACACGCCCGGCTCCAGGGCCCGAGGGAAGCGCTTCCAGGGCGACCCCCGGTGCTCGGCCGGCACCGGCTCCGACGCGCGGCTCATGCGCAAGGCCCCGAAGGCGCAGGCGGCCACCGCCGCGCGGGCGGCCAGGTGCTCCTCGAGCGTCGCAGGCTGGCGCACCACGCCCGTGAAGGCGCCGGGCTCCCACGACCCGGGGATCAGGGGCACGCCCACGCCAGCCTCCGGAGACACCTCGGCCAGCAGGCCCGGCGCGAGGTTGCGGCACACGCCGGCGCCGCAGCACCGCCGCGTGACGCGCAGCGTGCCCCAGGGCGCCGGGTCCGCCACGGCCGACTCGTCCACGACCTCCACCTCGCCTCCCCGATGCCCGGCCATCCTGCCTCCTGCGAAGGAATGCGTCCGCACCTGCTGGCTTGACACACTGTAAAGCTGCTAGGGTTTACACCATGTCAAGCGAGCTGTCCACACCCTCCGACACCCGGTCCGCGCTGCTCGCGGCCGGTCGTGCGCTGCTGCTCGAGGCGGAGGCCTTCTCGATGGGCGCGGTGGCGCGGCGGGCGGGCGTGTCCCGTCAGGCCGTGTACCTGCACTTCGAGGACCGCTACGGTCTGCTCGAGGCCGTGGTCGAGGACGCGCTCGCCGACGGCACGGCCCAGCGGGTGCGCGAGGCCGTGGAGGCCACCGTGGGCGCCGACGACGCCCTCGCGGCGTACGTCGCCGCCACCACGATGCTCGCGGCACGGCACGGCGCGCTGCAGCAGGCGGTGCGCCGGGTGCTGGCGGCCGACCCCACGCTCTCGGCGCGGTGGGAGGCGCGCACCGGTCGTCGCTCGGTGCATCGCGCCGTGGTGGCACGGCTGGAGGCGGCGGGTCGCCTCCGGTCCGACCTCACGCCGGCGGAGGCCGAGGCGGCACTCTGGAACCTGGTGTCGGTGGAGCTGATGCTGCCGCTGTGCGCGAGCCTGGGGGAGGAGCGCACGGCCGAGCTGTTGCGCCGGGCGATCGCGGCGGCGCTGCTCGACGCGCCCTACCTGCCCGAGCCCTCGAGGCGATGCTAGGCTCTGACATGGACAGCCGCACCCGACGCCGGCTCGCCTGGGTTCGCCATCGGTGGATCCACCTCGACCGTGCGCAGCACGAGCAGGCCTTGCGGCGACTGGACCTCCGGGACGAAGACCCCACCACGTCGGCGTGGATGGCGATCCTCGCCCAGCGCCATCCCTTCGTGCGCTGGTTGTTCCGCGACGACGATCCTCCAGAGGTGCTGGAGGACGGAACCTCCCTGCAGCAGCTGCTCGCCTCTCACCCCTTCCCCGAAGTGCGCGCGTGGTCGAGCCCGGTCAGGTCGCCCGCGTCGTCCTCGACGCCGCGAGGCTGAAGGCCCTCACCTCACGTACACCTCCATCCGCGCGTCCGCCGTCTCGTGGAGCCGCGCGGCGGCACCGAAGCCCACGGCGTCCGCCTCCACCAGGCGGTCGGCCGAGCTGGGGCCCAGCGAACCCGACGCGCCGGGCCGGTCGAGCGGGCAGCCCGCGCCATCGTCCACCGACCACGCGAAGCCCCAGGCGTCGTCGGAACCCACGCCGCCACAGCCCGCGGTCCCGCCCTGGTCCCGCGGGTTCAGGAACAGCGAGGTGGAACAGAGGTCCTCCTTCACGCGCAGGGTCCCCGCGAACATCGTGACGCCGGGGTCGATCCCGTAGCAGCGCGCCTGCCAGAGCCTCTCCTCCATCCACTGGCCGAGGGGACGCCCGCCGTCGGGAGCCCGGTAGGCGGCATGGACGCCCGAGGGGCGATGCACGAAGAGCAGCTCGGTCACCACGAGACGGTGCAGCAGCGGGGAGCGGTAGTCCGAGGTGAGGTGATCGACGTCGCCCACGGCGGTGCGCACCCCGCTGAAGAGCTCCCGGCCGTCCCAGGTCCAGGTGTCGTGCCCATCTCCGGGCGCCATCACCATCGCGAGCGTCCAGCCGCCCTCCAGCAGGCCCTGCTCGCACCAGCCCAGCACGGGCTCGTCGGGCGCGTCCTCGGTGCCCCCCTCGAGCCAGGCCGGCCCCGTGACCGCGTGGGGGACGGTCTCCGCGATGGTCCCGCAGTCCTCCACCGGGCAGCCTTCCTCGCCCGGGTAGCAGAGGGCGTCGCCGTCACGGCAGTCCTGGTCGATGCCATCCAGCGGCACGTCCAGCCGACCGGGGTGCACCAGGGGATCGGCGTCGTCGCAGTCCGCCGGCGCGCTGTCGGCACGAAAGCCCGGGTCCGGCGACGCACACTGGCGCACGCCGTCCTCCCGGCCCGCGAAGTGGTCGCCGTCGCGGTCCGGGTACCAGGTGGGCACCACGGCGTCGTCGTCGGCGTCGTCCTGCAGCCGGTCGCAGTCGTCGTCCCTGCCGTTGCACACCTCGGTGGCCGCGGGGTTCACGTCGGCCCGCACATCGTCGCAGTCGGTGTCGTCGGCCACCCACCCCGCCAGGCCCTCGCAGCGCACGATGCCCCTCGACGGGTCGCCGAAGCCGTCGAGGTCGGCGTCGCGCCAGAGCAGCAGGCGCTCCTCCTCGAGCAGGGAGGGGTCGTCGGCGTCCACGAGCGCGTCGCAGTCGTTGTCGAGGCCATCGCAGACCTCGGGCCGGTCGGGCGCGCGGCCCGCGCGGGTGTCGTCGCAGTCCGTGTGGTCGAGGACCCAGCCGGACGGCGGATGCTCGCCGCACACCCGACGCTCGTCGTCGGGACTGCCGCTCATCGTGCCGAAGCCGTCGTCGTCGGCATCCCGCCAGGCGAGCACGGTCTGGGACCGATCCACGTCGGGGTCCTCGGCGTCCACGAGGCCGTCGCAGTCGTCGTCCCTGCCGTTGCAGCGCTCCGGTGCCTCGGGGCCACGCGACGCGTCGGTGTCGTCGCAGTCCCGGGCATCCAGGAGGAAGCCCACCTCCGGAGCCTCGCAGAACCAGGTGCCCTGTGCCGCCCCCGCACCGTCTCCGTCGGCGTCGGCGTGCAACAGCAGCGGGTTGGGCGACAGGGGCACCTGGACGTTCGGGTCGTCGTCGTCGGCGAGGCCGTTGCAGTCGTTGTCGCGTCCGTCGCAGAGCTCGAGGGCGCCGGGGCGCACGTCGGCACGGAGATCGTCGCAGTCGCCCCCCTGGGCCGACGTGCGCGGCGGCTGCACACAGGCGTGGAGGCCCTGCCAGCCCGCCCCCACACCATCGCCGTCGGCGTCGGCGTACCAGGGGCCGAGGCTGCCCGGGAAGGGCGCGATGCCCTGGTCGATCAGCCCGTCGCAGTCGTCGTCGCGACCGTTGCAGGACTCGAGGACGCCAGGACGCACCGACGGGTCGGCATCGTCGCAGTCCGCCGGCGCCGGCACGCCGTCGGCATCGGTGTCGATGGCCACGCCCGGGTCGACCACCGCGTCCGTGTCGCCCGTGGGGAGGTCGATGGTGGCGACGCCGTGGCACGCCGCCACGGTCGAGAGGAGCAGGAGGTACCGCACACGCCCCCCTGGGCGATGGAGCGCAGCCTAGCGCGGGTCCGGGGCGTTCGCCGGGGCGTTCTCGGCCGTGTCGGTGGGCGCCGCGACCGGGTCCTCCTCCTCACCCCACATCCCCCGGAGCAGGGCGTAGACGAGCATGCCGGCGATCAACGCGGGCTTCAGCAGCAGGGCGAGCTGCGCGCCCATCGGCGGCTCCTCCCTCGGCTTGCCCCAGTCCCCCATGTCGGACAGTCGCGTGGCCATGACGAGCCTCCGTCCTGGAGGATCCGTAGCCCACCCGGCGGCGGGCGACGCGTCCTCCCGTGGACCCGCGCAGGGCCGGAAGCCCAGGACGCATGGACCGCGCGCAGTACCACCCCGACGTACCCGCCGTGGCACCGGAGGGAGGGTTGCTGTGGCGATGGCCGATCCCGCGCCCGCGCACCTGTCCAGAGCCGATTTCCTCGCGCTGCCCGAGGGGCCGGAGCGGCGCGAGCTCTTCGACGGCGAGCTGGTCGTGAGCCCGGCACCCTCGCCGTGGCACCAGGTGGTGCTCGACCGCCTCCACGCGCAGATCCGCACGTGGGCCGTCGCGCAGGTTCCGCCATGGCAGGCGCTCTTCGCGCCGGTGGACGTGGTCTTCGGTGCCCACCACGTGCTCCAGCCCGACCTCGTCCTGCTGCGACAGCCCGTGGCACCCGGCCAGCGTGGGCCGCTCACGCAGGTGCCCGCGCTGGTCGCGGAGGTGCTCTCGCCTGGGCGCGTGGACCAAGATCGCCTGGCGAAGCGCGTCGTGTACGCGGCGGCGGGCGTCACGGCCTACCTGGTGGTCCACCCCGAGGCGGCCCGCGTGGAGGCCTTCGAGGGCGTGGGCCTCGCCGCACGCCGCAGCGCGCGCGACCGGCTGGCGGTCGAGATCCTCCCCGGGCTCGTGCTCGACGTGGCGGCATTGTTCGCCTGATCGCGGTCCAGACCGATCACGCCGCGGCCTGATCACCCCGCGGCCCGATCGCCCCGCAGCCTGTCTGGGCACACCGTGACGACCCCTTCACGCCCCGGTGCGGTAGGTCACGGCCCCCCGGAGGCCACATGCCCACCCGCGCCCGCCGCAGCCTCGACGAGGTCCGTCTCGACGCCCAACGCCTCGCCATGGCGCCCATCACCTTCCAGGCCGTGCGCGCCCTGCGCGACCTGGGCCTGCTGCGGCGGCTGTACGACAGCGGTCCGGCCGACGTCGACGCGCTCGCCGAGCACACCGGCCTGCCCCGCTACGGCGCGCTCGTGCTGCTCGAGATGGGCCTGTCGGCCCGCGTGGTCACGCTCGGCGACGACGGGCGCTTCGACATCACGCCCACCGGCATCCTGCTCGACCGCGACCCGATGACCCGGGCCAACATGGACTTCACCCAGGACGTCTGCTACCGCGGCCTCGAGCACCTCCAGGCGGCCGTGCGCGAGGGGCGGCCCGCGGGGCTGGCGGAGCTCTCTCCGGCGTCCACGATCTACGAGGCCCTGGCCACGCTCCCCGAGCCCGCCCGCACCTCGTGGTTCGCCTTCGACCACTTCTACTCCGACGCGGCCTTCGCCCCGGCGCTGGAGCGGGTGCTCGCCGGCCGCCCACGACGTATCGTCGACGTGGGCGCGAACACCGGTCGCTTCGCCCGGGCCGTGCTCACCACCGATCCGGACGTGCACGTGGCCCTCGTGGACCACCCGGGCCAGCTGGTGGAGGCCGAGGCCACCCTGCGGGAGGCCGGTCTGCTCCATCGCGCCACCCTGCACGCCGCCGACCTCCTCGATCCCGAGGCGCCCCTGCCCGAGGGGGCCGACGTGGTGTGGCTGTCGCAGCTCCTCGACTGCTTCGCCGAGCACGAGATCGTCTCGATCCTGCGACGCGCCCGGGCCGCCCTGGCACCGGGGGGACGCGTGGCGATCCTCGAGCTGCTCTGGGACCGGCAGCGCTTCGAGGCGGGCACCTTCATCCTGCACGCCACCTCGCTCTACTTCACGGTGATGGCGAACGGCACCAGCCGCATGTACAGCGCGCGGGCCTTCCTCCCGCTGATCGCCGAAGCCGGCCTGCGGGTGGTGGAGGACGTGGACGACGTGGGCGGCGTCGGACACACCCTGCTCGTGTGCGAGGCGGCCTGAGAGCGACCCCCGCGCCGCGCGGCCCGTGTGGGCTACGAGCCGGAGGAGGCCTACGACTTCCTGGGGGTCCGCCTGGTCCGCACCGCCACGGAGTGATCAGCCCCCTGGCCGGTAGGTGGCCTCCACCCCCTCCCGCCACCACACCTCGTCGGTCGCCCCGTCCCCCTCCGCCGCGCGCGTGGCCAGCACGGTCTCGCCCTCCCAGCGGACCATGCGCTGCAGGGCCACGTCCACCCACGCCCGACCCCGCAGCACCAGCACCAGCTCGCGGCCGAACCGGGCCGGCCGGGGGCCGGCGTCGGCCGGACCGAGGTAGGCGGCCTGCACGGCAGCGCGCGGGTCGAGGCCCTCGAAGGCGTAGGGCAGCTGCACGTCCACGGTGACGCAGCGCACCACCTCGGGCGCGCCCGGGCAGGCCACCCATGCCTCGCCGAGGGTCAGGTGCGCCGGCGCGCTCTCCCCGGCGAGGGCTGGGTGGAGCGGCACGCCGCGGCTCGGCATCCCCGCCCCCACCTGGTCGCCGAGCCACGCCCCGGACAGCATGCGGAAGGCGCCGGAGAGGTCGATCAGCGGACGCAGGCCACCCTGGTCCAGGCCCAGGAGGTCGGCCTCGGTCAGCGGGTACCGCCCCGCGCGCACACCGGGCGCACCCGATCCCGCCGCGGGATCCCGCAGGGGCACCGTCCATGTCACCGTGCGCGCCGCGGCGGCCGCCTGCACGCGCGGGTCGGGGTCGGTGGGCTGCCCCTCCACCCACGTGCGCACGGCCGCCTCGCCCTGCGCGAGCGTGTAGACCCGCGTGCTCCGCCCCTCCGACGAGAGGTGATCGGTGCGCACGAGCTCGTGCCGGTAGCTGCGCCCGTCGGGCAGCGTGCGCTCCAGTGTCTGGACGAGCTCGATCTGCTGGTCGCCGCGCGCCATCGCGGGCAGGAAGCGCAGCACCGGCTGGGGATGCTCGCCCGCGTCCACGTGGAGGGCCTCGCCCGCGTGCGCGACGCCGGCGGCCACCTGGAGGCCCACCATCACGGCGCCCCGCACCCTCACGGCGTCACCGTCCAGGTGCGGCAGCTGGTGCCGCGGTGATCCGTCCGGTCGGCGCCCCGGGCGAGCAGGCCGCGCACCGTCACGCCCACGTGGTGGTGGCCGGGGGGCAGGCCGGGATCCGTGACCAGCTCCAGGTACGCCGTCAGCCGCACCGCCAGGTCGTCCACCAGATCGAGGGGTGCGTCCAGCGGACGCTCGGTCGCCACCTCCAGCGGTTCCCCCCCGGGCGTGAGCGCAGCGGTGTGCCAGGCCACGCGGCCGGGCGACGCCACGTCGGTCCAGACCACCTGCTGCACCGGGCCCGAGGGCACGGATGGCGGCGCGATCCGCGCCTCCTCCACGGGGGTGAGCTCCAGCGCGAGCCGGCCTCCGAAGGGCTTGCCGCGGTGCCCCGCCGTCACGCCGGCGTCGCGGGCGCGGAGCGTCCAGCCCTCCGGCAGCGCGGTCTCGCCCGCCGAGGCGCCGGCCTGCCGCAGCCCGAGCGTGAAGGAGACGACGGCCCGCGTGTCGCACACCTCCAGCCCCACCACCTGGGCGCGCACGCGATCGCGGACCCAGGCCCCCAGCACCTCCTCCGACGTGGGTGCGTCCACGGGCGGGAGGTCGGGACCCGTCTCGCAGGCCGGAGCGGAGGTGCGCCAGGTGAGGTCTCCCAGCCGGACGAGACCGGCCTCGAGCCGCACGGGACGCCAGTCGGAGGGCCCCTCCGTGAAGGGCTGGAGCACCAGCGTCCCCTCGCCGTCGGCACGGTGGAGGCCCGGCTCCAGGCTCCACACCATCCGCCGCCAGCGTCCTGCGTCGGGCGACGTGACCATCGCCCCGCGGCACATCTCGACGCCGCCCCCGCCGCAGCCGGCCGACCCCTGGCGGACGTTGCCGCAGGAGCCACAGGGACGCTCCACCGTGGGGTCGTGCACCATCCGGCTCGTGCCGACGGGGCCCAGCCAGCCCGACCACGGGCCCAGCCGCTCCCACACCAGCGGCGTGCAGGTGCCGTCCGAGGCCACCTCGCCCACGCCCCCACGGGCGTCCAGGCGCGCCACCAGCTCGCGGCCCACGGGATCGTCGGCCTCCGGCAGCCCCTCGCAGGAGGAGAAGGCCACCAGCCCCTCGCCCCAGGGCGTGACGCCGTGCAGGTCTTCCTGCGCGCCGCGCTGGTGGCGATGCAGCGGCCACGGCGAGGTCACCTTCCCCAGCAGACGCCGACCCGTCTCGTCGGTGAGCGGGTGACCCACCGGCAGCACGCAGTCCGGATCGGCCTCACGGACGATCGGAGCGCGCGGCACCGGAGCGGAGGGCGGCCGGTCCACCGCGACGAGATCGGTGGCCGCCACCTCCACCATCACGAGGGCGGCCCCCCCGGACCGCGGATCCAGGAAGGGCACCTCCACCCACTGACGCCCCTGGGCGTCGGGCGCCGAGGCGCGCAACGCACCCCCGGTCCAGGGTCCCCCCGGTCCGTCCAGGCAGCGCACCAGCAGGCAGGCACGGGTCCGGTCCGCCAGCTCGACCACCCGGTCGAGCACCATGCCCTCGGGGGGCAGCAGCCGGGGATGCAGCGTCGGCACGCGGGCGGGCGCCGTGCTGCAGGCGGCGAGCTGGCCGCAGAGCGCCAGGACGAGGACGTGGGCGGCGCGGAGCACGGGACTCCCTCCGGCGCAGGCCCCCATCCTACGCGACGGCACGCCGGCTCGCGGCGGCGATGCCACGGGCGCGCGCCGCCGCACCAGCCAGGACCACCCGCAGGCCCTCGGCCACGCTAGACCCGCTGCACCGGAGGCCTCCGTGCGTCACCTCGTCCTCGCCCTGGGCATGCTCCTCGCCCCCACCGCACACGCCGCCACCGACGGCTTCGTGTGCTTCCAGGGCCTCACGGGCACCTGTCCCGACGGCGCCAACGAGATCACCTTCGCCAACGGCTGGCTCCCGCTCGCCGCCTGGCAGGTGGGCGTGGCGCGGCCGCGTCCGGAAGCGGGGAGCGGCCAGCCGGAGGTGGCGGTGCTGCGCCCCACCGAGCTGGTCCTGGCCCCCCAGACCGGCACGGTCCCGATCATCCAGCAGGCGCTCGCGGGGCTGCCCGTGGGTCGCGTGGTCCTCGCCCTCCGCAGGTCGGGCGGCGTGAAGCTCCAGGCGCCCTACGTCCAGGTGGACCTGTTCGACGCCATCCTCCAGACCAGCCAGCTCCAGTCGGGCGGCGACACCTCGTCCTGGCGGCTGACGGTGGCGCCCGATCGGGTGGAGTTCCGCACCTGGCGCACCGACTCCATCGGGAACCGCGTCGAGCCGCCCGTGCTCGGCACCTGGGGGGTGAGCCCATGAGGTCGCACCGCCACCTGCTGCCCTCGCTCGCCCTGGGCCTCCTCCCGTCCACGGCCTGGGCCGCGGACGACGCCTTCCTCTGCGGCAAGGGCGTGATCGAGAACCAGAGCGCCGACAACCACTTCAAGACCCTGGACTGCATCGAGCTCGACAGCTGGTCGCTGGGCACCACCACGCTGAAGGCCCCCGGCGACCCCCCGGGCGCCGCACCCGTGGAGGTGGGTCCCCTGGTGGTCCAGCTCGCCGGCGGCGGGCCGAACGTCGTGTTCTTCGGCACCTGGGCCATGACGGGTCAGGTGATCGAGGGCCTCACCCTCTACACCCGGACGCAGGGTGCACCCGCCACGGCCGTGGCGATGAAGGCGGTGCTGCAGGGGGTGCAGGTCCGGGAGCACGTCTTCCGCGGCGGGGCCAACGACAACCCACGCCTCACCCTGGTCCTCGACTGGACGGGGCTCACGCTCACCTACTCGCCCTACGACGAGAACTGGAAGCCCGGCACGCCCCAGACGCTGTCCTGGTCGCAGGGGGACTGACGCGTGGCCTGCTGGCTGCTCTTCGTCGCCTTCGCCCTCGCCGGCGACCTGGTCCTCGTGCCCGAGGACGCTGCGCTCCCCGGCGCGGAGGTCCGCGCGGCCGAGGCGCGGGCGGGTGCAGGGCTGCACTCCGTGGCCGCGCCGACGCCGTGGAGAGCACCCGACGCGGAGGGTGACCTCGTCGCCCTGCAGGACGGCAGCCGCCGCACCGTGTCACGGAGCTGGCTGGCCCTCACCCCCGAGGGCCGCCGGGTGGCCGCGTGGGTGGACCAGGGCGGCCTGGCCACGCTGTCGGACGAGGACCCCACCGAGGTCACCCTGTGGCGCGCGGGGCGGGAGGCCGATCGCTTCTTCCTCCCGGGCGCACCGTTCGCACCCCTCGCCGACGCCACCCAGGGCCCCGGGGGCCAGGTCTCGATCTGCAGCAAGTGCGCCGTGGGAAGCACCTGTCGACCCGACGGCACCTGCGCCTGCCCCGCCGGCTGGGAGGACGTGGGCGGCGTGTGCACCGACGTGGACGAGTGCCCCGACGCCTGCGGTCCCCACGCCCTCTGCGACAACCTCGTCGGGTCCTTCCGCTGCCGCTGCGCCCCCGGGTTCGCCTGGGAGGGCGGCGCGTGCACCGACGTGGACGAGTGCGCCCTCGGCCTGGACGACTGCGACCCGCTGGCCGCCTGCGTCGACACCGAGGGGGGCTTCGCCTGCACCTGCCCCGACGGGTACGGCGGCGACGGCACCACCTGCACCGACCTCGACGAGTGCGCGCTCGAGGACGACGACTGCGATCCCGCCGCCGACTGCACCAACCTCGAGGGCAGCTGGCGCTGCGACTGCCCGGACGGCTGGTCGGGCGACGGCACCACGTGCACACCCCCGCCCGACCCCTGCGATCCCTCCCCCTGCGATCCCGGTGAGGTGTGCACCGACGTGGGCGGCGCGGCCTCCTGCGCCTGTCCCCCCGGCTGGGCCGACCAGGGCTCGGGCTGCGCCGCGGTCTGCGGCGACGGCCAGGTGGCGCAGGGCGTCGAGGCCTGCGACGACGGCGACCTCGACGACGGCGACGGCTGCGACCACGCCTGCACCGTGGAGCCGGGGTGGGTGTGCGGGGTGGGCGGCTGCCGCCTCGACGGCGACGGCGACGGCGTGCCCGACGACGAGGACGGCTGCCCCGACGACTTCGATCCCGACCAGGCCGACACCGACGACGACGGGCAGGGCGACGCCTGCCAGGGTGACACCGGCACGATCGACACGGGCGACTCCGGGGACTCGGGCGACTCTGGGGACTCGGGCGACTCCGGCGCAGGCGACTCCGGCGCACCGGGCGACTCGGGCACGGCCGGTGACTCGGGCGGAGCGGGAGACTCCGGGAGCAGCGGCGACAGCGGCTCCACGGGCGACTCGGGCACCGACACCGACGTCGGCGGCGGTCCCGACGGTCCCGGCGGCGCCGACGACGACCTCCCCGCCGACTGCGGCTGCGCCCAGGGCGCGCCCACGCCCTGGCTCCTCTTCCTCCCGCTGCTGGGGTGGCGACGGCGCCGCGGGACGCAGCGGTAGGGCTGCCGCCGGCACCGGCATCGATGCAGCGTGCAGGCGTGCGCCTGCGCAGGTAGGCCCCCCTCCCCGGGAGGCCCCATGCCGCGACCCCTGCCCGCCGCCCGCGCCCGCCTCGGCACAGGGCGCCTCGCCCTCTGGCTGCTCTCGGTCGCCGTGTGCCGCGCGGCACCCTACTTCTCCACCATCCGTCCGCGCTTCACCCGGTTCGACCCGGGTCACGTGGTGGCGGTGGTGCCGAAGCGGCGCGCGGTCACCAACCACCTCGGCACGGTGCACGCCATCGCCATGTGCAACGCCGCCGAGCTCGTGGGCGGCACCTGCACCGATCTGCTCGTCCCCGACGAGCTGCGCTGGCTGCCCGTGGGCATGGAGGTGGAGTACCTCAAGCTGGCGAAGACCACGCTCACGGCCACCTGCCGCATCGACGACCCGGCCCCCTTCCGCACCGAGGGCGACGTGGAGGTGCCCGTGGACGTGACCGACACGGCCGGGGTGGTGGTCTTCCGGGCGCGGATCCGGATGCGCGTGAGCCGGGCGAAGCGGAGCTAGCCGGCGCTCCCCAGGCTCCGCTTCAGCCGCCCCGCCAGCGCCCCCGGCGCCCGCCCCGACAGCACGTCGCTCAGCAGCTGGCCATCGGGTTGGGCCACCACCACGAGCGGCAGCGGACGCTTCAGGTCGCGCGCCAGGTGGAGGAAGGCCGACACCACCTCGCGGGGGGTGTCGAGGTCCACCACGACGAGCTCCGGGTCCTCCGAGGCCAGCACGGCGAAGGCCGCGTCGGCGCTGGTGGTGGTGACCCCCCGGGCGCGGGGGTCGAGCAGGGAGGCCACGTGGTTCCCCGCCGCGTCGTCGCGGGCGAGGATGAGCACGCGCACCTTGCGGGCCCCCCCCGCCACACCGTCGATGGCACGCACCAGCCGATCGCGGTCGATGGGCTTCGACAACCAGTCCACCACGCCCAGGGCATCCCCGCCCAGCTCGGCACGCGAGGCGTCGGTGACCGCCGACACCACCACCACGGGCAGGTCGGCCGTGGCCGCATCCGCACGCAGCTCGTGGAGCAGGTCGGACCCCGAGCCGTCGGGCAGGAGCACGTCGAGCGTGACGGCCGCGAAGGCACGGGCGGCCAGGGCCTCGCGCGCTGCCGCCAGCGTCGAGGCCACCTCGGCGCCGAAGCCCTCCTGCGCGAGCACCGCCGCGAGCAGCCGCGCCACGTCGGGATCGTCCTCCACCACCAGCACGTCGCGGCCGGTGCCGGTGCGCGCCACGTCGGACCGCGCCAGCTCGAACCACATCGTGGTGCCCTGGCCGATCTCGGTGTCGAAGCCCACCTCGCCACCGTGCTGCTCCACGAGGCTCCGCACGATGGCCAGGCCCAGCCCCGTGCCGGTGGCGTACCGGGTGGAGCTCTGGTCGGCCTGGGTGAAGCGCTCGAACAGCCGCGCACGGAAGTCCACCGGGATGCCCGGCCCCTGGTCCACCACCTCGAAGCGCACCACGTCGTCGCCTGCGGTGGCCCGCACCACCACCGCGGCCCCGTCCACCGACACCTTGAGCGCGTTCGAGACGAGGTTGTCGAGCACCTGGTGCAGCCGCTCGGCGTCGCCCAGCACGGTGACGCCCTCGGGCGGCGGCTCGCAGCGCAGGGTGACGCCGTAGGCCCCGGCGTAGGAGCGCATCGCCTCGTCCACGCCGGCCAGCAGGCCCGCCACGTCCACCTGCGCCAGCTTGAGCTCCAGGCGACCGGCGTCGAGGCGACCGAGGTCGAGGATGTCGTCGATGCGTCGGCCCAGGCGCCGGCAGTTGCGCAGGGCCACGTCCACCAGCCGCGTGGCCTGGTCGTCGAGCGTGCCCACGCGTCCGCTCGCGAGCATCCCCAGCGCCCCGTGGATGGAGGTGAGCGGCGTGCGCAGCTCATGGCTCACGGTGGAGATGAACTCGTCCTTCAGCCGGTCCAGCTCACGCTCGCGGGACACGTCCCGCGCCACCGCGAAGAGCTCCGAGGAGTCGGGGTCGGGCGTGCAGGTCCACGCGATCCAGCAGTAGCCGCCGTCCCGCTTCCGGTAGCGGTTCGTGAAGTGGATGGTGGGCTCGCCGCGCGCCAGCTTGTCGACCTCGACGAGGGTGGCGGCCACGTCGTCCGGGTGGACGAAGTCGAGGAAGGGGCGGCTGGTGAGCTGCTCGGTGCTCCACCCGAGCACCTGCTCCCACCGCGGGTTGATCCACGTGAAGTAGCCCTCGGTGTTGGCCAGGCAGAGCATGTCCTGCGCCATGCGGAAGAAGCGCTCGAGCGTGCGCGCGGACGGGGAGCGCTGGATCATGCGACGCCCCCGGTCACCAGGCGACGCACCTCGTCGGGCAGGGTCTCGGGCTCGAAGGGCTTCGCCACCACGCCCACGGCACCGGCCGCCAGGTAGCTCTCCACCTCGGCGGGACGGACCTTCGCGGTCATGAAGACCACGGGGAGCGCGGCGCCGCCTGGCAGCTCCCGGAGGCGGGCGAGGGTCTCGAGGCCGTCCATGCCGGGCATCATCACGTCGAGCAGCACCACGTCGGGGAGCTGCTCCTGCAGGCGCGCCAGCGCGTCGCGACCGGAGGTGGCCTGCACCACCTCCCAGCCGCCGAAGGTCTCGAGCACCAGGGTGCCGATGGTGAGGAGATCGGGATCGTCGTCCACCAGGAGCACGCGCGAGATCGGGTCGGTGGCCATGGCCCCCTCGTCATCGGATAGGGCCATCGTACAGGAGGGCGGGCGCGCGTGACGCGAGTGATCCGAGGCCGCTACGAGCTGGGCCCGGTGGTCGGCCAGGGGGGCATGGCCACGGTGTACCGGGCCCACGACCGCGTCCTCGACGCGGTGCGCGCCGTGAAGATCCTCCGGGGGCCCGCACGCAGCAAGCCCGAGATCCGCGCACGCTTCGCCCGCGAGGCCCGGGCGATGGCCGCGCTGGAGCACCCGCACGTGGCGCGGGTCTACGACCACGGCGACGACGAGGACGACACCTTCCTCGTGATGACCTGGGCGGAGGGCGGCACCCTCGACGACCAGCTCGGCGACGGCCGCAGCTTCCCGATCGACCGCGCCGTGGACCTGATGTCCAAGGTGCTCGACGGCCTCCAGGCCGCCCACGACGCCGGGATCATCCACCGCGACGTGAAGCCCGCGAACGTGCTGCTCGACGGTGACGGCGAGCCCCTGGTGTCGGACTTCGGCATCGCCCGGGTGAGCCGCGAGGCCCTGCGCCACACGCGCGACGGCGCCATGCTCGGCAGCATGGCCTACATGGCGCCCGAGCAGCGCCTCGACGCGCACGAGGTGGACGTCACCGCCGACGTGTACGCCGCCGCCGCCACCTTCTACGAGCTGGTCACCGGCGCCTCGCCGATGGACCTCTTCGTGTACCCCGAGGAGGACCCGCGCTGGGCCCGGGTGCCCGCCGCCTTCCGCCCGGTGCTGCTCCGCGCGCTCAGCCACGCGCCCCGCCGTCGCCACCCGTCGGCCCGCGCGCTGAAGGACGACCTGCAGGCCGCGCTGGCACGCCACCACGCCGCGCCCGAGGACGCGCCGGTCCGACCCCCGCCGGCCTCCCTGGCCGACACGCGGTCGTGGTACCGCGAGAGCCTCCGGGAGCGCGCCGTGCAGGTGCGCGACCTGCTCCAGGCGCTCACGGGCGGGGATCTCGCGGCGGGCACGGCCCTGCGGCGGGTGGCCCACGCCCTGCGCGGATCGGGCGCCACCTTCGGCTTCCCCCGGGTGACCGAGGTGGCCGCCACCGTGGAGGACGCGCCGGAGCCGGCCCTGGCGGGCCGCGCCACCGAGCTCCTGTACGTGCTGCGGCACGTGGCCGAGGCCGAGACCGCCCACGACGTGGTGGTGGCCACGTCCGACGCCGCCCTGCGCGATCGGGTGCGGGCCACCCTGGCCCGCCCGGGACGCGCGGTGATCGCCATCGAGCACCGCGACGACGTGGAGCGCCTGCTGGGCGAGGGCGGCGTGGGCGCGGCGGTGCTCGACCTGCGCGAGCCCGACTTCGCACCCCTGCGCGGCCGTCCCCTCGTGGGCACCACCACCTTGCCCCGCGCGGTGGTGGCGGTGGGGCCGCCCGATGCCGAGCTGCGCGCCCGGGCGCTCGCCGACGGCGCGTGCGCCTTCCTGCCCCTGCCGCTCGAGCCCGTGGCGCTGGCGTCCACCGTGGAGTCGGCGCTGCATCGCGACGCCGACGCCGCCACCTTCGACCCCGTCACGCGCCTGCCCGATCGCGCCACCTTCCGCCTCGCCGCCGTACGTGCGCAGCAGCGCACCCGCACCTCGGAGGCCTGGGTGGTGGGTGCGGTGCGCTGGCCCTCCCTGGAGCGCCTGGCCGCCGGCGAGCCACGCCAGGCCGTGGTCCAGCGGATCGCCACCGCGCTGGAGGCGGCGCTGCCCACGTCGGTGCTCCTGGCGCGCTGGGACGTGGGCACCTTCACCCTGCTCGCCACGGGCTCCGGGGTCGACGGGCTCGAGGACGCCGTGCGGGCCGCCCTGCGCGCCGCCGCCGAGGCGGCAGGGGCCGAGCACGCCCGGCATGGCGCGGCCCTGGTCACCGGTGCCGCGCGCCAGCTCGGCGCGGTGCTCCTCGACGCGCTCGAGGCGGCCGCCGCCCAGGCCGAGGGTCGCGGCGACGGCCTCGTGCTGCAGGCGCGTCCGGCCGAGGCCTCCGCGCGGGTGCTCGTGGCCGACGACGACCTCGCCGTGGTCGAGATGGTCACCCGGGTCGCGTCCAGCGCCGGGTGGGTCTGCCGCGCCGTGCTCCGCGGCGACGAGGTGCTCCCCGCGGTGCGCGACTTCCGCCCCGATCTCGTGGTGCTCGACGTCCAGCTCCCCGAGATCGACGGCTTCGAGGTGCTGCGCACCCTCCGTGCGGATCCGGACGCCGACGGGGTGCGCGTGCTCATGCTCACCGCCCTCGACCGGGAGGCCCACGTGGTGCTCGGCCTGGAGCTGGGCGCCGACGACTACGTGGTGAAGCCCTTCGACCCTGCCGTGCTCCGCGCTCGGCTCCGCACCCTGCTGCGCCGGACGCCGCGGTAGACCCGTGCCGGGAGGTCCGATGATCCCCACCCCGCGCCGCCTGGCCGACGACGACGACCTCGACGCCCTCACCGACCTGCTCCACCGGGCCTACGCCCCCCTCGCCGCCCAGGGGCTGCGCTACTGGGCCACCCACCAGTCCGTCGACGACACCCGCAGGCGCTGTGCCGAGGGCGAGACCTGGGTGATCGCGGAGGACGGGCGCATCCTGGCCACCGCCACCCTGGCCCCGCCCGACCGGTCCGGGAACTGCCCCCTCTACGCACGCCCCGACGTGGCGCACGTCCACCAGCTCGCCGTGGACCCCGACCACCAGGGACGCGGGCTGGCCCACCGCCTGATGGACCACCTCGAGGACCGCGCGCGCGCGCTCGGCGCGGCGATGATCGCCCTCGACACCTCCGAGCACGCCACCGCGCTCATCGGCACCTACACGCGCCGGGGCTACCACCAGGTGGGCGAGGCCGACTGGCGGCCGCAGGTGAACTACCGCTCCGTGCTGCTGGGCAAGGCGCTCCGGTGACGCAGGCCACGCCCCGCGATCCCCCCGCGCAAACCGGCCTCCGCTCGCGGTAGCGTTCCGGCATGCGCCACACAGCCCTCCTCCTGCTCGCCGCGGCCTGCGCCCCTCCCCAACCCGACGATCTCGTCGACACCGACGCGGTCGAGGTGCCGTACGACCCGCCGGAGGGGGTCACCACCGCCGACCACGACCCCGCCACGCGGGTGCGCACCTTCCCCGACGATCTCCACACGGTGCCCGCACGCACCACCACCGGCCTGCAGGTGCAGCTGGCCCCCGCGCTGCGCGAGGAGCTCGGGGAGCTGCTGCCCGAGGGCTTCACGCTGGTGGAGGCCCTGGAGCAGCTCGACGGCTTCGGCACCACCGCCGGGGTCACGCTCGCCTTCAGCGGACCGGTCGATCGCGACAGCCTCGCGGGCGCGGTCCACTTCGTGCGCCTGGACGACGGCGTGGAGATCCCGTGGTCGGCCTGGTGGACGGGCGAGGACGGCGTGGTGGTGATCGAGCCCCTGCGTCCGCTCCAGCCCTCCGAGAGCCACGCCCTCCTGCTCACCCGCGACCTGCGCGACCTCGACGGCGCCGAGGTCTGGCCGAGCGAGGAGATCCACCGCCTCGTGCACGGCAGCTCCGAGGCCCCCACCCACGTCACCGGCCTGTGGACCCGCGCCCTGGAGGTCACCGGCCTCGCGCCCGAGCGCGTCGCCCACGGCACGGTGTTCACCACGCAGTCGCTCTGGGCGCAGGACGAGGCCCTCGCCACCTGGCTGCGGTCCCGGGGACCCGCCCTGGAGCGCGGCAGCTGCGCCCCGGCCGGCAACGTCACCCGCTGCGAGGCCACGCTGACCCTGGTGGACCCCCTCGGGCCCGACGGCTGGATCCCTCCCGACCTCACGGCCGCCGACGAGGGCACCTACACCGTGCCCGTCACGATCTCGCTGCCGGGCGACGGCCAGGCCGGTCCCTACCCCGTGCTCTTCCACGGCCACGGCCTGGGTGGCGACCGCGGCGAGAGCCATGGCGTGGCCCGCGACGTGGCGTCGGAGGGCGTGGCGGTGATCGCCATCGACGCACCCCGCCACGGTGACCACCCGCTCGCCCCCACCCAGGAGCTCAAGCAGGTCCTCGGCTTCTTCGGGATCACGATCGAGACGCAGGCGATGGACGTGCTGGTGCTGCGCGACGACTTCCGCCTGGGCGCCCTGGAGCGCGTGCAGCTGCTGGAGGCGCTGAAGGGGGGCTTCGACGCCGACGGCGACGGGGATCTCGACCTCGACGGCAGCCGCATGACCTACTCCGGCCACAGCCTCGGCGGCGTGATGGGACCGCAGCTGCTGGCGCTGGCCCCCGAGCTGCAGGGCGGCTTCCTGTCGGTGCCCGGCGGGCGCGTGGCCGCCATCGTGCACCGCTCGCGCACCTTCGCCATCCTCGTGGCCGCGATGGCGCCACCCGGGGTGGACCCCACCTCCGTGGACCGCTTCTTCCCGCTGCTGCAGACGGCCATCGAGCGCACCGACCCGCTGGTGTGGGCCGCCAAGGCCGCCGAGGGACGCGACCTGCTGGTGCAGCAGGTCATCGACGACAGCATCATCCCCGACGAGACCACGATGGCGCTCGGACGCGCCCTGGGCGTGGAGCGCGTGGGCCCCCACCTCCAGGAGGTGCCCGGCCTGCCCGATCTGCCCGCCACCCTGCCCGTGGTGGCCAACCAGGACGGCCACACCCGGGTCTACATGCAGTTCGACCAGCTCGACGACGGCGGCGAGCGTGTGGAGGCCACGCACACCGACATCTTCGGGAGCGAGACCAACCAGGCCCAGCTGCGCCACTGGCTGCGTACCTGGCTGGACGAGGGCGTGTCGGAGGTCATCGACCCGTTCGCGGACTGACCGACGAGGACGCCGCCCCGCGCACCGGGCTAGGCTCGGCCACCCACCCCCGGTGCCCCATGTCCGAGCAGCCCACCCCCACGATCACGGTGCTCCACCGCTTCCCCGACCGCAGCGTGCGTGTGGAGGACCTCCCCGAGGCCCCCGCGGTGGGCGAGGAGCGCGTCTTCCCCGACGGCACGAAGAACGTCGTCGAGGAGGTCAGCGTGCAGTCGAACGGTCGCGTCGTCGTGCGCTGGAAGCACCCGCCCGCCCGCGGTCCGAAGGGCACCGGCGGCATGAGCGCGAACGGCCGTCGCCGCTAGTCCAGGGGGCCCCATGGCACGTCGCGATCGCGGGTTCGGCTGGGTCCGGGAGGACCAGGAGGAGGAGGCGCGCGAGCCCGCCACCCGTCGCGACGGCGGGGCGGAGCGCAAGCTCGCCGCGCGCCTCGAGCGCCTCGCGAACACCCTGGCCGCCCTGCCCCCCTCGGCGCAGGCCCGCCTGCCCGTGCCGGAGCACGTGCGCGACGCCGTCGCGGAGCTCGCGGCCTGTGGCCCCACGCCCGCCCGCAAGCGCCAGGTGCTGCACCTCGTGGCCCTGCTCCGGGACGTGGACCTGGAGGCGGTGGACGCAGCCCTCGCGGGCGACACCCCCCACGCCCGCCTGCTGCGGGACCTCGAGCGCTGGCGCACCCGCATCCTGGAGGGCGACGACGCCGTGGTGCACGCCTTCGTCGCCGAACACCCCGCCGCCGACGCCCAGCAGCTGAGGCAGCTCGCCCGGGTCGCACGCAAGCCCGACGCGGGCGCGGCGCGCCGGCTCTTCGCCGCGCTGCGCCAGGCCGCCGAGGCCTCCGCTACGCCCTGATCAGGCCCACCACGCTGTCGAGGGGGGTGCGCGGCAGCGAGGCGGCGTGCCGCATCAGCCGTCCGATGGTGCCGAAGCGCTCCACCCCCTCCTCCATCCGGTCGCGACAGTCGGCGGGCACCTCGTAGGTGAGCACCTGCCAGTGCCGCCGGGGGTCGGCTCGGTAGCGTCGCACCGCCGCGAGCAGGCGCTCGGGGTAGTCGGGACGCTCCTGCATCGCCTCCAGGGCCGCCTGCCGGGGGTGACGACCGTCGAGCAGGGCCTGGAGCTGCTCCTCCAGCGCGTCGAGGCCGCCGGGGATCAGGTGGAGCAGGCCCACGTCGTACCCGGCGCTCACGTGCACGGCGTGGAGCAGGTGGGCCACGAGGAGCTCCCGCGAGATGGCCAGCCCCGTGGGGTCGAGCATCGTGCTGGGCGCATCGAGGAAGCGGAGGAAGAGGTTCCACGCCTCGTCGGCGTCGTAGTGCCCGTACATCTCCCGGTTCGAGGGCAGGATGAACTCCGTGAGCATCGCGTAGGAGGCCTGCGCGATCTGCCACTCGGTGGGGATGGTCCCGATCTCGCCCAGGGCCTGCAGGCGCTCCAGGCGGCGACGACGCATGCGCCAGCGGAAGGTGTTGACCGCCACGCGTCCGAGCTCCCCCGCCTTGCGCCCCGTCTCGGCCCACGTGCCCATCGCGCGGCGCGCCTGCGCCACCCGCTCCCTCCACCGCACGGCCATCGTCCACCTCGACTTCATGGTCCACCTAGACCATGGAACCGATCCGGGCGCGATCCCGCAACGATCCGCGACGCGCGCGTGACGGTCGGGTGGCCGCACGCGGCCTCAGCGTTCCGCCCTTCGCTTGACCCAGGCGGTGGTGTGGCCCGCCCCATCGGGTCGCCACCCGGGCGGACCCCAGGTGTAGCCGAGCACCTCCCGCCAGCTGCGCGCGGTGCGCAGGTCGCGGGCGATGGCCACCCACTCGTGGAAGGCGGCCTTGAGCGGGTGGAAGGTGCCGATCTGGGTGACGAGTCCGTAGCGGGGCGGATCGGCGGGGTCCTCGGGCACGAAGGTGCCGAACAGCCGGTCCCACACGATGAGCACACCGGCGTAGTTCGCGTCGAGGTAGCGCGGGTTCGTGGCGTGGTGGACCCGGTGGTGGCTCGGGGTGTTGAACACCCGCTCCAGGGGGCCCAGCGTGCGGATGACCTCCGTGTGGATCCAGAACTGGTACACGAGCGAGGTGCCCTTGAAGAAGGCGATCATCGCCGGGTGGAAGCCCAGCCAGGTGAGCGGGAGCCAGAAGACGAACGACAGCGAGATCGCCGAGAACACCGGCTGCCGGAGCGCCGTGGAGAGGTTGTAGTGCTGGCTGGAGTGGTGGGTGACGTGGCCCGCCCACACCCAGCGTCGCTCGTGCGCCACGCGGTGGAAGGCGTAGTACGACAGATCCTCGGCGAAGAAGGCGAGCACCCAGACCCACCACGCCCACCCCAGGTCGAACAGCCGCACCTGCCAGATCAGCGGGTGGAGCAGCGCGATGGCGGCGCCCTGCAGGAAGCCGGAGACGAGGTTGAGGCCGCCCAGGCTCAGGCTCGTGGCCGTGTCCCGCGTCTCGTAGGACAGCCGCGCACCGCGCCACCACGCGAGCACCTCGGCCAGCACCAGCACGATGAAGACCGGGACGGCCACCGCCACCGGATCCGGCAGCTGCACGGGCGGATCAGGCAGCATCCGCACCGCCGCCGAGCCGCGTGAACCACGGCGCCAGCGCCTCGTGCGCACCCCGCACCACGAAGGGGCCGAGCAGCAGCTCCCGCGGGTCCACCGCGAGGCCGTCGGGCGTCCACGCCACCGCAGGGGCCACGAGCGGGCGGATGACGAGGCCGTCGCCGAGCGCCACCACCGCGGCGACGCCCACCTCGGGATCGACGACGAGGGCTGCGCGGCCATCGTCGCCCACCACCACCTCCTCCGGGACCGAGCCCACCACGTCGCGGCGGTAGCGCGCGCGCACCGCGTCGGGCGTGCCCACCGACGCCCGCACCGAGCCGCCCAGCAGGTGCACGACGAGGACGATCCCCAGCACACCTGCAGCGGCGACCACGAGCAGCAGCACCAGGTCCAGGAGGCCTCCAGGGCTGCGCGGGACGGTGACCCGGGCGCCACCCGGGTGCAAGCCCCGTCGGTCCGCGGTAGCCCGGAGCGGGGGTCGACGATGGCCGAGGACCAGGCACCGGTGCGGCTCGACACGGTGCCGGTGCTGCGCCTCGCCACGGGCCAGCTCGCCTTCTGCGGCGCGGGCGAGACCCTGGTGATCGACAGCGCCACGGGCGCGCTGCTCGCCGCCTGCACCCGCTTCGCGACACCCACGGAGCACGCCGACCGGCTGGGCCTGCAGGGGGACGACCGACGCCGGCTCTCGCTGGCGCTGCAGGCCGCCGACGACCGCGCGCTGCTCCTGCGTCCCGAGGGCGTGCGTCCCCACGGATCCTCGCCCCCTCCCCCGGTGCTCGACACCCTCGTGGTGGTCACCCGGGACCGGCCCGCCCAGGTGGCGCGCCTCGTCGCCGACCTCGTCGCTGTCCTGCGCGACGCCCCCCCACGGCGCCTCGTGGTGCACGACCACGCCACCGAGCCCGCCACCTCCACGGCTCTCGCCGCCGCGCTCCGGGAGGTGCCTCTGCCCGCCCACGTGCAGCTCGAGCTCGGCGACGCCGCCACGCGCGCCACGTGGGCCGCCGCGCTCGCCGGCGCGGCAGGGGTGCCGGAGCACCTGCTCGAGGAGGCCCTCGACCTGCGCGGCACCCCCGGCGCACGCCACGGCGCCATCCGCGACGTGGCCCTGCTCGGCGAGGCCGGCAGCGCCTTCGTCTTCCACGACGACGACGTGCAGCCCCGCGCCACGCCGGGCGGCGGCGCCGTCACCCTGGGCCAGGGCGACGACCCGCAGCGCGTGCGCGCCCATGCCACCGTGGAGGCGGCCCTGCGGGAGCACCCCACCGAGGCCTGGGACCCGTGCGAGGCGCACGCCCGCTGGCTCGGCCGGGCTGCTGCCGACCTGTGGCCCGAGCTGGTGGCCACCCCCGGCTGGTGGCACGGCGTGGACACGGCGCTCGTCCACGCCCTGCGGGGGCCCTCGCCACGGATCCGCCTCACCGCGCCGGGCCTGCTGGGGGACCACGGCGGCTCGGACGGCACGCTCCTGCTGCTCCTGCCGCGCGGGCTGCGCGAGCAGGTGGCGGCCGACCCCGACGCCTGGGCCTGGATCCGCGGCACCCGCGCCGTGCACCGCGTGGCCACGGCGCCCACGCTGCGCGCCGGCGGCAGCTGGATGAGCCTGTGCAGCGGCGTGGACGCACGGGACCCGCTGCCCCCCTTCCTCCCGTGGGGCCGCAACGCCGACGGCGCCTTCGGCCACGCGGTCCTCCGCCAGGTCGGCGGCAGCCTGCTGGCCTGGCTCGACCGCGCCGTGGTGCACACCCCCGCGCCCGCCCGACGCGCAGCGGAGCACGAGGTGCGCGCGGCCGCCGCCACCTTCGGGGTGGTGGACCTCATCGAGGGCCTGCTCCAGGGACACACCGCACCCTGGGGCACGCCCTGCGGCGAGGCCTGTCGCGCCGAGGGCGCCCGCCTCCAGGCGGTGGCGGCGCTGCCCGACGCGACGTTGCACGAGCTCCTCCTCGCCACCTGGCGCCACCGCTCCGCCCTGCTCCACGACCTGCTCGGCGCGCACGCCTCCCTCGCCCACGGACGCGCCGCCTGGGACGCCGACCGCCGTGCCGCCCAGCGCACCGCCGGCGAGGGCCTCGTCGGGCGCGACCTGCCGTGGCCCCGCGCCGAGCTCGGCCTGGCCACCGACGCGCCCGCCCTGCCCGCACTGCGTCGTGCGATCGGCCACAGCGGGGCGCTCCTCGACGCCTGGCCCCGCCTGTGGACGGCCGCCGTCGCCCTCCGCGAGGAGGGCGTGCGCCCGGTGGCACCACTCAGGTGAGCACCGGCCGTTGGCGACGGCGCGCTCTCGCGGTACCCTCCCGCAGCCTGGGAGACCCGATGCGCGCGCTGCCCCTCCTGCTGCTCGCCACCCTCGCCGCCTGCGGCGACGGCGATGCGAACAAGGACGCCTCGCCCGACACCTTCGAGCCCGACACCGACGTCGTGGACTCGGGGGACTCCGGCGACTCCGGTGCCGACACCAGCACCGGGGACTCCGGTGACACGGGCACCGTCGGCGACTCGGGAGATTCCGGGGACTCCGGCAACTCGGGGGATTCCGGCGACTCGGGAGACTCCGGCGATTCCGGCGACTCCGGGGATTCCGGCGACTCCGGCGACTCCGGGGATTCCGGCGACTCGGGCGACTCCGGGGATTCCGGCGACTCCGGTCCCTGACGCCGCTCAGCGGCGCGGCTGCGGACCCATGCAGCCGTCGGGCCCGTCCTGCAGCGCGAGCACCGGGGGCGCCACGGCACCCCACGATGCGGCGGCCGCCTCGTCGAAGCGGCCCACGCGCGCGTCACGGAGGACGTCCAGCAGGGCCGCCGCGGCACCCTCCACCCGTGCCACGTCCACGTTGGCGAGGGTGTCGCACGCCGCGTGGTAGCAGGCGTCGTGGGCCACACCGGCCTCCCCGCCGTGCCGCTCCACCCAGGTGTCGGGCAGCGGCAGGCCCGCCCCCGTGAACACCCCGCCCACCGGGACGCCGGCGAGGGTGAAGCCCGTGTGGTCGGACCGGCCCTCCACCACGGCCTGCGCCACGGGCCAGCCCCGCCGTGCGAGCGCGTCGCGCAGCGCGTCCTCGAGCGCGGCCTCCAGTGGCAGGAAGGCGCCGATGGTGCGCTCGAGCTCGTCGCCGTCCACGTCGTAGACCATGTGGCGACCGTTGGGCGAGCCCACCATGTCGACGTTCAGGTAGGCCACCACGTCGTCGGCCAGTCCCTCGTCGACGAGCGCGCGCGACCCGAGCAGCCCGAGCTCCTCTGCGCCCCAGAAGGCCAGCCGCACCGGATGACGCCCCTCGGGAGCGGCCGCGAGCGCCTCCGCCACCGCGAGCACGGCGGCCACCCCCGACCCGTTGTCGTTGAGGCCGGGCCCCGCGGTGACCGAGTCCAGGTGGGCGCCGGCCATCCACACCGCTCCGTCGTCGCCCGGCAGGTCCACGAGCACGCTCGGGACGTCCTCGTCGAGCAGCTGGGAGTCCACCCGCACGCGCCCGATGCCTCCCTCCGGCAGCCACGCGAGGGCGTCGGCCGCGGCCCCCACCACCGGCACACCCGCCGGGGGGGCGTCGCCGAGCGAGCCGTACGTGGGCACGTGGGGTGGCTCCCGACCGTCCTGCACCACGATCACGGCCACCGCCCCCGCGTCGGCCGCACGCTGCACCTTGTCGACATGGAAGCAGCCGCCCCGCCGCACCACCGCGACGGCACCCGGCGGGAAGCCGAGCAGATCGTCGTCCTCGCAGGCCGAGCCGATGCCGTCCGGCACGAGGAGGTCGACGTGCACCAGGGGCGCCTGCACCTCGCCCGCCGGAGAACCCCGCAGCACGCCGAGCAGCTCCGCAGGCACCGGGCCGTCGGGTCCGTCCAGGCCCTGCCCGAGGATCCGCCAGGCCTTCACCCGGGTGAAGGCGAGCACGGGCTCCAGACCCACGGCCTCCAGGCGCGCCACCACGTGGTCCACGCTGGCCGCGTACCCGGGCGTGGCCACGGCCCGCGTGCCGTCCGCCCCCGCGAGGGCGAGGCCCTCCAGCCCTGCCACCACCGCCTCACGGAGCGCCGACGGCGCCGGCGCACCCGGGAGCACGCCCGACAGGCTCGGCGGGTCCCACGGGGCCACGGCATCCGGGTCGACCACGTCGCCGTCAGGCCCCGGTGCGACGCAGGCCGTGGCGAGCAGACAGCCGAGCGGGACGCCCCTCATCCGCCGCCGTGCTTCCCGCGGCGCGCACGACCCGCGGGAGGGCCCTTCCAGAGCAGGTCGCCCTCGAAGGCCAGGCCCAGCGCCATCAGGGGCAGGCCCTGGTGCACGTCCTGGCCCGTCCGGTAGGGGTGCTGGAGCCACCACTGCACGAGCGCGAAGAGGGTCGGTCGGTCCCACCGGGCACGATCCCTGTGGTTGTGGAAGGTGTAGGCGAAGAGCGGGCCGAGGCGGTGGTGGGGCACCACGCCGTCCCCGGTGGACCCCGAGGGGAAGAAGCTCGCCGTGTAGGTGTAGCGCGCGCCGAAGACCGCGTGCCCCACCACCCCGAGCACGTCGGCGTCGTTCAGCAGCAGCACGCCGTCCCCGTTCGGCGACAGGCGGTCGTTCACCTGGTCGTACCAGGCCGTGTCGCCCGCCGGCAGGGCGAGCTGCTGCCACACCACGGTGATCGTGTCGCGCATCGCGATGGGCCCGATCTTGAACTTGGGCTGCGCGAAGACGTTGAGCACGTGCCCGTACGTGGGGGCGGTGAGCCCGGCCTCGCCCCGCCGCTCCAGCGCCGAGTCGCTGTAGTCGGCATCGGCGGTGGGAAAGGAGGCGATCTGGTCGAAGCTCCCGAAGTAGCCGGTGAACTGGTAGGTGACGCCCATGCGGAACAGCGCCACGGGCTCCGCCTCCACGTGCACGCCGATGCGGCCGAAGGCGGGTGAGGCATCGAGCGCGAGGCCCACGAAGAAGAAGGCGTCGCGACCCAGCACGTTGTCGGAGACCTCGAGCCGGCGCCGGTAGCCCAACCGGAACCGGTCGATGAGCCCGAGCGGGTTGATGCGACCGAAGACCGCGTTCGAGTACCAGAGCTGGTCCCGGTTCGCCGGGTCGTAGGCCGAAGCGGGCGCGGCGAGCAGGAGCGCGAGGAGCACGGCGACGATCCGCGGCATGGTCCCTCCGGGGTGGCCTCCGCAGGCTAGCAGCGGGGGCCACCTCGCGGAAAGCGCGGAGCGACGCCGAGCCTCCTCGGAGGCTACGCAGCCTGCCCGGACTCGGGGAGCAGGCCCCGCAGCGCCTCGCGCACCTCGGGCGGCAGCGCCGCGCTGCGCCGCGCCTCGATGTCGAAGCAGGCGAGCGCCACCTCGCCCGTGCTGGCCACGGTGCCGTCGGCGTGGAGCACACGCTGCTGGTAGGCCAGCGAGCGCGTGCCCACCTTGCTGAGCGCCGTCTCGATGACGAGCTGCTGGTCGAGCCGCGCCTCCCGCCGGTAGTCGATGCTCACGTGGACCACGACGAGCGACAGCCCCCGGTCACGCAGCCCCGCCAGATCGAGCCCGCAGGCCCGTACCCACTCGAAGCGACCCCACTCCATCCACTGCTGGTAGACGGCGTTGTTCACGTGCCCCAGGAAGTCCACCTCGGTGGAGCGCACGACGATGGGCAGGCGGACGAGCACGGGGTCTCCGGGTCAGGGCTGGGCGGTGACGTCGACGTCGGCCTCGAGGGCCAGACCCCGGAGCACGAAGTCACGCCCCACGGGATCGTCACGCAGCCAGCCGTCGAGGAAGGCCCGCACCGAGGCCCGGAGCAGGGCCACCTGTCGCAGGGGGCGCATCGCCACGCCACCCCCGGCCTCGCCTTCGCAGGGCAGCGGACAGGTGGCGTTGAGCACCCCGCCGGGGTCGTCCACGAGCGCGTCGAGCGTGCCCTCGTCGCCCGAGGAGGGCGCGTCGCCGATGGCGCCACAGCCCACGTCGTCGGGGTCGTCGGTGCCTTCGAAGAGCTCGGCCGTGGCGTCGGGGAAGCCCGTGTGGCTGGCCTCGGCGAAGGCCGCGAGCACGCGTGGGGCGTCGAGCGCCTCGTACAGCGGCAGCGCGTTGGCTTCGTAGTCGACGATGCGATCCGCCGTGCCGTGGACCACGAGCGTGGGGGGCGTGGGCGCATCGAAGGCCCGCCGCGGCACGTAGCAGCTGGCGGGCGCGATGGGCACGAGCACGTCGATGCGCGGGTCGCGCCACTCCGGGTGCAGACCCACGAGCAGGGTGGTGAGCCCTCCCAGCGACAGCCCCACGGCCGCCACGCGGTCGGCATCGACCACGGACGACAGCCCGCCCTTGCCGGCGACGAGCGCGTCGAGGACGAAGGAGAGATCGCCAGGCTGGGACGGCACGTCGAGCACGGTGGCCCCGCCGGGCGCGGTGCGCTTCGACAGCGGGAAGTCCGGCGCGGCCACCACGTACCCGTGACTGGCCAGATGGGCGGCCAACCCGGCGAGGTCGAGCCGCGACGACAGGAAGCCGTGCGACATCAACACCACCGGGAAGCTCCCCGCAGCCACCTCGCCCCCGGGCTCCGGCGCATCCACCGCGCCCTCGGTGGACGGGAACCAGACCTCCGTGACCAGCTTGCGACGCGGCGATGCGAGGATGCTGCCGTTCGCCGGGGTGCCCCGCGTCTCGTCGAAGAGCTCCAACGACACCACGCCGACGCCGTGCGGACCGGCCACGTCGACCTCGACGAAGGTCGGCGCGGGCGGATCGGTGTCGACACCCGTGTCGTCCGCGGCCGGAGCACAGGCCGCGGCGACGATCACGACGAACGCGCGCAAGGGCACCTCCCGAGCCCCCGGTGACCGGGAGCCTCGCGAGACTCCCTATGCCGCGCTGCGCTCATCCTCCGCCTTGCGCTTCGCGTAGCGGGCGCGGGCGTTCTTGTTGGAGCACTCGCGGCTGCAGTACTTCGAGCCGTCGCGCGCGGGCTCGCTGCACTCACGCCACGCGCAGCACGGGCCCTCGGGCTCGACGGGCGCCTGGACGCGCGGGACGGCCGGCGCACGACGAACGGGCTGCGGCGCGGGTCGCCAGGTGACGTAGGGAACCGGCCGCTGGGCAGGCAGGCCGCCCTCGAGCAGCGCGCGCGCCTCGGGAGGACACGCGGA
This sequence comes from Alphaproteobacteria bacterium, assembly GCA_020632955.1. Taxonomy (GTDB): domain Bacteria; phylum Myxococcota_A; class UBA796; order UBA796; genus JACKEO01. Next base: position 88,250 of record JACKEO010000004.1, read on the forward strand.
CCCGCTGGCGCGGAAGCCGCAGGCCCGGCACCGCATGCTGGGGACGGCACCACCGCCCGAGAACTTGGACGACGGCTGGCGGAAGACGACGACATCGTGACCGCCGCAGGTGGGACAGGACACGGGCGAGACATCGGTGCTCACGGCGCTCTCCGGTGGGCTGAGGTTTCACTGGGGACCCTATGGGCTCCCACGGACAGAAAGTGTCCGACCTCAGGGGGACCCCTCCGACGGCCCCCAGGGCGCCACCGCCCGCAGCGTGGGGGCCGGCTCGGGGGGAGCGGGGAGGCCCGGCCCATCGTAGCCGGGCACCCTCGCGAATCCCCCGTTGCGCCAGCGCGCGACCGCCTCCACGACCTCCTCCCGGGAGCGCGCGACGAAGTTCCAGTACAGCACCAGCTCGTCGTCGAGCGGCGCACCCCCGATGACCATCAGACGTGCGGGACCCGTGGCGACGAGCTGCACCGCGGGCGTTCCGGGCGGCAGGTAGAGCAGCACGCCCGGCGCCAGCGCATGGCCCGCGACGACCACCTCGCCCTCCAGCACCGCCACGCCGTGCTCGTGCGCGGGCTCCAGCGACCACGCCAGGTCGGTGCCGGCGTCGAGGCGCAGATCCGCGGCGGACAGCGGGGTGTGGGTGACCGCGGGCGACGTGGCCCCCGCCACGGTGCCCGCCAGCACCGTGACCCGGGCCCCGTCGCGCACCACCTCGGGAAGCGCCGCGTGGTGGGCGAAGGACGGCGCACCGTGCGCCGCCTCCCGCGGCAGGGCCACCCACAGCTGCACGCCGTGGGCGCGACCGTGACGCCCGAGCTCGGCGTGCACGATGCCCTCGCCGGCGGTCATCCAGTTGAGCTGCCCGGGGCGGATGACCTGACGGCTCCCCAGCGAGTCGAGGTGCTCCACCTCGCCCTCGAGCAGCCAGGTCACCGTCTGCAGGCCGATGTGCGGATGGGGCGGCACGTGCATCGCGCTGCCGTCTGTGGGTCCGAAGTGGTCGAGGAAGACCCAGGCCCCCACACGCCGGCACGCCCGTCGGGGGAGCAGCCGGCGCACCGGCAGCGCGCCCAGCGGACGCACCGATCCCTCCACCACGCGCGGCCCGGTCGGCCGCCCACTCCCGTCCCCATCCCCCACCTGGACCTCCCCCGCGCGGACGCGGTGCTCAGAAGCCGAAGGACACGCCCACCAGGGCGCGCACGTAGGGGCCCACGCCCAGCGCCGTGCCCCCGAAGGCCGTGCCCGTCGTGAGCGACGGACCGCCCTCGGCACGCACGCCCAGGACGATGCCCTTGGTGACCTCGAACTCCACGCCGAAGATCAGGGGCAGGTCGATCTGCACGCCCACGGCACCTCCCGAGACCACCAGGGTGGGCTCCACGAGCACGCCGAAGTCGAGGTCGACCACGTTCTCGATGCGGTAGGTCATCAGGAAGCCCGGGTTGCCGAGCCCGAAGCCCACCGCGACACCGCCCGTGGCGGGGGCGATGGAGATCGGCACGTCCACGCCCAGCACCAGCGACCCCGAGAAGTCGCCCCCGTCGATCAGCTGCCAGCGCACGTCGAGACCCACCTCGGGGACGAGCGCGAGCCCGCCGCGACCCAGCGGGTTGAAGCCGAACCGGAAGCGCGGCTTGAGTTCCACCGGACCCACCGGGAGGAAGACCCCGCCCTCCACGTCGGCGAAGCCCGCCGTCACGTAGGCCTGACGCCCGCCGGCGCGTCCCCCGGCGAAGTTGTTCGGCGCCGCGAGCGCCTCCCCGCCTGCCCAGAGCAGCGACCCCAGCACCACCACGCCTCGCACCATCCTGCCCACGTCGCCTCCTGGGATCGTTCCGTGCACGAGGGTATCCCGTGCGTCCCCCGGGCAGGGTCCACGCACCTCCGCAGGCCCGGAGCGGGACAACCTGCGACCTGGGCGCCCGTGCTCTCCCTGCTGCTCGCCACCACCGCACCCGCCGCACCGCCGCCCCCCGGGGTGGAGGCGCACGACGTGGCGCCCGAGGGCGCCGAGCGGTGGGAGGGCTTCACCCCCCTGGGGCCCACGACCTGGGGCGCGTGGACCGCGCCGCCCACCTCCGCGCTCGCGGGCAGCTGGCCCGACGCGCTCGCCGGCGACGGCCTCCGCGGCGGGGTGCTCGCCCTCGAGCCGCACGAGGAGGTGCGCCACGTCTTCGTCCTGCTGGCCGACCTGGCGTCCGAGGCCCACCTGCGCGTGGGCGATCGCAGCGTCGACCTGTCCGGCGAGACGTGGTCCGCGCTGCGCAGCTCGCCCACCCTGACGCCCGAGCGCCCCTCGCTCCGTCGCGGCGCGTCCGCATGGGACCGGCTGATCGCCCCGCTGCTGCCCTGGCACGAGCTGGTGCTCCCCCCGGGCGAGCGCGATCTCGCTGTCGAGGGCGCAGCGCTCGCGGCGGTCGTGATCGCCCCCCGGAGCGCCCTCGAGGCGACGCGGGCGTGGCTGCACGACGTGGACGCGACGCGCCGGCGCGCCTTCGAGGCGAGCCGTGTGGTGCTGCCCGGCGCGCTCGCCACGGGGGCCACCGAGGACATGCCCCTGTCGGTGCTGCTCACCGCGATCGACGAGCCTCCCGTGGCCTTCGCGTCCCAGGGCGCGCCGTCGGGGTGGCGCGTGGCCCTCGAGCCCGGGACCCCGCTGCGCCTCGTCCTCTGGTGCTACCCCGACGACCGGCCCGTGGTGCCCGCGATCGAGGGGCTCGACGACCTGCAGGTCACCTGGCAGGAGCTGGTGTGGGCCGACGCCCTGGCGCAGCCCGGGGACCCCGGCCCCTTCGCGCCCCGCTGGCTGGCCCCGGTGGACGAGGCGGCGCGCGGTGGCCAGGGGGTGCCCGTGGCCCTGGTGCTCACCCTGGAGGCCACCGCCGAGACCCGGAGCGGACGCCACCAGGGAACCGTGGTGCTCACGCGCGCACCCGAGGTGGTGCGCGCCCCGCTGCGCGTGGACGTCGGACCCTCGGACCTGCCGCCCCCGCTGCCCGTCGCGATCCACACCTCGGTCCTCGCCCCGGACCTCCCCCTGCCCCACCCGCTCGTGCCCCTGCAGGGTCTCGCCCCCGGCGGGTGGGTCCGGCAGGTGCAGCCCCTGGCGGTGGCGCCGTGGTGGGCCTCCATCGACGGCGCCGCCGGGGTGGCGATCCTCCCTCCGCCCGCGCCGCTCGACGGGAGCCCGTCCCGCCGTCCGCTGCTGATGGCCATGCCCGAGGGACCGTGGGTCTCCCTCGCGGCGGTGCGCCTCGCGGAGGCCGCGGAGGCCACGCGCTGGCTCTCGCTGCTGCGGACGCGGGCCGCGCAGGAGGGGCTGCCGCCCCGCTACGCCGACGCGCGCGACCGCGCGCTGGACCTGCTGCGCGTCCTCACCGAGGCCGCCGACGCCCGTCGCCCCGACGCCCCGTGGCCGCCCGAGGCGCTCCGCGACGCCCGCGACGCCGTCCAGGAGGCCGCGAAGGCCCTGCCGGCGACTAGCGACAGCCCTCGCAGTCCGGACCCGTGAGGTAGCCGAGCGCGCAGAGCTGGCACTTCTCGTCGTCGGACATGGTGCCCTTCTCCACCCGCGTGGCGCCACCCTCGGCCGCCTCGTCGAGCGCCTCGCGCAGCCGCTCCACCAGCTCGGCCTGCCGACCCACGCAGGGCCCCGACGCACCCGCCTCGGTGAGGCGCGTGTGCTCGCCCGGATCGGCCACCACGTCGAAGAGGTCCTGCTCGGGCACGCCGCGCTTGTTGCCCGCGTTGGCCTCGATCCACTTGCAGCCGCCCACCCGCAGCGAGGAGAGCACGACGCCCTCGAGATCCTGCTCGGCCACGGCCTCCCGCTGGGTCAGCCGCTCGTGGGCGGCGAGCTCGCCCGGCGGCGCCGTGAGCGCGTCCAGCTCGGCACGCAGCTCGGCCAGGGTGGCGAGATCCTCGTCGGTGGGGGCGCCTGCCGCAGGGTCCTCGGGCGGCACCTCCGGGAGGTCCGTCGGCTCGGGGGGCGGCTCCTCGCCCTCGCTCACCTCGAGCTGCGTCAGTGCCTCCAGCGCGGCGATGTCGGCCTGCAGGGTGGCGATGCGCTCGGCCTTGGCGTCGGCCGCCGCGACGTCGCGGGCCACCCAGGTGATCAGGTCGCTGCCGGCCCACGAGCCCGGCGCGTCGAGGCCCATGGCGGTGACGATGGTGGGCGCCACGTCGACGTGCCGCGCCTGCCAGCCCACCCGGGTGCCGGCGAAGCGTCCCTCGGGCAGCTTCACCAGCAGCGGCACGTGGATCTGCTCGTCGTACAGCGTGGTGCCATGCCAGAAGCCACCGTGCTCGGCGAACTCCTCGCCGTGGTCGGAGGTGACCACGATCATCAGGTCGTCGTAGCGATCCTCGGCCTTGAGCGCGGCCACCAGGTCGGCCAGCTTGCGGTCGAGGTGACGGACCTCGTCGGCGTAGAGCGTGGCCATGTGCGCCGCGTCGCCCAGCGCGGGGGCCTCGTGCTCGGCGCGCCCGTAGTGCTCGCCGCCCACCTCCGCCGAGCCCGTGCCCTGCAGGTAGGGGTGCGGGAAGTACGGGTCGTGCGGCTCCATCAGGTGCGCCACCGCGAACCATCGCGCCCCCGAGTTCGCGTGGACGAAGTCCAGCAGGTGCCCGAGCACCACCTCCGCCGGCTGGTAGAAGCGGGTGACCTCGTGGGAGCCGATCAGGCGCTCGTGGAGCTTGTGGACCACCTTGTAGAGCGTGAGCGCGAAGGTGCTCTCGGTGCCCCAGAAGACGAAGTCGGGCTTCTCGTAGAGGAAGAGGTCCCAGCCCTGGTCGAAGTTGAACGACGCCGTGACGTTGATGTTGTTGACCAGGTCGATCGTGGCGACTCCCCCTTCCTGGAGCACCTCCGACACCAGCTCCACCTCGTCGGGCAGGCTCGAGGCCTTCGTGGACGCCGTGTGGGAGGTGGGCAGCCGCGAGGAGAAGAGCGAGGCGAAGGAGGCCCGGGTCCAGGAGGCATGGGAGAAGGCCTGCTCGAACACGATGCCGTCGGCCGCGATCGCGTCGAGCGCCGGCGTGGGGTCGCCCTCGGCGCCGTAGGTGCCCAGCGCGTCGGCACGCAGCGTGTCGACCACGATCAGCAGCACGTTCGGCGCATCGGCGAGGCCCGCGGGCACGCTCTTGCCCAGGGGCGTGCTCGCGCCCGCCCCGCCCCCGGGGCCCGCGACGGCCGCCACCGCCGTGACCGCGACGAGGAGCAGCCAGCTGCCCAGCGCGCCCGGACCCTTGAGCAGGAAGGAGAGCGGCCCGTTCACCAGCCGCACGCCCAGGGTCATCAGCACCACGCCGAGGATCGCCACGCCGAGCACGATGCCCGCCAGCGCCGAGGCCGGCACCGCCTGCTCGAGGAAGACCACCTTCTTGACCACGTACTGCAGGACGTAGGCGAGCACGGGCAGCACGGCGAAGCTGCCGCCCAGGCAGAAGGCACGCGCCGCGGCACGACGCCGGAGCGGGTAGCGCACGCGCTCGTACGCGGTGAGCGCGAGGCCGGCGCCGAAGCCCAGCGGCAGGCCCACGAGCCCGTAGAGCACCGTGGCGTACAGGGGCGCCACCAGGTCGGGCGCACCCGACGTGACCAGGTGGAAGACCGCCTCGGACAGGCCCAGCAGGGCTCCACCGAGCAGGCCACCGGCGGTGCCCTGGATGAGGTTGCGTGCCACGTTCACGGGTATCCTCCGAGGGCGCCGCCTATCGGGACGTCCCCCGCCCGGCCATGACCCCCGCGCGGCGCGACAAGGGGCGGTCCCTGCTGGACGATCCCAGGCCCGCGACGTAGTGTGGCCCGGTTCGACCCCGGAAAGGGAGACCGCCGTGCGCGCACCCCACCTCGCCACGCTCCTCGTGCTGCTCGTCTCGGGCTGCGGCGCCTTCCAGCCCTTCGACCGCGACCAGGCGAAGAACCCCGGCGAGACCGACCAGGCGGTGCTCGACAGCGACACCGACCTGCCCGACGCCGGCAAGGGCGGGCGCGACACCGACGGCAAGAAGCCCTCGGGCGGCCGCGGCGACACCTTCGAGGGCAGCTGGGACGACAGCGACCCGGCCCGCGACACCGACTTCGGCGTGCCGGGCAAGGGCGACTCGGGTGCCGGCGACTCCGGCAGCACGGGCGACTCCGGCAGCGCGGGCGACTCCGGCAGCACCGGCGACTCCGGCAGCGCCGGCGACTCCGGCAGCCCCGGCGACTCCGGCAGCGCCGGCGACTCCGGCAGCACCGGCGACTCGGGCCTGCCCGGCTTCGGCGACCTCGGCTGCCGCGACCTCTGCTACTGGTCGGCCGACGGCCTCTGCGACGACGGCGGGGCCGGCGCCGACTCCAGCCTCTGCCCCTACGGCTCGGACTGCTCCGACTGCGGCCCCCGCGCGCTCACCCCCAGCGGAGGCCTGTGCGTCGACACCTGCCGCTTCGCCGGCGACGGCGAGTGCGACGACGGGGCACCGCCGCCCTACGCGCTCACCGCGGCCTGCGCCTTCGGCACCGACTGCACCGACTGCGGCCCGCGCAATGCGGCCATGCACTGCGAGAACACCTGCGAGCCCGACGGGGTGTGCGACGAGGACGACGGCACCTGCCCCTTCCTCACCGACTGCTACGACTGCGGCGGGCTCGTCATCCCGTGACCGGCGAGGCCCTCCCCCTCGCGCGCCGCGTCGAGCTCACGCGCACCTTCCTGTCGTACGTGCCCCACAACAACGCCCTCGGCATCGAGCTCGGGGAGCTGGGCGACGGCGTGTGCACCATGCGCCTGCCGTGGGCGGAGCACCTCGTGGGCGACCCCACCACGGGCATCCTCCACGGCGGGGCCATCACGGCGCTGCTCGACGCGGCCTGCGGCGGGGCGGTCTTCCTCGCGCTCCGCCAGCCGGTCCCCCTGGCCACCCTCGACCTGCGCATCGACTACCTCCGGGCCGCCCTGCCCCGGCACGACATCGTGGCCCGCGGCACGGTGCTGCGCGTGGCCCGGAGCGTGGCCTTCGCCCGCTGCGAGGCCGCCCACGCCGACGACCCCGGGCACGTCGTGGCCATCGGCACCGGGGCCTTCATGCTCGCCACCCGGCGCGGCGAGCACCGCGTGGTGCCGGAGGAGGCGCCGTGACCGATCTGCCGGCCCTGGTGCAGGGCTTCCGCGACAGCGGCGACGCCGCACCCCTGGTGCAGGCCATCCCCTACCTGCGCTTCCTCGGCCTGCGCTTCGAGGTGGTGGCCGGCGCGGTGCAGGCCACGATGCCCTTCGCCGACCACCTGGTCGGCAACCCCAGCCTCCCCGCGATCCACGGCGGCACCCTCGGGGCCCTGCTCGAGGCGAGCGCCATCGTGCAGGTGCTCTGGGACGCGCCCGCGCCGGTGCTGCCGAAGACCATCAACCTCACGGTGGAGTACCTGCGCTCCGGCGGACCCGCCGACACCTTCGCGCGCAGCACGATCACGCGGCACGGCCGACGGGTGATCCACGTGCGATCCGAGACCTGGCAGGAGGACCCGGGCCGCCCGATCGCGCTGGGGCACCTGCACCTGCTGGTGGAGGGGTAGCCGTCGGAAGCCCGGGGTCCGTGGACCTTCCGGCGCACCGACGTCCGCTAGGAAGGGCTTCCGGAGCGCGCTACCATGGCGGCATGCTCGCACGCGACCACCACCGCGTCCTCAGCGAGGACGACTTCCTCGCCCTGCCCCACTCCAGCGAGAAGCTGGAGCTGGTGGACGGGGAGGTCGTGGTGACGCCGGGACCCACCTGGCACCACCAGACGCTCGCCGCGGGCCTCTACGACACGCTCCGCGCGTGGACCCGCACGGTCGGTCCGCCGTGGGTGGTCCGCTTCGGCCCCCTCGACCTCCGCCTGGCGCCCGGCCGCATCGTCCAGCCCGACCTGCTCCTGCTCCGGGAACCGCCTCCGCTCGACCACCGCGGCCCCCTCGACCTCCTCCCTGCGCTCGTGGTGGAGATCACCTCGTCGAACGCCGATTACGATCGGCTCACGAAGCGCCTCCTGTACGCGGAGGCGGGAATCGGCGAGTACTGGGTGGTCGATCCGGCCGGGGGCGTGGAGGTCTTCCACGGGGCCGGCCTGCGGCAGCGCGCCTGGGTCACCGGTCTGCTCGTCAGTCCCACCCTCGACGGACTCGTCGTCGAGGTCGATCGGCTAGGCTGACGCCTCCCCGGAGGCCACGATGGCACGCCTCGGACCCCTGGCCCTCGCCCTCCTGGTCTGCGCCTGCGACGCGGGGACCACCCGGAAGCTGGTCGACACCGACCGCGACACCGACGGCGCGTCCGACAGCGGGGACTCGGGCGACACGGCCGACACCGGCCCCGACGACACCGACCGGGCCGACACCGACGACACGGACCCGCCGGCCGATCCGCCGCCCACCCGCATCGACGGCACCTTCACCCGCTGGGTGGTCCCCGTGCTCGACGGCCTGGGCACCGGCCCCGGCGTGCTGGGCTCCCAGGGTGGCACCGGCCCGGAGTGGGGCCACCTCGACCTGTCGGGCGACGGCGCCCGGGATCTGGTGGTCACCAGCGGGATCTACGCCGGGCGGAGCGCCCACCCGCACGCGGGGGGCTGGGCCTGGAAGGTGCACGCCGCCACGCCCACCGGCTTCGCCCTGCAGCCCACCTGGTGGACGGTGCCCGACGTGCCCTCGGCCGCCACCGGCACCACCCGCATGGGCACCAGCATCGACCCCTGGCGCACCCTCGACCTCACCGGCGACGGGTGGCCCGACCTCGTGGTGGTCTGGGAGACCACAGAGACCGGACGCCGCCCCTTCGGCGCCGCCGGCGGCAGCCCGCACTGGAAGCTCTACAAGGGCTCCGCCACGGGCTTCGCCACCACGCCCGTGTCCTTCGCCGTGCCCGCCTCCATCGACCTGCCCGAGGTGGGCGGCCCCACCACGCTGGACCGCGCCGACCTCGACGACGGCGTGTCGTACGCGGTGCTCGACGCCGACGGCGACGGCCGTCCCGACCTGGTCTCCTTCCGCGAGGACGAGGACGCCGGCGTGCGCTTCGACGGCGTGCGGCCGTACTGGGAGGTGCACCTCAACGACGGGACGCGCTTCGCGTCCACCCCCGTGGCCTGGCCGCTGCCCGCGGACCTGCCGCGGGGCGGCGACGGGCCCTGGAAGCGCAGCGTGGAGAGCGCGGACGGCACCACCACGCTGCTCGATCTCGACGGGGACGGCCGCCTCGACCTGCTCAGCATCGCGGGACCGGGCGAGACCGTGTGGGGTCACCCCGCCTCGCCGCACTGGCGCCTGTACCGGGGGCTGTCGACCCTCACCGCGGGCTTCGCCCCCGCCGAGACCTGGCCGGTGTCGGACCAGCTCGGCCTGCAGGGAGACGCCGGCGCCTGGCGCCTGCCCTACGCCCTCGCGCCCCAGGGGAGGTACGACCTGCGCGACCTCGACGGCGACGGGCACCTCGACCTGGTCCAGCCCGCGCCCACCGGATCCGGCGCGCCCCACGACCTCGACGGCGACCGGGTGTGGCACGTGTGGTTCGGCCGCGACGGGGACTTCGCCGGCGACCCCTTCCCCTGGAACGTGCCCGATGCGGTCGTGAACGGCCGTGGGACGCTGTCGTCGTGCAGCCCCCCGGGTCCCTGCTGGTACCTCACCGACCTGGACGGGAACGGACTGCAGGAGCTGGTGGTGCTCCAGAAGACGTGGATGGAGGCCTTCAGCGACGACCAGGGCGCCTACTGGAAGGTCTACCCGTCGGTTCCCTGAGCCGGGGTCCCCGCGCCCTTGTCGCGCCGGTCTCCCCGGGCCCACCGCGTGCCCAGCGAGCGCAGGGGCAGCACCCGCACCCACCGCGCCGCCTGGCCGGGCGCCGTGAGGTGGTCCCAGATGTCGTCGGGACTGGCCCCCCCGGGCCGCGTGCCGAAGTCATCGATGCCCTTGTAGGCGTGGGCCACCAGCCAGGAGCAGATCGGGTAGCGCGCCGTGGAGGTGAGGCGACGGAAGACGAAGGCGCCCTGCAGCAGCCAGTCCAGGAAGTGGGCGACGAGCTGCAGGTAGCCGTAGCGCCGACCCACGTAGGCGCCCGCCCGGCGCACCACCTCGGCACGCTCCTCGTCCGTGAGGGCCTCGCACCGGAAGACGGCGACCTCCGACCACGCGTTCGCGTACGCGGGGAGGAAGGGGTGCTGCACCACGCGGGCGAGCGCCTCGACGATCTCGGGCTCGCCCTGCAGCAGGTCCACCTGGCCCCGGGATCCGCGGAGCAGGCCCTGCAGCCCGAGGGACCCGCCGGTGGCCAGGACGCCGACGTGGTTCACCTGGGTGCGCGACTCGCCCACCACCCGGCTGGCCACGCGGATCAGGCGGCTGACCCAGCTCGTGCCCCGGGTGAGCACCACGTCGCCGGGACGCAGCTCGACCGGCGGGGTGATCTCGTACCCGAAGCGGCGGCACAGGTCCTGGACGTCGCGGTAGCCCCAGCGCTCCACGTACTCCCAGAGGCGGTCCCGGAAGGCGGCGTCGTGCCCGTTGCGCTCGGGCGCGCCGAGGATCGCCAGCCAGTAGCCGAAGTGGCGCTGCACGTGGGCTTCCTGCACCAGCCCGCTGGCCACCGAGCTCTCCACCAGCACCAGCTCGTCGCACAGGCGCTCGAAGGCGTCGCGCACCAGGACCTCGTCGGGGTCGTAGCGGTCCTTGGTGGCGAGCGCGCCGGCCACCCGCGCCGAGGAGATCGACGTGGGCCCCTCGCCGGGGACCTCGTAGGTGCGCGCCACCCAGTCCAGCATCCGCAGCGCCGTGCCTGCGAGTGCGTCCGCCTGGAGGCGGTCGGCGAGCTCCCGCGCCTTCTCGGCCTGCATCACCTCGCGGGTGGTGCGGTACTCCCGTCGACCGACGACGATGCCCACGCCGCCCACCACGGCCGTGATCACGCCGTCGAGGTGCTCGAACACCATTCCCGCCCACTCGGCGACGCTCGGCATGACCTGCCCCCCGGCAGCGGGAGCCTACACCAGGCGCCGCGCGCGCAGGTGCCGCCCCAGCCGTCGGCAGGCCTCCTCCACCTCGGCCGTGCGGCCCGCGAAGGACAGGCGCACGTGGTGACGCCCGCGCACCTCGTCGAAGTCCACCCCGGGCGTGCACGCCACCCCCGCCTCGCGCAGCAGCTCCTCGCAGAAGGCGACCGCGTCGTCGGTGTGCTCCGACACGTCGACGTAGACGTAGAAGGCGCCCTCGGGCGCCACGAAGCGGTCGAGCCCCGCCTCGGGCAGCCCGCGCAGCAGCACCTCGCGGTTCGCCGCGTACCGACGCACGTGCCCGTCGAGCTCCCCGGTGGCCTCGAAGGCGCGCACCGCGGCCACCTGCGACAGCGTGGGCGCCGAGATCGCGAGGTTCTGCGCCAGGCGGAGGACCGGGCCGTGCAGGGCCTCGGGCACCACCATCCAGCCCAGCCGCCAGCCGGTCATGCTGAAGCGCTTGCTGAAGGAGTGGATGACCAGGGCCTCGGGGTCCACGGCCAGGGCGGTGGTGGCCGGCGAGCCGAAGGTGATGCCGTGGTAGATCTCGTCCGAGACCAGCCAGGCGTCGTGGGCGCGACACCAGGCCGCGAGGGCCGCCAGCTCGTCCGCCGAGAGCATCGTGCCCGTGGGGTTCGCGGGGCTGGCCACGATGACCCCGTCGAGGGGCCCCAGGCCGTCGAGGTGGGCGGGCGTGAGCTGGTAGCGGGTGTCGGGGCCGGTGGGCACCACCACCGGGGTGCAGCCGAGCGCGGTGAGGGTGTGGCGATAGGCCGGGTAGCCGGGCACGCCCACGGCCACGCGCGCGCCCACCTCGAAGGCCGCGAGGAAGCCGAGCACGAAGGCCGAGGAGCTGCCCATCGTCACCACGATGCGCTGCGCGTCCACCTCTACGCCGTAGTCGTCGCGGTAGTGGCGCGCGATGGCCTGTCGCAGCGCGGGGATGCCCGCGGCGTCGGTGTAGCCCAGGAGCTCGCCGTCGAGCGCCGCCCGCGCCGCCTCGAGCACCTGCCGAGGCGCTCCGGTGGACGGCTGCCCGGCCTCCAGACGCACGACGTCGGCACCGGCCTCCACGGCCTCCCGCGCCGCGCGCAGCAGCTCCATCACGTAGAAGGGCGGGACGTCGCCACGGCGGGAGGCGGTGCGCGCCACGCGAGCCTCGGGGTGCAGGTGCCCCGCCGTCCTAGCCGCTCCACGACCCCACCGCGTCCCGTGGAAGATCCCCCCGCCCGGACGTGCTAGCGTCCGCGTCCCGTCCGGAGGTCCGTCGTGCGCACCCTGCTCGCCCTCGTCGCCGCCCTCGCCTGCACCGCGAGCCAGCCCGCCCATGCCGCCCCCGAGGACGAGGCGCTGTCCTGCGTCGCCACCAAGTCCTACGAGGCCTACCAGGCCGGCTGGCGCTCCCGCGACCGCGAGGTCATCACCCAGACGGCCGACGCCCTCTGGAAGACCGGCACCACCCTGCTGGCCGGCGTCGAGTACCGCATCGTGGCCTGCGCCGACCCCGGCTCCTCCGACGTGCAGCTCGCCCTCTACGACACCTGGGGCAAGCCCGTCGTCCAGGACGAGCAGGTCGGCCGCGACGCCGAGCTCTCCATCAAGGTCCCCACCACCGGCGGCTACTACCTCGTCGCCCGCGGCGTCCCCGCCCAGGGCTTCCAGTCCTCCGTCGCCATCGCCGTCCTCTACAAGTAGGCAGCTCGCACCCCGGCCGGCCCCGAAGCCGCCCGCTCGCCCCCACGAGCACCTCCGGCGTGCTCCCGGTCGAGCCGACCCGCCGACGGCCACCTACCCAGGACGCTCCCACGTCCCTGTCGCGCGGCGCGCAGCCCGGGCGGGGGGAACCATTCCAGCTCCGCTGGAATGGGGGGCCCCACCGGGCGAGATCAGCCGCAAACCGACATCCCGAGGCGTCCTGCACAGCGCCACGACCGGTAGGGCCGGGTCGCCCGGGAGCTCCCGAGAGAAAGCGAGGACCCCGACGTCCCGTGCGCGAGAGGGGGGGAGGGGGGTACAGCGCACGATGACGTCGGGGTCGGGAGCGCACCATCGTGCGCCTCTGATCCCCATGTACGCACGTCCGGCGCCGACGGGTACTGCCGTGAAAGCGCCCGGAAAGGTCCACAACAGCTCGTGACAGGGCCCCCGAGGAGACGATCCAGCCATGCGTGCCCTCACAGCCCTCCTGACCCTCCTCCTCGTCATCGGATGTCCGCACCCCGGCGGTGTCCGCAGCGGGGACAGGCGGTCCCTCGCCGACGCCATGGTGGGCGACTGGGTGGACGAGACCGGGGCCCGCTACCGCATCGTGCGCCTGCACGCGGACGAGCCCGTGGTCACCTACGTGGTCGACGCCGTGGGCGAGCCCCTCGACCTGGTGCGCCAGGGCTTCGAGGACGGTCGCTTCGCCTTCACCTACCGGGTGCCCACCACGGGCTTCGAGGTCACGCTCACGGTCACCGGGGTGGAGGAGGGCCTCGTGCGCGTCCACTGGCGCAACGACCGCGGGCAGGAGGGCAGCGACACGCTCCGTCCGCACTGATCCCCGCCGCGTCCCCACTGGACGATCCGCCTCGGACCTGTCATCCTCTGCCTCCCCGCGACGTCCCTCCCCGTGGACGTCCCCTGGCCGCCATGACCGAAGACGAGGACATCTCCACCCGGGGCTGGGCTCCGGTGACGGTGCGCGTGGCCACGACCCTGGTCACGGCCGGCGTGCACCTGGGCCCCGACGTGCTCCGTCACGCCCGCGACCACGTGTGGCTGCACCTGCCGCCCGACACGCCCGTGGACGTGGCCGTCGACCGCGCCGAGCCGCTCACGCTCGGCTTCGTCGCCCGTGCCTTCGGGCGCCCGGTGGTGCTCCCCTTCCCCGAGGACGCCGACCATCCCCTGCCGCTCACCTGGCGTCGGATGCTCCAGCACGATCTGTCGGAGAACGCCCGGCACGTGCTGCGCATGCACCTCGCCGACGGCTTCCCGCTCGAGCAGGTGGCCGCCTGGGTGGGCGAGGACGCCCTGGCCCTCGAGGCCGCGCGGGAGGGCCTGCGCGAGGCCCTGCAGGCCGCCGCGCGCCAGGACGGTCGCGACCTCGAGAGCTGGAGCGGCGAGCGCCTCGACCACCTGCTGCACCGCCTCGTCGCCCTGCCCGCGGGTCCCGAGCCCCCCCTGCTGGAGGTGGTGGACGGCCTGCACCCCGAGCACACCGCCCGCAGCGTGCGCGCCGGACGGGCCTACAACCTGGTGCGCAAGGCGGGGATGAACCGCGCGGAGCTGGTGGCACCCCACGGCGCCAGCCGGCCGCGTGACCGTGTGCGCCTGCTCGTGCTGCACCTCCACCCCGCGGCGCGTCACCACCGCGCCACGCTCGCCGCCGAGCTCGGGTGCCGCACCTTCCCCATGCACGATGGCCTGCTCCTCGTGGACGCCGCCGACCTCGACGCCGTGCTCGAGGTGCTCCACCTCGCCGCCGAGGTGGAGGCACCGGGTCGCGACCACCTGCGCGGCGCCCTGGTGGAGGGTCCGGGCCGGTGGTCGCCCCACGGCCTGCTGGGTCCGCTCGCCACCGACGCGGCGGCCTCCGTGCGCGCGCTGCCCTGGGGCACGCTCCACGGCGCAGGCGAGCTGCCCGCGCCGCTGCCGGCGCCGCCCTCCGCGCGGTGGGTGTGGGCCAGCGTGGCCGCGCTGGGCCTGTGCACCGCCCTGCTCTCCCGGGCCGCCTTCGCACCCGACCCGCCCCCGGTCGACCGTCCGCTGCTCGTCGAGACCACGCCCGCACGCCAGGGCTTCTGGCTGGGCTTCGACGTGGAGGAGGACGCCTACGTCGTCATCGTCCGCGAGCGCGCGCACGCGCTGGACGTCGTGCTCGACAGCCGCCGCCCGGTCGACAAGATCCGCCACGCCACGGGCGACGGCAGCTACCGCCTGCACACCGTGGGCGACGCGGTGCTCGTGGCGTCGACGGCCCGGCCCGTGCCGGACCTGGACGGCCTCGTCGACGCCGTGGCGGCCGAGGACCTGCCCCTCGACGCCCTCGCGGCCCGGCTGCGCGCCGTGGACCCGAAGGCCGACGTGAGGCTGGCGCGACGCTGACCACCGGTCAGGGGTGGAAGACCAGGCTCACCGCCAGCCCCAGGTCGCCCAGGGGGGTCGACAGGCCCCCGGTGACCACGCCGGAGGGCGCCGCCACCTGCACGTTCGCAGACCGGTAGGCCGTGTCGAGGGCGGCCTCGAGGCTCACCAGGTCGGCCGCGCGCCAGGCCACCCCGAGCCCGCCGCGCACGTAGGTGCCGTCGCGTGGGAAGCCGGTGACCGTGCCGTCGAGCGTGCCCGCGGGGTCGAGGAGGTCGGCGGTGCCCACGAGGGAGGTGGTGTCGGTCCACTGCCACCCGCCGAGGGCCGCTGCCCGCAGGACCACCCGACGGTGGACGGCGACCTCCAGCGCCAGCGGCAGCGCCAGGTCGATGCCCACCCCGCGCTGCGCCCGACCCTGGGCGACCGTGCCCGGCGCATCGGGGTCGACGAGCCACAGCACCACCCGGTGGTGCACGTCCGCCCGCACGCGACCGCCGACGCGGATCTCCACCGGACCCGCTGTCACGTGCCCCAGGAGCAGCAGCGTGCCGTCCACGGCCAGGTCCACCCCGCCCGGGTCGAGCAGCTCGGTGCGGCGCTCCGCCGCGCCCACGGGTGCCTCCCTGCGCGCGAGCACGGACGGACCCCCGGCGGCCAGGCCCACGCGCGCCCACGCACGGAAGGCGCTGCGCGGCCCCGTGGGACGTAGACCGTCGACCACCACCGCAGGCTGCCAGCGCAGCCGGTTCGCCTGCGGCCCGCCCGCCCCGTCGGGCGTGAAGCCCTCCAGCACCACCACGCCGGGCAGCTCGCCTTCCGTGACGGCCAGGTCCTCCTCTCCGGCCAGCTCCACGTGCAGATCGGTGTGTCCGCCTCGCGGGTCGTGGAGCGTGGTGCCCAGTCGCGCCCCCAGCGACCACGTCCGCCGCCGGGACCAGAGGGCCGGCTCCTCGTCGGGACCGAGCTCGGCCTGCGTCGTCAGCGCACCCGCCTCCCAGCCCCGCGGGCTCGACGCGAAGGCGCCGTCGAACCAGACACCGCCGCCCACGTCGACCGTGCCCGTCACGGGCGCGCCGTAGGCCACGTGGAGCACGGCCCGGTCCGCGTCGTCGCGCGTCAGTGTCGAGGTGGGGCCCGACACGGACCCCGAGCGGGTGCCCGCGCCCGACCGGTGCCAGCCGCCGTGCACGCCCAGCGCACCCGGGCCCCAGGTCACGGTGGCCCCGGCCGACAGCACGGTCTCCGGCGCCCGCAGGGCCAGGAAGGTGTAGACCGCCGTCTCCTCGGTCCCGGCGAGACGGGCGGGCTGCACCACCAGATCGAGCGGCCGACGGAAGAGCTGGAAGGAGGCCTCGCCCCGCAGCGAGGTGGGATCCGCCTGGGCCAGGGAGAGCAGCGCGAGGAAGAGCATGGGCACCGGACGTGGGCGAGGACCGAGCCTACCCGTCCGCGCCCCTGGGCGCGTCGCTCATCCGGTCTCGGGAACCACCATGGCCGGTCCGAGGTCCCTGGCTGCACCCGCCCCGGAGGCCTCGATGCGCCGCGCCCGTCCGTCCGCCCCTCCCCGCCTCGACCTCCTGCCGGTGATGAACCTCGTCACCCTGCTCATCCCGTTCCTGCTGGCCTCGGCGCAGTTCGTGGAGCTGGCCGTGGTCGACACCACGCTGCCCGCCCTCGTGGTCGACCCCGTCCACGACGACGAGCGTCTCGACCTGACCGTGCTCGTGCACGACGGGGGCTACAGGCTCACCACGCGGGACGGGTTCGGGGGGCCCGAGCCCCGCCACGTCGACCTCCCCTGCCTGGCCCCCACCTGCCCCGGCGCCGGCGCGTACGACACCACGGCGCTCACCGCGCAGCTCGCCGAGATCAAGGACCGACACCCGGCCCACCGCGTGGTCAACGTGATCGCCACCGACGACGTCCCCTACGACGTGCTGCTCGCCACCCTCGACGCCACGCGCGAGGACCCGGCCGATCGGGACACCCACGGCCGCGCCCGACCCCTGTTCCCCCACCCCGTGATCGCCGCGGTGGTGAACTGATCAGCCCGTGGCAGACCCCGGCCGACCCCGTCGCGGACCGGTCTCCTCGTCCAGCACCTCCAGGCACTGCTGGTAGAGGAAGTTGGCCTGGGCGGGGTTGTCGCCGATGGCCACGATGCCCAGCTTCCCGTGCTGCGACAGCGCCCCGATGAGGTGGAAGACCACGCCGCGCTCGCTCGCCCCGTGGAAGTGCAGTCCGTGGAAGACCGCGATGTCCATGAGGTCCTCGGGCCGCAGGCCGACGTAGCGCTCCGACACCAGGTTGTCGGAGGCCAGGTAGTACTTGGCCCGCCCGGACTGGCTGTAGAACAGGCCGTCCTCGGGGTCGTAGGTGCCGTCGGTGAGGAACTTCAGCGTGAGGAAGGGGTGCGTGGTGCCCCCCTTGCGCAGGTTCACCTCGATGGCGTGGTGCTCCCAGCCGCCGTCGGGCGTGGGCACGCTCACGAAGTCGATGCCGAAGCGCCCGATCACGCCGCGGTCGGCGAGCACCGAGGCGATGTGGGCCGCGTCGCGCTGGATGGTGAGCCGGTAGGCGTCGGCCGCCGGGAAGCGTGCGCCCAGGAAGACCTGCCCCGTGGGCCCGCCGAGCACCTGGTCGTGGGTGGAGATCACCTGCGGCAGGCCCATCGCGTTCACCCGGCACTGTGCCGACGGCGACGCGGTGGCGCCCTCCACCCAGGCCTCCACCACCCCGCCCATCTCGGAGAACTTCGCGGCGTAGCCCTCCCAGGTCTCGTGCGGGGACTCGAAGGTGAGCGCGGTGGGCAGCACGTCGGCGATGCGGCGCGCCACCTCGGCCTCGCTGCCCGAGGCGTCCCACGCCGCCGTGCGGATCGTGGCGTTGCCCTCGCCCGAGAAGCCCTCGTTCAGCTTCACCACCGCCTTGCGGAGGTGGGGGTTCGCCCGCTGCAGGGCTGCCAGGGCCCGCGCCACGTCGTCGACGCCGCCGAGCCGCTCGAAGCCAGGCGGGAAGCGCACGCCGGCCTCCCGGAAGATCTCGCGGCAGCCGGACTTCGTGCCGAGGTCGTGCAGGGAGGGGTCGACGCTGTTCAGCGGGATGCCGAGCCGCACCGCGAGGGTGCGTTCCCGGTCGGTGGAGTTGAAGCACACGAGGTGGGCCGCGTGCGCGTCGATGATCTCACCGCGGATCTGGTCGAGCAGGCGGGGGCGCGCGAGGATCTTCGCGGTGAGCGGCGCGTTGCTGCCGTCGCTGCAGTGCAGGAGGGTGAGGCGCCGACGGGCATGGGCCGGCGGCACCCCGGGCAGCATCGACAGGTAGTAGTCGACGATGATCGGGTGGATGGCCTGGCTGGTCACGAAGACGACCTTCGTCCTGGGCTGCTTGAGCAGCATCAGGTTGACCAGCATCCGCTCCTCGTAGTGCGGCACGCCCGCGATCTTGTCGAGCTCGCGCTGGTCGAGCGACAGCGACGGCACCACCACCACCGTCTGGGGCGTGCGCGGGTAGGTCGACAGCCTCAGGTAGAGCTCGCGCGCCCCCGCCTGCAGCTGCTCGTAGGCAGCCAGCTCGGCGGCACTCCCGGGTTCGGGCCAGCGGAGGTCGTCCACGGCGGGAGTCTAGCCCACGCCCCCGCGCGGTCCCGGCGGAACGGAGCGGAAGTCCACGGCCGCTGTGCGTCCGCAGCGGCCGGGCGCCCGGTACACGAGGGGTCGACCCCTCGCAGGACGGAGTACGATGTGGGCATGGTCGCCGTCGGAAGCCAGTTCGTCACCGAGGAGGAGTACCTGTCGTGGCCGCCCGGCCACGAACGGCGGGAGCTGCTCGACGGCGAGGTGCTGGTGAGCCCGTCGTGCTCCTTCCAGCACCAGCAGGTCGTGCGGCGCCTCGCCCTGCGCCTCCAGGCCTGGTGCGAGACGCACCCGCCCCACCAGCTCGCCTTCGCGCCGCTCGACATCCGCTTCGGTCCCGGGAGGATCCTCCAGCCCGATCTCGTCGTCCTCCCGCACACCCTGCCCGACCACACACCCACGCCCATCACCCTGTTGCCCGCGCTGTGTGTCGAGGTGCTGTCGGCCGACGTCCGCTACGACCGCCACACGAAGCGCCTCGTCTACGCCGAGGCCGGTCTCGCCGAGTACTGGGTGGTCGACCCGATGGCCGGGGTGGAGGTCTTCACCGGACAAGGCCTGCGAGCGCGCAGGCTGGTCACCGACCGCCTCGTCTCGGCCACCCTCCCGGAGCTGGAGATCGACCTCGCCGGCCTTCGCCCGGGCACCTGAGCCCGACGCCCCCGCGCGCCACCCCGTCGGGATAGGTCTGCCGGCCGGAGGTCCCATGCCCGAGCTCGTGCTGCAGTCGAACACGCCCGATGGCACCGGCCTGCGCAGGCTCACCTTCGACCGGGCGCTTCCGGGCCACACCACCCCGGGCCAGTTCGTCACCGTGCACGTGGAGGGCCACAAGCCGGCCTACTTCGCGCTGGCCTCCAGCCCCGGCGCGCCGGTCGAGCTGCTGGTGAAGGTGCAGGGCGACGCCGCCGAGACCCTGGCCGACACGCCGGCGGGCAGCGTGATCGAGGTCAGCGAGCCGATCGGGCACGGCTTCCCCGTCGACCCCGACGACACCCGTCCCCTGCTGCTGCTCGCCACGGGCTCCGGCCTGTCGGCGGTGAAGCCGGTCATCGACGCCGAGCTCGCGCGCGGGCTGCCCCGCGAGGTCACCCTGCTCTACGGGGTCTACACCCCCGAGCACGTCTCCTTCCCCGAGCGCCTGAAGGCCTGGCGCGCGGCCGGCGTGCGTGCCCACGTGGTGGTCAGCGAGGACGTGCCCGACTGGGACGGCCTCACCGGCTTCGTGCAGCAGGCGGCGCAGGCGCTCGGCTTCGTGAAGCCGGGCAACGTGGTGGTGCTCTGCGGCTACAAGGCGATGGTCGACGAGGCCAAGGCCCTGTGGCTGGCGGCCGGGGCGCGCGGCGAGGACCTGCTCACCAACTTCTGAGACCCTCGGGGGCCGGATGCCCACGCCCACCGCGCTCCGACCCCCGCGCGAGGAACCCGAGCCCGGCACGCCCGCATCGGGCCGGTGGATCGCCCTCGCCCTCGTCGTCGCCGCCCCGATGGGCCTGGCCACCGTACCCACCGCGCGCTTCGCGCTGGACGACTGGTTCCAGCTCGCCGTGGCGCGCGGGAGCGTGGGCCCTGCCCAGGGCGTGGCGGCCACGGCCCCCTTCGACCTCTTCCGCTTCTCCTCCGGCGACCCCGACGCGAACGCGGAGGCGATGGCCCAGGGCCTGGTTCCCTGGTTCACCGACCCGGCGTGGAAGCTGTCGCTGTGGCGTCCGCTCGCGAGCGCGCTCCACACCCTCGACCTCCACCTCTTCGGCCTCGACCCCACCGCGGCCGCGCTCCACTCGCTCGCCTGGTACGTGCTGCTCTGCGGCCTCGTCGCCTCGCTCTACCAGCAGCTCCTGCCGGGACGGGTGGGCGGGATCGCCGGGCTGCTCTTCGCGGTGGCCGCACCCCACCACCAGGCCGTGGCGTGGGGTCCGGCCCGCAACGCGCTGATCACGGCCGCCCTCGGCGCCGCCGCCCTCGTGGCCCACCACCGCGCGCACGTCGCCGGGTGGCGCGCGGGTCGCCCGCTCGCGTGGACGCTGCTCGCGCTGGCCCTCCTCGGCGGGGAGGCCGCGCTCGGCATGGCCGCGATGCTCCTGGCCCACGTGGCCGTGCACGGCGGACCCGGCTGGCGCGCGCGCGTGCGGTCCGGTGCGCCCTACGTGGCGATCACGCTGGTGTGGCTCGGGGCCTACGTGGCCCAGGGCCACGGCACGGCCCGCTCCGGCGCCTACGTCAACCCCCTGGACCACCCGATCGCCTTCGCGCTGGAGGTGCCCACGCGCCTGGCCGCGTCGATGGCCGTGCTGCTCGTGGGCGCGCCCGCGGAGCTCTGGTTCTTCGCCCCCGCCAGCCACCTCCCCCTGGCGCTGCTCGGCCTGGTGGCCACGGGCCTCGGCGCGGTCTGGGGCGGCCGGGTGTGGCGTCGCCAGGCACCCGGGACGCAGCACCACCTGACCTGGCTCGCCCTCGGCGCCCTCGCCGCCCTCGTGCCCCAGCTCGCCGGCCAGCTCGGGCCACGCAGCTACGTCATCCCCACGCTCGGCTCCTGCGCGTGGATCGCGGTGGTCCTCGCCGACGCGCGCCTGCCTCGGTCGGGCGGTGCGGCGGGACGGGTCGCCGCCGGCCTGCTGGCCCTGCCCCACGTGGTGCTCGCGCCGCTGGTGTGGGTGGGCGCGAGCGCCTTCTACGCGCGCCTGCTCGACGACACCGAGGTACGCTTCGCCGAGCTCGGCCTGGACGATCCCGGGTCGGCCTCGCGCTCGCTGGTGGTGCTCACGGCACCCGATGCGCTCGTCGGCTTCTACGTGCCCTTCCGCTTCGCCGCCCTGCACGGGGCCACGCTGCCCGGATGGCGGGCGGTGTCCTTCGCGGCCTGCGACCACCGGCTCCACGTCACCGGCGAGCGCAGCCTGGAGCTCGAGCTGCGCGGCGGGCGCCTGTTCGACACCGGCTTCGAGCAGGTGCTGCGCGACCCCACCGAGGCGATGCCCGTGGGTCACGCGGTGCGGCTGCCCGACCTGGAGGTCCGGGTGCTCGCCACGGACGTCGACGGTCGACCCCTGCGGCTGGGCCTCACGCTGGCGCGCCCGCTCGAGGACGTGGAGCTCTGGGCGTGGACCGACGGCGCCATGCAGCGCCTCGCGGTGCCGGCGATCGGCACCCCGCTGGACCTCAGGTGGACCGCCCGGCCCTGATCACTCCGCGGCGAACACGAAGGCCGGCACCGCCCCCAGGAGGAAGGTGGCCGAGATCGCGTCGCAGTCGCCGTCCTCCTCCCGGCGCGCGTCGACGAAGACCGGCACGAGCGCGGCCGTCGCGGCCCGGATGGTGGTGTCGCTCGGCCCGCCCACCTGCGCGGCCAGCTCCACCGCATCCTCCAGCGGCACCAGCCCGGCCAGGTGCCCCTCCACGCCCGCACCGGCATCGCGCCGCACCCGCAGCACGGCCCGCCGCAGGTGGAGCTCGGCGTGGCGGTTGAGGAAGGTGAGCGGCAGCACCACGTCGAAGGGGCCGGCCGTCAGCCAGCCGTCCACCACCCGCCCCGCCGCGGTCGCGCCGAGGCGCGCGTCCACGTCGAAGGTCTGCTGCGGCAGGATGGCGCCGGTGACGTCCACCGCGGGCGCCCCCGTCGCGTGGTGCAGCACCACCCCGACCGTCCCGTCGCCGTCGAGCCCCTGCCCGCCCACCACCTCCACCAGCAGGTTCAGCCCCCCCGTGGTCACCGTCTCCTGCAGCAGCGGCGGCATGGCCCGCTGGAGCACCGGGGGCAGGCTGGCGAAGAGGTCCGCGAAGCGGTTGTCGACCCCGCCCGGCGCGTCCGTCACGTCGCAGTCGCCGTCCACGCCGTCCAGGTCCTCCCCCTCCGCCGCCCCCTCGGCGATGCCGAGACGATCCACGAGGAAGAAAGGACCCTCTCCACAGGGGCCGTCGCAGGCGTCGACACCCTGGAGTCCCCCGTCGGCGGACGGCGCGACCTCCGGCACGGCACCGGGGGCACAGGCCGCGACGAGGAGCGGCAGCAGGGCGCGAGGGAGCACGATCCAGGGCCCTCAGGGCGCCGCGATGCGCACGGAGCGGCGCGCCACCGACACCGCCCCGAGCGCGTCGGTGGCGATGCCGTCGCAGATCCACGTCTCGCCCGCCTGGGTGATGCCGGAGGGCAGCTCCGGCCCGTCGCCCCACAGGCCCGAGGGACCGGTCCATGTGCTCACCACGCGCACCATGTCGTCCTCGGGGTCACCCGCGGCCGTGGCCGTGCAGGTGATGGCCTCGCCGGCGGCCGGCGCCGCGGGCGACAGGTCGAGCGCGGCCTTCGTCGGCGGCGCATTGCCCACGGTGACGAGCTCCGACGAACCGACCGACGTGGCGCCGAGCGAGTCCACCACGGTGACGCGCGCCTGCACCTGCTGACCGCGACGCACGTCGCGCAGCGCCGGTCCGTGCAGCGGGGGCACGGTGGTGCCGGGCGAGGTCACGCCGTCGACGATCCACTCCAGGCTGCTGCTGTACGGCTGGCCGTCGGGCTCGTGGACGTACGCCACCACCTGCACCGTGTCGCCCGTGACGGGTGCGGCGGGCTGGAGCACCACCGCGGTCACCTCGGGCGCGCGGTGGCCGATGCCCACCTCCACCCACCGGTCGGTGCGGGCGCCCCGCGCATCCGTGGCCACCACGTGCACCCAGGCGCGGTCCTGGGAGAAGGGCGAGTTGCCCAGGCGCACCGCCATCGCCGGCATCGTGAAGGCGTCGACGAAGGGCTGCTCCTCCGCGTCGGCGCTCGGCCAGTCGAGGTGCGGCCCGCTGCCCTCGGCCCCTCTCCGCGGCGCCACCCGCAGCCCGAGCTCCACGTCGTAGGCGTCCCCTTCGGGGTCGTCCAGGGTGACCTCCACGTCCACCCGCATGCCGGCGAGCGGCGCGGCCGGGTGGAAGCGCACGTCGGTGATCGTGGGCGGAGCGTTCCCGATGACGACGTCCTCCCGGCGGGTCTGCCCCGCTTCGAAGGCGTCGCGCACCTCCACCTCGGCGGTCCAGGTGTCGCCCTCCTGCACCCAGGCGCCGGGCACCTGCACGAAGCCGGCCATCTCCTCGCCGTTCCGGTACCAGCGAAGGCTCTGGAAGATCTCGTCCCCCGCGTTGATGTCGGACAGGTGGCTGTCGTACACGGCCACCGTGGGCACGAGAGACTGTCCGGTCACGGGCGCCTCGGGCTCGAGATCGAGCCGCAGCACCTGCGGCGGGGTGTGCACCACCCAGGACTGCTCCGGGGTCTCGAAGGTGCCCACGCGTGCGTACCAGGTGGTCGGAACGTG
Source organism: Alphaproteobacteria bacterium (assembly GCA_020632955.1). Taxonomy (GTDB): domain Bacteria; phylum Myxococcota_A; class UBA796; order UBA796; genus JACKEO01. The sequence continues at coordinate 112,260 of JACKEO010000004.1, forward strand.
CTGGCGGAGCGGGAAGGTCAGCGGGATCTCCACGATCCCGTCCTCGTCGGGCTGCCCCTCGAAGGCGAAGGGGAGGGTGCCCTGGATGCCCGGCGTGGGCTCGTCCGACACGATGCGCACCGGACCCTCCAGCCCGAGCGCGCGCACGCGGAACACCACGCCCTCGGCCGCGAGCACGTCGGCCCCGTCGACGGGCGCCAGCACCTCGAGCACGGGGCCCCCGGCGTGCTGCGGACCCCCCTCGGTGACGACGCAGGCCGGCCCCGCGAGGGCGGCGACAGAGAGGACGACGTGGACGTGTCGCATGGTGGACCCCTGGTTCGTGCTGCCCTCAGTGTCGCACGGAACGAGAAAGATGCACCCCCGACTGACACGGCCACGCACCGCCGGGGTTGAGGCAGGTGGGAGCGGTCGCGACGACCCTCCCCACCCCGGGAGGCCCCATGCTGGCCCTGACCCTCCTCGCCGCCCTCGCCTCCGCCGACACCGGCCTCGACCTGGCCGAGCCCCGCCTGGAGGCGCGCGACGGCCACGTCTTCGGGCGCATCACCCTGCACGCCACGGTGGACGAGGTGCGCCAGGTGCTCGGCGACGGCGCCGAGACCGCCTCGCACTCCCCCGACGTCCTGCGCGCCTCGGCCACGCCCGAGGGCGTCTGCGAGCGGGTGGACCTCGAGGTGCGGGGCCTGTTCGCGCCGTTCCAGGTGCAGACGCGGCGCTGCCCCACCGCCGAGGGCTTCACCGAGCGCCTCGCCGGCAGCACGGTGTTCACGGCCTGGGAGGGCACCTGGCGCATCGTGCCGGTCGCCGACGGCACCGAGGTGGTCTACTCCCTGCGCACCCGGCTCGACCTCCCCGTGCCCCAGGGCCTCGTCGAGCGCCGCACGATGCGGGCGCTGGAGCTCAACCTCCTGGCCCTCGCCGACGCGGTCGACGCGGGAGGGTGGTGAGGCCATGCCCATCGACGTCGAGGATGCCTACCGCCGCTTCGGGCCCATGGTCCGTCGCCGCTGCGAGCGCATGCTCCGCGACCCGGAGCTGGCCCGCGACGCGATGCACGACACCTTCGTGCGCGTGGTGCGGCGGTCCGACGACCTCGACGATCGCGCGCTGTCCTCGCTGCTCTACCGCATCGCCACGAACGTCTGCCTCAACCGCATCCGGGGGTGGAACCGCCGCCCCGAGGACCCGGAGGAGGCCCTGCTCGACCGCATCGCCCACGCCGACGACCCCGGCGCCAGCGCCGGCGCCCGCCTGCTGCTCGACCGGCTCTTCGCCCGCGAGCCCGCCTCCACCCGCACCCTCGCCGTCCTGCACCTGCTCGACGGCATGACCCTGGAAGAGGTCGCCGAGCACACCGGCCTGTCGGTGAGCGGCGTCCGCTACCGGCTCCGCGCCCTGCGCGCCCAGCTCCACGAGCTCGAGGAGGTCGCATGACCACGCCCCGACCCGTCCCCCCCCTGCTCCGCGAGCAGCTCGACCAGGGCCTGCTCGACCCCGAGACCGCGGCCGACGTGCGCGCGCGCCTCGCCGCCGGGGCCCCCGACCCCCTCGCCGGGCTGCCCGACGACGCCACGGTGTTCGCCGACGATCCGCCCGCCCAGGTGGCGCGGGAGGTGCGGCGCCGGATCGCCGAGGCCGGATGGGCCGAGACCCGCGCGCGGCGTCCCCGCCTGTGGCTGATCGGCGCCACGCTGGCCGCCGCGGCCGCCCTCGTCGTCGTCCTCCCGTCCGCCGTGACCCCCTCCGACCCCGACGGCATCGTGCTCAAGGGCCCCGCCGCGGTGCTCGACGTCTACCGGCTCACCGCGGCCGGCGCGCCGGAGCGGGTGGGCGACGGCGTGCTGGCACGGCAGGGCGACCGCCTGCAGCTGACCTTCCGCGCCCCGAGGGCGCGCCATCTGCTGGTGTTCTCGGTGGACGGGCGCGGCGTGGTCACCGAGCACCTGCGCCACGACAGCGAGCTGCCGCTCACCGAGGCCGTGGCCCTCGACACCAGCTTCGTCCTCGACGACGCCCCCGACTTCGAGGCCTTCCACCTCGTGGCCTCCGACGCGCGCTTCGACGCCGACGCGATCCTCGCCGACGCCGAGCGGCGCGGCGCGGTGCGGGTGGCCCCGCCCGTGCCCGTGGGCGTCACCGTGGTGACCCAGGTCGTGGCGAAGGAGGCCCGGTGATCCCCTGGCTCGTGACGCTGGCCCTCGCCGGGTCGGCCGAGGCCGCGGACCGCGCCCGCTGGGTGGTGGCCGTGGGGGCCCACGTGGGCGACCTCGGCACGGAGCGCCTGCGCCACGCGGGCAGCGACGCCCTGGCCTTCGTGGACGCCCTGGTCGATCTCGGCGGCGTGCCCCGCGACCACGCGATCTTCCTGCAGGACCCCACGGTGGACGAGCTCCGCGGCCAGCTCGACCGGCTGCAGCAGCTGCTCGCCGACGCCCGCCTGCGCGGCGAGGCACCCGAGGTGGTCTTCTTCTACTCGGGCCACGCCGACGACCGCGGCCTCACCCCGTCGGGCCAGCGCCTGCCCTGGGCCGAGCTGCGCACCCGCATCGCCGGCCTCGACGCCGAGCTGCGCGTGGCCGTCATCGACGCCTGCGCCTCGGGCTCCTTCCTGCGCGGCAAGGGCGGCGTGCAGCAGCCGGGCTTCCTGCAGGACCAGGGCACGCTGGCCTCGGGGGAGGTCTACCTGACCTCGGCGAGCGCCGACGAGGCCGCCCAGGAGTCCGACCGCCTCGGCGGCTCCTACTTCACCCACCACCTCGTCACCGGGCTCCGCGGCGCCGCCGACGCCAACGCCGACCTCCGCGTCTCGCTGTCGGAGGCCTACGACTACGCCTACCAGCAGACCGTGGCGGGCACCGAGCTGTCGTGGGCCGGCGTGCAGCACCCCGGGTACGCCATCGACCTCACGGGCCGCAGCGACGTGGTGCTCACCGACCTGCGCGCCCGCACCGCGGCCCTGGCCCTCGACACCCGCCTCGGCGGCACGATCACGGTGCGCGACGACAGCGGTCGCATGGTGGCCGAGGTCGACAAGCCGCTCGGCGAGCCGGTGCTCCTGGCCCTGCCCCCCGGCACCTACACCCTGCGCCTGTGGACCCCCAGCCAGACCTACAAGGCGCGCCTGCAGGTGCCGTCCGGCGGCGCCACCGAGGTGGGCAGCGCCACCTTCCAGCCCGTGGCCAGCCTGGAGCGCACCCGCCTGCGCGGCGCCCGTCCCCTCGCCACCTGGACCACCACCCACCGCGGCGCCTTCCACCTCGCGCCCTTCGTCGGGTCCCAGGGCCTGCGCCGCGACGTGCGCCTCGCGGGCTTCGGCTTCAACGTGCTGGGCGCCACCCACGCCCAGCTCACGGGCTTCGAGCTCGGCGCCGGCACGGTGATCGGCAGCGACCTCGTGGGCGTGGACTGGGAGGGCCTGTTCTCCTTCGTGCGGGGCCGCGCCACCGGGTGGCAGCTCGGCGCGCTCACCTGGTCGGGCGCCGACCTCCGCGGCGTCCAGTGGGCCGGCGTGCTCGCACGCACCGGCGGCGACGCCTCCGGCTGGCAGATCGCCACCGTCGCGCTCGCAGACGGCCGGCTCCACGGCGTGCAGTGGGGCCTCGTCACCCTGTCGGGCGCGCACTCCCCCGCCCCCGGCGCGGGCTGGCAGCTCGCCGGCGTGTACGCGCGGGCCGCGGGCTCCTTCGACGGGGTGCAGATGGGCCTGGTGACCCACGCCGACGACCTGCGGGGCGCCCAGCTCGGCGTGGTCAACGTGGCGAAGGAGCGCACGGGCCTGCAGCTCGGACTGGTGAACGTGAGCCGCGGCGGGCGGGGCGAGTCGCTGGGCCTCGTGACCTGGGCATCCAACGGCTACCACGCGGTGGACGTGTGGTCGGGCGCCTACGCCCCCATCGGCCTGTCGCTCAAGCTGGGCACCAAGGTGCTCTACACCGGCTTCGAGCTCGGCCTCGACCCGCTCAACGGGCCGCTGGGCGTGAGCGCAGGCCTGCTCCTTGGTGCCCACGTCGGCAAGGGTCGCGTGTTCTTCGACACGGACCTGGGCGCCATCGCCCCCGAGCGCATGCTCCGCGCCGAGGACCCGAAGTACGGCATCGACCTGCGGTGGACGGGCATGCTGGCGGTGCGCGTGGCCGGCCCGGTGCACGTCGTGCTCGGCCCCGAGCTCGGCCTGGGCTTCGCCTTCGACGACCGTCCCCTGGATCTGAACGAGGACGAGGGCTTCTTCCTGCCCACCTGGAGCCTGTACCCGACCCAGGGCCACCCGGGCCCCCACGCCGTGTGGGCCGGCTACCGGGTGGGCCTGCGGGCCACGTTCTAGGCTGCCGCGTCGCCCTCCCCGCGTCCCCGGAGCGCGTGGACCGCGAGGCCCTGGTACCCGAGGAAGCCGATCCAGAGCACCGCGGACCACCCGGGCGGGGTCCACCCCACCGCCTGTCCGACGCCCGCGAGGAGCAGCGTCGGGCAGGTGGCGAGCAGCGAGGCCCGGAAGCCCTCGTGGAGGGAGGCCCTGCCCAGCGCGCCCACGACGGCGCCGGTGACCACGCCCCCCAGGAGGCGCCCGCCCAGCGCCATCAGCACCACGAGGGGGCTGAGCACCACCACGATCGCCGCCACGACCGTGATCCACCCCTGCACCCGGGCCCCGTCGATCGCCTGGTCCCCGAAGGTCTCGTACGGCACCACCCGGCGACCGCGACCGCGTTCGGCCACCTCCAGCTCCCGCGCACGGAAGACCACCTTCGCGCCCTCCACCTCGTCCGACACCCCGTCGGGGTCGAAGACCACCCGGGTGCCGTCCGCCGCGGTCCACGACAGCGGCGTGGGCTCCGACACGACGAGCGCGCCGTCCTCGAACCGGAAGGCCGGCAGCGCCTGCAGGTCGGCCTCGGTCTCGGCCACGAAGGCCCGCAGGTTCACCGCGTGGCGCGGGGCCACCAGCCCCCACGACAGCACGGCCACGCAGGCCAGCACCCCGACGGCCGACGCCGTGGACCCCGAGGCCACCTCCCGGTAGGCGCGCACGTCGTGGAAGGCGCCCCGCACCAGCCGCAGCGCGCGCCGCCACCAGGCCTCCGCCGCGCTCACGGATCGAGCCCGTACCAGAGCAGCACGCTCGTGGGGTAGCCCTGCAGTCCACACCCGGCGGCGGCGATGCAGGACCAGCTCGCGTTCTCGAAGCCGGGCGTGTCGAAGACCCAGAAGGAGGCGCGCGCGGGACCCGTGCGCGGCACGGTCGCCGTGCTGCCGCTGAAGGAGACGAGGCCCCGATCGCCGCTCGCCGGCGCCGCCAGGCGGGTCCCCCCCTCCAGGAGGTCGATGGCGACCTCCACCGTGTCGAGGTCCCAGGTCCTCGCCACGGGCCCCGTCACGTCCAGCCGTCCGAGCGACACGGAGCCCGTGGGCACCACGCCCTTGCCGATCAGCGACAGCCGCACGTCGTACGCCCCCTTCGCCACCACGGCCGACGCCACGAGGTCGCCGCTGTTCGGGAAGCCCACGGTGGCCGTGCCCCAGAGGCTGTCGCCGTCCTCCGTGGCCGGCTGCCCCGACGCGGGGTCGAGGCGCACGAGACCCAGCGAGCCCCGGTAGGTGCTGCCGTCCCCCACCAGCGGGGCCCCGTCGGCCTTCACCGTGACCTGCACGGTGACGCCCTGCAGGTCGGCGGTCATGCCCGAGGTGGGGACCTTCTTCGTGGTCACCCGCCGCCAGCCGCCCATCGTGGTGGTGCCGTTGCCGCCCACCACGAGGTCGGCCGGACGCGCCCAGGCGCGCCCGTCCCAGGTGGCCGCGCCGAGGCTCTTGACCGCCAGCTCGCTCCGGCTGCCGTCGGCTGCGTGGAAGGCCACCTTGGCCCGGCCGTAGCCCCCCGTGGGCAGGCCGCCGTTGAAGGTGACCGTGCCGCTCGTCGCCACCGTGGGCGCGTCGAAGTCCACCGTGGCCGGCGCGCTCACGCCGGTGCGCGCGAGCAGCTCGCCGTCCGCGAGGCCGTTGGCGTCGGCGTGCGACACCAGCCAGACGTCGTGGCTGCCGCCACGGAAGACGCGGGCGCTGTAGCGGGCGGGCCGCGCGGACCCCACCTCCACCTGCACCTGACCGCTCTCGCCCTCCACGCGGACGTAGGCCGTGGCCTTCGCGTCCATCGCGCCCCCGTCCACCGTGATCGTGCCCGCGATCGTGGCGGTGCGGAGCGGCAGGACGAAGGCCCCCGGGTCCTTCGGTCGCACCTCGTTCACCTCCGGGAAGGCCACCACGCCGGAGGGGAGCGGGTTGGCGGCGTCCGAGGTGCTCGCCCCCACGGTGGCATCCCAGGTGTCGGGCGGCAGCAGGAGGGGACGGTCGAGGCGATCCCCCGGCGACAGGTGCCGGGTCCAGGACCCGTGCGGAGACCAGAAGGAGATCGACAGGGAGGAGGTCTTCGCCGGCACGGTGGTGAGCGGCGCCCCGTCCAGGGTGACCGAGACCGGCACGGCGACGGCGTCCACGTCCACCTCGTCCTCGCCGTCGTCCGCGACGACGAGGATGGCGGGGTGCGTGATCACCGGGAAGGTGGCGTCGTCGAGGCCCCTGGCGCCCCCGGTGAAGCTCACGTCCCACGTGCCTTCGGGCACCTGGGCGCGCAGCAGCCCGTTCGCGGTGGCGGGCAGCGGCAACGTCACCGCCTGCCCGTCGCTCCGTCGCCGCAGCCGCAGCTCCCCGGCGCGCCCGGCGGCCGCGGCGGGCCAGGCCTGGCCTCGCAACGTGAAGGTGAGGCGGACGTCGTGGCCCGGCAGGGAGGGCGGGCCCAGATCGGCCTCCAGCACGTGCGGCCCGGGGCCGTCCGGCTCGCAGAGCGGGATGTGGTTCACCACGCCCGGCTGCCACACCACCTCGCGCGGCGCACCGCAGGTCCAGTCCTCCGGACACACGTCCCGTTCGAGGCCGTAGGCGTTGCAGGTGGTGAGGTCGAGGGGCTGTGCCACACCGGCGACCGGGCGGGTGGCCGCGGGCGGGGTCACCCAGGTCCAGCACACGCTGTCGCAGGGGGGAGGCTCCACCGGTCCGCCATCGCCCCCGGCACCCCCACCGTTGCCCCCGCCGTCGCCGCTGTCGTCGGGACCCTTCCCGCTGTCGGTGCCCGTGTCGTCGGCCGTGTCGAGGGCGTCGGGTCCGCCGAAGCCGACAGGCGCGCACGCAGTGAGCAGGGCCAGGGGCAGCAGCGCGCGCATGGCGGCCTCCGCACGGGACGGTAGCACGCCGGACCCGCGTCGCGAACGCGCAGCGGACCCCACACCCGTGGCATCCTTCCCGGCTGCCGGACCCGCTGGTCGTCCGGCCCGCTGGAGCCCGCGCCGCGATGTCCGTCCCCTCCCGCACCGGCCACCTCCCCGCGCTCGACGGGCTGCGCGCCGTGGCCGTGCTCGCGGTGCTCTGGCACCACGCCTGGGGGCGACGCGCGGCCGTGGGCGGCGTGGAGGCGGCGGTCCGCACGGTGAGCGAGGCCGGGTGGATGGGGGTGGACCTCTTCTTCGTGCTCTCGGGCTTCCTGATCACCCGCCTGCTGATCCGCCACCGCGACGCGCCCAACCTGCTCCGCGCCTTCTGGTGGCGCCGGGCGCTGCGCATCCTCCCCGCCTACTACGCCTTCCTCGGCGTGATCTTCGTGCTGCTCCCGGCGATCCGCGTGCGGATCTTCGCCCCGGGCCCCCTGGCGAAGCTGGCCTACGCCACCTTCCTCTCGAACGTCTGGATCGCGGACCACGGCCTCACGCTGCGCCAGCCCACCCACCTCTGGTCGGTGGCCGTGGAGGAGCAGTTCTACCTGCTCTGGCCCTTCGTGGTGCTCTGGGCGCCGGGGCCCTGGCTGGGTCGCGTGATCGTGGGTCTCCTCCTCGCCACGCCCTTCGCCCGCAGCCTCGCCACCCTGGGGGGCGTGGATCACCTCGCCCTCTACGCGCTCACGCCCTTCCGCCTCGACGGGCTGGGCTGGGGCGCCCTGCTCGCGGTGGCCGAGGCCTCCCCCGGTGGCCTCGCGCGCTGGCGTCCCCTCGCCGCCGTCGGGGCGCTGGTGGCCACCACGGCCGCGATCACGTGGACCGCCCTGCATGGCGCCCTCCGCCCCGACCTCGAGCTGCCCGTCTACCAGGCCGCGCTCTACGCCTTCACCGGGATGGGCTTCGCCTCGGTGGTCACGCTCGTGCTCACCCAGCCCGACGACCACGTGGTGAACCGCTGGCTCACCCGCCCGTGGATGCAGGCCGTCGGGCGGTGGTCGTACATGATCTACCTGCTGCACCCCGTGGTGCTCATCGCCCTGCGGCTGACGCGCTTCTACCCCCTGCCCCGCCACCAGCACGCCTGGTGGTACGTCCCGGCGATGACCGGCTTCACGGCCCTCGGGGCGGCCGTCACCCTCGCCCTGGCCGCGGCGAGCTGGCGCTGGCTCGAGGCGCCGCTGCTGCGGCGGAAGGACCGCGTGCCGTACGTGGACTGAGGCGCCCCCGCCACGGTCCGTCCCACCCACGCGCCAGCCGCCCGCCGACCCGCTAGACCGCCGCGCTGGAGGCCCGGTGCCCGTCCGCGACATCCGCTCCCTGCTGCGCCTGCTCCACGACCGCGGCGAGCTCGCCGTGATCGAGGCCGAGGTCGACCCCCACCTCGAGCTGGCCGAGATCCACCGCCGCGTGATCGCCGCGGGGGGTCCCGCCCTGCTGTTCACGAACCCGAAGGGCCACGACATCCCCGTGGTCACCAACCTCTTCGGCACGGCCGACCGCGCCACGATCGCCTTCGGCGGACGGCCGAAGCAGTTCGTGGAGGGCCTGGTGGATCTGGTCCACCGCTTCCCGCCCACGGCCGGCACGCTCTGGGGCGCGCGCGACCTGGTGCGCCAGGGCCTCGCCATCGGCACCCGCAAGGTCCGTCGCGCGCCGGTGATGGAGGTGGTGGAGGCACCTCGGCTCGACCGGCTGCCGATGATCACCTCCTGGCCCCTCGACGGCGGCGCCTTCGTCACGCTGCCGCTCGTCTACACCGAGCACCCCGACACCCACGTGCCGAACCTCGGCATGTACCGCATCCAGCGCCACTCCCCGACCACCACGGGGATGCACTGGCAGATCGGCAAGGGCGGCGGCTTCCACCACGCGGTGGCCCAGGCCCGGGGCGACGACCTGCCGGTGTCGGTGCTGGTGGGCGGACCGCCCGCGCTGGTGCTGTCGGCCATCGCGCCCCTGCCCGAGAACGTGCCCGAGCTGCTGCTGGCCAGCCTGCTCGTCGGCGAGCGCCTGCGCACCACCGACGGCCCGGCCGCCCATCGCCTCGTCGCCGACTGCGAGGTGGCGCTCGTGGGCCGCGTGCGTCCCCACGACGTCGCCCCCGAGGGTCCCTTCGGCGATCACTACGGCTACTACTCGTGGACCCACGACTACCCGGTGCTCCACGTCGACCACGTGGCCCGGCGCCGCAAGCCGATCTGGCCTGCCACCGTGGTGGGCAAGCCCCGCCAGGAGGACCTCTTCATCGGGGACTACCTGCAGGACCTGCTCAGCCCGGTCTTCCCGCTGGTGATGCCCGCCGTCCGCGACCTCTGGAGCTACGGCGAGACCGGCTACCACGCCCTCGCCGCGGCGGTGGTCCAGGAGCGCTACCGCCGCGAGGCCATGGGTGCGGCCTTCCGCGTGCTCGGCGAGGGCCAGCTGGCGCTCACCAAGTTCCTCTGGGTGCTCGACCAGCCCGTGGACCTCAAGGACCCCAAGGCCGTGCTCCCCGAGCTGCTGCGGCGCTTCCGTCCCGAGACCGACCTCTACGTGCTCTCGAACCTGTCGATGGACACGCTGGACTACACGGGTCCGCGCGTCAACGAGGGCAGCAAGGGCGTGATGCTCGGCGTGGGCGAGCCCTGGCGCGAGCTGCCCCGCCACTTCTCGGGGAGCGTGCCCGCCGGCATCACCGACGTGGCGGTGTTCTGCCCCGGCGTGCTCGTGGTGAGCGGACCGTCGTGGAAGGAGGAGCCCGCGCTCGCCGAGCGCATCGCCGGCGCCTTCGAGGACTGGCCGCTCGTGGTGGTGGCCGACGAGGCCACCCGCACCGCCTCCACCTCCACCCGCTTCCTGTGGACCACGTTCACGCGCTTCGAGCCGGCGGCCGACCTGTACGCCACCCGCACGCGGGTCCACCGTCACCACCTGGTGCGCGAGGGGTCGATCCTGATCGACGCCCGCTTCAAGGACGAGTACCCGGACGAGCTCTTCTGCGACCCCGACACCGCGCGGAAGGTGGACGACCGCTGGAAGGCCTACTTCCCCGACGGCGGCGTGGAGATGGGCGACAGCGACGCGGGGCACCTGGACGAGGCCTGATAGCGCCCCCCGCCGGAAGCCCGGTCCGCCTGGACCCCGAGCGTGGCGCGACCCGAGGTACCGGGTCTCGCCGTCCGCAGCCGGGGTACCCTGTGTCCATGTCCGCCACGTCCACCGACTGGGTCACGGAGGAGGTCTTCCTCCGGCGTCCCGACGCGCTGCAGAGGTCCGAGCTGCTCGACGGCCAGGTCCTCGTGAGCCCGTCGAGCACCTTCCTCCACCAGACGGTGTCGTGGCGGCTCGCTGGGGTCCTGAGGGACTGGTGCGAGACGCATCCTCCCCACGTGGCGCGCTACGCCCCGCTGGACGTGCGCTTCGCGCCGGGCCGCATCCTGCAGCCCGACCTCGTGGTCTTCGGCCAGCCCCTCCCCCTCGACCAGCCGCTGCCGATCGACGTGGTCCCCGCGCTCTGCGTGGAGATCCTGTCCGAGGACGCCCGCTACGACCGCCACACGAAGCGCCTCGTCTACGGCGCCGCCGGCGTGCCCGAATACTGGGTGATCGATCCCCACGGCGCCGTCGAGGTCTTCTCGGGTGCGGGGCTCACCACGCGCACCGTGGCCCCCGCCGAGCTCGTCTCGGTCACCCTGCCCGACCTCGTCGTCGACGTGATCGCGCTGCGCACCTGACGTCCCCTGGCGGCCCACCCCGGCGCGCCCGCGGGTGGCACTACAGCTGCGTCAGCACCGCGTCGGCGGCCGCGACCACGGCCTCCACGTCGGCCATCGCGAGGGGCTCGGCCTTGTCGGCCACGGCCTTGAGCCGACCCAGGCTGTCGAAGAGCACCGCCGCCGTCTCCGCCGAGGCGCCGCCGACGCCCTGCGCCTGGGCGTAGCGGAGGAAGTAGTCCACCACCGCGGGCTGCTTGAGCAGGGCGTCGGCCGCCGCCGCGTCGCCGTGCTGCTTGATCGCCTCGCCCACGCAGTAGGTCCCCTCCAGCCACACGCCGGCCTGCACCAGGGGCACGAGCTGCGGCGCCCCCTGCATCTCGAGCTGGCGCACGCCCACGCCGGCCAGCCGGTCCAGCACCCCCACCAGCTCGGGGCGCGGGATCGCCTGGGCCTTCACCCGCTCCACCAGGTCGTCGACCGAGGCGAGCATCTGGCTGTCGACCCCGAGGGCCACGAGCCCGGCGCGCACGCTGGCCAGTCGCTCGAGCAGCTTCGCGTCGTCGTCGCTGCCGGCCCCGAGCGCCAGGTCGGCGAGCAGCACGCCCGTGCGCACGGCCACCCGGTTGGGCTCGGTCTTGTCGAAGTGGAAGGACCAGCTCGGCACCACGTCGTGCAGCGCCGTCTCGAGCCCGGCCTGCTTCAGCGCGGACTCGGTCTCGCCAGGCGAGGGCACCTGCGCGTAGCCATGGAGCACCGGCGCGTGCTCGTCCTTCACCACCTCGACCTGGTCGGGGAGGGCCTGCGCCGGCGTCCCGGCCTCGTCCGCCGGGGGAGCCCCCCCTCCGCAGGCCGCACAGAGCACCACCACCACACGACCCAAGCCACGCATGAAGACTCCCGGGCGACGCGCGACGCTACCGTCCGCGCCCCTCCACGTCCAGCGAAGCACGTGTCCCAGGACCGAAGCCAGCGACGAAGGATCGCCCGAGCCCGCCACCACACACGGCGGGTCTTCGGGCGGCCGACACGAGGAGCGCCCGCGAGGACCGAAGGGAGCGTGCTGAAACGCACGTGACCGAGGACCGAAGCCAGCGACGAACGATCGGCCGGGCCCGCCACCACCCACGGCGGGCCTGGGGGCGGGCGACACGAGGAGCGCCCACGAGGACCGAAGGGAGCGTGCTGGAACGCACGTGACCGAGGACCGCAGCCAGCGACGAAGGATCGCCCGGGCCCGCCACCACACACGGCGGGCCTGGGGGCGGGCGACACGAGGAGCGCCCGCGAGGACCGAAGGGAGCGTGCTGGAACGCACGTGACCGAGGACCGCAGCCAGCGACGAAGGATCGCCCGCTCCCAGGCCCGCCGGATCAGTCGTCGTCGCGGCGGGGGGGGTAGACCAGATACGCCACGAGGAAGCTGCCGAACGCGAAGATCAGCGGACCCATGAAGCCGTTCGGCGGCAGCGCCCGCGCCGTGAACGGGATGTACAGCTCGGCCACGCCGAAGGCGGCCGGGTTGTAGTTCGCGGCCCAGGCGACCATGCAGAGCACGGAGAAGCCCACGAGGGCGAAGGATCCGAGTCGACGGAGCAGGTCCATGGCATCTCCGGGGCGCAGGTGACGGAGCCCTGTCGCCGGAGGTCTACCACATCACGGCTCCCGCGTGGCGCCCTCGGCAGGCGCCTCCGCGCCCTCCAGCAAGGACCGCAGCGAGGCCAGCTCCCGATCCAGCGCCTCGAAGGCGGGGCCGGGGCGTCCCCGGGGTCCGGCGAGCGCGTCCCGGAGGCGACCCAGGCGATACTCCAGCGCCAGCGCCTCTCCCGGATCGCGGGCGCGGACGTGCCGCACGAGGTGGTCGTGGAAGCGTCGATAGGCGGCGTCCCAGGCCCGCAGTGCCGCCACGCGGTCGCCCGCGCCGTGCGCCCCCACGGCCTCGCCGAGCAGGTGCTGCACGTCGCCCAGCAGCTCCACGCGCGCCGGACCGTCGAGCACGGCCTCCGGGGGCACCTCGGGCGTGGCGCGTCCTCCGCACCCCGCCACCACGAACCCCAGCACCAGCCACCCGCGCCACACCGCCATGACCTCCCGCAGGAGCGGGCGGTATCTCCCCGTGATCGCCAGGGCGAGCGAGGGATCGGTCGCGGGCCCAGGACCCTCCGGGTCGGGGGGCCGACACCGCGATACAGGGCGGCGCCAAGCCACCCAGGGGACGACGTTGGAATCCTCCGCCCTCCGCTCCCTCCTCCGAGACTGGGGGATCGCGCTGGGGATCACCGTCGTGGTGGTCGTCGTGTGGCAGGCGCTCACGCCCGGCCCGCCCACCGAGGGCGTGGCGCCGCAGCTCACCGCACCGCGCGTCGACGGGTCCGACTTCGATCTGGCCGCCCGCAAGGCCGACGCCTACGTCATCAACTTCTGGGCCACCTGGTGCGAGCCCTGCCGCCGCGAGATCCCGGCCATCTCCCGGTTCGCCAAGGCGCATCCCGAGGTGGAGGTCTACGGCGTGTCGGTCGACGAGCTCGCGCCCATCCAGCTCGAGGCGGCCGCCCTGCGCCTGGGCATCCGCTACCCGGTGCTGCACGACGCCCGCCGCGACTCCGCGAACGCCTGGGGCGTCACCACCTACCCCACCACCTTCGTGCTCGATCGCCACCGCGAGGTGGTCGCCGTGCGGCGAGGCAGCATCGACGATGCCGCCCTCGAGGAGATGCTGGCGAAGGCCCGGTAGACGGGGCGGTCACAGCGCCCAGGCGAAGTAGGCCGAGCAGGCGACCACCGCGCCCAGGATGCCCGCCGCGTCCGCCGTGAGCGCCGCGGCCAGCGCGTGGCGCACCCGCTTGACCCCCACGGCCCCGAAGTAGACGGCGAGCACGTAGAAGGTGGTCTCGGTGGACCCCTGCAGCGTGGACACGAGGAAGCCCACGTAGGTGTCGGGCCCGGTGGCCGGGTCCTGCATGGTGGCCACCATCACCCCCAGCGCGCCGCTGCCCGACAGCGGGCGCAGCAGCGCCATGGGCAGCGCCGCCCCCGGCAGGCCGAGGCGCGAGGTGACCGGGTCCAGCACGCCGATGACCACGTCGAGCGCGCCGCTGGCCTGGAGCATCCCCACCGCCACGAGGATGGCCACCAGGTACGGGATGATCCGCACGGCCAGGTCCCAGCCCTCGCGCGCCCCCGCCACGAAGGACTCGTAGACGGGCACGCCCTGCACGGTGCCGTAGGCGATCATCCCGAAGGCCAGCCCCGGGATGATCCACGGCGCCACCACCGTGCCGTACACCACTGTGAGCGGCACCGCCGCCACCACGGCGGCCAGCGACAGCCAGGAGACCCAGGCGGGGTAGCCCTCGTCCACGGCCTCGGTGGCGGCCTCGGGCAGCACCTCCACCTCGTCGGGCGGCGTCACGTCGGCCGGGCTGCGCGCGAAGCGCTGGAAGGTCTTCGCCGCGAGGATCGCCACCGAGGTGGAGAAGAGGGTGGCGAGCAGCGTGGTGGGCATGATGTCGGCCGCGCGCGCGCTCCCCAGGGTCTCGCGCCACACGATGACCCCGGTGGGGAGCAGCGTGACGCTGGAGGTGTTGATCGCGAGGAAGAGCACCATCGCGTTCGTGGCCGTGCCCTTGTGCGGGTTCAGCGCGTCCAGCTCCTTCATCGCCTTGATGCCGAAGGGGGTGGCCGCGTTCCCCAGGCCCAGCGCGTTGGCCGCCAGGTTCAGCACCATGGCACCCATCGCCGGGTGGTCGGGGGGCACGTCGGGGAACAGACGCACGAGCAGGGGCCGGATCACCCGCGACAGCACGCGCAGCAGACCCCCGTCCTGCGCCACCCGCATGAGCCCCAGGAAGAAGGCCATCGCCCCGATGAGCCCGATCACCAGGTCCACCGACGCCTTGGCGCGGGCGAGGATGGCGTCCTGCAGCGCGCGCATCGGACGCACCGGCGGCGCCGGGGGCGGCGGAGCCTCCGCCGCACGCAGCCGGGCCACCTCCTCGGCGAGGCCCCGCACCACCGGATCCGGGCTCTCGAGTCCCGGGACCTGGACCGCCGCGGGAGCCGGCGCCGGCGCCGGCTCCACCCAGGTCACCTCACCCCACAGGGCGAACAGGAAGGCCACCCCGATCATCGCGGCGAAGATGCGGTTCATCGGGGGGAGTGCTCCGGCGGCCGCGACGAGGGCCGGTGTCGTGGATGGTCAAGGCAGGCTGGCGAAGCTTGGAGGGAGGTTATGGCCCGCCCGACGCGGAGGACGGACGCCGCGCCCGGCGTCCTGCTCGAACGGCCCCGAGGTTCCCGCCCGTGTCTCGCTATCGTGTCCCTGCTTCCCTGCCCGTCGCGCTCGCGCCCCTGCTCGCGTGCGGCACGGGTGCGCCTCCGCCGTCCGACGGCGCCGCGCACGCGCCGGGCGTCACCGACGGTGCGGCGACCGTCGCACGCTGGGAGGACGGCCGGATCGAGCTCGCCGAGGTGGAGGCCCGGGTCCACGACGAGCTCCGCCGCATGGACGTCCAGCACGCGCTCGCCCGCTACGAGCTCCTCCACGACGCCCTCGACGTCCTGGTGGACGACCAGCTGCTCCGCCGCGAGGTGGAGCGCCGTGCGCTGCCCGACCGCGAGGCCCTGCTCGTCGCCGAGGTCGACAGCCAGGTGGTGGAGCCCACCGAGGACGAGCTCCGCGAGGAGTACGACCGCTTCTCCCGCCAGGTGCCCTCGGCCTCCTTCGAGGCGGCGCGCCCCCACATCCGCCGCGAGATCCTCGAGGCACGCAAGGCGGCACGCCGCACGGCCTACCTCCGCGAGCTCCACGCCAGCGCCGGGCTCCGCCTGCTGCTCGAGTTCCCCGACATCCCCCGCGTCACCCTGCCCATCGAGACGCACGACCCGGTGCTCGGGCCCGACGACGCGCCGGTCACCATCGTCGAGTTCGCGGGCTTCCAGTGCTACTACTGCAAGCGCGTCCAGCACGTGCTCACGCAGCTCGTCGACGACTACGAGGGCAAGGTGCGGGTGGTCTTCAAGGACTTCCCGCTCGCGGGGCACACCCGCGCCGAGGAGGCGGCGGTGGCCGCCCACTGCGCCGACGAGCAGGGCCGCTTCTGGGAGATGGCCACGCTGATGCTCGACAACCAGGCCCTCCTCGATCACGACCACCTCCGTGGCTACGCCGACCGCGTCCAGCTCGACGTGGCCGCGTGGGCCCGCTGCATGGAGGAGGACCGCTGGCCCCAGGCGCTGCACGCCGACGTGGTCGCCGGTCGGGAGGCGGGGGTCACCTCCACGCCCACCTTCTTCGTGAACGGCCTGATGATCAGCGGCGCCCACGACTACGCGCGCTACGCGAGCCTGGTCGACCAGGAGCTGGAGCGTCTGGGGAGACGGTGACGATCGGCGTGCTATGCTCGCGGGGCCCACGTCGCCTCCGGGGCCCGCCGCCAGGTCCGCGCACGAGCACGAGCCCCGATGCCGACAGTCCCGGACACGATCGGTCCGTACGAAGTCATCCGACCCATCGCCCAGGGAGGCATGGCGGAGGTCTTCGAGGTCCGTGACCCCGAGAGCGGCGAACGACGCGCGCTGAAGCTCCTCATGGAGCTGAAGACCTCGGTCAAGCGGTTCAACCGCGAGTTCGAGGCCATGACGCGCCTCAACCACCCGAACATCGTGCGGGTGTACCGCTACGGCTTCGAGGGGCAGCACCCCTGGATGTCCATGGAGATGCTGCGCGGCGTGCCGCTGCAGGTCCGCGTGAAGAACTTCGGTGCGCCGGGCAGCACGGTGCGCACCGACGAGGTGGTGCGCATCGCCTGGTTCGTCGCGAACGCCCTGCAGTACATCCACGACCGCGGCCTCGTGCACCGCGACCTGAAGAGCGCCAACGTCCAGGTGCTGCGCGACGGCCGCGTGAAGCTCCTGGACTTCGGCACGGCCCACCTCGTCGATCCCCTCGAGCACATCACGCAGGAGGGGGACTTCGTCGGCACCTTCTCGTATGCGGCGCCCGAGCAGATCGTGGGCGCGCCCATCGACCACCGGGCCGACCTGTACGCCCTCGGCATCCTGCTGTACCGCCTGCTGTCGGGCCGGCGGCCCTTCAAGGCCAGCGATCCCCACAAGGTCGCCCACATGCACCTGCACGTGGACCCCCCGCCGCTGCGCGACGCGGTGCCCGAGCTGCCCGACGCGCTCATCGACCTGGTCGGCTCCCTGCTGCAGAAGCAGCGCAAGGACCGCCCCCAGCGAGCCGACGAGGTGGCCGCCGCCCTGGAGCGCATCGCCGGCGGCGCCCTGTCGCTCCGCGGGCTGCAGCTCGCCCTCTACGACGATCAGGCGCTGGGGCGGGCCAACGAGCTGCGGCGCACCTGGAAGGCCCTCGAGGAGAGCGCGCCGGGTCACCTCGTGGTGGTGTCGGCCGCCGACCTGTCCGACCGCACCCACCTCATCGACCACGTGGTCGCCGACGCCGAGAAGCGCGGCATCCTGGTGGCACGTCCCTCGGCCCTCGACCCCACGGCCCCGGCCGTGGCCCAGTGTCTCGCCGCCCTGGTCGATCCGCGAGACGAGCCGTCCATGGCGCTGGCCGACGTGCTCGGCGACCCCGCGGGTGCCGCCGCCGCCACGCGGGTCGAGAGCCTCCGCGCGGCCCTCCCCGACCTGCTCGACCACCTGCGCAGCCGCGAGCAGCCCGCCGTGGTCGCCGTCGACGCCCTGGAACTGCGCGAGGGAGCGGTGTCGGCGCTGCTCGGCGAGCTGCTCACCGCCGCACGCGACACCGGCACGCGCCTGCACGTCCTGGTCTCCGTGGCCCGCCAGGGCACGCCCGCGGTCGTGGCCCTGCAGCGCGTGGCCCACGCCACCACCGAGCTCGCGCTCGGCGCGCTGGACGCCCGCTCCACCGCGCTCGCCGTCGGCAACCTGCTGCATCGTCGTCCTCCGTCCCGCGAGGCGGCACGACGCATCCAGCGCGACACCGGCGGACACCCCGCGCTGCTCACCGAGGTGGTGCGGTCCTTCGTGGAGGAGGGGATCCTCCAGGTCCCCGAGGACGGCAACCGCGTCGACTGGAACCCCGGCACCCAGGCCGACCAGCTCCCCGAGCCCGTGCGGCTGCGGCTCGATCGCGACCACGGCGACCTGCCCGTCACCTGGCGACGCCTGCTGGAGGTGGTCGAGGTCGTGGGCGGACGCGCCTCCCTCGCGGAGCTCGCGGCCGGCACGGCGCTGCGTCCCGCCGATCTGCCCGTGATCCTCGACGGCATGGTGGAGGCGGGCCTCGTCACCTGGACCCGCCGGCCCGCCGACCCCGTGCTGCCGGTCGACCCCCTCTTCCTCCGCTACGTCGGCTCCTCGATGCACCCGGCGCGGCGCGCGGCCATCCAGCACCTCGCGGCCGACCTCGTGGAGCGGGAGCCCGCCTCCGTCGGACAGGTCCGGGTGCTCGTCGCCGTGGGTCGCGACGAGCTCGCGCTGGAGCGCGGTCGCGAGGTGGCCCGGGAGCTCCTCGACCACGGCGAGGCGGTCGAGGCGCTGGAGCTGCTCCAGGCCATCCTGCCCAGCGCCGACCTCCCCTCCACCCCGGTCGACCAGCGCCTCGACGTGCACCTGATGTTCGCCGAGGCCATGCAGCGCGTGCGCCCCCTCGACGCGCGCGCGGTGAAGGCGCTCGACGCGGCGGATCGCCTGAGCGGCACGAGCCCCCGTGGCGCCGAGGTCCGCTTCTGGCAGGCCGAGCAGCAGCGCGCGATCGGCCACTACGCCAACCACCGCAAGTTCCTGGTGGAGGTGTGGGACATGATCGGCCAGGGCGAGCGCACGCCGCTCCGCGCCCGGGCCGCCCTCGAGCTCGCCGAGAGCTTCATCTACGGCGCCCAGATCCCCCAGGCGCGCACCTGGTACGACAACGCGCTCGACGCGGCGATGGCGGTCGATGACCGCGACGTGGCCGACCGCGCCCGGGTGGGCCTGGCCGAGCTGATGATCGCCGAGGGCGACGTCACGGGCGCCGAGCAGATCCTCGAGCGCCTGCTCACCGCGCGCGGCACCCAGGGCGACCCGCTCGTGGCCTGGCACGGCATCGCGGCGTGGGCCCACGCGCTGCGGCGCCAGGGCCGCTTCAGCGAGCTGCTGCCCCGCCTGTCGGGCGCCATCGCCGAGGCGCGCGAGGGCCAGTCCATCCCCGCACGCGCCGCCGTCACGCTGGCTGCCGCCGCCGCGGAGCTCGACCTGTACCGGCTGGGTCGCGCCCAGGAGCTGGTGGAGGAGCTCGCGAGCGCCCTGGGTCCCGGCGAACGCCTCCACCTGCGCCTCGAGACCCGGCTCTTCCAGGGTCGCCTCGCCATCGCCTCGGGCCAGGCGGCCACGGCCTCCTTCCAGCTCGGCGAGGTGGTCGACCAGGCCGAGAAGGCGGGCCTCGCCCTGCTCGCCGAGCTCGGGCGCGCCTACCTCGCCGAGGCCCGCTGGGACGTGGGCGCGCACGACGAGGCGAAGCAGCTCTACCAGAAGGCGCTGATGGGCCTCATGAGCACGGGCAACCTCACGGCCGTGGCCGACGCCATCGTCAGCCGCGCCCGCGTCGTGGGGGCCACCGACGACCCCACGAAGGCCTTCCGCCTCGTGCGCCGGCTGCTGTCGAAGGGCGAGATGCAGCCGCTCTACATCGAGCACCTGCTGGCCGAGGTGCGCTGGTACCTCCACCAGGGCGACGACACGCTCGTGCGCCAGGCGCTGCGCGAGGCCCAGGCCTCGGTGAACCGCATCGCCGCCCGCCAGTCCCAGATCGAGCAGGCCGCGCTGCGCGTCCATCCCTGGGCGCATGAAGTGATCCTGACACAGCAGACCCTCGACAAGCGCACCCCCGCCGAATGAGGATGCACGCATGACCTGGCACTCGCTGCCTGCGCGCGCGCGCACCCTGTTCTACCTGCAGGCCTTCTCCCGCCTGGCGCTGTTCTGGCTGCCCGCCACCGCCGTCGCGGTTGCCGCGCTCACCAGCGCCTGGAGCCTCAGGGGCGCGCTCGGGGTCGGCGGCGCCTGGCTGCTCTTCCAGGGCCTGCTCGCCGTGTGGATGCCCGCGCTGGAGCACGCCCACTTCGCGTGGACGGAGCGCGACAGCGACCTGCTCGTGTCCCGCGGCGTGCTCGTCCGCACGGTCACCGCGATCCCCGCCCAGCGGATCCAGCACGTGGACGTGCGGCAGGGCCTGCTCGAGCGCAGCCTCGGCCTCGCCCGACTGATGGTCTACACGGCGAGCGGCGCCGGCGCCGACGGGGTCATCCCCGGGCTCACCCTCGACACCGCCGAGGCGCTGCGCGACCGGCTCGTGAGCGTCGGCGGCGACGATGGCGTCTAGGCCGCAGCGAGAGCCCGACGACCTGGACCTTGGCGAGCTCCTCGAGGACGAGCTCGCGATGCCCGAGCCGGAGCCGGAGTCCCAGCTGGAGCTGGCGCTTCCGCTGGCCGAGGACGACGTCGCCGAGCTCGAGCTCGCGATGCCCGACCTCGACCTGACGTCGCCCGAGCTCGACCTGGCGATGCCGGAGCCGGAGGACGAGTCGCCCGGGATCGAGCTGCTCCTCGGCGGGTCCGCGCCGGAGCCCGCCCCGGAGCCCGCGCTCGAGGACCTCCCCGAGGAGGACGACGACACCGAGGTGATCGAGGGCAGGTTCGCCGAGTCCGAGTCCGAGTCCGAGTCCGACGAGTCCTTGCAGCTCGACGCCCCGATCGGCGAGGACCCCGGTCCCCCGAGGCCCGCGGAGGACGTCCTCGCGCTCGAGGCCCACGACGACGACGCGCAGGAAGCCGACGACTCCCTCCAGCTGCCCGCCCCCGGCGTCGATCCCGGCCCCGACGCGCCCGCGACGGAGGCCGAGCCCGACCCGGAGGAGGAGTCGCTCCAGCTCGACGCGTACGAGGAAGCCCCCACGCCCGACCCGTGGATGGCCACCTCCCCGCCGCCGTCCCCGGCCGAGGACACCCTCGACCTCGCCCCGCTCGACGAGCCCGTGATCGACGACGCACCGCCCATGGACCCCCTGCCGCCGGACGACGCATCCGACGAGGTGCTCCCGGAGGTGGAGGCCGAGCCGCTGCCCGCCGCGCCCGTGCTGCGCCGACCGCTGGACGAGCTCTTCGACGAGGACGACGAGGCCCCCACCGACGTGGGCGCCCGGCCCTTCGGCGCCCACCTCGATCCCTTCGATCTGCCCACCGACGTCGACGACCTGCTCGCCGACGTGGCCCTCGCCCCTGTCCGTCGGCGTGCGCAGGCGCCCGCACGCCCGCCGTCCGCGACGACCTCCCCTCCCGTGCAGGCCGCCACGCCGACCGCCCCCCGCCCGGTCCCCGCGCTCGCGCCGGGCTGGCGCCGGCTGCATCCGCTGTCGCCACTGATCAACCTCGGGCCGCGCGCCTGGGGCGTGATCCGCAGCATCGGCTGGCCGCTGATCCTGCTCTACGTGGCGGGCCGCACCAGCACGGTCGACGGGTACACCTGGGTCAGCGATCTCTCGATCCTGCTCGTGCTCTTCGCGCTGTCGGTGGCCAACACCTTCGTGCACTACCTGACGCTGCGCTACCGCATGATCGACGGCCGGCTGGAGATCACGTCGGGTCTGCTCGACCGCACCCAGCGGGTGATCGTCCCGGCGAAGGTCCAGGACGTCGAGATCCACCGCAACCTCGCGCACCGGGTGTTCGGCCTGTCGGAGGTGCGCATCCAGACGGCCTCGGGCGACGAGGTCGAGGGGCTGCTGTCGGCGCTGTCCGACGCCGACGCGCTCGCCCTGGTGCACGCCCTCGCCCCCCAGCGTGCCGCGCCGGGACCGGCCGCGGCGCCCGACCGCGTCGTCGCCCGCAACAGCCCCGTGGACCTGCTGATCTACGGGGCCACGTCCACGCGTTTCGGGGCGGCCCTCGCGGGGCTGTTCGTGCTCTTCGAGGTGGTGGGTGTCGGCGATCCCGAGCAGGCCACCCAGGCCACGCGCAGCTTCGGCGCGCTGGGCCTGCTGGCGATGTTCTTCCTGGCGGCCGTGGCCACCTGGGGCGGCGGCATCGTCACGGCGATGATCCGCCACCACGACCTGGCCCTCACCCGCGACCGCGGGGTCCTCACCCTCGAGGAGGGGCTGTTCACGCGCCGTCGGGTGCAGCTCCAGCTCCGCAAGGTGCAGGTCCTCACGGTGCAGGAGCCCTGGCAGCGACGGGTGCTCGGCTTCGGCACCGTCACGGTCGAGACGGCCTCGGCCCGCACCGGCCGCGGCGGCACCGAGCGCCAGCTCGCCGAGCTGCCCCGGGTCGACCGCGAGGAGCTCGACGACGTGGTGCGCGAGGCCCTCCCCGGCGCCGACGTGCCGCTGGGCGAGGCACGCCTCCGGTCGCCCGCGCCGATGGCCCTGCGCCGCGCGCTCGTGCGCGGTGCCCTCCGCGGCGCGCTCCTCGCCGGCCTGCTCACCTGGTGGGCCTGGCCGTGGGGCGCGCTCGCCTGGATGCTCGTGCCCGTGGGCAGCCTGCTGGGCTGGCTGGACTGGCGCACCCAGGGCTGGACGATCACCGACGAGGTGGTGGTCTCGCGCCGGGGCTGGCTGCAGCGCGTGACCCAGGTGGTGGCCCGCGACAAGCTGCAGACGGTGGAGCTCGTGCAGGGACCCTTCCTGCGCCGCCTCGGGCTCGGCGAGGTGGTGCTCCGCGTGGCGGGCACGGCGGTGCCCATGCCGCTGCTCGCCCACGACGAGGCCTGGGCCCTGATGGGCCGCCTCAGCCGCCCGGCGGGTCGAGCGCCTCCCGCCGCGCCATGACCATCAGGTCGGCCGCGATCATCAGCCCCACCACCAGCAGCAGCAGCGCCACGCCCACCGGCGCCGCGAGCACCAGCACCCCGGTGGCGGCGAGCAGCGCGATGCCGCCCCAGCGCTGGCCCGCGAACCAGGCCCACGCACCCACGAGCTGACCCAGGGAGAAGGCCGTGGTGATCAGCCCGAAGACGAACCACTGCACGCTCGTCTCCCCGACGGACGCGTAGAAGCCGAGGTCCCACGCGAGGCAGGCCCGGCCCACCAGGAGCACGATCACGGCCCCGGTGAGGGCCGAGATCGCCAACGCGGAGTGCAGCAGGGTGATGGACAGGCGGGTCACCTCCCCGCCCTACCCCCCCACGTCCCGCGCGGCCCCTCGCGGCCCGGCGTCGGATACACCCCCGGCGTGTGCAGAGGAGCACCGTGGGCGGCGCGTCGACCCTGGAGCTGCTGACCTGGCTCGTGGCCGTGCTCGCCCTGGCGGTGACCGTGGGGGGCCTGGTGCACGCGCGCCACGCGGTGGCCCGGGCCCACGGCCCGCTGGGCGTCCACCCCGTCCTCCTCGCCGTGCCCCCGCTCCTCACCCTGGTGGCCCTGCACGGCGTGCCCCACGCCCCCTGGCACTCCTTCTTCCACGGCCTCGAGCGGGCGGCCTGGCTGCGCGACCACCCCTGGTGGCAGGACGCGGCCTCGGGCAACCTCCACGGCCCCGGCTGGTACGTCCTCGTGCGCGCGCTCACGGTGCCCACGCTGGGCTGGGTGTCCCCCTTCCAGGCGAACGCCGTGCTCGCCATGCTCGCCACGGGTGCGCTCTTCGGACTG
This sequence comes from Alphaproteobacteria bacterium, assembly GCA_020632955.1. Lineage (GTDB taxonomy): Bacteria > Myxococcota_A > UBA796 > UBA796 > JACKEO01. The sequence goes on from JACKEO010000004.1 coordinate 135,821, forward strand.
GTACACGCGGTGAGCCGCAGCGGGCCCACCGCCCTCGCGGCGGCGATGCTGCACGCCACGCTGCCCGTGCGGCTGCGCGTGGCCACCACGTTGAGCCTGTACGTGGGCGTGGAGCTCGCCCTGCTCGTCGCCGCCTGGCTCGCCGCGGTGCACGTGCGCGACCGCTCGACGCGCACGCTGGTGCCCGCCGTGGCGGCCGCGGTCTTCGCCACCCACACGCACCTCGAGCTCCTCCCCGCCGTGCCGCTCACCTGCGTGGGCGTCGCGCTGGCCACAGCCCCCGAGGGCCTCGGCGACCCCGCCCGTCGGCGCCGGGCCCTGCTCGCCCTGATCGCCGCGGGCCTCGCCTGCCTGCCCCTGGTGCTGGGCATCCTCACCGCCAGCGCCGGGCACCTGCCGGGGGCGCCCGCCACCTCCGACGTGCTGCAGCAGGCCATGCGCACGCGGGCGCTCGTGGCCGTGACCGTCCTCGTGGGGCTGGCGGTGGTGGCCCCTGCGCCCGATCCCGCCCGCGGCCGCCGCGCCGTCGTGGGCGGTGGGATCGCCCTCGCCCTCGCCCTGCTGGCGGGCGCGGTCCTGATGTCCGCGGGGCCCGTCGACGGCGCCGTGCACCGCGACACGCCGTGGGCCACCGTGCACGCCTGGTTCTCCACCGAGGTCACGCCCGCGGTGCTGCCGGCGCTGGCCCTCGCCGGCCTCGCCGTGGCGTGGTGGACCGACCGTGCCTCCTTCCGCGCAAGCGTGGCCGGCGTGGCGGCCCTGGCCTGGTTCCACGCCGGCACGGCCGACGTCCTGTCCACCTGGGTGCGCGTGGCGCTGCCCGCCACGGGCTTCCTGCTCTGGCCCGCCGCGGTGCTGCTCACCACGGTGCACGCGCGCGGCGGCCTCGTGCTGGCCCTCGTCCTCGCGATCATGGCGCCCACCCCCCAGCGGGCGTGGCTGCAGTGGACCTACCCGTCCCAGCACGAGCACGACCTGCTCCTCCGCGCGCGCCGCCTGGCCCTCGAGGCCCACCTGCCCGTGGTGGTGATCGGTCCCGACGACCACGCGCCGGGCCTCGACCCCGATCGCTTCGACCTCGCCTACCACCGCGCCTACCTGCGGCAGCTCCTGGGCCCGGAGGTCCAGGTCCTCACGCTCGCCCAGGCCGCGCCCCCGCCCGACGACGCCGTGTACGTGCGTTCCCTGCAGTGCGTGCGCCCGCTGATCGAGATCGCCGACGCCGACGCCGACGCCGCGGTCTACGTGGCGGGACGCGTCTGGCGCCCCGCGGTGGACGGCGTCGACCTGCTCACGGCCCTGTCGCCCTGCTGGCGCCAGCCGGAGCTGGCCACCTGCGTCGAGACCCGGGACGGCGCGTGCGTCACGTGGACCTGCGCCCCCGGGCAGGGCCCCGCAGCCGACCCCTCCACCTACCTGGACCCCGCCTGCGCCGCCTTCGAGGCCACCGTGGACCTCGTGCCCGTCGAGGAGCACGAGGTGCGGGGCGCCGCACTGTTCGGCGACCCCTGGCCGCAGGGCGGACGCATCGGCGTCTACCGCGCCACGCCACGGGGCGGGACGCGGTAGGCCGGCACGCCCCCTCGCACCCCCCTCAGAGGGTGCGCAGGTAGGCCTCGAGGTCGTCCAGCTCGGTGTCGGACAGCATGCTCGTGTCGCCCATCGACCCGTCCCTCACGCGGAGGAGCACGTCGCGGAGCGTGGCGGCGCTGCCGTCGTGGAAGTAGGGCGCCGACCCGCCGATGCCGCGCAGCGTGGGCGTGTTGGTGCGCTCCTCGAAGCCGAGCACGCGCCAGGAGCTGCCGTCGGCGTGGGCGCTGCCGTCGTGGCACCGCGCGCAGCCGACCTCGGTGGACTCGAACAGCGCCTTGCCCCGGGCCACGGCCTGGTGTCCCGCCTCGGTGCGCGGCGCCGGACGGTGCGGCGCACGCGTCCACGCCACGTAGGCCGCCACCTTGGCGGCGCTCGCCTCGTCGAGACCCCGGCCGCCCATGCGCGTCTGCGTGGTGGCGTGGATCTCGTCGACGATGGTCTCCACCTCGCCGAGCCAGGTGAGCGGCAGGGTGTCCTCCACCGGGCCCGCCAGCGAGGGGGTCTGCCGCGGCATGTCGTCGAAGACCCACGTGAAGCCGTCGTTCCGGCCCTCGGTGTGGCAGGTCTCGCAGCTCACGCCCGACGAGGCGGCCGCCATGCGCTGGTCGACCGACGAGTGGAAGAGACGGCGCCCGGCCTGCACGTCGGCCGGCAGGGCCGACAGCGGGAGCGACGCGCCCACCACCGGCTCGAAGAGCCCCTCCGACGGGAGGAAGGGGTCGGGCATGAGGTCGGGCGTGAAGCCCCCGACCTGCAGCGAGCGGCCGAGCGGAGACCCGAGCAGCACGCGGTCGCCCGACAGGGGCACCACGCTGTCCACCCCGAGATCGGTGGGGAAGGCGCCCCGCAGGGGCGAGAAGAGCTGCACCAGCTTCTCGGCGGCCGACTGATCGAGACGGACCACGACGAAGGCGCTGGAGCCCGGCATCGCCACCCAGGCGGTCTCGCCGTCGTCGGTGAGGCGCACCGCGCCCGGGTAGCTGCGCACGGTGCTGAAGGGCATCCCCATGCCGTTCGGGCCGAACTCCCCGTTGTGCGCCGCAGGGTCGATCATCAGGTTGGACCCGAGGGTCGCCGTCTGCGTGGCCACGAGGCGATCGAGGTCCACGCGCACCAGGCTGGGCGTCAGCCGCCCGATCGCCCCCGGGAAGCTGGGATCCCCCGACGACCCGTAGGACCCGGCCTCGCCGCCCTCGGAGCAGAAGGGCTCGTCGGGCATCGGCTCGCGCCCGGGCACGGTGCCGTCGGGGCCGGGCTCGGCATCCGGGGGCGGACCGCCGGTGTCGGAGAAGCCCGTGTGGCCGTTGCGCGGATCCTCGCCGCGGCGCTCGGACCCGCGCAGGTCGGTGTCGGCCAGCAGCACGGGCAGCACCAGGGTGTCGCCGGGGCCCATCGCCGGATCGCCCGTGACGCGACGCGCCAGGCGCCTGTCGGGGCACTCCGGAGACTCGAAGCGGCGGATGCTGGGCAGCGTGGCCCACCCGATCGCCCCGGTGGTCACGGTGTAGCGGCCCACGTTCGGCAGGCGCGCCGGCACCACCGCGAGACGTCCGTCGTCCGTCGTCGACAGCCACTTGGGCTCGCCCGGCGCGGGCCAGCGCCCGATCGGCTCGAGGGTGCGCGCGTCCAGCGCGACCACCGCGTCCTCCTGCGACAGGGCCACGAACAGCCAGGGCTCCTCGGGCGCCAGCGCCAGCCCGTAGGGCTCCGCGCCCACCTCCACGCGGTCGGTCTCCACCAGCCCGGTGCCATCGTCGTGCAGACGCACCACCTCGCCGGCGCCCCGCAGCGTGACCCAGAGGTCGTCGCCCGCGCGCACGAGGCGGGTGGGCTCGGCCCCCACGGCCAGGGACCGCAGCTCGCCGGTGGCGGTGTCGAAGCGGTGGACCATGCCGTTGTCGGCGTCCACCACGTAGGCCACCGCCTCGTCCTCCGACATCACCACCGCGCCCGCCGCCGATCGCGGACCCGTCACGGAAAGCTCCGGCCGCAGCATCGGCGCCACGCCGATGGGCTCGCCCTGCGTGGGCAGCTCCGGCATGGCCGGCTCGAGCACCGGCTCCTCCTGGCCCGCCACCACGCCGTCGGGTGCCTGGACGTCCACCACGTCACCCTGGGCGCACGCCGCCACGAGCGCCACCACCCCGAACCCGAGACCCGCCCTGCACCACATGCTGCCTCCCGTCGGGTCCCCGCGCCGGACGCCGACCCGTGGACAGTAGACCCTGCGCCCGGTGGTCCGCTACCGTCCCGTCCGAGGATCCCCGTGCGGACGCCGTGTTAGGCGCGCAGCCCGACCGGAGCGACCATGACCTTCCAGGGCGTGCTGACCGCGCTGATCACGCCGTTCACCTCCCGTGGCGTCGACGAGCCCGCCCTGCGCGCCCTCGTCGACGCGCAGATCGCCGGCGGCGTCTCGGGCCTCGTGCCCTGCGGCACCACGGGCGAGGCCCCCACCCTCGACCTCGAGGAGCACGCCGAGGTCATCCGCATCACGGTGGACCAGGCTGCGGGTCGCGTGCCCGTGATGGCGGGCATCGGCAGCAACGACACGCGCGTGGCGGTGCTCAACGCGCAGCGGGCCGCCGAGGCCGGCGTGGCCGGCGTGCTCGCCACGGCGCCCTACTACAACAAGCCCACGCAGGAGGGGCTCTACCGGCACTTCCGCGCCATCGCCGAGGCCACCGACGTGGAGGTCTGCGTCTACAACGTGCCCGGCCGCACCTCGGTGAACGTGCTGCCCGCCACGATCGCGCGTCTCGCCGAGGTCGACGGCATCACCTGCGTGAAGGAGGCCACCGGCGACCTGGCCGTGGCCTCCGAGATCCTGGTGCGCTGCGGCGACCGCCTCGCCCTGCTCTCGGGCGACGACTTCACCACCCTGCCCTTCGTGGCCCTCGGAGGCGTGGGCTGCATCTCGGTGGCGTCGAACGTGGTGCCCGACCGCATGGCCGCCCTGGTGGCCGCCGCCCGCGCCGCCCGCCTCGACGAGGCCCGCGCCCTGCACCTCGGCCTCTACCCGCTCTTCCGGGTGCTCTTCGCCGAGACGAACCCGCTGCCCGTGAAGACGGCGCTCGCCCTGATGGGCCGCTGCGAGGAGCGCTTCCGCCTGCCGCTGTGCGAGATGTCGGAGGAGCCCCGCGCCCGCCTGGCCGAGGAGCTCGGCCGCCAGGGCCTGCGCTGACCCCGCCCGACACGGCACCCGCTCCGCGGATCCTGCCCCAGGTCGGCAAGGTCGCGGCCCTGCTCGTCGCCGCCCTGTGGCTGCCCACGTTGGGCTGGCCGGTGGTCTTCGACGGCGCGCTCATGGCCTACGTGGGCATGCGCCTGCTCGACGGCGGCGTGCCCTACGTCGACGTGTACGACATGAACATGCCGGGCACCTACCTGATCCACCAGGCCTGGTACGCGGTGTTCGGGATGGCAGCGCTCCCCTGGCGCCTGCTCGACCTCGGCGTGGCGCTCGTGGCCGGCTGGGGCGTCTGGCGCCTCCTCCGTCCGGCCGACGCGCCCGCCGCGCTGCTCGCCGCCGTGGGCTTCGTGGGCTTCCACCAGATGCACGGCGCCTACGCGGTGGGCGAGCGCGACTTCTGGCTCGCCACCTGCCTCGTGCTCGCCACGGTGGGCGTGCTCGGCGACGACGAGACGCGCAGGCCGTCCGCGGCGGCCCTCGTCGCGGCGGGTCTCGCGCTGGGCCTGGCCGTGGCCATCAAGCCCCTCGCCGGGCTCTTCGCGGTGGGCCTCGCCGGGGTGCTGCTCCTCGCGGGCCGTCGACGGGCCCAGGGGCCGGGTGCGCTCGTCGCCGACCAGCTCCTCCTGGCCCTGCCCGCCGCGGGCCTCGTCGCCGCCGCCTTCGGCTGGGTGGTGGCCCGCGGGGGTGCACCCGGGCTGGCGATCCTCGTCGACGAGCTGCTCCCCGTCCACACCCGGCTCGTGCTGCCCCTCGGGCGCCAGCTCCTCCTGCTGGCCCTCGAACCGCCGAGCTGGCTGCTGCCCGTGGCCGTGGCCGCCCCCCTGCTCGTGGGTCCCGGCCACGTGGCGCGTCGCACGGCGCTGCTGCTCGGCGTGGCCTACGGACTCGTCCACTGGTTCTGGCAGGGCAAGGCCTGGGACTACCACCTGCACCCCTACGTGGCCTTCGCCTGGCCCGCGGCCGCGCTGGCCTGGTCGCTGCCCCGACCGACGACGTCCCGCGCGGTGCTGTCGGTCACGGCCGCGGTGCTCGCCGGCCTCGTGCTCACGCTGCAGGCCGGGTGGACCTGGGTCTACCTGAAGAACGACCACGTGGGCCTGCTGGTGCGCAACGGCGACGACCTCGCCGCGCGCCTCCGACCCGACGACACGGTGCAGATCGTGGGCGACGTGGGCAGCGGCCTGCGCGCGCTGGTGGCCGAGGGGCGGCCCATGGCCACGCCCTTCGTGTACGACTTCCACTTCTACGAGCGGGCCGACACCCCCGAGGTGGCGCGCTGGCAGGCCCGCTTCCTCGACGATCTGCGCGCCGCCCAGCCCGACGTGATCTTCCTCAGCGTCCACTCCTGGCCGTCGAACGCCTGGGAGCGCTTCGAGGCCTTCCCCGGGCTCACCGAGCTGCTCGAGGAGGACTACGCGCTGGAGGAGGAGACGAAGGCCTGGCGGCTGTACCGGCACCAGGCGCCCGCGACGCCCTGAGGGGACGGCTCACGGCTCCGCCTTCCGCCCCACCAGCGCCACGCCCACGCCCAGCAGCAGCCCGCCGGCCACCACGATGAGGTCGTCCCCCACGGCCAGGCCCACCATCGCCACCGCCGCGCCCGCACCCGCGTCGAGCCCGTGGTCGAGCATCGGGCGCAGGTCCGGGGCCAGGGTCACCGACCGCACCACCCCCGCGCTCGCCGAGGCCAGCGAGGCCAGCACGAGCCAGTGCAGCCCGGCCGGCGTGGCGAGCGTGGGCACCGCGGCCACCAGCACGAAGACGCCCAGCGCGCCCAGGAGCACCTGCGTGCGCGGCACCTCCACCGCGGCCTGCAGCCAGCCCGCCCGATGACCGGCCTGCACCACGCCCGCGCCCGCCACCCACGCGCCCACCACCACGGCCCCCAGCGCGCCGAGCGAGATCGACACGGCCTCCCCGCTCCCCGCCGGCACGCCGGGGTGCAGGTAGCGCGACATCCCCGCGAGCACGCTGGCCAGGCCCGCTCCGGCGCCCAGCCAGGGCAGGGCGCGCTCGCCGAGGTCGCGCCGGCCGTGGAACAGGCCCACCAGACCCCCGAGCGCGCCTGCGAGCAGCGCGTCCCCCGCCTGCTCCACCGCGGGGTCGAGGAGGGCCGCACCGCCAGCCAGGGCCACGCCCGATGCGCCCAGCCAGGCGCCGCGGGGCACGTCGTCCCGCAGGCCCAGGCCGATGACCGCCGCCACCACGAGCCCGATCGCGGCGAGCGTCGCCACGCCGGCCGCTCCCGGGATCACGTCGACCCCCCGCGCAGCCGCGCGAGCGCCCGCCGCGCCGTGGTGAAGGCGCTGAACGAGACCGCCGTGGCCACGAAGACGCAGGCCACCGCGAGCGCCCGCGCGCCCGGCCAGGCCGAGGCGAGCTGGTGGGTGCCCGAGATCGCCACCAGCCCGGCGCACCCCATCCCCACGAGACGGAGCAGCAGCACCCGCGCCCAGGGCGTGCCTCCGGCCACCAGACCGCCCACGCAGGCCGCGAGCCCCAGCAGCAGCAGGCGCTGCACGGCCTCGGGACTCGCGAGCGCCCCCACGCCGAGGAGCAGCAGCACGCCCGCGAACACCGTCCGGAAGCTCACCTCCGGGGGTCCGTGGGGCCAGCGTTGGGGGGCGACCGGATCGTCCACGTGGACCGGTCCTCCGGGCTCCTGCGTGGGCTAACCGTCGCGCGCCGCCCTCGCGGGGTAGGGCAGGGCCATGTCGTGGTCCCGACGCGGTCTGGTCGCTGCGGTCCTGTTCGGCGTGCTCGCCCTCACCGAGCTCGTCGCGGACGACCCCCTGCTGTGGATGCTCTGCTACCTGGGCGCCTCGGGCATGGGCGTGCAGCTGTCGCGGGGTCGCCCCGTCGCGCGCTGGATCTGCATCATCCTCGTGGTCTTCCCCGCCGAGCTGGCGCTGATGTCGCTGCTCTTCGAGCCCGACGAGCTCCTCGCGGCCGCCACCACGCCCCAGCAGGTGCTCACCCGCGCCGCCGCCCGCCAGGCCCTGGGCATGCTGGTGGTGGCGGCGTGGTCGGCGTGGATCGCCTTCGCCCGTCCCTTCGACGACGAGCTCCTCGAAGGTCAGCCCCCGTCGGTGTGAGCCGGGGTGCAGGGCGCCACGCCACAGGCGGGCGTGGCCGACCCCGGCGTCACCGCGTCCAGGAAGCGCAGCGTCTGCGCCTGCACGCCGGCCCAGGTGCGCGGCACCTCGTGGGCCGTGCTGTCCACGGCCGGGCGGTTCGTCTCGTCGGAGCTGCCCTCCTGGGGGTCGAGCTGCACCATCACGGGTCCCGGGCCGCCCGCGGAGGTGGTGAGGCCGGGCACCGCCACGCTGGTGGGCTCGAGCAGCGACGCGCCCACGCCGCGCGCCAACGTGTACGAGGTCAGGTTCGACACCTGGTCGTCGCCCACCGCGACCTGCCAGAGCGCGGAGCGTCCCCGCAGGTCGGCCACGTACGAGGCCGGGTCGACGGGGTCCCAGAAGAGCTGCGACAACGCGTAGAGCAGCTGCCGGTCCGCCGGGTCGTCGAGCCCGCTCGAGACGAGGGTGTCCTCGAACAGCGTCCAGTGCACAGAGCGCTCGAGCATCGTGGACCACGTGGACCCGCCCACGTGCAGCACGCCGTGGGGGAGCCGGTCCTCCAGGGCCAGCAGCACGGCCCCCTCGATGCCGCCCAGCGAGATGCCGTAGTACCGGAGGGTGTCGCCGTCGGCCTTGCCGTCGAAGACCTCGTGATCCAGCAGGTCGCCGTCGGCCACGGCACGCACCAGGGCCGCGGTGTTCGCCACGCCCTGGGCGAGCAGGTCGGTGAGGTGCGGGAAGCGACCGAAGTCACCGGCCACGCTGGACGGCACGCCGAAGTCCTTGGTGGTGAGCCCGCGCCAGGTGGTGGCCACGACCACGGCACCCGCGGCCTCCGCCAGGGCGAGCACGGCGTCCTCGTCGGCGGGGTCGTCGAGGTACAGGCCGGGGTTGCTGAAGATCCCGTGCCCGAAGACCCACACCGGGGCCGAGTCGGCCGCGGCGCCCTGCACCGACGTGGGCACGTGCACGAAGAGGTCGGCCGTCATCGTGCCCTGGGCCACCGGCAGGCCGTCGTCCCCGAGCACGAAGGTGCCGTCGGGACCGATCCAGCTCGTGGTGGTGAAGCTGCCCGTGGCGCGCCGCCAGGTGGTGTCGGGCAGCTCGGCGTCGGGGCCCTGCTCCACCACGGTGAGCTCGCCCACCGTGCCCGCGGGCACCGCGTCCACCATCGCCCGCAGCGGCGCCGTGCCGTCGGCCACCGGCCAGGAGGCGGCCACCGCGATCGCCCCCACGCCCAGGCCCTGGAGCCGGTTCGCCAGCGCCTGGGCACCCGCCACGCGCCCCTCGTCCGCGGGCGCCGCGCGATCCTCGAGCAGCGCCTGCCACCAGCCCAGCGGTGCCAGCGCCTCGCCATCCCGGGTCTGCACGGCCGTGGTCACCACCACGGCCACCTCGGTGGGCGCCTCCACCGGCACCAGCGGACGCACCAGCAGCGTCGGCGGGTCGGCGTCGGGGTGGGCATCGAGCTCGGCGAGGCACCGGATCTCCACCCCGCGCGTCAGGTCCCACAGCTGCACGGCACCGCCCAGCCCGTCGTCATCGACGAGGCTGGCGCCGTCGAGCGCCACGCCCGGACGGATCACCGCGGTCTGCACCACCGAGAAGCCGGTGCGCACCGCGAGGCGGTCCACCGGCACCGGTGTGGCGGCCGACGGCAGGTCGACCGGCAGCGCCAGGTGGCCGTCCTGCACCAGCGCCGCGTCGGGGAAGACCGCGTGCTCGGGCCGCTCGGGACCCGTCTCCGCCTCGTCCGGCGGTGCCTCGCAGGCCCCCGCGACCACCAGCAGGCCCAGCCACCCTCGTCCCATGGCGCACGCTCCGGCTATGATGCGCGCCGCTCCTAACAGGATGGGTGATGGGCAAGCTCCAACGCCAGGGAACGCTCCTGGCCCTCACCGCGGCGGGCTGCGCGCCGCCGCCTCCCGGTCCCCGCGATCTCACCGAGACGATGCGCGCCTTCTGGCGCACCATGACCACCGCCGAGGACGAGGAGCTGCTGCGCTACCTCACCGCCGCCGTGGAGCAGGTGGACGCCGAGGAGCTCGAGGGCGGGCCCGTGGCCGGCACCCAGCTCGCCTTCCGCGCGCCCGATCTGGAGGTGGTGGACTTCCACGAGCCCGACGGCAGCCCTCGTGGTCGACCCGACCCCGACAAGGCCCTGCCCGCCTACCTGCTCGGCCGCCTGGACTGCACCGTCGAGCAGTTCCTCGACGTGATCGTCACCGACGACCAGAACGCCGCCTACGGCTCGGTGCGCAACGGCGACACCCCCTACGAGGCCTACAGCCGGAAGTACCACACCTCCAAGCGGGACTTCCGCTCCGGGGCGTCGCGCACGATGTCGTGGGAGGGCAGCCTCACCACCTACGTCCCGCTCGCCGGCACCTACGTCTACGACTTCCGCTCGGACGCCCGCCGCGTGGCCATCCCCGACGACCTCGTGGAGGAGCTGGGCCTCGGTCACGACGAGTTCGTCATGACACGCACCTGGCTGCCGTACCCGGCCGCCTGGGAGGGCTCGTCCACCTTCGACCAGGACTACCAGCTCGAGGTGGTCATCCCGTGGACCGCCACCGAGGTGGTGAAGATCTACCCGGTGTGGCGCGAGTGGAGCACCCCGCTGGGGGACTTCGGCAACGGCACGGTCATCGAGATCACGCTGGGCCAGATGCGCGCCTGGGACGAGAGCACCCAGAAGCTCTGCCAGGGCGAGGGCGGCTGACCGCCACCGCACAAGGGCGGGGCCCCCCCGGGCCCCGCAGCATCGAACCTCCCCAGGCTCTCTGCTCGGCGCGAAGGCGGGGCGGCTCCCCTGATCCCCGTGGGCACCGGCTTCCCAGGCCGGTCCGCACGGGCGCCGCCCCTCCCTTCACCGCCCCTTGTCGCGGCGATCGTCCCCCCTGTCGCGGGAGGCCCGGCCCACCCCCCGACCTTCCGGCACGACGCGGCACAGGCTGCGGACCGGGAGGAGGGTGGGGGACACGAGGACTCCAGCGCGTCGCGGACGATGGCCTCCATGCACCCCGTGTGCCAATCGAGAATGCCGGTTCCATCGTGTCACGGCGTCATGCGCTGACCATGATCTGTTCACTGCATGAACAACTTCTGGTCATGCCGATCGCGCCGCGCTCACCCCACCCGCTCCAGGCAGGCGCCGAAGAAGCCGTCCACGCCATGCCGCTCCGGCCAGGTGCGCAGGAAGGGTCCGTCCACCAGCGCACGGTCCAGCGTGGGGAGGGCCTGGCGGGCCGGCACCAGCGTCCACCCGGGGTGCTCGGCGAGGAAGGCGTCGACGCGGTCCTCCCCCTCGGCCCGCAACACGGAGCACGTGGCGTAGACCAGCCGCCCCCCCGGGCGCACCCGCGCCGCGGACGCGCGGAGCACCCGATCCTGCAGCGCCGTGGTGGCCTCCAGATCGGCCAGCCGCCAGCGCAGCTCGGGGTGCCGCCGCCACACGCCCGACCCCGTGCAGGGGGCGTCCACCAGCACGGCGTCGAAGGCCGACCCGAGCTCCACCGACGGACCCTCCTCGCGCAGCAGCGCCGTGCGCACGCGCACCCCCGCGGCGTGCGCGCGCCGCTTCAGCTCGCCAAGGGCCGGCCCGCGCACGTCCGTGGCCCACAGCGTGCCCGAGCCCCCCAGCGCCCTGCCCAGCGCCAGGGTCTTGCCGCCCGCCCCCGCGCAGGCGTCCAGCACGCGCTCGCCAGGCCGCACGTCCAGCAATGCCGCCACGAGCTGGCTGCCCTCGTCCTGCAGCTCGTAGGCGTCCGGCGGCAGGCCGAGCCCGCCCAGGTGGCTCCCCGCCGGCAGCACCACCGCGTCCGCCGCCCAGCGACCCGGTTCCGGATCGAGGCCCTCCGCCCGCAGCCGCGCGACGAGCTCGTCGCGGGGCATGCCGTGGGCGCGCAGCCCCACCGGCGCACGTTCGGCGGACCCCGCGAGGAAGGCGGTCGGGTCCCCCGTGCCGCGCAGCAGGTCGGCGCCCACCCGCGCCGCCACGGCACCCTGCAGCCCGAGCAGCGCCCCCAGGGCCGCGGCGGGCTCGAGGTCCGCGAGTGCGCTCCGCGCCGCCTCGGCCAGATCCACCACCTCACCGAGGGCCGCCAGCCCCTCCTCGTCGGAGACCGCCTCGGGATCCAGGCCCAGGTGCACCAGCCAGGCGAGCCACTGGCCCAGCGGCCCGTCGGCGGGACGCGCCAGCGCCAGCAGGGGCTCCACGCGCACCAGGCTGCGCAGCAGGTCGCCCACCAGGCGGCGCTCCCGCGAGTGCAGCGCGCGCGCCTCGCGGAGTCCACGACGCATGACGCCGCCGGCACCCCCCCGCGCTGCGCGGACCCGCGCCCAGAGGTCCACGCCGATGCCCCGCACCCGGCCGGGCACCGCGGCCCGTCGCAGCGCCTCGTCCTCGGGGGGCGCCACCGCGGTCAGCGCCCGCACCCAGCTCTCGATGCCCGCCTCGGCCTGCACCCGCCATCCCTCGCCCCGGCCGACGCCCAGGGCGCCCGTGGAGTATGATGCCGCTTCCGCGTCGTCCCCCCGTCCGCCCGAGGGCAGCGTGAACCGCATCCGCCGGCCCGTGCGCATCGCCCTCGTGAACGCCCCGCCGTTCGCACTGCACGAGCCGCAGTACGACACGCCCGCCTTCACCCGCTACAGCCTGGCGGTGCTGGCCGGGTACCTGCGCGACCACGGCTTCGCCGACCTGCTGCTCATCGACGCCAAGTACGAGCGCATCGGCTACCGCGAGGTCCACCGCCGCCTGCGGGCCTTCGAGCCCGACATCGTGGGCCACACCGCCTTCACCAACGAGATCGTGCAGTGCGGTCACGTGGCCACCCTCGTGCGGGCCGTGGCGCGCGAGCTCGGCCGACCCATCTGCAACATCGTGGGCGGCGTGCACGCCACGGCCCTGCCCGAGCAGACGCTGCAGGAGTTCCCCCAGTTCGATCTGGTCTGCGTGGGCGACGGCGAGCAGACCCTGCTGGAGCTCTGCCAGCACTGGGGCCTCGGCCAGGGCCTCGAGGGCATCGGCGCCATCGCGGGTCTCGCCTGGCGCGACGCCGACGACCCCACGCAGGTGCACCGCAGCGCCGAGCGCCCGCGCATCCAGGACCAGGCCGAGATCCCGATGCCCGCCTGGGACCTGCTGCCGAAGTCCTCCCGCGTGCTCGTGATGACCAGCCGCGGCTGCCCCTACGCCTGCAACTTCTGCATGAACCCCAACGGCAAGAAGGTGCGCAAGCGCGGCGTGGCCCACTTCCTCGAGGAGGTGCGCTGGCTGGTGGAGGAGCGCGACTGCGTCGACCTGCACATCTGCGACGAGATCTTCACCATCGACAAGGCCCGCACCCACGAGATCCTCGACGGGATGATCGAGCTGGGCTTCGGCACCCGCTACACCTTCCACGCCCAGACCCACATCAACACCGTGGACGAGGAGCTCCTCCTCAAGATCGACCGCGCCGGCTGCCGCCTGCTCGGCTTCGGCCTCGAGACGGGCGACCCCGACACCCTCAAGCAGATGGGCAAGGGCACCAACCTCTCGAAGATCCGCGAGATCGTCGAGCTCACGAAGAAGACGGGCATCAAGCTCGGCACCTTCTTCATCCTCGGGCAGCCCGACGAGTCCTGGTCCAGCGCCTGGAACACCGTGAAGCTGGCCATCGACGCCAACCCCGAGACCCCCATCTTCGGCGTGATGGTGCCCTACCCGGGCACCAAGGTGTGGACGTGGGCCCAGCAGGGCGAGCACGGCTACCGCCTCAAGAGCCTCGACTGGAACGACTACAACAAGCAGATCGGCGACGCCCTGGAGTTCGACGGCATCGACCGGCGCGGCATCGAGTTCATGCAGCTCGCCGGCTACAGCCTCGTCTTCCTCCGCAACCGCCGCTACCGCGAGTTCGCCGAGTTCGTCTGGCGCTACCGCACCGAGGGCGCCACGGTGCTGAACAAGATCGTCACCGGCCACCTCGGCCGCACCGGCCGCCCACGCGGCTACGATCTCGAGCTCGACGCGGTGCTGGAGCTCGACGGCGGCCTGCCCCACCTGCGCGCCTTCGACGGGGCAGCGCCGGTGCCCGTGCCCGTGCCCACCCGGTAGGCGCTGCCCCGCGACCGTGCGTCGGCATCCGCGGGGCAGCGCCGGTCGACGCACCTGCGGTCCACGCCGGCACCCGTGGCATTGCACTGCAAGGAAGCCGCGCCCGCGTGCTAGGCTCCGCGGCCATCATCCGGGCAGGGGGGCTCCGTGAGGCACCAGGCAGGCGTCGCGCTGGTGGTGCCGCTCGCCGGCTGCCTCCTGGGCGTGACCGTCGTGACGCCGCGTCCCGTGCTCGACGGCGAGCCCGAGGTGCTCGCACCTGCCGGCAACGACGACCTGCCCGCCGCCGCGCGCGGCACCGAGGTGGTGCTCCGCGTCCCGGTCACGCTCCCGGTGGATCTCGACGCCTCCCGCCTCACGCTCGGCGGCGGGGAGCTGGCGTGCGAGGCCGAGGAGCCCACCCTCCTCCTCTGCCGCCGCACGATCGACGGCAACGAGATCGAGGGACGCGCCCGCCTCGGCGCCGAGCTGTCCGCCCGCACCTACCGCGCCTCCTCCGCCTCGCAGGAGCTCGTGCGTCTCGACTTCACGGCTCCGGTGGCCGACTGCCTGCTGTCGCCCACCACCGCCGGCCTCGACAGCCCCGCCGTGCTCACCGTGCTGCTGTCGGAGGCCGTGCGCGACGGCAGCCCGCAGGTGACCGTGGACGACCCCACCCTGCAGGTGCGCCCACGCGCCTCGCTGGCCGGCCAGCACGCCTTCGAGGTGAGGGGCACCCCGGGCGTGGACGTCGACGGCTTCCACCTCACGGTCCGCGCCACCGATCTGGCCGGAAACCCCCAGGAGGGCGACAGCCTCTGCCCCGCGGCGGCGCGCACCGGTCGCTGGCTCGGCAGCGGACCGGCCCTGCTGGGCGAGGTGGTCGTCGAGGCCTCCCCGTCCGTCGAGGTGGACGGCGAGCTGCGGGTGCGGGACGGCGCCGCCGTCACGGTGAGCCTGTCCACGACCCGCGAGCTCGATCTGGACCGGAGCCAGGTGCTCCTGTCGGGCCTGCGCCTGGAACCCGACGCTGCCGGCACCCGCTGGAGCGCCACGCTGGTGGACCCGCCCGACGGTCCCCGCGACCTCGACGCCGTGCTCTACGACCTGGGCGGCAACCCCACCCGCGTGCACCGCAAGGACGTGCTGCGGGTGGACGGGACGCCTCCCGCCGGCGCCTGCTTCCTGTCGCCCACGGTGGCGCCCGGGCACGAGCCACCGCGCTTCCAGCTCACGGTGGACGAGCCGCTCGTTCAGCCGCCGACGATCAGCGCCGACGGCGTCACCCTCGAGCTCGAGAGCGAGGCGCCACCCCAGTGGGTGTGGTCCGTCCGCGCACCTCCCGGGCAGGACACCGCCTACGAGATCCACCTCTCGGCCACCGACCTCTTGGGCTCCACCGCAGAGGACGACGCGCTCTGCCCCCTCGCGCGCCGCTCCGGGTCGGTCCGTGGTGTGCTCCCCACGCTCGCCTCGCCCCCCGTGCTCGAGGTGGCCTCGGGTCCCTGGGTGGACGAGGACGGCACGCCGCGCGTCGGCGATGGTGCGGTGGTCCGCGTGCGCCTCGACACCGTGGCCACGCTGGACCGGCAGGCCACCCTGGTGCAGCTGGGCGACCAGCGGCTGACGTGGTCGGGCACGTCGCAGGCCTGGGAGCTGCCCGTGGGCACCGGCGCCTCCGACGGCTTCAAGGCCCTCCGGATCACGCTCGTGGACGACGTGGGCAATGCGCACGACGAGGATGCCGGCAGCCTGGCGGTCGTGGTCGACCGTACGGCGCCCACGCTGACCTCCTCCGGCCTGTCCCGCACTCCCTTTCTCGACGGCGCCGACGACGGCCAGGGCACCGTCCAGGCGGCCCGGCTCGACCCCTTCACCGGCCAGACGGTGTCGGTGCGCGTGGCGCTGACGGCCTCGGAGCCCCTGGGACCCCCGCCGACCTGGGACGTGGCGCCCGCCACGCCCACCGGCGCCACCACCACCCACGAGGATCTCGCCGCCACCTGGCTGCTCCCCGCGGTCCCCGCCGACGAGGACGGCACCTACACCTTCCAGGTCGTCCTCGAGGACCGCGTCGGCAACCGCAGCACGCCGCTCCCGGTCCCCGTCACGCTGGTCCTCGACACCCTTGCGCCAACGCCCCCCGATGTCGACGCGCGGGGCCGCATCCAGGTCACCCGCGTGCCGTGGGGCACGGCGGACGACCCGGATCCGCGCACCGTGGTGACCGGCACCGCCAGCGCCGCCACGCCGGGCGCACGCCTCGTCTTCGGCGCCGGCACCGCCGCCCCCCTGGCCAACCTCCGCGCCGGGCCCGACGGGAGCTTCGGCCCCCTGGTGCTGGCGGGCGACGTGCGCGACCTCGGCGTCGCCCAGCTCGACGCGGCGGGCAACGCCTCCGATCGCGTCCGTGTGCGCGAGGTCGCCTGGGTGGCCACGCTCGGCGGCCGCGTCCGAGGCTCCGACGCCAGCAATCCGCACCGGCTGGTGGAGGCGCGCACGGGCGGTCCTGGACGCGTCGGAGGCGTCGAGGTCGCCGACGCCGCCACGGCGGCGCGCCCGGGCACGATGGTCACCACGACGAGCCAGGGCAGGTGGGAGCGCTACGTCGTGAGCGGCCCGCCCGCGGCGAATGCGGCGATGGCCCTCGCCTCCGATCCGGCCCGCGGCGAGGTCGTCATGTTCGGCGGCGGGGAGCTCGACAGCAGCATCGACATCTCGCCCACTCCCGTGCAGGGGACGTGGCGCTGGGACGGCCACACCTGGCAGGCTGCCGCGCTCACCGGTGCGAGCCCGGAGACCCGCCGCTTCGCCGCCTTCGCGTGGGAGCCCGACAGCCAGCGCCTGCTGGTGCACGGCGGGGAGGGCCCGAACGACGACCTCGACGACACCTGGGCGTGGGACGGCGACGCCTGGTCCCTGGTGGCGGAAGGAGGAGGCCCCGGCACGCTCGCCCTCCTCGCCACCGACCCCGAGCGGGGCGAGCTCGTCGCCTACGATCCCGAGACCGATCGCGCGTGGACCTGGGCCGACGAGGCATGGCTGCCACGGGCCGCCGGCGTCCTCGGCGACGCGCCGCGCCGCGCCGTGGAGCTCGTCTTCGACCCGGTCACCCGCAGCCTCCTCCTCCTCGTCGTGCGCCCGGCCGATCCCTGGGAGCGGCAGACCTGGCGACGGAGCGGCCACACGTGGACCCAGGTCCACACCGGCGCCGCGACCGACGGGAACGCCGTCTTCGCCCGCACCGACTGGAGCCGCGGCCGGGCGGTACAGCTGCGCGGTGACACCCCCTCCTGGACGGGCACCACCTGGGAACCGGGGCCCGGGCCGCTCACCAGCATCGACATCTTCTACGCCTACACCTACGACGACGCCCGTGGCGTCCTCGTCGGCGTCGGCGGGTGGACGCCCTTCGCGATCGCGCCCGTGCGCGAGCTCCGCGGCGGATCCTGGGTCGGCGTGACGCCGTCCACCCACGCCCCGCCGAGCTCGTTCAAGCACGGCCTCGCCACGAGCCCGTCCCGAGGTGAGGTGGTGGCTTTCATCGGCCACCTGGGCTCCGCGGAGACCTGGACCTTCGGACGGGATGGCTGGTCCGGGGGCCCCTGGCCGGTGCAGCCGACCGAGCGATCCGGGCCGCTCATGGCCTTGCTGCCCGGTGGCGAGGAGACCCTGCTCGTCGGCGGCCTGAACGAGCGGGCCGTCAACGGGCAGCTCGACGTGGCCACCTCCACCTGGAGCTGGGCCGACGGCGCCTGGACCGAGGTGATCGACCCGTCGCCCCCCGACCTCGACGCCTCCACCACGGGGGCCACGATGACCCTCGCACCGGGCGGCCAGACCGTGCTCGTGTACGGCGGCGCCTACACCCGGCAGAGCCCGCCCGTCTCCCAGGTCTGGGCGCACGACCACTGGGAGGCCTGGTGGCCGCCCCCCGCGTTGCCCATGCTGTACGCGCACGTGGCCTTCCACCACCCCCCGTCGGGCGCCACGATCCTCGTCGGCGGTGTGGAGCGCACGTTCACCGACGGCACGCTGTCCGACAACGTGTGGTTCCTGGAGGCCGACGGCTCGCTGCGGGTCGAGGAGGGCCCCCGCCCGCCCGCCCGGCGCGAGGCCGCCATCGCATGGGACCCGATCGCGGGCCGCGCCATCCTCTTCGGGGGCCGCGAGAGCAACGACCGCCTCCTCTCCGACACGTGGACCTGGGACGGCGTGCGCTGGGCCGAGGCCGACGCCCCCGGTCCTCCCGCGCTGTTCCACCACGAGATGGCCTGGTCTCCCACCTGGGGGCGGGTGGTCCTGTACGGCGGCTCGAACGGCGACCGGTCCACCAACGCCACCTGGACCTGGGACAGCGGCGTCCACGACAGGCCACGCCAGCAGCTCGATCTCGACGTGAGCGCCTCGGGCCTGCCCGAGACGGCGCTGGAGGCGCTCACCGCGCGCTGGCGCGTCGGCGGCGTGGCCTACGAGGACGACACCGCCACGCCCGGCGCCGCGCTCCACGTCTGGGACGTGCGCGCCTGGTCCGAGGTGGACGCCGTGGCGGCACCCCCCGACGCACCGGAGGAGACCTGCTGGTCGCTCCGCCGCGACGACGGCGTGCCGGGCGCACCCTCCTGCGCGGTCGAGACCGACGCCCTCCGGCTCGATCGCCTGGTGGTGGGCACGAGCACGAGGCGGCTCCACCTGGCCGTGCGCCCGCTCGCGGATGCCGGCGCCGGGGACCCGGTCGACCGCAGCCCCGCCCGCCTCGCCACCGAGCACCTCGAGGTGCGCCTCGACCACCGGCTCGCGCCCTTCACCCTGCGCTGCGGCGACGGCGACGGCGACGGCGACGGACGCTGCGACGGCGTGGACCCCTGCGTGGGCAGCGCCGCGGACGACGGGGACGAGGACGGCGTCTGCGACGACCTCGACACCTGCCTCGGAGACGACGCCATCGGAGACGACGACGGCGACGGCGTCTGCGACGACCTCGACCTCTGCCTCGGAGACGACGCCACCGCGGACGACGACGGCGACGGCATCTGCGGCGACCTCGACACCTGCCTCGGCGACGACGCCACCGGAGACGACGACCTCGACGGGGTCTGCGACGACCGCGACCTCTGCCTCGGGGACGACGCCACCGGAGACGAGGACGAGGACCTGCTCTGCGACGACCGCGACCCGTGCTTCGGCGACGACGCCACGGGCGATGCCGACGTCGACGGCGTCTGCGACGACCGCGACCTCTGCCTGGGTGACGACGCCACCGACGACGACGACCTCGACGGCATCTGCGGCGACCGCGACCGGTGCCCGGGGGACGACGCCACGCAGGACCCGGACGAGGACGGCCTCTGCGGCGTGCTCGACCTCTGCTTCGGCGCGGAGGCCACCGGGGACCTGGACCGCGATGGCGTGTGCGCCGACCGCGATCCCTGCCTCGGCCCGGGCACCCTCGACACCGACGGCGACGGCCTCTGCGACGGCACCTCGCCGCTCGAGGACTGGACCTTCGACGGCTGCCCCGACAGCTGGGACCTGCGCGAACCGTGGAGCTGCGGCGTCGTGCCCACCACGCCCGCGGCCGCGGCGGGTCTGGGCGTGCTCGCCACCGGCCTCGACGGACCCCACGGCGAGAACTTCTCGTGGAACGTGGCCGGGAGCGGGGCCATCTCCCCCGACCTCGCCGTGCCCGCCGGCGGCGCCCTGGTGGAGCTGCGCCTGTGGTGGTCCTTCGAGGGGGACATCCTCGACGGTTTCGGCGCCGACGGCTTCCGCCTGGTGGTGGTGCCCACGGGCGAGGTGGCCGAGGGACCCGGCACGGCCTTGCCCACGGACCTC
This sequence comes from Alphaproteobacteria bacterium, assembly GCA_020632955.1. Lineage (GTDB taxonomy): Bacteria > Myxococcota_A > UBA796 > UBA796 > JACKEO01. Next base: position 155,604 of record JACKEO010000004.1, read on the forward strand.
GCCACCAACGCCCGCGTGAACAACCAGCCCGCCTGGTGCGGCGACGCGGCCGATCGCGGCTGGCAGACCGCCATCGCCGACCTCACGCCGTTCGAGGGGACCTCCGTGCGCCTCGCCCTGGTGATGTACGCCGACGACCAGGGCAGCGCGCCAGGCGCCTACGTGGATCGCGTGCGGATCGTTCCCCTGACGCCCTGAGCAGCACGTCGGCGCACCCCCCCGCGGACACCGGCGCAGCTCGCATCCTCTCCCACGCGTACCAACTTTCACAAGCCGCGGGGACGAGCACAGGTCACAGTGGGGTCAGAGACTCACCAGGGGCGGCGCCCCCGCCCGATCACCTCGACCCCATCCCGATCTCCCGTTTCGACGTCGCCCACGCGACGCCCTCGCCGACCGAGCCCCACCTGCCCGGAGCTCGCGCGGCCCTCGACGGAGACCCGAGGATGGCCAAGACCCCGACCGACGCGCCCGCCCCCACCCCCGCGACCCCGAGCGGCCTGCGGGGGGTGATCGAGTCCACCCAGGACAAGGCCCGCTACCAGGAGCTCTTCTGGGAAGGCTCCTTCTGGGACTACCTGGCGATGGTCGAGGAGGACCCGCGCATCGCGCGCAATGCCTACCAGCGTCTCTTCGACCTGGTCGACAGCCACGGCTCCAGCACCCACACCGAGTACAAGAAGGAGATCCGCCGCTGGACCTTCTTCGACGACCCCTTCGAGGGCGGCAAGGACGCGGTCTTCGGCATCGACGCGCAGCTCATGAAGCTGGTGCGCGTGCTGCACGCCTCGGCCCTCGGCTACGGACCCGAGCACCGCGTGCTGCTGCTGCACGGCCCGGTGGGGTCGGCCAAGTCCACCATCGTCCGCCTGATCAAGAAGGGCCTCGAGGCCTACTCGAAGACCCACGAGGGCCGGATGTACACCTACGCCTGGGTGCTCGACGACGGCACCGAGGTGCTCTCGCCGATGCACGAGGACCCCCTCCGCCTGCTGCCCGACGCCACCCGCAAGGACGTGCTGGCGAAGATCAACGAGGCCGGCCGCAGCCCCTACAAGGTGGAGATCGAGGGCGACCTGAACCCCGTGTGCCGCTGGTGGTTCCGTCACTTCATGCGCCGCTACGACGGCGACTTCACGAAGGTCGTGGAGCACGTCAAGGTGCGCCGCCTCGTGCTGTCCGAGAAGGACCGCGTGGGCATCGGCACCTTCCAGCCCAAGGACGAGAAGAACCAGGACAGCACCGAGCTCACCGGCGACATCAACTACCGGCTCATCGCCGAGTACGGCTCCGACTCCGACCCGCGCGCCTTCAACTTCGACGGCGAGTTCAACGTCGCGAACCGCGGCATCATCGAGTTCATCGAGATGCTGAAGCTCGACGTGGCCTTCCTCTACGACCTCCTCGGCGCCAGCCAGGAGCACCGGATCAAGCCGAAGAAGTTCGCCCAGACCTACATCGACGAGGTCATCATCGGGCACACCAACGAGCCCGAGTTCCGCCGCCTCCAGAACAACGAGTACATGGAGGCCCTGCGCGACCGCACCATCCGGGTGGACGTGCCCTACATCACCAAGGTCTCGGCCGAGGTGAAGATCTACGAGAAGGACTTCAACCGCAAGACGGTGGGCGTGCACATCGCGCCCCACACCCTGCAGATGGCCGCCCTGTGGGCCGTGCTCACGCGCCTCGAGGAGCCCCAGAACCACCAGCTCACGCTGCTGCAGAAGGCCCGGCTCTACGACGGCCGCCACGTGCAGGGCTTCACCGAGGACCACGTCAAGGAGCTGCGCAAGGCCGCGAAGCGCGAGGGCTTCGTGGGCATCAGCCCCCGCTACATCCAGGACAAGATCAGCAACGCCCTGGTCCGCGATCCCGACGCCCGCTCGATCAACGCCTTCATGGTGTTCAACGAGCTGGAGAGCGGCCTGCAGCACCACTCGCTGCTCAACGACGAGGAGCAGCGCGACCGCTACCGCGAGCTGCTCGGGCTCGTGAAGCGCGAGTACGAGGACATCGTGAAGAACGAGGTGCAGAAGGCCATCGCCGCCGACGAGGGGGCGCTGGAGCGCCTCTGCGCGAACTACATCGACAACCTCCGCGCCTACGTCATGAAGGAGCGGGTGAAGAACCCCTTCACCGGGGAACCGGAAGAGCCCAACGAGCGGCTCATGCGGTCGATCGAGGAGAAGATCGACATCCCCGACGGCCGCAAGGACGACTTCCGCCGTGAGCTGATGAACTACATCGCGGCCATCAGCCTCGAGGGCAAGCGCTTCGACCACCGCATGAACGAACGCCTGCACCGGGCGCTGGAGCTCAAGCTCTTCGAGGACAGCAAGGACTCCATCAAGCTGTCGAGCCTGGTGTCGTCCACGATGGACGAGGACACCCAGCGCAAGATCGAGGTGGTGAAGCAGCGGCTCATCGACAACCACGGCTACGACGCCCAGTCCGCGTCGGACGTGCTGCAGTACGTGGCCAGCATCTTCGCCCGCGGCGACGCCAAGAAGCAGGAGTCCTGATGGGCACCTGCCCCGCCCGCCGCGCGCGTGCCCCGGAGGCCCGGGACACGGCATGCTGAAGATCGACAACGACCTCGGCCGCTTCCGCGACATCGTGAAGGGTCGCGTCCGCCGCGAGCTGCGCCGGTACATGTCGAGCGGCGAGCTGCTGGGCAAGCAGGGCGGCAAGGTGGTGTCGATCCCGCTTCCCCGCATCGGCATCCCCCACCTCGTCTACGGCGACAACGACAAGGGGGTGGGCAGCGGCGACGGCGACGGCGGGCCCGGCACCGGCCAGCAGGCGGGCGAGACGCCCGGCGAGCACCTCCTCGAGGTGGAGATCACGGTGGAGGAGCTGGCCGAGCTGCTGGGCGAGGAGCTGGAGCTGCCGCGCATCGAGCCCAAGGGCAGCAAGGAGGCCCGCACGGTGCGCCACCGGTACAAGGGCATCAGCCAGCAGGGTCCCGAGAGCCTGCGCCACACCAAGCGCACCTACCGGCAGGCGCTGAAGCGCTCCATCGCCTCGGGCCAGTACGACCCCCGCAGGCCCGTGATCGTCCCGCAGAAGGAGGACAGGCGCTACCGCTCCTTCGTCGCCGAGACCGAGCCCCGCAGCGCCGCCGTCATCCTCTACATGATGGACGTGAGCGGCAGCATGGGGGAGCAGCAGAAGGAGATCGTGCGGAGCGAGGCCTTCTGGATCGACATGTGGATCCGCCACCACTACCGCGACGTCGAGACCCGCTACGTCATCCACGACGCCCAGGCCAAGGAGGTCGACCGCGACACCTTCTTCCGCACCCGCGAGAGCGGCGGCACGCTCATCAGCAGCGCCTACCGGCTCGCCGCGCAGATCCTCGAGCGCGACTACCCGGTGGAGGACTGGAACATCTACCCCTTCCACTTCTCCGACGGCGACAACTGGTCCCAGTCCGACACCCGCACCTGCATGGAGCTGCTGAAGACGAAGCTGATCCCCTGGTCGAACCAGTTCAGCTACGGCCAGGTCGACAGCCAGTACGGGTCCGGCCAGTTCTACAAGGACCTGGCGGCCGCCTTCGGGGACGAGGAGCGCGTGGTGCTCTCGCGCATCCCCGAGAAGGGCGCGATCATGGACTCCATCAAGGAGCTCCTCGGGGGAGGGCGCTGATGGCGGTGGTCTCCCAGCGCTTCCTCCGCGACGGCCGGGGCCTGCCCCCCGAGCTGGAGGCGGCCCGCGTCGAGATCGAGGCGCTGGCCCGCGGGCACGGCCTCGACTTCTTCGAGACGGTGTTCGTGATGTGCACCTACGAGGAGATCAACATGATCGCCTCGTACGGCGGCTTCCCCACCCGCTACCCCCACTGGCGCTTCGGCATGGACTACCTGCAGATGCAGAAGTCCTACGAGTTCGGGCTCTCGAAGATCTACGAGATGGTGATCAACACCGACCCCTCGTACGCCTACCTGATGGACTGCAACCTGCCGGTGGACCAGAAGCTGGTGATGGCCCACGTCTTCGGCCACGTCGACTTCTTCAAGAACAACGCCTGGTTCGCCCACACCAACCGCAAGATGCTCGACCAGATGGCCAACCACGCCACGAAGGTGGAGCGCATCATCGACCGGCAGGGGCAGGCCGACGTCGAGCGCTTCCTCGAGATGTGCGTGAGCCTCGACAACCTCGTCGACCCCTACGCCCCGCACATCGTGCGCCAGCGCGTGAGCTCCGAGGCGGAGGTGCAGGCGGCCGCCGACGCCGATGTGAGCCGACTGCCGGCCAGCGACTACATGGACCCCTTCATCAACCCCCCGGAGTTCCTCGAGGCCCAGCGAGAGCGCAAGGCCCGCTCGGTGCAGCGCATGCGTCGCTTCCCCGAGAGCCCCGACCGCGACGTGCTCGGCTTCCTCCTGCGCCACGCCCCGCTGGAGCGCTGGCAGCGTGAGCTCATGCAGGTGGTGTACGACGAGGCCTGCTACTTCCAGCCCCAGGCGATGACGAAGATCATGAACGAGGGCTGGGCGTCGTACTGGCACACGAAGATGATGACCCAGCACATCCTCACGGACGCCGAGGTGGTGGACTACGCCGACCACAACGCGGGCACGATGTCCACGCGGCCGGGCCAGCTCAACCCCTACGCCCTGGGCGTGAAGCTCTGGCGCCACGTCGAGGAGCGCTGGGACAAGGGCCGCTTCGGCAAGGACTGGATGGCCTGCGACGACCCCATGGAGCAGGAGCGCTGGGACACGGGCGCGGGGCTCGGCCGCGACAAGATCTTCGAGGTGCGCCGCACCCACAACGACGTGAGCTTCGTCGACACCTTCCTCACGGAGGACTTCGTCCGGCAGCACGGCATGTTCACCACGCGCTACGACGCCCGCGCGAAGCGGTGGGTGGTGGACTCCGACGGCTTCCGTGAGGTGAAGCAGCAGGTGCTCACGATGCTCGCCACCCGCGGCGCGCCCCGCATCCTGGTGCTCGACGCCGACGCCTTCCACCGCGGCGAGCTCCTGCTCGACCACCCTCACGAGGGCCTCGACCTGCAGCTCGACTACGCGCGTGAGGTGCTGGGGAACATGGCGCGCATCTGGTCGCGTCCCGTGCACCTCCAGACCCGCCTCGACGACAAGCCGGTCACCCTCTCGCACGACGGCGAGGAGCTGAAGAAGGTGGACGGTCACCTGCGCCGTGAGGACGGCTCACGGCGTGCCGACCCGGACGCGGAGGAGGAGACACCGTGAGCTGGACCCGCCCGCTGGACGATGCCCTCGACGCCACCGCCGAGCCCACCACCGTGAGGATCGACGGCCCGGAGGGGGCTCACGCCGAGGTGGAGGTCCGTCGCGCCGGTCCCATCGGCGTGCGGGTGGGCCGGGTGCGCGTGCGCCACGGCGCTGACCGCGACGTGGCCGCCGAGGCGGAGCGCCTGGAGCGTGAGGTCCGCGCGCTACCGGAGCGGCTCACGCCCACCGAGGTGGACCCACGCCTCGGCGGCGCCATCCTCCGCTCCCGCAGCAGCCGTCCGAAGGCGCGCGACTTCTGGGAGGTGCGGGTGGACGGTCCGCGCGAGGTGGAGGTGCGACGCTACGCGCTGGACGCCCGCGGCGACCGTGAGCCCGCCGACTTCGACCTCACGCGAGAACAGCTGGGTCGGCTGCTCGGGGAGCTGGAGGGTGAGGGCGAGGGGTGATGTGGACCCGGGGATGGCCAGATAGATGGCCATCGTGAGGGCCGATGAAGCGCACCGTCTCCATCGCCGACGCCAAGGACCAGCTCCCCCGTCTCGTGCACGAGGTGGAGGAGGGGCGGATCGTGGAGATCACACGCCGCGGGAACCCGGTCGCCGTGCTGCTCTCCACCGATGCCTACCGGCGGCTCCTGCCCGGGCGCGGCGCGGTCTGGCGCGACTTCGCGCGTCTCCACGCGGCGCTCGGGCTCGATGAGCTCGGGGTCGACCCCGACGACTGGCTCGCGGGCGTGCGCGGGCCTCCCTCCCTCTCGACAACCTCACCCGCCGTCGCCGGCCTGTGACCTGCCAGATCGCCCGCGTCGTCTTGACGATGCTACTTGAACTCCTCGGAGAGGTAGCGATGATAGGACGGGACGTACACGACGTGGAGGGGGTTGTCGGACGCGTACTCCGCCTCGTATTCGTACTCGTCGTCAGACCAGCGGATCGTCATCCTCGATCCGCGATCGTCCGAGATCAACTCGACACTTGAACCCGCGGGCACGACGGAATCGGCACCAACGACCTCGTACCGAAGCGGAATCGCATCAATCGGACGGTAGAGCGGCTGACATGGAGGACCTTGGCACGAGGTGAGGAGCCCGACGAGCGACAAGGAACAGCCAGCCCGCGTCGAGAACGATCGACGCTGCACGCCGCGGACCACAACCAACCACCTACCGGTCATCGCCCACCTCCGCAGAGGAATCATCGCTAGCTCTGAACACGCTACGATCGGGGCCGGTGACCGCGATCCTCCCCCCTGCATGGGCGTCGAGCCGGCCATCACATTCTCCCGTGAGAACGCCGGCCAGCACCGCGTCGAATCGCGCGAAGTCTCGCCACTCCGTCGCGGGCTCCTCCTCCCACTGCGCCTGCCCAATTGCGCGTCGACGCACGGTCACGAGCCGAAACTCTCCTTCGATGCCAGATTCACAGAGCGACACAATGCCGCACGACGACGCGACCAGGAGCGCCGTCGCTTCCAGGACGCCGAACACCAGCATGACGCTGCGAGGTCGGTGCCTTGACATCCCTCCCCCTGCCAGAGACGACCGGTGTAACCCCCACAGCGGCGAGCCACGACGGGGAGGTCCCGAACAGGCGCCATGGCCATCCCTGCTCGACATCGCTGGAGCAGGAAGACGCACTCGCCCCATGGTCGCAACGGCGTCTGGTTCGGCCCGGAGGTTCGAGTCCTCGTCTGGGCGCTTCCCCTCCCCAAGTCGAACCCGACGACGTCCGTTCTGTCGCCGTCCACGCTGTTGCGCGATACGCAACACGTGGAGGCCGCGATGTCGACGCACCCGGGCCACATCTTGCACCGGGACTTCCTGGTTCCACTCGGCATCCGTCCCAGCGAGCTCGCGCGGGGCCTCGCGGTGGACCGGAGCACGGTCAGCCGTCTGTTGGCCGGCAAGCAGCCCCTCACCCCCGAGATGGCCGCGCGCCTCGGCGCGTACTTCGCAGTCCCCGCGCTCTGGTGGCTCCTGATGCAGGCGAAGTACGATGCCGCGAGGGTCGAGTTGGACCGTGAAGCCGTCGCGGGAGTGACCCCCCTCCCCTCCAACCCGGATGTGATGCTCACGCCGCGCGGCGTGCTTCGGCTCGACGCCTCCGACGACGGGCCCAGTCACGTCGCGTCGGACGCTCGTGTCGTCCGCTACGACAACGGCGCGCTCGCCCTCGTGTCTGAGGAAGGGTGAGCGACCTGGACCGGCTGCAGGGCGTCGTCGCCGCCGACCTCCTCCGCCGGGCCGAGGAGGTCTCACGACGTCTCACGGAGTTCGGCGTCCCGCACGTCCTCATCGGCGGCCTCGCGGTCGGGATCCACGGCCACGTGCGCGCGACACGCGACGTCGACTTCCTCGTCGGCGACGAGGCCTTCGCCACGATGGAGCCTCTCCTCGCGTTTCGCGAAGAGCTCCGCGGCCTCGTGCGGATCGGCCACACGGACCTGATGAGCCTTCCACCCGGCCACCCCCGCGACCGGCTGCTCCACCACCACCTTGAGGTCGTCCGTCGACGCCGCCAGCAGCGTTCGCGTGTCGTCCATCGGGGGGCTGCAGCGGTACAGGTTCGACTCGGTCCGTTGTGCTCTTGCACGGCGGAGAGGCCTCGCCCAGCACCTCCGGCCCTTCGCGCGCTTCGCCGTCGAGGACGGGTTCGCCTGACCGCTCGCCCCCCACCCTGGCGCCATCCGCGAGCGCCTTGGCGCGATCCGCGAGCGCCTCCACCGCGGCGGCAGCGTAGGTGGACCCCATCCCGGAGGTCCCCATGTCCGCTCCCCGCCAGATCGCCCTCGTCACCGGCGCCTCGTCCGGCATCGGCGAGTCCATCGCCCTGCGACTGCTCTCGGAGGGCTGGACGGTGTACGGCGCCGCCCGCCGCACCGATCGCATGGTTGGCCTGGTCGCCCAGGGCGGCAAGGCCCTGGCCCTCGACGTCACCGACGACGCGAGCATGCGGGCCGCGGTCCAGCAGATCCTCGACGCCGAGGGGCGGATCGACGCGCTGGTGAACAACGCCGGCTACGGCTCCTACGGGGCGCTCGAGGAGGTGCCGGTGGACGAGGCGCGTCGGCAGTTCGAGGTGAACGTCTTCGGGCTGATGCGCCTCACGCAGCTGGTGCTGCCCGCGATGCGTGCCCAGCGCAGCGGCACCATCGTGAACATCAGCTCGGTGGGCGGCGAGATCTGGATGCCCGTGGGCGGCTGGTACCACGCCACGAAGCACGCGCTGGAGGTGCTCTCCGACGTGCTGCGCCTCGAGGTGGAGGAGTTCGGCGTGCGCGTGGCCATCGTGCAGCCGGGGGGCATCCGCAGCGAGTGGGCGGGCATCGCCGCCGACACGCTGGAGGCCAGCTCCCAGGGCACGGTCTACGGCCGCTGGGTGGCGCCGGTGCTGCGCGGCCTGCGCGGCGCCGACGGCTTCTCGCCCTCGTGGGTGGCCCGCGCCGTCTCGCACGCCGTGCACGCGCGGCGCCCCCGTCGTCGATACGCCACGCCGATCGACGCGAAGATCGGCCGGTGGTTCGTGCGGTGGCTGCCCGTGGCCTTCTGGGAGGGCGCGCTGCGCCTCGCCGCGCGGCTCCTGCGCCCATGAGCCGCACCTACCCGGTGGGGGCCTCCTGGCAGCTCGTGCTGCACGACCTCGGCGTGGACCCGGCCGACCTGCTCCCCCGCGTCGGGCTGCCGCCGGACCTGCTCACCCAGGACCGTCCCCGGCTGGACGCCGCCTCCTGGCTCGGCCTGTGGGAGGCCCTGCAGGACGCGCTGGGCGGAGACGACCTGGCGCTGCGGCTCGGGCAGGGCGTGCCGGTGGAGGCCTACGACCCGTCCCTGCTCGCAGCCCTCTGCTCGCAGGACCTCGTGGGCGCGGTGGAGCGCCTGTCCACCTACAAGCAGCTCACCTGCCCCTTCGCGCTGGGGCTCGACGAGGGCGCCGCGCGCACCACGGTGGAGGTCCGCGGCGCAGACGGGCTGACGCTCCCCCGCACGCTGGCGCGCATGGAGCTCGTCTTCCTGGTGCACTTCGCGCGGCGGGCGACGCGGGCCGAGATCCGGCCCCTCGAGGTGCAGGTGCCGGCGGGCGAGCTGCCGGGTCCCGCCTACGCCGCCTGGTTCGGCGCGCCCGTGCGCGAAGGCGGCGGCTGGTGCCTGGTCTTCCGCACGGAGGACGCCCGTCGGCCCTTCCTCACGGCGAACGCGGCCCTGCAGCAGGTCTACGAGCCCGAGCTCCAGCGGAGACTCGCGCAGGCCCGGACGGAGGCGCCCACCGCGGAGCGCCTGCGGGGGCGGCTGCTGGAGCTGCTGCCCAGCGGGCGGACCACGATCGAGGCCGCGGCGCGTGCGCTCGGCCTCAGCGTGCGGAGCCTCCAGCGTCGCCTGCGGGAGGAGGGCACCAGCTTCCAGGCCGAGCTCGCCACGGCGCGGGAGCGGCTGGCCACGCACTACCTGCGCACCTCCAGCCTGCCGCCCGCGGAGATCAGCTTCCTCCTCGGCTACGACGACCCGAACTCCTTCTTCCGGGCCTTCCACGCCTGGACGGGACGGACGCCCGAGGGGGTGCGCGGAGAGGCATGAGGCACCTTCTTTGTTGACACCGTTCACTGTAACGGTGAATGGTGTGCCGTCGGGTGGTGATGCATGCTGCCCGCCGGAGGCACCATGTCCGCCCTGCCCGTCGTCCCCGACCCCCGCGACCTCCCCGAGGCCGAGCGCCTCGCGGCCTTCGGCCGGGCCCTCGACGCCCTCAAGGCCCGCGTCGACGCCGAGCTCGGCGAGGCCGACGTCCGCCACATCCGCCGCGTCGACACCTTCTCCCGCACGATGGAGGTGGTGGGCCGCGCGCTGATCCACGTCTCCTTCGAGCCGGTGACCTTCACGCTGGGCGTCGGGGCCCTGTGGCTGCACAAGCAGCTCCAGGCCACCGAGGTGGGCCACAGCGTGCTCCACGGCGCCTACGACGGCCTGCCCGGCGCCGAGCGCTTCGCGTCGGCCACGTGGTGGTGGGAGGTGCCCATCGACGAGGAGGCCTGGCGCACCGGCCACAACCAGCGCCACCACGGCTTCACGAACATCGCCGGCAAGGACCCCGACATCCACTTCGGCCCGGTGCGCCTCACCGAGCACACCCCCTGGGACGCCCGTCGCAACCGCGGGCAGCTCCCCTTCTCGCTCTTCGTGCTCTTCCCGAACTTCGGCTTCACGATGAACGCCCACTTCACGGGCATCACCGACCTGCACGTCGGGAACGGCCGCCCCGGCGGGCACGACTTCATCCCCGACCGGTCGTGGGCCACCTGGCGCCGCGCCTACGGCCGGGCCTGGCGCAAGTACCTGCCCTACTACGGCAAGGAGTACGTGCTGTTCCCCGCGCTGGCCGGTCCCTTCTTCTGGAAGGTGGCCCTGGGCAACGCCCTGTCGGAGGTGATGCGCGACGTCTACACCGCCGCCACCATCTTCTGCGGCCACATCGGCGAGGACGTGGCGGCCTACCCCGAGGGCACGCGCGCCCGGGGCAGGGGCCAGTGGTACGCCATGCAGGCCGAGGCCTCGTCGAACTTCGAGGTGCCGCTGCCGGTGTCGATCCTCTGCGGGGCCCTCGATCGGCAGATCGAGCACCACCTCTTCCCGAAGCTCCCCCCGAACCGCCTGCGGGAGATCGCGCCCGAGGTCCGCGCCATCTGCGAGGCCCACGGGGTCACCTACCGCACGGGCACGTGGGGGGAGATCCTCGGGGCGGCGCTGCGCTGGATCGGCGCGCTCTCGCGTCCCCGTCCGTCGGACCTCGCCACGGCGACTGCCGCGCCATGACCGCCGACGCTAGGTTGCCGGCGCCCCCCGAGGAGGCGCCCGGCATGCCCGAGACCCCCGACGACGCCCCGCCCACCTGGACCATCGACGAGCTGGCGGCCCACACCGGCGTGCCCAGCCGCACCATCCGCTTCTACCAGTCCAAGGGCGCGCTGCAGAAGCCCGAGATCCAGGGGCGGAAGGCGATCTACGGCGTCGACCACGTGGAGCGCCTCAAGCTCATCGGCGAGCTGCAGGACCGGGGGCTGCGCATCCGGGCCATCCGCGACCTCGTGGGGCGCATCGACCGCGGCGAGGTGGCCCTGCAGGAGTGGCTGGGCCTGGAGGCCCGCCTCGCCGAGCCCTGGCACGAGGACGAGCCCGTGCTGCTCTCGCAGGACGAGCTGCAGGCCCGGGTGGGCGCCACGCGCACCGGGGTGGTCGCCGACCTCGTCCGGCTCGGCTTCGCCAAGCGCGAGGGGCGCCAGTACCTCGTGTCGAGCCCGAAGCTCCTCCAGGTGGCGGTGAAGCTGCAGGAGGCCGGGGTGGAGCTCGAGGTGGTGGTGGGGGGCCTGGAGATCATGCGCCGCCACCTCGGCAGGCTGAGCGAGGAGCTGGTGGCGCTCTACGCGCGGCATGCAGGGACCGGCTTCGGCGGCGACGGCTCGGCGGTGGAGCTCGGCGAGGCCTTCGCGAGCGTGGGGCGGCAGGGCCTCGACGCCGTGGAGGTGGTGTGGGCGCAGGAGATGCAGCGGGTGCTGCGCGAGATGGTCAAGACGGGCGCGCTCACGAAGATGCCGAAGGCGAGGTAGGGGCCCGCTGTCCCCTGGTCCGAGCCCGGAGCCCCCATGGCCCGCCCCACCGTCTGCCTGAACATGATCGTGAAGGACGAGGCGCCCGTCATCGCCGAGTGCCTGCGCAGCGTGAAGCCCCTCATCGACGCCTGGCTCATCTGCGACACGGGCTCCACCGACACCACCCGCGAGGTCATCCGCCACGAGCTGCGCGGCCTGCCCGGCGAGGTGGTCGACCGGCCCTGGAAGCACTTCGGCCACAACCGCAGCGAGGCCCTGGAGCTCGCGCGCGGGCGCGCCGACTACCTGCTCTTCCTCGACGCCGACGAGACGCTGGAGGTGCCCGAGGGCTACCGCTGGCCCCGGCTGACGGCCGAGGCCTACGGCCTGCAGAAGCGCCGCGGCGGCCACCTCTACCAGCTGCCCGCGCTGGTGCGCGCCGACCTCCCCTGGCGCTGGGAGGGCGTGGTGCACGAGTACCTCACCCTCGGCCGCACCCCGCGCACCGAGGCGCTGCCCGGCGTGGTCATCGCGTCGGAGCGTCGCGGCGTGCGCACCCGCGACCCCCACACCTTCCGGCGCGACGCCCTGCTGCTCGAGGCCGCCCTCCTCGACGACCCCACCGACGCCCGCAGCGCCTTCTACCTGGCCCAGTCCTACCGGGACGCCGACGACCTCGACAACGCCGTGCGCTGGTACGAGCACCGCGCCACCATGGGCGGCTGGCACGAGGAGGTCTTCGTCTCGGCGTTGCAGGCCGCCCGCTGCCGCCAGCGCCGCGGCGACCCCTGGCCCGAGGTCCTCGCTGCCCTGCTCCTCGCCCACGACGTGGACCCCCGGCGCGCCGAGCCCCTGCACGACATCGGCGTGCGCGCCCTGGAGCAGAAGCAGCACGCCACCGGCGAGCTCTTCTTCGGTCGGGCCGCCTCCCTGCCCATGCCCCCGCCCCACGCCCTGTTCGTCGAGGTGGAGGTGTACGCGTGGCGCGCGAAGCTGAACCACGCGGTGTGCCTGTACTGGCTGGGGCGCAAGGCCGAGGCGGCGGCGATCAACGAGGCGCTGCTGGCGCAGGCGGGGCTGCCGGATCACGCGCGGAAGCTGGCGGAGGAGAACCTGGGATACTGCCGGGGGTGAGCGCACGCAGTCCGGCTGGAGTCCCCATGTCCCCTCGCCTCCTCCTCGTCGCCCTCCTCCTCGTCGGCCCGGCGCCCCTCGCGCAGGCCGACGCGCCCCCACCGCCAATGGAGGACGCCGCCCTCTCGTCGGCCCTCCACGCGCTCCTCGAGGCGTCCGTCCCCGCCGACGCGCCCGGCGCGGTGCTGCGGGTGCGTCGGGGCGACACGGTGCTGCTGCGCGAGGCCCGGGGGCTCGCCGACGTCCCGGCCGGCGTCCCGCTCACCCCGGAGCACACCTTCCGCCTGGGCTCGGTGACCAAGCAGTTCGCCGCGATCGTGGTGCTCACCCTCGTGGAGGAGGGCCGCATCGCGCTCGACCAGCCGATCCGCGCGCTGCTGCCGGAGTACCCGGCGCCCCAGGGCGACCAGGTCACGGTCGCGCACCTGCTCACCCACACGTCGGGCATCCCCAGCTTCAACGCCCTGCCCGGCTTCGCCGACCGCGCGGGCCAGGAGGTCTCCCGCGAGGAGGCCGTCGCCTTCTTCGCCGCCGAACCCCTCCTCTTCGAGCCGGGCACGGCCTGGGCCTACAGCAACTCCGGCTACTTCCTGCTCGGCGTGATCGCGGAGCGGGTCACGGGCACGCCCTTCGAGCAGCTGCTGCAGGAGCGGGTGATCGCGCCGGCGGGCCTGCAGGACACGCGCCTCGGGGACCCGCCACCCGGCACGCCGCTCCATGCCCAGGGCCACGGGCGCACCCGCGCCGGCGACTGGGTCCACGCGCCCCCGATCAGCATGGCCTGGCCCTTCACGGCCGGCGGCATCGTGTCGTCGGCCGACGACCTCGAGCGCTGGGACCGCGCCCTGCGGGAGGGTCGGATCGTCTCGGCGGAGACCCTGGAGCGCGCCTGGACCCCGGTGGTCCTGCAGGACGGAACGCCGCTCGACCGAGGCCAGGGCTGGTTCCTCGGCGAGGTGCAGGGGCACCCCGCGGCGTGGCACGGCGGCGCGATCACCGGCTTCCTCACCCACGTCGTCCACGTGCCCGCGCTCGACCTGCACGTGGCGGCCCTCACGAACGGCGCGGCCGTGGACCCCTCCACCCTCGCGCGCCGCGCCGTGCAGATCGTGCTGGGCGAACCCCTGCCCGGCCCCGGCGACCCGGAGCCCCGGCTCACGCCCGCCGAGCTGGGCCGCCTCGCGGGCGTCTACCGCATCGACGACCACACGGTGCGCCGCGTCGTGGTCCGCAAGGGCGGCATCCTCACCCAGCGCAGCTCCGGCGGCGGCCGCGCCCGTCCCCGCATCCTGTCGCCCACCCGCTTCCTCTACGAGCAGGACCTGTCGGTGCTCGAGTTCGTCGTGGAGGACGGCCAGGTGGTGGCCCAGGAGCTCACGCCGTGGGGCAGTGCCTGGTCGGAGCGGGCGGAGCGGGTGCCGTGAGCCCCGCTGCCGTCACTCCCCCACCTCCCACGCCAGGTCCTCCGCCCCCGCCAGCCAGGGCGCGTCGCGACCCTCGTCGAGCAGGCCCACCCGCACCCAGGCCAGCACCTTCTCGCGGGTGATCGCCTGGGTGCGCTCGGGCTCCATGAAGCCCTTCGCCTCGCCCGCGCAGTCGGCCACCGGCAGGATGCGGCAGAGGTCCGAGAAGGCCCAGTGGCCGGCGTCCTGGAGCGAGCCCAGGGCCTTGCCCGCGCCGAGCGCCTCGTAGGTGGGCAGGATCTCCTTGGCATAGGGGAGGTCGCCGTCGCGTGTGCCGCCCAGCACGAGCGGACGTCGCACCGACTGCAGGCCCTCGCCCTCGGTGCCGAAGGCGTACCAGACGCCCGGCGCCAGCGCGACGGTGACCTGGGCGCGCGGGTCGGGCTGGGCGTGCTTCGCCACCTCCTCCAGCGGCAGCTCCTGCCCCTCGAAGAAGTTGCAGCCGGTGGGGTCGAGGGTGGCGCACACCTCCTCCACGGCCTCGGCGTGCACCACGCCCCCGCCCACCACCAGCGAGGTCCACCCGCCAAAGCTGTGACCCACCGCGGCGAAGCGGGAGGTGTCGACCTCCAGACCGGCCACAGGCGCCGTGTCGAGCAGGTCCACCGCCGCCGAGAGCTGCCCGGGCCGCCGGGCCGCCGCCTCGGCCGCCTTCGACGGACGCAGGTCCACCAGCGAGCTCATCGGATGGTCGGGCGCGATCACCACGAAGCCGTGCGAGGCGAGGTGCTCGGTGAGGAAGAAGGACTGGAAGCGGATGCCGCCGAAGCCGTGGGAGAAGGCCACCAGGGGGTAGGGCCCGCCGCGTCGGTCGGGCGGCGCCTCCCGCACGGCCACGTCCGACGGGAAGGAGAGGATGTCCTGATCGTAGGTGGCCCGCGGTGCGTCGGTCTCGGGGGTGGCCGGGTACCAGAGCTCGGCGCGGAGCTCCCCCAGCTCGGGGTGGGTCCAGGTGAGGGTGACCACGCCCACGCCGTAGGGACCGGGCGCGTCGGGCGCCACCCACCCGGGGGGATCGCCCAGCGGCACCGGGTCGGTGTCCACGGCCACCGCGTCCGTGTCGTCGTCCCCGTCGGGCGCCGGGGCACAGCCCCAGGCCAGCAGCACGGCCACCCCCTTCATCGTCGCGCGCTTCACGGAAAGCTCCAGGTGCGTCGCGGACCGGCCTCGGCCTCGATGCGCGCGGCCAGCGCGGCGGTCGCCGCCTCGGCCACGTAGGCGTAGTGGCTGCGCGGGTCGAAGACCTTCGAGGGGTCGCGTTCCGGGAGCTGCGCCCCGCCCAGCAGCAGGTCGCCCGTGCTGCGGACCCAGCCGGCGTCGTTGCCCTCGTCCTCGTTCACCACCGCCTTCTTGCGGTTCACGAACCAGTCGTTGTCGTCGCCGCAGGGGTTCGGATCCACGCAGGGCACCACCTGGGGGATGCCCACGCAGTTGTCGCCCGCCTGCCAGACGTTGGCCTCCGAGGCGAACTGGGCGCCGTCGTAGGAGGACGAGCCGTAGTGCCACCACTCGTCCTGGAAGTTGTTGAGGAAGTGGGCCTGGCCGTAGTGGAAGCGCGGCCCGCGGATCGAGACCCGGTCGAAGTGGTTGTGGTGGAAGGTGACCTGCATGCCCTCCGCCTCGTCGCCGTCGCTCACCTGCCAGGCGAGCATGGCCTTGCGGTGGCTGTGCAGGTGCGTCCACGACAGGGTGATGCCCGTGCCGCCGCGGATGTCGAGCAGGCCGTCGCCACCCTCGTACAGCTCGAGGTGGTGGAACCAGAGGTCGTGCGACGTGAAGGAGGCCGGGTCCTTGCCGCCGTCGCCCCGGATGCTGATGACGTCGCCGGACTGGGAGCACGCGGACTCCCCCGACCGCTCCGACCGCTTGAGCGACAGGTCCGACAGGATGATGTCGTGCACGTCCTCCAGCTTCCAGGTGCCGTCCACGATCACGGTGTGGCCACGCCCGTCCACGGTCTTGCGGGACGAGGTGATCCGCACGTCCTCCTCCCAGGTGATCGTGCCGTCCACCTCGAAGATCACGTACCAGGGCTGGTCATCCTCCAGGGCCGCCCGCAGGCTGCCGGGCCCCTCGTCGGCGAGCGTGGTGACCTTGTAGAGGTGGCCCGCGAAGTCGCCGCCCCGCGCCCCGCGCCCGAAGCCGAGCCGCTCGGCCAGCAGCTGCTCGGCGCGATCCCTGAACGGGGGGGGCTGGGTGGCCGGCGCGGTGCCCGCCCCGTCGCGCGTGCACACGCAGAAGTCGGAGCCGTGGCCGCTGTCGCAGGCCAGTGGCGGCCGCGCCAGATCCGGGAGGCAGGCGTCCGACACGTTCTCCCAGGCGCCCGCACAGAGGAGGCCGGCCTCGGCGCACACCTCGGTGCACCCCGCACCGTCGGTGAACACCGCCTCGCAGCGGTCGACCGTGCCGAGGCACAGGTCGTGGCCCGCATCCGAGACGGGCTGGCAGTCCACGGGCGGGGGCGGACTGTCGGTGGTCGTGTCGGTGTCGACCTGACCGCTGTCCCCGCTGTCCCCGCTGTCCCCTGAGGGAGGCGTGGAGTCCTCGGGACCCTCGGTGCCGGTCACCGCCGTGTCCGTGTCGAACCAGTCCAGGGAGGACGAGGCGGGCACGGCGACATCGCAGGCCAGCAGCAGGAGGGGAAGCAGCACCGCGCGCACGGGGGGCTCCAAGGCTGGACGGCATCCTACTCCGGGTGCCACGGGCCTCGCGCGTGCCCGAGCAGGACCCCCGTCTGCGCGCTATCCTCGCCCGGTGGAGGTGACGCCGTGCGTCCCGTGGCCCTGCCCCTGCTCCTCGCCGCCTGTGCGACCGATCCCGACGCCGCCGTGTGCGCCTCCGGCCTCGACCTCGACGCCGACGGCGTGTGCGATCACGATGCCGCCGACTGGACCCGCGAGGCCTCGCTGCCGCCCGAGGGCCACCGCGCCAACATCTTCCAGCTCTCCGACGACGACTGGGCCGCCGCGCGCGAGGACGGCCTGAAGACGATGTCGGCCTGGCCCATCACGGTCTCGGGCCTGCTGCTGCCCTACAAGCCGCTGGCGGCCTTCCTCGACGACAGCGACCCCGACCCGCAGAAGGCCACCCTCCGGGCCGGCGCGCGCGCCATCCTCGGCTTCGACACCATGGCGGGCATGTACGACTGGCTCGGCCTGCCGCCGTACTCCCCGGCCGACGCCACGGGCGCCTTCCGCACGCCCTACCCGGAGGGCCAGCAGGCCGGCGACGCGATGGGTGCCGCCACGCTGCAGACCGAGTGGGGCGAGGCGCTCACCTTCTCGTGCGCCGCCTGCCACGTGAGCGAGGCCTTCGGCCGCACCGTGGTGGGGCTCACCAACCGGAAGGCCCGTGCGAACGCCTTCTTCCACCTCGCCCAGGAGTTCTTCCCCGACATCCCCGCCGACGCCTTCGCCGCGGTCACCGGGGCCGACGACGGCGAGCTCGAGCTCTTCGAGCGCACCCAGCGCAACCTCGCGGCCGTCGGCGCCGTGGTGCCGTCCGTGCGGGGCCTCGACACCTCGCTGGCCCAGGTCTCCCTGTCGCTGGCCCGGCGTGAGCCCGACGCGTGGGCCACCTTCTCGAACGACTTCGAGGTCAACCCGCGCCCGGCGATGCTCGAGTCCTTCGTGGCCGACAGCAAGCCCGCCGTGTGGTGGACGCTGAAGTACAAGACCCGCTGGCTGGCCGACGGCTCCATCGTCACCGGCAACCCCATCTTCACGAACTTCCTCTGGAACGAGCTGGGCCGCGCCACCGACCTGCACGAGCTGCGCACCTGGCTGGAGGACAACCGCGAGGTGGCCGACGCGCTCACCGTGGCCGTGTTCGCCACCGAGGCGCCCCGGTGGATCGACGTGCTCGGCAGCGACGGCCTCGACCTGGAGGCGGCACGCCGCGGCGAGGCCCACTTCGTGTCGATGTGCAGCAGCTGCCACGGCACCTACGACAAGGGCTGGGACGCCCCCGACGCCGCCACCCGCGACCTGCGCGGCAAGCTCGAGACCACCGCGGTGCACTACCACGACCGCACGCCCGTCTTCGACGTGGGCACCGACCTGCAGCGCGCCCAGGGCATGGCCGACTTCACCGAGAGCCTGAACCGCCTCGAGGTCTCCACCTGGATGAAGACCCTGGTGGAGGTGCAGCCCGGCTACGTGCCGCCCCCCCTCGAGGGCATCTGGATCCGCTACCCCTACCTGCACAACGCCTCGGTCCCCACGCTGTGCGACCTGCTGTCGCCGGCCGACCAGCGCACCCCCACCTTCTGGCTCGGCCCCGCCGACGACCCGGCCACCGACTTCGACGCAGGCTGCGTGGGCTACCCCACCGGCGACGCCGTCCCGGCCGCCTGGCTCGACGACGACGACGGGCACTTCGACACCACGCGCCCCGGCCTGTCGAACCGCGGCCACGACGAGCACCTGCTCGACGCGCAGGGTGCCGAGATCCTCGGCGCCGCCGACAAGGCCGACCTCATCGCCTACCTCAAGACGCTGTAGGCCGGCTCAGCGCGCCCACCAGGCCAGCAGCTCCAGCATCGGACGGAGCATCGCGCCCGAGTGGGTCCACACCACGCGGCCCTCGGCGTCGAGCACCACGGTGGTGGGGAACATCTCCACCCCGTAGGCCTCCACCACCTCGCGCGAGGCGATGACGTTCGGGAAGGGCAGCCCCTCGGCGCCCACGTAGCGCTGCACGGCGGCGCGGGAGTCCACGGCCACGCCCACCACGGCCACGTCGTCGTGGGCCCGTGCGAAGGCCTCCTTCGACGGCATCTCGGCCCGGCACACCCCGCACCAGGTGGCCCAGAAGGACAGCACCACGGGGCGTCCACGCAGCTCGGACAGCTGGAGCGTGTGGCCCTGGAGGTCCACGAGGGCGAAGTCGGGTGCCTCCGGCGGCAGCGCCGGCGACCGCATCCAGCCCACCACGCCCAACACCAGCACGAAGGCCACGGCCAGCTGGATCGCCTGCCCCACCCAGCCCAGCACGCGGCGGGAGAGCGGGGGTGGCGGCTCCGGGAGGTCGGAGGTGAGCGGGTCGTGCTCGGTCATGGCACCACTACGCGCGCGCACCGGCCCCGGTGAC
The DNA here is from genome assembly GCA_020632955.1 of Alphaproteobacteria bacterium. GTDB lineage: Bacteria > Myxococcota_A > UBA796 > UBA796 > JACKEO01. Next base: position 175,099 of record JACKEO010000004.1, read on the forward strand.
GGTGGACCCCCACCCGCGCCAGCGCGATACGGCGCGGCCTGCCCCCGAGGTCCGCATGACGCCGCCTGCCTTCCTGCACCCCTTCGCGCCGCCCGCCGCCACCTCCTACCTGTCGATCGTGCGCGGCGAGCGCTCCACGGTGTGGGACGACCAGGGACGGCCCTACCTCGATGCCATGGCCAGCCTCTGGTACTGCAACGTGGGCCACGGACGGCAGGAGGTGGCCGACGCCATCGCCGCGCAGGCCGCCACGCTCGCCGGCTACCACTGCTTCGCGCCCTTCACGAACCCGCCCGCCGACGTGCTGAGCGCGCGCATCGCGGCCGTGGCGCCCGTGGACGACCCGCGGGTGGCGCTGACCTGCTCCGGCTCCGAGTCGGTCGACACGGCCATCAAGCTCGCCCGCATGGCCCACGAGCGCGCCGGCCAGCCCGAGCGCGACATGATCGTGAGCCGCTCCTCCGGCTACCACGGCGTCACCTACGGCGGCACGAGCGCCCAGGGCATCCCGCCCAACCGCGAGGGCTTCGGCCCGCTGGTGCCGGGCTTCGTCCAGGTGCCCCACCACGACCTCGCCGCCCTCGAGGCGGTGTTCGCCGAGCACGGCCCGCGCATCGCCGCCGTGATCACCGAGCCCCTCCAGGCGGCCGGTGGCGTCTTCCCCGCGCAGCCCGGCTACCTCGCGGCCGTGCGCGCCCTCTGCGATGCCCATGGCGCCTTCCTCATCGCCGACGAGGTGGTGTGCGGCTTCGGCCGGCTGGGCACGTGGTTCGGCTCCGAGCACCTGGGCCTGCGGCCCGACATGATCACCTTCGCGAAGGCGGTGACCAGCGGGTACGTCCCGCTCGGCGGCGTGGTGGTGGGCAAGGCGGTGCGCGAGCCCCTCGAGGCCGACGCCACCTTCCTGCTGCGGCACGGCCACACCTACTCGGGTCACCCGCTGGCGTGCGCCGCCGCCCTGGCCTGCCTCGACCTCACGGAGTCCGAGGACCTGATGGCGGCGGTGCCCCGCATCGGGGGCCGCCTCGAGGCCGGTCTCCGCGCCCTCCAGCATCGCGGGCTCCTCCGCGAGGTGCGCGGCGACGGCGCGGTGTGGGGCGCCGTGGTGCCCGACGGCGTGCAGGCCGCGAAGGTGCGCGACCGCCTGCTCACGCTCGGGGTGATCGTGCGCCCGATCAACGACGTGCTCGCCGTGTGCCCGCCGCTCGTGATGACGGATGCCGAGGTGGACCAGGTGCTCGACGCGATGGGCACGGCGCTCGCCGAGGCGTGAGCCTCGGCCTCACGGCGCGTCGATCTCCACCTGCACTGTGGCCTGCAGCGGCAGGTCGCCCGCGTGCGGCCCGACCTCGACGAGCCACGAACCCGGCTGCACGCGCCAGCCACGCGCCGCCTCGTCCCAGGAGGCGAAGGCGCGGGTCGGCACCGTGAGGGCGACCTGGCCCGAGCCTCCCGCGGCGAGGTCGAGGCGCGCGAACGAGGCCAGTCGCCGAGGCTCGTCACTTCCCGAACGCGTGAGCCAGACCGTGACGAGGGCGCTGCCCGCCCACGCACCGGTGTTCGAGACCCCGACGTCCACGAGCACCGCGCCGTCGGGATCCGTGAGCCGCTCGTCCACCTGCAGCACGTCGAAGCCGAAGGTGGTGTAGGACAGCCCGAACCCGAGCGCGAAACGGGGCTCCTCTCCCGCGGCGTCGAGGTGACGCTGCCCGTGGTAGGGCCCGTAGCGCACCGTGAGGCTCACGTTGTCGAAGGGCGGGAGCTGCTCCGCCGTGCGCGGGACCACCACCGGGAGGCGACCCTCGAAGTTCCGCGAACCCGTGAAGAGATCAGCCAGGGCATGCCCTCCCTGCTCCCCAGGGTACCAGGCGTGCACCACGCCCTCCACCGCGTCGATCCATGGCTCCACCGTGATGGCAGACCCTCCCTCGAGCACGACGATCACACGCTCGTGGAGTTCCGAGACGCGCTGCACCAGCGCCGCGTGAGCCTCCGAGAGGGCCAGCCCCTCACGGTCGCCCTTGGACTTGCCCGGGACGTACTCTCCCTCGTCCTCGTCCGTGAGCCCGACCACCACCACCACGGCGTCGGCCTGGGCGATCGTGGTCTCGTCAGCCGGCGTGAGGGTGTCGGTGCCGATGTGGCTCACGGTGGTGTAGACGGCCTCGAGCCCCTCCTTCACGGTGACCGCGTCGACCACCGGCACGTCGGAGCTTCCGGTGTCGCCCAGGTTCTCGAGGTCGGCCAGGCGACCCACCACCGCGAGGCGGAGCTCGGGCGCCAGGGGCAGCGCGTCGCCCTCGTTGCGCAGCAACACCATGCCGCGCGCCGCCACCTCGCGGGCCAGGGCGAGGTGCTCCGCGGACCGGAGGACCTCGGACCCCGGCGGGCTCCAGGACTCGAGACCGAACTCGAGCTTGCGACGGAGGATGCGTCGCACCGCCTCGTCGACGTGCGAGACGTCCACCTCGCCCCGCTCGACGAGCTGGGCGAGCGCGTCGAAGGTCTTGTCGACCGGCATCTCGATGTCGAGGCCGGCCTCCACCGAGCGCTTCGCGTCGTGGGTGCCGTTGACCCAGTCGGACTCCACGAAGCCCTGGAAGCCCCAGTCCCCCTTCAGGATGCCCGTGAGCAGCTCGGCGTTCTCGCCGCAGAAGGACCCGTTGAGGCTGTTGTAGGCCGACATGACGCTGGCCACGCGCCCCTCGCGCACCACCCGCTCGAACTGCGGCAGGAAGGTCTCGCGGAGCACGTCGGCCGGCACCTGGGCGTCGAGCTCGAAGCGGCTGTTCTCGATGTTGTTCACCGCGAGGTGCTTCGCGCTGGCCATCACGAAGGTCTGGGCGCCCTCGACGAAGGCCACGGCGAGCGGACCCACGAGGGCCGGATCCTCGCCGTACGTCTCCTGGGCGCGCCCGTAGCGGGGGTGGGCCGCCAGGTTCAGCACCGGCGCGAGCACCACGTTCACCCCCGCCGCGGCCGACTCCCGGCCCACCGCGGTGCCCACCAGCCGCTCCACCTCGGGGTTCCACGTGGCGCCGCGCAGGATGCCCACCGGGAAGCTCGTGCCCTCGCGGGCCGTGGTGCCCCGGGGGCCATCGGCCATGAGCAGGGGCGGGATGCCGAGCCGCGGGTTGTCGGCCACCGGCCACCGGCCCGACACGGGGAGGATGGACGTGCCGTGCATCTGCGCGACCTTCTCCTCCAGCGTGAGCTGCGCGAGGAGCTCGTCGACCCGCGCCTCCACCACCGCATCGAGCGGCATGGGCTGCAGCGGCGGAAGCAGCACCCCCGCCGATCCGGAGTCGTCGGTGAGCTGGGTGAGGGAGACGGAGCAGCCACCCCCGACCAGGAGCGCCAGCCCCAGCGCACGACCTCGCGCGCGCATCCTGCCCGGCCCGTGACTCATCCGGTGGGCCCGAGCACGAGCACGGCGCAGGAGGCCCGGCGCACCACGCGCTCGGCCACCGACCCCACCAGCGCGTGCATCAGGCCCGTGTAGTGGTGCGACGACATGACGATCAGCTCGGCGTGCAGGTCCTCGGCCAGCCGCACGATCTCGTGCGCGGGCTCGCCGATGGTGACGTGCAGCGCCACGTCGCCGAAGCCCTGGTCACCGAGGCGGTGGGCCACCGTGTGGGTGGCGCGCTCGATGCGCACCGCAGGGGTGAGATCCGCCGACACGGCCGGGTCGAGCGGGTGGAGCTCGGGCAGCACGAAGAGCGCGTGCAGGCGCGCGCCGTCGGCCACCGTGGACCGGGCCGTCTCGAGGGCCTCGAGGGACAGGTCGGTCAGGTCCACGGGCACGAGCACCCGCTCGACGGCTCCCAGATCCACGGTGCCTCCACGGCCATGTGGATCGATAGCGCCTGGGGAGGGTCGGGGTCCACCCTTCTGCGCATCCGCGAGCGCATCGCCCGGCGACGGAGGCCCCATGCACGACGGGCCACCCGTCGCGCGCGGCGAGGGGTGGCCAGGGATGGCGCCGAGGCGCGACCTGCGGAGGGTCAGTCGAGGTGGTGACGGACCTTGAAGCGCAGGCGCTCCACACCCTGGCGGCGCAGCTGGCAGGCGCGGCTCTCGCTGACGCCGAGCTCCGAGCCGATCTCCTTGAGGGAGCGCTCGCCCAGGTAGTACATCGAGACGGCGACGCGCTCGCGCTCGGGGAGGCGCTTGACCGCCTCGACGATCTCGTCGGTGAGCTCGGCCTGCTCCCAGTCGCCGAGCACGTCCTCGCTCTCGCCTGCGACCATCGACCCGAGGGTGGCGTCGCCGTCGCCGCCCACGGGGGCGTCGAGCGAGGTGATGGTGCGGATGCGGGCGCCGCGCTCGAGGCGCTCCAGCTTCTCGACCGGCACGCCGACGGCCTTCGCGAGCTCCTCGCGGTTCGGCGCGCGGCCGATCTTCTCGCGGATGTCCTCGGTGGCGCTGTGGAGCAGGTCGGCCTTGCGGCGGACGCTGCGCGGCACCCAGTCGATCGCGCGGAGCGCGTCGAGGATGGCACCCTGGATGCGGGGACGGGCGAAGGCCTCGAAGGGCACGGAGCGGCTGCCGTCGTAGCGGTCGATCGACTCGATGAGCCCGACGACGCCGTACCCGATGAGGTCGTCGACATCGACGCCGCGGGGCAGGCGGGCCCGGATCTTGCGGGCGATGCTCTTCACCAGATCGTAGTTGCCGAGGATGAGCGCGTCGCGCTCGGCCGGCGTGAACGGCTGGGAGGAGGGCGCCTCGGGAGCGCGGTTGGGGGCCTGGACCGGCAGGTCGCGGACCGGCGCGTCGACGGCGCGGTTCGAGATGCCCTGGGGGAGGGCGGTGCGGGTCTGGATGTCGTCACGAGTGAGGGCCACGAGAGCCTCCGAGAGTTGGCGACGACCACCAAGCAGGGGGCGTGCCAAACGCGGAGGTCACGGACCTTCCGTGACAATGGACGAGCGCGGGGAGGAAAGCGGGGTGAAAGAATCATTCTTGACCCTATCAAGAATGATTCGAATCATTTCTGATTCGTTGCGCTTGTGGATCTCCCGCAGTCTGCATCGGAACTGCCGCCACCGGCGACGACCGACCTATCGGTGCACCCGCGGGGCACTTTCAGGAAAATCACGCATATTCTCGGTAGTATCTACCAGATGGCGATGTGGAGATTCCCTTCGGTATCCAGGGAACCACGGTACATCCCACCAGAGTTGAACGGCAGCGCGATGCGTCCCGTGCGTGCGTCCACGGCGATCAGGCCTCCGGTACCCCCCAGCAGCGGCAGCTCCTCGTGCACCACCCGGGCGGTGGCCGCCGCGAGGTCCAGGCCGGCCAGCTCCATGAGGGCGCTCACGCGCGCGGCGGCGCAGCAGCGCATCATCGCCTCGCCGTGCCCCGTGGCGCTCACCGCGCAGGTGTGGTCCCAGGCCCACGTCCCCGCGCCGACGATCGGCGTGTCGCCCACGCGCGCGGGGTGCTTGTTCGCGAGCCCCCCCGTGGAGGTGGCCGCCGCCACGTGCCCGTGCGCGTCGCGGGCCACCGCACCCACGGTGCCCTTCGGCTCGGCGTCGTCGAGGTCGTGGTCCAGCGCGACCCGCCCCTCGGCCCGCGCGCGCACGAAGTGGTCCCACCGCTCCTGCACGAAGAGCTCCTCGTCGGTGCACCGCTCCGCACCCGCCGCCACCACCCGCTCCTCGGCGTCGGCCCCCACGAGCAGCACGTGCGGCGTGGTGCGTCGGACGAGGTCGGCCGCACGGATCGGGTGGCGCAGGCGCTGGACCGCGCCGACGGCCCCCGCGCTCCGGTCGGCGCCGCTCATCACCGCGGCGTCCATGCGGATCGTGCCGTCGGCGGCGAAGACCGCGCCGCGTCCGGCGTTGAACACGGGCGCGTCCTCGAGCACGCAGACCGCGCGGAGCACGGCCTCGACGGCGTCGCCCCCCGCGGCGAGGACGCGATCGCCCGCCTGCAACGCCTCGTGCAGCGCGTCCCTGGCCTCCTGTTCCCGCGCCGGCGACAGGGCGTGTCGCCGGATCAGGCCTGCGCCACCGTGCACCGCGATGCTGTGAGTCACGTGGTCCTCGTCACCATGGGGCAGGGATGCTCACACGCTGGGACCAGCGCGGCGAGAGCGCGGTGGGGTACCATCCTGGCCCGGGAGGCAGGATGCGGCGTGGAGCCATCGCGACCGTGGCGCTCACCTGGGCGACCACGGCCCACGCCGGGAGCGGCCCGTGGGTGCTCGGGCAGGGCGACGAGCAGATCTTCGTCGGCGCCGAGGCCCAGCGCTTCACCCAGCTCGCCGTGGGCGACGGGGCCTACCAGGACTCGGTGATCGCGGTCGACGACGGCGTGATGACCTTCGGCGCCAAGCTGATCGGCACGCTGGGCCTCGCCCGGCGCTTCGAGGTGGAGGCCGACCTCTCCTACCTCTACACCTACGCGAACGAGCCCGGTCCCGTGTGCGAGCTCCTCGGCATGGGCGCATGCAAGACCACGCAGGGGCTCGGGCCCATCAGCACCCGGGTGAAGTGGCTCGTGGTGGACGAGCTGGCGGGTCGCCCGCTCTCGATGTCGGTGGGGCTCGACCTCCGCTTCGGCCAGACCACGGCGGAGCACCGTGAGCGCGTCACCTCCCTGGGCGACGGCACCTTCGCCCTCGAGCCGCGCGTGGCGCTGGGGCGCATCGGCACGCTGCCGAAGGGGTGGTGGTCGATCTACGGCGACGTCTCCGCGCGCTTCCCGCTCCCCACCGACCCCGCGTTCACCGTGGGCGGCGAGGCCGCGCCCGGGATCGAGCTGGTCAGCACGGTCGAGAACCTGTGGACGCCGGTGCCCGTGGTGTCGCTCGGGCCGTCGGTGTCGATGCTCTACCGTCCCCAGGGCGTGGACTTCCTCGAGACCGACTTCACCGAGAAGGACCGCTTCACCGCGCTCCGCATCTTCGTGCTCGAGGCCGGCGCCAAGCTGCTGGTGCGGAACGACACGGGCATCACCGGCGTGCTCTCGGTCTTCCACACCGTCTACGCCGTGAACAACCCGCAGGACGTCCTCAAGGTGTCCGTGGGGGTCGCCTTCCGCGACTTCGCCCGGCGGCGCACCGAGTGAGCACCCTGCAGACCGGGGAGGTGGTCGGCGGACGCTGGCGGCTGGAGGCGCTGCTCGGAGAGGGCGCGCTGTCGCAGGTGTGGCGCGTGCGGCACGAGGAGCTCGGCAACCTCGCCGCCCTGAAGGTGCTGGTGCTCAAGCGCCCGCGGCTCGCGGAGCGCCTGCTGCTGGAGGGTCGCATCCAGGCCCAGCTGCGCCACCCCCACATCGTGCAGGTGTCGGACGTGGTGCGGCACGACGGGTACGTCGCCCTGGTGATGGACCTCGTGGAGGGCGCGCCGCTCGACCGCCACCTGGCCACCAGCGGGCCGCTCGCCGTGGACGATGCACTCGGCATGCTCGCGGCGGTGTGCTCTGCCGTGGTCGCTGCCCACGAGGCCGGTGTCCTGCACCGCGACCTCAAGCCGTCGAACATCCTGCTGGCACGCCAGGGCGCCGGCTACGTGCCGAAGGTGGCCGACTTCGGCATCGCCAAGGTGGTGGAGACCTCGGACGAACCGGGACGCACCCGGGTGGGCGCGATCATGGGGACCCCCGGGTACCTGGCCCCCGAGCAGGCGGTGGACGCCTCCTCCGCCGACGCGCGCTGCGACGTGTTCGCGCTCGGCGTGATCGCCTACGAGCTCCTCGCCGGCGTGCGCGCCTTCGACACCGACACGCTCGACGTGTCCAACCAGCCGCAGCCACCGCGCCTCGACACCCTGCGCGGCGAGATCCCCGCCGGCGTGGCGCAGGCCGTCGCCACCGCGATGGCCTTCGAGCCCGATCGGCGCCACCCCTCCGTGCGCGCCTTCGCGGAGGCGCTGCTCGCGGATCGTCCGGAGCTGCTCGCCCGGCTGGACGCCACCGCCTCGGGCGTCTCGCTCACCCTGGGGACCGACCCGGGCCTCCGTCGCACGGTCACCAGCACGCAGGTCGACCCGCCGCCCCCGGAGTCCTCGAGCCACCGGGCCACCGCCTACGTGCTGCTCACCCTGGTCGCGGGGGGGGCGCTGAGCTGGGCCCTGTGGCCGACGCCCGCCCCACCCGTGCCGGCACCCGCGGAGCCCATCGCGGCGCAGCCCACCGCCGTGGCCGCGCCCGTCGTGTCCGTCGCCGACGTCGCACCAGGCGACGCCCCGCCGGCCGACCCCCCACCCGAGCCCGTCGAGGAGCCCGCCGTCGCCAACGCAGCATCTGCGGCGGCGGAGACGCCCGCTCCCCCGCGGCCGGCTCCCCCGCCACCACGCCCGACCGACCCGACGCCTCCGCCGCCGGAGCCCGTCGAGGAGGAGCCCGCACCCCCGCCCGTGGCCCCGGTGCAGCAGCCCCTCGCGGCCGCCGTGGAGGTCACCACGCCCGTGGCCGAACCGACGGCGACCGCGCCACCCGAGCCTCCGCCGCCTCCACCACCGCCCGCGGTCACCGGCACCTGGCGCGGCGAGGCCAACCACCTCCCGCTCACCCTGCGCATCCACGACCAGCGTGGCACGGCCCTCCGGGCCGAGGCGGTGGTGCGCACGGGTCCCACCGATCGCAAGTACACGCTGGCGGGCACGATCAGCGCCGACGGCACGCTACGGCTCTCGGAGGGCGACGACGGCCTCGACTTCCGCGGCACCGTGGAGGAGGGCGTCGCCACGGGCACGTACACGGCGCCCGGCGCGCGGAAGCCCCTCCCCTTCTCGCTGCGCTGGGAACGGGACTGACCGCACCTCCCACCTGACCTGTCGGCCGTCGCCGGCGCGACGCACCGGACGGCAGCCGGGGATAGGTCGGCCGGACCCTCGCGCTCCGGAGCCCCCGTGGACCCGCTGCTCCTCGCCTCCGCCACCGAGCTCGCCCGCGCGATCCGCACGGGAGAGGTCCGCTCCCGCACGGTGGTCGACGCCCACATCGCACGCATCCAGGCCGTGAACCCCCGCATCAACGCCGTGGTGGCCGATCGCTTCGACGCCGCGCGCGCCGAGGCCGACGCCGCAGACGCGGCCGTCGCGGCCGGCGGGGAGCTGCCTCCCCTGCACGGCGTGCCCTGCACCGTGAAGGAGGCCTTCGCCGTCACGGGCATGCCCTGGACCGGCGGCCTCCTCGCGCGCAAGGGCACGGTGGCCGACGAGGACGCGGTCACGGTCACCCGGCTGCGGGATGCGGGGGCGATCGTGCTCGGGGTCACCAACCTGTCCGAGCTCTGCATGTGGATGGAGTCCGACAACCCCGTCTACGGACGCACCTCCAACCCCTACGACGCGGGCCGCACGGCGGGCGGCTCCAGCGGTGGCGAGGGCGCCATCGTGGGCGCGGGCGCGTCGCCCTTCGGCCTGGGCGCCGACGTGGGCGGGTCGATCCGCATGCCGGCCTTCTTCAACGGCGTGTTCGGCCACAAGCCCGGCAGCGGCGTGGTGCCCAACGCGGGGCAGTTCCCCGTGAACACGAGCGAGGCCGGCCTGCGGCTGCTCGGCACCGGTCCGATCGCGCGCCGCGGGGAAGACCTGCCGCTGCTGATGCGCCTCCTCGCCGGCCCCACCGACGACGACCCGATCGTCGGACCCGATCCCCTGGGCGATCCGGAGGCGGTCACGCTCTCGGGGATGCGGGTGCTCGTGGTGCCCGACAACGGCTTCACCCCGGTGGACCCCGCACTCACCGAGGCGCAGGACCGCGCCGCGCGGGGCCTCGCCGAGCTGGGCGCCGAGGTGTCGACCGCCCGGTTCCCGCTGCTGAAGCGCTCCTTCGACCTGTGGTCCACCGCCATGGGCGAGGCCGAGGGCCCCGGCGCCTTCCGCACCCTGATGCGACGTCCGAGCCGCCTCGGGCTGCTCCCCCACCTGTTCCGACCCACCGAGCTGGGTGGCGTCCACACGCTGCCGGCCACGATCCTCGGCCTGGTGGAGGACGTGGGGTCGGCCTTCCCGAGCCGCACGGCGCGGTTCACCGCGATGCGCCACGCCCTGCGGGAGGAGCTGGTGGACGCGATCGGCGACGGCGTGCTGCTCTACCCGCCCTACCCCGTGCCCGCGCCGCGCCACCGCGAGCCCTGGCTGCGTCCGCTGTCGTGGGTCTACACCGCGATCTTCAACGCGCTGGGCTTCCCGGTCACCCAGGTGCCGCTCGGGCTCGACGCGCAGGGGCTGCCGCTCGGCGTCCAGATCGTGGGCGCCCCCGGGAACGACCACGTCACGATCGCCGCCGCCGTGGCCCTCGAGCAGGCCGGCGTCGCGCGCTGGGTGCCGCCGCCCGCGTAGCGCCGCGGGTGTCAGCCGGCGCTGTCGACGTCGACCTGGGACAGCACCCGGCTCATGAAGTGACGCTCGTCGCTCCGCACCGTGCCGTCGATGCGCTCGCGGGTCACGGTCATCGACACGCCCATGTCGGTGAACAGCAGCTCGCGGTACATCGCCAGCGCCTCGTTCTTCCCCTCCACCGCGCGGAGGACCACGTGCGTGAAGCGCGCGGGATCCATCGCCTTGAGGCGGGCCTTCACCAGGAGGCGGGCGAGCCCGCGGTCGCGGTACTCGGGCAGCACCCCCAGCTCCGCCAGGTACATGGTGTCGCGCACGGGCACGAGCCCGGCGAGGGCGCGTGCGACGGGCCCGTCGCACGACAGCGGGATGGCGGACGCGAAGGCCACCAGCTCCGACGCGTCCTCGACCACGAAGGTGATGTGGTTGGGCGAGCCCACCAGCCGATCCCAGATGGTGGAGGCCTCGTCCTCGGTGAAGGACTCCTCGTACGGCGGGCGCGCGAACACGTCGCGGTAGGCCTTCACGAAGCCCGCCCGGAACGCCTCGGCCTCGGCCGGGTCCTCCACCCGGTGGACCACGCAGCCGTCGTCCAGCTCCACCACGATCATGACCCGCCCTCACCGGCGCGGCCGTCCTTACCTGACCGGAGCGGGCGAGCAAACGACGCGTGCCCGCCGACGGCGACGATCACGAGCCGATGGCACGCACCCGGCGACAGGCCGACCCCGCCGCGAGAGGGTCAGGGCGTGCGGGAGGCCTGGGTGTCGGGCGTGGCCACCGCCGTGTCGCCGACGGCCGCAGCCATCGCACCGACCGCGAGCCACGCGACCGCGAAGATCAGGAAACCGGTGAGCAGCGCGCTGCGCGAGGCCTGCTCTTCGGGCTGGACCGTGAGTGACCGGGCCATGGATCTCCTGGGGCGGGGCGGCGGCGGGGGACACCGCCGGGGGGGACAGGACGGGCTCGCCGTCTGGCGGGCGGAGGCTAGCCCACCTGGATCCGTCGTGCAGCCTCTGCAGGCGTACAGTCGACTTGCACGCCGCTCTGCATGTCCTTGAGCCGGACCTGGCCGGCCTGCTGCTCTCCCGGTCCGGCGAAGGCGACGAACCTGTATCCACGGGCATCGGCGTGCTTGAGCTGCGGCTTGAGCTTCCGATCGTCGAGGTAGAGCTCGGTGCGGATGCCCGCCTCGCGGAAGATCCGCGCAATCTCGATCGACCACGCGCGGGTGTCCGCATCGTGGACCGTGACCAGCACCTCGGCCGTGGCCTGGCCCGCCTGGGCCTCGCCACGCTCCTCCAGGAGCAGCAGCAGGCGCTCGAGCCCCAGGCTGACCCCGACGCACGGGATGTCGCGCCCGCTGAACATGCCCACGAGGCCGTCGTACCGGCCGCCGCCCCCCACCGAGCCCGAGAAGCCCGGCAGCGCGCCCTCGAAGACCGGACCCGTGTAGTAGTCGAGGCCCCGGGCGAGGGTGGGATCGACGACGAGGCGCTCGGACGGCACGCCCATCGCATGCGCCAGCGGCAGCACCTCCCGCAGCGTGGCCACCCCCTCGCGGCCGTGATCGTCGAGCACGGCGTCGAGCGCCTCGAGGGCCTCGGCGCCCCCCGCGGGGATGTCGAGGATGCGCCAGAGCGCGGCGATGCCCTCGGGCGCCAGCCCCAGCTCCTGCAGCTCGCGCGTGACGCCCTCGCGGCCGATCTTGTCGAGCTTGTCGACCACGATGAGCACCGTGAGCTCGAGCTCGGGCCCGGCTCCGGCGGCCCGCGCGAGCGCCCGGAGGATGCGCCGATCGTTGAGGCGGAGGCGGTAGTCGGCGAAGCCGAGCGCCTGGAGCGACGCCGAGAAGACCGCGAGACACTCCGCGTCGGCCAGGGGACTCGTGGTGCCGACGATGTCGCAGTCGCACTGGAAGAACTCGCGGAAGCGACCCCGCTGGGGGCGATCGGCGCGCCACACGGGCGCCACCTGCCACCGCTTGAAGGGCAGCCGGAGATCGGCGTTCATCGCCACCACGCGCGCCAGCGGCACCGTGAGGTCGTAGCGGAGGGCGAGGTCGACCTCGCCGCGCTGGCCGGCCTCGCCGCGCGCGAGGATGCGGAAGAGCAGCTTGTCGCCCTCGTCGCCGTACTTGCCCGTGAGCGTCTCGATGCGCTCGATGGCCGGCGTGTCGAGCGGATCGAAGCCGAAGCGCTCGAAGACCTCCCTCACCCGCCCGATCACCTCCAGCCGGTGGCGCATCGTGGCGGGGAGGATGTCGCGGACGCCCTTCGCGAGGTGCACGGCCATCGGCTCTCCGGAGACCTGGGCCGGCGCTCCTAACCGGGTCCACGGCACGCGCCGGAAGCGCGAGGGCCATGGTCGTCGGCGCACGACGCGGGCGCGCTACGCGGGGCTTCGGAGGTCCCGGTGAGCGCCTACGTGCACAGCCCCGGAGGCGAGGGCCGGGTGGCACCGCTCGCCCACCCCGCCCACGGCCACGCCCCCGTGCCCCCGCTGCCGCTCGCGGAGGTGCGTCGCCTGCTCACGGCGGCCGCTGCCGTGCTCGTGATCGCCGAGGAGGACGGCCTGGGCGTGCGCAGGCTCCTCCCTTCGCACCTCTGCGTCGCGCCCACGGGCGAGGTGGCGCTCGGCGGACTCGCCCCGGAGGTCCGCACGCCGCCGCGCCAGCTGGCCGACCTCGGCCGCGCGCTGCTGGGCGCCCCCCTCCCCCGCGCCTGGGAGGCCCTCGACGACCCCCTGCTCTGCGCCGATCTGCTCGGCGCGTGGACCCTGCTGCGCCACGCCGACCTCGACGACGAGGCGCCCACCCTGCCGTCCCACCCCACCGCCGCCGCCGACGCGACGGTCTCGGGCGGGTCTGCCACGCTCACCTGGGAGGCCGCGCCCTCGCACCCCACCCTGCCCACGCCGGGCGCCACGTGGCCCGCCCACCCCGAGCCCGCCGACCTCCTCGGCTGGCTGTGGCTCGCGGTGGCCACGGTGGCCGCCGCGGGAGGTGCTGTGGCCCTGGGCGCCGCCGTCGCCTACAGCCGGGCCCTCGGAGGTGCGGGATGAGGGCGGTGGTGCAGCGGGTGCAGCAGGCCAGCGTGGAGGTGGGCGGCGAGGTGGTGGGGTCCATCGGTCCCGGCCTGCTGGTGCTCCTGGGCATCGCGCCGGGCGACGGCGAGCCCGAGGTGGCCTGGATGGCCGGCAAGCTCGCAGGCCTCCGCCTCTTCGCCTCCGACGACGGGCGCATGGATCGCTCCGTGGTCGACATCGGAGGGGCCGTGCTGTGCGTGAGCCAGTTCACCCTGTACGGCGACGTGCGGAAGGGCCGTCGCCCGAGCTTCGTGGGCGCGGCGGCCCCCGCCCTGGCCGAGCCCCTCTACCGGCGCACCTGCGAGGCGCTGGAGACCCTGGGCCTGCCCGTGGCGCGCGGCGTCTTCGGCGCCCACATGGAGGTGCGGCTCGTCAACGACGGCCCCGTCACGCTGGTGATCGACAGCCCGTGAGCCTCACCGCCGAGGCGCCGCCAGCGCCTCCACGTCGTCCAGCTCCACGCCGCGGGCACGGAAGGCGCGCGCCTCGGCGTCCGTCAGCGCCACCAGGGCCACCGTGCGCCCGCCCGTGGGCAGCGACCAGAAGCGCAGACCGGCCGACGCGAGGCGCTGGTTGAGGCGCGACAGGATGCCCAGGTCGAGGAAGCGGTCGCGCACCTCGGGCAGCAGCAGCACCGGGTCGTCCTCGTGGCGGAAGGTCACCCGCACCGGACCCATGAGGCTCTCCCAGCTCTCGGCCACGTCGTCGATCCGCAGGCCACCGCGGGCGATGCGGGCCCAGGCCGCGAGGGTCTCCACGTAGGTCTGCTCGCCCGGCCCCACCTCGAGGCGCCGATCCGACCACCACACGCGCTCGGGATCGAGCGCCAGCACCATCCACTCGACGTCGGTCTCCTCGAGGCGGAGGTCGCGCATCCAGGTGCGACGGGCGGCGTCACGGACGGTGGCCACGGCGTGGTCGGGGCGCACGTCGGCCAGCAGCCCCTCGAAGAAGCCGAGCTGCCGGTAGAAGGCCACCAGCTCGCGCCAGTCGTCGTCCACCGTGGTGGGGCCCACGTCGCTGGGGAAGGTCCCGGGCGGATCCTCCTCCTCGCCGCCCACGCCGGCCATCAGGCCCAGCACGACGAGCGCGACGAGCACCACGCCCACGACGAGCCACCACGACACCCGCACCTCCACCCGGCCGCGGGACCTAACCGCACGGGGCGGGCCCGGCGGCGAAGCTGTGGCTAGGACTCCGTGCAGGAGACGAAGATGCCCGATCCGGAGCGCCTGGAGGAGGTCCGCGAGCTCCTCCAGGGTGCACGCACCGTCGCCGTGCTGGGCGCGAGCCCCGACCCCGACCGCCCCGCGGCCTACGTGCCGGCCTGGCTCCACGCGCACGGACGCCGCATCCTGCCGGTGAACCCGCGGTGCGTGGGGCAGGTGCTCCACGGCGAGCCCGTGCGCGCCACCCTGGCCGAGCTCCGGGAGCCCGTGGACCTCGTCGACGTCTTCCGACGCCCCGAGCACCTCGCCGGCCACCTCGACGACCTGCTCGCCATGGACCCGCCCCCCGGCGCGGTGTGGCTCCAGCAGGGCATCCGCGACGAGGCCTTCGCCGCCCGCCTGCGCGCCGCCGGCCTGCGCGTGGTGCAGGATCGCTGCACGATGGCCGACCTCATGCACCTGGGATCCCGATGACCACCTTCCCCGGCTTCCCCGCCGACCTGCAGCCCTTCCTCGCCGACCTGGCCGCGCACAACGATCGCGCCTGGTTCGCCGCGCACCGCGCCCGGTACGAGCAGGCCCTCCTCGAGCCGGCGAAGGCCTTCGTCACCGCGATGCTCGAGCCGCTGGCCGCCTTCGATCCCCCGGTGCACGGCGCGCCGCAGGTGAACGGCTCGATCTTCCGGATCGCCCGCGACACGCGCTTCAGCGCCGACAAGACCCCCTACAAGACCAACGCCGCCTTCCACTTCTGGCATGGCGACGACAAGAAGTCGGGCGCCTCCTTCTACCTGGGCATCGAGCCCGACGGCGTGCACGCCGGCGCGGGCGCCTTCGCGATCCCGAAGGAGCGCATCGGGCGCTACCGGGACGCGGTGGCCGGCCCCCGGGGTGTCGCGCTCGCCGAGGCGGTCGACGCCCTGCGGGCCCAGGGCTGGACCACGGGCGGCGAGGCCACGGTGCGGGTGCCCCGGGGCTTCGATCCCGACCATCCGCGGGCCGAGCTGTTGAAGCACAAGGGCTTCTACGTGGTGCGCGAGCTGGACCTCGGCGAGGCCCTGCACGGTCCCCAGGTGGTGGACCACGTGATCGAGGGCTTCCGCGCCGCCGCCCCCGTGGCCCGCTGGCTCCAGGAGCAGGTGCTCGCGGGCTGATCCCCGCGCGCGATCAGGCCACCGCGCCCGTGTGCGCCTCCATGCGCTGGCCCTTCCACCGCACCAGCGGCATCGCCCGGCGGGCACGACGGAGCAGGCGCAGCGCGGCGTGCGGGTCGACGATGTGGGTGTGGGGCACCGGCGCCCCGAGGCTGTGCAGCACCTCGCCCAGGGGCACGGGCAGCTCGTCCTGCAGCCCGATCCAGTCCGCGAGCAGCTCGGCCGCCGGACGCACGAGCGGGCCCAGGCCGTAGCGGGGCTGCGAGGCGCCCACGACGTAGAGGTGCCGGTGGCGGCGGTGCAGCATGCCGCCGACGAGCTTCACCACCTTGCCCTCCACGGGGACGAGTCCGTCGGGCAGGAAGGGGAAGTCCACGTGGAAGCCCGTGGCGCACACCACGAGGTCGTAGGTGGCCTCGGTGCCGTCCACGAAGCGCACCGTGCGCCCCTGCACCGACGCCACGTCGGGACGCGGGTGGATGCGGCCGTGGCGCAGGTAGTGGAAGACCTCTGTGCTCACCGTGGGGTGCGCGTCGAAGAGCTCGTGGTCGGGCTCGGGGAGGCCGTAGGCGCTGTAGGGACCCACCACCACGCGCAGCAGCGACTTGAGCACCGCGCGCTGCGCCGGCACGGGGAGCCAGGGATGCATCAGCTCCACGGTGGGGCGACCGAACATCGTCTTCGGCAGGAACCAGTAGCCGCGCCGCAGGCTCCAGTCGGCGCGCGCCGCCACGCGGGCCGCCTCGCTCACGATGTCGCAGCCCGAGTTCCCCCCGCCCAGCACCAGCACGTCGCGGTCGCGGAGCTGCTCGGCGCGCTGGTAGTCCTTGGAGTGCAGCACCTCGCCGTCGAAGTCGTCGACCCACGCGGGGAAGGCCCGGCTCCAGTGGTGGCCGTTGCACACGAGCACGCCCTTGTAGACCTCGCGGGTGCCGTCGGCGAAGCGCACGTCCCACCGCTCGTCGGCCCGCGGGGCCACGCGCACCACCTCGGCCCCGAAGCGGATGTGCGCCCGCAGCCCGAAGGCGTCGGCGTAGCCCTCGAAGTAGGTCCGCATCTGCTCGGCGCTGGGGAAGTCGGGCCAGTCCTCGGGCATCGGCCAGTCGGTGTACCCGGTGGTGCGGCGGCTGCTGATGATGTGGGCGCTCTCGTACACGCCGTGGGCCCAGTTCCCGCCGACGTGATCGGTGGCCTCGGCCTGCACGTAGGGGATGCCGCGCTCGCCGAGCGCCTTGGCCACGGCGAGGCCCACCGGCCCCGCCCCGAGCACGAGCATGGCGGTGGTGGTGTCCATCAGGCCTCCCACCGTCCGTGGGCCCGGAGCCAGGCCTCGGCCAGCCCGCGGTTGTCGATGTGGTCGGGGTGGAAGTCGCGACGCAGGTACGACCGGAAGGCGCGACGCAGGAAGCTGCGATCCTGGCCCCGCGCATGGGCCTCCGCGCGCTCCCGCCGCAGCCGCGCCCGGGTGGCCTCGGGGTCCTGCCGGGTGAGGTGGCGGATGCCCGAGGTCCAGAAGAGCAGGAAGGCGCCCACGGCGAGCCCCATCCCCGCCACCCGCACGCCCCACCGCCCGTCCACGGCCTGGAAGACCTCGAAGGCCACGGCCTTGTGCTCGATCTCCTCGCAGCTGTGCCAGCCGAGCAGCTCGCCGTACATCGGCGGGATCTCGTCGAGCCAGGACTGCTCCAGCGCATCGGTGGCCAGCGTGGCGGTGAGGTGCTCCAGCGCCACGGTGACCGACAGGCAGACGATGGGCGGCACCGCGGGCTCGAGCACGCCGTAGGCCACCCGCTCGTACCAGGCGAGCCAGTCCCGGTAGACGAAGCCCTGGTCGTCGAGCATGCGGAAGGCGAGCTCGTGGGCCCGTCCGTGCTGGGTCTCCTGCCCGACGAAGGCGCGCACGCGCTCCAGGAGCTCGGGATCGTCGAGCTGGTCGACGTAGTGGCGCACGCTGCGGACGAAGAAGCGCTCCCCGGCCGGGAACACCAGGTTCAGCGCGTTGGCGGCGTGGGTGAGCAGGGCGGACCCGCTGTGCCAGTGCCGCGGCAGATCGGGCGGCACCTCCACCCGGTGACGTCGCACGCGGATCCGCGGCGGCTCGGTGGCGACGGCCGGCATGGCACCTCCTGGCACGAGGAGAGCCTACCGGACCATTGAACTCGATTCAATGACGGAGACACGCCGAGACAACCCGAGAGCACCGACCTTCGGGTACAAG
This sequence comes from Alphaproteobacteria bacterium, assembly GCA_020632955.1. Taxonomy (GTDB): domain Bacteria; phylum Myxococcota_A; class UBA796; order UBA796; genus JACKEO01. The sequence continues at coordinate 193,028 of JACKEO010000004.1, forward strand.
GCTGCAGATGCCCACGTCCGCCCACACCCGTCCGCAGACCGACAGCCGCCGTGGCCAGCTCCTCGAGCTGGGCCTCCAGCTCTTCGGCTCCCGCCCCTACGACGACGTGAGCATCGACGACATCGCCCGCGAGGCGGGCATCTCGAAGGGGCTGCTCTACCACTACTTCGGCGGGAAGCGGGACTTCTACGTGGCGGTGGTGGCCGAGGCCTCGGCGCGCCTGCGTGCCGCCACCGAGCCCGATCCCGCCCTCGACCCCCGAAGCCGCATCGTGGCGGGGCTGGGCGCCTATCTCGACTTCGTGGACGCGCGCGCAGCGGCCTTCACCGCGCTGATGCGCGGCGGCCTGGGCACCGACCCCGAGATCGCCGGCGTGATCGACAGCACGCGCCAGGTCTTCGTCGACCGCTTCGTGGAGGGGCTCGGCCTCACCGCGCCGCGCCCGGTCTTCCGCACCGCGGTGCGCGCCTGGATCGGCGCCGTGGAGGCCGCCAGCCTCGACTGGATCACCCACCGCGACCTGCCCCGCGACACCCTGCTGATGCTCCTGCTCAGCAGCCTGGGGGCGCACCTCGTGGTGGCCTCCCGGCTCGATCCGGCGGCCGGCGTCGTGCTCACCGACGTGGAGCCCCTGCTGGGACAGCTGGGGCTGTAGGGCCGAGGGCTCAGCGTCCGCCGAAGGCGAGGTGGCGACCGCGCGTGGGCAGGCGGGCGTGGCCGACCAGCGCCGCATCCACCGCGCGGGCGCACTCCCGACCGTCGCTGATCGCCCAGACGATGAGCGAGGCGCCGCGCTGGGCGTCGCCGGCGGCGAAGACGCCGGGCACCGAGGTCTGGAAGTCGGTGGTGGCGACGTTGCCGCGGCGGTCGAGCTCGACGCCGAGCTGGGCCACGAGGGCCTCGGTGATCGGCGAGACGAAGCCCATCGCGAGCACGAGGAGGTCGCAGTCGTAGACCACCTCGGAGCCCTCCACCGGCACCGGACGCCCGTCGACGATCTCGACGTGGACCGCGTGCAGCTTGGAGATCCGGCCGTCGGCATCGCCTTCGAGCCGCGTGGTCATCAGGGCGTAGTCGCGGTCCCCTCCCTCCTCCTGGCTGGAGGAGGTGCGGAAGACCAGGGGCCACTGCGGCCACGGGTTGCCCTTGGCGCGCGCCTCGGGCGGCTCGGGGAAGAGCTCGATCTGGCGCACCGAGGCCGCACCCTGCCGGTGCGAGGTGCCGAGGCAGTCGCTGCCGGTGTCGCCGCCGCCGAGGATGATGACGTGGCGCCCCTCGGCCGAGATGGGGTCGGGGACCAGGTCGCCGGCCACCCGGCGGTTCTGCTGGGTGAGGAAGTCCATCGCGAAGACCACGCCGTCGAGCTGGCGCCCGTCCACCTGGAGGTCGCGGGCCCGCTGGGCACCGATGGCGACGACCACGGCATCGTGGGTGTCGCGCAGCTCGGCCCACGACAGATCCTCGCCCACGTGGACCTTCGTGCGGAAGCGGACGCCCTCGGCCTCGAGCTGGGCGAGCCGCCGGTCGATGACGTGCTTCTCCATCTTGAAGTCGGGGATGCCGTAGCGGAGCAGGCCGCCCACCCGATCATCGCGCTCGAACACGGTGACCTCGTGGCCGGCGCGCGCGAGCTGCTGGGCCGCCGCCAGGCCCGCGGGGCCGGAGCCCACCACGGCCACGGTCTTGCCGGTGCGCTGGTCGGCGCGGGGCACGCGCGGCGTGACCCAGCCGTTCGACCAGGCCTCCTCCACGATCTCGAGCTCGATCTGCTCGATGGTGACCGGCTTGTCGTTGATGGCGAGCACGCACGCCGCCTCGCAGGGCGCCGGGCACAGCCGCCCGGTGAACTCCGGGAAGTTGTTGGTGCTCGACAGCGTGGTGAAGGCGCGCTTCCAGTCGCCCTCGTACGCATCGTCGTTGAAGTCGGGGATCAGGTTCCCGAGGGGGCAGCCCTGGTGGCAGAAGGGCACGCCGCAGTCCATGCAGCGCCCGCCCTGCTGCACCCGCACCGCCGCCGGACGCTCCTTGTAGAGCTCGCGGTAGTCGTCGAGGCGCTCCGACACGGGCCGACGCTCGGCGCCCTCGCGGTGCCACTCCTTGAATCCCGTGGGCTTACCCATGGGCCACCTCCGAGCGGGCCCCACCCGGCGTCGTCGACGTCTTCCCCACGGCGGAGCGCTGGGCGCGCCGCTGCTGGAGCACGCGCTTGTACTCGGTGGGCATCACCTTCACGAAGCTGGGCACCAGCACCTCCCAGTTGTCGAGGATGCGGCCCGCGAGCGCGCTGCCCGTGTGGCGGAAGTGCGCCTGCACGAGGCTGCTGACCACCATCAGGTCGCCCTCGTCCACCAGCGCCTCCAGCTCCACCATCCCGAGGTTGCAGAGGTCGCGGAAGGTGCCCGTGGGGTCGTACACGAAGGCCATGCCGCCGCTCATGCCCGCGGCGAAGTTGCGCCCTACCGGCCCGAGGCACACCACCACGCCGCCGGTCATGTACTCGCAGCCGTGGTCGCCCAGGCCCTCCACCACCGCGCGGGCGCCGGAGTTGCGCACCGCGAAGCGCTCGCCCGCCACGCCGCGGACGTAGAGCTCGCCGCCGGTGGCGCCGTACAGGCACACGTTGCCGGCGATGATGTTGTCCTCGGGCTTGAAGAGCGCGCCGGACGGGGGCGACACGACGATGCGGCCGCCCGACAGGCCCTTGCCCACGTAGTCGTTGGCGTCGCCCACGAGGTCGAAGGTGACGCCCCGCGCGAGGAAGGCCCCGAAGGACTGGCCGGCCGAGCCCTCGAAGCGCACGTGGACGCTGTCGTCGGGCAGGCCCTGGGTGCCGTGCGCGCGGGCGATGCGGCCCGACAGCATGGCGCCGACGGTGCGGTCGCCGTTGGAGATGCGGTGGGCGAGCTCCACCCGGCCGCCGTCGGCGAGCACCTCGGCCGCCTCCTGCAGCAGCGTCTCGTCGAGGTGACCTGCGACGCCGTGGTCCTGCGCCACGAGCTGGCGCGTGGCCACGCCCTCGCCGGCGCGGGGCCGCGCGAGCATGGCCGACAGGTCGAGGGTGCGCGCCTTCCAGTGGTCGAGGTCGCCACGCACGGCCAGCAGGTCCACCCGGCCGATCATCTCGTCCATGGTGCGGAAGCCCAGGCGCGACATCAGCTCGCGGACCTCCTCGGCCATGAAGAGCATGAAGCGCATGGCGTGGACGGGATCGCCGGCGAAGCGCTCCACCAGCTCCTCGTCCTGGGTGGCGATGCCCACCGAGCAGGTGTTGAGGTGGCACTTGCGCAGCATGATGCAGCCGAGGCTGACGAGCGCCGCCGTGGCGAAGCCGAACTCCTCGGCGCCGAGGAGCGCGCCCACCACCACGTCGCGGCCGGTGCGGAGGCCGCCGTCGACCTGCACCCGGATGCGGCCGCGCAGGTCGTTCTGCACGAGCACCTGCTGGGTCTCGGCGAGGCCGAGCTCCCAGGGAAGGCCCGCGTGCTGGATGCTGCTGACCGGCGAGGCGCCGGTGCCACCGCTGTCGCCGGCGATGATCACGCGATCCGCACGCGCCTTGCTGACGCCGGCGGCCACCGTGCCCACGCCGACCTCGCTCACCAGCTTCACGCTGACCTCGGCCTCGGGGTTCACCACGTGCAGGTCGTGGATGAGCTGGGCCAGGTCCTCGATGCTGTAGATGTCGTGGTGCGGCGGGGGCGAGATGAGGGTGACGCCGGGCGTGCTCCAGCGGACCTTCGCGATGCGCTCGCTGACCTTGTGGCCCGGGAGCTGGCCGCCCTCGCCGGGCTTGGCACCCTGGGCGACCTTGATCTGCAGCTCGTCGGCGTTCGCGAGGTAGGCGGCGTGGACCCCGAAGCGGCCCGAGGCCACCTGCTTGATGGCCGAGCGGCGCTCGTCGCCGTTGGGGTCGGGGGTGAAGCGCCGGCTCTCCTCGCCGCCCTCGCCCGAGTTGCTGCGCCCGCCCAGCTTGTTCATCGCGATGGCCAGCGTCTCGTGGGCCTCGGCGCTGATGCTGCCGAAGGACATGGCCCCCGTGCAGAAGCGCTTCACGATGGCCGAGGCGGGCTCCACCTCGTCGAGGGGCACCGGCTCGTCGGCCCAGTGCAGGTGCAGCATGCCCCGCAGGGTCATCAGGCCGTCGGACTCCCCGTTGGCGGCGTCGGTGTAGGCCTTCCACGCCTCGCGATCCTCCTCGCGCACGGCGCGCTGCAGGAAGGCGATGGTGGACGGGTTCCACTTGTGGAGCTCGCCGCGACGGCGCCACTGGTAGATGCCCCCGGTGGGCAGCTCGTCGCCGAACTCGGCGTCGCGCGAGAAGCCCCGCTGGTGGCGCATGCGCGCCTCGCGGTCGAGCTCGGCCAGGCCGACGCCGCGGATGCGGGAGGGCGTGCCGGTGAAGTGGGTGTCGACCACGTCCTTGTCGAGGCCCACGATCTCGAAGATCTGCGCGCCACCGTAGGAGCCCATGGTGGAGATGCCCATCTTCGACATGATCTTCAGCAGGCCCTTGCCCACGGCCTCGAGGTAGCGGCGATGGGCCTCCTCGACGGTGCCCTCCACCACACCGGCATCGACCCGCTCGGCCACGGTGTCGAGGGCGAGCCAGGGGTTCACCGCGCCCGCGCCGAAGCCCAGCAGGCAGGCGAAGTGGTGCACCTCGCGGGCCTCGGCCGTCTCGATCACCAGGCCCGTGAGCAGGCGGGTGCCGGTGCGCACGAGGTGCTGGTGCACGGCGCTGGCCGCGAGCAGGGCGGGGATGGGCACCCAGCGCGCGTCGACGCCGCGGTCGCTGATCACGAGGATGTTGTGGCCTTCGTCCACCGCCTCCTCGGCCTGACGGCAGAGGTGCTTCACGGCCCGGTCCAGCGCGTCGGGCCCCAGGTTGGGGTCGTAGAGCGCATCGAGGCGCTTCGTCTCGAAGGTGCCGTCCTCGAAGGCCTCGAGCGTGGCGAGCTCGGCGTTCGTGAGCACGGGCATGTCGAGGGTGAGCCGGTGGCACTGCTCCGGCGTCTCGTCGAAGGTGTTGCCGCCACCACCCAGCCCCTGCCGGAGGCTCATCACCAGGCGCTCGCGGATGGGGTCGATGGGCGGGTTGGTGACCTGCGCGAAGAGCTGCTTCACGTAGCCGAAGAGCGAGGGGGCGCGGTCGGACAGCACGGCCAGGGGCGTGTCGTTGCCCATGGAGCCCGTGGGCTCCTTGCCGTCGCGGGCCATGGGCTCGACGATGACGCGCAGGTCCTCGTCGGTCCAGCCGAAGGCGCGCTGTTGACGCACCAGGTCGTCGCCCGCCACGGCCGGCGGACCCTCCTTCGGCGGCAGGTCGGCGAAGTGGAAGCCGTTGCGCTCGAGCCACCGCCGGTAGGGGAAGCGGTTGGTGATCTCGGCCTTCGCCTCGTCGTCGTCGATGATGCGCTTCTCGATCGTGTCGACCAGCAGCATGCGACCGGGCTTGAGGCGGCCCTTGCGGCGCACCATCTCGGGCGGGATGTCGACCACGCCCGTCTCGCTCGACAGCACCACGCGATCGTCGGTGGTGACGAGGTAGCGGGCGGGACGCAGGCCGTTGCGATCCAGGGTGGCGCCGATGAGGAAGCCGTCGGTGAAGCAGATGGCGGCCGGGCCGTCCCAGGGCTCCATCAGGTTCGACGCGTAGTCGTAGAAGGCGCGGCGCTCCGGCTCCATCAGGGCGTCGCCCTCGAAGGCCTCCGGGATCATCATCATCATGGCGTGGGGCAGCGTGCGGCCGCCCAGGTGCAGCAGCTCCACCATGTTGTCGAACTGGGCGGAGTCGGACTTGCCCGGCACGATGATGGGCCACAGGCGGTCCATGCCGCCGGGGAACTTGGCGGACTGCAGCAGCGCCTTGCGGGCGAGCATCCAGTTCCGGTTGCCGCGCAGCGTGTTGATCTCGCCGTTGTGGCACATGAAGCGGAAGGGCTGCGCGAGATCCCAGGTGGGGAAGGTGTTGGTGCTGAAGCGGCTGTGCACCATCGCGATGGCCGACACGAAGTCGGGCTCGGACAGGTCGGGGTAGAAGCCGCGCAGCTGCTCGGGGGTGAGCAGGCCCTTGTAGACGATGGTGTCGGACGACAGGCTGCAGACGTGGAAGTAGCCCTTGGGATCGAGCTCGCTGCCGCGCAGGGCGTTCTCGACCAGCTTGCGGATCACGTAGAGCCGGCGGTTGAAGGCCGACGGCACGCAGCGGCGACGGGCCACGAAGACCTGGCGGATCACCGGCATCACGCCGCGGGCGATGGGCCCCAGGGGCTCGGGGTCGATGGGGACGTCACGCCACCCCACCACCCGTTGGCCCTCGGCGGCCACCGTGTCCTCGAAGACCTTCTCGCAGGCGGCCCGCTGGTCGGGATCGGGGGGCAGGAAGACGTGGCCGACGGCGTAGCCCTTCTTGCGCGGCAGGGGGATGCCGAGGGCGGAGGCCTGACGCTGGAAGAAGCGGTTGGAGATCTGCACCAGGATGCCCGCGCCGTCGCCGGTGCAGGGGTCGCAGCCGGTGGCGCCGCGGTGGGTGAGGCGCTCGAGGATCTGGAGGGCGTCGAGCACGATGCTGTGGCTCTTGATGCCCTTGATGCTCGCGATGAAGCCGATGCCGCAGGCATCGTGCTCGGTCTGCGGATCGTACAGCCCGTGGGGCTCGGGGTGGAGCGGGGCGCTTCCGCCGGAGCGGGGCGCGTCATGGTCTCGGAAGGTCTGACGATCGCTCAACCGCACGTCCTCGAAGCTGGGGGGAAAACCCGGCCGTCCTATGTGGTCCAGTCGAGCGAGGCAACCGGGGTGCAGCGCTGTGTGGTACCGCGAGCGGTCAGCCCTCCCCGGGTCCCGGGTCCGCGGCGGGTCTGGGCTTCCGCCGTGCGAAGCCGGTGAGCGCCCGCTCGAAGCCGCAGCGCTCGAAGAAGCCCTCCCGGCCGGGCTGCGCACCGAAGTACCAGCCCGTGGGCGACGCCTCCCAGGCCACCTCCATCAGGCGCCGCCCGATGCCCTGCCGCTGGTGATCGGGGTCGACGAGGATCTCGGTGACGATGCCGAGGAAGTACCCGTCGGTGAGCACGCGCACGCAGCCCACCAGCACGCCGTCCCGGCGGGCGGTCACGTTGAGCGTGCGCCGCAGCGCGCGATCCACCAGGGCCTCGGCGTGGTCCCCGGGCCACACCCGCTGCGCGAGCCCGAGGAAGTCCCCGACCGGCAGCCCGGGCTCCCGCGCCACGGTCACCTCGTGCTCCGGACGACCCGCACCCGACGGCACCCCGGTCATCCTCCCTCCTGCCCGCCACGATCGCGGCGACCCGGCACGGTAGCACGCAGTGCGGCCGACCCCGCGCGCCGCGGGCGAGACGCAGACGGTACACGCCCGGTACGTTCACCACGCACCCCCACGGGCAGGCTGCTGGCACCCCCCTCATCCTGGGAGAGCCCATGCGACCCGCCCGCCCCACCCTCCTCGCCGCCCTGCTCCTGGCCGGCACCGAGGCGCACGCCGCGCCCTTCACCATCGGCTGGGTGGACCCCGCCACGAGCACGTCGACCGGCTGCATCTACAACGACCTGCAGACGGCGGTGTTCGCGGCCCCTGCCGGCGCCACCATCTACGTCAAGGGCATGAACCCGCTCACCGGGACCATCTTCCTCACCAAGGACGTCACCATCCTCTCGGGAGACCTCTCGGCGCCGTGCGACGACAACACCGTCTCGCCGCTGTTCGTGGACGCCACGGCGGCACCCCGGGCCTTCACGGTCACCGGAGGGGCCACGGTGCTCCTCGGCGACCTCCACATCCTCGGTGGCGCGACCGCCGAGGGCGGCGCCCTCTGGCTGGCCTCGGGCACCACGCTGCACCTCAGCCGCACCGACATCACCGGCGGCGACGCCATCCGGGGCGGCCAGGTCTTCGTGTCGAGCGGCGCCACCTTCTCGGTGGGCGGCTCGTTGCTCACCGAGGGCACCGCCGACGACGGCGGCTCGATCTACGTGGACGGCGGCGGCACGGCCATCCTCGAGTTCGACACCATCGCGATGGAGCACACCGCCGACCGCGGCGGCGTCCTCTTCGTGCAGGGGGAGGCCCTGGTGCGCGACGCCGTGGTGGCCTTCGGCGAGGCCACCGACGGAGGCAACGCCTACCTGGACGGCGGCCGCCTGGAGCTCGACGACGGATCGCTGCTCTTCGGGGAGGCCGAGGTCGAAGGAGGGAACGCCTTCGTCACGGGCTCGGGCGCCGAGCTCGTGATGCAGTCCTCGGCCATCTGGGGCGGCACGGCGGGCACCGGCGGCGGCGGCGTGCACGTGGGGCCGGGTGCGCGGCTGGCCTCGACCACGGGCTCCTCGTCCGCGATCGTCGGCAACCTGGCACCGGTGGGCGCCGGCATCTCGGCCCTCGCCGCCGTGATCACGCTGGAGGCCGACGAGCTCCGCGACAACCTCGCCACCGGCGACGGCGGCGCGCTGCACGCCACCAGCTCGCTGATCACCCTCACGGGCACCACCCTCGGCAACGTGAACCCGGGCTTCGCGAACGAGGCCACCCGCGGCGCCGGCATGTTCGTCTCGGGCGGCACGGTGGTCGGGTCGGACGTGCAGCTGCTCGGCAACGTCGCGGCCACGGCGGGGGGCGGCGTCTTCGCCACGGCCGGGGCCTCGGTGACCCTCGACGACGCCACGGTGGACGGCAACCAGGCCCCCACGGGCGCCGGCCTCCACCTCGACGCCCTGTCGGCGGCCTCTGCCGCGCTCACCGGGGGCGCCGTGACCGACAACGCCGCCTCGACGGACGGCGGAGGCGCCTTCGTGGGTGCCACCTGCACGCTCACCCTGGACGACGTGGAGGTGGCGGACAACACCGCCGCCAGCGATGGCGCGGGCGCCATGGTGGAGGGGGGCACCACCGGCGTGGCCCGCCTCGTGGTGCGCGACACGGCCTTCGAGCGGAACCTGGCCGGTGCCCACGGAGGCGGCGTGCACGTGCGCTCGGGGGCAGGCACAGACAAGGCAAGGCTCGACGTGGTCCGCGGCGACTTCCTCGACAACGAGGCCGGCATCACCACCAACAGCCGCGGCGGGGGCATCGGCGTGCAGGGCGGGAGCCTCGTGGTGGACCTGCTCGACGGCAGCACCCTGGAGTGCACGGGCACCTGCCTCACGCTGGACGGCAACGCCGCCGACCGCGGCGCAGGGCTCGCCGTCTTCGCCGGCGGCGCCGCGAAGGTGCGCCGCGCGGAGGTGCACGACAACACCTCCACGGTGGTGAACACCGGCATCGGCATCGACGCCGCCTTCGGGTCCACCCTGCTGCTCGAGGACAGCCTGTTCACGGGGAACGCCTGCCCCACCGGGGCGGCCGCCGCCGTGGCCGTGCTCGCGAGCAGCGTCGGTGACCTGCGCCACAACACGATCCGCGACAACAGCCGCCGCGGCCTGCTCCTGGGCGCGAACTCGATCACCACGCTCCACGCGAACATCGTCTTCGACAACAACGCCGGCGTCACCATCGACCCCGCCGCGTCGGCCGTGATGGCCACCTGCAACGACACCCAGGGGTCGGCCCTGACCGGCACGGGCAACGTGAGCATCGCGCCGGCCTTCGACGCCGGGGGCTTCCCCACGGCGTCGGCGCTGATCGACGCGTGCAGCACCGACCCCGGGATGTCGCTGTCGGGCGCGAGCCACGCCGACCCGGACGGCAGCGACATGGGGGCGTTCGAGGTGCCGTGGTGAGGTGAGGCGCCGGGCGCGGCCTCGCAACCACCGGAGGCGCCCCGCCACGGCGCCTCCGGCCCCGCCCCGCGGTAGGGACTCCCCAGCACCTCACCCGTCCGGGAGCCCCGCCATGCACGAGGAGCTCGCCACCTTCGACAAGGCCGTGCGGCGGCTGGCCCACGACACGCTCGTGCACCTCGTGCGGCAGAACGGGCGCGCGCCCCGGCAGGTGCGGGTGGCCGTGCCCGAGGCCTGGGATGCCACGGCCTTCGCCGGCGCCCTGGCCGAGACCTACGCGGAGCGCGGCATGCCGGGCGTCGAGGTGGTGGTGCTGACCACGTCGGGGGAGCCGCGGCTGCTGTCGGTGGTGACGGGGTAGCGGCGGGGCGGCCGGATCAGGGGAACAGACCGGGGTGCGCGGCCGGCTTGGTGGAGGTGGACGCGAACTCCCCATCCGCCGCCGGACGGGCGGGACGCTCGCCCTCCAGCAGCTCGCCCACCACGAGCGGACAGTGCACGTCGCGCTCGGCCGGGATGCGAGCGCGGCCTCGGTGGTTGCCGTCGCGATCGAGGAGCCGGAGCTCGCCGCCCACCTCCTCTACCGCGATCTCCAGCCGACCGTGGTCGTCGGTCCGCGCGATTCGCCCCCCGACCAGCACTTCGCCGCGGAAGGGCTCGTTGCGCGAGGCCATGAGGACGATGCAGGCGCGCTCGGGGGTCTGGCCGGCGGCCTCGGTTCTCCACGACGACCAGATGCCCACCAACATCGCCCCCAGGGGGCCGATGACCGTCGCGGCTGTCCCGATCGCGACGATGACCTCCTTCTCCCGCTCGCAGAACTGTCGGATGGTCTCGAACATGACGTGCTCCGTGCAGCGTTCACGTAGGGGGTAGCACTGCCAGTTTGCAGCCGACAATCGGCATTTCTCCGTTACATCGGAAATACGGTGACGCACTGCATGCACAGTGAATTACTGTTCGTGATGTTCACCAGGGGCTCGCCGTGAGCAACCCGCTCGTCCCCACCCTCGACATCCACTTCAAGGGCCGCGTGCTGGCCCACTTCGACTTCCCCGAGACGCGCGTGGCGATCGGGGACGCGATCCCGTCCGCGATCGCGGGCGAGAAGGGACACAAGCGCCAGCGCCTCACGCCCCAGGTCGCGTGGGTCGTGGCCTTCATCCTGGCGTGGGAGGCGGCGCACCACAGGGACTGCACCGGCGACGCGATCCGCGACACGCCGCTGTACCGGGAGCGCACTCCGGCCGCCGTGATGATGATGCTCCGTCGCACCAAGCCCTGGATCATCGTCGAGGGACAGCAGACCAAGACCTCGTCGCGCGCACGGGTCAACGTGGGCCGTGCCCGCTTCTTCGCCGACGACGAGGAGATCACCGGTCGCGACGCACTCGCGCGCCTCACCTCCGCGGCGCCTCCGGTGGCGCAGGGACCCCAGGTGGCACCGTGGTCACCCGAGACCCTGGAGGAGCTCCTGCCTCGACTCGAGCAACGCCAACGTTCGAGCGGACTGGGAGCGCTGTCCTCCGACGCGCGGTGGCTCGATCCCGACCAAGCCGGGCGCGACTGGCTTCGCACACGACTCCGAGCGGCTGGTGACCGGGTTCGATGGATCAGCTACTCCGCGGTGAGCTGGCGCACGATGCTGGGACGGGAGGTCCTGCAGGCTGCGAAGAACGGCGCGAAGGTGCAGGTCCTGCTCCTCGACCCGGCCTCCGAGGGCTTCCGCCGGAAGACGTTGCTCGAGGCCTGGTCGCCCGACATCCACTCCGAGGCCGAGCGATGGAGCGACCGCTGGCTGCAGGACTGGACGACCACCCGGAGCCAGCACGCGAGCGACATCGACGGCAGCCGCCAGAACCTCCAGACGCTCTCGCGACGAGCCTCTGGTGAGAGAGGCTCCATCGACACGCGGCTGTACCCCGACACGCCGCAGCTCTACGGCATGCTCATCGACGACACGGCGCTCGCGGTGAGTTCGTACTTCCTCGAGGCCACCGAGCGGGGCATGCGGCTGCCCTTCCTCTGCATCGACGACGTCCGCGAGTCCCCCTGGTCTCCGCTCGCCGCCATCTTCCGCAACTGGTTCGACATACACTTCGCGTTGGGTCGCACTCCGGAGTCCCCATGAGCCTCGTCGCCCTCGTCCGTAGCCAGGAGCGACCCGGGGTCGAGCGGCAGCTCGACGCGCTGGTCGACCATCCCGACGTCCATGGCGCCCTCGTGCTCGTGCCCGCCGACGAAGACGGCCCCGCCACCGCGCGCCGGGTGCGCGACCGCTACGGTGGCCGCGGGGTGCGCGTGCACACGGTCGATCCGTGGGGGTGGTCGAAGGCGCTCAACGCGGGCTTCCGCGAGATCGACGCCACGTGGGGTCGCGAGGCCGTGGTGTGGTGCCTCTCGGTGGACGTCCGCTGGGATGCCACGGTGCCCGCAGCCCTCGAGCAGGCCGCACGGCGCCAGGGCTGCGGCTTCGGCTTCTTCGAGGGTCGTACCGAGCTTCCCTACCTGGTTCCGCGCAACACCTGTGCCGCGTGGACCCATGACGCCTGGGTGCGCTTCGGCGGCTTCGACGAAGCGCTCGACGAGGGCCAGGGCATGGAGGACTACGACGCGGTGCTCCGTCTCGCCCGCGACGAGGGACGTCTGCCCGAGGCACTGAAGTGCTTCGTCCGTGCCCCTGGCCGAGGCGGTCCGGCCTTCGAGCGCACCGTGCAGCGGGAGACGGCGCGGGTGCTCGCCCTGGAGGACCGCTATCCGTCCCCCGTGGTGGACCGGGTGACCGCTCACCTTCGCGACCACCTCGCGCTGCTGCACCCGGAAGCGGACGAGAGCCCCTTGAAGGCCGTCGCCACCGCAGGCACCCGATAGGGACGTGTCGCGCCGGCAACCACACCGGACGAGGGGGAGCGCATGGACGACCAGACGGATCTGCGGGGCCGATTCGAGACGGTGCGTACCGAGATCAACGCGGTCCTCGGACCTCGCGCCCGCCTGCACGACGTCCGTCTCGATGGCATGCCGCGGGTGGACAAGACGCCCACGCCGGAAGCGCTCACCTGGGTGACGCGCACCGACACGACCGCGAAGGCGGCCGAACGACGGACGCAGCTCGCGGTGAACCGGAGCCACGGACTCGCCGTGGACTCGGCGTGGACTCGCCACGACAGCGCCTCCGTCCGCGCCTTTCCCACCGACTACGCCGTCGTTCGGGCCGGCTGGGATCTCGGGGAGCATCCCCCCATCCTCTCAGCTGGCGCCATCGTGTTCTGCCCGGAGGATCGGGAGGTCCTGCTCCAGATCCGCTCCCAACGGGTGGCCACCTTCCCGGGGTGTGTCCACACGCTCGGCGGCAACTACGAGCCCGCCGACGCCCACGACCCCCACGACGACGCGCCCCCTTCGCACCTGGCGCTGCGGCGGTGCGCCCTCCGCGAGGTGCAGGAGGAGTCAGGTCTCGCCTTCGCCGAGGTGCACGCGGCGCCCGTCCTCGTGTCGGAGGAGACGGAGACCGGCTTCGTGCAGTTCACCTACGCGGGGATCGCGGTCACCCACGACGAGAAGTCCGACCTGCTGCGACGTCGTCGGGAGGGACGGCTGCCCACGCCCGACGAGGGAGGCTGGCACTTCTTCTCGCTCGACGAGCTGGCGCGGTGCTTCGAGACCGGCACCCACGCAGGCGTGGAACGCCGCTTCGTGCCATCGGGCGCGATGCAGCTCCTCGCCTGGCTCGGCATGGGCGCGCCCGACCCTCACCGCCGGCTCCCCATGGCTGCCCAGGCCCTCGAAGCCTACGAGCGCATGCTGCCGCACCTCGATCGGATGCTCGGCACGCGCTGAGCCACGCACGCCCCCCTCAGTCCTCCCGCTCCAGCCGCGCCAGCAGGGCCGAGGTGTCCCACCGCCCGCCGCCCATGCGCTGCACGTCGGCGAAGAACTGGTCGACCAGGGCGGCCACCGGCAGGGTGGCGCCCACCTCGCGGGCCTGGGCCATCACGATCCCCAGGTCCTTGCGCATCCAGTCCACCGCGAAGCCGTGCTGGTACTCGCCGGCGAGCATGGTCTCCCAGCGGTTGACCATCTGCCACGAGCTCGACGCGCCCTGGGTGATCACGTCCATCACCGCGGGCACGTCGAGGCCGCTGGCCCGCGCGAGGTGCAGGCCCTCCGCGAGGCTCTGGATGATGCCGGTGGAGCACACCTGGTTCACCATCTTGCAGGTCTGGCCCGCGCCGGAGGGCCCGATGCGCCGCACCTGCCGGGCGAAGGCGCGGATGAAGGGCTCGGCGCGGGCGCAGGGCGCCTCGTCGCCGCCGCACATCACCGTGAGCACGCCCTTCTCGGCGCCGGCCTGCCCGCCCGACACCGGGGCGTCGACGAAGGCGATGCCACGCCCGGCGGCCACCGCGTGCAGCTCGCGGGCCACGGTGGCGCTGGTGGTGGTGTGGTCGACGTAGAGCGTGCCCTCGGCCATGCCGGCGAAGGCGCCGTGCTCGCCCAGGGTGACCTCGCGCAGATCGTCGTCGGCGCCCACGCACGAGAAGACGACCTCGGCACCCGCCGCCGCCTCACGCGGCGTGCCCGCGGCGCGGCCACCGTGCGTGTCGACCCAGCGTGCCGCGCGCTCGGGCGTGCGGTTGAAGACCACCACGTCGTGGCCCGCGGCGGCGAGGTGGCCCGCCATGGGCCCGCCCATCACGCCGAGGCCGAGGAAGGCCACCGTCGCCATCGGCCTACCTCCAGCCCAGGTACGGCAGCTTCGCGGCCGTGGCGCGCACGGCGTCGGCGCGTGCCTGCAGCGTGGCCAGGGGATCGTAGCGACCCGTGAGGAAGGCCTCCCGCGCCGAGGCCGGGATCTGCGCCGGCCAGGCCTGCGCCCCCACACGCACCACCTCGCCCTCCACGTCGATCGTGACCTGGGCCTGCGGATCCACGTGCACCAGATCGGCCAGGGCCCGGATCGTGGCCTCGTCGACCCGCGCACACACGATGCCCAGGGTGGTGCAGTTGCCGAAGAAGATCTCGGCGAAGCTGGTGGCGAGGATGCCCTTGATGCCGAAGCGCAGCAGGGCCTGGGGCGCGTGCTCGCGGCTGGACCCGCAGCCGAAGTTGCGGCCCGAGAGCAGCACGCTGGCGCCCGCGTGGCGGGGGTCGTCGAGGGGGTGGCCCTTCGACCCGCCGTCGGCGGTGAAGCGCTCGTCGTGGAAGGCGTGCGCGCCCAGGCCGTCGAAGGTGACCACCTTCATGTACCGGGCCGGGATGATGCGGTCGGTGTCGATGTCGTCGCCGGGCACGTGCACGGCGGTGCCCACCAGGCGGGGGATCGGGGCGAAGGGCTGGGTCACGCGGCACCTCCCTGGAGGCCGAAGACCTGCCGGGCGTCGGCCACCTGCCCGGTGACCGCGGCAGCGGCGACCATCACCGGGCTCATCAGCACGGTGCGGCCCGTGGCCGAGCCCTGGCGGCCCTTGAAGTTGCGGTTGGAGGACGACGCGCAGAGCTGGTCGCCCACGAGCTTGTCGGGGTTCATCGCGAGGCACATGGAGCACCCGGGCTTGCGCCACTCGAAGCCGGCCTCCTGCAGCACCTGGGCGATGCCCTCGGCCTCGGCCTCGCGCGCCACCTCCCACGACCCCGGCACCACCAGGGCCTTCACCCCGGGCGCCACCTTGTGGCCCTTCACGGCGGCCGCGACGGCCCGAAGGTCGCTCAGGCGGCCGTTGGTGCACGAGCCGATGAAGGCCACGTCCACGCGCGTGCCCGCCAGCGGCACGCCGGGCTGCAGGCTCATGTGGGCGAGCGCCTCCTGCCAGGTGCCGCGGTCGGCGGCCGGCACGTCGTCGGCCGAGGGGATGGGCTCGTCGATGCCCAGGGCCTGACCCGGGTTGATGCCCCAGGTGACCGTGGGCGCGATGGCGGAGCCGTCGAGGTGGACCACGTCGTCGTAGACCGCGTCGGCGTCGCTCGCGAGGCTGCGCCACCAGGTGACGGCGGCCTCCCAGTCCTCGCCCTGGGGCGCGTGGGGACGCCCGCGCAGGAAGGCGAAGGTGGTGTCGTCGGGGTTGACGTAGCCGACGCGCGCGCCGCCCTCGATGCTCATGTTGCAGAGCGTCATGCGCTCCTCCATGCTCATCGCGTCGACCACGTCGCCGGCGAACTCGTAGGCGAAGCCCACGCCGCCGTTCACGCCCAGCGTGCGGATGACGTGCAGGGCCACGTCCTTGGCGTACACGCCCGGCCCGAGCGCGCCGCTGATCTCCACCCGCCGCACGCGCAGGGGCTCCAGCGCGATGGTCTGGGTGGCGAGCACGTCGCGCACCTGGCTGGTGCCGATGCCGAGCGCGATGGCCCCGAAGGCGCCGTGGGTGGACGTGTGGCTGTCGCCACAGGCCACGGTCATGCCCGGCTGGGTGAGTCCGAGCTCGGGCCCGATGATGTGGACGATGCCCTGGTGGTCCTGGCCGGCGGCGTGGAAGGCGATGCCGTGCTTCGCCGTGTTCCGCTCCAGGGCCGCGAGCATCGCCTCGGCGAGCGGGTCCTTCAGCGGCCGGGCCGTGTCGTCGGTGGGCACGATGTGGTCGACCGTGGCCACGGTGCACTGCGGGTAGGCCACGGGCAGGCCCAGCTCGTCGAGCGCGGCGAAGGCCTGGGGACTGGTGACCTCGTGGACCAGGTGCAGGCCCACGAAGAGCTGGGTGCGACCGTCGGGCAGGGTGCCCACGGTGTGGGCGTCCCAGACCTTGTGGAAGAGGGTGCGGGGCATCAGCCATCCTCGCGGCGGAAGAGGGGGCCGTCGCGGTACACGACGGGCAGGTACTCGGGGTTCCAGGTGCGGGCGTCCACCCAGGCGAGCAGGGCGGCGTCCTCGGTGGGGAGGTCCTCGCGGACCACGCCGTCGCGCACGGCCTGCCGGAGCACCTCCACCGCCACCTGCCGGCTCACCTGCGGCAGCTCGCGCAGGGGCGGGCAGATCAGGCCGTGGCTGGCGTGGTGGGTCTCGGTGTAGTCGGCCACCGCGAAGGCGGCGGCGAGGCACATGCCGTCGGTGATCTCGCGGACGCGGCCGAGCATCGCGGCCAGGCCCAGGCCCGGGAACACGAAGGCGTTGTTCGCCTGGGCGATGCGGAAGGTCTGCCCGTCGAGGGAGACGGGGTCGAACGGCGAGCCGGTGGCCACCAGGGCGCGGCCGTCCGTCCAGCGCAGCACGTCGCGGGGCTGCGCCTCGGCCAGCCGCGTGGGGTTCGACAGCGGGAAGACCACGGGACGCTCGGTGTTGCGCGCCACGGCCTCCACCACGTCGCACGAGAAGGCGCCGGGCTGGCCCGACAGGCCGAGGAGCACGGTGACGCCGGCCTGCCGGCAGGTCTCGAGCAGGTCGGGCGCGTCGCCGGCGACCTCCCAGCCGGCCACCGAGGCGGGGTCCTTCGCGAAGGGCGCCTTGTAGGCCTGGGTGGGGCGGTCGGCGAGGAGCAGGCCGCGGGAGTCGAGCACGAAGATGCGGGCCAGGGCCTCGTCCACCGTGAGGCCCTCGCGCACGAGGCCGTCGCGGATGGCCATCGCCACGCCCACGCCGCCGGCGCCGGCGCCGTGGATGGCGAAGACCTGGTCGGTGAGCTTCTCGTGCTTGCGACGGCAGGCGGCCACCACCGCGGCCAGCGTGACGGCCCCGGTGCCCTGGATGTCGTCGTTGAGCGACGGCACCTCGTGCCGGAAGCGCTCCAGCACCCGGAAGGCCGCCTCCTTCGACAGGTCCTCCCACTGGATGATCGCCTCGGGCCAGCGGCGCTGCACGGCGCGGACGAAGCGCTCGACGAAGGCGTCGTAGGCCTCGCCCTTGAGCCGCTCGTGGTGGGCGCCCACGTACAGGGGGTCCTCGAGCAGGCGCGGGTTGTCGGTGCCCACGTCGAGCCCCACGGGCATCGTGGCCCAGGGCGCCACGCCCCCGCCCGCCGTGTAGAGCGTGAGCTTGCCGATGCAGATGCCCAGGCCGCCGTAGCCCTGGTCGCCGATGCCGAGGATGGCCGAGCTGTCGGTGACCACCATCACGCGCACGTCGTAGAGCGGGTAGGCGTCGAGGATGCGGTCGAGGTGGTCGACGTTGCGCTCGTGCACCGTGAGCCCGCGCGGCGTCTGGAACAGCGAGGAGAACTTCTCGACCGCCTCGCCCACGGTGGGCGTGTAGACGATCGGCATCATCTCCTCGAGGTGCTCCGCCACCAGCGCGAAGAAGAGCACCTCCTGGCGCTCCTGGAGCTGGCGCAGGAACTGGTACTTGGCCAGGGCGTCGGGCTGGGCGGCGAACTGGCTGTAGGCCCGCGCGATCTGGTCGGCCATCGTGGAGATGCGGGTGGGGAGCAGGCCGTCCACGTCGAGCGCCTGCCGCTCCTCCTCGGTGAAGGCGCTGCCCTTGTTGAGCAGGCTGAAGCGCAGGGTGGCGATGCCCTTGACCCGCGCGTCGAGGAAGGGCCGACCGTCCGCGTCGAGGGCGAGGTCGAAGTAGGCGCAGATGGGCGCGCGCTCGGCGAGCTGCACGCCCTGGTCGTCGCGCGGCAGCGCGGCGGCGGGGGCCATGAGGGACTCCAGGCGGGAAGGAGGGGTCATGCGTCGAGCTGCCTGCGGAGGTGGTGGAGGACGGCGTCGCCCATGGCCTGGGTGCCGACCCGCTGCGTGCCGGGCTGGCCCCAGGCGATGTCGCCGGTGCGCAGGCCGTCGCCGAGCGCGGCGTCCACCGCGGCGGTGACGGCACGCCCGAGCTCGGGCCGACCGGCCGTGTGCTCCAGCAGCATGGCCGACGACAGGATGGCGCCCAGCGGGTTGGCGAGGCCCTTGCCCGCGATGTCGGGCGCCGAGCCGTGCACCGGCTCGTAGATGCCGCCGCCTTCGCCCAGGGAGGCCGACGGGAGCATGCCCAGCGACCCGGTGAGGGCCGCGGCGAGGTCGGAGAGGATGTCGCCGAAGAGGTTGCCCGTGACCACCACGTCGATGCCCTTGGGGTCGGCCACCAGCTTCATCGCGAAGCTGTCGACGTACTGGTGGTCGAGCTGCACGTCGGGGAACTCCGCGGCGCCGAGCTCGCTCACCACCTCGCGCCAGAAGCGGGTGACCTCGAGCACGTTGGCCTTGTCGACGCTGGTGAGCCGCCCGCCGCGCTGCTGGGCGCTGCGGAAGGCCACGCGCGCCACGCGCTCGATCTCGGAGCGGCTGTAGCGCATGGTGTTGAAGCCCTCGGGGTCGGCCGCGGCGCGATCGATGCCGCGGGGCTCCCCGAAGTAGATGCCGCTCACGAGCTCGCGCACGATGAGCAGGTCGGTGCCCGCGGTGCGGTCGGCCTTGAGCGGGCTGGCGGGCTCGATGGCGGCGCTGAAGCGGGCGGGCCGCAGGTTGGCGAAGCAGGCCAGCTCCTTGCGCAGCCGCAGCAGGCCGCGCTCGGCGCGCAGCTCGGGGGCCACGTCGTCCCACTTCGGACCGCCCACGGCACCCAGCAGCACGGCGTCGGCCGCCTTGGCGAGCCCGAGCGTGGCGTCGGTGACCGGCACGCCGTGGGCATCGAGCGAGGCCCCCCCGAAGGCGGCGTGCTCCACCTCGAGGCC
Organism: Alphaproteobacteria bacterium; assembly: GCA_020632955.1. GTDB lineage: Bacteria > Myxococcota_A > UBA796 > UBA796 > JACKEO01. Next base: position 212,347 of record JACKEO010000004.1, read on the forward strand.
GATGCCCCCGGCCTCGGCCGCCACGCGCAGCACGCGCAGGGCCTGGGCGTTCACCTCGGGACCGATGCCGTCCCCATCGAGGACGAGCAGCTCCAGTGTCGACATGCGTTCAGACTCCGTGGGAGGCGGCGGCCACCTCGGGGTCGCCCACCTGGCCGACCTCCGCGAGGCGTGCCTGGAGGAAGGCGAGCTGGTCCAGGGCGTCGACGAAGGCCTCGCCGCTGGCGACCACCACGTCGGTGTGGGTGCCCTGGCCGTGGGCCACCACGTCGTCGACGCGGATGCGCACGTGCACCTTGCCCTGGGCGTCGGTGCCGCCGGTGACGGCGTCGAGGTGGTAGTCCTCGAGCACCACGTCGCGGGTGCCGGTGGCCTGCTTGATGGCCTCGAGCAGCGCCGCCACGGGGCCGTCGCCGGTGGACGCGGCGCGCTTCGGGGCGCCGTCGACGTGCACCACCACCGTGGCCGTGGGCAGCACGCTGGTGCCGCTCTGGAACATGACGTCGCCGAGCTGGTAGCGCCGCTCGCGGTCCTCGCCGCCGCTCACGATCGAGAGCAGGTCCTCGTCGTAGATGACCTTCTTGCGATCGCAGAGGCGCTTGAAGCGGTCGAAGACGCGCGCCAGCTCCTCCTTGTCGAGGCGGAAGCCCAGCTCCTCGAGGCGGGCCTGCAGGGCGTGCTTGCCCGAGTGCTTGCCCAGCACGAGGTTGCTGTCGTTCCAGCCCACGTCCTCGGGGCGCATGATCTCGTAGGTGAGCGTGTTCGCCAGCACGCCGTGCTGGTGGATGCCCGCCTCGTGGGCGAAGGCGTTGCGGCCCACGATGGCCTTGTTGGGCTGCACGGTGAGACCCGTGACGTCGCGCACCATGCGGCTGGCCGACAGCAGCTGGGTGGTGTCGATGCGGGTCTCGATGCCCATGAGCTCGCGCCGCGTGCGCAGGGCCATCACCACCTCCTCGATGGAGGCGTTGCCGGCGCGCTCGCCGATGCCGTTGATGCAGCCCTCGATCTGCCGGGCGCCGGCGCGGATGGCGGCGAGGCTGTTGGCCACCGCGAGGCCGAGGTCGTTGTGGCAGTGGGTGGAGACGATGACCTCGGGACCCACGGTCTCGCACACGGCGCGGATGATGCGGTCGTACTCGTGGGGCATCGTGTAGCCGACCGTGTCGGGCACGTTGACCACCGAGGCCCCGCAGCGCACCGCGGTGGCGAAGGCCTCGCAGAGGAAGCCCAGGTCGGAGCGCGTGGCGTCCTCGGCGCTGAACTCCACCACGTCGCAGAGCGAACGGCAGAGGCTGACGCCGCGCTCGATCTCGGCCAGCACCTGCTCACGGGTCATGCGCAGCTTGTGCTCGAGGTGGATGTCGCTGGTGGCGATGAAGACGTGCAGCCGCGGCCTGCGCGCGCCCTTCACGCCCTCCCAGGCGGCCTTGATGTCGCCCTCGCGGGTGCGGCACAGGGCGGCCACCTCGGCGCGCTCGCACAGCTCGGCCACGCGGGCCACGCTGCGCAGCTCGCCGGGGCTGGCGGCGGGGAAGCCCGCCTCGATGACGTCCACCCCCATGCCGTCGAGCTTCCGGGCGAGCCGCAGCTTCTCGTCGGGGGTCATGGTCGCGCCGGGCGACTGCTCCCCGTCCCGCAGGGTGGTGTCGAAGATGCGGACGTAGTCGTCGGACATGGCCTTCCTCAGCTCGCGGCGGCCACCGCGGGGGTGGCGTGCGTGATGGACAGCTTGTGCTCGAACAGGTCGACCAGGGCGCGCCAGCTCGCCTCGATCAGGTTGGTGCTCACGCCGACGGTCCCCCAGGAGGACTCGCCGTCGCTGGCGCGGATGAAGACGCGGACCGCCGCGCTGACTCCGTCGGCGGAGTCCATGATGCGGACCTTGTAGTCCACGAGGCGCACGTGGCGGATGGCCGGGTAGGCGTGCCCGAGCACGTCGGCCAGGGCCTTGCCGAGCGCGTCGACCGGGCCGTTGCCGTGGGCCACCTTCGCCACCAGCTCGCCGCCGATCTCCACGGTGAGCACCGCGCGTGCGGACTGGCTGCCGTTGGCGTGGGCGCGGGTGGGGTCGGCGATGGCGGTGAAGACGTCGGCCTCGCGCACGGTGAACCACGTGGGGCGCTCGCCGCGGGCCTCGAGCAGCACGAGCCGCAGCGACGCGTCGGCGTCCTCGAAGGTGTAGCCGTCGGCCTCGAGCGCCTTCACGCGATCGACCAGGGCGCGGGCCTCGGCGCTCCTGGGATCGACCGGCAGGCCCAGCTCGCGGGACTTGGCCACGAGGTTCCAGCGCCCCGACAGGTCCGACACCAGGATGCGGCGGTCGTTGCCCACGGCCTCGGGCTGCACGTGCTCGTAGCTGGCGGCCGTCTTCATCACGGCGTGGACGTGCACCCCGCCCTTGTGGGCGAAGGCCGAGGCACCCACGAAGGGCTGGCGCAGGCTGGGCGCGTTGTTCGACAGCTCGTCCACCATGCGGCTCACGTGGGTGAGCTCGGCCAGGCGCTCGCGGCCCACCACGTCGAGGCCGTGCTTGAGCTCGAGGTTGGCCAGGATGCTGACGAGGTTCGCGTTGCCGCAGCGCTCGCCGTAGCCGTTGATGGTGCCCTGCACGTGGGTGGCGCCGCGGCGCACCGCCTCGAGGCTGTTGGCCACGGCCAGCTCGCCGTCGTTGTGGCAGTGCACGCCCACGCTCACGCCCAGCGCCGCACAGGCCGTGGCCACGCGCTCGCCCACCACGTGGGGGAGCGAGCCGCCGTTCGTGTCGCAGAGCACCACCGCGTCGGCCCCGGCCTCGGCCGCAGCGCGCAGCGCCGCCAGGGCGTAGGCCTCGTCGTCGGCCGCCCCGTCGAAGAAGTGCTCCGCGTCGAAGATCACCTCGTCCACGCGGGCCTTGAGGTAGCGCACCGTGTCGGCGATGAGCTCGAGGTTGGCCTCGGGGTCGATGCCCAGCACCTCGGTGGCCTGGAAGCGCCAGGCCTTGCCGAAGATGGTGACCGTGGGGGTGCCGGCGGCCAGCAGCGCCTGGATGCTCGCGTCGTCGTCGCAGCTCACCCCGGCGCGCCGCGTGGACCCGAAGGCCGCGAGCCGGGCCTGGGTGAAGCGCTCGCGCACCGCCACCTCGAAGAAGGCCTCGTCGCGCGGGTTGCTGCCGGGCCATCCCCCCTCGATCCACGCGATGCCCAGCTCGTCGAGCAGGTGGGCCACGCGGATCTTCTCGGCCACCGAGAGCTGGAAGCCCTCGCCCTGCGTGCCGTCACGCAGGGTGGTGTCGTACAGGCGGACCCGGCTCATGCGGACCTCACGGAGCGGGTTGTCGGCGGAAGGGGGTCATCGGCTGCGGCAGGGGGTGCGGGAGGGGGAGGGACCCAGAAAGCAACCGGGCCGACCAGCCTTGCGGCGGGTCGGCCCGGTGAGGTTCGTGCGGTGGGCTGGCTAGCCGACGCTCCTCACCGGGCCTTCCCGGAGGGGAAGGAGGATCGGGAGGATGAGGGCGAGCGAGCGGGTCACGCGGACTCCGGGGTGCCAGGGTGGCACACGGGGCAGAGGATACGCGGGTGGACGGGAGGCGTCAACCTCGGCACCCGCGGAAGGCAGGGCGCGATGGTGCTCCCGGGGATGGTGGCGCGGGTGAGGCTCTCCCGCCCGCCCCCGAGCTACGGTGTGGCCATGCTCGCCACCCACCCGCTCCACGTCCGCGAGGAGGACTTCCTCGCCCGCCCACCGTCGGCGGAGCGCGAGGAGCTGCTCGACGGCCAGATCGTCGTGAGCCCGTCGGGCACCTGGCGCCACCAGGAGGTGCTCCGTCGCCTGCTGTGGGTGCTGCAGGCCTGGTGCGATCGCCACCCGCCCCACCACCCGGCGCTGGCCCCCCTCGACGTGCGCTTCGGGCCCGGCCGCATCCTGCAGCCCGACGCGATGGTGCTGGCCAGCGCTCCCCCGCTCGACGCCCCCACCCCGCTCACGGTGGTGCCACGGCTGTGCGTGGAGGTGCTGTCGTCCGACGTCGATCGCGACCGTCACACCAGGCGGCTGGTCTACGCCGACGCGGGCGTGCCCGAGTACTGGGTGGTCGATCCGCTCGGCAGCCTGGAGGTGTTCACCGGGCCGCGCCTGGGAACCTGCCTCGCCGGGCAGGGCGTGGTGGCCTCGCCCACGCTCCACGGGCTGGTGGTGGACGTCACCGCGCTGACGCGGTGATCGGGCCTGGCTGACGCGGTGATCAGGCCCCGCCCCGACGACGCCGCCACCCCAGCAGCCCCAGCACCAGCACCGACCACCCGGCCGGTGCCGAGGTGCTCCCGCACGCACATCCGGGCGCCCCGCCCTGGGGATCCACTCCGGGTCGGTCGCCCGTGTCGGCGGGCTCGCCGGTGTCGGGGCAGGGGTCGCACACCTCGGGCGGTGCCACGCCCTCGCCCGCGAGGCCCAGCTCCACGCGCGGCTGGGCGGGGTCGTTCGTGTAGAGGACGAGGGTGTCGGGCTCGCGGCGTTCCGCGTCGGGTTCGTAGGTGACGACGAGCACCTCCTGCGCCCCGGGCGGCACGCTGACGATGGTGGGCGCCACCGTGAAGCGCTCCGACGCCGGGCCCTGCACCTGCACCACCAGCGGCAGTGCGCCGACGTTCTCGACGGGGATCACCTTCGACGCCACATCCCCCACCTCGACCTGCCCGACGTCCACCGTGGCGACCGGCACCGCGAGCTGCGGCAGCTGGTGCACCCGCGCGTCCTGCGAGGCCACCACGGTGAGCTCGCCGTCGAAGAGGGTCACCGGCAGGGAGCTGGGGAAGCTGAGGGCGAAGGTGCCCACGCCGGCCACGGCGACCTGGGTGATGTCGGTGGTGATCGACCCCACCAGCCCCACCCGACCGTCCGCCACCACGGTCCACCGTGGCACGACGGCGACCTCGTCGGCGGGGGCCGGGAGCTGGACCGTGCCGCCGGGAGGATCCCCCGACCCCTGGCGCACCACGCCCGCCACCCCGTCCGCCACGTCGAAGTCCACCACGAGGTGGCCGGAGATCGTGGGCGGGCTGGTGAGCGTGACCCGATCCTTCGCGCCCGACGCCACCGCGAGCGGCAGCGAGAAGGTGTGGGCGGTGGACGAGAGCCGGATGCCGTCGACGACCTCGCCGCGCCGCAGGAAGGGCGAGAAGGGGGCGCTCTCGACCCGCGGGTCGTCCAGCGCCGTCTCCAGGCGGAAGGCGTCGACCTCTGCGCTGCCCTTGAAGACGCGCACGTCGACCACGTAGCGGAAGCCCACCTCGAGCTCGGCGACGGCGGAGCCGTCCACGGGGAGCAGCGTGGAGGTGAGGCGACCCGCCGGGCCGGCCACGGGCCACGACAGCAGGCTCGTCCCCTCGCCGGCCACGGTGAGCAGCAGGTCGCCCACCACCCGCGGCGTGAACACGGCACGGTGATCGCCGCTCACCACGTCGAACTCGAAGCCGAGCGGCACCTCGACGTCGAGCCCGTCCTCGAGGACCTGGCCCTCCAGATCGAGCGCCTGGCCGTCGGCACACCGCGGTCCGGCCGAGAGATCAGGACACAACGGATCCGCCGCGTGCGCGGAGGCGAAGCTCCCCACGAGCACGAGGGACGTCACGAGCATGGGCCACCCCCGTCACCGGCGGGAGTGTACCGGACCCCTCCGCGGTCCGCTGACGCGATTTCCCGAGCCCTCCCGTAGGACCTGACGAACCCTCCTCGGACCGCACATCCCATGCCCACCATCAAGTCGCCCGCCACCCTCCGCTGGAGCCACCGCCTCTCCGTCGACGGCAGCCCCCCGCGCTACCCGCCCGAGCTCACCGCGGCGTGGTGGCAGGCCGAGCGATCGGGCAACGCCCTGTTGTGGGGACCCACCGGGGTGACCGAGCTGCTGCACGCCACGGCCACCGAGTTCGCCGAGGTGGTGGATGCCGCCTGGCCGGTGGTGGACGGCGCCGACCACGCGGCCGTGGACGCGCGGGCGGCCACCCTGGCGAGCGCCCTGCGGACGCCCTGGTCGCGCCTGCATGAGGCCTTCGCCCGCCTGCGCGACGAGGTGCGCGCCGCCGTGCGCGAGGTGCGTCGCGCAGGCGGCTTCCCGGCGAGCGACCTGGAGCTGCTGCGTCGACTGGGGGTGTTCGCCGAGGTGGCCCGGCGCGGGTGGGAGCCCTCCACCCTCGCCGGCGAGCTGGACCTCGCCCGGACCCGCGCCCACGCGCGGCTCGAGGCACGACGGGATGCCCTGCACGCCGAGGCCCTGGCCACCACCCAGGAGGCCGGCGAGCTGCTCGACGAGCTGCGGCGCGACGTGCGCGCGTGGCCCCGCTTCGACGACCCCTCCTTCGATCGGGTCTATGCGCGGGAGATCGCCGGGTCGCTCCGTCGGGGCGCCGAGACGCTGCGCCGCGCCGTGGGGATCGCCGCGGACGCCCTGCGGCTCGAGGCACCCTCCCGGCCCCCCTCCCCGGTCCCCGACCTCCAGCGCGCCCTCGACGCCTGGCTGGAGGAGGACACGGCGCGCGGGCCCGTGGGACGGCGCCGCGCGTGCGCCGCCGCGATGAGCCACGAGCTCGCCGACGTGGAGGCGCTGGCGGCCGCCCTGCGAGACCTCCTGGACCCGAGGGCGGACGATCGGGGCCCGCCGGTGCCTCCGCGTGCGGGCGACCCTCCCGCCCCCGACGATCAGCTCCCCTTCACCCACCGCCGCAGCATGTCCTCGTCGAGCGAGCCGGGATGCCCTCGCCAGAGCACGTCGCCGTCGCGCACCACCACCGCGTAGGGCACGCCATCGACCCGGGCGGCCGCCTTGGTGCGCTCGGGCACCACCGCGATGGGCCAGGAGATGCCGGCCCCCGACAGGAAGCGCCGCGCCGTGGCGTCGTCGCTGTGCGACAGCGTGGTCACGCCCACCACCTCCACGCCACCGCGGACCTTGCGCCGCACGGCCTCGAGCTCGGGCATGTGCTGACGGCAGTAGCCGCACCAGGTCTCCCAGAAGACCACCACCTCGAGACCGCGGGCATCCGCCCTGCCCTGCAGCCAGCGCGCGCCGGCGAAGAAGGGGTGCTGGCCGCCGCCGCGACGGGGGGACGAGGCCTCCTTCGACGCCTCGCCGCTGCCCCGCCCCCGCAGGATCTGCACCTGGGGCCCGGCCTGCTTCGCCGCCACCCGGCGGGCCTCCACCTGGGCCTCCGCCTCCGCCTCCTCGGCGGCCTCGTGCGCCAGCGCCCGCGCGGCGGCCTCGGCCGCCTGCTCGGCCGGCGAGGGCGTGGCGCGCGTGGTGCTCACCCGCACGGGCCGCGTGGGCGGCGGTTCCGGCGGAGGTGCACCGCACCCGACCAGCAGACCCCACGCCACCACCCAACCGCGCATGCCCCATGCCCCCGAGGGCTCCAGTGTACCGAAGGGGAGGCGCCGCGTCCGCTCGACCTCGTCACTTCGCGCGCACGGGCTCCCGCCGACGCCCCCACGGCGCTGCCGGGCGCAGGAATCGCTCCCCCTCCGGCTCCTTCCAGGTGCCGCACCAGCGGTCCCAGAAGGTGGTGTACTGGCCGAAGTTGTAGTTGTTGTAGAAGTGGTGGATGGTGTGGTGGCCCGTGTAGTTGAGCCACCGGAAGCGGAAGAGGCTCACCCGGTCGTGGATGGCCACCGCCCACATCGTGAGCATCGCCACGCTCACCGTGTAGACCACGCCGTGGATCGGGAAGAGGAAGGCGAAGAGGTGGTGGGGCAGCGCCTGGGCGAAGCTGTCGAGCGGGTGGAAGGCCACGCCCACCCACGGCGTGGGGTGGCGCCAGGAGTGGTGCCTGATGTGCACGTGCTTGAAGAGCCACGGCCAGTGCAGCGCCCGGTGGACCCAGTAGACGGCCGTCTCGCTCAGCACGAGGAGCAGCAGGACGCTCACGGGCACCCACCACCAGCCGTGCTCGCCCACGTCCCAGTACACGCGGCTGTAGCGCAGGCCGAGCCAGTGCAGCGGGGTCATGAAGGCGGCGTTGCCGGCGATGGAGATCAGGCCCCACAGCATGGCGCTCCGCTGCAGCGCCCAGTCGGGGACGAAGTCGGGGTTGTAGCGTTCCCGGCCCCACACGAAGAACACCAGGTACGACACGCCCGCGAGGGCCATGTAGAAGAGGAAGCCCGACACGGTGAGGAAGGTGAACACGCCCAGCGGCGTGGCCATCACGCCCTCCACCCAGGCGATCACGGCGCGCACGGCGTTCATGCCACCGTCCCGAAGAGCAGATCGGGCAGCGGCGTGAGCGTGCTGTAGTTGCCCGATCGCATGGTGTGGTGGTGGCGGTCGTGCTTGCGCGTGAGCGACGCGAGCGGCCGGAACAGGGGGCCCGGCAGCACCACGCCCGCGTGGTTCACCACGTTCAGCGACGTGTAGATCACGAAGGCCACGGCGAAGGACTGCAGGTGGATGCCCCCCACCATCGCGATCGTGCCCAGGAAGAGCAGGATGCCCATCACGGTCTCCACGGGGTGGAGCACCAGGCTGTCGATCGACCGCGGGTTGCGCGCCGTGTGGTGCACCGCGTGCACCACGATCAGCGGCTTCCACCCGTGGAAGAGGAAGCGGTGCATGCCGTAGTAGAGGAAGTCGTAGATCAGCAGCACCCCCACGACCTCGGCGCCCAGCCGCGCCCACCCCACCTCGCCGGTGTGGAAGAGCACCTCGCGGAGCCCCACGCAGGTCACCGTGAACAGCGAGACCGACAGGGTGGAGTTCACCACCGCGTCGCGGGCCAGGCGCCAGCCCTTCGTGGCCCGCCGCGGATCGGGGGCCACGAGCAGGCCGTGCAGGGCGGGCACCGTGTAGACCAGCTGCAGCCCGGCCATGAGCACGCCGGCGGCTGCGTACCCGCCCAGCAGCGCGAGGAGCACGTCGGTCATGCGGCCTCCGCCACGGCGCGGGCGGCCCTCAGGCCGATCACCATGCTGGGCGCGTTGAGCGCGCTCACCGGGGTCTCGGGGATGACGCTGGCGTCGGCCACGCGCAGGCCCTGCACGCCGCGCACGCGCAGCTGCGCGTCCACCACGCTGGCCTCGTCGTCGCCCATCCGGCAGGTGCCGGCGAAGTGGTAGGTGGTCATCAGGTTGCTCGCGATCCAGGCGTCGAGGGCGGCCTCGCTGCGACCCAGCGGACCGGGGAAGAGCTCGCGGTTGCCCCAGGCCTGCAGGGGCGCCCCGGTGGCGATGGCCCGCGCCCGGTGCACGCCACGCCGCAGCGTCTCGAGGTCGCGGGGGTCCGACAGGTAGGCGGGATCGATGTCGGCGTCGTCGCGCACGTCGCGGCTGGCCAGGCGCAGCCCACCCCGCGAGCAGGGCTTGCCGAGGATCACCACCAGCCCCCACACCCGGGCCACCAGCGCCGCCGTGCCCGGCAGCGCGAAGGCCGTGCCCACGCCACAGCGCACCAGCCCCTTCGCCAGCGCCTGCTTGCGCAGGGCCCGCGGCAGCACCAGCGCGGGCAGCATGCGCTCCATCGCCTCGCGCAGGGCGCTCACGGCGGGCCACGCCACGTAGCAGGTGTCGGGCTGGCCGGGCGCGAGCGGCAGGCCGTCGTGGACCCGATCGAAGCCGTAGAGCTGGGGGTGGTGGCAGTCCACCGGACCCCGTCCCAGGTGGAAGACGGGCACGTTGGGGTGGTCGTGCAGGTTCGCCCCCACGCCGGGCAGGTCGCGCACCACGTCCAGGCCGTGCTCGCGCAGGTGGTCGCCGGGGCCCAGGCCCGACAGCATCAGCAGCTTGGGCGACTCCAACGCGCCCGCGCAGAGCACCACCTCGCGCCGCGCCCGCACCACGCGCAAGCGCCCGTCCTGCACCAGCTCCACGCCGGTGGCCCGCCCCTCCTCCACCCGCACGCGCCGCACCCGCGCCCCGGTGTGCACGGTGAGGTTCGGGCGCGCGGCCGCCCGCTCCCGCACGAAGGCCACGTGGGAGCTGCGCCGATCCTCCCCCTCGAAGCTCATCCACTCGTAGCCCATGACCCCCGACAGATCGCCGTCGTTGAGGTCGTCCTTGGGACGCAGGCCCGCGGCTGCGGCCGCGTCGAGCACGGCGGCCGTCCACGTGGTGGGCGCGCGCCGGTGGGGACGAAGCGCCGCCTCCAGGGCCGCAAAGTCCGGCGCCAGGTCGTCCCACTGCCAGCCGGCGGGCCACGCGGCGTAGTCCTCGCGGCAGCCGCGCGTGTAGACCATGCCGTTCACCGCACCGCTGCCGCCCATGCCGCGGCCGGTGCCGGCGAAGAGGCTGCGGCCCCCCGCCCCGGGCTGGCGGCGCGTGTAGCGCTCCCAGATCAGGGCGTCGTTGCGGAAGGCGTCCTTGTAGCCGTCGGCCCGGAAGACCTCCGGGTGGTCCTCGGCGGGGGCGCCCGTCTCGAGCAGGCACACCGAGGTGTGGGGGTCGTCGGTGAGCAGGCCGGCCAGCACGCAGCCGGCGGACCCGCCGCCCACCACCACCACGTCGTGGGTCTCCTCGCTCATGGCCGGCGCGCCCAGAGCAGGCCGAGCAGCCCCAGCAGCCGGCGCACCGGCCCCCGGCGGTAGACGAAGCGGATGAGCGCCCGGAAGGTGCGCAGGTCCTTGCGCCCCGTGGGGAAGAGGCGGTTGGGCGGAAGGAACGGGAAGCGGTCCTCCACCACGCTGCGGCTGGCGCACATCGCCCGCAGGCCGTCGCGGCCGTTGAGCCGACCGTGGCCCGACCCCCGCACCCCACCGAAGGGCAGGTCCTGGATCATGTAGGCCATGCCGAAGTCGTTCACGAGGACGCTGCCGGCCACCAGGGCCTCGGCGAGGCGGCGCCCGCGCCGCCGGCTGCGGGAGATCACCGTGGCGCCCAGCGCGTACTCGGTGCCGTTGGCGAGGCTGAGCGCGTGGGCGTCGTCGCGCACCTTCACCAGCACCACCACCGGGCCGAAGGTCTCCTCGGCGAGGATGCGGGCGCCCTCGGGCACGTCGGCGAGCACGGTGGGCGCGTAGAACTGGCCCTGGCCCTCGTGCAGCCGGCGACCGCCCACGAGCACCCGCGCCCCGCGGGCCACGGCGTCGTCCACCAAGGAGGCGATGAGATCGAGCTGGTGGGGACTGATGATGGCGCCCACGTCGGGCAGGTCGCCGCCCAGCGGAGGGCCGCACCGCAGCGCGCCCACGGCCTCCACCACCATCGCCTCGAAGCGCGCGTACACCACCTCGTGCACCAGGATGCGCTCGCTCGACAGGCAGTTCTGGCCGGCGTTGACGAACACCCCCACGAGCAGGGCGTGCAGGGCACGCTCGAGGTGGGCGTCCTCGCAGACCAGGAAGGGGTCCTTGCCGCCGAGCTCGAGGATGCAGGGGATCATCGCGTCGGCGGCGGCGTGGGCCACCTTGCGCCCGTTGGGCAGCGAGCCGGTGAAGACCACCAGATCGCTGCCCTCGCGCACCACGGCCTCGCCCGTGGCGCCGTAGCCGTGCACCAGGCGCACCAGGGCGGGGTCGAAGCCCTCCGCGGCCAGCGCCTCGTCGAAGAGCTGCTGGATGCGCGCCCCCGACCACGCCACGTGCTCGCTGACCTTCACCACCACGCCGTTGCCGGCCGCCAGGGCCGAGATGGTGGGGCCGAACACGTTCTGCAGCGGGTAGTTCCACGGGCAGATCACGCCCACCACGCCGCGCGGCGGGTAGCAGATGCGCGCCCGCTTCTGCACCAGCAGCCCGCTGGGCACCGGCTCGTCGGCCAGCACGCGGGCGGCGTTCCGGATGGTCCAGCGCAGCTTCTCGGCCACGGGCCAGATCTCGCCCACCAGGGCGTGCTCCAGCGTCTTGCCCGCGTCGCGCGCCACCACCTCGCAGAGCTCGTCGGCGTGGCGCACCACCAGGTCGAGCAGCCGACGTAGCACCCGCACCCGGCGGCGCACCGGCGCGGCCCCGAAGGCCACCTGCGCGGCCCGCGCCGCCGCGATGGCCTCGCGCACGGCGACGGCGTCGTCCACCGGCACCTCGCCCAGCGGCGCCAGGGTGGCCGGCTCGGTGCAGACGATGCGGTGGGGCACCGCGGTGGGCTGGGCGCTCATCCTCTCCCCCGGACCCACCCCACGCGGGGCTGGGCACGCACGAGCACCGAGGGTAGAGCTTCGCGGGCACCCGTGCAATGATCATTCCACGAATGTAGAACGATCATTCCAAGGCGCGGCAGGCAGGTGCGATGAGCGAGAGCGTGCGCGACAGGCTCAAGGAGGCGCGGGAGGCCACCTACCGGGAGGCGGTGCTCGCGGGCGCGGAGCGGGTCTTCGCCGACCACGGCTTCGCCGGCGCGAAGATGGCCGACGTGGCTGCCGCCGCGGGCGTGAGCCTGGGCACGCTCTACAGCGTCTTCGAGGGCAAGGAGCACGTGCACCAGGCGGTGCACGAGTGGCGGGCGCAGGAGATCCTCGCCTACACCACCGACGGCGTGGCCGAGGTGGAGGATCTGCTCGACGCCATCCTCCACGGCACCCGCCGCTACACGCGCTTCCAGCTCGCCCACCCCGACTACCTGCGCCTCACCCTGCGCGAGGCCCCGTCGTGGACCAGCCAGGCGTCGATGGCCCTGCCCGAGCAGCTCGACGCCTGGAGCCAGGGGCTCGCCCTGGCGGAGCAGGTCTTCGAGGGCGCGATCGACGCGGGCGTGGTGGTGGACGAGCGGCCCCAGCAGCACGCCAAGATGATGATCGCCATCCTCCAGGTGGTGCTCGCCGACTGGGTGGACACCGGCATGACCACCTCGCACGACGAGGTGATCCGCCGCCTCGACCACGCCATCGTCCGCGCCTTCGCCACCGACGACGCCCGCCAGCGCTGGCTGGCCCGTCACCAGGAGCGCCCATGACCCGCCGCGTCCTCGTCACCGGCGGCAGCGGCTTCGTCGGGCGCCACCTCGTCGACGCCTTCGCCGACGCCGGCCACGAGGTCACCGCCTTCGACCTGCGCAGCGAGCCCTGGCGCGACGACGTGCGCTTCGTGGAGGGCGACCTCTGCGATGCGCTGCTCGTGGCCTCCCTCTGCGAGGGCAAGGACACGGTGGTGCACAACGCCAGCCTCGTCCACACCCGGCGCAACATGGAGACCCGGGTGTGGGACGTGAACCTCGGCGGGTCGCGCAACGTGCTCGCCGGCTGCCGGGCCCACGGCGTGCGGCGGCTGGTGTACCTGTCGAGCGCCAGCGCCGTGTACGAGGGGCGCGACATCGAGGGCGGCGACGAGACGATGCCCTACTCCTCGATCTCGCAGGCGCCCTACGCCGACAGCAAGATCGCCGCCGAGAAGGAGATCCTCGCCGCCAGCGACGAGGCCCTCGCCACCGTGGCCATCCGTCCCCACGTGGTGTTCGGGCCGCACGACCAGCGCTTCCTGCCCGCCATCCTCGAGCGGGCCCGCCAGGGGCGCATGCGCTTCGCCGTGGGCCTGGGCACCTGGCTGTCGGACTTCACCTACGTCGACAACCTCGTGGACGCGGTGCTCGCCGCCGAGGCGCGCCTGGAGCCGGGCGGCCCGGTCGCCGGGCAGGCCTACTTCGTCACCAACGGCGAGCCGACGGCCTTCTTCGACTTCGTGGGCCAGGTGCTCGCCGAGCTCGACCTGCCGCCCATCGTCTACCGGATCCCCTACCCGGTGGTGTACGCGGTGGCGGCGATCACCGAGGGCCTCGACACCCTGCGCGGCGGCAGCCTCGGCGGCGAGCACCAGCTGTCGCGCTTCGCCGTGCGCTACCTCTGCACCCACCACTGGTTCGCGATCGACAAGGCCCGGCGCGACCTGGACTGGGCCCCGAAGGTGACGATCGCCGAGGGCATCCGCCGCACGGCCGCCTGGCTGCGGGAGACCGGGTGGACCTGACCGGCACCTCGGTCGCGATCACCGGCGCCACGGGCTTCCTGGGGCGCTACCTGGCGCGCACGCTGCACGGTCACGGCGCGCGGGTGGTGGCCGTGGCGCGTCGTCCGGAGCGGGTGCCGGCCCTCGCCGCCCTGGGCATCGAGGCCCGCCGCGCTGACCTGGCCGACCCCGACGCCCTGCGGGCCGCCTTCCGCGGCCTCGACGTGGTGGTGTCGAACGCGGGCCTCATCAGCGTGGGCGAGCACGGCCGCGACACGCTGATCCAGGCCAACGTCGAGGGCACGCGCAACGTGCTGCGGGCCGCCGCCGAGGCCGGCGCGGGCCGGGTGATCATGACCTCGTCGGCCACCGTGTACCGGCCCAAGGCAGGCCACTTCTACGGCGAGGACGACCCGCTGCGGGGCGCCGACGACCGCGTCAGCCGCTTCGCCTGGTACGCCCTGAGCAAGGCGATGGCCGAGCGCGAGGCCTGGCGGCTGGCCGACGAGCTGGGCCTGGGCCTCACCACCTTCCGCCCGCACGCGATCCACGGCGCCTTCGACGACCACGGCGCCACCGCCTGGATGCGTCGCCTCACCCGCTGGCCCCTGGGCCTGTGGCTCTGGGGCACGCGCTTCCCCAGCGTGTACGCGGGCGATCTGGCCGAGGCCGTGGCCCGGATGGTGGAGCGCCCGGTGTCGATCGGCCGGGCCTACAACCTCACCGGCGAGCCCGACACCCACAGCTTCTGGGACCTGCTCCGCGCCTGGCGCCAGGCCGGGGGGCAGGTCTCGCCCGCGGTGCTGCCGCTCCCCGTGCCGATGGTGCGTCGCTACGACCTGGCCCGCGCCCAGGCCGACCTCGACTTCGTCAACCGTCCCCTCGTCGACGGCTTCCGCGAGACCCTCGCCCTGGAAGCCGCCGGAGGCCTCTGAGCCCCAGGAGTCCCCGATGAACGTGCCCGCCACCGCCAAGGCGCCCGTGCCCCTCAAGGGGGGCTGGCCCCTGCTCGGCCACACGGTGCCCTTCGTGCGCGACACCCTCGGCCTGCTTGAGCGCACCCACGACGAGTGCGGCATGGTGGGCACCTTCCGGCTGGTGAACAAGGACATCGCGCTCTTCTCGGGTCCCGCGGCCCACGAGGCCGTCTTCCGCGCCCCCGACGAGCAGCTCTCGCCCAACGCCGCCTACAAGATGATGGTGCCCGTGTTCGGCAAGGGCGTGGTCTACGACTGCGAGCCCGCGCGCATGGGCGAGCAGCTCGGCATGCTGCGTCCCGCCCTGCAGGGTCGGCGCATGAAGTTCTACGGCGACATCGTGGCCGCCGAGACGCGGCAGGCGCTGGAGCCCTGGGGCGACGACGGCGTGGCGGACCTGTACGGCTTCGCCCAGCAGCTCACGAACTACACGTCGAGCCACTGCCTGCTCGGCACCGAGTTCCGCAACGAGATGAGTGCGGAGTTCGCGCAGGTCTACCACGACCTCGAGCGCGGCATCGTGCCCGTGGGCTACATCCACCCCTACCTGCCGATCCCCGCCTTCAAGCGGCGGGATCGGGCGCGGGCCCGCCTGGGCGAGATGGTGGGCGAGATCGTGGCCCGCCGTCGCGCCTCGGGCTTCCGGGGCGAGGACTTCCTCCAGACCCTGATGGAGTCGGCCTACGCCGACGGCAGCAGGCTCACCGACCACGAGATCGCCGGCATGCTCATCGCGGCGATGTTCGCGGGCCACCACACCTCGGGCAGCACCACGGCGTGGACCATCCTGGAGCTGCTGCGCGACGGGCGCTTCCTCGCCGAGGTGGTGGAGGAGATCGACCGCGTCTTCCCGCCCGGCGAGGAGGTGAGCCTCGACCTGAAGACCATGCGCGAGCTCGAGAAGACCGAGTGGGCCGTGAAGGAGGCCCTGCGGCTGCACCCGCCGCTCTTCATCCTGCTCCGCGAGGCCCAGGAGGACCTGGAGCTGGCCGGCTACCGCATCCGCAAGGGCACCTGGGTGGCGGTGAGCCCGTGGGTGGCCCACCGCGACAGCGAGGTCTTCCGCGACGCCACCACCTACGATCCCCGGCGCTTCGACGAGACCCGCGCCGAGGACGCCCAGCCCTTCGCCTACATCGCCTTCGGCGGCGGCCGTCACAAGTGCCTGGGCAACGCCTTCGCCCTGCTGCAGATCAAGACGATCGTGGCCATCCTGCTGCGGCAGTACCGCTTCGAGCTGTACGGCGACGAGCTGGCCGACGACTTCGGGTCGCTGGTGATCGGCCCCAAGATGCCCTGCCGCGTGCGCTACACCCGCCGCGAGCACGGCGCATGACCGAGGCGGCGCCGGCGCTGGCGCACGCGCCCGAGGCCCCGGCCTGGCGCGCGGCGAACCCCGCCAAGGCGGCGGTGGAGCGCTGGTACCTGCTGTTCACCCCGGTGTGGTCGGCGGTGATGGGGCTGCTGATGGTGACCGGGGCGGCCCAGGCGTGGACCGACCTGCCCCTGATGGCGCTGGGCGTGGCGCTGGCGGCCGGCGCCGTGCTGCCGCCCATCCTGTGGCGCGCCGACCGCAGTGTGCCCTGGTGGCGGTCGACCGCGGCCCGCTGCGGCCTCGCCGTGACCCTGTTCGCCCACGGCCTGAACTACACGCAGACGCCCTTCTTCTTCGACGTGCTGCACATGCACTACGGCTTCCAGGCCACCTGGGTGATCGACCGGAACCCGTACTTCCTCTACCTGGTGAGCACGGCCTACTTCGCCACCTACTTCGCGCTGTGCACGGCCACGTGGCGCCTGCTGCGGGCCCAGCGGTCGGCGGCACTGCGGGCGGGCGCGTGGGTGATCGCCCCGCTGGCGATGGCCCTGCTCGAGACCGTGCTCAACGCGAACCCCTTCATGGCCTCGCTGTTCTGCTACGACGACCTGCCCTTCATGCTGTGGTTCGGCACGCTGGCCTACGGCATGGCCTTCGTCTTCGTGCTGCCCGCCTGGGTGGCCCTCGACGAGGACCCCGCGCGCCCCGCGGCGACCTGGCAGCCGGTGGTGTGGACCCTGGCCGCGCTCTACGCCGACCTCGTGGCCCTCGACCTGCTCCAGGCCCACGTGGCGCCCTGGTTCACCACGGTGGTGCCCGACGCGCCGGGTCTGCGAGACTTCGGCACGGGCTGCCTCGTGCCCCCCACCTGACCCCGGAGGACGCCATGCGCATCGAGATCGACTGGGACCTGTGCCAGGGCCACGCCATGTGCGAGGAGGAGGCGCCCGAGGTCTTCCGGGTGCTGCCCGACGGCACCCTCGAGGTGCTGCAGGAGCAGCCGCCGCCCGAGCTGCACGCCAAGGTGCGCGCCGCCTGCACCTACTGCCCCACCGGCGCCATCAAGCTCGTGGACGACGCACCGTGAGCACGCCTCGAGGACGGTCGCTGGAGTTCGGGGGGGTGGCCGGCAACCTGGCCCTGATGCTCGGGCTGCCCGCGATCACCTACTACTTCTGGTTCGCCGTGCGCTTCAACGGCGGCGCGCTGCTGCCGGGCGAGGCCGCCGACGTGGCCGGCTTCCTCGGCTCGATCCAGCCCACGTGGACCGCCCTGGGCCTGTACCTGGCCTGGTTCGGCCTGCAGGCCGCGCTGCAGGCCTTCGGGCCAGGTCCCGTGGTGGAGGGCACCGAGCTGCCCCAGGGTGGGCGCCTCCGCTACCGGATGAACGGGCCCGCGGCCCTGGCGATCACCCTGCTGCTCGCGGTGGGCGGCACGGGGGCCGGCTGGCTCGATCCGCACGTGATCGTGGAGCAGTTCGGCGCGCTCATCACCGTGATGACGGGCTTCACGGTGGTCTTCTCGGTCTTCCTGTACGTGTGGGGGCGCCGCACCGACCCCCGCCACCTGTCGGGCAGCGTGGTCCACGACTTCTGGATGGGCACGGGGCACAACCCGCGCCTGCCACCGGGCGGGCTCTTCGACCTGAAGTTCTTCTGCGAGGCGCGGCCGGGCCTCATCCTGTGGGTGGTGATCGACCTGGCCCTGGCGTGGGAGCAGGTGCAGCAGACGGGCAGCCTGTCGCCGGCGCTCGCCCTCGTGTGCTTCGGCCAGGGCCTGTACGTGCTCGACTACTACCTGCACGAGCCCGCCATCCTCACCACGATGGACATCAAGCACGAGAACTTCGGCTACATGCTGGCCTTCGGCGATCTGGTGTGGGTGCCGATGACCTACACGCTCCAGGCCTGGTACTGCCTGCTGTACCCGCCGGAGGTGCCCACCTGGGCCATCGTGCTGCTGGTGGGCACCAACCTCGCCGGGCTCGCGATCTTCCGCACGGTGAACAACCAGAAGGACCGCTTCCGCCGCGACCCCGACGGCACGCGCATCTGGGGCGCGCCCGCCCGCTACCTGGAGACGGCGCAGGGCAACAAGCTCCTGCTGTCGGGCTTCTGGGGATGGAGCCGCCACTTCAACTACGTGGGCGACCTGCTGATGGCCTGGTCGTGGTCGCTGCCCTGCGGCTTCGCCAGCCCGCTGCCCTACTACTACCCGATCTACTTCACGATCCTGCTCGTGCACCGCGAGCGCCGTGACCACCAGTTCTGCGCCACCAAGTACGGCAAGGACTGGGAGGCCTACTGCGCCCAGGTGCCGTGGCGGATCCTGCCCGGTGTGTACTGACGGAGGGTCCGATGTCGGGACGTGATCTGCTGGTGCGGGGCGGCGCCCTGCTGGCCGCCGTGCCCGGTCCGGTGCTGTGGGGCTGCGTCGCCGCCGGCCTCGTCGACCCCTACACCGCCTCGTACGTGATGGTGGTGGGCGTGGTGGTGGGCTTCTTCTGCGTGCTCGCGGGCCCGTGGGCCGGCCTGGGCGAGGGCCGCGACGGGTCCCGCGAGGCGCGGCTGCTCGACATGCTGGTGCTCTGGACGATCATGAGCACCTGCGCGCAGCTGGGCTGGGAGCTGCCCTTCGCCCTGCTGAGCTCGTGGCTGGTGGGGGTCACCGAGCACGACACCTGGGCCTGGCTGTGGTGGGCCTACGGCATCGCCGACAGCCGCTACGTGATCGCCGACCCCTTCGTGGTGGTGATGGAGGGCTTCACCTCGATGGTGGGCGGCCCGCTCGAGGTGTGGACGATCCTGCTGGTTCGCCGGGGGAACCTGCGGAAGGCGGCCCTGGTGGGTCTCTGCGTGGCCGCCACGCAGTGGTATGGAACGGTGCTGTACTTCGGCATCGAGCTGTTCGAGGGACTCGTGCACGTGAACACCGCCAACCCCTTCGACTTCTGGCTGAAGTTCCTGGTGCTCAACGCCCTGTGGCTCGTGATGCCGCTGGTGCAGGGCTTCGCGGCCGTCACCGTGCTCACGCGGAGGGAGGGATGAGGGGTCGCGCGCTCGCCGTCCTCGCCCTGGCGGGCGCCTGCGCCACCGGCGGTCGGCCCAGCGGCTTCGACAAGGACGGCGACGAGACGGACTCGGCGGGCACCGACAGCGGCGACACCTCCGACAGCGGCGACACCTCCGACAGCGGCGACACCTCCGACTCCTCCGACACGATCACCGACCCCGCCTGCGGCGCGCACACCCTGGGCACCCAGCCGCCGAAGGTGGCGTGGACCTGGGGCAGCAACAACCAGAGCTGCGCCGCCACGCCGCTGGTGGGCGACCTCGACGGCGACGGCATGCCCGAGATCGTGGTGGTGGTGGGCACCAACCTGGGCATGTCGGGCAACGCCACGCTCGTGGCGCTCCGCGGCGACGGCTCGGGTCCGCTCTGGACGCAGCCGGCCGCAGGCATCCCCTCGCCCGCCACGCCGGCGCTCGCGGCGCTCGACGCCGACGGCACGGTGGACGTGCTCACCGTGAAGATCACCGGCACGCCGAGCCCGATCGGCAACCCCACCTACGCCGTGCAGGTGCGGGGCCCCGACGGCAGCGTGTCGAGCACGTCGGCCACGGCCGGCAAGCAGGCCTACGACTACGCCACCGGGCTCAGCGTCGCGAACGTGGACGGTCTGGCCGGCGCAGAGATCGTGGCCGGACGGCTCATCTACAGCCGCGGGCTCCTCCCCTTCCGCACCGAGGGCAAGGGCAAGGGCGCCTGGGGCGCAGCGGCCGCGGGCATCAGCGAGGGCGCCCTGAGCCTGGTGGCCGACGCCGACGGCGACGGCACGGCGGAGGTGCACGTGGGGAACGCGGCCTACCACCACGATGCCGAGCCGAGCACCTGGGCCACCCAGGCCGACGACGGCATCGTGGCCCTGCTCGACCTCGACGGCGACGCCGGGGTGGAGCGCGTCGTGGTCTCCAGCGGCGCGGTGGCCGGGTACGACACCGACGGCACCCTGCTCTGGGGTCCCCACGCGCTGCAGTGCGACGCCGCGGAGTGCGCGGACGACACGGCCACGCCGCTGCCCGTCCCGGTCGGCCTCTCGGGGGCCCCGGCGGTGGGCGACCTCGACGGGCAGCCCGGCGCCGAGGTGGTGGTGGGCGCCGGCACCGAACTCGTGGCCTTCCGCCGCGACGGCTCGCGCCTGTGGACGGCCGCCATCGACGACATCCCCGGCGGCGGCACGCCCGCGCTCGCAGACCTCGACGGCGACGGGCGCCTGGAGGTGGTGTACGCCGACGAGAAGGCGCTACGCATCTTCGCCGGCAGCGACGGGCGCGCGCTGCACGCGGTGGACCTGCCGAGCCCCGTCAACCTCTTCTCGTCGCCGGTGGTGGCCGACGTCGACCGCGACGGCCACGCCGAGATCGTGCTGTGCCGCCACGCCCTCGACGCCCCGCCGGTGGTGGTGCTGGAGGCCTCCGACGGCGACTGGGCGCCCACCCGCGCCGTGTGGAACCAGCACGCCTATGTGGCCAGCGCGGTCGAGGACGACCTGCGCATCCCCGACGACCCGTGGCGTCCGGGCCTGTCCCCCGACCTGCGCGTGGCCACGCCCGTCCCCCACGCCGCCCGGGCCGACCTGTCGATCGAGGTCACCTCCGTGACGCGCCCCAGCTGCGGCGATGCCGAGCTCTCCTTCCGGGTGCGCAACGACGCCGAGGGCGTCACGGTGCCTACGGGGCTGCCCGTGAGCGTCTTCGTGGAGCGCGCCGGTGGCGAGCGCGTCCTCGGCGCGAAGATCACGGTCAGCGGTCCCATCGGCCCGGGCGTGCAGACCCAGGCCTTCTCGCTCACCGTGCCCGCCAAGCTCCTCGGGGGCGCCACGCGCCTCGTGGCCCGGGTGGACGATACGGGGCACGGCACGGCGTGGATCGACCAGTGCGACTGGACGGACGACGAGGACGGGGGGGACCTGCCGAGCTGTCCGTGAGGGCGCGCGTCAGAAGGCGCCGACGACGCCCGCGCCGATGCGCGGGTGGAAGCCGATCACGCCCAGCCGAGCGTCGACCTGGGGCCAGGCGCTCCCGTAGAGGACCCCCAGACCCACGTCGACGCCCACGCCGAAGCCCGGGACGAGGAAGATGTCGACGCCACCTCTGACGTGCGCGCCACCGCCGAGGCCGCCGGTCGTGCCCGACCGGATGGGCACCAGGAAGCCGTCGACGCCCACGTAGGGCTGCGCCCGTCCGAGCGGCCACCGGTACACGAAGCCCACGCGGGGCTCGAAGAGGGTGTCGGTGCGCGTGGTCAGGCCGTCGCCACACGCAGGGTTGTCGGTCTCGCCGAGCTCCGGCGCGGTGTCGGTGCAGCGCGAGACGAAGAGGGCGTCGAAGCCCGCGGTGACGTGGACGCCCCCGGCCACCCGCACCTGCAGGTCGAGCCCCGCGACGGCGAACTGGAAGATGCCGTAGTTGGCCCAGCCCCCCTGGGCCTGGATCACCACGCGCCGGGGTCGCCGGAAACGCTCCCGCAGGGATGCGATCCCGGGGTCCACCTCCTCCTCGACCACGGCAGCCGCCGCGTCGACCACGCCGCGCCGGACCACGGTGACGAGCGCGCTCCCCACCGGGCCGTCGGCGGTGGAGGCCACGGCCTCCAGGGTCCAGGTGGGCTCGTCCCCGTGGGGCATCCGCACCGACAGGGTCCAGGTGCTCCCGCCCTGGGGCACCATCGTGCCCACGACGCGCGGCCCGTCGCGCACCAGGAGGGTGAGCCCGTCGCTGTCGCCCGCGACGCGCGCGACGAGGTCGACCTCGCGACCAGGGGCGGCGCGCGGTGGCGTGGCCTCGAGCGTCAGGTCCTCCACGCCGCTCGGGGCCAACGTGAGCTTGGCGTACCGGGTGCGCCCGCCGATCTCCCGCACCTCCAGGCTGGCCTCGCCCGCCCGCTGCTGCGACCAGCGCACCACCACCACCTCGCGGAAGCCCATGCGCTGCAGGCGCTCGTCGGGCTCGGCGCGCGCGTCGGGGTCGAGCAGCAGGAGGCCGTCGTCGCCCAGCACGGAGGGGGCCTCGGCGGCCTGGCTGCCCCGCGGCAGGGCGTCGAGGCACGCCGCCAGTGCCCGATCGAGGCGCTCGAACAGCCAGAAGGGCGCCGGCGCGCCCGGGTCCTGCACCAGCGCCACCGGCCGCTCCACCGGCAACCGCGCGCGGGTGGCGGCCGCCAGGGCACGCCCCGCCTCCTCGGGCCAGTCCGGGCGCGACAGGTCCAGGGGCACCACGGTGCGCGGCACCGCCTCCACGCCGGCGAGGCGCGACCGGGCCGCCTCGACGAGGGGCGCCGGCGCGCCCCGACGCTCCAGGCAGCGCACGAGCCGCTCGTCCACCTCCCGCGCCTCCACCAGCTGGATGAGCTGCGCCAGCGGCGTGGCGTCCACCAGCTCCATCACCACCGCGCAGCGCAGCACGTCGCCCGCGTGCGCACCCCTGGGTGCGACGCACGCCAGCACGAGCAGCGCCGTCGCCACGGCGCGCCGGAAGCCACCACGCTCGCCCACCCCTGCACCTCCACGGTGTGTGCACCCCCGCTAACGGACGGTGCAGGCCATGCGCAGTTGCAGCGCAGCGACCCTCCGCGACACCCGCACGCCAGGGCGCCACGCTAGACCTCCGCACGGAGTCCCCCCTGCGCTTCCCCGGCCAGCTCGTCACCGCCTGGACGTGGTCGCTCGTCGTGAGCGGGGCCGCGGGGCTCGCGGCTGCGCTGACGGCCCCCTTCCTGCCCGTCGACCTCTTCGGGATCGTGGAGGGCCTGGCGCGGCTGCCCGCGCTGCTGCTGCTGCCCGCCGTGTGGGTGGCCTGGGCCGCCTGCCGCCACGTGCCGTGGTGGACCGTCGCGCCCGGCACGGCCGTGCTCCTGTGGAGCAGCGCGGGTGCGATGCCGCTGCTCCTCCACGCGTCCACGAACACCACGCGCGGCGTCGTGGGGGCTGCCACCGCGCTGGCCGGTCTGGGCGTGCTCGCCGCGCTCACCGCCCGGCGCGGCGAGCCCCGCCTGCGCACCGAGGACGGACCGCCACCCGCCTTCTCGGTGCTCCACCTGCTCGCCGTGGCCTTCGCCGGCCTCGTCGTCACCCCGGCGCTGCTCACCGCCTGGCTGCTGTGGTCGCTCGATCAGGGCCTGCGCTGGGGCTCGGGCGAGTTCGTGGCCCTGGGCTGGGACGGCCTCGACGTGGCCGAGCGCACCTACCGACGCGGCGACGACGAGGTGCGCCTCATCGCGATGGTGCACATCGGCGACCCCGAGGTCTACGCCGAGCTCGACGCCTCCATCCCCGACGGCGCGGTGGTGCTCGCCGAGGGGGTCACCGACCGCGAGCATCGCGTGGGCACCGCCACCTCCTACGCGGGCATCGCCGCCAACCTCGGCCTGGTGGCGCAGCCCTACGAGCTGGGCGCCGGTCGCGCCGAGATCGTCAACGCCGACGTGGACCTCGACAGCTTCCAGCCCGTGACCCTGCGCCTGCTCGAGCTGGTGCTCAGCATCTGGGACGCCTCGGACGCCGAGCAGGGGGCCACCCGCTTCGCCCGCTACATCTCGGTCACCTCGAAGGACCCCGAGGTGTGGCTGGAGGCCTTCTGGCAGGACGTGGTGGAGCGCCGCAACGCCCACGTGCTGGGCGTGATGGACGCCCACCTCGACGCCCACCCCGACACCCCCGACCGCGTCATCCTCCCCTGGGGCGGCCTGCACATGCGCGGGCTGTCGGCGGGGCTGGAGGCGCGGGGCTTCGAGGTGGTGGGGACCACGTGGCGCACGCTGGTGCCGTGGCGGCGGAAGGGCTGATCAGGCTTTCGAGGTCGCATATGGCCTGTCCCGCGCGCGAGCGTCGTTTGCCCACCCGCGGGCGTCGTTTGCCCACCCGCGAGCGTTGTTGCCGCGACCCCGAGCGTTGTTGCCGCGACCCCGAGCGTCGTTGCCGCACCCGCGAGCGTTGTTTGCCCACCCGCGGGCGTCACGACAGGGTCAGGTCTCTCGCGCGACGTCTGCGACCTGACCCTCTCGGAGCTCCTCGGCGCTGGGGACGTCTCGCCAGGATCCCGCGAGCGCGACGACCTCAGGAGGCCACGCCGTCCGGGTGCGCTCGTGCACGAGCTGCGCCAGCCAGGCGCTCATGGACAGGCCAGCGACCTCCGCCGCAGCGCGCATCCTCGCCATCGTGTCGTCGTCCACGTCGAGCGTGACCTGCGGCATCGGTGCCTCGATGCATGCGTCCACCACGACGTGTCGTAGCACTGCGGCACGCCGTCCTTCCCGAATCCATCGCGCTCGGAGACGATCAGGGCGCAGCCAGCGTGCCCCGCAGCGCCCCGCGTCCCTTCTGCTCGGTGTGGTCGCCCGTGAAGACCACCACGTAGAGCGAGCCGTCGAGGGCGGCGTCCCAGAAGCGGCCCACCAGCTGGCCCGAGCCCCGCAGCAGGCCGTTCTCGCCCGGCGGGTAGTAGGTGATGCCGATGCGGTCGTTGCCCACCGGGTCGTCGGTGATGGCGCCGCGCACCAGGTAGGCCGTGGAGGCCTGGATGCCCTCGGTGCGCACGCTCACGGTGACGAGCCGCTCCACGGTGTCGAGGGTGACGAAGGCCTCGCCGCTGCCGGCCACCTCGGGGCTGCCCGGCACCTGGTCGGCGGTGAGCGGGCGCACCTGGAAGATCATCCCCGGCGGCGCGAGCTGGCCGCGCAGCAGGCCGTCGGGCTCCTCCACCGTGCTCACCTTCAGGAACATGCGCCCGGCGTCGTAGGCCTCGCGGAAGTCGCCCGACAGCACGTAGGCCTCGGGGAGCGTCCAGCGCGCCTCGTCGGGCACGCGGTAGAGCTCCACCGCGGGCTTGGAGCTCACCTCGCCCCAGTAGCCCTGCTCCAGCGACACGAAGGTGTTGGGCGGCTCGGTGCCCGCCACGTCCACGGTGATCGACAGGGCGCCGGAGGGCAGGTCGTAGAGCACCACGGCCTCGGCGGTGGCGGTGGTCTGCACGGCGGGGTGGAACTGGGCGCCCGTGAGCGGCACCACCGAGCGCGTGCCCACCGGGGGCGGCGGGTCGGTGTCGATGGGCGCGTCGGTGTCGTCGGTGTGCGCGGTGTCGGCCGTCTCGACCCCCGCGTCGGTGTCGGAGTCCACCCCCGCACCGGTGTCGGAGTCGTCCGTGACCAGGGAGTCGAGCGGGTCGGTGTCGACCGGCTCGCCGCAGGCCGCCAGCAGCGCCCACGCGATCAGAGGCCGGTGTCGGACCACCCGTCCACCTCGATCTGGCCGCCCAGCTCGCCGTGCCCCGACGCGGGGGGCCACGACTCGGTGAAGATGCGCCAGTAGAGCTGCTTGCGCACCAGCGCGGCCCGCAGCTCCCGCGACATCCAGAGGCCCGCAGCCAGCCAGAGCCCGCCGCGACCGGGCTCCTCGTAGTCCACCTGGGGGCCCACCACGCCCTCGGGGTCGGGCTCGGCCACGTCGCCCATGCGCACGGCCACCTCGAGGGGCTCGGCGTAGGCCACGCGCACCGAGGCGTTGCCGTCGCCCGACGCCATGTCGATCACGAAGAAGCCGCGCCCGGCGGCCCGCGAGAAGAGGTCGCGCTCCTCGCCGATGCCCCAGGAGTGCAGCTCGGTGACCGCCCACACCACGCCCTCGGGCATCACCTGCGTGCGGGCGAGCGCCGCGCCGTCGATGCGACCGGCCAGCACGTGCAGCTTGCCCCGCGTCCACTCGTGGAAGAGCTCGGGCTGCATCTCGAACTCGACCGCGAAGGCGCCGTCCTCCTGCCGCACGAAGTCGGCCAGCAGGTTGGACTCGTGGCTGCCCATCACGCCGAAGCGCAGCGAGACCCAGGTCTCCTCGGGATCGAGGCCGTCGACGCGCGCCACGGCCCGCAGGATCGAGGTCTCGTCGCCCTGCTCCACGGCCACCGCCACGGTGCCCCCCACGTCGGCGTAGGACGGCGGGAAGAGCTGGTCGGCGGCGAAGTCGAAGCGGCGCGCGCCCTCGGGATCGGGCGTGCGCGGCAGGTCGGTGTCGGACGCGTCGGTGTCGCCGTCCTTGTCGCCCAGCGGGTCGCCGTCACCCGGCGGCGCGCACGCCAGGCCCAGTCCCAGCAGGCAGGCGCAGGGACCGAGCAGCAGCACGGCACGGAGCGGGAACCAGCGCACGCGTCTCCCCAGAGTGCGTGTGAGGTGGGTGTCGGCAGGAGCCGGCGACCCTGAAGCCTAGCCCGGCCGGGCGGGGATGGCTGGGCGAGGTGGCGTGGGGGGTGCCCAGGCTACGACCGCGCCACCACCGCCGCGACGTCGATCTGCAGGCCCGGCACCGTGCGGGCGGCGAACACGCCGCGCTCCACCGCACGGTCGGCCAGACCGGCGCCGGTGAAGACCTCGACCTCTCCCTCGGGGTCCACCAGCCACAGCTCGGCGAGCCCCGCCTCGGCGTAGAGCATGCGCTTGGTGCGGCGGTCGTGCACCGCCGTGGTGGGGGACTGCACCTCCACGACCAGGCGCGGCAGGCGACGCAGCGGGCGCGGCTCGTCCCAGGGGATCGTGCCCTCGAAGAGCGCGACGTCGGGCTGCACGATGCGACGGGGACCGAGGTGCAGGTCGAGCGGGCCGTAGACGACGTGCCAGGGTGCCGCCTGATCCTCGGCCCAGCAGCGCAGGCGGAAGCCCAGGCGCTCGCAGAGCACGCCGTGCCACCACGACGGCGAGGCGCTCACGACGAGCTCCCCGTCGACCAGCTCCGCGCGCTGGAGCGCCCCGGGACGCCCGAGGAACTCCGCCTCGGACCAGTAGGTGCGTTCCACGGCGGACATGGCGGCATCGTACCCCGGCTCCCCGCGGGGCGTAGCCGCCATCTGGGAGGGGTCGGGGACCTCCACGCGTGGACTTCCGGGCGAGGGTGCGGGATCCACCACGAAGCGCGGGGCGTCGGATCCTTCACGCGCCGTTGACGCCCCCGTCCGATCCAGCATACACTCCCGACGTTTCGCCCTCCCTGAGGAGCACGAGCATGACGTCCACCCCCTCCGCACCGAACGCGCTCCGCGTCGTGGCCGAGGTCCGTGGGCTCCTCATCCTCGTCATCGTCCTCCTCGTGGGTGGCGGAGGGGCCTGACGCGCACACGATGACGCCGACGGCCCCGCCCGAGAGGATGCGGGGCTTTTCTTTGCCCCGCCTCCCCCCAGACGAAGGCCGCCGGTCACCCCAGGGAGCGCCCACCAGGGCACCCCGACCGAGATGGAGGACCCGGCATGAACACCACGACCCCCGCGGACGCGCCCCAAGCGCAGGCCGGTGAGGCCCGACAGCTCACCGGCGCGGAGATCATCTGGGAGATCGTGGTCGCGGAAGGCGTCGACGTGGTCTTCGGCTACCCGGGCGGCGCGATCATGCCGGCCTACGACGCGATGGCCCGCTACCCGGTGCGGCACGTGCTCGTGCGGCACGAGCAGGGCGCCACCCACGCGGCCGACGGCTACGCGCGCGCCTCGGGCCGCGTGGGCGTCTGCGTGGCCACCTCGGGTCCCGGCGCCACCAACCTCGTCACCGGCCTCGCCACGGCGATGCTCGACTCCATCCCGATGGTGGCCATCACCGGGCAGGTGCCGTCCACGGTGATGGGCACCGACGCCTTCCAGGAGACCGACGTCCTCGGCGTCACCATCCCGGTCACCAAGCACGGCTTCCTGGTCACCAAGGTGGAGGACATCGCCCCCACCCTGCGCGAGGCCTTCGCGCTGGCCCGCTCCGGCCGGCCGGGGCCCGTGCTCGTCGACATCACGAAGGACGCGCAGAACGCCACCTGCGCCTTCGAGGATCCGGGGCCAGGCCGCATCGAGCGCCCGCGCATCCCCCGCCCCACGGTCACCGACGCCCAGCTCGACGCCGCCGCCGCCCTCA
Source organism: Alphaproteobacteria bacterium (assembly GCA_020632955.1). Lineage (GTDB taxonomy): Bacteria > Myxococcota_A > UBA796 > UBA796 > JACKEO01. The sequence goes on from JACKEO010000004.1 coordinate 240,409, forward strand.
TCGCCCAGGCCGAGCGGCCGGTGATCCTGGCCGGCCACGGCATCATCCAGGCCGATGCCCGCGACGAGCTCCTCCAGCTGGTCGACGTCACCGACGCACCCGTCACGCTCACGCTGCTCGGCCTGGGGGTGATGCCCGACAAGCACGGCCGCAACATGGGCATGATGGGCATGCACGGCGAGCCCTGGGTGAACAAGACCATCCAGCAGGCCGACCTGCTCATCGCCGTGGGCATGCGCTTCGACGACCGGGTCACCGGCAACCTGCGCAGCTACGCCCCCAAGGCGAAGAAGATCCACCTCGAGCTCGACCCCGCCGAGATCGGCAAGGTGGTCGACGTGGACGTGGGCCTGTGCGGTGACGCCAAGGAGATCCTGCAACGCCTCCTGCCGCGCCTCACCCCGCGCAAGCTGCCCGAGTGGATCACCCACATCCGGTCGATGCACGAGGTGGACATCGAGCGGGACGTGCTCAACCAGGACCTGCCCGCCGACGTGCTGCTGGCCCCCCAGGTGATCCACGACCTCTGGAAGCTCACCGCCGGCCAGGCCATCGTCGTCACCGACGTGGGCCAGCACCAGATGTGGGAGGCCCAGTACTACAAGCACGGCATCCCGCGCGGCCTCATCACCTCGGGCGGCCTCGGCACCATGGGCTTCGCCCTGCCGGCGGCCATGGGCGCGAAGTTCGCCTGCCCCGACAAGGAGGTGTGGGTGGTGTGCGGCGACGGGGGCTTCCAGATGACCGCCTGCGAGCTGTCGACGCTCGCGCAGGAGGGCATCAAGGTCCACGTGGCCATCATCAACAACGGCTACCTGGGCATGGTGCGCCAGTGGCAGGAGTTCTTCTACGAGTCCCGCTACGTGTCCACGCCGATGCGCAGCCCCGACTTCGTGAAGCTGGCCGAGGCCCACGGACTGCCGGCCCTGCGCGTCACCGAGCGCAGCCAGATCCCCGACGCCGTGGCCCGCGCCCGGGCCGCCCACGAGACCTGCGTCGTCGAGTTCCGCGTCCTGTCCGAGGACAACGTCTTCCCCATGGTCGCGTCCGGACGCGACCTCGACGACATGATCCGTCGTCCGTCCCGCAGCGAGGTGAAGTGATGACCACCTACGTCGTCGACCTGCACGAGCGCGCCGGCGCCCTGGAGCGCCTCCTCAACCTCTGCCGGCGGAAGGGCTACCCCATCCACACCCTGCAGTTCGGCCCCGGCGGCCCCGGCGTGCGCCGCGTGGCCCTCGAGCTCGAGGCCGACGCCCCGCCCGCCGCGCGCGTCGTGGCCAACCTCGCCAAGCTGTACGACGTGGCCTCCGTGGAGCAGGTCGATCGTGCGCTGCACGCCGAGGTGGCCCAGGCCACGCTGCCAGACGCCGTCCGACCGGCTACGCGCGCCGTCCGCGCGGCCTGATCCCCGTCCTCCCCCCTCCTGGCCCCGGCGCCCGCGCGGTGTCGGGCGCACTCGTCCAGCACGGAGCCCCCGTCCCATGACCCAGATCCGCTACGACGCCCAAGCCGACCCCTCCCTCATCCGTGGCCGCAAGGTCGCGATCCTCGGCTACGGCAGCCAGGGCCACGCCCACGCGCTGAACCTCAAGGAGTCCGGCGTGGACGTGGTGGTGGGCCTGCGCGCCGGCTCGCGCTCCCGCGACAAGGCCGCCGCCGCCGGCCTCACGGTGATGGACGTGGCGGCCGCCGCCGACCACGCCGACGTCATCATGATCCTCACGCCCGACACGCGGCAGCCCAAGATGTACACCGAGGAGGTGGAGCCCCACCTCCGCCCCGGCGACACCCTGATGTTCGCCCACGGCTTCAACATCCGGTACGGCACCATCACCCCGCCGGACTTCGTCGACGTCAGCATGATCGCGCCCAAGGGCCCCGGTCACCGCGTGCGCGAGACCTTCCAGGAGGGCGGCGGCGTGCCGGCCCTGCTCGCCGTGCACCAGGACGCCAGCGGCAAGGCCGACGCCCAGGCCCTGTCGTACGCCTGGGGCATCGGCTCGGCCCGCGCCGGCGTCATCACCACCACCTTCTCCGAAGAGACCGAGACCGACCTCTTCGGCGAGCAGGCGGTGCTCTGCGGCGGCGCGTCGGAGCTGGTGAAGGCCGGCTTCCAGACGCTGGTCGAGGCCGGCTACCAGCCCGAGATCGCCTACTTCGAGTGCCTCCACGAGCTCAAGCTCATCGTGGACCTCATGTACCAGGGCGGCCTGTCGTACATGCGCTACAGCATCAGCGACACCGCCGAGTACGGCGACTACGTCAGCGGCCCCCGCGTCATCACCGACGCCACCCGCGCCGAGATGAAGCGCATCCTCGCCGAGATCCAGGACGGCACCTTCGCCCACAAGTGGATCGCCGAGAACGAGGAGGGCCGCCCCTGGTACCGCGCCCGCCAGACCTCGGAGCGCGACCTCCTCCTCGAGAACGTGGGCGAGAAGCTCCGCGACATGATGCCCTTCGTGGCCGCCAAGCGGGTCCCGGAGGGAGAGTGACCCCAGGTCCTCTCTGTGCCTCCTGTCGGGCCGGACCAGCCGCCACAGAGGCACAGAGGGCGCAGAGGCAGGCACAGAGGGGTGGCGGGCCGCGACCGGTGTGGGGGCTGCCGCGCGCCGATCGGACCCGACGCTGAACGGGGTCGTGGCGCTCTGATCGCGGAGGGCGGACTGCTTGCGCATCCGCCCGTGTTGGCACAGAGTCCTCTGTGCCGACCTCTGCGCCCTCTGTGCCTCTGTGGCGGCTGACGATCCCGCCCCCTCCCCCCGAGGTCCCCATGCGTCGACTGCCGCTGATCGTTCTTCTGGTCGGGGGGTGCGCGAAGCCCGTCGTGGTGGAGACGCCCGCGGAGATGTCGGAGGCGCTGGCGGAGGTGGTGATCCCTCCGCTGCCGCTGTGGACGCACAAGTACGCGGACACCGTGGAGGAGCAGGGGGTGTTCCTGCGGATCTCGGCGGTGATGGCGCGGTACGGGATGACGCGGCTGGATGCGGTGGAGGTGCAGAACCACCTGCGGGACCAGCGGCGGGTCGATCCGCAGGGGGATCTGCAGGCGCAGCTCGACGAGGCGGTGGCGCGGGTGCGGCGGGGCGACCGCGAGAGCGGCGTGGATCCGGCGGCGTTGGCGGCGGCGCGCTTCGTGGTGGTCTTCGACGTGGACGAGACCCTGTGGGACCAGTCCTACCGGGTGGAGCGCCAGGGGCCGTGCCACGATCTCGCCGTCCGTGACGGGATGGAGGTCCGCTACATCAAGACCTCGCCGCACTGGGAGACGGCCTTCGAGGCGGTGCGCGGCGCCGGCGGGAAGGTGGCGATCTTCAGCGCGAACGTCGACGACCGCACGCTGGCCGGGCTGCGCGCCTGGACCTGGGAGGACCGCCCGCTGACCGACCACCCCGACGTGCTCGGCGTGTTCACGAACTCCCACCTCGTGCTGCAGGACAAGGCCGAGGGGTCGAGGAAGGCGCCCGTGGTGGAGCCGTCGAAGGACCTGCGCATCTTCGACGAGGGCCTCGCCAAGGTGATCCTCGTGGACGACAACCCCTGGCGCACCTTCCAGCCGACGAACCTGCGCCTGGTGGCGAAGCTCGACGCCGACCTGATGTGCGACGCCGACGCCGACCCGGTGGCCCAGGAGGCCCGGGCCGGGGAGCTGGCCCGCGTGGCCGCCTCGATCCGCGACGCGGCCGCCTGGCTCGACGCCCACCCCGAGGGCACCTTCCGCCAGGCCTTCCTGCCCTTCACCTGGGCCGGCAGCCTCGCGGTGGACACGGTGGCCGAGGCCACCGACCACGACTGGCCCGCCGCGATGGACTGGGTGCGTGAGCACCCCGAGGTGGTGCCGCCGCAGTTCTGAGCGTCACCGACCCAGGTAGGCGTCGAAGTCCACGTCGAGCGCGAAGCGGCTGTCGCGGGCGCCCTCCCCGTACAGCGAGTCGTAGTACTGCTGGCGCAGCTCGGTGGGGCCGCGCACGTCGGCGAAGAGCTGGTCGGCCTCCGCCTCGTCGATGCCGAAGGTCTCGAGCAGCGAGGCGGCCTGCTCGCGGTAGGCGGCGAGGATGTCGATGCTGTGCTCGAAGCCGTCGCCGTTCTCGCGCAGCTCCCCGGTCTCGGTCGACACCGTGTACACCTCCACCCGGTCCTCCTCGGGCAGGTAGGTGAGCAGGCGCAGGAAGCCACCGCCTCCGTCGGCCATGTCCTGGAAGTCCACGAGGATCTCCTGCACGGGCAGGCCGCGCTCGTTCACGGCCTCCTGGCGGAACTCGGCGTCCACGTGGCCGCAGTGCACCGACCACACGTTCGGGTGCGGCGCCACCAGCCGCGTGAACAGGTCGTCGGCCTCCACCGAGTCGTGGAACATCGGGACCTGGCCGCCGATCGCGTACGTGGCGGCGTTGAAGCGCCCGGCCACGAAGAGGTCCAGGGGCGGCGGCAGGGCCTCGGTGAGCCGGTAGTCGAAGAGGTAGCGGTGGGTGGTGAGGTGGGCGAGCGTGTGGGGGTGGGCGTCGAGCACCTCGTTGCCCCACACCACCTCGGCCTCCGGCGGGTCCTGCGGCAGGTGCAGGAAGAGCAGCTCCATGCCGCCGGCCTCGACCACCTGGTAGCTGCTGTGCCCCGACGGCGAGGCCCCCCGGTACCAGGGCCGGTCGGCGTAGGTGGCGGGGCCGAAGTGCTGGAGGAACTCGCCGAAGGCGCAGTCCACGTTCGGCCAGCCGTCCCCGTCGTCGAAGGGGGAGCAGGAGCTGTCGACCTCGCGGTCGAAGGGCCCGGCGCCGGCGAAGTCGTGGGCCCCCACCGAGATGCCGTGCGGGAGGTCGGCGGCGCGCAGGGGTGCGAAGGCCTGCACGGCGGCCTGCCAGTGGTCGGCGTTGTTCGCGTGCTCCACCACGTCGCCCACGTGGCTCACGAAGACGATGCGGTGCTCCTCGGCGTGGTCGACGATCCACTGGAGGTGCCGCGCGAAGACCTCGGGGTGGTGCTGCGCGTACACCTGCGTGTCGGGGATCACCACCACGGAGAAGCGGCCGTCGTCGTCGGGCTCGCCCGCCCCGTCCTCCGGTGCACAGGCCGCGAGCAGCAGGGCGAACGGCAGGATCGGGCGCATGCGGCCTCCACGACGCGCCAGGGCGCGGGCGCGTCCTACGACGGCGGGTCGTACGGCGCCCAGGACCGACCCTGCATCGTCACGCACGGCCGTCGCGCCAGCGCCACCAGCCCGCCACGCCGAGCCCGGTGACGATGTGCCAGATGCTCCACCAGCCCGCGGTCACGGCCATGCCCCCCAGGCCCGCGAAGGCGGCGAACACCACGAGCAGGCCCAGGCCCGAGTTCTGGATGCCCACCTCGATGGCCACCGCGCGACGGTCGGGCACGTCCAGCCGCAGCGTCGCCGCCGCCGACCACCCCAGCAGCAGCGCGAAGGCGTTCACCAGCGCCACCGGACCCGCCACCGTGGCGATGTGCCCCAGGAAGTGGTCGAAGTTCTTCGCGAAGGCCACGCCCACGAACACCACGAAGAAGGCCACCGACGCCCACTTCATCGGCGTGCGCAGGCGGGCGGCCACGCCGGGGAGCCAGGCGGCCACGGCCATGCCCACGCCGAGCGGCACCACGAGCAGCGTGCCCACCGTGCGGGCAAGGCGCAGCGGGTCCAGCGCCACCTCCTGCAGCAGCGGCGCCGTGGTGGCCGACATGCCCCCCCAGAACGACAGGTTGAAGGGCGTCATCACCAGCGCGGCCACGGTCGACACCGCCGTCATCCCCACGCTCGTCTCGGTGCGCCCCCCCGCCAGGTGGGTCATGAAGTTCGAGATGTTCCCCCCGGGGCAGGCCGCCACGAGCACCAGCCCCAGCTTCACGCTCGGCGGCACCGGCAGCACCAGGGTGAGCAGGAAGGTGCCCGCCGGCAGCAGGAAGAACTGGCACACCAGCCCCACGGCCGGCGCCACGGGCCGCGCGAGCACCCGCCGGAAGTCGTCCACCGACAGGTCCAGGGCCACGCCTGCCATGATCAGCGCGAGCACCACCTCCAGGGTGGCGAGGCTGCCTTCGTCGAAGCGCAGATCGACGGCGTCGATGGGGTGCACGGAGACCTCGGGGCGCGGGTGGCCGAGGCTACCGCAGGCGGCCGGTGGGGCCGCGGTCGGTCAGCCGGCGTCGACCCCGTCGACGTCGACGCCCGCCTCGCGGAGCAGCTCGAGGTCGAGGAGATCCTTGGTGCGCCCGGACGCGCGCTTGTTGCGAACGAGGTCCTGCACCGACAGGAACGGTCGGAGCCCTCCAGCGAAGTGCGCGTGGAGGGCACGCGGAGCCGCGTCGGCGAGATCGACGCCCGAGATCTGGTTGAGCACGTCGATGCGTCGCGGAGGCAGGCCGAGCTGGTAGACATTGCCCGGCCGCGCGAGGTCCGCCGGCGTGACGCCGTGGGTGCGGAGCGGCGCACCCCACGCCGCGAGCGCGGTCCACGCACGCTCGGCGTTCTCGGGACCTGGGAGGATGACGACGTCGAAGTCGTGCGTGAAGCGCTCGACACCGTGCACGGCGAGCGCGAAGGCACCGACGATCAGGTACGACACCCCCTCCCGCTCCAACCCGTCGAGGAGTTCCACCACGTCATCGAAGAGGTCAGGCACGCTCGACATCCCGCCGCACGAGCCGCCCCGGAGCCTCCCCCACGGCGTAGGCGGGCATCTCGCGCCCGAGGAGGGCCCAGCCGTCGCGGATGAGGTCGCGGAGGGCCTCCAGCCGCTGCTCGGGCGTGGTCTGACGAGGCGGCACGTCGTCTTCCAGGCGCACGGAACGCACGACGACCCGCGCCTCGCGGCGTGCGACATGGAGGGGATCGTCGCGATCTTCGGGCATCCGACCTCCTAACCCGCGTCCGGCCCCCGACGCGCGTCGACCGACAGGCCCGGCAGCGTGGGCGAGGGCGCGAGGGTGCCCACGGCCAGCTCCGCGGCGAGGCCGGGACCCCAGGCCACGTCGATGGCGCCCTCGGGGTCCACCAGCCACAGCTCGGGCACGCCCGCGTCGGCGTACACCCGCCGCTTGGTCTCGCGGTCGTACCGGCGCGTGGACGGCGAGGAGACCTCCACCACCAGCGCCGGCAACACCCGCACCGGGTGCTCGCGGTCGCCCGGCCGCCGCGGGAAGAGCACCAGATCGGGCTCGAGGATGCGACCGGGACCGAACCAGGTGTCGAGGGGCGCGCCGACCACCTCCCACGCGCCCGACGCCTGCGCCTGCACCCAGGCGTGCAGGTGCAGCGTGAGACGAAGCACCTCCCGCTGGTGGAGCGGCAGCGGCGCTGGGCTCACCACCACCTGCCCGTCGAGCAGCTCCATGCGGTGCGGGCCCTCCGGCAGCCGGAGGAACTCCTCTTCGGTGAGGTGGGGCTCGTGGATCGCCAGCATGGCCACATCGTACCGCCGCGCAGGCGGACGATGCACCTACGCGCTCCCGGACCCCGCCGCGGGCCACCCCGCCCGCGCTTCCCCCCACAGCGCCAGCAGCAGGGCGCCCGCCGCACACACGCTCGCCACGAAGGGCAGCCCCGCCTCGCCGTGGGCCTCCCAGCTGCCCGCCAGGTCGAAGGCCAGCACGCTCCCCGCGAAGGCCCCCACGACCACGAGCACCAGGCCGGGCAGGCGCGCGGGGCCCGGGCGGCCGCGCAGGGCGTCCCAGGCGAGCAGGAAGCAGCAGGGCAGCCACACGAAGTAGTGGGGCCACGAGGTGGTCGCGAGGAAGGGCACGGCCGTGCACACCAGGGCCGTCGACCACAGCAGGGCGTGCTCCGGCACCCGGCGCGCCGACCACCAGGCCGCCCCCAGCAGACCGACGCCCCCCAGCGCGCCGACCACGTGCACCCCGGGCGACCGCGGATCGGTCCCCACCCACCGCCACAGCACGTGGGCCACGTGGTGGCTGTTGCGGTCCTCGGCGATCCAGCGGGCGCGGCCCAGCTCGTCCCGCAGGCCGGCGTACCAGGTGAGCGTGCCGTCGACGCCCAACACCGCGGCGGGCAGCAGCACGAGCAGCGCGAACGCCCCGGCGGCGGCCAGGCCCACGGCGACGCCCTGCCGACGCGCCGCGAACGGCAGCAGGAAGAGCGCGTAGAAGGGCTTCACCGCGATCACCCCGGCCAGCAGCAGGCCCGCCACCCAGGGACGGTCCCGCTCCGCGGCCCACGCCGCGCCGAGCACCCCCAGGGCAAGCATCCCGCTCACCTGCCCCCACTTGTAGGTGTGGTGCACCGCGTGCGACAGCAGGAAGACCAGCAGGTAGGGCGCGAAGCTCGCGGGCTGCCAGCGCCGCAGCGCCGCGGGGGTCACGAGCCCCAGGGCGGCCGTGCTCACCACCACCAGCACGGTCCACACCCAGGTGGCCCAGGGCAGGCCCAGCCAGGTGAGCGGGTGGAGCAGCAGCGCCAGCGTGGGCGGGTAGAACCAGGCGTCGGGCGGCAGGGGGTCCACGAGGATGCGCGCGGCGGCCACGTGGTAGTGCTCGATGTAGTCGCAGCTGAGGCGCGGGCAGTGGTCGAGGCGCGCCACCATCGCGTCCACCGAGCCCCACACGAGCGCGTGGTGCAGCGCCACGAGCGCCACCACGACCGCCGAGGCCGCGAGCGTGCGGTGCAGGGGCGCGGCCTCGTCCACGCGGACCTCCGGCGCGCCAGACTACGAGGCGGCGCGGCCCCGCGGCAACCGGGTCAGCGCTTGCGCACCAGCCAGGCCTTCAGGCGCATCCCGGCGTTGAGCACCTTCATGTAGCCCTTGGTCTCGCTGTCCTCCGTCTGCGGCTTGCGGATGCCCGTGACGTAGGGGACGTACATCGACTCGCGACGGCTGCGGGCGCCCTCGTACCGGCTAGCGGCCACGCGGTGCCAGAGGCGGCCGTCGTGCACGGTGAGATCGCCCGGGAAGGTCTCGACCGGGATCTCCTCGGCGTCGGGCCGGTGATCCAGGAAGTAGAGCTTGCGGAAGACGAAGCCCCAGTAGCCCTGCTTGTGGGTGCCGGGGATGAGGCGCAGGCCGCCGTCCTCGACGCGGATGCGACGGAAGTGCAGGCCCACGTTGAGCATCGGGCCGGGCAGCTCGCCGTAGAAGACGTCGCGCAGGCCGTCGGTGTGCCAGCCCAGCTGGGGACGCAGGCTGCCCGCCGCCTTGACGTAGCGGTTGAACACCACGCCATCGAGCTCGTCGTGGCCGATGCGGGCGTCGGCGCCGATGAGCTTGCGCACGGGCTCGAAGCGATCGTCGGTGACGAAGCGCCGCACCGTGTCGGAGAACATCGAGAGGTAGGCGAAGCGCTGGATGTAGGGCGCGTCGTGCTCGTCGCGTCCCACCCAGATGGGCACGCCGTGGGCCTTCTGGCGCCCCTCGGCCAGGAACTGCGTCTGCACCTCGTCGACCGCGGCCAGGATGGCGTCGACCTCCTCCTGGGTGGCCACCTGCGCGAACACCAGGAAGCCGTGCAGGTCGAGGAAGGCGAGCTGCACGGGCGTGATCTCGGTGCCCAGCGTGAAGCGGTGGGCCAGCGGCAGCGCGGCGGCCACCTCGCGGGCCTCGTCGGCCGACAGGCCGGCGTGCAGGTCGTTCTCCGTGGGATCCCCGGCGGCGAGCGCGTTCATCCTGGGCCTCCTCCGCCGCGTAGTATAAACGATTGTTTGAGGGGTGTCATCTGGGAAGATCTCGAGGGTCGAGGGGTGCGTGCCGACGTGCCGACGCGGGCCGGTGGGGAGGGTGCGGGCCTGGGGAAACCACGAAGGGCCACGAAGATCTCACGGAGGGCGCGCGGAGATTTTTTTGATTCAACCTTACTTCTCCGTGCGCCCTCCGTCTGCTCCGCGAACTCCGTGTTTCCCCTTTGCTCGCGGGTGTCGGCGCGCCGATCTCACCCGATCACTCCCCCCGCGGCGCCGTCCCCAGGTCGGCGTACGGGTCCACGATGCGGGGGGTTCCCTCCTCGAGCCAGCTCTGGAACCAGGCGCGGAGCTGGTGCAGGCCCTCGTCGCTCCACGGCGTGTTGCTGTGGGACGCGATCTCCACGCCGTCGCCCTTGGTGACGCGGTCGAGCTGGAAGAAGCCCGCGGTGAGGCCGTCGAGGTTGCCCTGCAGCGGGGCGGGGCCCGACACCTCCAGGCCCGGCACCACCTCGGCCACCGGGGGCACGTGGGGCAGGCCCAGGCCCCGGGCGAGCATCTTGCCGGTGGCCGGCGGCACCACCTCGTCGTCGGTGGCCACGGGCAGCAGCACGTGGGGGGCCGCGCCCGGACCCACGCGCTGGCGCAGGACGTGGGCGGCGAGCACCGCCGGGTCGCCGTCGTCCACCGCCGCCTGGCCCAGCGCCAGGGCCCGGTCGAGTCCGCCCTCGTCGTCGAAGAGGCTCTCGAGGCCCGGACGGAGGATCTTCACCACCTCGGTGTCGGTGGCGAAGGCGATGAGGTGGCCGCCCCCCACCGACAGGGTGGCGGCGTCCACCGTGCCGTCGAAGGCCAGCACGCCCGGCCCGAGCAGGCCGCCGAGGCTGATGCCGGCGTAGCCCACCCGGCTGGTGTCGAGGTCGGGGGACCCGTCGCCGTCCAGGTCCGGGTCGGCGCGCAGCAGCGCGAGGAGCTGGAGGCGGTCGAGCACCGTCTGCACGAAGGAGTCGCGCAGCGCGGCGGCGTCGAAGACCACCGCCTTCAGGTCGATGCCGAGGAAGGGCAGCGCGTCCAGGGCCTCGTTGTCGGCGGCGGTGGGGTGGTCGCCGTGCTCCACCGCGTCGGCCGACACGGTGACGAAGCCGAGCTCGCCGAGCCGCCGCGCCAGCGTGCGCCCCTCCGACCGGCTGCCGTTCATCCCGTGCCCGAACAGCACCACGGGCAGCGGACCCGTGGCCCCCTTGGGTCGCCACATGTCCACCGTGAGCCGCCAGGTGGGGGCGCCCTCCAGCCCGTCGCGGGCATCGACGGCGTCGAAGGTGGCCTGGGTCTTCTCGAGGGTGTCGCCGTCGGCCGTCCACGCCCGGCGCTCGGCCCAGGCCACGGGCCGGGCCTGCAGCGCCGCCGCGGTGCGCGCCAGGGCCGCCACGCCGTCGTGGGTGGTGAACACCACGAAGGCGCCGAGCTCCTCCGTCGCCAGGCCCGACCGGTCGCGCAGGGTCTGGAGCCGGGGCACCAGGTGCTCCAGGCCCGCCGCCGCCTCGCCGCGCAGGAGGCCCCGCTGCAGCGACGACGGCACCAGGGGACGGCCGTCCGACGCGAGGTGGTCGGTGGTGATCACGAAGGCGTGCAGGGCCGCCGGCGCCAGGGGACGCTCGGGCTGCACGATCACCTGGGTGCGGTCCTCGGTGGCCAGGGTGCTGAAGGCCACCTCCTGGGCCGGGTCCACGGACAGGTCGAGCAGGCGCCACGACCCGCCGGGCTCGGAGTGCGCGGGCACCTCGCCCAGGTCCTCGTCGAAGCGCAGCACGATGCCGCCCAGACGTCCGAAGCCGTCGCGACCGTCGAGCGCCGGCGGCAGGCGGGCGAGCAGGCTGGGCAGGCTGGCCGTCCAGCCGCGGCGCCCCACCTCGAGGCGCAGGCCGGTGGACGTGGACGCGTCCACCACCGCGAGGCCGTCGTCGGGGAAGGCCCAGAGCTCGTCGGGGTCGTCGGGGTCGTAGCGCTGGCGGATGCCCTCGGGCTCCGCGACGGTGTCGTCCGGGGCCTCGGGCTCCGGGGCCGTGCAGGCGGCGAGCAGGCCGAGCCAGGCGAGGCGGACGCGCATCCCAGCTTCCTCCATCAAGCGTTCGTCGTCCTAGCCGTCCTGCAGGTGCCCCACCACGCAAGCGCGCAGGGCCCACGGGAGGCTAGGAGGCGGGCTCCCGTCGCCGCGGAGCCCCCATGAGCACCCCCAACCGCTGGTCCCGTCGCATCACCCAGGAGCGGAGCCAGGGCGCCAGCCAGGCCATGCTCCACGCCGTGGGGCTCACCGACGACGACCTCGCCAAGCCGCAGGTGGGCATCGCGAGCGTGTGGTGGGAGGGCAATCCCTGCAACGCCCACCTGCTGGAGCTGTCGGAGCACGTGAAGCGCGGCGTGCAGGAGGCGGGCCTCGTGGGCCTGCGCTTCAACACCATCGGGGTGTCCGACGGCATCAGCATGGGCACCGACGGCATGAGCTACAGCCTGCAGTCCCGCGAGATCATCGCCGACAGCATCGAGACCGTGGTGGCGGCCCAGTGGTACGACGGCCTCGTCACCATCCCGGGCTGCGACAAGAACATGCCGGGCTGCGTGATGGCCATGTGCCGCCTCGACCGCCCCAGCCTCATGGTCTACGGCGGCACCATCGCGCCCGGCTGCGCGATGGGCAAGACGCTCGACATCGTCAGCGCCTTCCAGTCCTACGGCGAGGCCCTGGCCGGTCGCATCGACGAGGCCGAGCGCCAGGCCATCGTGCGCAGCGCCTGCCCCGGGCCCGGCGCCTGCGGCGGCATGTACACGGCGAACACCATGGCGGCGGCCATCGAGGCCCTGGGCCTGTCGCTGCCCTACAGCAGCTCCATCCCCGCCGTGCATCCGCGCAAGCGCGAGGAGTGCGAGGAGGCCGGTCGCGCGATGGTGCGCCTGCTCGAGCAGGACCTGCGCCCCTCCCGCATCCTCACCCGCGCCAGCTTCGAGAACGCCACCCGCGTGATCGTGGCGCTGGGCGGGTCCACGAACGCGGTGCTCCACCTGGTGGCGATGGCCCGCACCGCCGGCATCGCGTTCGGCATCGACGACATGCACGCCCTGTCGGAGGCCACCCCCCTGCTGGCCGACCTCAAGCCCAGCGGCCGCTTCGTGATGCAGGACCTCTGGGAGGTGGGCGGCGTGCCCGCGGTGATGAAGCTGCTGCTCCAGGCCGGCATGCTCCACGGCGACGCCCTCACGGTCACCGGGAAGACGGTGGCCGAGAACCTCGCCTTCCTGCCCGCGCTCGCCGACGGCCAGGAGGTCATCCGTCCCCTGGCCGACCCCATCCAGGCCCACGGCCACCTGCGGGTGCTGCGCGGCAACCTCGCGCCCGAGGGCGCCGTGGCGAAGATCACGGGCAAGGAGGGCACGCGCTTCGAGGGGCCGGCGAAGGTCTTCGACCAGGAGGAGGCCATGCTCGCCGCCCTCGAGGAGGGGCGCATCGGCAAGGGGGACGTGGTGGTGATCCGCTACGAGGGCCCCAAGGGCGGCCCCGGCATGCCCGAGATGCTCACCCCCACCTCGGCCATCATGGGTGCGGGCCTCGGCAAGGACGTGGCCCTGCTCACCGACGGCCGCTTCTCGGGCGGCAGCCACGGCTTCATCATCGGCCACGTCACCCCCGAGGCCGCCGAGGGCGGTCCGCTGGCCCTGCTGCGCGACGGCGACGTGGTGGTGATCGACGGCGAGGCCCACACGCTGGACGTGCGCGTGGACGCCGACGAGCTCGCCGCGCGCCGGGCCGCGTGGACCCCGCCGGCCCTCGTCGCCACGGGCACGCTCGGCAAGTACGTGCGGCTGGTGCGCTCGGCGTCGGAGGGCTGCGTCACCGACCGGTGAGGCGGTGTCGCGAACGGGGCCGAGCGCAGGCCCTCCGCGGAACGCTGGCGGGTGCCTGCAGGGCATGGGGCACCGCAGGGGGCTCCAGGCTGGATTGACGTTTTTGACGTTTCTGTATACGCTCGGGACCTCGGCGACCGATGCAGCGCGTGGAGATCGCCATGACCGCCCTGCCCATGGCCCTGTACGACGAGGTCCGCGCCGCCCTGGTGGACGCCGGGCGCCAGGATCTGGCCCGGCAGCTCGCACCGTTCCGGCCTCGTCGGGCCCTGACCAGCGGACAGGCGGCTGCCGTGCTGGGCGTTGCGTCTCCGAACACCGTGAAGAACTGGCTGGAGTCGGGTCGGTTCCCCGGCGCCTACCAGACGGCGGGCGGCCACTGGCGCTTCCCGGCGGACGAGGTGGAGGCGGCCAAGGCGCGCATGGAGGCGCTGGCGGAACAGAACCGTCGTGGAGACCTCGCGCCGCCCGACCTCGACGAGGCGGACGACGGACCGCCGCTGCTCTAGCCGACAGGCGTCAACGATCGAACAGCAGACGCAGGGTCAGGTGGCGCGGGCCCCCGTCCCTCGCCACCGGCCCGGCTGGGTCCGCCACGAAGCCACAGCGCCCGTAGAAGGCGAGAGCCCGCGCATTGTCCTCCCGCACCCAGAGCGACAGGCCCACACAGTCCGAGCGCTGGCGACCCATCTCCTCGAGGGCAACCAGGATCGTGGCCGCATGGCTCCGACCACGATCGGCCGGGTTCCGCACGCCCTGGAACTGGCGATGCACGCCCAGGGCGTACAGGACGAGGTAGCGGGCGCGCTCGAAGCCGTCGTCGGTGGGGTGGGCCTGATTGCGAAAGGCCGCGGCCGCGTAGCCGACGACGAGGCCGCCCGGACCGGTGCGGCACTGGTAGGTCGCGGGCGACGCCCTGCCCTTGCGATCGTCGAACCAGACACGGCTCCGGAAGTAGCGATCGACCTCCGCGACGCCGCAGTCCAGCGCATCGAGGTCGGGGTCGTCCGGCAAGGCGCGATCGAGGTGGATCCCGACAGTCAACGTCGAGGCCCCTGGCCGGCAAGCCACGGAAGGCCGAGGCCCGCACGCCGCGGTCGCCGTGGGCAGAGGAGTTCGTGGAACACCCGGATCTCCACGGCGAACGGAGCCGCACTCCGGATCCGGGTAGTCCTGCCTGGAGCCGCCCGCCCGGCAACAAGGGCCCGATGGTGCGGTCGGCGTCGGAGGGCTGCGTCACCGACCGCTGAGGCGGCTCAGGGCAGCGGCGCCCACGCCCCCTCGGGGCCACCGTAGGCGCCGATGTCGGCCACCGTCTCGTCCGGGTCCTCGCCCGACGTGGGGGCGCGGTCGAGCAGGGGGGAGCCGGCGCCCGGGTGCAGGTCCCAGGCCACCGGGTCGCCGTCGGGATCCCAGGCCACGAAGGCCGGCGCCCCCGTGACGGAGCTGCCCGCGCCGTCCACCGGCGGCGTGCCGTCCACCAGGTGGCGGTGGCTCTCGGTCCAGCTGCCCACGCCGCGCACCGGATCGGCCGCGTCGCCGGTGACGTGCACGTCCACGAGGCTCACCGCGCGCAGGGTGAGCGTGCCGCCCTCGTGGGCCACGGCCGACCCCTCCACCAGCGGCGCCTCGGCCTCCACGCCCACGAGCGTGAGGTGCTCCACCGCGTGCCGCGCCTGACCCCCGCTGCCCGCCGACAGCGAGAGCGCGCCCCCCACCACCGCCGTGCTCGCCGTGGCGCGCACGCCCGCCACCACCAGCCGCGCCAGGGCCGTGGCCTCGTAGGCGATGCCGCTGCCCGGGTCGACGCGCGCGCTGTCGACCCGCAGGGCGCCGCCCTCGATCTCGTCGGCCACCACGTCGACGTCACGCAGGTCGAGCCGCTCGCCCTCGCCCACCCCGAGGCTGCCCGACAGGCGCACGGCCCCGCCCTGCACCAGCCCTGCCGTGGTGATCGACACCCGCCGCACCGCGAGCGGCACGGCCCACGGACCCACCCGGAAGACGGCGCCCCCCAGCACGTCGGCGACCCCGGTGTGGTCCAGCTCCACGTCCTCCACCACGAGGCCTCGGGGACCGCTCAGCGCGCCCAGCCCCAGCTCCACGGCCAGGCCGCGCACGGTGGCCGCCTCGCCCGTGGTCGACACCGACCGCACCCCACGCACGGTGACCGCGTCCAGCGAGGTGTTCGTCTCGATGCGCAGGGCGAGGCCCCGCAGCACCGCGTGGCCGCCCGTCTCCTCCACGCCCTCCACCCGCACGTCGGCCAGCCGAGCGACCGGCACGCCCGCGGGGGCCTCGGTGTGCACGGCCAGCCCGGTGCAGCGCCCCGCCGGGCAGCGCAGGCGCCGGAAGACCACGTCCTGCAGCCGGAGGTCGGCCAGCGCGTGGACGGCCCCCTCCCCCGGGGCGTCCTCCCCGTCGAAGGTGAGGCCCCGCACGGTGAGGGGGGCCGAGGCCTCGAGCATCCGCAGCCCGGGGTCGGCGGGCACCCAGGTGGTCTGGTCGGCCCCGGCGGCCGTGCGCACCACCAGCGGCACCGAGCTCACCAGGTTGCCCTCCCAGGTGCCCGGGCCCAGGCAGAGGGTGCCACCCTGCGACAGCAGCGCGAGGCCCGCGTCCAGGTCGGCGGCGTCCTCGGGCAGGCGCACCTCGGCCCCGGTGCAGGCGGCGTCGTGGCCGTCGCAGGCCGTGTCGTCCAGGTGGGGCGCGCGGGTGGCGTCGTCGTCATCGCAGTCGTCGAAGGAGCTGGGCAGGCCCGCGCGCACCCAGCCCTGCCCGGGGTCGGCGCAGCGCGACAGCGTCTCGTCGGTCACCGAGCCGTCGCCGTCCTGGTCGCGGTACCAGACGAAGGCCCCCACCAGCGAGGGGTCGTCGTCGTCCTCCAGCTCGTCGCAGTCCTCGTCGCCGTTGCCGCAGCGCTCCACGGCCTGGGGACCCACGGTGGCGTCGCCGTCGTCGCAGTCCAGGGCATCGGGCGCCCAGGACGGACCCGCGGGACGCACGCAGGCCAGGGTGGGCACCGCGTCGGCGTCCCCGTGCCCGTCAGCGTCGAGGTCGGGCGCCCACGTGGTGCGGGAGTCCGGGTCGAGGCTCGGGTCGGCGTCGTCGAGCAGGCCGTCGCAGTCGTCGTCGATGCCGTTGCACGCCTCGGTGCGGCCCGGGTTCCGGCCCGGGGACAGGTCGGCGCAGTCGCCCCCCTGCGCGATCCACCCGGCCGGCAGGAAGCCGCAGAAGCGCTTCTCGGTGGCGGGATCGCCCCAGCCGTCGAGGTCCTGGTCGCGGTAGCCGGTGAAGGCGCCCTCGCCGCCCAGGTCGGGGTCGGCCACGTCGACGAGCGCGTCGCAGTCGTCGTCCACGCCGTTGCAGGTCTCCTGGGCGGAGGGGGAGCGCGCGGCGTCGGCATCGTCGCAGTCGTCGCCCGACGCCACCCACGCCGGGGGACCGGCGGGCGCCGTGCAGGCCTGCACCGGCGCCACGTCGGCCCCTGCCCCGTCCCCGTCGGCGTCCGGGTACCAGGGCGAACCGCTGGCCGGGTCGAGGCCCGGGTCGGCGTCGTCCACGAGCCCGTCGCAGTCGTCGTCGATCCCGTTGCAGGTCTCGGTGGCGCCCGGGAAGACGTCCACGCGGGTCTCGTCGCAGTCCACGCTCGCGGGGAAGCCGTCGCCGTCGGCATCCTCGGGCGTGCCGGTGTCGGGCGGGTCGGTCTCGACGGGATCGGTGTCGACCACGTCGGTGTCGCCCAGGTCGGGTCCCGGGTCGGCCACGCAGGCGCACAGCAGGGCGAGGGAGAGGACGGGGACGCGCAGCACACACCTCGGACCGGGGCGCACGGTAGCACCCGGATCGGGGGGGCGGCGTGCGGCTGTGCGAGTGGTCCGAGGCGCTGCAGGCCGAGCACGTGGTGCAGGCCGAGACGCTGATGCAGAAGGCGCCAGCGCCCACGGCGAAGGTGCTGGTGGACCTCGGGCGCCGGGAGGGGGCGTTGGCGAAGGAGGTCGACCTGGCGGAGGGGGCGGTACGTCGCGCCGTGGGTCAGCGCCGACTCGGCCACGTCGGGCGGGCGTGGCTCGAAGCCTGAGACATCGGACACGGCCGCGCGGAACGGGCACTAGCAGGCTGTCGACCATTGCGCCGCGGACGGGCGGTGGCGCGCGCGCGAACCGGCCTCGACGCGGTGGCCGTGCGGTCGGTTCGGTGGGGCGGCCGCGTCGGCCGCGTCAGCCGGCCGCGCCGCTCGCCGGTTCGTACCGGCAGAGCTTCAGCAGGTTGAGCGCGGTGCACACCAGCGCCCACTCGTCTCGGACCTTTTCCATGCCGCACAGGAGAAGCCATCGGAGCGCTCGGGCTTCCTTGATCTGGCCAAACACCGGCTCGAGGGTCGTCTTGCGCAGCCGGTAGATGGCCCATCCTTCGGCCGTCCGCAGCTTCTCCGTCATCCTCTCCTTGCTGTCCGGGTCGGGACGCGTCGGGGGTGGCTCGCTCGTTGCGGACGAGCCTGGGGGCGGGCCCGCATCAACAGGTGGACCGTGTTTCTCCCAGCGCACCGCGATGTAGGCGTCGGTCTCCTGCTCGCGGCACCACGCCGCGTTCTCGCGCGACCAGTACCCGGCATCTCCCGACATCTTCACAGGCTTCTCTCCGCAGCTCGCCTCGACCTGGCCGACCACCGAGGGGAGGTACTCCACATTCGGCGGCTGGTTCGACTGCCCCTGCGCGACGATGATTTGGTGGTCGGCGTCGAACACCGCGTGCGCGTTGTACGGCTGCTCTTTGCCGAGCTCGATCTTCATGATCCGGCTGTGGGGTCCGTGAAGTTCCGCTGCGCCTTCTCGTCCGGCGTCCCGTCCGCCCTGTGCTTGACCCGGTGCTCGGGAAGCGCGCTGGCACCGGGTGGTGCCTCGTTAGGCAGCTTGTCGTCGGAGCGCTCCGACGATGGCCCGCCATCAGCCACCACGCCCGCGGCGGGCGCCAGCGGCCCGACGCCGATCTCGGCGGCTGCCGCCTCTTGACGTGCTGCGAGCGATGTCACGCGGGTCCAATCCTCCTCGTCGGTCGCCGCTGCGGCCTTCTGTCGGTGCGCTGCAGCTGGCTCGCGAAGCTCGGCGGCACGCGCCTGTCGCGCCTCATGCTCCATAGCCTCGCGAGCCGAACGGCACTTCGCGAGCCGCTCCCGCCGGATCTTCAACTCGACGGGGAGGACCATGGAATCGGTCCCGACGCCTCGCTCCGCGTCCTCCTGGAAGTTCACGGTCTCGGCGCGAGCGAGCGACTCCGCCATTTCCTTCAGGACGCGCTTCTCATCCTGGAGCATCCGCTCCTGGCCCATTGCGGCGTGCTCGCTAGCGCCAGCCTGGATCTTGGTCCCGTCGATGGAGACGTGTCCGGGCGAGGCGAGCCCTGCCGCGCGGCACATCCGGACGACCTGCTGGAACAGCTGGCCGACCGCGGCGAAGTGGTTGTGCCGGAAGTTGGCGATGGTGGCGAAGCGGGGGCGCTGATCACCGGCAAGGAAGCGGACGGCGACGTCATCGAAGGTGGCGCGAGCCAGTCGCCAGAAGAAAACGTTCCCGTCGCGTACCCGTTCAGCAGCACCGACACGATCATCTGGGGGTGGGACGGCAGCGTACCGCGAGGGTCCTTCTCCTGGATCCGTCCTCGATCTTGGAGACGTCGAATGGCGTCACCACTTGTCAGCTCGGCGCGAAGTGATACCCGCGTAGCACACAAGGTTCCCGTCTCCGAATGGCCGGGGGGCAAGAATGAGTCGAGCAATACTGATTTTCGTCGCTGCGACGGCGTCGTGCAGCCTGCAGCAAGGACCAAAGCGAGTAGCCAGCACCGGCACGGATACGAATGGCTTGTCTCCCCTAGTAGTCGACAATCTGCCCGTTCCCCGTCGACTCCCGTTCTCCGAGGGAGATACAGCATATATTGCGCAGTCGATCGGCGGAACCTTTAGCCACAAATCGCCAATCCAATACAGCATCGATTTCGCGCGCGACGAAGGAACTGCAGTGCTGGCGGTCGCACGCGGCACTGTCACACATGTACACTCTGACTGCAAGGCTTGGGACAGCGGTTGCAATCACGGAGTCGGCAACGAAGTCGTGATCAGTCACGGTCGAGGTGTATACAGCGCCTACTATCATCTTGATGGAGACTCAATCCGCGTCAGTGAAGAAGACGAGATCTGCATTGGGTATTGGATCGGAGATGTGGGCACGACGGGTTTTATCGACGGAACGCACATTCATTTCCAGTTTCAGACGACGGATCGGAATATATACGAATCCGGAGGATCCACGATCGACTTCGATAGCTTCGATGAGACTTCCGATCTATTGAAGGGTTCTACCGTCAAGTCTCAGAATGTCCCGACCGACGACTGCACTACGCCCGGCTGGTGGTGCGAGTGCATCACGAATCTCAAGGAATTGGGACTGTTGGAGCGCGACTGCAGCGGTTACTCTCCCCTAGACACTCTTGATCGCGCAGGTTGGACCAAGGTCATCGGGACCGCTATCCATATCGACGAACTAGCGACATTTCGTCACTGCCCCAACGTGTTCGACGATGTGCCTGATGACGCTTGGTACGAACCGTTCAGTTCTTCCCTCAGCCATCTCGACCATGGCGACACCATAACTGTGCTGGCACAAACAACGCTGCTGCAGCCAGCAAAGGCCGCGACTCGTTGTGAGGCGGTGAAGATGATTGCGGAGGCTTGGGATCTTCCGCCCAGTACCTCGGCCCTTCCCTTCTCCGACACGACCGATGTCCCAGATTGGTGCGTCGACCCATTACAACGATCGGCAGCAGCAGGTATTGTGGCCACTCGCACAGGCCGCTTCCGACCCAACAACTATTCTACGGTCGGGGAGGCGGCCTGCATGATTGACAACGCCCTCCGGAAGGTCGGTAGCCCGAGACCCACGGAGGCGGACTTCTTACCAGAGTGCAGGTCAAATACGTGCTCCGATGAGTGCTCCACTCCGAACGACACTAAGTGCTCCAACGGCACCGAGCAGTCCTGCAACGACCACGACCTCGACGGCTGCCTTGAGTGGGGCGGCGCGAAAGCTTGCGGTGCACTCGGCTGCGGTGCCAAGACCTGTGTCACCTGCGCCGTCAACCACCACCAAGACTGCTACAACGGCCACCCCTACTGGTTCGACTCCTGCAACGTCCGCGGCGTCCAGATCGACACCTGCATCGCCAACGAGACCTGCGTCGATGCCGGCGCCACCGCGACCTGCCAGTCCACCTGCACCGCGAACCACCACCAAGACTGCTACAACGGCCACCCCTACTGGTTCGACTCCTGCAACGTCCGCGGCGTCCAGGTCGACACCTGCATCGCCAACGCACGGACCTGCGTCGGATGCCGGCGCCACCGCGACCTGCCAGTCCACCTGCACCGCGAACCACCACCAAGACTGCTACAACGGCCACCCCTACTGGTTCGACTCCTGCAACGTCCGCGGCGTCCAGGTCGACACCTGCATCGCCAACGAGACCTGCGTCGATGCCGGCGCCACCGCGACCTGCCAGTCCACCTGCACCGCGAACCACCACCAAGACTGCTACAACGGCCACCCCTACTGGTTCGACTCCTGCAACGTCCGCGGCGTCCAGGTCGACACCTGCATCGCCAACGAGACCTGCGTCGATGCCGGCGCCACCGCGACCTGCCAGTCCACCTGCACCGCGAACCACCACCAAGACTGCTACAATGGCCACCCCTACTGGTTCGACTCCTGCAACGTCCGCGGCAGCGTTCACGAGAGCTGCGGCACCGGTGAGACCTGCGTCGACTACGGCAGCAACGCAGAGTGCGAGTGCTCCGCCAACGACCACCAAGACTGCTACAACGGGAATGTATACTGGTTCGACTCCTGCAACGCCCGCGGCAGCCTCCACGAGAGCTGCGGCACCGGTGAGACCTGCGTCGACTACGGCAGCAACGCAGAGTGCGAGTGCTCCGCCAACGACCACCAAGACTGCTACAACGGGAATGTATACTGGTTCGACTCCTGCAACGCCCGCGGCAGCCTCCACGAGAGCTGCGGCACCGGTGAGACCTGCGTCGACTACGGCAGCAACGCAGAGTGCGAGTGCTCTGCCAACGACCACCAAGACTGCTACAACGGGAATGTATACTGGTTCGACTCCTGCAACGCCCGCGGCAGCCTCCACGAGAGCTGCGGCACCGGTGAGACCTGCGTCGATGCCGGCGCCACCGCCACATGCCAATCCACTTGCACGGAGTCACGCGCGTGGACCTGGACGCCGATCACGAAGAACACCGGGACAAGCATCCCAAGCGGCTTCGACAGCCTCGACGTGGAGTTCGATGAGACATCGAGCGGAAATCTGCGTTTCCGCGTGTGCAAGACCTCCGGAAGCTTTGGCGGAGACATCTACGTGCAGTTCGACGACATGCTTTCGCCGTTCGGCGGGGGCTACGCCGGAACCCTGAGCACCACGGGGTTGACGTGCTCGTACTGGGTAACCGTCGGACCGTCCTCCAGTTGGTCCGAGGGGGATCAGATCGGAGGCCCTGGTTTCATTGTCGGCCCGGCCAGCAAATCGAGCGAATGGGGACCTAACTGCCAGCAGAAGTCCACGCCAAGTTCGGATTGTTGGAAGTTCAATTCCGCTGGGCACACTCGTACCTGCCGATAGCTCATTACGCCGATCATCCAAGGTGGACCCGGTAGCCGCAGTGCCGTGTCCAGCCGGTGGCATCCTGCGGGGTGATGCACTCGGCGGCGAATGCGACGGCATCGTCGCGTTGCTCATGGGTGCGCGCGCGGAGCCTCCGGAGGCACTCCTTGACCTTGGACCAGGCCAGCTCGATGGGGTTGAGGTCGGGTCAGTACGGCGGCAGGTACGAAACGGCGGCGCCCCGGGCGCGAATCGCGTCGCGCACCCTCGCGTCCCGGTGTGCAGCGAAGTTGTCGAGAACCACGATGTCGCCAGCCCGGAGCGTCGGTCCGAGGATGTGCCGCACGTACGCGAGGAAGACCTCGGAGCTGGTCCCGCCTTCGATGGTCATCAAGGCGGTCATTCCCGTCGACCGCATCGCACCCACGACCGTGGTGACGGTCCCCCGGTTGCGCGGCACGTGGTCCACGCAGCGTGTTCCACGCGGCGACCGACCGCACAGCGGCGTCATCGCGATGGTCGAGCCCGTCTCATCGACGAACACCAGGCGGTCCGCCGCGACCGTGCTCATCCAGTGCTGGTACCGGGTCCAGAGCTCCTCGATCCGCTCGAGGTGGCGCTCCTTCGCGAAGACGCTCTTATCTTCTCGTCAGCCCCGTCCGACGCAGCGCCCGTCCCACCGTCGACCGGCTCACCGGCTTGCCCGTGATCTGCACGACGTCGTCGGTCAGCGCGTCCAGCGTCGCGTCGGGAACGTCGTTCACCAGGCCTCGCAGGACCTCGAGGTCGTCGGCATCCAGCGTGAACGGCGGTCGGCCCCGGAGCACCGGCGGGTAGAGCAGACCCGTCTCCTGGTACGACCGCCACACGCGATTCACCGTTGCTCTGCGCCGACCTGGAAGCGCTCGGCGACCGACTCGTAGGTCGACGAGGGCTCTCGCATCGCCGCCACGATCCGCTTCCGAAGGTACAGGGAGATCGGAACTCCGGTCATGACGCCTCCTCCGCGATGCGGGGAGAAGATCCGACGCGGGGGCTCCCCGGTCACGGACAGATCAGCCTGACCGCCGCCGCTCACTCCCCGATGAAGTCCACCGTCGACAGGATCGCCGTGCCCGAGTGCGGCAGGATGGCCTGACCACCCAGGATCATCACCCGACCGTCCGCCAGCGCGAACCCCGAGGCCGACGCACGCGCCGCGGCGAGCTCGCCGTCCGCCTGCGAGAAGGTGCCCGTGGCAGGGTCGAAGACGTCGACGGTGGCCAGCGCCTCGCCGGCCTTCCGGACGCCACCGGCCAGCACCACGCGCCCGCTGCCCAGACGGGCCGCCGCGTGGCCGTAGCGGGGGCTGCCCAGGGTGGCCGACAGGGCCGTGGAGGTGCCCGTCGACGGGTCGAAGATCTCGGCGCTGTCGAGGTAGGTGGTGCCGATCACGCCGCCCGCCACCAGCACGCGCCCGTCCGCCAGCAGGGTGGCCGAGAAGCCGGTGCGCTCGGTGGTGAGGTCGCCGGTGCGCGTGAAGGTGCCCGTCTCGGGCGCGAAGAACCAGCACTGGGTGGGGTCGTCGGCGTCGTCCCACACGCCCACCAGCAGCACCCGCCCGTCGGCGAGGAGCACATAGGCCGACGTGCGCTTCGCGGGCGCGCCCGACACCGGCACGGCGTGGAAGTCTCCGTCGCCGGGGTCGTAGCGCTCGGCCGTGTAGGGCGGACCCTGGCCTCCGAGCAGCAGCACCTGGCCGGCGAAGGTGCCCGAGGCCGGCACCCACGCCAGGTGACCCGCGCGGGCCTCCACCATCGTCGCGGTGAGCCGCGTCCAGGTGCCCTGCGCCGGCACGAAGCGCTCCGCGGTGGCCCGCGGCATCGCCGGATCGCCCGCCGGTCCCCCCGCCCCGCCGGTCACGAGCACGCTGCCGTCGGCGAGCAGGGTGGCGCCCATCGCGTAGCGCCCGTCCTGGAGTGCACCGGTGAGCGCGAAGGTCTGCTTGCCCACGTCGAGCAGCTCGGTCTCCTCGCGCCCCGTCACGCGACCCGGGCCGCCGCCGTCGGGGCCCCGCACGATCTGCCCCCCGGCCACCAGCACCCGGCCGTCGTCGAGCTGCACGATGCCGGGCCACTGCCGGAAGACGTCGGAGTCGAAGCCCGGCGCCTGGGTGACGGCGGGATCGCCCGGCGGACCGGAGGTGTCGCCCGAGTCCGCCGTGTCGCCCGGGTCGGCGGAGTCCTTCCCCGAGTCCGACCATGGACCGTCGCCGCTGCCGCTGTCGTCGTCGATCGGGTCGGTGTCGGTGTCGCCGGCACCCGTCTCGCGGCTGCACCCGCCCACGAGCAGCAGCGCGAGACCGAGGGCGCGGAGCGCGGGTCGGAGGGGACCGGGGGTGGGCGTGGACATGGCGGCCTCCGCACGGGAGACCATCCTACCGGAGGTAGACTGCGGCGTCCGACCGGCCGTCCCACGGGCCGCGCCCTCCGGAGGCCCGATGCGTCCCGCCCTCCTCCTGCTCCTCGCCGCCTGCGCCCCGCCCGACCCCGAGGTGTGGTCGGGCCCCGAGCCCGTCCCCTTCGAGACGGCGTGGCGCAAGGCCTCGGGGCTCACCGCCGAGGCCCTCGACCTGCTGCGCTCCGAGGGGCTGCCGTGGCCCGAGGTGGGCACCGACGCCCGCGGCGTGGGCTGGGAGGACGCCCCGCTGCAGGAGGACGGCGGCTTCGGGCAGCCGGGCGGCAACGTGGCGTGGTTCGTCGCGGAGCGCGGCCTCGACCCCGGCGACCGCGCCTTCATGACCAGCGCGTCCACCTACGAGACCTACGTCGGGCCGGTCTTCCAGGCCGGCTACGTCTACGGCGACCAGCGCCACCGCGTGCCCGTGGTGTCCCGCGAGCGCGACAGCCACGTCACCGTGGCGGGCCTGGGCGGCCGCAGCGTCACCGCGCGCCTGTGGACCACCGACGCCGAGGTGGTGTTCGCCCTGTCGGACGCCTCGCCCCTGGACCTGCCCGTGGGCGACGACCGGGAGCGCTGGTTCGGCGTGCCCGTGCTCAACCTCACGCCCGAGCCGGTCACCGGCGTGTGGGCGCGCGTGATCGAGAACGACGACTTCGCCGCCACCGACACCTGGCACCCGGCCCTGCCCGCCGCGGGCGTCACCCAGGTCCCCTTCCTGCTGCAGCCGCGACGCGTGGCCGGCGAGGTGGAGGAGGTGCTCACCGCGCGCCTGCGCGTGGCCTCCCAGGACCTGGACTGGAGCTACGAGGTGGAGGTGGAGTTCCCGGCCGCCGACCCCGACGAGGCCCTCTGGGACACCTTCCTGTCGCCGATCGACGGCAGCGTGCAGTCCTACGGGGTGCGCCGCCCCGCCGACTTCGACCCCGACCGCAGCTACGGCCTCGTGCTGTCGCTGCACGGCGCCGCGGTGCAGGCCCGGGGGCAGGCCGCCGCCTACTCCGCGAAGGACTGGGCGTGGATCGTGGCCCCCACGAACCGCCACGAGTTCGGCTTCGACTGGGAGGAGTGGGGACGCTTCAACGCCCTGGCCACCCTCGACCACGCGATGGCGCTGTACGGCGCCGACCCCACGCGGGTGCACCTCACCGGCCACTCCATGGGTGGTCACGGCACTTGGCACGTGGGCGTCACCACGCCAGGACGCTTCGCCACGGTCACGGCCAGCGCCGGCTGGGAGAGCTTCTACGCCTACGGGGGCGCCGCCCGCCCCAAGGGCGCCACCGCCCGCGCCCGCGCCCACTCCGACACGCTGAAGTACCTGTCGAACCTCTCCCGGCGCGGCGCCTGGGTGATCCACGGCACGGCCGACGACAACGTCCCCTTCCGGCTCGGCCAGGCCATGTACGACGCCGTGAGCGAGGTCACCGACGACGTGCGCTTCCACTGGCAGGAGGGCGCCGGCCACTGGTGGGATGCCGACAAGGACGAGCCCGGCGCCGACTGCGTGGACTGGGAGCCCGCCTTCGCCTGGATGGACGAGCACCGCCTCGATCCGTGGGAGGCGGACTTCCGCTTCAAGACCCCGAGCCCGGCCTACAGCCCCACCCACAGCTTCGTCACCCTGCGCCAGCCCGAGGAGGTGGGGCGCGACCTGGTGATCGAGAGCCGGCGCACCGGCGACACCGTCACCCTCACCACGAAGAACGTGCGCGCGCTCACCCTGGACGGCCGGGCGCTCGCCGCGATCGGCGTCACCGAGGTGCTCCTCGACGGCCGCGGCGTGCCGCTCGACGACGGCCCCGTGGACGTGGGCCCCACCGAGGGGCGCTCGCCGGCGCAGTACGGCTTCTTCAACCAGGTCTTCCGCGCCCCCACCTGCTTCGTGGTGCCCGAGGAGGAGGGCCCGCTGCGCTGGTGGGCCACCCGCGCCATCGCCTCGTGGGCCGCCCTCGCCCACGGCAGCAGCTGCATGGTCACGCCCGCCACGCTCACGCCCGAGCTCAAGCTCGAGCGCAACCTGGTGTGGGTGGGCACCGAGCCCACCGTGCTCGGCGTGGACGTGGGCTGGGGCGAGGAGCTGCGCGTGGGCCGTCGCACCTGGAAGCAGGGCGTGCTCGCCACCATCTCCCCGCGAGGCACCCACCTGGACCTGGTGGTGCAGGCCACGCCGGGTGCCGAGACCTGGGCCTACGGCATCCGTCCCTTCACCAGCCGCAGCGGCCAGCCCGACTGGACCGTGTGGGGCCCCGACGGCGTGAAGGCCTCCGGCATGCTCGACGTGACCTGGCGACCCTGAAGCGACGCAGCCCCCACCTCACCCGCGCGGATCGCGTCGCGCGGTGCCAGGATGGCGTGTCGCCCAGGGGGGGAGGCCATGATCCGCGCACGCGCCACCCGGCCGCTCGTCGCCGCGCTGGTGTTCGCCTGTGCGCCCGCGGGGCCCGAGGCGACGGACCTGCCCACCCCGCCGACGCCCTTCGACAGCGCCCCCGCACAGGCCGACGGTCGACTCGACCTGCCGGACGTCTGGTCACCCGGCGGGGCGGACGCCGATGCCGACGGGCACCTGGCCGACCGGGACTGCGACGACACCGACCCCGCGGTGCACCCCGGCGCGGTGGAGCGCTGCAACGGGCGCGACGACGACTGCGACGGGCACCTCGACGCCGACGACCCCGACTTCGTCGGCGCCCGCTTCACCTGGTGGCCCGACCGGGACGGCGACGGCTTCGGCGACACGGCGGCCGCCCCCCTCGTCACGTGCCGGATCCCCGACGGCGCCTGGTCGCTCGTGGGCGGCGACTGCGACGACGAGGAGGACGAGGTCGCGCCCCCGCGCACCGAGCTGTGCAACGGCCGCGACGACGACTGCGACGGCCTCGTCGACTTCGACGACCCCGACCTCGAGGCCGCGTCGACCACCTGGTGGCCCGACCTGGATCGGGACGGCTGGGGCGACGACCGCCAGCCCTCCGTGCGCGCCTGCGTCCGCCCCACGCCGCAGTGGAGCACCCGGCCCGGGGACTGCGACGACACGCGGCGGGAGGCCCACCCCGACGCCGGCGAGTCCTGCAACGACCTCGACGACGACTGCGACGGCCTCGTCGACCTGCAGGACCCCGACATCCGTCCCACGGCCGAGCGGTGCAACGGCCTCGACGACGACTGCGACGGCGGCGCCGACGACCTCGACCCCGACGGCCCGCCGGTGAACGACCGCGACATCGTCGAGGTGTACTGGGATCGCGACGGCGACCTGTCGGCCGACTCCGGTCCGCAGCTGCGGTGCGCCCCGCTCCCCGGCCAGGTGCGGGCCGACGCCGGGGTGCTCCTGTCGTACCTCGACTGCGACGACCAGGACCCCAGCCGCGCGCCGCACCACGTCGACACCGTCTGCGACGGCCACGACGCGGCCTGCCGCGGCCCGGTGGAACGCACGGTGGCGACCCAGGACGACCTCGCCCCGGCGCTCGAGGCCCTCGCCGACGGCGGCACCCTCTGCCTCGGCCCGGGCGCCTTCCGCGGCACCCTGGTGGCCGACGGGTCCCTGGGCGTGGTGGGCGCGGGCAGCGACGCCACCACCTGGGTGGCGCGCGAGACGACCCAGCGCATGATCGGCGCCACCGGACGCCTGTCGCTGGTGGGCCTCACGCTCGACGGCGAGGGCCGGCCCGTGGAAGGCGGGGCGGAGGGCCTGGGAGGCCTGCACGCGCGTGACGTGGTGGTGACCCACCTCGGGTGCGCGGCGGAGACCTGCCTGGGCCATGGGCTGCTGCTCGGCCCCAGCACGTCCTCCCCGGTGGGCAAGGCCAAGGCGGGCAAGGACCTCGTGCTCCAGGACGTGCGCATCGAGGACGTCTGGAGCGTGCACGGCGCGTCCACCGTGCAGGGCCTGGGCCTCTGGGCGGACGCGTGGTCGGCCTCGCTCGACGGGGTGGAGGTGCGGGGCATCGTGGCGGTCTCCCCCCCCGGCGGGCCCGCACCCGTCACCTGGAGCGCCGTGGCCCTGCGCGTGGGCGCGCTGCAGCCGAGCCCCGTGCCCTCCGGTCAGGTGACCGTGGAGGACGTCACGGTGAACGCCGCGCCCACCGTGGACCTGGTGTCGGGTGCCGTGGAGCTCGCCCTGCCCGACCCGCCACCGCTGCGGGTGCGCCACGTGCTCCTCCGCACGGCCGGACGGGCCTACGCCGCCCCCGTCACCTTCCGGCTCCCCAGCCAGGGCGCGTGGAGCGTGACGCAGGTCGACCTCCGGGACCTGCGCCTGGAGGCCCGGACCTTCTCGGCGTCCGGCCTGTACGTGCTGGGCAACGCGGGCAGCGTGGTCTCCCACGCGGTCGTGGCGGGCGTCGACGCGCGCGCCGAGCAAGGGGTCCCCGGCGCAGTGGTGCAGGTGGACGGTGCCGAGACGCACAACCTCACGATCGTCGGCACCCACACCGAGACCACCGTGGGCGCGGTGCAGTGGGCCGGCTTCGCGGGGTCGCGCACGATCCGCTCGTCGGCCTTCGTCGACGTGACCTGGTCCACGGCCCAGCCGATCACGAGCCCCGAGCCCCTCGCGGCCGGCACGATCGCCTGCCACGCCTACGCCACGTCCGGCACGCCCTCCACGGCCGGCACCACCCCGCCGCGCTTCGTCGACTGGGACCCGGCACGCCCCGCCGTCGACTGGGACCTGCACCTCGCGCCGGGCTCGCCCCTGCGCGACGCCGGCGACATCCGCTTCCCCGACCCCGACGGCAGCGCGCCCGACATCGGCGCGTACAGCGGCGACCTGGAGGACTGGTAGGCGCGGTGCCCTACCGCCCCGCCTCCCTCGCCTTCTGCCGCTCCTCCTTGGCCTTCAGCCGCTCCTGCTTCCGGAAGTACGGCCGGAAGAGGAAGTTGCTGCGGATCGCCACGAGGTCCTCGTTGAGCAGCACCGTGGCCTCCTGGAGGTTGGCCAGCATCTCCTTGACGTCGCCGCCGGACTCACGGTCGGAGAGCAGCACGCCGATGGGGGTGCTCGGGTCGCTGGCGTCGGCGGCGAGGCCCTCGGCGATCTCGGAGGCCTTGGCGGCGGTGGCGGCCAGGTCGTCCACCGCGGCGCGCACCGACGGCAGGATCTCCTGGTCGTGGACCAGCTCGTACGGCAGCTGCCCGGGCTGCTCGAGCTGGGCGGTGAAGCGGGTGAGCGAGGCGGCCATCGTGCGGGCGTGGGCCGACGCGGCGCGCACGTCGGCCACGGCGGCCTGGGCGTCGGCGAACAGCGTGTCGTCCTGCAGCAGCTTGCCGAGGTTGCCCTCGCCGGCGCGCACGCGGGCGGTGATCGCCTTGATGTCGTCGGTGATCGCGACGAGGTTCTGGTTGTTGACCTGCAGGGTCTCGAGGATCTCGGCGGTGGACACGGCGTCGCCCACCTCGAGCACGCTGCCGTCCTCCACCGATGGGCCCGCGGGCGTGCCGCCCTTGAGCTGCACGATCGGGTTGCCGATGAGGCCGTCGGACCCGATGGTGGCCTTGGCGTCCGCCGGGATGAAGGGCACCATGGGCTCGCTGAGCAGCAGCGTGGCCTGCACCTTGCCGCCGTCCACGAAGGCCAGCGCGTCCACCTGGCCCACGCGCAGGCCGCGGGTCCACACGTTGTCGCCCGCCGCCAGGCCGCCCACGTCGTCGAAGAGCACGCGCACCGTGATCTTGGGCGAGAAGGCGTCCTGCAGCGTGCCCACGGCCAGGATGGCCATGCCGAAGACCACGACGCCGAAGGTCACGAACAGGCCCACGTAGACGGTCTGCCGGGTGGGGGTGCTCATGGGGAGGCCTCGTCGGTGAAGTTGTAGGCGTAGAAGGACCGGACCTGCGGGTGGTCCATCGCGAACAGCTCGTCGAAGGTGCCGCCGCCGAGGATCCGCCCGTCGATGAGCATGGCGACGCGGTCGCCCACGTGCTTCGCCGACGCCAGGTCGTGCGTGATGACGATGGCGCTGGTGTGGTGGGTCTCGCGCACCTGCACGATGAGGTCGTTGATCTCGCCGCAGGTGAGCGGGTCGAGGCCCGCCGTGGGCTCGTCGTACAGCATCACCTCGGGCTCGAGGATGAGCGCCCGCGCGATGCCCACGCGCTTCTGCTGCCCGCCCGACAGCTCGGCCGGCATCTGGGGCTTGGCGTGCAGCAGGCCCACCGACTCCAGGGCGGCGTCCACCCGGTCGGCCACCTCGCCGCGCGACACCCGCTTGTCGTTCATCACCAGCGGGAAGGCCACGTTCTCGGCGATCGTCATGCTGTCGTACAGCGCGCTGTGCTGGAAGGAGTAGCCGATGCGCACGCGCAGGGCGTCGAGCTGCCGCACCGTCAGCGAGCCCACCTCCTGGCCGAGCACGTGCACGGTGCCCTCGTCCACGCGCAGCAGGCCCACCACGGTCTTGGTGAGCACCGACTTGCCCGTGCCCGACTTGCCCAGCACCACCACGGTCTCGGACCGGTGCACGTCCAGGTCGACGCCCCGCAGGATGGGGCGGTCGCCGAAGGACTTCTTCACGCCACGGATGCGGATGGCGGGATCGGCGGGTGCGTCGTGGATGTCAGTCTCCCCGCAGGGCGCCGATCACCTGCACGATCAGCGCCTCCTCGATGAAGATCGCGAACATCGAGAGCACGACGGCCGCGTTCGCCGCGCGCCCCACCCCCCGGGTGCCGCCGCTCGCGTGGTAGCCCTGGTAGCAGCTGATGATGCCGATGGTGAAGCCGAAGACCACGGCGCGCACGAGCAGCGACCAGAGGTCGAGGAAGGAGATCTGGTCGAAGCCGTCCCACACGTAGGCCGGCAGGCTGGTGCGCTCGTGGGCCGCCACGTTCAGGAAGGACCCCGTCATCGCCACGATGCCGCTGAACATGGTGAGCGTGGGGATCATGAAGGTGGTGGCCAGCGTGCGGGTGAACACCAGGTACTTGAAGGGGTTGATCGCCGAGACCTCCATCGCGTCGATCTGCTCGGTGACCCGCATGGAGCCGAGCTCCGCCCCGATGTGCGACCCCACGCGACCCGAGCAGATCAGCGCCGTGACCAGCGGGGCCAGCGCACGCACGATGGCGATGGTGATCAGCGACGGCAGCCACGACGACGCGCCGAAGGAGGCGAGCGAGGGCCGCGACTGCGTGGTGAACACGAAGCCCACCACGAAGGCCGTCAGCGAGATCAGCGGCAGCGACCGCACGCCGATCTCCATGCACTGCTCGACGAAGGCCCGCGGGTGCCACGGCGGACGCACCAGCTCCACGAAGAAGCGCGCCGTGAAGCTGGCGAAGTCGTACACGCCGACCGCGAAGCGATCGACGGCGGGGGTGATCACGGCGCGGGAGGCGGCGGCAGGCATCGGGGAGGACGACCCGGGGGCGACGGGTGTCTGTGGCACGGGGCGGGGGAGGGTGCACGTGGCGTGGACGGGTGGTGGCACCCCCCCACCTTCCCCATTGCCGCCCGGCCCTCCGCCCGGTACGGAGCCCGCCACCCGAGGCTCCCGCCCCCATGGCCGCGCCGGGCCCCATCGCAGCGCTCGTCGACGAGGTCGGGGACGCCCTGGGGCGCACCCTGCGAGAGGTGGCGCGCGAGCTCGACGCCGAGCTGCCGCCCGCCTACGCCCAGGACCTCGGTCCCGAGATCCGTCGCCAGCACCTGGCCGCCATCGTGGGCGCGCGGGCCACCGGGGTGGCGCCGAACGTCACCCTGCGCAGCGCCGACGGGAACACCTGGACGATCATCCGTCCCGACGATCGGCCGGGCCTGCTCTCGGAGCTGCTGGCCGAGCTGCCCGACGACCTGCCGCTGCACACGGCGCGGGTCTACACGGCGCGCAGCGGCCACCTCGCCATCGACGTCTTCGGCTTCGGCGCCCCCGCGCGGCCCGCGGCCGACGACCCCGCCTTCCTCGCCAAGCGCGCCGAGATCCTCGACCACGCCGCCGAGGTGGCGCCCGACCTGCCCCCCGAGGTGGTCGACCGCTACCTGCACCGCTGCGCGGCGGTCTTCGTCGACAACCTCTCGCCCCGCCGCCTCGTGCGCTTCGCCCGCATGGTGGCGCAGGTGGAGGGCACCGACGACGTGGCCGTGGACGCCTGGCTCCGCCAGGAGGAGGGCCGCTTCGCCACGGTCACCCTGGTGGCCGGCGGCTCCACCCCGCGGCGGCTCTTCGAGCGGGCCGCCTGGATCCTCGGCCTGCACGGCCTCAGCGTGCGCCGCGCCTACCTCGACCCCCTCGCCGGGGGCGCCGCCCCCGTGGCCCTCTGCACCTTCGTGGTCACGGGCACCGACGACGACATGCCCACGCCCGGAGGCCCCGGCTGGCAGCCCGTGGAGCGCGACCTGCTGCGGGTGCGCTGGCTCGACGAGCGCTGCCTCGTGCGCGCCCGCGCCACGCCCTGGCTCGGCCTGCCCACGGCCGAGGTGCTCGTCGCCCTGCTCGACCTGGTGCACGTGCGGCTGGCCCGCCGCGACCCCTTCGCCTTCAGCCGCCAGCGCCTCGCCCAGCTCGCCGACGCCGCGCTGGAGCTGGCCGCCGGCGTGGCCGAGGACCTGCTGCGCGGCACCACCACCGGGCGGGAGGCCGCACTCCAGGCCCGCCCCCACGAGGACGTGCGCGCCGTGCTCGGCGAGCTGGTGGCCGCCGTCGAGGCCGTGCAGCGCAGCAACCTCGACCGCACCGCGCGCTACGGCCTCGCCCTGGCGCTCGACCCCGCCTGGCTGCTGGGTCCCGAGCACACCCAGGTGCCCTTCGCCGTGCTGTACGGCCACGGCGACGGCTACCGCGGCTTCCACGTGCGCTTCCGACCCATCGCGCGCGGCGGCCTGCGCGTGGTGGCCCCCCGCACCGCCGACCAGCACGCCCTCGAGACCGAGCGGCACTTCGACGAGGTCTACGGGCTGGCCTTCGCCCAGGAGCTCAAGAACAAGGACATCCCCGAGGGCGGCGCCAAGGGCGTGCTGCTCGTGGAGCCGGGGGCGTCGGTCGACGGGGCCCTGCACGCGCTCACCGACGGCCTGCTCGACCTGGCCCTGGCCACGCCGGGCGACCTGCTCTTCCTGGGTCCCGACGAGAACGTCACGCCCGCCCACATCGAGTGGATCGTCGCGCGCGCCGTGCAGCGCGGCTACCCGCAGCCCCTGGCGCTGATGTCGTCGAAGCCCGGCGCGGGCATCAACCACAAGCGCTACGGGGTCACCAGCGAGGGCGTGGCGGTCTTCCTCGACGCGGGCCTGCGCGCCCTGGGCCACCCCGCCGACGCCCCGTTCCGCGTGGTGCTCACCGGCGGTCCCGACGGCGACGTGGCCGGCAACACGATCCGCATCCTGCGACGCGACCACGGCAGCCGCGTGCGCTTCGTGGGCATCGCCGACGGCAGCGGCAGCGCGCTCGACCCCGACGGCCTCGACATCGACGAGCTGATGCGTCTCGTGGACGCCGAGCTGCCCATCGTGGCCTTCGACCCCGCGCGCCTGGGTCCGCAGGGCAGCGTGGCCTCCCTCGACGACCCCGGTGGGCTGGCGCGCCGCAACGGCCTGCACGCCCAGCTCGAGGCCGAGGTGCTCGTGCCGGCCGGGGGTCGCCCGCGCACGGTGCACGAGGGCAACTGGCGCGACCTGCTCGACGCCGCCGGACGCCCGCGGGTGCCGCTCGTGGTGGAGGGCGCCAACCTCTTCCTCACCCCGGGCGCGCGCACGGCCCTGTCGGCCGCCGGCGTGCTGCTCTTCAAGGACAGCTCGGCCAACAAGTGCGGGGTGATCTGCTCCAGCTACGAGATCGCCGCCGCCCTGCTGCTCGACGAGCCCACGATCCTGCGCGTGAAGGATCGCCTGGTGGACGAGGTGCTCGACCGCCTCCGCAGCCTGGCGCGCCTCGAGGCCGACGTGCTCCTCGACGAGCACCGACGCTGCCCCGACGTGCCGCTGCCCGACCTGTCGGTGCGCCTGAGCCGCACGATCCTGTGGGCCACCGACACCATCGCCCGCGCCGTGATCGCGCTCGACCCCGACGCCTACGCGCTGCTGGAGGACCTGGTGCGCGCCCACCTGCCGCCCGTGCTGGTGGAGCTGGCCGGCGCCGACCTGCTGGAGCGCCTGCCCCCCGCCTACGTGGAGCAGACCATCGCCTGCGCCGCCGCCACGCGCCTCGTGTACCGCGAGGGCCTGGCCTACGTGGAGGGCCTGTCGGAGCCCGACCTGGCGCGGCTGGCGGTGGACTACCTGCGCGCCGATCGCGAGGTGGCGCAGCTGGCCGATCGCCTGGACGCCCAGGACGACCCCGCCGCCGCCGAGGCCGCACGCATCCTGCGCCAGGGTGGTGCACGCGCGGCGGTCACGCTGCGCCACCGCACGCCATAGACTCCCCGCACGGGAGTCGAACGTGCGCCACCTCCTCCTCACCGCGGCGATGGCCGCCTGCGCCGCCCCCGAAGACGTCCCCGACGAGCTCACCGGGCCCGCGCGCCTGGCCGCCGACCTGGGCCTCGACGTGCACCTGGGCCAGGCCGTGGCCGCCGAGGTCGACACCGAGGACGGCGTCACCACCACCACCTTCGCCGACGACAGCGGGCCGCTGTGTCTGCGCGGCGGGCCCTTCCGCGCCGCCACGCGCCCCGGTCCGTCCGACGACCTGCTGATCTTCCTGCAGGGCGGCGGCGCCTGCTGGTCGGACTTCTGCCTCGCCGTGAACCAGGCGCCCCCCGGCATGCCCGGCGTGGACGCCCTGCTCCCCGACCTGGAGGCCAACCCCTTCCGCGCGATGGACGTGGCCTACGCCCCCTACTGCGACGCCTCGCTCTTCTCGGGCCGCGCCGACCTCGACGACGACGGCGACGGCACCCCCGACCGCTTCCACCGCGGCCTGCAGAACCTGAGCGCCACCCTCGACCTCGCCGTGGCCGCCTTCCCCGACCCGCCGCGGGTGGTGCTCGCGGGCTCGTCGGGCGGGGGCTACGGCACGATCCTCGGCGCCCTGCTCGTGCGGCGCGTCTTCCCCGACGCCGAGCTGGTGGTGCTCGCCGACTCGGGCTCCGGCGTGGCCCGCGGCGCGGCCGACCCCGGCTTCGTGCGCGGTCTCCTCGAGGAGCAGGGCTCCCTGGGCTTCGTGCCCCCCGACTGCGTCGGCTGCATCGACGACGGCCACGTCACCGGGCTCCTCCACTGGACCCTGGAGCGCGACCCCACCCTGCGCATCGGCCTGTTCTCGAGCTGGTACGACAGCATCATCGGCGACGTCTTCCTGCGGGTGGCGCCCGAGGCCTTCCGCGACGAGCTCGCCGCGCAGACCGACGCCCTGCACGCCGCCTTCCCGGACCGCTACCGGCGCTTCCTGGTGGACGGGCGCACCCACACCACCCTGCTGGGCGACCCCACGGGCATCATCGGGTCGGACCTCGGCGCGGTGGAGCTGCCGCCCGGTGCCCTGGACCTGCGCGAGCTCGACATCGGCGAGCTCGACACCACGGCCGTGGGCGATCTGGCCTTCTCCACCTGGGCCCAGGCCCTCGTGGACGGCGACCTCGGCGTGTGGGTGGACACCGTGGAGCCCGCCGGCGCCCCGCCAGGCGACGAGGAGCCCCCGTGACCGACCTCTTCGCGGCGCGCTCGCAGATGGCGCTGTCGCTGGGCTTCCACATCGTCTTCGCGGTGGTGGGCATGGGGATGCCGCTGCTGCTGGTGCTGTCGGAGGCCCTCTGGCTGCGCACCGGGGCCGCCGTGTGGCGGGAGCTCGCCCAGCGCTGGGCCAAGGGCACGGCGATCATGTTCGCGGTGGGGGCCGTGAGCGGCACCATCCTGTCCTTCGAGCTGGGCCTGCTCTGGCCGTCCTTCATGCAGTTCGCCGGCCCGATGGTGTCGCTGCCCTTCTCGCTGGAGGGCTTCGCCTTCTTCCTCGAGGCCATCTTCCTCGGCATCGTGCTCTACGGCTGGGACCGGGTGTCGCCCCGCGCCCACTGGCTCGCCGGCGTGGGCGTGTGGCTGTCGGGCATGGCGTCCGGCGTGTTCGTGGTGAGCGCCAACGCCTGGATGAACGCGCCCACCGGCTACCACCACACCGCCGACGGCCAGCTCGTGGTGGACCCGGTGGCGGCGATGCTCAACCCCGCCTTCGGCCCGCAGGCCCTGCACATGGCGATGGCGGCCCTGGTGTCCACGGCCTTCCTCGTGGCCGGCGTGCACGCCTGGTACCTGCTGCGCACGCCGCGCAACGCCTTCCACCGGGCCGGCTTCGCCCTGGCCCTCGTGGTGGCCACGATCACCGCCTTCCTGCAGCCGCTCACGGGCCACGAGGCGGCGGCCTTCGTCGCCGAGGCGCAGCCCACCAAGCTGGCGGCCGCCGAGGCCTGGTGGCCCACCGAGCGCCGGGCACCGCTCACGATCGGCGGCTGGCCCGACGAGGAGGCCGAGACCACGCGCTGGGCGCTGGAGATCCCCGGCCTGCTGTCGCTGCTGGCCTTCAGCGAGCTCGACGCCGAGGTGAAGGGCCTGGCCGAGGTGCCGCGCGACCTGCGTCCGCCCGTGGCCGTGGTGCACCTCGCCTACCAGGTGATGCTCGGCCTGGGGATGGCCATGGTGGCGGGCGCGGGCCTCGCGTCGCTGCTGTGGGCCTGGCGACGCGAGCTGCCCACCGACCGCTGGGTGCTCTGGGGCTTCGTGCTCCTGGCGCCGGCGGGCCTGATCGCGGTGGAGGCGGGCTGGGTGGTCACCGAGGTGGGTCGGCAGCCGTGGGTGATCCAGGGGGTGCTGCGCACGGCCGACGCGGTGACGCCGATGCCGGGCATCACGGTCACCTTCTGGCTGCACCTGGCGGTCTACCTGGTGCTGTCGGTGCTCACGCTGCTGCTGCTGCGCCGGCAGTTCCACCATGCCCCGTCGGCCGAGGAGGCCTGAGGTGACGCTGGAGCTCTACCTGGCGGGCCTGCTCCTCGCCGCGCTGGTCGCCTACGCCCTGCTCGCGGGCGCCGACTTCGGCGGGGGCATCTGGGACGCCCTGGCCACGGGCCCCACCGCGCGCCGGCAGCGCGAGGTGATCGCCCACGCCATCGGCCCCATCTGGGAGGCGAACCACGTCTGGCTGATCGCGGTGCTGGTGCTGCTCTTCGCCTGCTTCCCGCTGGCCTACGCGGTGCTCGCCACCACCCTGCACATCCCCTTCACCCTGCTGCTGCTGGGCATCGTGCTGCGCGGCGCGGCCTTCGCCTTCCGCGCCTACGACACGCAGGCCACCGCCGTGCACCTGCGGTGGTCGCGCGCCTTCGCCCTGGGCAGCGTGCTCGCCCCCCTGATGCTCGGCATCTCGCTGGGCGCCGCCGTGAGCGGCCGCCTGCGCGTCGACGCCGAGGGTCACCCCACCGTGGGCTTCGTGGAGGGCTGGTGGGCGCCCTTCCCGGTGGCGGTGGGCTGCTTCGTGGTGGCGGTCTTCGCCTTCCTGGCCGCGGTGTACCTCACGGTGGCGGCGGGCGAGGACGCCGAGCTGGCCGAGCGCTTCCGGGTCCGCGCCCTGGCCAGCGCGGTGGGCGTCACGGTGCTCGCCTGGGTGGTCTTCGCGCTCACGGGCGAGGGCGCGCCCCACCTGAGGGAAGGTCTGTGGTCGTCGTGGTGGGGTCCGCCCTTCCAGGTCGGCACCGCAGCCGTGGGCCTGGCCTGCCTCCACGCCCTGTGGACCCGACGCTACCTGCGCGCCCGCGCCCTGGCCGCGGCGCAGGTGGTTGCGGTGGTGGCAGGCTTCGGCGCCTCCCAGTTCCCCCACCTCGTCTACCCCGACATCACTTTCGCGCGGGCCGCCGCACCCCCCGAGGTGCTGCAGACCGTGGCCGTGACGATGACCGTGGGCCTCGTGCTGATCGCCCCCGCCTACGCCTGGCTGCTGCGGGTGTTCGGGCCCGGAGCCACCCCGCGGGCGTGAGGGCGCGCCGGAAGCGCAGGCGGCGTGGTGGTCCGGGCGGGCGCGGGGGGCGGTACGCAAGCGCACGCGCCAGGGTACGATGCCGCCATGTCCGCCGTGGAACACCGCTACTGGAGCGAGGCCGAGTTCCTCGAACGCCCGACCGCGCTCGCCTTCGCCGAGCTGGTCGACGGCGAGGTGGTGGTGACGCCCTCGCCCTCGTGGTGGCACGGCGGCCTCTGCGAGCGGCTGGGCCACGCCTTCCGGCTGTGGGCCGACGCCCAGCCCCACCGCTGGCACGTGCGGCACGCCCCGCTCGATCTGCACCTGGGCCCCGATCGCGTCGTGCAGCCCGATCTCGCCTTGTTCCAGGGCGACATCCCCTGGGACGAGCCGCGCCCGCTCCGCCGGCTGCCACGGCTGGTGGTGGAGGTGGCCTCGCCATCCACGGCCGACCACGATCGGCGCACCAAGCGCCTGCTGTACGCGGCGGCCGGCGTGCCGGAGCTCTGGCTGGTGGACCCGGAGGGCGTGGTGGAGGTGTTCACGGGCGCCGCGTTGGGGCATCGTGAAGTGGAGGCCACGCGCCTCGCCGCCCGCACGGTGCCCGGCCTCGAGGTGGATCTCCGGGCGCTGTTCGACCGCGGGTAGCGCCCCGGGCCCGCGCGGCAGGGCCCCGCGATACCTCGCGCCGCTCCCCCGGAGCGCCATGCGCCGCGGCATCGTCGACATGCTCCTCGCCGTGGTGGCCTTCACGCTGATGCTGGCCGCGGTGAAGGTGGCCGGCCGCGCGGTGACCCCGGTGGAGATCGTGGTGTGGCGCGGGGTGATCGGGAGCACGGTGCTGCTGCCCGTGGCATGGTCGCGGGGCCTGCGGGTGCAGCGACCGCGCCTCCTGCTGCTGCGGACCGTGCTCGGTGCCGCCGCGATGGTCTGCTGGTTCACCGCCATCCAGGGCCTGTCGCTCGCCGAGACCAACCTCATCGGCAAGGTGCAGCCACTGATCATCGCGGTGGCGGCGCCGCTGCTGCTGGGCGCCGGCGAGAAGCCCGACACGGGCGTGTGGGTGGCGCTGGCGCTGGGCTCGGCGGGCTGCGGGGTGCTGCTGGCGCCCGACGCCTGGTCGGGCTCGGTGCACGGTCTCTGGGCGGTGGGGGCCGCCGTCTTCGCCGCCGCCGCCCACCTCACGCTGCGGGTGCTGGGCCGCGAGCACGCACCGCTGGTGATCGTGTGGTGGTTCCAGGTGGGCACCAGCCTGCTGGTGTGGACCGGCGGCAGCCTGGCGCGTGGCCAGCCCCTGCCGCTGCCGCCGCTCGAGGTGGTGCCGATGCTGCTCGCGGTGGCGGCGTGTGCCACGGCCGGCCAGCTCTTCATGACCCGCGCCTACCGCCAGGAGCAGGCCGCCGCCGTGGCCACCACCAGCTACGCCGGGCCCGTGGTGAGCGTGATCGTGGACCTCGTGCTCTTCGGCGCCGTGCCCGGCTGGACCACCCTGGCCGGCGGCGCGCTGGTGGTGGGGGCGGGGTGGATCCTGCTCACGGGCCGCCTGCCCTTCGTGCGTCGCGTGCCGCCGGTGGTGGGATCGTAGCGGCTAGAACGGCACGCGCAGGCCCAGCGACACGTCCACCACCACCCGGCCGGTGAGCCCGTCGAGCGCCGCCACGTCGAAGCCCGGCGACGCCTCCTGGGCCACGATGCCGCCCGCACCCAGGGTGCCGTAGATCCACTCGAGCGCCACCAGGTGCACCCCGGCCGACAGCGCGTGCCGGATGCCCACCAGCCGGCCGTCGAAGGCCACGGGCAGCTGGGTGCCGTAGGCCACCCAGGGCTCCACCGAGAAGAAGGCCGACCGCATGGGCGTGGCCTCCAGACGCACGAAGGGCGTGGGCTGGATGGTGCCCACCCGCGAGCCTCCGAGGTCGTCGGTCTGCCGACCCAGCTCCAGCACCTTCAGGCCCACCACCGGGCGCAGCCACCGACCGGCACCCACGCCCAGCCCGGCCTCGATCCCCCAGCCCAGGTGCAGGCCCACGAAGGGAAGCACGCGGGGCGGCCGGTAGGCGTAGCTGTTGGCCGCGAGGCGAGCGCCGGCGAGCACGAGCAGCGAGCTGCGGCCCTGGCGCGCGGCCATCCGGTGGGAGGCACGGAGGAGGAAGTCGCGGATCTGGCGCGCGATGTCGTCGCCGTCGCCGCTGTGGCGCAGGGACTGCCAGCGGAAGCCGTTCGCGTCGAGCAGGGCCACCCAGGTGTCGAACTGCACGTCGGGCCGCGGGTCGTAGTGCACCGACTCCGTCCAGCGGCGGAAGGCCGTGGCCGTGCGCAGCAGGGGGACGAGGTTGCCGCGCGCGAGGCGGTCGGCGGTGCCGGTGCGGTCGAAGCGGGCGCACGCCACGGGCTCCTCCACCCGGACCTGCTCGCGGGTGAAGCCCTCGCTCGCCCGATCCCAGGCCACGAAGCAGGCGTGCAGATCGCTGTCGATGCCGGTGCCGGGCGCCAGCGCCGCGTCGATCGCCGGGTCGATGCGCGCGAGCTCCGCGCGGGCCTCCAGCATGCCGAGGTGGAAGTCGAAGATCCGGAAGTCCTCCTCGAACAGGCCCATGAAGGCGCCGGCCCACTGGCTCGCCGGGATCGTGCGTCGACCCGGCAGCAGCAGGCGGTCGCGCACCACCCCGTCGGCGTCGGGCTCGGTGGGGCTGCGCATCAGATCGGGGTCGTCGTCGAGCGCCTGGAGGAGCTCGGCGTCCTGGGTGGACTTCACGTAGCTGCGCGCGAGCGCCATCCCGAGCTGCACGGCGTTGGGCTGGAAGTGGGCGCTGTACGACCGCGTGCCGCCGCGACGCTGCCAGTTCTCGACGTCGGGATCGACCACGAGGAAGCTGCGCCAGGGCCGCTCCGCACGGCCCTCCCACGCGCGCCACTGCGCCACGGTCTTCGCCAGCCGCACCGGCAGGTTCTCGAGGAGGCCACCGTCCACGAAGCGCGCGCGGGTGGTGCGGAAGGAGCTCTCGAGCGTGCCGTCCAGCCGCCACTCCCGGTGGGGGACGGCCACCTCCGAGAAGGCGAAAGGGAAGCCCGACGACGCGGCGAGCACCGCCGCCACGTCCTCGAAGGGCAGCGGCTCGCCGGGGGCGCCGTGCCCGAGGTGCAGGTAGAGCGGGCGGGCAGGCGACGGCGCCCCGTCCGAGGCCACGGGCACCACGGGCGTGAAGACGGGTCCGCCGGCGGCCGTCCGCTGGAAGCGCACGACGATCTTCTCGGTCTGGCGCGACGCGGTGATCTCGCCGAAGGTGGCCGACCGCATGGGCACCTCCCGCGCCCGGAGCCGCGAGATCACGAAGCCCAGGTCGAGCTCGCAGGGGCGGTCGAGCCAGCCGGCGGGATCCTCGAGCACCGCCCGCACCTGCTCCACCGCCTCGTCGAAGGGCTGGCGCGACAGGGCGTGGGTGGCGCCCGTCTCGCGCCGCCGGAAGGCGTTCCACGGGTCCTCGCTGCGCCCCAGGGGGTCCACGTGCACCCGGGTCCACGCCCAGAACAGGCTCTGCTCGGGATCGTCCACCGGCGCCCGGCAGCTCGAGACCGCGGCGAGCAGGGTGTTGAGCGCACCAGCGGAGGCGCCCGTGACCACGTCGTAGGCCGCACCGCCGTCCTCGGCGTGCAGGGCCTGGAGCGCGTGCGTGGCGGCGTACAGGTAGCCGGCCTCGTAGGTGCCGAGGGAGGCGCCGCCGCGGATCACGAGGGCCACGGGGCGGTCGCGGAGCATGCCGACGAAGCCCGGCGGGAGCACCTCCGGCGGCCCGTCGGCCACCGCGGGGAGGACCAGCGGCCCCTCCTCCACCACGGGACGCTGCACCGCGTCCTCGTCCGTCTCCTGCGCGACCCCGGGCGAGGTCCACGCGAGCCCGAGCACCACACCCCACGCCCGCACACGCATCCTCGACCCCGACGGCGCCTCCTTCCTAGCACGCCCCGCGACCCGACGGGCACGGGGCCCTTGCGCGGCGGCGCCGGTCCGCCTAGGGTGGCGGAGCGATCTGAACCGTCGTTCATTTGGCCGAACTGGAAGTCACATGACGCCCCGCAGCCTCCGCGAGGTCCGCCAGGATGCCTACCGCGACCTGATCCTGGAGGCGGCCGAGCCCGTGTTCGCCGACCATGGCTACGAGGCGGCGCGGGTGCAGGAGATCGCCGCGGCCACCGGCGCCTCCGTGGGCACGATCTACGGGGTGTTCGGCAGCAAGGCCGAGCTCTTCGGCACCGTGCTCACCCACCGGCTGCCCCGCCTGCTCGAGGTGGCCCACGCGGGCTCTGCTGGCGCCACCTGCGCGCTCGAGCGCATCCTCGACGGCCTCGACGCCACCCTGCGCTTCGTGCTCGCCCACCCGGCCTGGCTGCGCATCCACCTGGGCGACCACGCCTGGGGCCTCGGCCCGGTGCGCGCCGACCGCGACCAGCTCGCCGCCTGGCGCCAGGGCGTGGGCCTCGCCGCCCAGCTGCTCGGCGAGGCGATGGACGACGGCCACGTGGTGCGCGCCGACCCGCTGCTGCTGGCCCGCATGGTGCTCGCGGGGCTGCAGGTCCACCTCGCCGACTGGGTGGAGCAGGGCGGCGACGAGCCCGCCGACACGCTGGTCCCCCGCCTGCGCGCCCTCTTCCTCGCTCTCTACGGCACGCCGGCTGCGCCCGTGCCCCTCCTGCCCCGCCCGAGGTCCCCATGAGCCGCCCCAGCCTCTCGGACGCCGCCACCACCGGCGTCGCCGCCGATCGCGTCGACCAGGTGGTGGGCGACTACCGCGCCCTCTTCGCCGAGGGCGCCGACGACCAGCGCACCTCCGGCTACACCGCGATGGTCGACGCCTACTACGACCTCGTCACCGACTTCTACGAGTACGGCTGGGGCCAGTCCTTCCACTTCGGGGCCCGGCGACGCGGCGAGAGCTTCGACGCCTCGCTGCGCCGCCACGAGCACTACCTGGCGCTGCGCATGGGCCTGCGCCCCGGGCAGCGCGTGCTCGACGTGGGCTGCGGCGTGGGCGGGCCCATGCGCCACATCGCCCACTTCAGCGGCGCGTCGATCACGGGCATCAACCACAACGACTACCAGATCGAGCGTGGCACCCGGCACAACGAGGCCGCCGGCCTCGCCGACCGCTGCAGCTTCGCGAAGGGCGACTTCATGGCGATGCCCTTCGACGACGCCAGCTTCGACGCGGCCTACGCCATCGAGGCCACCTGCCACGCCCCCGACCGTCGCGGCGTCTTCGGGGAGGTCTTCCGCGTGCTGCGGCCCGGCAGCTGGTTCGCCGGCTACGAGTGGTGCCTCACCGACCGCTACGACGG
Organism: Alphaproteobacteria bacterium; assembly: GCA_020632955.1. Lineage (GTDB taxonomy): Bacteria > Myxococcota_A > UBA796 > UBA796 > JACKEO01. The sequence continues at coordinate 284,272 of JACKEO010000004.1, forward strand.
CAGCCCCGAGCACCGCCGCCTCGCCCACGGCATCGAGGAGGGCGACGCCCTGCCGGAGCTGCAGCACACCTCGGTGATCGACGCGGCCCTGCGCGAGGTGGGCTTCGAGCTGGCCGAGACCCGCGATCTGGTCGACGACTGCGACCCCGAGACCCCCTGGTACCTGCCCCTGGCGGGCGAGCTGTCGGTGCAGGGCATCCCTCGCACCCGGGCCGGGCGGGTGCTGAGCCACACCGCCGTGCGCGTGATGGAGACCCTGCGCCTCGCCCCGAAGGGCGCCACGCAGGTGAGCGAGGTGCTCAACCTCGCCGCCGACGCCCTCGTGGGCGCCGGCCGCCTCGGCATCTTCACGCCGATGTACTTCTTCCTGGCCCGCAAGCCCGAGACCTGAGCACCGCCCTAGGGCGCGTAGGCCGCCCAGCTCACCGACAGGACCTTGCCGCTGGAGCTGCTCTGGGTGCCCCGGCCCACGGCCGCCGCCACCTGGGCGTGCGTGAGGTACACCGACCCGATGTAGTCGTCGTAGCTCACGTCCTCGTCGTAGAAGGCCAGACGGAGCCGCTCGCCCGGGTTCAGCTCGAAGGTGCGGCTCCAGTACCAGGACGGGTAGCGGGTGCCGGTGCGCGAGGGCGTGGTGCCCACGTTGCGGTAGCCGGCCTCCACCTCCACGAACACGTCGGGAGGGTCGCCCAGCACGTCCCACGAGAAGCCGCTCGAGTTCGTCGAGGAGATCGTGGCCTTGTGCAGCTCGAAGCGCACACGGTCCCAGGTGCAGGTGGCGTGGCAGCCGTCGCCGCTGCGGGTGTTGCCGTCGTCGCAGAGCTCGCCCGCGTCGACGGTGCCGTCGCCGCAGGTGGGGCCGCCGCTGTCGCCGCCCGAGTCCCCGCCGCCGCTGTCGCCGCCCGAGTCGCCGCCCGAGTCCCCCCCACCGCTGTCGCCCCCGGAGTCCCCCGCGCCGCTGTCGCCCCCGGAGTCGCCGGGCGGGACCCCGGTGTCGCCGGTCTCCCAGAGGCCGGTGTCGCCGGTGTCGCCCGTGTCCACCGGCAGGTCGGCGCAGCCCTTCCCCGGGTAGACCGACGCGTCGTCGTCGTCGCAGTCGCCCGCGCGCCGCGCCCAGCCGAGGCCCGGGTCGGCACAGAACCAGGTGGCCGTGCCCGGCGCGCCGAAGCCGTCCACGTCGAGGTCGCGGAAGAGCGGGTGCTTCAGGCGGCTGCCCTGGATGGGCGCGTCCGCCACGTCGATGCGCAGGTCGCAGTCGTCGTCGAGCCCGTTGCAGCGCTCCACGGCCGCCGGCGAGATCAGTGGATCGGTGTCCACGCAGTCGTCGGGCACGGTGTAGCCGTCGCCGTCGGCGTCCGGGTGCCCCCCGACCGAGGGCGGCGGCGCGCTGGTGGCAGGCGTGCGCGTGGGGCTCACCGAGGTGGTGGGCCCGCCACACATGCCGACGACGACCAGCGCAGCGACCGCGCGCACCAGGGACTCCCGGGCGGAGGCCGAGAGCCTACCCCGATCGGCGATGGCGGCGCTAGAAGCCCGACACCACGAGGTTGCCCTGCCGGCAGGTGCCGAGCTCCACGGGCACGAAGCCGGCCACGTTCCCGGCGGCCCAGGCCGGCGGCGTCATCGACAGCAGCACACGACCGTCGTCGCCCGCCACCCCGCTCGCCGCGAGGCGCGCGCCCTCGAAGGGCAGGCGCAGACCCGGGCAGGGGGGCAGGTCGAAGGTGCCGGGGCGCAGGCCGAAGGCCAACGACACCACCTCGCCCGGCGTGGCGCCCTGCACGAGCACGGTGTTCTCGACGCCCGCCTGGCCCGGCTGCGGCCGGAAGACCCAGAGGTCCTGCAGCACGCAGAGGTCGCAGCCGTCCTTCAGCTCGGTGTTGCCGTCGTCGCAGGTCTCGCCGCGATCCGGCTGCAGGATGCCGTCGCCGCAGCGGGGCACGGGCGGGATGGAGCCGCTCGGCACGCAGTCACCGGCCACGCACTGCCCGCTGGGACAGGGCGACCCGTCGAGGGGCGCGGCCGTGGTGTTCCCCGGCTGGAGGAAGGTGTAGCAGGAGGCGTCGGTCTCCTTGCCGCAGGTCAGCTCGGTGCACGCGGCGCCGCGCTGGTCGGTGACGGCCTGGCAGGCGTCGTCGTGGAGGTAGACCGGGTCGGACTGCAGGGCGATCTCGCGGCACTGGGCCTCGAGGCCCACGCAGGTGCCGAGGTAGCAGGCGCCGTCGCCGCCCCAGGCGTCCTCGCACACCGCGCCGTTGTCCCTGGGCTGGCACGTGCCGTCGCAGCAGGGATCGAGGGCCGAGCAGGAGGCGCCGGCCTGCAGCCGGCAGGTGGACCCGTCGCAGCACGGATCGACCCCCACGCAGCCGCCGGGACCGCAGTCGCACTCCTCCTCGCGGTCGAGCACGCCGTCGCCGCAGGTGCCGCCCGCAAGCGACGGGCGCGCGAGCAGGCAGTCGCCGCGGCTGGTGCCCAGCAGGTGCGCGTAGGCCTCCAGGCTGCACGACGACAACGTGGTGGAGGGCTGCGCGAAGGCGTTGATCCCGGCCATGAGGAAGCCGGTGGTGGGGCAGGCGGTGGCGTCCTCGGTGGGGTTCGTGGCGCGCGACGTTCCGTCGTGGATCATCCGCAGGGCGTGGCCCAGCTCGTGGGCGATGACCGCGGTGGTGAAGGCGACGGACCGGTCGACCTGCAGCACGCCCGAGCGGGAGCTGGTGCACACCGCGTTCGTGTAGGCCAGGCCGAAGCTGTCCTCCGGGAAGTCCAGGTGGCTGAAGAGGTGGCGCACGTCGTGGCTGGGCGCCGTGGGATCCGACCCCTGGACCCAGGCGTTGAAGTCGGTCAGCAGCGCCGCCGAGTCCACCTCGCCGTCGGTGATCGACGGCACGATCGGGTCGCCGGCGGTCCACAGACGCTGCCCCGAGAGCACCACCTGCAGGGGCTCGGCGAGGGACGCGGCCTCGTACACCGCGTCGGCCGCGTTCACGAGCAGCGCCGTGTCGAGCGCGGTGCCCGCCCCGAGCGCCTGCGTGCGCGCGAAGTCGTTGTAGACCAGCAGCTCCAGCCAGCGGGTGGGCGGCGGACCCCAGCGCTCGGGCAGGCCGGCGGGGGCGGGTCGCACCTCGGGCGGCGGGACGGAGGTCTCGACGCCCCCGAGGTCGGGGAGCAGGGGCGGCGCGGCGGTGAGGCGATGCACGTCGCCGCCCTGCGGGGCGAGGTCGTACAGCCCGCCGTCGAGCGCGAGCAGCCCCCGCACGGCGGCCGCGTCGGTGCCGTCGCAGGTGCGCACGCCGGCCACGCCCACGGCGACGCCGGCCTCCTCCACCCGGCCCGTGTACCAGCAGCCCACTGCATCGGCGCGCTCCCCCGCGGGCACCTCCTCGAGGCGGCCGTCGGGGTGCTGGCGCCACTCCCGGTAGGTGGGCGCGAAGAGATCGTCGTTGCGCTGCAGCACGAGATCCAGCGCACGCCCGTCGGCGTCCAGGTGCAGGCGCTGGGTGGCGGGCGTGAGGCCCGCGGCAGGGTCGGCCACCACGCGCACCTCGGCGGGCGGGGCCCACCCGGACGCACCCGGGTCGGCGACCTCGGGGACGCAGGCCGCGGTGGCGAGCAGCAGCAGGGGCAGGGTTCGCATGGGCAGGTCCATCACGGGAGCAGGCATCGGCCCGGTGGCGCTGCGCCTGAGGTCGACGGGCGCGCGACGCGACCGCGCCCACCGCGCCCGGACTCCCCATGACCCGGCCGAAGGGTGCGCGCCCGACGCCGCGATCCACGCGTGCGCCGCACCCCGGGCTGACCCCGGTGGGCCGCGCGCGCTAGCCTCCGGGGCTCCAGCCCGAGGTCCCCGATGCGCTCCCTGCTCCTCGCCACGCTCCTGGCCGCCACCGGCTGCGCCGCCGAGCTCGCCGCCTGCAAGGCCGAGACCGCCACCGACGGCTCCACCGTCGTCACCTGCCCCGGCTCCGAGCCCGTCGTCCTCGAGGACGGCACCGGCTGCGAGGTCGCGGAGGCCGGCGAGGGCGCCTACGAGCTGCGCTGCGGCGACGCGCCCCCCGTCACCGTCCGCGACGGCAAGGACGGGGCCGACGGCGCGCCCGGCACCGACGGCGCGAAGGGAGAGGACGGCGCCGATGGCCAGGACGGCGAGGACGGCGCCTCCTGTGCGGTCACCGACAACCTCGACGGCACCTGGACGCTCGCCTGCCCCGGCGCAGACCCGGTGACCCTCGTGGGCCCCGACGCCCTCTGCACCGTCACCGACGGCGGCGACACGCTCACCCTCGCCTGCCCCGGCCAGCCCTCGATCACGGTGCCCAAGGACGACGCCACCTGCACCGCCGACGAGGCCCAGGACGGCACCGTGGTGGTGGCCTGCCCCGGCCAGGCCCCCGTCACCATCGAGCCCGGCCGCGCCTGCGACCTGATCGACAACCTCGACGGCTCCTACACGCTCACCTGCCCGGGCGGCGATCCCATCACCCTGCAGGCCTCGGGCGGCGCGGGCTGCACGGTCACCGACCACGGCGACGGCACGGCCACGCTCACCTGCCCGGGCTCGGCGCCCTTCACCTTCGGCTCGGCCGGCTGCACGGTCACCACGGCGGACGACGAGCTCACCCTGGACTGCGACGGCTCCACGCCGGTCACCCTGTCGACGAACGGCGGGTGCGAGGTCACCGACGACGGCCAGGGCACCTACACGCTCACCTGCGACGACGGCTCCACGGTCACCTGGACCGACGGCGAGGACGGCCAGGACGCCCAGCCCTGCGTGGTGAGCGACGACGGCCAGGGCACCTACACGCTCACCTGCCCCGGCCAGGGTGCGGTGAGCTGGACCGACGGCGACGACGGCGCGCAGGGGGCCGACGGCCAGCCCTGCACCGTGAGCACCACCGCCCCCGGCGTGCACGTGCTCACCTGCCCCGGCAGCGGCGCGGTCACGATCCTCGACGGCCAGGACGGCGAGAGCGGCGAGAACGGCGACCCGGGTGCGGCCGGCCAGGGCTGCACGGTCACCGACCACCAGGACGGCACCTACACCGTGACCTGCGGGAACAGCTCCGCCACGTGGTCTGACGGCGACGACGGCCAGGCCTGCGCCGTGGCGGTGGTGGACGCGTCCACCTACAGCCTCACCTGTCCCGGCCAGGCGCCGATCCTGGTGTCGGACGGCAAGGACGGCACCAACGCCCAGCCCTGCACGGTCACCCCCTCGGCCGGCGCCTACGTGCTCGCCTGCCCGGGCTCCGCACCCGCGATCATCGCGGACGGCGAGGACGGGGACGACGGCGAGACCTGCACCGTGGCCGCCAACGGCGACGACTCCTACACGCTCACCTGCACCGGTGCCCCGCCGGTCACCTTCACGAACGGCTCCATCGGGGGCGGGGGCGGCGACAGCGTGCCCTGCCCGCTGCGCCCCGGCGCCATCTGCATGGGCCAGGCGCTCGACTCCTTCTACCTGGCGACCCTGGACCTCTCGGGGGCGAACTTCTCGGGCAGCAGCATGATCAACGCGGTGCTCGACGCCGCCACCATCGTGGGGACCATCTTCTACGACGCCGACCTGCGCGACGCCGAGATCCGCCACGCCGACGCCCGGGACGCGATCTTCTGGGAGGCGGCCTTCAGCGCCGCGGACTTCACGGGCACCGATCTCACCGGCGCCACCTTCCTCGACAGCAGCGGCGCCCGCGCCGACTTCAGCGGCGCCGACCTGCACGACGTGGACTTCTCCGGCGCCTACCTGGAGCGCGCGATCTTCACCGGCGCCACCATCGACCCCACCACCCTCTTCCACCGCACCGACATCCGCGAGACGGTCTGGCAGGGCACGGTGCTCGACGGCGTGCAGTTCACGGGCGCCACCGACACCACGGGGGCCGTCTTCACCGGCCTGTCGCTCGTGGGCGCCGACTTCTCCGGCGCGCGCGACGCCTACCTGATGGACTTCACGGGCGCCGACGTCCACGACGCCGACTTCTCCGACATCTTCACCGCGCGCGGCAGCACCTGGGCCGACGCCATCGCCCATGGAGCCGACTTCTCGGGCACCTCGCTCGCGGGCCTGTCGGGATCGGCCACCTCCTTCGCGCGCGCCGACCTGCGCAACGCCGACTTCTCGGGCAGCGTGATCAACAGCTACGTCCAGTTCGAGGGCGCCGACCTGACTTGCGCCGACTTCACCGGCGCGAGCGCGGTCACCAGCGCGAACTGGGCGTCCACCACGGTCACCTGCCCCGACGGCACGGTGCAGGCCGGCCTCAACGCCTGCGACGACCACCTCGGCCAGCCGCCGGGCGGGTGTCCGGTGGCCGTGCCGTAGCCCACGGCGGGGGCGCCTACCCCGGCTGCCCCAGCCGCCCCATCAGCCGCTCCAGCTCCACCAACGCCACGCGGTAGTCGGTGCGCGCACGGAAGGCCTCGCCCTGGGCGCGCTCGAGGTTGGTGCGGGCCTCGAGCACGTCCTTGAGCAGGCCCCGGCCCACCTCCTGGAGCGCCTGCTCGGCGGCCAGGGTCTCGCGGGCCAGGCGCACGTTCACGTCGGCCAGCTCGATCTTGGTGCGCGCGGTGCGCAGCACGCGCACCTGCTGCTCCACGTCGGCCTTGAGCTGCGCCGTGAGGCTGTCGCGCAGGGCCTCCTGACGGCGTACCTCCTCGCCCTGGCGTCGCGCGGCCCCCGTGGCGGCGCGGTTGCCCAGCGGCACCGACAGCACGGCCCCCACCGACAGCGAGGGCAGCACGAAGTCCCCGAAGCCCAGGCCGGTGATGCCCTCGGTGATGGCGCCGCTCATCGTGCCCTGCACGTTGGCGGTGAGGCTGGGCCACGTGGCGTGCTTGCGGTCGAGGTGGAGCGTGCGCGCGGCCTCCACCCGGATCTGGGCTGCCCGCAGGGCCGGCGACTCCTGCAGGGCCACGCCCACGGCCCTGGCGGCCTCGAGGTCGAGCACCGGCGCCTCGCCGGGCGTGCTGCCCGGCACCAGCACCTCACCGGGCTCGCCCCCCGTGAGCAGCAGCAGGGCGTCGGCGGCCTGGGCCGCGTCCTGGGCGGCCTGCAGCTCGTTGGCCCGCGCCTGCACCATCGCCGCCTCGGCACGGGTGGCCTCCACGCTGGCGAGCCGCCCCGTGGCCACCTGCTCCCGGGCCACCCGCAGGTCCTCCTCGGCGATGGCCACCGACTGCGTGGCGATCTCGGCCAGCCGCACCAGGTAGACCCAGGTCCAGTAGGCCCGGGCCGCGTCGGCCATCGCCTGCTGACGCGCCGCCAGCTCGTCGAGCTCGCCCGCGGCCAGCCGCTCCCGGGCCTGACGCACGTTCTGCAGGTTGAACGACAGGCGCAGCCCGCGGAGCAGCTCCTGCGACAGCGCCAGCCGGAACACGGGCACGTAGGTGCGCGTCTCCTCGGTGCTGAAGAGCTGGCCCGGGTCGAAGATGGGGTTGCCGTAGACCTGGTAGTCGGTGCTCACGATCGAGCGGGTGACGCCCGAGGTGAAGGTGGCCGACGTGCCCGTGGGCGCCGTGGCCTGCAGCGACAGGTTCACGTTCCAGGCCTGGCTGTCGGAGAAGAAGAGGGTCTCGAACTCGGGCCGTGCGTCCGAGCGCCGGTTGAGGTCGTAGCCGCCCGACAGCGACAGCACGGGGTCGAAGGACCCGTTCGCGGCCCGCACGTCCTCGGCGGCCTGCTCCGCCGCCAGCCGCGCCGACACCGCCGTGGGGTTCGAGGAGGCCGCGGCCGCCATCGCGTCCTCGTAGGTGAGCGTGCGCTTGGCGTGGGCCGGCAGCGCGAGCAGCAGCCCCGCGAGCACGACGCCTGGCAGGAGCGATCTCACGCGAGCCTCCCGGCCGCGCGGGCCCAGGTGCGCATGCCCCACGCGCGGGCGTCGTCGAGCTGCACGTAGAGGAAGGGCACGAAGAGCAGGGTGAGCGCCGTGGCCGCGGTGAGGCCGCCGATGACGCAGCGGCCCATGGGCGCGTAGGGGATGCCCGCGAAGTCCGACGAGCCCATCGCCATCGGGATGAGCCCCACGATGGTGGTGACCGCCGTCATCAGGATGGGCCTCAGCCGCCGCGAGCAGGCCTGGCGCAGGGCCTCGCCGCGCTCGAGCCCCTCGCTGCGGAGCTGGGTGATGCGGTCGACCAGCACGATGCCGTTGTTCACCACCACTCCCACGAGGACCACGAGCCCCACGCCCGCCATCGTGTCCATGTTCGTGCCCGTCAGGTACAGCCCCCACCACGCGCCGACCAATGCCATCGGGATCGTGGTGATCACGGCCAGGGGCAGGATCCAGCTCTCGAAGAGCACGCCCATGAGCAGGAAGACGAAGACCACGCTCATCCCCAGGGCGAAGACCAGCGCGGTGAGCTCCTCGCTGCGATCGGCCTGCCAGGCGTCGGCCTCGAAGGCGTAGCCCCGGGGCACGGCCATGTCGGCCAGCGCGGCCTCCAGGCGCGGCGCCGCCTCCTCCTTCTCGACGCCCTGGGCCAGATCCACGGTGAGATCGAGGGAGGTGCGGCGGTCGGTGCGCCAGATCATCCCGGGACCCGTGTCGCGCCGCACGTCGGTGACCGCACGCAGCGGCACGAGCGAGGCCGTGGTGGGCGAGAAGAGAGGGAAGTCGAGGACCTCGTCGAGGCTGGAGCGGTCCTCCACCGACAGGCGCGTCTCCACGTCGACCTCCGCCTCGCCCAGCCGCAGCGGGGTGAGCACGCTGCCGCGCAGCGCGAAGGCCACGGTGCGGGCCACGGTGGCCGGATCGAGGCCGTACCTGCGCAGCCCCTCGGGCTTGGGCACCAGCTGCAGCTCGTCCAGGCCGTCGTCGTCGAGCTCCAGCTCCGCCCCCAGCACGCCCTCCACCCCCCGCAGGCGACGCACCGCCTCGTCGCCCAGGCGCCGCAGCACGTCCACGTCCTCGCCGTACACCGACAGGGTCAGCTTCCGGTCGTCGTCGCCCCCACCTTCCCAGCCGATGCTGGCACTCACCCCGGGGATGTCGTCGGGCAGGCCCTTCCGGGCCTCCTTCATCACCTCGTCGCGGGTCATGGGACCCTCGGTGTCGACGTAGACGTAGAGCCGACCCCGGCTGCTCGAGCCACGCAGCTCCACCCGGTAGACGCGCACGCCCCACGCCTCCTTGTGCTCCTCGACGTAGGCCTCGAAGCGGCTGGCGATGGCCTCGCGCTCCAGGGGCGTGGCGTCGCGCGGCACCGTGAACCGCACCGTGAAGTCGTTGAGGCCCCCCTCCCCGCCGGGCACGCACGACACGCCGCGCACCGCCACCGTGGTGAGCATCAGCATGGCGAGGACCGCCATCACGGCGTCGGCCGGTCGGCGCAGCGTGAGGTCGAGCAGGCGCAGGTAGCGGGCCTCGAGGGCCACCAGCCAGGACGGATCGGGCCGCACCTCGCCGCCGCGCAGGTAGCGCGTGGCCAGCGGCGCGAAGACCAGGGCCACCACGAGCGAGGCCCCCAGCGCGAAGATCACCGGACGGCCGATCACCCCGAGGAAGAAGGAGGCGTCGGCGTCGGGGGTCATGAGCATCACGGGCAGGAAGACCACCATCGAGGTGGCCGTGGACGCCACGATCGCGAGGCCCACCTCGCCCGCGCCCCCGATGGCGGCCGCCCGCACCTCCTCGCCGTCGGATCGTCGGCGGTAGATGGCCTCCACCACCACGATCGCGTTGTCGACCACCATGCCCACGGCGAGCATCAGGCCCATCATCGCCACGAGGTTCATCGTCTCGCCGTTGGCGTAGAGCACCACCACGGTCATCAACAGCGAGAACGGGATCGACGCGCCGATGAGCAGGGTCATCCGCCACTCGCGGAGGAAGAGCCACAGCACGCCGATGGCGAGCAGCCCGCCGCCGAGGGCGGCGTCGCGCAGGGTGGCCACGCTGCCCGCGATGAGGTCGCCCTGGTCGAAGAAGACGACGAAGCGCACGCCCTGGGCGCGGGGGTCGGCCTCCAGGTCGGCGATGGTGGCGAGCAGGGCGCGGGTGACCTCCACCGTGTTCGCGCTGGACTCCTTGCGGATGGCGAGCGCGCCGGCGTCCCGGCCGTCGATGCGGTTGATGTCGGCGTCCCGCACGCCGCGGAAGCTGACGTCGGCGATGTCGTCGAGCACCAGCCCGTCGGCCCGCAGCGGGTAGCGCTCCAGCATCTCCACGCTGTCGAGGCGAGCGAGGCTGCGCAGGGTGCGCACCTGCCCCTGTTCCTCCAGGCGCCCGGCGCCGAGCTGGAAGTTGTCGCCCTGCAGCGAGCGCTGCACCGACCCCAGGTCCACCCCGTGCGCGAGCATGGCCTGCCGGTCGTAGTCCACGAAGATGCGACGGGTGTTCACGCCCCACAGATCGAGGCTGGCCACCCCCGACACGCGCTCCAGACGCGGCCGGACCACCTTGTCGATCACGTGGTACGGGTCCTCCAGCTCGTCGGGCCAGGTGAGGCCCACCCACATCACCGGCTGGTCGGACGGGTTGAACTTGAAGACCCAGTAGCGCTCCACCTGCTCGGGCAGGTCGGGCATGGCGCGCTCGATGCGGTCGACCACGTCGTTGTACCCGTCCGACATCGACACCGACGGGTGGAAGCGCACCTCGAAGGAGGCGTAGTCGGAGCCCGCCCGGGACTTGAGCTGCTCCAGCCCGCCCACCGTGGAGAGCTGCTCCTGGATGGGCCGCACCACCAGCTCGTCGGTCTCGGCCGGCGAGGCGTTCGGGTAGGCCACGCGGATCCAGAGGAAGCGCGGCTCGAAGCCGCTGGGCATCATCTGGAGCGGGATGCGCCACGTGGCCAGCGCCCCCAGCACGCAGAGCGCGAGGAAGGCGACGAGGACCGTGACCGGCCGATCGAGGGCGAGGGTGGGCAGCCAGCGACGCATCGCCGCCAGCTATCGCGCCTGCCTGCCGCGCCGGACCACGCCGACGCGAAAGGACCTCACTCGGTGGGCGCGGCCTCCTCCCGCGGGGGCGCGCCGCCCTCCGGCGTGCCCGCGGGCGGCGCCGTGGCCACGGGCGCCTCGTGGAAGTGGGCCACGGCCCACACGTCACCGGTCCACTCCAGCACGAAGCTCGCCCGGAGGTCGGCCGACCCCGCGGGCGCGCCCTTCAGGGTGAAGTCCTGGTGCACCTGCGCTGCGCAGCCGGCCACCGTGCCACCCTCCCAGCAGGTGACCCCGTCCAGCTTGGTGGCGATGGTGCCGCCGTCGGCACCCCACTGGGTCAGCACCGTCTGCACCGCCTGCCAGCCCGACTCCCCCACCACGTCGAGGGAGGCACCGCTGGCGTCCAGGGTGAAGCCCAGCACGTCGTCGGTGTGGGGCGAGGCGAGCTGCAGGGCGTCGACGCCCGCGTAGAAGGCGAGCACCGCGGCCTGGGCCGGCACGGTGGGGCCCGCGGGCTTCTTCGCGAGGGCGGCGGGGGAGGTCAGGAGCAGGGCGAGGAGCAGGGTGCGCATCGGGCCTCCGGGTGGGCCGAAGGTAGCACGCGCCGTCGCGATCACGGGATGCGGCCGCCCAGCCGCAGCAGGCGCGTGGCCTCCGTCTCGAGGCGCGTCATCGCCGCCTCGTCGTCCGTGTCGAGCGCTCCCTGCAGCAGGTCGGGCCCCTCGTCGAAGGGCCGCCCCTCCAGGTGGTACAGCCGCAGCGTGCCCGGCGGGCCCTCCGCCAGCTTGTAGGCACGGTCGCGCAGCGTCCACCTCAGGCCGTTCTGCGGAGGCGGGCCCGAGGGGTGGAACTGCTCGGCCCACACCATCCGGCCGTCGTCGGGCAGGTCGGGATCGTCCAGGTGCGGCCGCAGGCTCCGCCCGTCGAGCACGAGGGGCTGGCCGGCATCGTCCACCAGCGCCGACCGTGGCATCCCGGCGAAGGCGGCCACGGTGGGCAGCAGGTCGGCCAGGCTGACGGGGGCCTCCACCACGCTGCCGGGAGGGGCCTGCACACCCGGACCCGCGAAGATGAGCGGCACCCGCACCCCGCCCTCGAAGACCGTGGCCTTGCAGCGCGTGGGATCGAGCGGCGGCCGGATGGCCTCGGTGTCGGTGCCGTTGTCGCTGGCGAAGACCACCAGCGTGCGGTCGAGGCGTTCGCTGCCGAGCTCGGAGAAGAGGCGGCCGATCTCGGCGTCGAGGGCCTCGACGGCCGCATCCACGAGGTCGGGTCCCGAGGCGGTGGACGCGTCGAGCAGGCTGCCCGGCAGGGGCGGTGGCGGCACGTGGTGGGGCAGGTGCGGCGCGTTGAACGACACGAACAGGAACCACGGCTCGGGCAGCGTGGTGGCCAGCGCGATGGCCTCGTCCACGGTGTCGGTGGTCATGTACGTGGTGGACACGGTGAGCTGCCCGTCGACGTTCTTCTCCCACCGGAAGTAGTCGCGGACCCCCGGGGGGGCGCCGCTCGCCGCGTTCCGCGGGTTGGCCAGCGAGCCCCGGTGGTGCCGGAAGCCCATGCGCAGCGGGTGCAGCTCGGGACTGGGTGCGCGGAAGCCGGTGAGGTGCCACTTCCCCACCACCGCCGACGTGTACGGCACGGGCGCACGCGCCAGCAGCTCCGGGAGGGTGGTCTCGGTGTCGGCGAGCACCGTGGACTCGGTGGTGGTGTCGATCCAGCGGCCGATGAAGTGCCGGAAGGGATGGCGACCGGTGAGCAGCGTGGCCCGCGCCGGGGAGCAGGTCGGCGCGGCCCAGGCGTGCTGGAAGCGCACCCCCCGGGCCGCCAGCGCGTCGAGGGTGGGCGTGGACGGCGCCGACTGGGTGACGTCGTACACGCCGATCTTGTCGAGCCCCGCGTCGTCGGCGAGCAGGATCATCACGTTCGGCGGCACCGCAGGCAGGTCGGTCTCGTCGGGCGGGTCGGTGTGGAGGCCGGCGGCGGTGTCGTCGGGCAGGTCGGTCTCGGCGTCGGCCCAGCCGGCCGTGTCGATCGGCGGATCCCGCACGTCCACGCGCCCGCGCGCTCCCCGCACCGCCGGCAGGCTCCCCGGGTCGGGCAGGTCCGCGGGCGGCTCGGGCAGTGCACAGGCCGCCCACACCAGGAGCGGCAGCCACCTCATGGCAGGAGGCCCGCCTGCTCGAAGAGGGCGTCGCGGGCAGCCTCGAGCCGGGTCATCGCCGCCTCCTGCTCCGCGGTGAGCGCGCGCCCGAGGAGATCGTTCCCCTCGTCCATGCTGCCGTCGAGCGCGAAGAGCTTCACGCGCCCCTTGGGCTCCTCCGCCAGCTTCCAGGAGGCGTCGCGCACGGTCCACCGGTGCCAGTCCCAGGGGGGCGGCCCGAGCGGCCAGAAGGTCTCGGCGTACAGCACCCGATCGGGGGCGGGCGGGGGTTCCGCCTGCAGCTCGCCGAGGAAGGAGGTGCCGTCGATCACCAGGGGACCCCCGTCGCCCCCCTGCACCTCGGCCAGCGGCACGCCGGCCACCTCGGCCAGCGTGGGGAAGACGTCGACGAAGGACAGCAGCGCGTCGCTGGTGCTGCCCGCCGCACGCTCCACGCCGGCGCCCGCCACCAGGAAGGGCACGCGCACCCCCCCCTCGTAGACCGTGTGCTTGCCGCGGGTGCGGTCGGAGGGCGTGGTGATCACGTCCTTGGGCGTGCCGTTGTCGGAGGCCACCACGATGAGCGTGCGCTCCGCGAGCACCCCGTCGAGCCCCTCGAGCAGGCGGCCGAGCTCGTGGTCGACCGCGCGCACCATGCCGGCGTAGCGCTCGTGGGCCGGCGCGTTCGCCCGCACCTCGGAGCCGGGCAGGGGCGCGGGCGGCGGGGCCCAGGGGTCGTGGGCCGCGTTGTAGGCCACGTAGAGGAACCACGGCTCGGGCAGGCGCGCCATCAGCCCCAGCGCCTCGTCGGTGGTGTCGAGGGTCATGTAGGTGTCGGTCATCTCCACCGCGCCGTCCACGGCCTTCTGCCACCGCGTGTACGAGCGCGTGTAGGGCGGCTTCTCGCCGAGGATGTCGAGGGGGTTCGACAGCGAGCCGCGGTGGTGGGCGAAGCCCTGGCGCAGCGGGTGGCGCGCGGGATCGGGCGTGTCGTAGCCGACGAGGTGCCACTTGCCGGCCAGGGCCGAGGTGTAGGGCGGGTCGGCCTGGGCCAGCAGCTCGGCGAGGGTGACCTCCTCGTCGGGCAGCGACTCGGTGCCGCCCTCCGGGAAGATCCAGCGTCCGATCCCGTGACGGAAGGGGTGGCGGCCCGTGAGCAGCGAGGCCCGTGCGATGGAGCAGGTGGGCTCGGCGTACACCTGGGTGAAGCGCACGCCCCGCGCCGCGAGGTCCTCCAGCACCGGAGTGGGTGGTGGGCTGGGGTGCTCGTCGTAGGCCGAGGTCTTGTCGAGCCCGACGTCGTCGAGGAGCACGAACAGGATGTTGGGCGGACCCTCGCGTTGCGCGGGCGGGTCGGGCAGGTCGGCCACGTCGGTGTGGTCGTCGGGATCGGGAGCGCCCTCCACGCCACAGGCCGCGAGGAGCACCAGGAGCAGGACCCTCACCGCAGCTCCTGGGTGTAGCGGTCGATCAGGCCGCCCAGCTCCTCGGCGAGCCTCAGCGTGGCCTCGTCGGGCTCGGCCTCGGGGGCCAGCAGGTCGGGACCGGGCTCCAGGCTGTCGGGCGGGTAGGCGAAGAGCGCGTCGCGGGCGCCTCGGAGGCGGACCTGCAGGTGGGTGGCCGTGCGCACGGCACGCCGGTCGCTCCGTCGTTGTCGACGCACGCCGTTCGGCCCGAAGTGCTCCAGGTAGACGTGGTCGCGGTGCGCGGCGTCGGGCGTGCGCAGCAGGTGGGCGAAGCTGCGGCCGTCGAGCTCCTCGGGCCAGGCCGTGCCCTCGGCGGGGGCCTCGGGGTCGATGCCGGCGAGCGAGGCCAGCGTGGGGAACAGGTCCACCGCGTGCACCAGCGCGCGGCTGACCTCGCCGCGGGCCTGCACCCCGGCGCCCGCCAGGATCCACGGCACCCGGGTGGCCAGGTCCACCACCTCCCCCTTCGCTCCATAGTCCTCGTACAACGCTGACACGATCGCCCCGGGCGTGCCGTTGTCGGAGACCACCACCACCAGGGTGCGTGCGCGCTCCGCGGGGTCCAGCGAGGCGAGCACCCTCCCCAGGCCGGCATCCACGCCCTCCAGCATGGCACGGTAGCGCGCGACCGGCGCGTGCTTCCCGTCGTCGTCGATCCACGGCGCGTGAGGGGCGTTGTAGGCCAGCCACATCAGCCACGGCTCCTGCAGCTCGCCGAGCAGCGCCACCGCGTCCTCGGTCTGCACCTCCGTGGCGTCCCGATCGACCATCACCTCCACCCCGTCCACCACCCGGGGCCAGAGCCGGTAGGCGTTGCGCGCCACCACCTGGCTCTCGGGACCCAGGTTGCCCACGGCCGTGCGCGCGTGCCGGAAGCCCATCGTGGCGGGGTGGTCGAGGCCCGAGGGCGTGCGCGGACCCGCCAGGTGCCACTTGCCCACCACCGCGCTGTCGTAGGGCACGGGTGCGGTGGCCAGCACCTCGGCGAGGCCCACCTCGTCGGCCGGCAGCTCCACCCGCGCACTCCGCGGGTCCACGGTGCGCCCGATGCCGGTGCGCCGGCCGTACCGGCCCGTGAGGAGCATCGCGCGCGTGGGCGAGCACACCGGCGACACGTAGGCACTGGTGAAGCGCACCCCCTCCGCCGCGAGCGCGTCCAGCGTGGGCAGCGCCGGCGGGTCGGCCCCCATGCCGAAGGCGCCCACCTGGTCGAGCCCCACGTCATCGAGCACCACCACCAGGAAGTTGGGGGGCAGCGGGGGCGGGGCCGGCGCGCAGAGGGTGGCGCAGGCCGAGAGGAGGAGCGGGAGGAGGAGCATGGGTGCACCGGACGAACCCGTCGGGCGCGGCGGGGCCACGTCAGCTGCGCCAGCGGCCCGTGCGGACGGAGCCGCCCATGCCGTGCGCTCAGCGCACCGTCGGATCGTAGAAGAGCACGTCGAGCAGCGCGACCCGCGCCTCCCAGATCGCCTGGTCGTCCGGATCCTCCGGGGGCTCGGCATGACGCACCCACGGCGCACGCCAGAGCGCGTCGCAGACCTCCTTGTAGGCCGACAGCGTGGTGGGCGGTCTGCCCACCACGCGCCCGATGGCCTCCACGGAGGCGTTGGTGAGCGGCAGGAAGCGGTCGGGACGACGCAGCGCCAGCAGCCGCGACGCCGCCGCCTTGCTCTCGTCGCCGAAGCCCGCCTCCCGCCAGGCCATGCGGAAGCGGGTCCAGTCGTCTCGACCGATCTCGCCCGTGGCGGGGATGGCCGCGAGGGCGTCGCGCACGAGGTGCTTGCGCTGCAGCAGCCCGAGGTCGGCCACAGGGCTTCGCGCATCGACGCTTCCGAAGAGCGGCCAGTTCACGCGCTCGTCGTCCACGCCGTACACGGGGTGGTTGCCGCCCGCGAGCCCGCAGGCGCGCTTCCAGTCCGTCTCGTCCATCGCCGTGGGATCGGGCCAGCCGGGCATCGCCAGCACCGCAGCCCGCACACGGAGCCAGTGCTCGGGCCCGAGGCCATCGCTGCGCGACGCCACCTGCCGCCGATACCACGCGAGGTGGTCGGGCCAGCGCCGGTAGAAGTCCGGCTGGAGGACGCCGTCGCCTCCCTCCACGTCACCCGAGACCGGCGCGCGCGGGGGCGGGGGCGCCGGCGGACGACCGGCCTCCAGATCCCGGCGCGCCGCCCGCGCGGCCTCCGCCCACGCCGCGTAGGCGTCGAGCCACCCCTCGCTCGCGGGGAAGAGCCCAGGCGGGGAGAGCGTGGCCTCCAGCACCTCGTCGACGAGACCACCCTGGAGCTCGGTGCGTGACACCAGCTCGCTGTGGGCCGAGGCTGCCCCTCGCGAGAGGTTCGCGCTGCCCGCGTACACCACGTCGCGCACACGGTCCCCGCGGCGCACCGACCGGAAGACATAGACCTTGGCGTGGAACATCGGGGCGAGCTCGGGATGCACGATCCACAGACCGCGGCGGTCGAACAGGGCATGCGCCCTGTGCAGGGTGCGAGGACACGACAGGCCGTCGGTGACGCCGGTGACGAGACGGATGCGGTCGGCGTGGGCGGCGAGCCAGTCGAAGGCCGGATCGCCACCGCCGAGCACGTCGCCCGTCCAGGCCACGGCGATGTCGATGGACGCCGCCTGCGCCGCGTCCGCCGCCATCCGTCGGAAGGCCGAGGGGCCGTCGAGGAAGGTCGTCTTGCTGCCGTGCGCCATCGCACCCCCGCGCGTGCAGCCGTCGAACCCGTCGGGCGCAGCGCGGCCACGTCGCATCCGCATGCAGGAAGCCCGCGCGGTGGGCCGTAGCCCGCCTCCGCGTCCCTCCCGCCGGAGCCCCGATGTCGCGCCTCCCCCTCGCCCTCGCCGCCCTCCTCGGCGCCTGCGCCATCCCCGAGGTGCCGCACCCCGACGGGCCCACGGTCCACCTCTACGAGGTCTTCCTCGACGCCGCCGAGCCCCTGGATGGCATGTCCTCCGCCCAGCTCCGCTGCATGGCGCGGGATCTGTCGGCCCACCTCGGTCTGGGCTGGCTCGCCTCCCTGGTGCGACGCGGTGCCGACGAAGCCCTGCTCCTGGAGGCCGCGCCGGCCTTCCTGAACGCCGTCGTGGGGTGCCGGGCCCTCGGCACGGTCCTGCTCACGAACGTCGAGCACGACGACCTGCCCTTCTCGCAGGGCACGATCGCCTGTCTCGACGAGGCGCTCTTCGAGGCTCGCGACGCCCTGCTCGAGCGACAGGAGGAGTTCGGCACCGGCGAGGCCCTCGGCGACGCCGACATGGACTGGATCCGCGAGCTGGCAGGCAGCTGCATGACGGACGAGGAGGTCGAGACCTACCTGGGCCACTGAGCGACCGGGGCCGGGGCGCGGCTCGCCGCGGACGACGTGGTCCGCGCCCGGCCTCACCCTGCGCCGCGGACGCCCTTGCACAGCACGCTTCCGCAGAGGAAGGGAGGGCCGCTGGAGGTCCCGTGCGCACCCTCGTCTCCCTGGCCCTGGTCGGTCTGTCCGGCTGCATCGTCCACATCGGCAGCGGCGACCTCGTCGACGTGGACCTGCCGGTCGACGCCTTCGACGCGATGGCCGCGGAGCAGGGCCTCGTGGTGCGCCACGTGGAGGGCGAGCGCGCCGTGACGGCCCACATCGACGACAACCTCCGCGACCTGCTCGTGGTGGAGGTGGTGGACGGAGAGCTCCGCATGGGCTTCGGCGACCTGCCGATCCTCGTGGACCCCTCCGACGATGCGTGGATCGAGGTGGTGGCCCCGCCTCCCGAGCGCTTCTCCGCCTCGGGCGGCGCCTCGATCGACGCGGTGGGCGCGGGCGAGGTCGTGAGGCTGTCGGCGTCGGGTGGGGCCGGGATCGAGGTGGTCGTCACCGCCACCACCCGCGCCGAGGTGAGCGCGAGCGGCGGCGCCGACGTGACGTTGGGGGGCACCGCTCCCGCCGTCGACGTCGACGCCTCGGGCGGCGCCACCGTCACGTCCACGATCAAGGCCGGGAGCGCGTCGGTCTCGGCCAGCGGTGGCGCCCACGTCTCCGTGCACGCCACGACCTCGGTGACGGTCTCGGCCAGCGGCGGGTCCACGGTGGAGGTCGCCGGCGACCCGGAGGATCGTGACGTCGACACGTCGGGCGGGTCCACGGTCACCTTCTAGGTCGTCCGAACGTGTCAGCCGATCAGAGGTCCAGTCCCTGGGCGTCGGCCTCCCGAGGCGTCACGCCGACGGCGACCGACACGGAGAGCATCTCCGGCGTGCCGAGCGCGCGCTCATAGGCCTCGAGGATGATCACGGCACGCTCCCCGTCCACGACCGAGTCCCAGGCGGGCCACAGCACGTAGACCCGCTTGTGGCTGGACAGGGCATCCTGGTCCTCCACGATGCGCGGAAGAGGCGGGAGGTCGCCCACGCCCCGCAAGTGGCGGCACAACTCCTCGACGAGGTCGTCGTGGTGTGGATGCGCGGAACGCAGCGACTTCCTCACGACCGGCATCGGAACCTCACGCGTGGAGCGCCCGGTGGTGCCTGTCGAGCCAGTCTACCCCGGCGACGACGCGCTCCACGACGGCGACCGGCGTGTGTGGCGCCGCGTAGCGCAGGTCGATGCTCCAGTGGCGGGCGAGCAGCTCCACGCACTCCCCGAGCGACGCTTCGACGCGTGGCGACAGCGGTCGTCGGGCGGCCCGCCGCTCCGCCACGAGGATCTCGCTCCAGAACCGCAAGGAGTGGAAGCCCTGGTGGGAGGCGCGGACCCCGAGGAGCACGGCCCGCGCGGCCGTGGTCGCCAGGAGCGCTCGATCCAGGGGAGTGGCGGGTGGCTCGTCTCGAAAGCGGAAGTACGCGGTCTTGAGGCAGAGCTCCGCGTGGATGCCGAGGAGGTAGACGCACCCCGCCGCCCGACCCTCGCACCACAAGGCGGCCCCATCCCAGAGTCGCGCTTCGCGCGCGAGCTCCGCATCCTGGAGGGAGAGGCGCATGTTCCACCCCGACGACAGGGCCATGGAGGTAGCCGCGTGTGACACCCATGTGCGCTCCATGCCCGCCCGATTTCCCCGCGGCAGGCGCCCACCGGCATCCCCGATTCGCGGACCGGGTAGGGACGTTCTGGAGGATCGCGATGCGACCCGGCTTCACCCCGCTCCTCCTCGCGCTCGCGGGCTGCCCCCACCGCGCACAGACACCCGCCGCCGCGCCCGCGGTGACCACCCTCGCTGAAGCCCCCCCGGCGCCCGCACCGCCACCGGCACCGCCACCGGCACCGCCCGCGCCCTTCGAGCCGCCGTCGGGGCAGGCCGCCGCGTGGTTCCACGTGGCGCCGACGCCGGCCGGAGACGCCCTGTACGCCGGCTGGGAGGCCGACCACCCCGCTCCCTGGGCGGTCTTCCCCGCGGCCACGCTCACGTCACTGCGCGCCGCCTACGACGAGGCCGGTGCGCGCCTCACGATCCGCGCGGGCGACACCGACCTGCTCCTGCTGGACCGCCCAGGTGGCACGGTGCTCCGTGAAGCGCGCTGGCTCGGCCAGGCCCTGTCGCTCGCCGTCGACGTGCAGGGCACGGAGGTGCCGCTGCCGCCCTGGACGCGCCCGTCGTCCGCCTACCGCCAGACCCGCTCGGACTGCGGCGCGCCCGATGCACCGATCGTCATGGGCAGCCTGGCGAAGGAGGGGATCGACACCACCGTGCGGTCTGCCCTGTCCAAGGTGCGTGCCTGCACCCGACGCGCGCTCTCCGGCACGTCGCAGCTCGGCGGCTACGTGGAGATGCGCTTCGTCGTCGCGCAGGACGGCCGGGTGAGCGAGGCCGTCGCCGTGGGCACCACCCTGGGCCGCCCCGACGCCGAGCAGTGCATCGCCGACGCGATCCGGGGGCTGGTCTTCGAGGAGCCGGCGGGCTGCGGGGTGGTGGTGGTGACCTACCCGTTCGTGCTCGCGCGGGACTGAACGGCGAGGATCCGGTCGAGCGCCACGTCCCGAACCGCCCGCCCTCACCCCTACCGCACCCCCCACCCCCGCTCCCCCAGCCACCCCGCCACCGCTTCCGCCACCACCGCATTCCCCGCCGGCGTGTAGTGCCCGTCGTCGCGGAACCACGGGCCCTCGCGCCACGCGCCGCCCGGGCTCGCGGCCGCGAAGGCCGGCGTGGCGTCGAGGAAAGGGATGCCGGCCTCCTCGCAGGCGCGCGCCGTGCCCGCCTTGAGCGCGGGCTCGCTCTCGCGCAGGTGGGGCAGCCACACCAGCAGGGGCTGGCGGTCGTGGGCCTGCACCAGCTCCCCCCAGGCCTGTACGATCCGGTAGGGCACCGACGGGTCCTGCAGCTGCTCCTCGCCGCGCACGAGGCGGGTGGCCAGGAAGCGGGCGAAGCCCCAGGAGCCCGTGAGCGGCCGGTCGGGAGGGATGCGCGGCGGCACGGGCACGTTGGTGAGCACCAGCTCGCCGTCGACGAGCTGGAAGAGGGGACGGCCGTGGCCGCTCATCCAGCGGTCCTGCCGGGCCCGTCGCAGGTCGGCGTCGATGATCGCCATCACCACGACGTCGGCCTCGAAGGCCAGGCCGTCCTCCCGGTACCAGAGGAACATCTGGTCGACGCCGTAGGCCGACGCGCCCATGTTGACGACCTCGACGTCCTGCAGCCGGGCCTCCAGGAGCGCAGGCCAGGTGTCGGCGGTGGCCACGTTGCCGAAGGTGAAGGAGTCGCCCAGCGCCACCACGCGCCGCTGGCCGGCCGGCCGCGCCAGGGTGTGGTCACGCTCGCCGCGGAAGCCGTTCGCGTTGATCGTCCACACCACGTCGGGTCCGAAGCCCTCCATGGGCACCGACCGGCCGGGCGCGTGCTTCCACCCCAGCAGCGGGTCGTCCTGGTTGATCGGGTCCTCGCCCACCACCTGGGCCACGCCCACCTGGGCCACGCGCTGGCGCCACGCCCCCCAGGCCTCGCGCACCTCCCAGAGGAACCACGCCGCACCCAGGAGCAGGGCCAGGTCCACCAGCAGGATGACGGCCCGCGCCGCCCGCCGCGCGAGGGGCGAGCGCGCCTCCGGGGGAGGGCTCGGAGCGGGCGTGGACATCGCCGGACCCTAACGCGCGCCCGTGCGCCTACTCGAGGTCCAGGTCCTCGGGCTCCACCCAGGACCGCTCCACCTCCAGCTCCACCACGCGACCGCCGCGGATCACCTGCAGCCGCACGGTCTCGCCCACCGGGCCCGTCACGCGGGCGATCTGCTCGGGGAGACGCAGCCCGGACAGGGGCTGGCCGTCGGCGCCCACCACCAGGTCCCCTTCCCGCAGCCCCGCCAACGCCGCCGGGGTGCCCGGCGGCACGTCGGTGAGCACCACGCCGTCCGGATCGCTGCGCACCATGGCGCCGATGCCCCCCACGTCCACCGCGGGCACGTGCAGCACGAGGTCCACGTGCTCCCCGTCCAGCGGCGCCAGCTCCACGGCCTCGGACTCGGCCACGAGCACCCCGTCACGACGCCGGGCCTGCACCACGCAGGAGCTCCCGGGCGGACGCTCCACCCGCACCACGCCGCCCTCGTACACGCCCGGCAGGCCGCAGCCCATCAGCTGCAGCGGGGCACCGTCGCGTGGGTCGTCCACGCGCACCGCGAGCGTCCAGGGCGCGGGCGGCGGACCCACCGTGCAGGTGGTGGACCGTCCCTCCCCGCTCCAGCGCAGCGTGTGGACGGCCTCCCCACCCCGACGGACCACGCCCTGGCGCGCCGTGCCCCGCGGCGAGAACACCAGGTCACCGCCCTGCTTCTCCAGGGCCACCGCCACGGGCAGGTCCAGCTTCCCGCCCTGCACGCGCGTGACCAGCTCCGCCGACCCGCCCTCGAACCCGCGCGGCACCGCGGGCAGACGTGGGGCACCTGCTCCTCCGCGACCGCCGGCTGCGAGCCGGCGCCACCGGCGCCGCCGCAGGCTCCTCGGCCCCGGCGTCCACCTGCGGCGGCGTCGTGACCCGCACCGCCGGCACGGGCGCATCGACCACGGCAGGTGCCTGCCGCACGAAGGGTTCGGGCTCGTCCCCCGCCGGCAGCCAGAGCACCCACAGCGCGCCCAGCACCACGATGGCCATGAGCACGGCCACCACCCAACGCCCGTCGAGCCGGAACCTCATGCGCGGCGACCTCCCGTGGCCAGGGCGTACACCGCCGGCACCACGCCCAGCGTGAGCAGGGTGGACACGGTGAGCCCGCCGATCACCGCCACGGCCAGCGGACGTTGCACCTCGGCCCCGGCACCCAGCCCGAAGGCCAGCGGCAGCAGCCCCAGCACCGTGGTGGACGTGGTGATGAGGATGGGCCGCAGGCGCATGGCGCCGGCGCGCTGCACGGCGTCGAGACGGTCGAGACCCTCGGCACGGCGACGGTTGATGGCGTCCACGAGCACGATCGCGTTGTTCACCACCACGCCCGCCAGCACGATCAGCCCGATGAAGGCCACCACCGACAGCGGCAGGCCCCACAGCGCGAGGCCCGCCACCACGCCCACGTAGGCCAGCGGCACGCTGAACAGGATCACCAGCGGGTGCACCAGGTGCTCGAAGGTGGACGCCATGATCACGTAGACCAGGAAGATGGCGAGTCCCAGCGCCAGCCCCAGCGAGGCCAGGGCGCCCGTGAGCTCGCTCGCCTGACCGCCCAGCTCCCAGGTGACGTCGTCGCCGAGCGCCAGGGTGGCCAGCGTGGCGCGGATGGCCTCGATGCCGGCCGACAGGTCGAGACCCGCCAGGCTGGCCGACACCACCACCGCCCGCTGCTGGTCCACCCGCCGGATCTCGCTGGGCCCCACCGCCTCGGTGAGCGTGGCCACGGCACCCAGCTGGATGGGCGATCCGTTCGCCAGGCCCACGTCGATGCGCTCGAGGTCGGCCAGGGAGGAGCGCTCGGCCTCGTCGAGCTGCACCCGCAGCTCCACCCGCTCGTCGCCGCGGTGCAGCTCGGTGGCCACCACGCCCTGCACCCGGTCGCGCACCGCCCGCGCCGCCGTGGAGGTGTCGAGACCGAAGCGGGCCAGGCGCTCCCGGTCGTAGACGATGCGGATCTCGGGGTAGCCGCGCCCCAGGCTGGTGCGCACGTCGGCCAGCTCGGGCCGGGCACGCAGGGCCTCCACCACGCCGTCCCCCACCTCCCGCAGGCGGTCGAGGTCGTCGACGTGGAGCACCACCTCCAGCGGCGTGCGGAAGGAGAAGAGGGTGGGCCGCACCAGCTGGGCGTCCAGGTGCTGGACCCGCTCCAGCAGCGCGCGCACCTGCGTCATCACGGCCGCCTCGCGCTCGGCCAGCGAGCCGCCCGGCGTCAGCTGCACGCGCACCCGGGCGGTGTGCTCGCCCTCGTCAGCGTCCGCGTCGGCGCGCCCGTCGGACCCGATGGTGGCGTACACCACGTCCACGTCGTCCAGGCCGGCGATCTCCTCCTGGAGCAGCGCCACCACCCCGGCGGTGCGGTCGAGCGGCGTGCCCACCGGCAGCGCGAGCTCGGCGGTGAAGCGGCCCTGGTGCACCTCGGGCAGCAGCTCCGCACCCAGCCAGCCGGTGGCCTGCAGGGCCACCACGAAGAGCACCGCGCCCCCCGCCACCACCCCGGCGGGCGTCCGCAGCACGCCGCCGAGCGTGGCCTCGTAGGCGCCGGCCACGCGCAGGTAGACGGCCTGGAAGCGGTCGGCGAACCAGCCGGCGACGAGGCCCACGGGCCCCGAGACGGCCCGCCGTCCGCGCAGCGCGAGGGCCAGCGCCACGCGGGTGAGCCACCGCAGCGCCGCCAGGGTCAGCGCCCCGAGCACCTCCACCAGCAGGCGGGCGAGCAGGTAGGGCAGCAGCAGCCACCGCCACGCACGCGCCCGACACCACGCCAGCGCCTCGCGGAACGCGCCCAGCGGGCGCTGCAGCAGCCCCTCGGCCGCCGCCTCCTCGGCCGGCACCTCGGGCGGACGGGGGTCGAGCGCCGCCACCGTGGGCACGAGGAAGAGGGCCACCGCCAGCGAGGCCAGGAGCGAGCCCACCACCGCCAGCGACAGGTCGCCGAAGAGCTCGCCGCCCACGCCCTCGACGAAGCCGATGGGGGCGAAGACCGCCACCGTGGTGAGCGTGGACGCCACCACCGCCGCGGCCACGTCCTGTGTGCCCAGCACGGCCGCCTCGCGTCGCGGCCGCCCCTCGTCGAGGTAGCGCTGGATGCTCTCGAGCACGACCACCGCGTTGTCGACGAGCATGCCCACGCCGAGCGCCAGCCCGCCCAGGCTCATCAGGTTCAGGCTGATGCCGCCCAGGTACAGGGGCGCGAAGCCCACCACCACGCTCACGGGGATGGCCAGGCCGATGATGCCGGTGGCGCGGGCGTCGCGGAGGAAGAGGTAGAGCACCACCACCGCGAGCAGGCCGCCCAGCAGCACCGCGCTCCGCAGGTTGTCGATGGCCTCCTCGATGAAGGCCGCCTGGTCGTCGAGCAGGGCCACCCGCACGCCCTCGGGCAGCGTGGCGGCGAGGCCCTTCGCGGCCTTCACCTGGTCGGCCAGGGCCTGCTTGCGGGGACCGTCCTCCATCGCCTCGAGCGTGGCCTCGTCCACGGGCGGCGTGCCGCCGAGCACCAGCCGCTTCACGTCGCGGGCCACGTCCACCACGTTCGCGTCGGCCTCCTTGAAGACCTCCACCTCCACGGCCTCGGCGCCGTCGAGCTGGCTGATGACCTGGCGCTCCACGTGGGTCTCGCGCACCGTGGCCACGTCGGTGAGGGGCACGAGCACGCCATCGGCGCGGCGGATGCGCAGGGCGGCGATGTCGTCCACCTGCTGCAGCTGCGACAGCGTGCGCACCAGGTACTCGGTGTCGCCCTCCAGCACGGAGCCGCCCGCGAGGTTGACGTTGCCCGCGTCGAGCGCCGACCGCACCTGGTCGGCCGTGAGCTGGCGGGCCGCGAGCCAGTCCTTGCGCAGCTCCACGCGCACCTCGCGCTCCAGCCCGCCGCGCACGCGCACCGCCGCCACGCCCTCCATGGCCTCCAGCGTGCGCTTGAGCTCCTTGTCGGCCAGCGAGCGCAGCAGCAGCAGGGCCTGCTCCGGGGGGAGGCGCAGCACCTCGGGGTCGTAGGAGATGGCCAGCCGCAGGAAGGGCTCGAGCGAGGGGTCGTAGCGGAGCAGCAGCGGCCGGTCGGCGTCGTCGGGCAGGAAGGTGGTCTGCAGGGCCTCGCGCGCCGCCTGGGCGGCCGCGTCCATGTCGGTGTTCCAGTCGAAGCCGAGCACCACGTCGGAGCCCCCGGCCCGGCTGCGGCTCTCGAGCGTCACCAGGCCGTCGAGGGTGGCGAGGTTCTCCTCCACCGGGCGGCTCACCTGGGCCTCGACCTCCTGGGGTGCGGCGCCGTCGTAGGTCGTGCGCACCGTGAGCGTCGGGTAGGTCAGATCGGGCATCAGCTCGATGGGCAGGCGCTGGTAGCTCACCACGCCGAAGACCACGGCCGCGAGGAAGACCATCGTCATCGCCACGGGGCGGGCGACCACCTCGCCGAAGAAGCCGCCGGGCGCGGCGTCGGGCTCCACGGGTCAGCCCGCCTCGGCCGCGGCCGCCGCCTCGGCGCCGGCCTCGGCAGGCGCGTCCTTCGACGGCTTCGGGTCGCCGGGCTCCCGCACGCGCGCGCCGTCGCGCAGGCTGCCCTGGCCCACCACCACCACGGCGTCGCCCTCGGCCACCCCGCTCGCGATCTCGGTGACCAGCGGGTCCGACAGGCCGAGCGCCACCGGCACGCGGCGGGCCACCTTCACCTGCTCCGACGCCCCCTCGGGCACCTCGCGCTCCACCCGGAAGAGCACGGCCACGCCGTTGTCGTACACCACGGCGTCCTTGGGCACGACGAGCACGGCCTCGCGCCGATCGACCTCGAGCTGCACCGACACGTACTGGCCCGGGCGCAGCACCTCCTGCCCGGGATCGAGCGTGAGGGTGACCTCGAAGGTGCCGGTGGTGGGGTCGATGACCGGCGCGATGCGCGTGACCCGCGCGTCGGCCGCCGCGGCCTCGTCGTAGGCGGAGACCAGCCGGGCCGGCTGCCCCACGCGCACCCGGGAGACGTCGCGCTCCGGGAGCCGGGCGCGCACGAGCAGCTCCGACAGGTCGACCACCTGGAAGATGCGCCGCGCCGACGTGGCCAGCTCGCCCACCCGCAGGTCGCGCGCGGCCACCACGCCGTCGATGGGCGAGGTGATGCGCGTGTCGCCGGCGGTGCGGGCGGCCTCGCGCAGGCGGGTGCGCGCCGTGGCGAGCTGGTAGCGGAGGTCTTCGAGCTCTCGCTCGCTCACCGCCCCGCGCTCGAAGAGCTGCCGCAGCTCGGCCACGCGATCCTCGAGCTGGTCGACCTCGGCCCGCGCCACCTCGGCGCCCGCGTCGAGGGAGACGTTCTCGAGCACGGCCAGCGCCTGGCCCTTGCGCACGCGGTCGCCCACGTCGACGAGCACCTGCAGGGCGCGCCCCGTGGCGGTGGGCACCAGGTCGGCGCTGGCCACGGCCTCCACGGCGGCGGAGGCCACGAGCAGGTCGCGCACGTCGCCGCGACCCACGGGGGCCGTCTCGACCACCGCCACCGGCACCGGGCGTTCCTTGGCGTGCTCCTCGCCCTCGTCGCCACCGCAGGCGACGAGGCCCGCGCCCAGCAGCCAGAGCAGGGCGAGCGTGGCGCCCACTGCGCGCATCGCGACCTCTCGCAGACGGCCGGGACCTAGCGCGGACGGCTGCTTCCCGCCGGTGCGTCGACGACTTCGGACGACTGGCCCGGCATCGTCCCGTCGACCGCGGTAGGCTCGCCCCGCCCGCCTCGCCCCGCACGGCCCATGCACCCCCTCTCCGCCGCCGTCGCCGATCTCTTCGAGGCGCTCGCGCGTCACGGCCGGGCGGTCACGCGCAGCGACGAGGACCAGCGCCGTCAGCTCGCCACCGAGGTGGGCGGGCACGTGGCGCACGTGGTGAGCGTGGCCGAGCAGGGGCCCGCGCCCGCGAAGGACGAGCCGCCCCCTCGCGCCGTGGCGCTCGCCATGGCCCGCGCGCTCTTCGGCTCGCCCCACCTGTCGCAGACGCTGTCGGTCTTCACCACGGCCAGCGAGTACCGGGTGTTCGTGCCCTCGCCGCAGCTCGCCGACGCGCTGGGCCTCGCCCCGTGGGAGCTCGAGGAGCTGCGCAACGACCTCGACGTGGAGGTGGCCGCCTTCCTCAAGCAGAGCCGTGCCCTGCACTGGCTCTGGTCGAAGGGCGGCAACCCGAAGATCGCCCCCGCCCCGCTGTGGACCCTGCTCTTCCCGGGCTCGGTGCAGCCCCAGGCCGAGCGCTTCGCCTACCGGGGCGGCCGGCTCTACGCGCTGGTCGACCAGCCCGCGCCCCCGCCGGTGGAGGCGCTCTACCTGCCCTGGCTCCCCGGCTCGGAGCGCTGGACGGCGGTGCCCACCACGCACTTCGCCGCCCGCTACCTCGATCCCAGCCTCGTGCGGTCGCTGTCGCGGGCCATCGGGGGCCCCGAGGCCGAGATCGTCGACCTGCTCGACGAGGTGGTGTGCGTGGTGCCCGCCGACGACGAGCAGGCCTTCCTCCTCAAGGACCGCTGGCGGAGCGAGGGCTGGTCGGCCGTCACGGGCATCGGCCGCGCCCACCCCACCCCCGCCTGGCTCACCCTGCGCCTCGCGCCCGACGCCATCGAGCCCGACGGCTGGCTCGAGAAGCAGGGCGACGGCCTCGCGCTGAAGACGCCCACGCGCGTGTTCGACCGCCACGCGATGGGCCGCATCGCCACGATGATGAACGGCATCTACGGCGAGATCTGCGCGCGCACGCTCACCCGCGAGAAGATCGACGCCCACCGCCAGAGCGTGCTCTTCGACCTCGACCCCTACATCCAGCGCGTGCTCCAGCCCCTCCTCGACTGGGCCGTGGACCCGCGCACCCACCGTCACCTCGCCGGCCGCATGGGCGTGGAGCCCGAGCACGTGGGCGCCGCCATGGCCCAGGTCCGCGACGGCTGGGCCCGCGCCGCGGCCACCTCCTGGGGCGGCGTGCCCACCGAGGAGCGCCCGTTCACGGTGCAGTCCATCCTCGCAGCCCACCTCGCCGTGAGCCAGGCCTCGCTCCACCGCCTCTTCCACGCCGAGGACGACCCACGCGCCCCCCACAGCCGCATCCTCCTCCTCTTCGTCGCCCACTACCTGAAGGACGCCCCGCTGGGCCGCCTCTGGAAGACGGTGGACGGCAAGCTGCCGCCGCCGGAGGACGTGGTGGGCCAGTGGTTCTGGCCACTGTGGCTGCGGGTGCTGGACGCGATCGACGCGACGGAGAGCCCGTAGGGTGCGGATTCGCCTCATGATGTGAGGCGATTGCGGGCCGTATTCGCCTCACGATAAGATGCGAATACGTCGCCGAACCGCCTCACGGCCGCCGGAGGCATCCTCGACGCTGGGCCCACGCGCCATGCACACCTGGCTCTGGCAGCACCCCGACTGGACCACGCGCCTGCGGTGGGACGCGGCGCGCCTGCTGCCCGTGCTCGCCGCCGCGCGGCGGGCGCAGGGCCGGCTGTTGGGACGCGCCGACGCGCTGGAGCTGGGGCTCGGGGAGCACCGCGCCCGCACGCTGGTGCAGGAGGCCGTCACCACCAGCGCCGTCGAGGGCGAACACCTCGATCCCGACGTGGTGCGGTCCTCCGTGGCGCGGCGGCTGCACCTGCCCACCGCGGGGCTGCCCGCGGTGCAGCGCGCCACCGATGGGCTCGTCGAGGCCCTCCTCCACGCGACGCAGGGCGCCGACGAGCCGCTCACGGCGGCACGGCTCCAGGGCTGGCAGGCCGCGCTCTTCCCCACCGGCTTCTCCGGCATGCGGCGGGTCACCGTGGGCGCGTGGCGCACCGACAGCGCGCCCATGCAGGTGGTGTCGGGACGGGAGGGTCGTGAGCGCGTGCACTTCGAGGCTCCCCCTGCCGCACAGGTCTCCGCGGAGATGGCGCGCTTCCTCCTGTGGTGGGAGCACTGGGCCGCCTCGATGGACGGCCTGCTGCGCGCAGGCCTCGCCCACCTCTGGTTCGTGACGGTCCACCCCTTCGACGACGGCAACGGTCGCGTGGCGCGGGTGCTCACCGAGCACGCCCTGGCCAGGGACGAGGGCACGGCGGTGCGCCTCTACAGCCCCAGCGCGCGGATCCTGCAGGAGCGCGCGCCGTACTACGCCGCCCTGGAGGCGGCCCAGCGTGGCGACGGCGAGGTCACCGACTGGCTGGCGTGGTTCGTCGGGTGCCTGCACCGGGCCATCGAGGACGCCGAGCAGGGCATCGACGGCGTGCTCGACCGCGCCCGCTTCTGGCAGGCCCACGCTGGCCTCTCCCTCGGACCTCGCCAGCGCAAGGTGGTCGAGCGCCTGCTCCTCGCAGGGCGCGAGGGCTTCGAGGGCGGCCTCACCACCCGGAAGTACGTCGCGCTCACGGGCGCGAGCCGCGCCACCGCCCAGCGTGAGATCGCCGAGCTGCTGGATGCGGGACTCCTCACACGCCTCCCAGGAGGCGGGAGGAGCACCCGCTACGCCCTGGTATGGGACGACCATCCCGCGACCTCGTGACCCCGCCGCTCCAGCCGGACCCGCGCATGCCCCGCACCCTCGCCCTCGTCCTCGCGTGCGCCCTCCTCCCGGGCTCGGCCCTCGCCACCCAGTGCGTCGTGGATGTCTCGGGCACCCGGTACTCGGTGGTGGACTTCAGGGCGCCGCCCACGTCCGGCGAGGCCCCCGAGCAGGTGGCGGCCCGCGCCACGGTGGTGGTGCACCTCGTGGTGGACGAGGACCCGCTGCGCTCCTCGGTGCGCACCGCGCCGCCCACGCCTGCGACCCGCTGGATGACCGCGCGCGTGGTGCGGGCGTGGAAGTGGCCCGGGGGCGCCGACGCCCTGCCGGCCACGCTCGAGGTCCCCGGCGTCCACGCGACCAGCTTCCTGAGGACGCTCGGGCCGGGCGCGTGGCTCGTGTTCACCGGCGCGCCCGAGGACGGACGCCTCCCCGTCGGCCGGTGCAGCCCGGTCCGACGCCTCTCGGTGCCGCCCGGCGTCGACCCGGCCGTGGAGATCGAGACCATCGTGGTGGGCGAGCCGGCGCTCGGGAGGCTCACCGCGGCGCTGGGGCCGGCCTTCACGCCCACGGTCGACCCCGCGCCCACAGCCCCCGCGCCCCCTCGCTGACGCCGAGAGGGCCTGCGCCCGCTCACCCCTCCCGCAGCGCCCGCCACCGCGCCTGGGTGATCTCCCAGACGTCGCACACGGCCTCCCCGGTGTGCAGCGTGAGCGTGCTGGTGCCCGTGCGCACGCCGCCGGTGCGCTCCTTGAGGCGCGCCGACCGGGCGTTGCGCTGCGCCGTCACCACCTCGAGGCGCGGCCAGCCGAGCTCGAGGAGGAGGTGGTCCTGCACGGCGGTGACCGCCTCGGTCATCCACCCGCGACCCTGGAAGTCGGGGTGGAGCCACAGCCCGCGCTGGCCCGCGGCGCTGGTCTCCCGCCGCACCTCGACGAGGCCCGCGAGGTCGTCGGGGGCGTCGCGTGGCACCAGCGCCCACGCCCACCGCCTGCCCGCTGCGACCTCGGGCAGGAGCCCGCGGGCGAGGAAGTCCCGGGCGCCGTCCTCCGGGTAGGGCCAGGGCACCACAGTGGACAGGTGCTGGATGACCTCCCAGGTGGCGAAGCGTCGCTGCAGCGCGGGCGCGTCGTCGATCGTGGGCGCCCGGAGCACCAGGTGCTCGGTGTGCAGGGTGGGGATCACGCGGCCTCCCGAGGCCGCAGCGTGGCCCCGACGGCAGCGTCTCCGCAAGCCCTGCCATCGCGCCACGCGGCGCCCTTGCTCACCGTCCCCCTCGGGGTCATGGGAGCCGCGGGGGGGAGTGGCGCAGGGCGCCAGGGTCCGGCAGGGCGCCGGGCGCCGGTCCCCGGAGCCACCATGCGTCGCCTGCTGCTGCTGTCGGTCCTCGTCCTCACCTTCGCCTCTCCTGCCGAGGCCGGGAAGAAGGGAGCGCAGAAGGCCGGCAACGCCGAGGGACCGAAGGCCGCCACGGTCACGATCGGCTGCGGCTTCGAGGTGGGCACCACGGCCCGCTATGCCTACGAGCACGTCGTGCGGTCCACGAAGGGCGAGGCCAGCACATCGCACACGTCCCGGGCGGAGCGTCGGCTCACCGTGGTGGCCTCCGACGACACGGGCATCGAGGTGGAGGTCGTCGACCTGTCCCTGAGCGTCGAGGGCGAGGTCACTCCGATGATGCGGGCCATCCCGGCCCTCGCCGAGGGCGCGCCCGGCGCGGTGCGCGTGCGGCTCGACCACGGGACCGGGCAGGTGACCGTGCAGGACGCGGAAGCCTACGCCGCGGCACTGCAGGCGCACTTCGCGAGCCGCCGCGACCAGGTCGTCGCCGCCACGCCAGGCCTGGACGGTGTCCTGCTCGACCAGATGCTCGCCATGCTGGCGCGTCCCGAGCTCGCGACGAAGGACGCGCTCGAGGCGGTGACGCCGGTGCTGCAGCAGGCCTGCGTGGAGCTCGTGCCGGGGCCCACGCCCTACGAGGTCGCTCTCCCCAACTTCCTCGGGGGTGCACCCCTGCCCGCCAAGGGCACGCTCACCGCGCACGAGAAGGGCGGCATCGCGCAGGTCGAGACCCGGGAGCAGGTGGACTCGCGGCCGATCGTCCAGAGCATCCTCGAGATGCTCCGCGCCAAGGGCATCGCCTCGCTCCCGCCCGAGATGGAGCGGATCATGGCGCAGACGCCCCCCGACGTGTCCACCCGGTTCGTGGTGCGGATCGACGCCGCCACGGGCTGGCCGATCGGGTGGACGATCGAGCGCCGCACCGTGGCCCCGCCGTTCTCCCACCGCATCGACGAGATCAAGGTGAAGCGCCTGCCCTGATCGCACTCAGCGCAGCAGCACGGGCTCCACGGGCTCCTCCGTCACCACCCCGTCCACGCGCTCCACCCGGTAGGCCCGCGCACCCGGACGCGAGCTGACGAAGGAGACGAGCTCGCCGTCCACGAAGTGCGCAGCCACCCCGTCGTCGCAGGCGATGCCCGGGAGCATCGCCCCGCTCCCCACGGCCTCGCGGTAGGCGGGCCGGCGCGCCGCCTCGCCGTCGTAGTGAGGGCAGGCGCTGCCCCGCAGGAAGCCAAGGCCGGTGAGCGGCTGCAGCGTGCCGGTGACCGAGTCGGTCAGACCCTGCTCGAACCAGCAGATGGCGCCTGCGCTGATGCCGCCCAGCACCGCACCGCGCGCCCAGGCCTCCGCCAGCATCCGGTCGAGGCCCCACTCCTTCCACAGCACGAGCAGGTTCCGCGTGTTCCCACCGCCGACGTAGAAGACGTCCTGGTCGAGGACGAAGGCGCGCAGGTCGCCTTCGGGGGGGTGGAAGAGCGACAGGTGGCGCGGCGCGCAGTCGAGCTCGGCCATCGACCGGTAGAAGCGCTCCTCGCAGTCCGCCGCGTCCCCGCTCGCCGTGCCCACGAAGCAGACCTTCGGTCTCGTCTTCCCGGAGAGCGACAGCAGGTGGCGGTCGAGGGCGAGGTTGTCGGGCTCCATCAGGAAGCCTCCCCCGCCCATCGCCAGCAGATGCCGCATCGCGCCTCCCGCCCGGGGGTGGACGACCCCGACCCACGCCATCCTGCAGGCTCGCCCCGTCGCACGGCAAGCCCCCCGGCGCCGGGACGCCGGCGGGCCGCGCAGCCGCCGCGCTCAGCGGAGGTCGAAGCGGTCGGCCTCCATCACCTTGGTCCAGGCCGCGACGAAGGACCGCACGAAGTCCTCGCCTCCGTCGTCCGACGCGTGCACCTCGGCGAGTGCGCGGAGCTGGGCGTGCGACCCGAAGACCAGATCCACACGAGTGGCCGTCCACCTCGGCGCGCCGGTGGTGCGGTCGCGGCCCTCGTACACGCCGCGCTCGGTGTGCGACGGGGCCCAGGCGGTGCCGAGGTCGAGCAGGTTCACGAACCAGTCCGTGGTCAGCGCACCCGGCCGGTCGGTGAACACCCCGTGCGTCGCGCCGTCCACGGTGACGCCGAGCACGCGCAGCCCACCCACCAGCGTGGTCATCTCGGGCGCCGACAGCGTCAGGAGCTGGGCGCGGTCGATGAGCAGGTCCTCCACCGGACGCTGCAGGCCCGCCTTCGCGAAGTTGCGGAAGCCGTCGGCCACCGGCTCCAGCACCGCGAAGGCCTCCGCGTCGGTCTGCTCGGCCGAGGCGTCGGTGCGCCCGGGCCGGAAGGGGACCTCCACCGGCACGCCGGCCGCCGCGGCCGCCTGCTCCACGCCCACGCCGCCCGCCAGCACGATCAGGTCGGCCAGCGAGATGCGGGTGCCGTCGGTGCGCGAGGCGTCGAAGGCCGCCTGGATGCCCTCCAGCGTGGACAGCACCTCCGCGAGGCGCGCCGGCTGGTTCACCTCCCAGCTGCGCTGGGGCTCCAGGCGCAGCCGGGCCCCGTTCGCGCCACCGCGCTTGTCGCTGCCGCGGAAGGTGGAGGCGGAGGCCCAGGCCGTGCCCACCAGGTCGGCCACCGACAGGCCCGAGGCGCGCACCCGCGCCTTCAGGTCGGCCACACCGGCCGCGTCCACCAGCGGGTGGTCGACGGCGGGCACCGGATCCTGCCAGATCAGCGCCTCCGCCGGGACCTCGGGGCCCAGGTACCGGGAGCGCGGGCCCATGTCCCTGTGGGTGAGCTTGAACCAGGCGCGGGCAAAGGCGTCCGCGAAGGCCGCCGGGTCGGCGTGGAAGCGCCGGCTGATCGGCTCGTAGATCGGGTCGAAGCGCAGCGACAGGTCGGCCGTGGTCATCATCGGACGGTGCCGCTTCGTCGGGTCGTGCGCGTCCACCACCATGTGCTCGGGGGCCACGTCCCTGGCGAGCCACTGCCAGGCCCCGGCCGGGCTCTTCACCAGCTCCCACTCGTAGCCGAAGAGCACGTCGAAGTAGCCGTTGTCCCAGCGCGTGGGGTGGGGCTTCCAGGCGCCCTCGATGCCACTGGTGGTGGTGTGGGCGCCCTTGCCGCTGCCGAAGGCGTTCGCCCAGCCCAGGCCCTGGGCCTCCAGCGGCGCCGCCTCGGGCTCGGGACCCACCAGGGCCGGATCACCCGCCCCGTGCGCCTTGCCGAAGGTGTGGCCTCCCGCCACGAGCGCCACGGTCTCCTCGTCGTCCATCGCCATGCGCGCGAAGGTCTCCCGCACGTCGCGACCCGAGGCCACCGGGTCGGGCTGACCGCCGGGACCCTCGGGGTTCACGTAGATCAGGCCCATCTGCACCGCGGCGAGAGGGCCTTGCAGGCCACCGTCGGCCCCGTGGCGCGCGTCGCCCAGCCAGGTGGTCTCGGGGCCCCAGTCGATGTCCTCCTCGGGCTCCCACACGTCCTCGCGACCCCCCGCGAAGCCGAAGGTCTCCAGCCCCATGCTCTCGAGGGCCACGTTGCCGGCCAGGATCATCAGGTCGGCCCACGACAGGCTGCGCCCGTGCTTCTGCTTCACGGGCCAGAGCAGGCGCCGCGCCTTGTCGAGGTTGCCGTTGTCGGGCCAGCTGTTCAGCGGCGCGAAGCGCTGGGTGCCGCTGCCCGCGCCGCCGCGGCCGTCGTGGATGCGGTAGGTGCCCGCGCTGTGCCAGGCCATGCGGATCATCAGCGGACCGTAGTGCCCGTAGTCGGCCGGCCACCAGTCCTGCGAGGTGGTGAGCACCTCGGCGATCTCGCGCTTCACCGCGGCCAGGTCGAGGGCCGCGAAGGCCGCCGCGTAGTCGAAGTCCTCCCCCATCGGGTTCCCGGCGGCCGGGTTGCCGTGGAGGATCTTCAGGTTCACCTGCTTGGGCCACCAGTGCTGGTTGGCCGTGGACCCGCCCGCGTGGTGGCGGTGCTCGCCGTGCATCACCGGACACTTGCCTTCGCTCGCCATGATCGCTCCCGTGGCCAGGGCCGACGGGGCAGGACCGGGACGTCCGGGTGCGCTCGGCGGCGGCTCATCGACATCGTGCGCCGGCCAGGACATGAGCGCCAAGACATTGATCGCATGTTTCGTATAGCCTGGAGGCATGGACATGCTGCCCACGCTCCGACAGCTCGAGTACGTGGTGGCGCTGGCCGACGCGGGCCAGTTCGTGGAGGCCGCGCGGCAGTGCGCCGTCAGCCAGCCCGCCCTGAGCAAGCAGATCCGCGAGGTGGAGGAGCTGCTGGGCACCGAGCTCTTCGAGCGTGCCCGTCCCCGCGTGCTCCTCACGCCGGTGGGCGAGGAGGTGGTGCGCCGCGCGCGACAGCTGCTGGTGGACGCCCACGAGCTGGTGGACGTGGCCGGGTCCCTGGCCCGTCCGCGGCAGGGCACGCTGCGGCTGGGCGTGATCCCCACGATCGCGCCGTACGGGCTCCCCGGTCTGCTCGCCGGGCTGCGGCGGCGCTTCCCCGACGTGGCCGTGGTGGTGGAGGAGCTCCAGACCCCCGTGCTGCTGGAGCGCCTGCGCGCCGGCGGGGTGGACCTCGCCCTGCTGGCCCGGGCCTTCGACGACCACGGGCTCGACGGACGGGACCTGGTGGTGGAGCCCTTCGTGCTGGTGGCGCCCGAGGGCCACCCCCTGGCCACCTCCGGCCCGGTGCGTCCGCTCGACCTCGCGGGCGCGAGCATGCTCCTCATGGAGGACGGCCACTGCCTGCGCGACCAGGCCATCGACGTGTGCGCCACCGTGGGCGACCCGCCGCCCACCAGCGTGGCTGCCGCCAGCGTGTCCACCCTGGTGCGCATGGTGGAGAGCGGCCTCGGCCCCACCCTGCTGCCGGCGAGCGCGCTGGCCACCGAGGTGCGACCCGGCCAGGGGCTCGTCGTGCGGCGCTTCGCCGACCCGCCGCCCGGACGCACGCTCACGCTCCAGTGGCGCGCCACCTCGCCGAGCGCGCCCTGGTTCGCCGAGCTGGCCCAGGCGCTGGTGGCCCACTACCGCACCGTGGACGCCGGGATCCCCGAGGTGGGCGGGGCGAGGCCGAGGATCATCGAGGTCGCGGACGCCCGGCACCCGACGTAGACTCCCGGCCGGACGCCCGTCTCCGCCACGCCGAGGCGGCGCCCGCTCCGGGGGGAGATCCCATGCGCGCCCACCTCGTGCCCTTCCTGCTCGTCCTCGCCGCCTGCGAGGGTGCTTCCACGATCGACGGCCACGACACCTCCGACACGGCCCCCGGCACAGCCGACGGCGTGTGGGTGGGCCCCGAGGGAGGCGTGGTGGAGGTGGGCGACGTGCGCCTCACCGTGCCCGCCGGCGCGCTCGCTGCCGACGTGCTCCTCACCGTGCGCGACGCGGGCCACGGCGTGGACGGCCACGGCACCACCACGAACCTCTACGAGTTCGGCCCCGACGGCACCGCATTCGCCGTGCCCGCCATCCTGCGCTTCACCTTCCGCTTCCCCGCCGACGACCCGCAGCTCTACTGGGTGGACGGGGATGCCCAGCCCGAGCAGCTCGTGAGCACCCGCGAGGGCGACGCGCTCGTGGGGGAGGTGACGCACTTCAGCGGCGGCTTCGTGGCCAGCGGGCCGGCCGGCGATTCGGGAGACTCCGGGGACTCGGGCGCAGGCGACAGCGGGGATTCGGGGGACTCCGGAGATTCCGGCGACTCGGGGGACTCCGGCGACAGCGGGTCCGGCGACTCCGGCGACAGCGGGGCGGGGGACTCGGGCAACAGCGGAGATTCGGGCGACTCCGGCGACAGCGGAGACTCCGGACCCGCCTGGAAGGAGGTGGCCACGGGCTACGGCGCAGCCTGCGCCCGCCGCAGCGACGACGAGATCTTCTGCTGGGGACGCAGTGACGGCGGGCAGACCTCGCCCCCCCTCGGCCCCTTCCAGACCCTGTCTCTCGGCCAGCGCTTCGGGTGCGCGCTCGACGCCGAGGGGAGGGCGAGCTGCTGGGGCAGGCCGGAGGACACCGAGGACACGCCCACCGACGCCTTCCGCGCCATCTCCGTGGGCGACAAGATCGCCTGCGGCATCCGCAAGGACGACAGCAGCCTGCGCTGCTGGAACGACGCGTGGATCAACGCCGCGCCCCCGGCCGGGGCCTTCACCACGGTGTCGGTGGGCTCCGTGCACGCCTGCGCCATCGACACCGACGGCCACCTGCACTGCTGGGGCCAGGACGACGACGGCCAGGCCACCGCGCCCTCGGGGGTGTTCGTGGACGTGTCGGCGGCGCAGCGGCACACCTGCGCCATCGACGACCAGCAGGCAGTGCACTGCTGGGGCACGCCGGCTGGCGGCCAGGACCATGGTCAGGTCTCCGACGTCCCGTCGGGCGCCTTCGTCGACGTGGAGGTCGGCGCGAAGCAGAGCTGTGCGCGGGACTCCGACGGCGCGATCACCTGCTGGGGCCTTGATCCCAGGCCCGAGGCACCCATTCCCGGCGGCCCCTTCGACCAGTTCGACGTGGGGGGTGGGAACGGAACGGTGTTCGGCTGCGCGATCGATGCCGCGGGCGCGATCACCTGTTGGGGCGGCGACACGTGGCGCGAGACCGTTGTCCCAGGTGCCATGACGCCGCCCGCGGACTGTGGCACGAGGGAGCTGTACTCCGAACCCGTCGTCTTCCGCGGACCCGGGGCCTTGCGCGGGATGGAGGCGTTCTGCGAGCGCTTCAACGCCGCCAGCCACGTGGAGGTGGAGGGGGAGGTCGACCCGGCACCGCTGGACTGCCTCTGCAGCGCGTCAATCATCGCACTCCAGGACGTGACCACCACCCGGGGGTTCGATCGCCTGGTCGAACTCTGGACCCTCAGCGTGCGATCGGACGCCCTCGTCGAACTCGAGGGCTTCGACGCGCTCGAGCGGGTGATCAGCAGCGTGTCGATACGAGGCGAGGCCCTCCACACGATCTCGGGGCTACGGAAGCTGCATGTCGCCGAAGGCAGCTTCACCCTCGGTCCGGCACCGGCACTGACCGACCTCCACGGACTCGACGGCCTGCAGGAGATCGGACTCGCCAGCGGCGGGGGATCGCTCCACCTCCGGGACCTCCCCGGCCTGCCCGTCGACGCCTTCGCGAGTCTCACCGCCATCGGCGTGAACTTCAACGTGTCCGACAGTCTCACCGTGTCCTTCGGCGGCTTCCCCAGCCTGACCCGCATCGGGCGGGACTTCATCGTCCGCCGCAACTACGCGCTCACGTCGATCCCCAGCATGGGCGCCGTGCACGTCGAGGGCAGCGTGTTCGTCGAGAAGAACCCCTACCTGATCGACATCTCGGGTCTCCGGGACCTGGCCGCCATCGACGACGATCTGGTGATCCGCGACAATGCGCGCCTCTCGACCCTCGACGCCTGGGACGTGGTGGTGGAGATGGGGCCGCTCGCCATCTCCGGCGACATCGTCATCGAGGAGAACGCGCCGTAGCGCCGCGCCTCAACCCAGCACGCCCGCCAACGCGAGCGCCAGACGCTCCTGCGCGTCGACGTCCACGCCCGACGGGTCCACCACCTCCTGCACCAGGTTGCCCACCAGCAGGCTGAAGGCCGCACCCACCACGCCGGGCTCCAAGGCGAGCACGCTCGCCATGGCGTCTCGGTAGGCGGCCATCGCGTCACGCACCCGCTGGCGCGAGGCCGGCGCGGGCTCGTGGCGGTGCACCTCCAGCACCAGCCGCAGCAGGTCGGCCAGGTAGCTCCGTTCCCCCCGGTAGAAGTCGAACATCGCGCGCACCCGGTCGTCGAGGGGTGCGTCGGGCGGCAGGGTGGCGCGGATGCGCTCCGTGTCGCGACCCGTGGTGAGCTCGAAGAGCTCCCAGAGGATGGCCTGCTTGTCGGGGAAGTAGTGGTAGAGCGAGCCCGTGCTCACCCCGGCCGCGGCCGCCAGCCGACGCATCGTGGCGTGGGCGTAGCCCTCCTCCACCAGCAGGCGGAAGCCCGCGTCGAGCAGGCGCGCCCGCACCTCGTCGTGGTTCACGACCTTCGGCATCACTCCCTCGCCGACCCGCTATCCGCCGAGCAGC
This sequence comes from Alphaproteobacteria bacterium, assembly GCA_020632955.1. Lineage (GTDB taxonomy): Bacteria > Myxococcota_A > UBA796 > UBA796 > JACKEO01. The sequence continues at coordinate 323,739 of JACKEO010000004.1, forward strand.
CCGATGGCGCCCACGCCAGAGCGACGGCACCTCTGCCCACCGGGAGCTCCCGCGGACGCGCAAGCGCGCGGGCCCCACCACGCCGCCAACGCCACGATGCCCGAGGTGGACGGGTCGAGGCCGAGGATCATCGAGGTCGCGGTCGTCGGTCGCCCGACGTAGACTCCCGGCCGGGCGCCCGTCTCCGCCACGCATAGGCGACGCCCGCTCCGGGGGGAGATCCCATGCGCGCCCACCTCCTGCCCTTCCTGCTCGTCTTCGCCGCCTGCGAGGGCGCCGCCACGTTCGACGGCCTCGACACCTCCGACACCTCCCCCGGAACCGCCGCCGGCGTGTGGGTGGGCCCCGAGGGGGGCGTGGTGGAGGCGGGTGACGTGCGACTCACCGTGCCCGCCGGCGCGCTCGCTGCCAACGTGCTCCTCACGGTGCGCGATGCGGGCCACGGGGTGGACGGCCACGGCACCACCACGAACCTCTACGAGTTCGGCCCCGACGGCACCTCCTTCGCCGTGCCCGCCATCCTGCGCTTCGCCTTCCACTTCCCCGCCGACGACCCGCGGCTCTACTGGGTGGACGGAGATGCACAGCCCGAGCGGCTCGTGAGCGCGCGCGAGGGCGACGTGCTCGTGGGGGAGGTGACGCACTTCAGCGGCGGCTTCGTGGCCAGCGGGCCGGCCGGCGATTCGGGAGACTCCGGGGACTCGGGCGCAGGCGACAGCGGGGATTCGGGCGACAGCGGAGACTCCGGCGACTCGGGGGACTCCGGCGATTCGGGGGACTCCGGCGACAGCGGAGACTCCGGACCCGCCTGGAAGGAGGTGGCCACGGGCTACGGCGCAGCCTGCGCCCGCCGCAGCGACGACGAGATCTTCTGCTGGGGGCGCAGTGACGGCGGGCAGACCTCGCCGCCCCTCGGCCCCTTCCAGACCCTGTCGCTCGGCCAGCGCCTCGGGTGCGCGCTCGACGCCGACGGCAAGGCGAGCTGCTGGGGCAGGCCCGAGGACATCGTGGACACGCCCACCGACGCCTTCCGCGCCCTCTCCGTGGGCGACAAGATCGCCTGCGGCATCCGCAAGGACGACAGCAGCCTGCGCTGCTGGAACGACGCGTGGATCAACGCCGCGCCCCCGGCCGGGGCCTTCACCACGGTGTCGGTGGGCTCCGGGCATGCCTGCGCCATCGACACCGACGGCCACCTCCACTGTTGGGGCCAGGACGACAACGGCCAGGCCACGGCGCCCTCGGGGGTGTTCGTGGACGTGTCGGCGGCGCACTGGCACACCTGCGCCATCGACGACCAACAGGCAGTGCACTGCTGGGGCACCCCGCTCGGCAGTTCGGACCACGGGCAGGCTTCCGACGTGCCCTCGGGCGCATTCGAGGACGTCGACGTGGGGACCCTGCAGAGCTGCGCGCGGGGTTCGGACGGCGCGATCACCTGCTGGGGCCTCGATCCCCGGCCCGAGGCACCCGTTCCCAGCGGCCCCTTCGACCAGTTCGACGTGGGGCACGGGAATGGAACGGTGTTCGGCTGCGCGATCGATGCCGCTGGCGCGATCACCTGTTGGGGCGGCGACGCGTGGCACGAGACCGTCGTCCCGGGTGCCACCACGCCGCCGACAGACTGCGACGCGAAGGTGTCGCACCTCGGCGGGCTCTCCTTCTTCGGCCCCGGAGCCGTGCGCGGCATGGAAGCCTTCTGCCAGCGCTTCAACGCCGCCAGCAACGTGCTGGTCGCAGGCCCGGTCGACCCGTCACCGCTGGGCTGTCTCTGCAGCGCGTCCACCCTCGATCTCCAGGATGTGACCAGCACCCGGGGTTTCGAACGCCTCGTCGAGCTGGGGTCCCTAAGCGTGCGTTCCGACGCCCTGGTGGAGCTCGAGGGCTTCGACGCCCTCGAGCAGGTGACCCAGAGTGTGTCCATCGAGGGCGCGGTACTCGACACCGTCTCCGGGCTCCGGGCACTGCGCTCCGCGGGACGCTGGTTCTTCCTCGGTCCCGCACCGGCACTGACCGACCTCCACGGACTCGACGGCCTGCAGGAGATCGGCTCCGCCAGCGGCGGAGGTTCGCTCCAGCTCAGGGACCTCCCCGGCCTGCCTGACGACGCCTTCGCGAGCCTCACCACCATCGGCGTGGACTTCGACGTGTCCGACAACCTCACCGTCTCGTTCGGCGGGTTCCCCAGCCTGACCCGCATCGGGCGGGACTTCATCGTGCGCCGGAACTACGCGCTCACGTCCATCGCCAGCATGGGCGCCGTGCACGTCGAGGGCAGCGTGGTCGTGGAGGAGAACCCCTTCCTGCTCGATGTGTCCGGCCTCGAGGGCCTGGCGGCCATCGACGGCGACCTCGTGATCCGCGACAACGTGCGCCTCTCCACTGTCGACGCGTGGGAGATCGTCGTGCAGATGGGCGCCCTCGCGATCTCCCGCGACATCGTCATCGAGGGCAACGCGCCGTAGCGCCACACCCCAGTCCCGCACACCCGCCAGCGCGTGACGATGGGGGCGCCTGTCGGGGCGCGCGCCGCCGGCATCGCTCCCTCGCCCCCCCGCTATCCGCCGAGCAGCCCGATGGCGCCCGCCCCCGCCACGGCCCCGCAGCCGGCCACCAGCCCCCACCACAGCCGCGACCCGGGCCCCTGACGCAGCGCAGCGCCCGTCACCAGCCCCGTGAGGAAGCCGCCCGCGTGCGCGGCCGCGTCCAGCGACGGCACCGCCATCGACAGCGCGAGGTTCAGCCCGGCGAGGCTGCCCAGGCCCTGCACCAGGCCCCGCCGCTCGCCGTCGTCCAGCTCGGGCCAGCGGCGTCCCACGGCCACCGCCGCGCCGAGCAGCGCGAAGGCCCCGGCCGACACGCCGTCCGACCGCGCCACCCCCGACAGCCACGCCACCACCGAGCCGCCGAGCACCCCCAGGCACACCACCGCCAGCCAGCGCGCCGCCCCCAGGCGCGGCTCCAGCAGCCAGCCCAGCGCCAGCAGCACCAGCCCGTTGGTCAGCAGGTGGAAGAGGTCGGCGTGCACCAGCCCGCTCGACAGCAGGCGCCACAGGTCGCCCCCGTCCACGAGGATCTCCACCTGCCCGCCCAGCTCGCCCCGCAGCGTGTCGGGCCGACGCCCGAACCAGGCCACCCAGGCGTCCGGCGCACGCCCCGTGTGCAGCGCCCAGGCCCCCTGGCCCACGTGCGCGCCCCCCAGCCCGGCGAGGAGCGCGAGGGTGCCCGGGATGCGACGCAGCGGCGACCGCGGGGCCAGGCCGGCCTCAGACCGCGACGGCGTGGCTGCGCAGCACGTCGTTCAGCGAGGTCTTGCGATCGGTGCTCTCGGAGCGCTGCCCGATGATCAGCGCCGCGGGGAGCGCGTAGGATCCCGCGGGGAAGTCGCGGACGCGCGTACCGGGCACCACCACCGATCGCGGGGGCACGTGGCCGCGGCGCACCACCTCCTCGGGCCCGGTGACGTCGACGATCGGGGTGGACGCCGTGATGGTGACGCCCGCGCCGAGCACCGCCTCGCGGCCGATGCGCACGCCCTCCACCACGATGCAGCGCGACCCGATGAAGGCGCCGTCCTCCACGATCACCGGCTGGGCCCCCGGGGGCTCCAGCACGCCGCCGATGCCCACCCCGCCCGACAGGTGCACGCCGGCGCCGATCTGGGCGCAGGAGCCCACGGTGGCCCAGGTGTCGACCATCGTGCCGGCCCCCACCCAGGCGCCCACGTTCACGTAGCCGGGCATCACCACGCAGCCGGGCTCCAGGAAGGCGCCGTAGCGCACGGTGCCCGGGGGCACGACGCGCACGCCCTGCTCCTTCAGCCGGGTCTTCAGCGGGATCTTGTCGTGCCAGGCGTAGGCACCCCAGCTGCCTTCCTGCATCGGCTGCGTGCGGAAGTAGAGCAGGATGGCCTGCTTCACCCAGCCATGGACCACCCAGCCGTCGCCCTCGGGCTCGGCCACGCGCAGGCGACCCGTGTCGAGCGCCTCGAGCACCGCCTGCACCGCCTCGACGTCGGGCTCGCCACCCGCCCACGAGGCCTCGATCCGCTGCCTGAGCTCGTCCACGCTGGCCTCCGCACCGCGACGGCCACCGCTATCGGGCTCAGCGGGGGCGTGCCCGCATGCGGTTGCTGCGCGGACCGTGCTCCACCTCGGCGAGGCCCAGCGCCTCCATCACCGGCGGCACGTAGTGGCCGAAGCGGCCGCGGTAGCCCTTGCGCAGGCCGTACCAGCCCCCCACCGGGTTGTCGGCGGCGCGACCCCACGCCTCCACCGTGCCCTCCTTCGCCGGCTTGCCCTCGTCGGCGCTGCCCAGGAGCACCCAGTCGCCGGCCGCCTCGAGCATGGCGTGCAGGTCGTCGAGGCAGCGCAGGTGGTAGCGCAGCCAGGTCTTGCCCACCTGCACCACGAGGGCCGGCGGGTCGGCCTCGGGCTCGCGCCAGGCCTCGAAGTCGCTGCCCAGGTTGGGGGTCTTGAGCTGCCAGGGATCGTCCTGGGTGCCGGTGCCGCGCACGTCCACGTGCCCTCCCTCGATTGGTAATGCATTGGTTACCAACGACATCGAGGGGCGTCAAGCGGCACGCGGGCCTGCGGCTTGCAGCCCCTTGACGATCGCGGGGGAACCTCGCGGACCGGCGCCGGTCGGTGCGCGTGGGAGGTGCCCATGGCGCACACGGTCCTGCAGGTCGAGGCCACCTGGCCCGACGGTCGCATCGACGTCCTCCACCTGCCCGGCTCCGCCGGCGAGGTCACCCTGTCGGACGAGGTCGGCTGGCACTGGTCGATCCTCGGCGTGCCGCTGGGCTTCGTGCCCGCGTCGCTCGCACCGTGGCTGCGGTGGTCGCCCCCGCTGCTCGCCGAGGTGGCCGAGCGGCCGCGCGGCGCCTTCCTCGTCCCGCGTGACGACCTGGGGGCCGCCACCCGGGGCGTGTGGACGGTGCGCGAGGGCGTGGCGGTGGCCCACGTGGACCCCGCCTGGCAGCCCGAGGTGCGCGTCGACGGGCGCACGGCCTCCTGGGACGAGCTGGTGCGGCACGGTCGGGTGGTGCGCGGAGACGAGGGCTGGGAGGTGCTGCTCACCCGCGGCGTGGAGCTGCGCTTCACCGTGGGCCCCGCGCGCTTCCGCTGCCTCGAGGTGGACGCCATGGCCGGTGTGGGTCGTGCGGCACCCGAGCCGTGGCTGCCCCTGATCGGCACCCTGGGCTGGCTGGCGCTGGCCGCGCTGCTCGCCCTGCTCCCCCGCACGGCACCGCCCGAGACGGAGCTCGCGCTGGAGCTTCCCCACGAGCCGAGGGTGATGCTGGCGGAGGTGCCGCCGCCGCCGCCCCCACCGCCCCCCACCCGCCGTGGGGGCAAGGCCGGCGGCGGCAGCCAGGCCGCCCCCACGCCGGGCGGAGGCGGCAGCGGTCGATCCGAGGCCCCGGGTGCGGGTCTCGGCCAGGCCTTCGACACCATCCTCGGCGACCTGGGCGGGGTCCCGGGCGACCTCTACGCGCAGGTCGGCCGGCTGCGTCACGGGGGCGGGGGTCCCGGTCGGCCCGGTGGCAGCGCGCTGGGTCCCCGCAACGGCCTCGGCGGCGGGGGCGAGGCCACCGGTCTGGGCGACTGGCCCGGCGGCGGTCCGCGTCGGGGCGCGGGCCCGCCCGGGTCGGGGCGCGGCAAGGACCCCGGCACCGGGCCGCGCACGCAGGCCGACCCCATCGTGCTGGGCTCGCTCACCCGCGCCGAGGTCGACGCGGTGATCAAGCGCAAGCTCGGCGCGATGCGCTTCTGCTACACCCGCGCCCTGCGCGGCGACCCTACCCTGGCAGGCAAGGTGGTGCTCGTGCTCGACGTGGCGGCCGACGGCTCGGTGTCGCGCGCCCGGGTGGACGACGCCTCCCTCGGCGACCCGTCGGTGGGCCGCTGCATCGAGGCCCTGCTGTACCGGCTGGTCTTCCCCGTGCCGCGCGGCGGCGGCTCGGTGGGGGTGCGCTACCCGCTGCTCTTCACCCCGGCGGGCTGACCCCCGACCCCGGCCCGGGCGACCACGCCGTGGCGCCCGGGCCGCGCCCCACGATCCCGCCCGTGGTACCGAGGCGATGTCGCTGACGGGTGGTCCGGTCCGTGCTGCTGCTCCTCCTCGTCGCCGCCAGCCTCGCCGACGACGAGCCGGAGGTGCCGCCGGAGGTGGCCGAGGAGGTCGACGAGGTGGTGGAGGTGCAGAGCGCGTCCCGCTCGGCGCTGCCCTGCCGCACCGCCCTCGATCGCGCGGCCCTCGAGGCCCTGCCCGCACGCCGACCCGAGGAGCAGCCCCGCGCCATCCCCGGCTTCGCGGTCACCAACCACCTGGGTCACGGCAGCTGGAACTGGTCGTGGCACGGCTTCGACGCGGGCCACGGGCGCGAGCTGGAGACGCGGGTGGAGGGCGTGCCCCTCAACGTCTCGGGCCACATCCTGGGCGACGGCACCGCCGATCTGGCCTTCCTCCCGCGCATCGTGGTGGACCGCATCGAGCTGTGCCCCACCGCCTCGCGGCCCGGCGCGGGCGCCTGGTCCACGGCGGGCAGCCTCGGCTACCGGGTGGCGATGCCCCACGCGGGCTGGTTGGCTCGGGTGACCACGGGCACCGACGGCAGCGGCGAGATCATCGTGGGCTGGAGCCCTCCCCGCCGCACGCGCGAGACCTTCGTGCTCTTCGAGGCCGACGACGGACTCGGCGTGGGTCCGGACCGGCGCTGGCGTCACCTGCGCCTGATCGGCGGCGTGCAGGGCACCCTGGGCGAGCTCCAGGCCTCCCTCCTCGTGGCGCTGCACGACGGCGCCTGGGACGTGCCGCCCGAGCCCCGCTCGCGCGATCTCGCCGACGAGGTGCTGGGTTTCCGCGAGTCCTACCGGCTGTGGAGCGGCGCGGCCGAGAGCCGGCGCCTGCTGGTGACCGGTCGCGTGGCGCGCCTGTGGCTCTGGGGCGGTCTCGACGTGCACGCCTGGGTCACGGCCACCGGCACCGGGCTGGCCGACAACCGCACCGGCTTCCTCGACCACCCCGATCAGGGCGACGGCACCCGCACCTTCCAGACCACCCTCGACACCGGCGTGCGTGCCAGCCTCACCGGCCGTCGCCCCTGGCTCTCCGACGAGGCCACCTTCCAGGGTGGCGTCGAGGTGCGGGGCACCTCCAGCGAGCAGGACCGCACCCGCGTCGATCTCGAGCGCCAGCCCGGACGCGTGCTCTTCGAGCGCAGCGTGGGGCGCACCGGCATCGCGGCCTGGGGGCGGGCCCGCGTGGGCTTCTTCCAGCGCGCCGCGGTCGAGGCCGGGATGCACCTCGCCTACGACCGCCTCGCGCTCCGACCCGACGAGGACGCGGCCACCGCCATCGGCGAGGCCTTCACGTGGTCGCCGCGGGCCACCGTGGTGGGCACCCCGATCGACGGCTGGACCCTGCACGCCACCTACGCCCGCGCCTACCGCCCGCCCGATCCCCGTCGGCTGCTCGAGCCCGCCGGCAGCGGCGCCACCGTGGTGGACGGCCTCGAGGCCCGCACGGTGATCGACCCGGTCGACCTGTTCGCGCTGACGCTCACCGCCCACGGCGCCTGGGCGGAGCAGGAGGTGGTGGTGGACCGCCTCGACGACCGGGTGCTGTCGACCGCCCCCACCCAGCGCGCCGGCTTCGAGGCCGCGCTGGCCCTGCGACCCTTCCCGGGCGTGCGCCTCCAGCTCGAGGCGGCCTTCGCCGACGCGCGCCGGCGCGACGACGGCACGCTGCTGCCCTACGTGGCGCGCACCTGGTTCTCGGTGGGCCTGCACGCCGACGATCGCGCGGTGGGGCCGGTGCGGCTCACGGGCTCCCTGCGTCTCGAGGCCATCCCCCGGCGCCCCCTCCCCGACGGCTTCACCACCGGCAACATCGTGGCGCTCGACCTGCTGGCGCGCCTGCGCTGGAAGCGCTGGGCCTTCGAGCTCGCGGTCGACAACCTGGCCCCCTGGGACTGGACCTCGGAGGAGTTCGTGCACGTCTCGCGATGGGATCCCCGCGCCCCCGTCTCGCCGCTGCCCGAGCGCCACGTGGTGGCCGGTCGCCCCTTCGCCCTGCGCCTGGGCGTGGAGGTGCGCCTGTGAGCCGCGCGCTGCTCCTCCTCGTCCTCTGCGGCGGCTGCCTCGGACCCGGCAGGCAGCTGGTGGAGGCCCCGCTGGTCGCGCGCGGCCTGCTGCCTGCCACCGTGGGCGACGTGGCGCTGACGGTCAGCCGCGCCGAGGGGGGCGTGGGCGCGCTGGTCCTCGACGACGCGGAGGGCGCGGTGATCGGCGCCTGGCCCGCCGCCGCCGGCGCCGACTGGCTGCGCGGCACGGAGCTCGCCGACCTGTCGGTGTACGAGGGCGAGGCCACGGTGGCCCACCACGCGGTGCTGGGGACCCCCTCCCTGCTGCTCGAGGGCAGCGTGGTCGCCGGCGGACGCGCCGTGCCCTTCCGCCTGCGCCTCGACGAGCGCCTCGAGATCTCGGCGCCGGTCATCCTCCCCGTCGACGCACGCACCCCGCCCACCTCCTTCCTCTGGACCCTCGACCTCGGCGTGGTGCTGGGCGCGGTTCCCTGGGACACCCCGCCCGGCACCGACGGCGTGCTGCAGGTGGGTGACGGCCTGGGCGACGCGCTCCGGGCGGGCATCACCGATCCCGCGGCGTGGTCGCTGACGATCGCCGGGGTGGACACGGACCCCCTCCTGGCGGATTAGCCACCCTCCCCTCGGGGGTCCCATGCCGCGCATCCTGCACACGGCCGACTGGCAGCTCGGGCTGAAGCTGCGCCGGCTGCAGGGCGACCGCGGGCAGCACGCCCGCACCGTGCGCTTCGCCACGCTGGGTCGCATCGCCGCGCTGGCCCACGCCGAGGCGGTGGACGTGGTGGTGGTGGCCGGCGACGTCTTCGACGACAACCAGGTCTCGGCCTGGGAGGTGCAGCGCGCACGCGACGCCCTGGCCCGCTTCGCGCCCATCCCGGTGCTGCTCACCGCAGGCAACCACGACGCCGCCGAGCCGGGCGGCGTGCTCGCGCGCCTGGCCGAGGGCGCGCCCGACCACGTGCACGTGGCCCTCGACGCCACCCCCCGCTCCCTCGGGGGCGTGGAGCTCCACCCCTGCCCGCTCACCCGGCGTCACACCGTGGAGGACCCCACGCTCGACCTGCCCCCCCGCCGGGCCGGCGACGTGGCGGTGCGCGTGTGCGTGGCCCACGGGGCGGCCCACGGCTTCGGGTCGGACGACACCGCCAACCGCATCGACGTCGACGCCGTGGTGGCGAAGGGCTTCGACTACGTGGCCCTCGGCGACTGGCACGCCCCCAAGCAGCTCGGTCCCCGCGCCTGGTACGCCGGCACGCCCGAGCCCACGCGCTTCAAGGACGCGCCCGGCCGCTGCGTGCTGATCGTCGACCTGCCCGAGGCCGGCGCGGTCCCCACGGTCACGCCCCACGAGGTGGCCGGCCTGCGCTGGGAGGAGCCCGAGCCGGTCACCCTGCACGGCCCCGACGACGTGGCGCGCCTCGACCGCTGGCTCGGCGAGCTGCCCGACCGCGCCGACACGCTGGTGCGCCTGCACCTGCGCGGCGCGCTGCCCCTCGAGGAGCGCGCGCGCCTCGACACGCTGCTCGCCACCCACGCCGGCACGCTGCTGTCGCTGCAGATCCGCTCCGACACGGTGGCCACCGTCATCGATCCCGACGCGGTGGACGCCCCGGGCTTCCTGGGCGCAGCCCTGCGCGACCTGCTCGACCGCGACGATCCCGTGGCCAACGAGGCCGCGCGCCTGCTGGTGCGCCTCGTCGCCCAGGCGGAGGGCGCATGATCCTCCAGCGCGTGGTGGTGCGGAACCTCAAGGGCATCGAGGCGGCCGAGTTCTCGCCGCTGTCCGAGCGCCTCAACCTCTTCTGCGGCCCCAACGAGTCCGGGAAGTCCACGCTGGTGGAGGCCCTGCACCTCGGGCTGTTCGAGCGGTCGGGCGGCCAGGGCGAGTCGAAGAAGGAGCTCCAGTCCTGGGGGGGCTCCGAGGCCCCCGAGATCGAGATCGACTTCCTCGACGACGAGGGCGAGAGCTGGCGCGTCACCAAGCGCTTCCTCCACCGCGCCGGCACCACGCTGGCCGGCCGGAACGTGGTGCTGCGCGACACCGACGACGCAGAGAAGCGCCTCCGTGAGCTGGTGGGCACCCGGGAGCCGGGCCCCCGCGGCTACAAGGAGACCGATCTGGGCATCTGGCCGCTGCTGTGGGTGAAGCAGGGCCTGTCGTCGGTGCCGGTGAAGGACGAGCGCATCCTCACCACCGACGCCCGTGACGCCCTGGGCGCCTCGCTCGCCGGCCAGACGGGCGAGGTGGCGGCGGGCCCCACGGGCAAGCGGGTGCGCGAGCTGGTGGCCCAGGAGCGGGCCCGCTTCTGGACCGACACCGGCCGCGAGAACAAGGAGCTGCGCACGCTGCAGGAGGCGGCCCTCGCGGCACGCACGGCCGCCGAGGACGCCCACGAGCGCTACCTCGCCGCCCAGGACCTGGCGGACGGCCTCGCCCGGGCCCGCACCGCCATCGCCAGCCTCGACCGTCGCATCGCCACCCAGCGCGAGGTGGTGGCGCGCGCCGAGGCCCGCGCCGAGCAGGCCCGCACCGCCCGCGCCGCGCTGGAGGCGCAGGAGCGCGAGGTGAAGCTGGCCCTGCAGGCGCGGGAGCAGGCCGACGCCGCGCGCGCCGAGCGCGCCCGGCTCGAGGCCGAACGCACCGAGGCCCGGCGGCTCACCGATACCCGCGCCCACACCGAGGCCGACACCGCCGCACGCCGCACCGAGGCGGAGACGGCCCGCACCGCCGCGCGCACCCGGAAGGGCGAGGCCGAGGCCGGCGTGGGTCCCGCGCGGCGCACGCTGGAGCAGGCCCGACGCCGCGCCGATCAGGTGCACCGCCGACGCACCGCCACCGAGCTCGCCGAGCGCCTCGACCGCGCCGCCGAGGCGGAGGCCGGCCTCGTCGCCCTGCAGCGACGCCTCGACCAGCTCCGGCTCGACCCCGCCCAGCTGGAGCGCCTCGAAGGGCTGCTGCTCGCGCGCGCCCGGGCCGCCGACCGCGTCGACGCCGCCAGCGCGCGGGTGCGCATCACCGCCCTCACCGCCCTCGTCGTGGACGGCAGCCCCCTGGCCGCGGGCGAGGCCCACGAGGTGGTGGTGGCCGACGAGACGGCCCTCGTGCTGCAGGAGCTGGCGCGCGTCGAGGTGCGCCCCGGCGCGGGCTCGCTGGAGGAGCTGCGGGCCGCCCACCTCGCCGCCACCGAGGATCTCGCCGCGGCGTGCCGACGCCTCGGGGTGGACGACGTGCCCGCCGCCCGCGCACGCGTGGCCGAGGTGCGCGACCTCCGGCAGGAGCAGGAGGGCCTCCGCGCCCGCGTGGCCGTCCTGGCCCCCGAGGGCCTCGAGGTGCTGCGCACCCAGCTCGCCGAGGCGCAGGCGGAGGTGCTCGACGAGGAGGCCCCCGACGAGGCGCCGTCCCTGGTCGACGCGCAGGCCGCGCTCGATGCCGCCGAGGCGGCCGCCGCCACCGCGCGCTCCGAGGCCGAGCAGGCGGCCGCCCGCTACGAGGTGGCCCACGACGCCTGGCGCGACGCCCACGACCAGCAGCGGTCGGCACGGGAGCAGGTGGAGCGCCTCGACGAGCGGCTGGCCACGCTCCCCGCCCTCGACGCGCTCACCACCCAGGCCGAGCAGGCCCGCGAGGTGCACGCCACGGCCGTCGTGCGGCGCGACCACGCCGCGGCCACCTACGCCGAGGCCGGCGGCGACCACACCGAGCGGGGGCTCGTCGACGACCGCGCGGCCCTCGCCGCCCTGGAGCGCGAGCAGAAGACCACCCGCGACGAGGTGGTGCGGCTCGAGACCCAGCTCGCCGAGCGCAACGAGCGCGGCCTGTACGACGTGCAGGCCGACGCCGCGGAGGCCGCCCTCGAGGCCGAGGAGGCGGCCGAGGCGGCCCGCCACGAGGCCGAGGTGCGCCGCACGCTGCACGAGGCCGTCGAGCGCGCCTACCGCGACATGGTCGAGCGCTTCGCCGCCCCCGTCCGCGAGGCCCTCTCCGAGACCGTGGGCATCCTCTTCCCCGGGTCCAGCCTCTGGCTCGACGACGAGGGCGACGTCATCGGCCTGCGCACCGGCACGGTGGAGGAGCGCTTCGAGGCGCTGTCCGGTGGTGCCCGCGAGCAGCTCGGCGTGCTGGTGCGGCTGGGGCTGGCGCGGGTGCTCGCCGCCGAGCGGCGCCTGCCGGTGGTGCTCGACGACGCCCTCGTCGCCTCCGACGCCGAGCGGCGCTCCCGCATGGTGGAGGTGCTGAGGCGCGCCGCCGACCACCTCCAGGTGCTCGTGTTCACCTGCCACGACGCCGACTTCGACCGCCTGGGCGACCCCACGCGCTTCGAGGTGCGCGGGCGCCCGGCACGCACCCGGCGCACCCCCCGTCACACCGACGCCTGATCGCCACCGGACGCTGCGGGCGCCTGCGTGACCAAGGCGTCATAATGTGCCGAACGAACGATCGAACCGGCGGACGGCCTGCTAGGATGCGCCCCGCCGCCCCCTCGCCCTCGAGGTCCCCATGCCGCGCCACCACCTCCGACGCGCACGGTGGAGCCAGGTCGCCGTCGGCCTGCTCGCCGTGGCCTGCGCCACGCCGGAGGTCGAGCCGTCCGACAAGGACTCCGACACCGTCGACGACACCCCCGTGGTCGATCCCGGTCCCGCCCCCGTGCCCGAGGGCGTGGCGCCGGTCCTCCGTCGCCTGTCGCAGACGCAGTACGAGCACGCCATCCGCGACCTGGTGGGCGACGGGGTCTACGTCCCCGCGCAGATCGAGGTCAGCCAGCGCATCGACGGCCTCGACGCCCTGGGCGACGCCACCGTGGCCCTGTCGCCCCGCGGGGTCTCCCGCTTCTCCGACACCGCCTACAGCGTGGCCGCCGAGGCCATGGGGCCCGAGCGCCGCGACGGCCTCGTCACCTGCACCCCCAGCGCGGCGGTCGACGCGGGCTGTGCCCGCACCTTCCTCGCCGACTTCGCGCGCCGCGCCTGGCGTCGCACCCTCACGGCCGACGAGCTCGACGTGCTGGTCGACCTGTCGACGTCCTCCGCCGCGGTGCTCGAGGCCGAGCTGGCCGACGGCACCCCCGCCACCGAGGCCTTCTACGAGGGCCTCGAGTACGGCGTCTCGGCCGTGCTGCAGGCCCCCGACTTCCTGCTCCGCGTCGAGCTCGGCGAGGGCGGCAGCTACACCGGCTTCGAGATGGCCTCGCGGCTGTCCTTCCTGCTCTGGGACACCATCCCCGACGACCTCCTCCTCGACGCGGCCGAGGCCGGCGAGCTCGACACCCCCGAGGGGCTCGACGCCCAGGTCGAGCGCATGATCGCCGACCCGCGCGCCCACGACGGCCTGCGCGCCTGGGTCACCGACGTGCTGTGGCTCGCCCACGTGTCCGAGCTGCAGAAGGATCCGAGCGTCTTCATCCAGGTCAGCGACGACTTCTTCCCGTCCTCGGTGGAGGAGACGCTGCGCTTCGTCGACCACCTGGTCTTCGGGGCCGACGCCGACTTCCGCGACCTGCTCACGTCGCGCACCACCTTCCTCGATCGCACGCTGGCCCGCGTCTACGACGTGCGCGCGCCGTCGCGGGAGGGCTTCGGCCTGGCCGAGCTCGACCCCGAGGGTCCGCGCGCCGGCCTGCTCGGCCAGGCCTCCATCCTGGCCCTGTACGCCCACCCCACGTCCACCAGCGCCACGCTGCGCGGCAAGTTCGTGCGCCAGACGCTGCTCTGCCAGACGATCCGGCCGCCGCCGTCCAACGTCGACACCTCGATCCCCGAGCCCACCCCCGACGCGCCCACGCTGCGCGACCGCCTGGACTCGCACCTCGAGAACCCCGCCTGCTCCTCCTGCCACCTCGACATGGATCCCATCGGGCTGGGCATGGAGGAGTTCGACGGCATCGGCGGCTTCCGCGAGACGGAGGCCGGCGCCGACATCGACGTCACGGGCGACCTCGACGGCGCCCCCTTCGACGGGCTCGCCGAGCTGGGCACCACCATCCGCGCCCACGACGACTTCGTCCCCTGCATGGTCGACCAGGTCACGCGCTACGCGCTGGGCCGCGAGATCGACGCCGCCGACGCCGACGCCGTCCACTGGCTGGAGCAGCGCTTCGCCGCCAGCGGCTACCGCATGAAGTCCCTGTGGGTCGACCTGGTGACGAGCCCGCTCTACCGCCGCGTGGCGGAGGTGGTCCCATGAAGCACATCGATCGTCGCGCCGTCCTCCGCGGCCTGTTCGGCGGCGCCGCCGTCTCGATCGGCCTGCCGCCCCTCGAGGCGATGATGAACGCGTCGGGCACCGCGTGGGCCGACGGCGGCAACTTCCCGCAGCGCTTCGTGCTCTGGACCTGGGGCAACGGCATCGTTCCGGGCCAGTGGGTGCCCGCCGAGGTGGGCGAGGGCGACGCCTGGAAGCTGTCGCCGGAGCTCGAGCCGCTCGCCGCGCTCAAGCGCAAGGTGGCCGTGGTCACGGGCACCGAGGTGCGCGCGATCAACTCGATCCCCCACTACTCGGGCCTGGGTCCCTTCCTCTCGGGCTTCGTGCAGATCGGCGAGGAGGGCGCCCACACCTCGGGCGGTCCCACCATCGATCAGGTGATCGCCGAGGAGATCGGCAAGGACACCACCTTCCAGTCGATCGAGACGGGCGCCTACTACAGCGATGGCCTGGCCTTCCGCGGCCCCAACCAGCCGCTGCCGCCCGAGCGCGACCCGGCGGTGCTCTTCCGCTCGCTGTTCGGCGAGGCCTTCCGCGCGCCCGGCGAGGACACCCGCATCGACCCCCGCCTGGCGCTGCGCCAGAGCGTGCTCGACAGCGTGGTGGGCCGCATCGAGAGCCTGCAGGGCCGCCTCGGGTCGTCCGACAAGGCCCGCCTCGACGCCCACCTCACCGGCATCCGCGAGATCGAGCGCCGCATCGCCAAGCTGGCCGAGGGTCCGCCCGACTACGAGAGCTGCGCGCGTCCGGCGAGCCCGCTGTCGCGCGAGCAGCTCGCCGAGGACCCCTTCGAGGTGCACGCCGTGATGGCGCGCCTCGTGGCCATGGCCTTCGCCTGCGACCAGACCCGCGTGGCCTCGCACTGCTTCATCCGGCCCGTGGGCAACTACCAGTTCCCGGGCACCACCGAGGGCCACCACCAGCTCACGCACAACGAGCCGGGCGACCAGCCCATGGTCCACGCGAACACGGTGAAGCAGATCGAGGCCCTCGCCACCTTCTGCACCGCGCTCGACGAGGTGGCGGAGGGCTCCGAGACGCTGCTCGACCACACCATCGTGCTCGGCACCTCCGACGTGTCCCTCGGCAAGACCCACGCCATCGACGAGTGGCCCACCGTGATCGTCGGCTCCGGGTCGGGCACGATCCGCACCGACGTGCACTACCGGTCCACCACGAAGGAGAACGCGCTGAAGGTGCCGCTCACGGTCATCCGCGCCATGGGCATCGCCCGTCCCTCCTTCGGCAAGGACGACGGCTACACGGAAGACTCCCTGGGCGCGCTGGAGAAGGTCTGATGCCACACCGCAGCCTGCCCCTGCTCCTCCTCCTGGCGTGCGCGCCGGGCGCGTCCGACGACACCCTCGACACCGACGACGGCACGCCCGACGCCCCCGCGCGCGTGTCCGAGCCCGAGGTGGTGCTCGCCACCACGCTGTCCTTCGCGCGCGCCAACGCCGGCGTGTCGGCGGGCTTCGACCTCGATGGCTCCGCCGAGAGCGGCGTCGATGCCTGCGGCCCTGCCGATTACGTCGACCCCGCCGGCCACGCGGGCATCGACAACGCCTTCGCCGCGCTGCTGCCCATCATCGAGACCACGGGCGGGCAGGCCCTCAAGGACCTCGTGCAGGACGCCGTCGACAGCGGCGAGCTGCTGCTGCTCTTCGAGCTCGACGGGCACGAGGACGCCAAGGCCGGCGACGCCGTGCAGCTCTCGATCGTGCGCGGCGCGGGGCGTCCCACCCTGGGCGGCGACGGCGTGATCCTGCCCAGCCAGACCTTCGACCGCCGCCTCGACCTGCCGGCGGCCGAGGTCACCACCGCCGTGCTCCAGGACGACGGCAGCATCCTCGGCGAGGGCTTCGACCTGCGCCTGCCGCTGCACGTCTTCGACGAGACCATCGACCTCACCCTGCAGGACGGCCACGTGCGGCTCGTGCCGCTGGGCGACGGCCGGTGGTCGGGCACGGTGGGCGGCGCCATCCTCACGCAGGAGGTGGCCGACAACGTGCTGGGCTTCGACGCCGTGCCCTCCAGCCTGATCAACGCGATCACCGGTGCGCTGGAGCTGGTGGCCGATCTCGACCCGGCCGACGAGGGCAGCTGCACGCACATGTCGGCGGTGATGCTCTTCGACGGCGCGCCCGCCTTCCTCTTCGCCGACGAGGGCGAGGGCGTCGACACGGGCACCGGGGACGACGCCGCTGGCGGCTGATCCCGGCCGTCCGGATCCCGCCACGCTGCGGGTGACGACGAGCGAGCGACCCACCCGCGCCCAGCGCGCCCGCGCCGCCGCACTCGGGGCCCGCGGTGGCTGGCCCGTGGTGCCCCACACGGCCCACGACGAGGGCCTGCGCCTGGTGGTCACCCGGGGGGCGCTGGAGGTGCGCTGGCGCGACCAGGCATGGCGCTGGCACCCCGGCATGGCCCACACCCTCGCCGCCGCCGGCGCGGCGCATCCGTGGGTGCGGCTCGGCGAGCTGCGTCCCGGGGACCGGGTGGTGGACTGCACGCTCGGCCTCGGCGTGGACGCCTGCTTCCTGGCCGACTGGACGGGCGAGCGCGTCCTCGGCATCGAGATCAGCCCGATCGTGGCCACGCTGGCCGAGGAGGGCCTGGCCGACCGGGCCGTCGACGTGGTGCAGGGCGACGCCACCGCCGTCCTGGCGGCCCTCCCGCCCGGGTCGGTGGACGTGGTGATCGCCGACCCGATGTTCCCGGCCGATGTGCAGACCCGGAGCACCTCGCTCGACCTGCTCCACGCCCTGGGGCACCCCGCCAGCCTCGACCACGCCTGGCTGGCCCAGGCGCAGCGGGTGGCCCGGCGTGCCGTGCTGCTCAAGGACGCCGCCGGCAACGACCTGCTCGAGCGCCTCGGCGCGCCCGTCATCCGGCAGCGACGCGACCGCTGGACGCGCTGGGGCGCCTGGCGCCGCGGCCCCGAGGGATGGTGAGGACCTACGGGATGGTGAGGCCCTTCTCCTCGCGGTCCTTCACCTTCGTGCCGTCGGCCCCGAGCTCGGTGACGAGCGCGGCCACCCAGGCCGAGGCGGCCGCAGCGTCGGCCACGGGCTCGGCGGTGGCCCGCACGGCCCAGGCCTCGCCGCTGCACTTGAGCTTGGGCTTCGTGCCCTGGAGCACCGGCGTGGCGGGCGCCAGCACGTCGAAGCGGGTGGGCGCCTCGGTCCACGAGGTCCAGTGCACCACGGCATCGCCGTCGCAGGCCTCCACGGCCGCCGCCGCCCAGCGCAGGGTGCCGTCGGGCTGCACGCGGTCGGGGTAGATCGCCGGCAGCAGGCTGGCCGCCTTGGCCGGGCTGCCGGCCGAGTAGAGGCGGTCGGCCACGAGACGGGCCGCGGCGGGGGGCACGGCGGCGGCCACCTCCAGCAGGCTGGCCTCGAGCTTCGCCTTGTCGTCGGCCGAGGGATCCGACCGCACGTCGTCGGGCTGGATGGCGCGCTGCATCGCGTCGAGCACGCTGGTGAACGGGCCATCGCCCTTGCCCGCCGCGATGGCGCCCTGCACGAGCACCGGCAGGGCGTCGACGCCCTTGGCCTCCACCCACGCCGTGAGGAGGGTGTTGTACTTCTCGTTGTAGGTGGACTGGGGGGGGGCCGTGAGCGCCGCGGCCATCCAGGCCTGGAAGGGCTCGGCCTCGCAGGACGCCATCGCCGGCATCCACTGCGTGAAGTCGTGCCCCTTGAGCGCCACGTGCGCGCCCTGGAGGAAGGTGACCAGCGAGTCCTGCTCGGTGCAGCTCTCGCCCAGGCGCGAGGCCAGATCGGTGCGGAACTCGTAGGGGATGCGGCCCATCATCGCCCACACCTCGGTGTAGGCCTGGCCGTCCACCGCGGCCGCGGCGAGCGGCACGAGGGTGTCGAGATCGGTGGCCTTGAGCATGAAGGCCTCGAAGCTCTGCTTGGCCAGCGTGGCGTCGCAGGTGAGCAGGGCCTGGTAGGCCGCGACGAGCGCCCCTCCGGTGGCGGACTGGGCCTTCTTCACGTGCACGTCGCAGGGCCCGGCCCAGGCCGGCGCGGCGAGCGTGAGGGAGGCGAGGACCGACAGGGTGCGCACGGCGTTCATGGGCGTCTCCAGGCAGGGCAGCGGACGACCCGGCGTCCTAACCCACGCACACCCCGAACACCGCGCCCCTGACATGCCGTCCACGAGCAGGTGCGCGCAGGGCCGTGGGTGGGCGGGTGGAGTCGGTTATCCAGCGCCGCCTCCCGCACCGTGCGAGCCCCCTTGAGCCGCAGCCTCACCGTCGAGCAGACCACCTACAGTCCGCTCCTCCGCGTGCTCAACGCCGCCTGCGGCGTGGCCGAGCGGCTCGATCTGCCCTTCACGCACGTGGGCGAGGAGGTCTTCCTCGATCTCGCGCGCCGCCAGACGGGGCTGTCGGACTTCGGCGATCCCGGCTTCCTCGAGGGCATGCGCCACCTGCTCGACAACGTGGAGGAGCTGGGGATGACGCCGCTGGCGCGGCAGGTCCTCCGGGGCACCTTCCTCCAGGGCCTGCGCAACCGCCTGCGCTACCAGGAGCACGTGCGGAAGCACCCCGACGTGCTGACGCAGCGGGTGGACCGGCCGATCTTCGTGCTGGGCTTCCCCCGCAGCGGCACCACGCTCATCCAGAACCTCCTGGCACTGCACGACCGTCGGCGCGGCATCCCCTTCTGGGAGCTCTACACGCCGGTGCCCACCAGCGCCGACCCGGTGCGCGACGAGCGCGAGCGTCGCAGGGCGGCGGCGCGCACCATCAGCGTCGCCCACCTCGTGGCCCCCGAGCAGCGTGAGGTCCACGACATCCGCGTCGATACGCTCGAGGAGTGCTGGTACCTCTTCTGGAACAGCATGCAGGTGCTGAACTGGGACATCCAGACGGGCCTGCACAGCTACGGGCGCTGGCTCCTCGACCACGACATGACGGGCGCCTACCGCGAGTACAAGGGCTGGCTGCAGCTCTTCCAGCACCGGGACCCGGTCGACAACCTCGTGCTGAAGTGCCCGGAGCACCTCTGGTTCATCGACGACCTGCTGACCGTCTTCCCCGACGCCTGCATCATCTGGACCCACCGCGACCCCGTCGACTCGGTGGCCTCCTACTGCTCGATGATGTCGCTCACGCGCCGCCTGATCTACGGGGCCTTCGAGCCCAAGGCGATGGGTCCGTACGTGGGCGACCGCTTCCTCGACGGCGTGCAGCGCGCGATGGCGGCCCGTGACGCCTGGGGCGACGAGCGCACCTTCTTCGACGTGGGCTTCCACGAGCTGGTCCGCGACCCGGAGGACGTGCTGCGCCGCGCCTGCACGCACTTCGATCTGCCCTGGTGCGAGGACTACCCGGCGCGCATCGCGGCATGGCAGGACAGCGACCGCGAGGACAAGCGCGGACGGCATCGGTACACCACGGAGGCCTTCGGCGTGCGGGCCGAGACGGTGCACGAGCAGTTCGCTCCCTACATCCGAAGGTTCGACATCGAGCTGGGCGACCCGGAGTAGGGCGCCCGGCCGAGGCGATCCCCGGATCCACCCGCAAGCGGCAATCGTCGTGAAGCGGTACCCGGTCTGGACGATTCCACACACGCCACGACGCTCGGGCGCGTCGGGGCGTACAATGCCCCCTCGACCCCCGCGAGGTCTCCCCCCCGGATGTCCGCTCGCCATGCCAGCTCGGACCCGCTGTTCTCGGCCCTGACCGACGACGGCCTGGGTCCTCCGTCCTCGCGCACGCGATCCACGCCGGACATCGCGCCGCCGCTGCTGCTCGAGCCGATCCCGCCCCCGGTGGTCACCACGCCCGCCTCCAAGGAGGCCTTCGAGCCCGAGGACACCGACGATCTCGGCCCGGGCACCGATCCCTACGCCTGGGCCTCCAGCGCCGCGAGCGCGATGGAGCGCGAGGGCCGGGTCTTCGACACCGACGCCTTCGAGGTGCCGGCCGCGCCGACGCCCGACCCCGGGTCCTTCGACTCCGGGAAGTTCCAGAGCCCCGCCCCCACACCGCAGCCGGTGCCCGCGCCCGCTCCCACGCCTGCAGGGCATGCACGGCCCGCGCGTGGCCCCCTCCGGGCACCCACCGGCGCGCCGCCGGTGCGTCAGACGCCGCCCCCCATCCCCGCCGAGCTGCGCCGCCCGCCCCGGCGGCCTCGCGGACCCGGCGCCACGGCCCCCACCGCCCCCGACCTCACCCCGGCCGGCATGTCCTGGGGCGTGCTGGGCACCATCGCCGCCGTGGGCGCCTTCGTCGTGGTGCTGCTGATCCTCGTGGTGGTCTTCCGCCCGCAGGAGGAGCCGCTGCGGGCGCTGCAGCCGGTGGCGCCCGAGCTCGAGGCCCTCGTGGCCGAGGAGCCTGATCTGCCGTTCGCGCGCCCGCCCGAGAACCTGCCCGTGGCGCCCGGCCAGCGCTCCGGCTTCCGGGCCACCCCCCGCACCGCCGACGCGGCCACCACCGCCGAGGTGCGGGTGCGCACCACGCCCGCGGGCGCCTATGTGCGCATCGACGGCCGACGCATCGGGCCCTCGCCGGCCACCGTGAGCCTCGCACCCGGCACCCACGTGGTGGAGCTCACCCTCGCCGGCCACGACCCCGTCGAGCAGCAGCTCGTGGTGGGTCGCGAGCCGGTGGGTCTCGACGTGCAGCTCCAGAAGCAGGGCACGCCGGGCCACGCCCGCGTGGTGGCCAAGGGCTGGGAGGGCTCCCGCCTCATCGTCGACGGTCGCGTGGCCGGCATGCTGCCCGTGGTGCTCGAGCTCGAGCCGGGCCGCCACCGCTTCGTCGTCGACTTCGGCACCCGCCAGATCGAGTTCGAGCGCGCCGTCCGCTTCCCGTCACAGGGCATCGTCGACGTGGACCTGCTCAGCCCGCCGTGACCCCACGGGCACGGCGGTGGCGGCCGGGCCCGCCAGGCGCCGCCGTCAGGTGATGAAGTAGCGGGGCGGCACCACGACGGTGCGCGTGCCCCCGCCGGCCACCCGCAGGCCGAGCACCTCGTGCACGGCGGCGACGATGGCGCCGTCGGTGAGCGTCTGCGCATCCTCGAGGGTGAGGGACTGGCCGATGCCCGGCAGGTCGAGCTGGCCCACCACCCGCGAGGGCGTGCCGGGCATGGCCTCGACCACAGCACCCTGGATGGCGCGCCCGAAGCCGGCGAAGGCGCGGTCCTCGGCGGCCACCACCAGGCGGCCCGTGCGGCCCACGCTCTCGCGGACCAGGTCGAGGTCGGGCGGCACGATCGTGCGCAGGTCGATGACCTCGGCCTGCACACCCGCCTCCGCCAGCGCGTCGGCGGCCGCCATGGCACGCCACACGGCGCGACCCCAGGCCACCACGGTGACGTCACCACCCGGGCGCCGGACGATGCCCTTGCCGAACGGCACGTGGACATCGGGCAGCTCGGGCACCTCGCCCTTCATGATCGAGCGCTTGAGTGCCTGGGCGGCCGCCGGGTCCTCACCGGGGAAGGCCGGCCCGAGGGTCTGGCGGTACATCCACTTCGGCTCGAGGCAGACCACCGGCCCGTCGTACTCGCCCGCGGTGAGCAGCAGGCCGTGGGCGTCGAAGCTGGTGGACGGCATGATCACCACCAGGCCCGGGATGCCGCTGAGGTACCCGTCGAGGCTCATCGAGTGGTACATCGCGCCGCCCCCGAAGGGGTCGGTGGGCATGCGGAGCACCAGCTTCGCCCTGGCCTGGCCCAGCGTGGACCAGTGCACGGTGCCCCAGTACACGAACCAGTGGAAGGCGTTGAAGCTGTAGTCGCCGAACTGGATCTCGGGCAGGCCCATGAGGCCGTCGTGCAGCGCGAGGCCCGTGGACACGCCGCAGATCAGCGGCTCGTTGAGCGGGGCGTCCACCACGTCGTCGGGGTGCAGGGCCTTGAGCCCCGCCGTGGCCGTCATCACCCCGCCCAGGGAGCCGATGTCCTGGCCGAGGGCGTGGCCGCCGTGGCGCTCGATGAGCTTGTGCAGCGCGGCGCGGATGGCCCCGGCGTAGCTCACCTGGGTGTCTCCCTCGCCGGGCGCCGTCTCGGGGATCGCCGGGAAGTCGGGGTAGGCGAACTCGCCCACGCGCGTGGTGTCGGGCTCGGGCTCGGCGCGCACCTGGTCGAGCACCACCCGCACGGCGGCGTCCTCCTCCTCCATCACGCGACCGAGCACGTGGTGGGCGAAGAAGTCGCGCCCCGTGGTCTCACGGCGGCTGAGCACGTCCTCGGCCCCGAACACGCCCTGCTCGACGAGCTCGTGCCCGAAGCGGATGAGCGGATCCTCCTGGAGCAGGTCGAAGGTGACGTCGGCGGCGGAGGAGTGGCCGTTGAAGCGGGGCAGCGAGTGCACGTGCAGCAGCACCGGCGCCTGGTGCACCCGGGCGAAGCGCGCCGCCTGCCAGGTGGTCTGGTAGCACTCCTCGAAGCTGCGGCCGTCGCAGGCGAAGTGCGCGAAGCCGAAGGCGTCGGCGTAGGCGGCGAAGTCCTTGATGCCGCGGCCGTCCTCGGGGTGGGTGGAGATGGCCACGCCGTTGTCGGTGACCACCACGATGAGCGGCAGGTGCCACACGCTCGCCGCGTTCATCGCGTCGTGCATGTCGCCCTCGGCCGTGGTGCCGTCACCCACCACGGCGAGCGCGACGCCGTCGGTGATGCCCCGCTTGCGCAGGCCCAGCGCCCAGCCGGCCGCCTTGCCCAGCTGCATGCCCACCGGCGACTGCACCGGCAGGATGCCCACCTCGGGGATGTGCAGGTGGTACACCATCTGCCGGCCACCGCTCATGGTGTCGGTGCCCTTCGAGAACTGCTGGCGCAGCACCTTCAGCGCGAGATCGTCGACGCCGTTCAGCACGCACCACGCGTGGGCGAAGGCGCCGGAGCGGTAGTGCGGGACCATGCCGAAGCGGTCGACCTCGACCGCCTTCGACAGGGCGAGCGCCATGGCGGTGCCGTGCACCTCCTCGCCCGGGCCCCAGATGGCGAACTTCACCTCGCCGCGGGTGACGAGGCGCACCACGTGCTCCTCGAGCACACGGGAGCGCGCACCGAGCCGATACATGAGCCGGAGCTCGTCGGCCTCCAGTTGGGGTGCCGGGCGGAGCTCGCGTACGTTGTCCACGGAGGCCGCTCGGGTCATGTCGCACCCCTTTCGAACACGATCGGTCGTAACGTCCGTCCCGGCGCTGCACACCTTCGCTGACGCTCCGGGACGGGGCTCTTGCAACATCGGCACAACCGGCGTCCACGCGAGGATTCCGGCATGAGACGCACCGCTCGTCGGGTCGACCCCGCCTACCTGCGCCGGCTGGCCCTCTGGTACCTGGAGCGCTGGGAGGGCTCCCGCGACACGGTGCGCCGCACCCTCGTCAAGCGGGTGGATCGCGCCGTGGCCGCCCACGCGCAGGACCGCGCCGAGCTGCTCCGCCAGGTGGAGGGGGTGCTCGACGCCCTGGAGGCCGAGGGCCTCGTGGACGACGCCCGCTTCGCCCAGGCCCTCGTCGCCCGGCTCCGCGCACGCGGCGGCTCGACCCGGCGAATCCGCGCCGCCCTGGCGCTCAAGGGCATCGCCCCCGACGTGGCCGCCGCGGCGCTGGACGAGGGGGACACGCCAGGCCCGTCCGACGAGCGCCTCGCGGCGATCCGGTACGCACGACGCCGACGCTTCGGTCCGTGGCGCCGCGTGGACGCCGACGCCGACAAGCTCCGCAAGGAGCTGGCGTCCATGGCCCGCGCGGGCTTCGGCTACCCGGTCGCGCGCGCGATCCTCGACGCAGAGGACGCGCACGCGCTGGAGGACGAGCTGCCCATCGGCTGGTGAGGCTCAGTAGACGTCGTAGGTGCGCCGGTTCGCGTCGTGGTGGGCGGCGTCGCGCCCCCCGTGGAAGACGCCCTGCCCGTCGTGCAGGTAGTACCAGAACTCCGAGGCCACCGGGCGCGCGGCGGCAGCGAGGCTGGCCAGGCCGGGGTTGCTGATGGGCGTGGGCGGCAGGCCCTGGCGCAGGCGGGTGTTGAAGGGGTCGTCGGGGTCGCGCAGGCGCACCAGGAAGGCGCGCCGGTCGGTGGGGTCCACCAGGCCGTAGCGGCTGGTGGCGTCCACGCCGAGCTTCCAGCCCGCGTCGAGCCGCTTCCACAGGATGCCCGCCACCACAGGACGCTGGGCCGGGGTGGGCTCCTCGCGCTCGATCATCGAGGCCATGGTCACCAGCGCGTGCACCGATCGCTCCTGGCCCTCGAGCAGCGGCAGCGCGCGCGCCTGGAAGGTCTCGAGCTGGCGCCGCACGAGGTCGGCCGGATCGAAGCGATCGGGGAGCACCCCGTAGGTCTCGGGGAAGAGGTAGCCCTCGAGGGTGTCGGCGGGGACGGGGAAGGGGGGCGGCACCGCGGCCGGCGTGGCCACCGCGACGTACGCCCCCGCCTCGATCCAGCCCTTCGCCACCAGCGCGGCGTCGATGTCGACCACCCGCCAGCCCTCCACCACCGTGAAGGGCACGTCCTCGGGCAGCGGCGGGCCGCAGAGCTCGGCGAGCAGCTCCCGCATCGACAGGCTCCGACGCACCTCGTGGCGTCCCGCCTTGATGCAGCCGGCGTCGGTGGAGCGGAGGAACCAGCGCCAGGCGAAGCTGCTGGGGACGAGCCCGTCGGCCTCGAGGCGATCGGTGAGGCGCGTGGCCGTGGACCCGGGCGCCACCTCGAGCTCGAAGGGCGCGTCGTCGCCGGGCACCACCGGGGCGTCGGCGTCCACGCACGCCAGGAGCAGGGTCAGCAGCCAGCCCATCGGCCCTCCGGAGACGCGGCCTATCCGCTCCCTCCGGGGTCCACCCGCACGTCTGCACCCGCCGCCGGTTAGACCCCGCGGCCCGGAGCGCCGGTGACCACGACCCTCCATCCCCCCAGCGCACACAGCCGCCCCACGCGCGGCCCGCGCGATGCCGTGCGCTGGCGCTGGGACGACGTGCACCTGCTGGGCACCGGCGTGGTCGTGCCCGAGGAGGAGCGCACCACCGCCCAGCTCGAGGAGCGCCTCGCCCCCCTGTACCGGCGGCTCGGCTTCCGCCCGGGCTGGGTGGAGGCCGTCACGGGCATCGCGTCCCGCAGGCTGTGGCCCGAGGGCACGAGCTACCTCGACGGCGCCGTGGCCGCGGCCGAGGAGGCGCTGCAGGAGGCCGGTCTGGCGGCGCAGGACCTGCAGGCCATCGTGAGCTGCTCGGTGTACCGCCACCGCCTCGAGCCCTCCCTCGCGTCGGAGCTCCAGGGCCGCCTCGGCATCGGCCACCACGCCGTGAACTTCGACCTGTCCAACGCCTGCCTCGGCTTCCTGAGCGGCATGGCCACGGTCGCGAACATGATCGCGCTCGGGCAGATCGAGGTCGGCCTCGTCGTGTCGGCGGAGGACGCCTCGCCCGTGCTGGAGTCCACGCTGCAGCGCCTGGCCTCGCCCACGGCCGACATCCACGCCTTCAAGGACAACCTCGCCACGCTCACCCTGGGCAGCGCGGCCACCGCGGTGGTGCTCGCCTCGGGCACCGCCGTGCGGCGCGGCCACCAGCTGCTCGGCGGCACGGTGCACGCCGCGGCCGAGCACCACGGCCTCTGTCGCGGCGACGCCGGCGGCATGGTCACCGACTCCGTGCAGCTGCTGCGCGAGGGCGTGTCGCTCGCCTCACGCACCTGGCTCGACTTCCGCTCGGTGCTCGGCTGGGGGCCCGGCGAGGTGGGTGCTGCGGCCATGCACCAGGTGGGCAAGGCCCACCACGAGGCCATCGTCCGCGCCCTCGGGGTGCCCGACGCCCGTGCCCCGCGCACCTTCCCCTGGCTCGGCAACGTGGGCTCCTGCGGCGTGCCCGCCACGGCCTTCCTCGCCGCCCGGCAGGGCCTCGTGGCCGAGGGCGACGCGCTCGCCCTGCTCGGCATCGGGAGCGGGCTCAACTGCGCCATGCTCGGAGTCCGCTGGTGAACGCACTGCCCTCGCACCTCCGGGAGGCCTACCCCTGGGAGGGCACCTTCGTGGACGTCCCCGGCGGGCGCATGCACGTGCTCGACGTGGGTCCGCGGGATGCCCCCGTGCTCCTCGCGCTGCACGGCAACCCCACCTGGTCCTTCTACTGGCGCCGCCTGGTGGAGCACTTCTCGGGCACCTACCGCGTGGTGGTGCCCGACCACCTGGGCTGCGGCCTGTCCGACAAGCCGCAGGACTGGAGCTACCGGCTGGCCGACCACGTCGACAACGTGCTCGCCGTGGTCGACGCCCTGGGCCTGTCCGACGTCACCTTCGTGCTGCACGACTGGGGCGGGGCCATCGGCATGGGCGCGGCCACGAAGCGCCCGGGCCTCGCGCGCCGCTTCGTGGTCACGAACACGGGCGCCTGGCGCAGCCTGCGCATCCCGCCCAGCATCGCCACGGTGAAGATCCCGGTCTTCGGTCCGCTCGCCGTGCGCGGCCTGAACGGCTTCGCCCGCGTGGCCGCCTGGCGGGCCACGGCGAAGGGCCTCGGTCCCACCGCGCGCGAGGGCCTGCTCTTCCCCTACGACTCCTGGGACAGCCGCATCGCCACCCTGCGCTTCGTGCAGGACATCCCGCTCGGCCCCCACCACCCCAGCTACACCGAGCTCGGCCGCATCGACGACGGCCTGGCCCAGCTCGCGGATCGGCCGATGCTGATCCTCTGGGGCGACGACGACTTCTGCTTCACGCCCGCCTTCCGCGCCGAGTGGACCCGTCGCTTCCCCGCGGCCGAGGTGCACGCCTGGCCGGATGTGGGGCACTACGTCATGGAGGACGCCCCCGACCGGGTCCTCCCCCTCGTCGAGCGCTGGCTCGCGCGCACAGCGTGACCGGCGCCGTGCTGGAGGTTCCGTGCGCGCGCTGGTGACCGGCGGTGGGGGCTACATCGGACGGCACGTCGTCCGGCAGCTCCTCGACCGCGGCGACGAGGTGGTGGTGCTGGGCCGTCGCGCCTACCCCGAGGTGGAGGCCTGGGGCGCCCGGGGCGTGCAGGCCGACCTCGCGCGCGACGAGCCGGACCTGCCGCGGCACCTCGAGGGCGTCGACGTGGTCTTCCACGTGGCCGCCCTGCCGCCCTACCACGCCCCCTACGCCGTCTTCGAGGCCACGAACGTGGGCGGCACGCGGCGCATCCTCGAGGCCTGCCGTCAGGCCGGCGTGCCCCGCCTGGTCTTCACGTCCACGCCGTCGGCCACCTTCGACGGCACCGACGCCTGCGGCATCACCGAGGCCGACGCGCCCTACCCCGAGCGCTTCCTCACGCCCTACGCCGCCACGAAGGCCCACGCCGAGCAGCTGGTGCTCGCCGCGAACGGGCCCGGCCTGGCCACCACCGCCCTGCGCCCCCACCTCGTGTACGGGCCCGACGAGCCCCACATGCTGCCCCGGGTGGCCCAGCGGAACCGGGCGGGGCGCCTCCGCGTGATCGGCGACGGCACGAACCGGGTGGGCCTCACCTACGTCGACACCGCCGCCGCAGCCCACCTGCAGGCGGCCGACGCCCTCGCCGAGGGCAGCGCCAACGCCGGGAAGGCCTACTTCGTCACCGACGAGGAGCCCGTGGCGCTGTGGCCCTGGCTCGACCGCTTCCTCACCGGCGTGGGCGAGCCGCCGATCCGCGGCCGCATCGGCCTGGGGCCGGCCCGCGCCGTGGGGGCGGTGTGCGAGGCGCTGTGGGCCGTGCTGCCCCTGGGCGGCGAGCCCCCCATGACCCGCTTCGTGGCCACCAACCTCGCCACCTCGCACTGGTACGACCTGTCGGGCGCGCGCACCGACTTCGGCTTCACGCCCGTGGTGGGCGGCGACGAGGGCCTGGAGCGCACCATCGCCTGGTTCCGGGCGCACCCCATCCCGTAGGCGCGCCTCGCACGCGGCCGCGACACCCGTGTCGCGATCCGGGAGCCCACGTGGAGGCGCCCGGGGCGAGGACGCCGTCGCCGCGCGATCCTCCGCGGGTCGGCACGCCCCGTGCTTGCCCCCCCGGTCCGCCGTGTGATGTGCACGGAGGAACCCGGAGCCTCAGTGGTCCGACCCGGCCCTCGCGTCGCCTCCCTCGTCGGCGGCCCTCGCCTCCTGCTTGCCTGCGTGCTCTGCGCGTCGGGCTGCCTGGCGATCCCCGACCTGCTGTCGGGGGCCGACGGCGACGCGAGCCCCGACGATGCCACCGGCGACGATCGGGACGTCAGCGCCGACACCTTCGTCACCGGCGATCCCGTGTGGGGCGTGGGCGGCGAGCTCGCGCTGTCGAACGGCGCCGTGGCCATCGCCACGTCGTCGCTGCAGCTCGCCACCCGGGGCGTGTCGTGCGACGTGCGCGCGCAGATCGCCCGGGTGACCCCCATCGCCCTGTCGGTGGAGCGGCCCGACCTGCTCCAGCTCTGGCGCTTCGATGTCACCCTCGACGACGCCGCCAGCTGCACCTGGCTCGGGCCCACCACCTTCGTCCTGGGGCTCGGGCCCACCGATGCGGCCCTGCGCCCCGGCGCGGCCCGTGCGGGCCTGGAGGCCGACCGCGGGTACGCCCTGCTGCTGGGACCCGTGGACCAGGACCCGCTGCTGGTGGGCCTGGCGGGCACCGCGGCCCAGCTCGACGGCACCGAGCAGCCCGTGATCTCCACGCCCCTGCCCGACGGCGTGTACCAGCTGGTCACCCTGCACGGCCTGCCCGTGGACCGCTGAGGCATGGAGCTGCGGCGACCTGCGCGCGGCGGGGTGCACCTGGTGGGTGTGATCCACCTGCCGCCCCTGCCGGGTGCGCCGCGCACGGGGCCCGGCATGGACGCCGTGATCGCCCGCGCGGTGGCCGACGCGCGCACGCTGCAGGAGGCCGGCGCCCACGGCGCGATCGTGGAGAACCTGGGGGACGCGCCCTTCGCCGCGA
The DNA here is from genome assembly GCA_020632955.1 of Alphaproteobacteria bacterium. Taxonomy (GTDB): domain Bacteria; phylum Myxococcota_A; class UBA796; order UBA796; genus JACKEO01. The sequence goes on from JACKEO010000004.1 coordinate 352,917, forward strand.
CGCAGGTGGAGCCCGTGACCGTGGCCGCGCTCACCGCGGTGGCCCTGGCCGTGCGCGCGGCCGCGCCGGGCCTGGCCCTCGGGGTGAACGTGCTGCGCAACGACGCCCTGGCTGCGCTGGGCATCGCCGCCGTGGTGGACGCGGCCTTCGTGCGGGTGAACGTGTGGACCGGCGTGATGGCCACCGATCAGGGGCTGGTGACCGGCAGCGCGCGCGAGGCCCTGCAGCTGCGCCAGCGGCTGGGCACGGCGACGCCGGTGCTGGCCGACGTGCTCGTGAAGCACGCGAGCCCCCTGGGCACGCCCGACCTGGCCGACGTGGCCCGCGACACCTGGCACCGTGGCGGCGCGGCGGGCCTCATCGTGAGCGGCACGGGCACGGGACGCCCCACCCGCCCCGAGGACGTGGCGCGGGTGCGGGAGGCCGTGCCCGACGCCCCGCTGTGGCTCGGCTCGGGCCTGACCCCGGACGGCGTGCCCGCCGTGGCCCCCTGGCTCGACGGCGCGATCGTGGGCACCTGGCTGCACCGCGACGGCGACCTCGACGCGCCGCTCGACGCGAACCGCGTGCGCACACTGCACGCGGCCCTGGACGCGGTCCCCGCGGCCTGATCGGGCCGCTGATCGGGGCTCTGATGGGCCGCTGATCGGACCGCCGTCCGGCCCCCGAACGGGCCCACACCTCACGCAGCGCGCGCGGGGAAGAGGGCGAGCTGCCGCGGCCGCACGCTGGACGGCGCGACATCCTGGGGCGCGAGCACGCCGAGGATGCGGCCCGCCACGCGCCACCGCGCCTCGTCGCAGCGCTCCCCGCGATCGCCCACCAGACCGCCGCGGGCCACCGTGCCCAGCCGGGGCACGCCGCGCAGGGCCGGCACGAGCACCACGCTGTCGCCCACGTGGGCGCGCCCGCCGACCATGACGACCGCGCCTGCCTGCAGGGCCAGCCCCGCCGCGACGCCGGACTCGGCCACGTAGAACCAGCGCACCGGGCCCGCCCGCGGCGGCACGGCATCGGCCGCGAAGGCGGGCAGCAGCTCGACGGGGACGGGAGAGAGGGTGGGGGGGGTCATCGGGCACCTCCGACACCCCTCTTGTACGCGGGCCTCTTCTCGATGGCTACACCCGTTCAGTATCACCGGACATTTTCTGGCTCATTCGCGATCACACGCCCGCCGGAAGACGCAGCCTGCACAGGTCGCGTCACCCTCGGGCAGCGCGGCGAAGGCCTCCTCGGGCGCCTGGTCCACCTCGGGATCGGGCAGCATCGCCCGCATCTCGGCCGCCGAGGTGCGCACCAGCTCCTCCACCTCGCGCAGGGTGGCGGCCCCCACACGGAGCGTGCGGAAGTCCCCGAGGCGGGTGCGCGCCTCGATGGCCGAGATGCGATCCAGCGGCACGCGGTGCCGACGGTGGGCGTAGAGCGCGTAGAGCGCGAGCTGGCGTTCGGCGTCGCCCGCCGGTGGTGCGGCCCCGGTCTTCCAGTCGATCACCACCAGGCCGCCCTCCCCGTCCTCCACGAGCACGTCGAGGGCCACCCACACCGGCACGTCCCCCACCTGGAGGCGCTCGAGCTGCTCCACCTCGCGGATGCGTCCGGGCACCTGGAAGAGCCGACGCGCCACGGCGTGGTCGATGGCGGCGTCGGTCTGCTCGACCAGCTCGTCCACCCACCCGGCCCACGCGGCATCGCCGGGATCCTCGCCGTAGAAGAGGTCCATGAAGCCCGGGTAGCGACGCGGGTCGAGGTCGGGCAGGCCCCGCCGCGCATCCTCCAGCTCGCGCCGCGCCCGCCGGGCCACGTCGTCCCGCACGGCGTCGCGGTCGACCTCCGCCCCCGCACGCCGGCGCTGCAGCAGGTGGGCGAGGGTCTCGTGCACGCGCTGCCCCACCCACTGGCTGCGCGCGAGCAGCTGCTTCATGCGGTAGAGCGACCGCGACCGCTCGTGCACCGAGGCCCGCCACCCGTCGCGGGCGCCGTAGTAGGTCAGCCAGTACCGCCGCCGGCAGGTCGCGAGCGTGCGGTGCCGGCTCCACGACCACACCAGCATCACCTCTCCCCCTGCTGCCCACCGGAGCCGCTCATGCCACGCACCCCTTCCACGCCCGTCCTCCTCCTGCTGGCCGCCACCGGCGGGTGGTGCCTGGCCCGCGCCACGCCTCCCCAGGCGCATGCGGCCGACGAGCCCGCCGAGCAGGCCTATCGCTGCCGCACCTTCCGGCACGCGCTCGACGGCGACGCACCCCTCGACACCCACGACCGTACCTCGGAGGTGGGCCAGTGGGTGGCCGAGCAGCGCGCGGGCGGCTGGACCCTCGACGAGGTCGACTTCGAGGTGGCCTCCAAGCCCAACGGCTTCCCGCAGGGCTACGTCCAGCTCTGCCTCAGGCGCTGACGCGCCGCACCCGGTCGATCCCGCCCTCCGTCTCGTGCCCCCTGGCCGCGCCTGCCTGCCTGCAGGGGCTCGGGGGAGTCGGATCCGGTGGGCATCCCGTCGTCTGGGGACGAGGAGCGCGAGGCAGACCACGGGGCGTGGCGTGACGCCCCGGGGAAGGGCGTCGGCGGGAGCCCGCACGATGGTGGAGCGAGGGCAGGGAGCCCAGGAGGATGCTCCACCAGCGGACCCCGTGCCTCAGGCGACAGGGATGACCCACCGGATCCAGTTCGAGACCGCGCCGACGACTGTCGACGGCGCAGTGATACCGATGCGATCGATCCCGGTCAAGCCGCCACTCTCACGACGTGGCTGTGGAAATCCTCCCCCGGCTGTGGACAACCTGGGAGGACCGATCCGTGTGCCGCTGCGGAGCGGGCTTTGGATCCGCGGGCGCCTGTGGATGACCTCCGATCCGGGCTCGCGGCACGCGATCGCGTGACGTCCGGAGTCCAGGACGGTGTCGCGGCGCGCGCGGCGCGACGGCTCTACGGGGGGCCGCTGTCGCCGGAGTCCCCGGAGTCACCGCTGTCACCCGAGTCGCCGCTGTCGCCCGAGTCACCCGAGTCGCCGCTGTCACCCGAGTCGCCGCTGTCGCCCGAGTCACCGCTGTCGCCGGAGTCACCGCTGTCGCCAGAGTCGCTCAGGATGTTCATCGCCGCGGCGGTGTCGAAGCCCGTGGCCACGTACTCGAGGGCGCAGGCGTCGGTGCCGGCGCTGTTCACGAGCAGCACGCGGATGAAGGGGGGGTTGTCGGAGACGCCGTTGGAGCCGTTGACCTTGTAGGCCGCGACCTTGCCGTCGCCGTCGATGGCGAAGTTCGCCTGGAAGAGGATGCTGGAGACCTCGAAGAAGTCGCTCACATCGCCCGTGGGACCCGTGTTCGTGGTGCCGTCGCTGTCGGTGTCGCCGTCCTTGTCGGCACCGGCACCGCAGGCGGTGGCGAGCGCGGCGGCGAGGACGAGCGAGTGCCGGCGGGGGCGGAGGGAGGGAATCATCGGGTGCTCCAGGGAAACGGACAGGCTCGACACCGGTCGAGCGGCCGGCGCACGTTAGCCGCCCGCGCACCTCCGATCAAATCGGACTGCGTGATTCCCGCCACCAACTCGGTGCAATCCCGTCGCAGGGCGGTCGCCGTCAGCAGCCCCGAAGCCACCAGCCCGCGGCCGTGCCGGCGAGCAGCGCCACCGGCCACGCCCACCGTCCCAGCGTGCTCCGCGCCGGGTCCACGGGGTCCGGCTCCAGCTCCGGGGGCTCCGCCTCCGCGCGCTCGTCCACCCAGCAGCGTCGCCGCTGCCACGGCGCCTGCGGCAGATCGATGCGGGTGGCCCCGCCGCCCGCGAGCACGGCCTCCCAGTCCACGTCCACGCCGGCCACCCAGGCCTCGCCCAGGGCCTCCAGCGCCGACCGCGGCCCCTGATCCGCCACGTGGGCCGAGAGCACACGGTGGGTGGGGGACCCGAGCGCCCGCCGCGCCACGCCGGCCAGCACGGGGCGCACCGACAGCTCCACCACCACGCTCGGGCCGTCCACCACGCTGCGGAGCGCCGCCCCGAGGCGACAGGGCTCCAGCAGCTGACGGGTCCACCCCGCCGGCGTGGCGAGCTCGTCGGCGTCCACCTTGCCCAGGTGCCCCACCGCCATGCGGAGCCGCGGCGGCGAGAGCAGGCCCAGCGCGCCCTGGAGGGCCTTCGCGGCACGGCGACGCGCCGACGGCGAGGTGGCCACGGCACCCAGCTCCACCACGTGGCTCACCGAGGGGTGCGCCAGCACGCGATCCAGCCCGCCGCGCTGCCCGCCCACCACGAGCTCCCCCGGGGCGAGCTCGGCGACGAGCCAGGCATCCTCGGCCCCCCGCAACAGCTCGCGCACCGCGTCCGCCTCCGCCCGGAAGGCCACGGCGCGCGCCCGCGGCGCCTCCGCGAGCGCCCGATGACGGGCCACCGCGTACAGCGCCGCGTCCTCCAGCGACCACACCCCCGCCACGCAGGCGGCCGCCACCTCGCCCATCCCCTGCCCCGCGACGCCATCGAAGCCCACGCCGGCACGTGCCCACGCACGGGCGAGGGCCACCTGCACCGCGAAGGTGAGCAGCTCGTCGTGCGCCACGGGATCGACCGCACCGCGGACCGCCGCGCGCAGGCCGGGCCCGCCCGCCCGTGCCAGCGCCGCGTCCACCTCGCCCACGGTGTCGGCGAGCAGCGGCCACTGCGCCAGGGTGGCGCCCAGGCCCCGCACGTCGCCCGCCGACACGGGGAAGAGCCCCACCACCGGGGGCACCTCGGCGGGCGCCTCGCCCGACAGCCGCTTGTCGGGCGCCGCCCGCAGTGCGTGCGCCGCCTCGCCCGCGTCG